>NZ_JAEKEU010000036.1:7500-610000 GCF_016650935.1 Bacillus sp. TH25 | reverse complement strand
ATCACCCTCTCAGGTCGGCTACGCATCGTCGCCTTGGTGAGCCGTTACCTCACCAACTAGCTAATGCGACGCGGGTCCATCCATAAGTGACAGCCGAAGCCGCCTTTCAATTTCGAACTATGCAGTTCAAAATATTATCCGGTATTAGCCCCGGTTTCCCGGAGTTATCCCAGTCTTATGGGTAGGTTACCCACGTGTTACTCACCCGTCCGCCGCTAACTTCATAAGAGCAAGCTCTTAATCCATTCGCTCGACTTGCATGTATTAGGCACGCCGCCAGCGTTCATCCTGAGCCAGGATCAAACTCTCCAATAAAGTTAGTTTGTCTAGCATCTAAAATAAAAATTGACGTTTCACGTTGTTTGTTTCGTTTAGTTTTCAAAGTTCAATGCCGCGTTTCAGCGACTTTTATAATTTAACATTTTGACTTGAATCTGTCAACAACTTTTTTCTTTCGTTCCTGACGACGCTTATTAATTTATCATATTACTAATCAGTAAGTCAACGATTTTTTAAAAAATGCCAAAATAAATTTATCTTGGCATTATATATAGCTTAATAATCACTAATGCAGCAACACCTGGCACCCCTAATAAACTTGATACTGTAGCTGTGCCCATGTTAATTGGAATATGAAAATCGAAATATGTCCCTGCAACATTCACAATAAATAGTAACGCTATACCTAAAGTGACATGAAAGAGTGCTTTCCCTATAAAACGTATTGGTTTAGCAGAAACACCAAAAACAAGAAAAATAAAAACCAAAGCAAGAATGCCAACAATAATAATTGTAGAATTCATTTTTTCCTCCTTATGAATGACCTATACATATCCATTTGTATGGGACAAGACAAGAAAAAAGAACATCTATAACATAACTCCTACCACTTCGTCTTTATAACCTTTAATCAGTAATATTTCTTCTAAGCACTAACAATTAGACACAACTAATTCCATTCCCACTTTTTCTTTCTCCTTTTTATATCCCAAAAATAAAGTAGCCCTGTTACTCACAAATAAATCGATAAAAAGCAAAAGGTCCCGCTTTAAAAAGCAGGACCTTTTACCATTGTTCCATTTTCACAGGACGACGTTTTGCTTCTTTTAACAAGAAAAAATATTTCGCCTCTGCTATTTTTAAAGAACAAAGTACATCTTGAGACGGCTCAACACTTTGTTCAACCAGTCTCTTCTGACGTAGCCATTCATTCTTTACCTTTTCTAATAATACAATTAACTTATCGTCATACTCTTTACGCAACTTACCCTTTTTTTGAAAGAACATTTTCCCTTCTCCTCTTATATCTCTCTACGGCCCTCTAAAGCTTTCGATAGTGTTACTTCATCTGCATATTCTAAATCTCCACCAACTGGCAGACCATGTGCAATACGAGTTACTTTAATTCCTGTTGGCTTTAAGAGGCGGGATATGTACATCGCTGTGGCTTCCCCTTCAATATTAGGGTTTGTTGCTAATATCACTTCTTGTACTGTTTCATCTTGCAGTCTCTTTAATAACTGCGGGATATTAATATCCTCTGGTCCAATTCCCTCCATTGGAGAAATGGCACCACGCAAAACATGATATACACCTTGATATTCTTTCATTTTTTCCATCGCAATTACATCTTTCGGCTCTTGTACTACACAAACAACCGATTGATCCCTATGCGAATCGTCACAAATATAACAAGGATCGCGGTCAGTGATATGTCCGCACACAGAACAATACGCTAAATCTCGCTTTGCATTCACAAGTGCTTTCGCAAAACCTAGTACATCATCCTCTTTCATATCTAACACGAAGAATGCCAATCGAACCGCTGTTTTCGGTCCGATTCCTGGCAACTTCATAAAACTATCGATTAATTTTGATATCGGTTCTGGATAATGCATATATCAATATCCTCCTAGAACATTCCACCTGGTAAGTTCATGCCTTTTGTAAATTTGCCCATTGTAGAGTTTGAAAGTTCATCAACCTTTTTAAGTGCATCATTCGTTGCAGCTAATACTAAGTCTTGTAACATTTCGATATCTTCTGGATCTACAACTTCTTCTTTAATTTTCACTTCAAGAACTTGCTTATGACCATTTGCAATAACAGTAACCATTCCGCCGCCAGCTGTACCTTCAACTGTTTTTTCGCCAAGCTCTTCTTGCGCCTTCGCCATGTCTTTTTGCATCTTTTGCATTTGTTTCATCATATTATTCATATTTCCCATTCCGCCACGCATCATAATTAATTCCTCCTCATTATTATTACTCTTTTATTTCAATAAGTTCTTGCCCTACTAATTTTACAGCCTCTTCTATAAGAGGATCTTCTTTTTGTTCTGATCTTTCTTCAGAATCCCCGCCTTCGCGTTGTAAAAAGTCTTCACGAATTTTACCCCATTCACTTTTTGGGATAGCAATCATATTTAACCTTTTACTTAACAATTCAAAAAGAGTTTGTTCCAATGTATCCATCGCTTCTCGATTTTCACTAGCCATTTTGCAATGAATCTCATATTGAAATGCTAACACATAGGTATCATCCGAAGCCGCAACTGGTTCACTATTTTCTAATAAAACAGCAAATGCTACTTTGTTATGTGACTTGAGCCTTCCTAATAATTCGCCCCATACAGCTTTTAACTGTTCTAAATCTTGACGCTTCGCTTGCTTTAACACTTCATTCACACGTCCAACAGGAATTTTCATACTTCCTGTTCGTACCGGTTTTGGTGTTGCCCGCGTCTCTCTTACTTCCTGCTGCACACCAGCTGGCACGCCATTCTTTTTAACTTGCTCTAACTCTTTCTCCAGCTGCTGCATCCTGTTCATAATCGCTTGTAAACGATCTGCGCCGTTTGCTTGCATCATAAACTGCTGACACAGTTGCACCATAACAACTTCCAAGAATATTCTTGGATGGTTTGTCCACTTCATCTCCTGTTGTCCCTTACTAAGGGTATGAATAATTTCATAGATTACTTCCGGTTGCATTTCTTCACTTAACGTACGGAATTGACCATCTACAATTACCCGTTCCAACATATGTTCTAATTGTGGTGAAGTTTGATATAAAAGCATATCACGATAGTAGTAAATGAAATCCTCCATAAAGCGAACTGGATCTTTCCCTTTACTCATCATCTCATCTATAATACGTAACGCTCTTGATACATCATTTTCACGTATACATTCTACCAGGTCACCCAAATATCGCTGAGATACAGATCCTGTTACAGCTAAAACATCTTCACTCGTCACCGTCTCATCACTATAAGAAATAGCTTGATCAATAAGACTGAGCGCATCACGCATACCACCTTCGGCGGCACGCGCTACGATTTGTAACGCTTCATCTTCTACTTGCGTACCTTCATTTGTCACGACCGTCGATAATCTCTCAACGATATCATTTACTGATATCTTTCGAAACTCAAAACGCTGACAACGCGAAATAATTGTAGCTGGAATTTTATGCGGTTCTGTTGTCGCCAGAATAAAAATAACATGTCCTGGCGGCTCTTCTAAAGTTTTCAAAAGCGCATTAAAGGCACCCATAGAAAGCATGTGAACTTCATCAATAATGTATACTTTATATCCTACAGCACTTGGAGCATATTTTACTTTATCTCTTATATCTCGAATTTCATCTACACCGTTATTTGAAGCCGCATCAATTTCTAATACATCTGAAATAGACCCTTGTGTAATTCCTAAACAAGAAGGACATTCATTACAAGGTTCAGCTACCGGGGCGTGTTCACAGTTAATTGCCTTTGCAAATACTTTTGCAATTGTCGTTTTCCCTGTTCCCCTCGGACCCGAAAACAAATAAGCATGTGAAGCTTTCTCTTGAAGAAGGGCATTTTGCAACGTTTTTGTCACGTGCTTTTGACCGACTACATCTTCGAATTTTTGCGGTCTCCATGTTCGGTATAACGCTTGGTATGACACGAAAATACGGCCTCCCTCAAAGGTTATTATCTTATTTATTATAACCCATTCTGTTTATAGATTCCAAAAGTTATTTTCCATACAAAAAACTCACCTTTATATAAAGGTGAGTTTTGTATACATATATAACTGCCGTGCACCTTCTGTCGATTACGTACCATAAGCGTTACTCAAGCAGTTAGCTCGGTTCAGGCACTCCTGCGGCACACGAGAAAACCCGCTTATTGCTGCTTCCTTCCGGACCTGACAAGGTTCACGGGGTCCCGTTGCGCAGGACCCAAACGTCAACACCACTTACTTAAGGCAGACCTTACAGCAGCATAACCTCGAGAAGGGATTCAGCCTCGCTAGAGCGGATTGCGAGTATAGGGCACCGCTACCTCCCCGCTTAGCACGGCAAAGTTAAAACCAATATTCGGTTGCCTTGGATAAGGCATTATCAGTATAACTTGTTTTTTTACAAAATGCAAATACGTTAGTTACCATTACTTTTCTCTAGTTTTTTCACTTCTTTTCTTTTCTTACGAAGCTCCCTAAAAAAAATCGTTAACAACGTACCACATTCCTCTTCAAGTACACCAGCCACTACTTCACACTGATGATTAAAACGCTCATCAGTTAAAAGATTCATCAACGTACCTGCACATCCACCTTTCGGATCGCTCGCACCATATACAACCCGTTTTATACGCGATAAAACAATTCCCCCTGCACACATTGGGCAAGGTTCTAATGTTACATATAACGTTGCATCTTCTAAACGCCATGTCCCTAATTTTTTGCAAGCTTCATCAATAGCTAAGAGCTCGGCGTGAGCTATTGATCTCTGTTCAGTTTCTCTTAAGTTATGTGCGACACTAATCACTTCACCATCTAGCACAATTACAGCACCAATTGGTACCTCTTGTATCGCCTCCGCCTTCTTCGCTTCCTCTATTGCTAACTGCATAAAATATATATCTCGCTCCATAATATAGTCCTTTCACCAAAAATAAAATACACTTTTTCATTTCTTGCAGGTGGGATAACTTTTACAAATTCAATCCAACCTAAAGAAGAAAGAGAGGGAATTACATATGAAAAATACTGCCTTACTCATTATCGATATGATTAATGATTTTCAATTCTCCCACGGACCCATCCTGGCACAGAAATGTGAAATTATAAAGAACCCCATTTTACAATTAAAGGACACCATGAAATCATTGGGCTATCCAATAATTTATGTCAATGATCACTATCAACTTTGGAGATCTGATATTGATCAACTTATCACTCATTGTACAAATAAGTATAGTAAAAATATTATCGAGGCCATTGCTCCGCATACTGACGATTACATTTTTATTAAACCACATTACTCTGCTTTTTATGAAACACCTTTGAATTCTTTATTAGGTTATTTAAAAATCGAAAATCTCATTTTAACAGGAATTGCCGGGAACATATGCATCCTTTTTACAGCTAATGATGCCCATATGAGAAATTATACACTTTATGTACCACGGGATTGCATCGCTTCTAATAACGAGCAAGATAATGAACATGCTTTAAAAATAATGGAAGCCACATTAAAGGCAAATATTGTACCGTCATCCCAAATAAAATTTAATTAATACATATCTATTTTCTAACTTTTTATATCAAATTAGTCCGCTCGCTCCCCTCTTGTGCTACAATAATTCTGTTTTGTGTTTTTAGTAGTCACGGTAAATCACTGATTGAAAGGAGGAAACAGCGTGACCGGAGTACCATTTATCACGGTTGAAGGACCAATTGGTGTTGGAAAAACTTCACTTGCGAAGGAACTTTCAACTCACATGCAACTCCACTTACTAAAAGAGATTGTTGATGAAAATCCTTTTTTAGGAAAATTCTACGAAGACATCGACGAATGGAGTTTTCAAACAGAGATGTTCTTTCTTTGTAATAGATACAAACAACTAGAGGATATTAACATAAAGTATTTGAATCAAAGAAAGCCTGTAGTAGCAGATTATCATATATTTAAAAATTTAATTTTTGCATCCCGTACATTAAAAGATTCTCAATATGACAAGTACATGCAAATTTATCGCATTCTTACGCAAGATATGCCCGTACCAAATGTCATCGTTTATTTAACAGCCAGCCTAGAAACATTACAAAAACGAATTGCCATGCGCGGAAGAGAATTCGAAAAAAATATGGATCCAAATTACTTGCTACAGCTTACAAAAGGTTACGAAACAGCAATGGATGCTTTCAAAAAGGACCATCCAGATATTCCAGTATTAAAATTTAATGGAGACGATATGGATTTTGTAAGAAATCCTGATGATTTAAATGTCATCTTATCAGCTCTTCAAAATACTCTCTTGAAGGAGTCGAAATAACAATGAATTTAAGGCAAAAATATGATATACCAAATGATGCAGTTATCACTATTGCTGGAACAGTAGGTGTCGGTAAATCAACTATGACAACTGCATTGGCTAACGCTTTAGGTTATCGTACATCTTTTGAAAAAGTAGATTCCAATCCATATTTGGACAAGTTCTATGCTGATTTCACACGCTGGAGCTTTCACTTACAAGTGTACTTTTTAGCAGAACGATTTAAAGAACAAAAAAGAATTTTCGAATATGGTGGCGGTTTTGTTCAAGATCGTTCTATCTATGAGGACACTGGTATTTTCGCAAAAATGCATTACGAAAAGGGTACAATGACTGAAACTGATTATGAAACATACAAAGGTTTATTTGATGCTATGGTCATGACTCCTTACTTCCCTCATCCAGACTTATTAATTTACCTAGAAGGTTCTTTTGATGATATTGTCGATCGTATTCAAGAACGAGGACGTCCCATGGAGCAGCAAACACCAATTGAATATTGGAAAGAGATGCATGGACGTTACGATAACTGGATTAATAACTTTAATTCATGCCCTGTTTTACGATTAAACATTAATGAATACGATATTTTAAAAGATGGCGATTCAATCGAACCAATCATTAAAAAAATTGGACATTTTTTAAAACAAACACGTAAACTTGTAAAATAAAAAACCCGTGCATATGCACGGGTTTTCCTATGAAATTACTTTTTCTTTTTTGTCGGAGCAATAATTTCACTCTCTGGCTTTCCAGCATTAATACGCTGACGAACAGTACTCGTACTAATATCATATGTTTCAGCAATCTCTTTAACAGTCAATTCTTTCCCATTAATTACTGCTGTTAGTAATTTCCCTGTACGTTTTGGAGTTACTTCTTTTTGCACAGCTGGTTTTTCAGCTTCTTTTGGTACCTCTACTTTTTTTGCAACCTGTTTTACATCACAAGTGCAACCACAAAGTTTACGGAATGTATCATCACTTATAATGCGCGACACATTTGCACCACTGTTTAAAATTCTATTGTTCTTACAGACAGGACATTGTACATAATATAAAGTTTTTCCATCTAAAGGAAACGTTTGTATAATAAGATCCATGTTAACTCCTTTCATATCTATGAAGATAATCATCGGAATATGAGTGTGTAATAAGGACACTATATCCTTACATCATACTTTATGATTGGCTTTAAAATAAAAACTCGTTACGTGTTGGTAACGAGTTCTCCAATCTCCACTTATATGCGCTGTTGTCAATTATATCTGGAGGAGGTAGAGGGATTCGAACCCCCGCGCGACTCTCGCCGCCTGTCGGTTTTCAAGACCGATCCCTTCAGCCAGACTTGGGTATACCTCCATATTGACATCAAATATAATATCAAAAGAAAAACAGTTAGTCAACCCTACTATAATAAATTATGAGGAAAGGAAAATTTTACTTCCCCTCTCCTTTATGACACTGCTGACAACGTCCATAATTACCAATCACTCATACCGATGAATGTTTTAACTTATTTAATAACTGTTTTTCCTCCCATATAAGGGCGAAGAACTTCTGGAATTATAATTGTACCATCTTCTTGTTGGTAGTTCTCTAAAATAGCTGCCACTGTACGTCCAATTGCAAGACCAGATCCATTTAGTGTATGAACATGTTCCGGTTTGCCATTTGGCTCACGACGGAAACGGATATTCGCACGTCTCGCTTGGAATGCCTCAAAATTACTACAAGAAGAAATTTCACGATATGTACCATAGCTTGGAATCCATACTTCAATATCGTATTTCTTCGCTGCTGTAAATCCTAAATCTCCTGTACACATGCTCATAACGCGATATGGCAACTCTAATAATTGTAACACGCGCTCTGCATCATTTGTTAATTTTTCTAACTCTTCGTAAGAATCTTCTGGTTTCACGAACTTAACAAGTTCAACTTTATTAAATTGGTGTTGGCGAATTAAACCACGTGTATCACGACCAGCTGAACCTGCTTCAGAACGGAAGCATGAGCTAAACGCAGCATATCGTATCGGCAATTGCTCTTTACTCACAATCTCATCACGATGCATATTCGTTACAGGTACTTCAGCTGTTGGGATTAGGAAATAATCTTCACTTTCAATACGGAATGCATCTTCTTCAAACTTCGGAAGTTGTCCTGTTCCTGTCATACTTGCACGGTTTACCATATAAGGAGGTAATACTTCCTCATATCCATGCTCATCAGTATGAAGGTCAAGCATAAAGCTAATCAAAGCACGTTCTAATCTTGCACCAGCACCCTTGTAAAATACAAATCGGCTTCCTGTTACTTTCCCAGCACGTTCAAAATCTAAAATCCCTAAATCAGTAGCAAGGTCCCAATGCGGTTTTGGCTCATAAGTAAATTCTTTCACTTCTCCCCAAGTACGTGCTACTACGTTATCATCCTCTGTTTCACCTATTGGAGCAGATTCATGAGGGATATTTGGGATAGATAGCATTAATCTTTCTAAATCTTCTTCAACTGTACGAAGCTCATTATCAAGATCTTTTACTTTTTCCCCAACTTCACGCATTTCTAGAATTAGAGCTTCCGCATCTTTCTTTTCACGCTTTAATACTGAAATTTGTTGAGATACTTCGTTACGTTTACTTTTTAGTTCTTCTGTTTGAACAAGTAGCTCTCTTCTTCTCGTATCAAGTTCTTCAAAGCGACCAAAATCCGTTAAATCTTCGCCTCTATGCTGTAATTTTGCTTTTACTTCTTCAAAATTCGTACGTAAAAATTTAATATCAAGCATTATATACTCCTCCTTTTATTTTATAAAACACAAAAAACTCCCGTCCCTATACAAAGGGACGGGAGTTAACCCGCGTTGCCACCCTAGTTGAAAGCATTACCGCTTTCCTCTCAAGTAGAAATAACGGCTCTTCACCGGGAATGTTTACTAATCAAAAGATATTCCACATTCCATTCCAGGATGGATTCACAAACTGTTTCTATCGATTTCCACCAACCATCGACTCTCTATAAGAAACAACATTTGTTACTACTTCCTATCAACACGCTTATTTTATAAAATTGTTATCATCAATTTACTATAATCTTATACAAGTTGCAAGTTACTTATACAACTTTTTTCATTTTCGCTTCTTTTACCATTTCTACAAAGTATGCTGTTACACGATGATCATCCGTTAATTCCGGATGGAAAGAAGCAGCTAAAAACGGCCCTTGCCTTACCGCTACCATTCGCTCGCCATGCATAGAAAGTACTTCAACATCATCAGCTACATTTACAACATACGGAGCACGGATAAATACACCAACAAAGTCTTCTCCCACACCTTTCATTGAAAGTGCAGCTTCAAAACTATCTTTTTGGCGTCCGAACGCATTGCGCTCAACCGTAATATCCATAGCACCAATATGTGCTTCTTCATAGCCAATAAGTGTTTTCGCAAGAAGAATCATTCCTGCACATGTACCAAACATTGGTTTACCAGACTTCGCAAATGTACGAAGAGGCTCCATGAAAGCATACTTATCAATAAGACGGCGCATTGTTGTACTTTCACCGCCTGGTAAAATAAGACCATCAATCTCTTCAAGTTGCTCTATACGCTTTACAACAACAGCTTCTGCACCACTTGCCTCAACTGATTTTACATGCTCACGAACTGCACCTTGAAGACCTAGTACACCGATTTTCACCATTTTAAAGATCTCCTTTAATTACCATCCACGCTCTTGCATGCGTTGTTCTGGTAATAACGTTGAAATTTCGATACCTTTCATTGCGTTACCTAATCCTTTAGAAAGGCTTGCAATTAGTTCGTAATCTTCATAATGAGTCGTTGCTTCAACGATTGCACGTGCAAATTTCTCTGGGTTCTCTGATTTGAAGATACCAGATCCAACAAATACACCATCAGCACCAAGTTGCATCATTAACGCTGCATCTGCTGGTGTTGCTACACCACCTGCTGCAAAGTTTACAACTGGCAGGCGACCAAGGCGTTTAATTTCAAGTAGTACTTCATAAGGAGCACCAGTATTTTTTGCATATGTCATTAACTCATCTTCACGTAGACTTGCAACTTGACGGATTTCTGCATTGACTTGGCGCATATGACGCACTGCCTCTACAATGTTTCCTGTTCCAGGTTCACCTTTTGTACGAAGCATAGCTGCACCTTCTGCAATACGACGTGCAGCTTCTCCGATATCGCGGCAACCACATACAAACGGAACTGTGTAATCACGTTTATTTAAATGGTATACTTCATCAGCAGGAGTCAATACTTCACTCTCATCGATATAGTCTACCCCTAATGATTCTAATACACGTGCTTCTACAAGGTGACCGATACGGCATTTTGCCATAACCGGAATTGATACAGCACCCATAACTTCTTCAACAATTGTTGGATCTGCCATACGAGAAACGCCACCTGCTGCACGAATATCTGCAGGTACACGCTCTAATGCCATAACAGCAACTGCGCCTGCCTCTTCTGCAATCCTTGCTTGCTCAGCGTTAACTACGTCCATAATAACGCCGCCTTTTTGCATTTCTGCCATTCCACGTTTTACACGCTCTGTCCCTGTTACATTTGTCATGTACAAAAACCCCCCTAGGTGAATTGCTTTCCCCCGTTAAAGAAGAAAATTAAGAATACTCTTACATTCTACCACTAACTATCTGATGCTTGTCCACTACTTTTTCATAAAGTCGGTATGAAAAATAGGAATAAGAAAAAGCTCCTACAATGAGGAGCTTTTAAAACCAACCTTTTACTGTATCAACAGCACTATTCCACATACCACTAAAGAAAGAACCAATTCCGCGCATAGAACGTGTGAACCAGCCCGCCTCTTCTACTTCAGATTTTGTTACAAGATCTACTTGTAATGATTTTCCTGATAAAAATCCAGGATCATTACTATCTTTAGACGTTACAACCATTTGGCCAAGTGTAACTCCCTTTTTCATAGGTGCCTCTTGTCCCTTATTTCCTTCTTTAAATTCTGTTTTATAAACGTCTTTACTTCCCTTTGGCACCGGAAGTGAAACAGCTTGCTTCGTTTGAGCTGCCACATCTTTATCTTTCGCATTTTCAACTCTTACTGTTTCTTTTCCTTTAACCGAAGAACCTTTTTCATACATTTTCTTCATTTCAAAGCTAGCAAAGCCATAATCATATAATTTCTTTGTCTCATCAAATCTTGCCGTGTGAGATTTTGTTTTAATAACTACAGAAATGAAACGCATACCATTTCTTTCAATCGTACCAGTGAAACAATCTCCTGCTTCTGGAGTTGATCCTGTTTTCAGACCATCTACGCCTTCGTATTCCTTAATTAACCCCTTTAACATCCAGTTCCAGTTAGGCATTTCGATCCGATCCGGAGTACCTTCACGGAATACTTTTTTTGAAATTTTTGCTATGTCTAATGTTTTAGGGAAATCTTGAATAAGACGTTGTGCTAAAATTGCTACATCTCTCGCAGACATTTTATTTTCTTCATCTGGAGTTGTCCCTTCAGGATGGTGTCCTTTTAAATCTTTGTTCGTTAAGCCCGTAGAATTTACAAACTTATAATTTTTTAATCCAAACTCTTTCGATTTATCATTCATCATTTTTACAAAGTCTACTTCTTTTCCAGCAACTGCTTCAGCTAACGCTATCGTTGCACCATTAGCAGAATAAATTGCCATTGCTTCGTATAGCTCTTTTACTGTATAAGATTCACCATTTCGTAGAGGCACATTCGATAATGAACGATCTTGCGAAATGTTATACGCATATTCGGAAACCTTAACTTTTTGATCCCATTTTAGTTTCCCTTTCGCAATAGCCTCGTTCACTAGGTATTCACTCATCATTTTTGTCATACTAGCAATTGATAATAACTCATCTGCATTTTTTTGATATAAAATCTTCCCAGAATTCGCTTCTACTAAAATTGCCGCACCTGCTTCAATGTTTAAAGCGGCTCCTGTTTCTGCTGATGCATTGCTATATGGTACAAGCATGCTACAAGCTATTGTAAGCACTGTTACCAACGCAATGAATCTTTTGCAAAACATACCTTTCACTTTTGCTACCCCCAATATCTATGTACTCACATAACCGTTATTCTAACATAATCAAAAAAAAATAGACAGAGATATCAAATCTCTGTCTATTTGTATATAAGACATTACAACGAGTAGTTTGGAGCCTCTTTTGTAATCTGTACGTGATGAGGATGGCTTTCACGTAAACCTGCACCTGACATACGAATGAACTGTGCATTCTCACGTAAGAATTCTAAATTCTGCGCTCCGCAATATCCCATACCTGCACGTAATCCACCAACTAATTGATGAACTGTATCTGCTAAAGGTCCTTTATATGGTACGCGTCCTTCAATACCTTCAGGAACAAGTTTTTTGTTTCCTTCTTGGAAGTAACGATCTTTACTTCCTTTTTCCATCGCTCCAACAGAACCCATACCACGATATACTTTAAATTGGCGACCTTGGTAAATTTCAGTTTCTCCAGGGCTTTCAGCAACACCAGCAAACATACTACCTAGCATAACAACGTGTGCTCCTGCTGCTAAAGCTTTAACCATATCACCAGAGTACTTAACACCGCCATCAGCAATAACTGGAATACCGTGTTTACGAGCTTCTGTTGCACAATCATAAACTGCTGTTAATTGTGGTACACCAACACCAGCTACAACACGCGTTGTACAAATAGAACCTGGTCCAATACCAACTTTAACTACGTTTGCACCAGCCTCAATTAATGCTTTCGTTGCTTCAGCTGTAGCAACATTTCCAGCGATAATATTTAGTGCTGGATATTTCGCACGAACTTCTTTTACTTTTTCAATAACACCTTTAGAATGCCCATGAGCTGTATCAAGTACAATTGCATCTACGCTAGCTTTTACTAATGCATCGATACGAAGCATAGCATCAGCCGTTACACCAACAGCTGCTCCAACTAATAAGCGTCCTTGCTTATCTTTAGCAGAGTTTGGGAATTCAATTACTTTTTCAATATCTTTTATTGTAATAAGCCCTTGTAATACACCGTTATTATCAACAAGAGGGAGCTTTTCAATTTTATACTTTTGTAGGATTTTTTCAGCTTCTTCCAGCGTAGTACCAACTGGAGCTGTAATTAACTGTTCTTTTGTCATTACGTCAGAAATTTTGATTGAGTAGTCTTGGATGAAACGCATATCACGGTTTGTAATAATACCAACTAATTTTCGCTCATCTAAATTATTTACAACTGGTACACCTGAGATACGATATTTTCCCATAAGATGTTCTGCATCATATACTTGATGTTCTGGAGTTAAGAAGAAAGGATCTGAAATAACGCCGCTTTCAGAGCGCTTTACTTTATCAACTTGCTCTGCTTGTTGCTCAATAGACATATTCTTATGAATAATTCCTAAACCGCCTTGGCGAGCCATTGCAATAGCCATGTCAGCTTCTGTTACTGTATCCATTCCTGCACTAATTAACGGGATGTTTAGCTGTAAGCTTTCAGATAAAACTGTTTTAACACTTACTTCTCTTGGTAATATATCTGACCTCGCTGGTACAAGTAATACATCATCAAAAGTCAAACCTTCTTTAACAAATTTAGATTCCCACATAATTGTTCCCCCCATGATACCAGAAATTATTATTAGTAGCTTATCAATTGGTTAAAATACTGTCAAGGACGTATATATATGTTAGAATTTTTAGACAATAAAAGGAGCGTAATATATGCATCAAACACATTGTACTTGGCAGCAATTAAGTTTCTTTTTTTCATCTCAAAATGTACAACGTTATCTTGCCCGTTGTTATGAAAAATCCTCCATACAAGATGCTGAAAAAAAAAGTTTTGAAAACTGTTATCCCTTTATTTACTACTTAGAACACGGGAAAAATTATTATGAATTATATAAGGTGGCCCCCTTTTCGATTCAGCCGATGTTGTTATTTTATGGAATTAGCCAACTGTTTAAAGCTTGCTTGTTAACTATTGATCCTAACTACCCAGAATCAACTACTGTTTTAGCTCATGGCGTTACGACTCGTAAACGAAAAAAACAGGGGTATCAATTTTTAGAAGATGAGGTGAAAATACAGAAAAACGGATTGTTTACTCACGTTGCAGAACAACTGTTTCACATGAAACACTTAGAAGCGGAGAAGTTTAATATGTTAGAACTAATGGGGAATATTCCTGAATTACAAAATTTGTTGCGCTATAGTCAAAAAGTATCAACTTTATATAAGATCGATTCAACAAATAAAAATGAGCTCTCCTTTTCAGTCAATATATTAGATCGACTACATATGACTAAAGAGCGATTTTCTCGTTACATCGAAACAACTTGTAAGCATTTATCAATACAACACGTACCTGAGAAAAATAATGAATTAAATTTGTTTTTTTCGGCACCTATTCAATCATGGAATCCTATGTATAGTACACCTTTATACTATGAGCATCTTACTGACACTTATTATTTACCACTTACGACTGACCCTAGAAACTCTAAGCCAGTGTTGCCTGAGCTTCTTGTTCATTATTTATTACTCTATAATTTAAGTATGATTTCTAGGTATGAAACGGATTGGTGGTATGACTTACTTGGAAGTTATGGATCTGAAGATTATCCGTTTATTTATCAATTTCTCAATATTTCTGCTCAAAAAATCCCTTACTATATTTCAGCATTTTTACTAACGGAATCCAACCTATTTCATGGGAAATAAAAAAAACACGAGTCAAATGACTCGTGTTTTTATCTTGCTTGGCGACGTCCTACTCTCACAGGGACAAGGTCCCAACTACCATCGGCGCTAGAGAGCTTAACTTCCGTGTTCGGTATGGGAACGGGTGTGACCTCTCTGCCATCATCACCAAACTATGAAGGTATATTCCTTCAAAACTAGATAACATTTGCTTCATATTATATGGTTAAGTCCTCGATCTATTAGTATTCGTCAGCTCCACATGTCACCATGCTTCCACCTCGAACCTATCAACCTGATCATCTTTCAGGGATCTTACTAGCTTACGCTATGGGAAATCTCATCTTGAGGGGGGCTTCATGCTTAGATGCTTTCAGCACTTATCCCTTCCGCACATAGCTACCCAGCTATGCCCTTGGCAGAACAACTGGTACACCAGCGGTGCGTCCATCCCGGTCCTCTCGTACTAAGGACAGCTCCTCTCAAATTTCCTGCGCCCACGACGGATAGGGACCGAACTGTCTCACGACGTTCTGAACCCAGCTCGCGTACCGCTTTAATGGGCGAACAGCCCAACCCTTGGGACCGACTACAGCCCCAGGATGCGATGAGCCGACATCGAGGTGCCAAACCTCCCCGTCGATGTGGACTCTTGGGGGAGATAAGCCTGTTATCCCCGGGGTAGCTTTTATCCGTTGAGCGATGGCCCTTCCATGCGGAACCACCGGATCACTAAGCCCGACTCTTCGTCCCTGCTCGACTTGTAGGTCTCGCAGTCAAGCTCCCTTATGCCTTTGCACTCTACGAATGATTTCCAACCATTCTGAGGGAACCTTTGGGCGCCTCCGTTACACTTTAGGAGGCGACCGCCCCAGTCAAACTGCCCACCTGACACTGTCTCCCGGGTCGATAAGACCCGTAGGTTAGAATTTCAATACAGTCAGGGCGGTATCCCACCAGCGCCTCCACCGAAGCTAGCGCTCCGGTTTCAATGGCTCCCGCCTATCCTGTACAAACTGTACCAAAATTCAATATCAGGCTACAGTAAAGCTCCACGGGGTCTTTCCGTCCTGTCGCGGGTAACCTGCATCTTCACAGGTACTATAATTTCACCGAGTCTCTGGTTGAGACAGTGCCCAAATCGTTACACCTTTCGTGCGGGTCGGAACTTACCCGACAAGGAATTTCGCTACCTTAGGACCGTTATAGTTACGGCCGCCGTTTACTGGGGCTTCAGTTCAGAGCTTCGCTTACGCTAACCCCTCTCCTTAACCTTCCAGCACCGGGCAGGTGTCAGCCCCTATACTTCGCCTTACGGCTTCGCAGAGACCTGTGTTTTTGCTAAACAGTCGCTTGGGCCTATTCACTGCGGCTTTCCGTTAAGAAAGCACCCCTTCTCCCGAAGTTACGGGGTCATTTTGCCGAGTTCCTTAACCAGAGTTCTCTCGCACACCTTAGGATTCTCTCCTCGCCTACCTGTGTCGGTTTGCGGTACAGGCACCTTTTATCTCGCTAGAAGCTTTTCTTGGCAGCGGGGAATCAAAGACTTCGCTCCATAAGGAGCTTCCCCATCACAGCTCAGCCTTCACGATAAGCGGATTTGCCTACTTATCAGCCTAACTGCTTGGACGTGCACAACCAATCGCACGCTTCTTCTATCCTTCTGCGTCCCTCCATTGCTCAAACGATAAAGAGGTGGTACAGGAATATCAACCTGTTGTCCATCGCCTACGCCTGTCGGCCTCGGCTTAGGTCCTGACTAACCCTGAGCGGACGAGCCTTCCTCAGGAAACCTTAGGCATTCGGTGGACGGGATTCTCACCCGTCTTTCGCTACTCATACCGGCATTCTCACTTCTAAGCGCTCCACCAGTCCTTCCGGTCTGACTTCACTGCACTTAGAACGCTCCCCTACCACTGATACCATTGGTATCAATTCGCAGCTTCGGTGGTGTATTTAGCCCCGGTACATTTTCGGCGCAGAGTCACTCGACTAGTGAGCTATTACGCACTCTTTAAATGGTGGCTGCTTCTGAGCCAACATCCTAGTTGTCTAAGCAACTCCACATCCTTTTCCACTTAATACACACTTTGGGACCTTAGCTGGCGATCTGGGCTGTTTCCCTCTTGACTACGGATCTTATCACTCGCAGTCTGACTCCTAAGGATAAGTCATTGGCATTCGGAGTTTGACTGAATTCGGTAATCCGATGAGGACCCCTAGTTCAATCAGTGCTCTACCTCCAAGACTCTTACACTTAAGGCTAGCCCTAAAGCTATTTCGGGGAGAACCAGCTATCTCCAGGTTCGATTGGAATTTCTCCGCTACCCACACCTCATCCCCGCACTTTTCAACGTGCGTGGGTTCGGGCCTCCATTCAGTGTTACCTGAACTTCACCCTGGACATGGGTAGATCACCTGGTTTCGGGTCTACGACCACGTACTAAACGCCCTATTCAGACTCGCTTTCGCTGCGGCTCCGCCTCTTCAGCTTAACCTCGCACGGGATCGTAACTCGCCGGTTCATTCTACAAAAGGCACGCCATCACCCATTAACGGGCTCTGACTATTTGTAGGCACACGGTTTCAGGATCTCTTTCACTCCCCTTCCGGGGTGCTTTTCACCTTTCCCTCACGGTACTGGTTCACTATCGATCACTAGGGAGTATTTAGCCTTGGGAGATGGTCCTCCCAGATTCCGACGGAATTTCACGTGTTCCGCCGTACTCAGGATACATTCAAGAGAGAACGAAGTTTCGACTACGGGGTTATTACCCTCTGTGACGGACCTTTCCAGGTCGCTTCGTCTACCTCGTTCCTTTGTAACTCCGTATAGAATGTCCTACAACCCCAAGAGGCAAGCCTCTTGGTTTGGGCTAGATTCCGTTTCGCTCGCCGCTACTCAGGAAATCGCATTTGCTTTCTCTTCCTCCAGGTACTTAGATGTTTCAGTTCCCTGGGTCTGTCTTCCATACCCTATGTATTCAGGTAAGGATACCATACCATTACGTATAGTGGGTTTCCCCATTCGGAAATCTTCGGATCAAAGCTTACTTACAGCTCCCCGAAGCATATCGGCGTTAGTCCCGTCCTTCATCGACTCCTAGTGTCAAGGCATCCACCGTGCGCCCTTTCTAACTTAACCAAACTAAAATTAAAAAATATGAGCTACACTGTTATCTAGTTTTCAAAGAACATACCATTTGCTATATAAAATAGCTTTTTGGTGGAGCCTAGCGGGATCGAACCGCTGACCTCCTGCGTGCAAGGCAGGCGCTCTCCCAGCTGAGCTAAGGCCCCGTAAAATGTATGGTGGGCCTAAATGGACTCGAACCATCGACCTCACGCTTATCAGGCGTGCGCTCTAACCAGCTGAGCTATAGGCCCATACAAATTGCGGAATTTATTTATATCATATTCCTATTTAAGAGTCAATACTTATATTGAACTCTCAAAACTAAACGAAAACGAAACACGGAAACTTATATTGATGAACAGTGTTCATCAATTCTCCATAGAAAGGAGGTGATCCAGCCGCACCTTCCGATACGGCTACCTTGTTACGACTTCACCCCAATCATCTGTCCCACCTTAGGCGGCTGGCTCCATAAAGGTTACCCCACCGACTTCGGGTGTTACAAACTCTCGTGGTGTGACGGGCGGTGTGTACAAGGCCCGGGAACGTATTCACCGCGGCATGCTGATCCGCGATTACTAGCGATTCCAGCTTCATGTAGGCGAGTTGCAGCCTACAATCCGAACTGAGAACGGTTTTATGAGATTAGCTCCACCTCGCGGTCTTGCAGCTCTTTGTACCGTCCATTGTAGCACGTGTGTAGCCCAGGTCATAAGGGGCATGATGATTTGACGTCATCCCCACCTTCCTCCGGTTTGTCACCGGCAGTCACCTTAGAGTGCCCAACTTAATGATGGCAACTAAGATCAAGGGTTGCGCTCGTTGCGGGACTTAACCCAACATCTCACGACACGAGCTGACGACAACCATGCACCACCTGTCACTCTGCTCCCGAAGGAGAAGCTCTATCTCTAGAGTTTTCAGAGGATGTCAAGACCTGGTAAGGTTCTTCGCGTTGCTTCGAATTAAACCACATGCTCCACCGCTTGTGCGGGCCCCCGTCAATTCCTTTGAGTTTCAGCCTTGCGGCCGTACTCCCCAGGCGGAGTGCTTAATGCGTTAACTTCAGCACTAAAGGGCGGAAACCCTCTAACACTTAGCACTCATCGTTTACGGCGTGGACTACCAGGGTATCTAATCCTGTTTGCTCCCCACGCTTTCGCGCCTCAGTGTCAGTTACAGACCAGAAAGTCGCCTTCGCCACTGGTGTTCCTCCATATCTCTACGCATTTCACCGCTACACATGGAATTCCACTTTCCTCTTCTGCACTCAAGTCTCCCAGTTTCCAATGACCCTCCACGGTTGAGCCGTGGGCTTTCACATCAGACTTAAGAAACCACCTGCGCGCGCTTTACGCCCAATAATTCCGGATAACGCTTGCCACCTACGTATTACCGCGGCTGCTGGCACGTAGTTAGCCGTGGCTTTCTGGTTAGGTACCGTCAAGGTGCCAGCTTATTCAACTAGCACTTGTTCTTCCCTAACAACAGAGTTTTACGACCCGAAAGCCTTCATCACTCACGCGGCGTTGCTCCGTCAGACTTTCGTCCATTGCGGAAGATTCCCTACTGCTGCCTCCCGTAGGAGTCTGGGCCGTGTCTCAGTCCCAGTGTGGCCGATCACCCTCTCAGGTCGGCTACGCATCGTCGCCTTGGTGAGCCGTTACCTCACCAACTAGCTAATGCGACGCGGGTCCATCCATAAGTGACAGCCGAAGCCGCCTTTCAATTTCGAACTATGCAGTTCAAAATATTATCCGGTATTAGCCCCGGTTTCCCGGAGTTATCCCAGTCTTATGGGTAGGTTACCCACGTGTTACTCACCCGTCCGCCGCTAACTTCATAAGAGCAAGCTCTTAATCCATTCGCTCGACTTGCATGTATTAGGCACGCCGCCAGCGTTCATCCTGAGCCAGGATCAAACTCTCCAATAAAGTTAGTTTGTCTAGCATCTAAAAATAAAAATTGACGTTTCACGTTGTTTGTTTCGTTTAGTTTTCAAAGTTCAACATCGCGTTTCAGCGACTTTCATAATATATCATAGCATATTATTTTCGTCAACAAGTTTTTTTCGATAACTTGTATCTCTCATTTGCTGACTTTTCCTATTATATACACTTTCCTATTGCTATGCAAGTATTATTATAAAAAAATAAGAGGGGGAGAAATCCCCACTCTTACTCTTCAGACGAATCCTCTTCATTAGATTCTTCTTCTTCATCTTTTTGCGCTTTTGCTACTGTCGCTACCTCTTGCTCATCTTCTAATCGAATTAGACGAACACCTTGTGTATTACGTCCCATTTGAGAGATTTGATCAACCGGCATACGAATAATAACGCCTGCTGCTGTAATTAACATAATGTCTTCTTCGCCTGTTACAGACTTAACCGCTACTAACTTACCGTTTTTATCTGTAATATTACAAGTCTTCAGACCTTTACCACCACGACTTTGCAGGCGGTATTCATCAATCGGTGTACGCTTTCCATAACCATTTTTCGTTACAATTAGAACATTTACATCCTCTTCGACAATTTCCATACCTACAACTTGATCTTCATCACCTAATGTAATTGCTTTTACACCAGCCGCATTACGTCCCATTGAACGCACATCTTGCTCATTGAAACGAATTAACATACCGTTACTTGTCCCAACGATAATATCCTTATCACCAGATGTTAAGCGTACAGAGATTAATTCATCCTCTTCACGAAGAGAAATTGCAATTAAACCATTTGTACGTATATTGGCAAATGACGAAAGTGGTGTTCTCTTAGAGATACCTTGTTTCGTTGTAAAGAATAAGAACTGGTCGTCACCAAATTCACGAATTGGAATAATAGCGTTGATCCACTCACCCTTATCTACCCCTAATAGATTAATAATCGGTATACCTTTTGCTGTACGACTATACTCTGGAATTTCATATCCTTTTGTACGGTATACTTTACCCTTGTTTGTGAAGAATAAAATATGATCATGAGTAGACGTTGTTAATAAATGTTCGACAAAGTCATCATCATTCGTACCCATTCCTTGTACACCACGTCCCCCACGGTTCTGTGTTTTGTACGTAGAAGCCGGTAACCTCTTAATATAACCATTATGAGTAAGTGTAATTGCGATATTTTGTTCTGGGATTAAATCTTCATCCTCTATAGCTTCCATACCGCCAATTGTAATTTCTGTTCTTCTCTTATCATTAAAACGCTCTTTTACTTCAGCTAATTCCTCGCGAATAATTTCAAGAACTTTTTCTTCGTCTGCTAAAATTGCTTTTAACTCTGCAATTATCTTCATTAAATCTTGATATTCTTGTTCGATTTTTTCGCGTTCTAATCCAGTTAAACGTTGCAAACGCATATCTAAAATCGCTTGCGCTTGTTTCTCACTTAAGCCGAAACGTTCCATTAAACCTTGTTTTGCAATATCAGCTGTTTTTGAACTACGGATTAAAGTAATAACTTCATCAAGATGATCTAAAGCAATTCGTAAGCCTTCTAAAATATGAGCACGCGCTTCCGCTTTCTCTAATTCATAAGCAGTACGTCTACGAATCACTACCTTTTGATGCTCTAAATAATAATATAGATTTTGTTTTAAATTTAAGACTTGTGGCTCCCCATTTACAAGAGACAACATATTAATACCGAAACTTGTTTGGAGTGCTGTATGTTTATATAGATTATTTAATAGTACATTGGCATTGGCATCACGACGTACTTCCATAACAATACGCATACCATTACGATCCGATTCATCACGTAAATCTGTAATACCTTCAATTTTCTTATCACGAACTAGTTCTGCGATCTTTTCAATTAATCGCGCCTTATTAACTTGATAAGGTAGTTCTGTTACGATAATAGTTTGTTTACCATTTGCTCTCTCTTCAATTTCAACTTTAGCACGAAGTATAATAGAACCGCGACCTGTTTCGTAAGCTCTTCGAATTCCACTTCGCCCTAAGATTAAACCTGAAGTTGGGAAGTCTGGTCCAGGAATATATTCCATTAATTCCGCGATAGTGATATCAGGGTTATGACTTAATGCCAACACACCATCAATTACTTCTCCAAGTTGATGCGGTGGAATGTTTGTTGCCATACCAACCGCAATACCCGTCGTACCATTGACTAATAAGTTAGGGAAACGCGCTGGTAATACAACTGGCTCTCTTTCAGAACCATCGTAGTTATCTTGATAATCAATTGTATTCTTTGTAATATCGCGTATTAATTCCATAGAAATCTTAGACATTCTTGCTTCTGTATAACGCATTGCTGCCGCTGAATCTCCATCAACAGAACCGAAATTACCATGTCCATCAACAAGCATGTAACGTTGACTAAAATCTTGTGCCATACGTACCATTGTTTCATAAACAGCTGAATCACCGTGCGGGTGATACTTACCAATTACTTCGCCGACAATACGCGCCGACTTCTTATATGCTTTATCAGCTGTAATTCCTAAATCATTCATCGCATATAAAACCCTACGATGAACTGGTTTTAATCCATCACGAACATCTGGTAATGCACGAGACACGATAACACTCATTGCGTAATCTAAAAATGAGGTACGCATTTCATGACTAATATTAATTTCTCGAATTCGTGCTTGTTGTTGATTGTCTGACATCAACGAGCACCTCCTCTTACATTTCCGTTACACATACATTGATTTATATGTAGAAGACAGGAATACTTAGATTCCTGTCATTACTCACTTAAATATCAAGGTTTTTCACGTATTTTGCATTTTCTTGGATAAAGTTACGACGCGGCTCTACTTTATCACCCATCAAAATTTCAAATGTTTCATCCGCTTCAATTGCATCTTGAAGGGAAACTTGAAGTAACGAACGTACTTCTGGGTCCATTGTTGTCTCCCACAGCTGAGTTGGATTCATTTCCCCTAGACCTTTATAACGCTGAATCCCAGGCTTAGGTTGAGCTGGTAATTCAGCTAGTATTTTTTCAAGTTCTTTATTGTTATAAGCATATTGAATTTTTTTACCTTGTTGTACTTTAAACAACGGTGGCTGTGCGATATATATATATCCACACTCAATGATTTGACGCATATAACGATAGAAGAACGTTAATAATAGGGTACGAATATGTGCACCATCAACATCGGCATCTGTCATAATAATAACTTTATGATAGCGAGCTTTTTCAATAGCAAAATCCCCACCAATATTTGTACCGATTGCTGTAATAATTGTACGAACTTCATCATTTGATAAAATCTTATCTAAACGTGCCTTTTCAACGTTAATAATTTTACCCTTCAGTGGTAAAATCGCTTGAAAATGACGATCGCGTCCTTGTTTTGCAGATCCGCCCGCAGAGTCACCCTCCACGATATAAATTTCGCTAATTGCTGGATCTTTAGAAGAACAATCAGCTAGCTTCCCTGGTAAACTTGAAACTTCTAGAGCACTCTTTCGGCGCGTTAGTTCACGAGCCTTTTTAGCCGCTACACGTGCACGTGCTGCCATAGTCCCTTTATCTATAATTTTACGTGCAACATTGGGATTTTCTAGTAAGAACTTTTCAAACGCCTCTGAGAATACAGACTCTGTAATCGTTCTCGCTTCACTATTTCCAAGTTTCGTCTTTGTTTGTCCTTCAAATTGTGGATTTGGATGCTTAATTGACACGATTGCTGTTAAGCCTTCACGAACATCTTCACCAGTTAAATTACTATCCGCATCTTTTAAAATATTATTTTTACGACCATAATCGTTAATTACACGTGTTAGAGCAGTCTTAAAACCTACCTCATGTGTACCGCCTT
This sequence comes from Bacillus sp. TH25, assembly GCF_016650935.1. Lineage (NCBI taxonomy): Bacteria > Bacillati > Bacillota > Bacilli > Caryophanales > Bacillaceae > Bacillus > Bacillus sp. TH25. Next base: position 585,966 of record NZ_JAEKEU010000036.1, on the reverse strand, counting down.
CATACGTATGAATATTATTTGTAAATGAATAAATATGATTTGTATAGCCTTCGTTATATTGAAGAGCAACCTCAACCTGAATCCCATCTTTTGAACCATCAACATATACAGGTTCTTCATGAATCGGTTGTTTTGAACGATTTAAATGTTCAACATATGATTTAATTCCACCTTCATAATGGAATTCTTTCTTTTGCTTATGTTCACGCTTATCTTCAATTGTTAATTTAATATTACGATTTAAAAACGCCAACTCACGCATACGAGTCGCTAATGTATCAAATTCGTATTCTGTCGTCTCTGTAAAAATTTCTGAATCTGGCTTAAAGCGTGTGATCGTTCCTGTACGATCAGTTTCACCTATTACTTTTAAATCTGCAGCCGGGACCCCACGTTCATATTTTTGATAGTGTATTTTTCCATCTCGATGTACAAATACCTCTAATTCTGTTGATAAAGCATTTACAACAGATGCACCTACACCATGCAAACCACCAGAAACTTTATAACCACCACCGCCAAATTTACCACCGGCATGGAGTACCGTCATAATAACTTCTACAGCAGGACGTCCCATTTTTTCTTGTATACCAACAGGGATACCACGACCATCATCTGTTACAACAATACTATTATCTTCTTCAATACTGACATTAATTTCATCACAATATCCTGCTAAAGCTTCATCAATACTGTTATCAACAATTTCCCACACGAGGTGATGAAGACCTTTTCCACTTGTAGAACCGATATACATACCAGGACGCTTTCGAACTGCCTCCAGTCCTTCTAACACCTGAATCTGACTTTCATCATATGCATTTTCCTGCATTTGCTTTTGTTCCATTGACACAAAGATCACCTACTTTTCCATTTAAACAGAAATTATTTTCTGTCTATTTCACAATCTACCGTGCCGTTCGTTACATGAATTGTTTTCGCTTCTTTCAATGTTTCGTGTTCAATTCCCTCGACACTCGTCGTTGTCACAAAGGTTTGTACTTTTCCTTGAATTGTATTTAGCAGATGCGATTGACGATAATCATCTAATTCTGATAACACATCATCTAGTAAAAGAATTGGATATTCCTTAACCTCTGAGTATATCAATTCAATTTCAGCCAATTTTAGGGATAGTGCGGTTGTTCGTTGTTGTCCTTGTGAACCAAAGACTTGAACATTTTTACTATTAACGAAGAATTGTAAATCATCACGATGAGGACCAAGTAAAGTTGTACCCCGAAAAATTTCACGTTGTTTCACAGATTGAAAACTTTCATAGTATACTTCCTTTATTTTCGACAAATCCATTGATTCTGATACATCTACACTTGGTTTATAAACGATTTCTAACTCCTCTAATCCCCTGCTAATTCCGCGATGAATTGGAGCAGCCCATTCTTGTAGTAAATGCAAAAACTCAAAACGTTTTCGCAAAATTTTTGCACCATGCTCAATAAGTTGAAGTGTAAATACATCCAACATCGTTTCCTCATTTTTACTATTCCCTTGCATCTTCTTAAGTAAATGATTTCGTTGCGTGAGTACCTTTTGATATTGACTTAATTCATACAAATAGACCGGAGCTATTTGTCCAAGTTCCATATCCAAAAAGCGTCTTCGTACTTGAGGGCTTCCTTTTACAAGATTTAAATCTTCTGGGGCAAACATAACAACATTCATTTCACCAATATACTGGCTCAATTTTTGTTGTTCTAACTGATTTAACTTTGCCTTTTTACCTTTTTTTGAAATATTTAATTCTAAGGATACTGAACTATTTCGCCTTTGTAATCTACCTTTTATATTACCATAATCCTCATCCCAACGAATGAGTTCACGATCGTTCGAAGTTCTATGAGATTTCGCCATCGCCAATACATAAATAGCTTCCATCAGATTCGTTTTCCCTTGCGCATTTTCACCAATAATTACATTGACTTTATCCTCAAAGGAAAGCTCTAAATGCTCATAATTGCGATAGTTTTTTAATTGTATTTCTGTAATAAACAAAGGGATCCCCCTTTATGCTTGAACTTGGAAAGTTCCGCTTCCCGGAATTTCAACAATATCATTTGCATATAACTTTCGGCCTCTTCTATTTTCAAGTTCTTGATTCACGTATACTTCATATTCTTGTAAGAACCATTTCACAGCGCCACCTGTATCAATTACATCAGCTAACTTTAAAAATTGTCCTAGTGTAATGTATTCTGTTGAAATCTTAATAAGTTTCATAAAATCGCTCACTTTCTGAAAGTGTTCATTCTTTCATTGTACTAAATAAACTAGCATTAGGAAAGTAATACCCCACAAATCAAATAAGGGTCACTAGTACCTTTACACTAGCAACCCTTAATCCTTACTTAGTAAGTACGGACTGGTAAAATTAACTGGATAATAGAATTATCATTTACTGTGCGAATTAAAAACGGTCTCATCGCCCCAGTAAAACTAACTTTAATTTCTGTACTATCTAAAGCTTTTAATGCGTCCATCATATATTTTGCACTAAAAGATATTTTTAATTCTTCTCCATCTACATTTTCACATTGAACCTCTTCTACTACTTTTCCGATTTCTGGTGCATTCGAAGAAATCTCTAACATCTGTTGTTCTAATGTTGATAATTTAACAACGTTGTTACGACCATCTCTTGCTAACAGCGACGCACGATCAATCGCTTGTAAAAATTCTTTTGTATTTACAAATATATCAGTTTTACTTTCAGCTGGAATTAAACGCGTTGTATCTGGATAATTTCCTTCTAATAATCTTGAGAAGAATAATAAATGTTTTGTACGGAATAATACTTGATACTCCGTAATAACGATATCTACCATTTCTTCAGATTCATCTAGAATTTTACTTAATTCACTTAAGCTCTTACCAGGAATAACGACATTCGCTTGAAATTCATCGGCAATATTATACCCTTCGATTTTTGCTTTACGAAGTGCTAGCCTGTGACTATCTGTTGCAATGCAAGTTAGCTCGCTGTTATATACCTTCCAGTTTACACCTGTCAAGATTGGTCTTGTTTCAGAACTTGAAACTGCAAATACTGTTTGACGAATCATGTGCTTTAGTAAATCTGTTGGAATCTTAAATACGTGATGTTCTTCGATTTGTGGTAATAACGGATATTCAGCAGCATCTAAACCATTTAAGTTGAATTCTGATTTTCCAGATTTTATTTTTGTCATAAAATGATTTTCCACAGAAATTTCGACAGTTTCTTTAGGTAATTTTTTTACGATCTCACTAAAATACTTTGCTTGTAAAATAATACTTCCTGATTGTTCAATTTCCACAATTTCTTTTCCAGCATCTTCGACTGGGATAAATGATTCGATAGAGATGTCTGCATCACTACCTGTTAAAGTAACTCCTTCTTCAGTTGCTACAACTTTAATCCCTGTAAGAATTGGAATTGTTGTACGAGAAGAAACTGCCTTCATTACATCTTGTACACTTCTTACAAGATAGTCTTTTTGTATTGTAAAACGCATAACGAAAAACCTCCGGTAAGTATAAGATTTTATTTATTTAATAAAGATAAAAAAATAGTAGTAATAGTAATAGGGCTTGTGGATATGTGGATAACCCTGTTTAAAGATGTAAAAACAGTCTATCTACATGTGGATAGACTGTGCGTAAAATAAGCTAAGTTATTCACACTATTCAGGTACTACTATTTTAAAATATCCTTAACTTCTTCAACGTGTTTTTGTAATTGAGTATCCGTTTTTAATAGCTTCGAAATTTTTTCGTGAGCATGGATTACTGTTGTATGATCGCGGCCACCAAATTCTTCACCTATTTTTGGCAAAGATGAGTCCGTAAGTTCACGTGATAAATACATCGCAATTTGGCGAGGGAATGCAACGGATTTTGTCCGTTTTTTTGCTTTGAAATCTTCTAATTTTACTTGATAGACGCCCCCAACAGCCTTTTGAATATCAGAAATAGAAATAATCCTAGGTATAGAGTTTGGAATAATATTTTTAAGCGCTTCAGCCGCTAAATCAGCATTCATATCTTTATTAATTAAAGATGAATAAGCTACAACTCGAATAAGTGCACCCTCTAGTTCACGAATATTTGAATCGATTTGATTTGCGATATAAAGCATAACTTCATTTGGTATATCAAGACCTTCTGCTTTTGCTTTTTTACGTAAAATTGCGATTCTAGTTTCTAAATCTGGTGGCGTAATGTCCGTAATTAACCCCCATTCAAAGCGAGAACGAAGGCGATCTTCTAAAGTTGGGATTTCTTTTGGTGGTCTATCGCTTGAAATCACAATTTGTTTACTTTCTTCATGTAACGCATTAAATGTATGGAAAAACTCTTCCTGTGTTTGTTCTTTTCCAGCAAGAAATTGAATATCATCTATCAATAAGACATCTACATTACGATATTTATTACGAAAATCGACAGCTTTATTATCACGAATTGAATTAATAAATTCATTTGTAAATTTTTCAGATGATAAATATACAACTTTTGCATTTGGGTTGTGTTCAATTACATAATGCCCAATTGCGTGCATTAAATGTGTTTTTCCAAGTCCAACGCCCCCGTAAATAAAGAGCGGATTATAGGCTTTAGCTGGTGCTTCAGCTACAGCTAAAGAAGCAGCATGTGCAAAACGATTACCAGAGCCAATAACAAATGTATCAAATGTATATTTTGGGTTTAACATACTCTGTGGTAAGTGATTAGACTCATCATGGGCGTGTTTTTGCTTAACAGAAGGGAGATCTATATCCTCTTCTGCCTGACTTTGGGGAATGATAAAACGAATAGCTAGTTTTGCCCCTGTTAAATCATAAAGTGTTTCGGAGATTAGTTCCGAATAATGAGATTCTAGCCAGTCACGAGCGAATTCATTTGGAGCTGTAATAGTTAATACATCTTTTTTTAAGTTATGAGCAGTTGTTGATTTTAACCATGTTTCATAACTTGGCTTGCTTACCTTTTTTTCTAATTCTTTTAAGGCACTATTCCATAAATCAGAGATATTTTCCAAAGGTGTCCCTCCTTTACAAAGATGGTAAAAGAATAAGGTTGCGCAACAATTGTACAACCTGTAAATACTTCTAATGCATATTTATACGAAACGTATTTTAAAATATAAAAACGTCGTTAGTATCCGAGATAGAGTTTTCGACAAAATAACACATGTGGACAACTATTTACTCACATGTGATTTAAACTATCCACATGTTATGCACAAATTGTGGATAAAATAAAGGTGTGGAAAACTTATTCAAAGTGAAAACACAACTATAATATCAAAAAAAAGCAGCTATAGCAATGAATTTAAGAAAGTTATCCACAAAATCAATACCTTGTGGAATAAACTTGTCCACAACACGATATACTGTGTAAAAGTAAAAAAAGAGTTTGTGGATACAAAAAAGAGAAAATATATTTATCCACAAGGAAATATAGGGACTGTGAAAAAGTGTGTGAATAGGTTAAAAATGAATATTTGATGAAAATTTCGAGAACCATTGACATTTTCCTATTTGATTTACTATAATTTATTAGACTGTCTTTAACAGATATTCCTCAGGGAGGTGTCATATAATGAAAAGAACTTACCAACCAAATAAACGTAAGCGCAGCAAAGTACATGGTTTCCGCAGCCGTATGAGCACAGCAAACGGACGTAAAGTGCTAGCAGCTCGTCGTCGTAAAGGAAGAAAAGTATTATCTGCGTAGACCACTGATCGTTCAGTGGTCTTTTTTTCTAATAATAATGAGTTTCCGCTGATGAAATACAGGAGTGTCAAATGATATGAAGAAAAAAAATCGTATAAAAAAGAATGATGAATTCCAGGCTGTTTTCCAAAAAGGACAATCGAATGCCAATCGCCAGTTTGTTGTATACAAATTAGATAAAGAAAAACAGCCGCATTTTCGCATTGGTCTTTCTGTTAGTAAGAAAATAGGAAATGCAGTAGTGCGTAATCGAATTAAGCGTATGATTCGCCAATCGATTATAGAATTAAAAGATGAGATAGATTCTGGAAAAGATTTTGTTATAATAGCAAGGAAGCCTTGTGCAGAGATGACATATGAAGAGTTAAAGAAAAGCTTAATTCATGTCTTTAAACGCTCTGGTATGAAAAGAATAAAAAAGTAGCGTAAGGAAATGAATTACACTATATACATACCGAAACAAGGAGGAGCAGGCTTTGAAAAAGAAAATAGGTTTATTAGCCATGGTTATTATGCTAATGGCAATTGCTACCGGCTGTAGTGAAACAAATCAACCGATTACACCGAAAAGCACTGGGATTTGGAATGAATATTTCGTATACCCGCTTTCTCAGTTAATCACATATTTTGCAGAATTATTTGGTAGTAATTACGGTTTAGCAATCGTTGTTACAACTCTTATCATTCGTTTTGCATTATTACCATTAATGATTAAACAAACGAAGAGTACGAAAGCAATGCAGGCGTTACAACCAGAAATGGTGAAATTAAAAGAGAAATATAGTTCTAAAGATCAAGCAACACAGCAAAAACTACAACAAGAAATGATGCAGTTATATCAAAAGAATGGTGTAAACCCATTAGCAGGATGTTTACCAATATTTGTTCAGATGCCTATTTTATTCGCGTTTTATCATGCGATTATGAGAACAACAGCAATTAGTGAACATACATTTTTATGGTTCGATTTAGGACAGGCGGATCCGTTCTATATCCTTCCAATTGTTGCAGCTATTACGACGTTTATTCAGCAAAAGCTTGCAATGGCAGGAACGGCTGGACAAAATCCGCAAATGGCAATGATGATTTGGCTTATGCCAATTATGATTTTAGTCTTTGCAATTAACTTCCCAGCAGCACTATCATTGTACTGGGTAGTTGGTAATATCTTTGGTATCGCTCAAGTGTATATGATCAAAGGGCCTGAAATTAAGGCTAGTAAGGCAGGAGGATCAAGCAAGTGAGTATGATTACTGCTAAAGGACAAACAGTCGAGCTGGCAGTACAAGATGCTTTAAGACAATTAAATGCTTCGAAAGATCGAGTAGATATAAATATTATCGATGAGGGTAAGAGGGGGTTCCTAGGTTTATTTGGGAATCGCCCCGCTGTTGTAGAAGTTGTATTGAAAAAAGATCCAATCCAAGAATGTGAAGAATATTTAAAAAATGTTATTCAAAACATGGGTGTGGAAGTTGAGATTAGAAAAATTGTAAAAGGACGCGAAGTTGAATTTACAATTTCTGGTGAAAATATTGGTGTTTTAATTGGTAAAAGAGGGAATACGTTAAATTCTTTACAGTATTTAACAAAACTTGTTGCGAACCGTAATACAAAGCAATATATTGGTATTACACTGGATGCTGAAAACTATCGTAGTAAAAGAAAAAATACGTTAGAATCTCTTTCCTATCGATTAGCAAAACAAGTAGTGAGTACGAAAAAAAGAGTTGTTCTAGAACCAATGCCTTCTTTTGAACGGAAAATTATTCACCAAGCATTATCTAATCATCAAAATATCATTACAACTTCTGAAGGGAAAGAACCACATCGGTATGTTGTAATATCTTCCAAGTGACCGGTTACTCAATTGAGTGCCGGTTTTTTTGAGGAGAAAATAAATGTGGATAACTAAAAAACACTAAACTTATCCACTGTGAATAAGTTTAGTGTTTTTTACATAAGGACATAATAAAATGAGTTATTATTCTTTTGTAGATAGGTTCGTTATGGTATCCTAATAATTTAGTGACGGAAAAAATTCATGTTGAAATAGAGATAAATAAGCAAGTGAGGTGAAAGGACATGGAATTTGATACAATTGCCGCAATTTCCACAGCACTTGGGGAAGGTGCAATTGCCATTGTTCGAGTAAGTGGGGATGATGCGATTGAGAAAGTCGATCGTATTTTTAAAGGGAAGGATTTAACACAGGTTTCTTCTCATACAATTCATTATGGTCATATTGTCGATTTAGATACAAATCAAGTTATTGAAGAAGTTATGGTGTCTATTATGCGTGCACCAAGGACTTTTACGCGTGAAAATATAGTAGAAATTAACTGTCATGGTGGACTTGTTTCGGTAAATAAAGTATTACAGCTTATTTTAGCGCAAGGAGTACGACTGGCAGAGCCTGGTGAATTTACAAAACGTGCTTTTTTAAATGGACGTATTGATTTGTCACAAGCAGAAGCTGTTATGGACTTAATCCGTGCGAAAACAGATCGTGCTATGAATGTAGCGATTAACCAAATGGAAGGACGATTATCTAAATTAATCGGCCATCTGCGACAAGAAATATTAGAAACATTAGCTCATATTGAGGTGAATATAGATTACCCAGAATATGATGATGTAGAAGAGATGACGCATAATATTTTAATTGAGAAAGCTACACATGTCCGTGCTGAAATTGCAAAGATATTAGAAACATCGAAGCAAGGAAAGATTTTACGTGAAGGCATTTCTACCGCGATTATCGGTAGACCTAACGTTGGGAAATCATCGCTATTAAATAGTCTTGTTCAGGAGAAAAAGGCAATTGTAACTGATATTGCAGGAACAACTCGTGATGTTATTGAAGAGTACGTTAATGTGCGTGGTGTACCACTTAAACTTATAGATACAGCCGGAATTCGTGAAACGGAAGATATTGTTGAACGAATTGGTGTAGAGCGTTCGAAGGAAATGATGAGCCAAGCAGACTTAGTGTTAATTGTAGTGAACTATAGCGAGGCTTTAACAAATGAAGATGAGGATCTATTCCGTGCCGTACAAGGAAAAGATTTCATTGTCATTGTAAATAAGACAGATTTACCGCAAGAAATTGATATGGAACGTGTTACAGATTTAGCGGTAGGCAATCGTGTTATTACAACATCTTTAATTGAGGAGCAAGGAATAGATGAGCTTGAAAAGGCAATAGCTGATTTATTCTTTGAAGGAACAATTGATTCTGCGGATATGACATACGTGTCTAATGCGAGACATATCGGATTATTAACACAAGCAGGAAGAACAATTAACGATGCAATTGAAGCGATAGAAAATGGTGTTCCGATTGATATGGTTCAAATTGATTTAACAAGAGCGTGGGAAATACTTGGTGAAATTACTGGTGATACTGTCCATGAAAGCTTAATTGACCAATTGTTCTCTCAATTTTGTTTAGGAAAATAAAGTAAAACTTTAATCAGAGATGATTTAGTAAGATAGAGGTCATTAGGAGGAATAAACAATGGGATACAATGCCGGTTTATATGATGTCATAGTAATCGGTGCAGGTCATGCAGGATGTGAAGCTGGTCTTGCGGCAGCACGAATGGGCTCAAAAACATTAATGTTAACAATTAACTTAGATATGGTAGCGTTCATGCCATGTAACCCTTCTGTTGGTGGACCAGCAAAAGGGATTGTTGTTCGTGAAATTGATGCATTAGGCGGAGAAATGGGACGCAATATTGATAAAACACATATTCAAATGCGTATGTTAAATACAGGTAAAGGACCAGCTGTACGCGCGCTTCGTGCACAAGCTGATAAATTCTCTTACCAGCATGAATTAAAGAAAACAATTGAAGAAACACCAAACTTAACGTTGTTTCAAGGTCTGGTAGAGCGTTTAATTATTGAAGATGGTGTATGTAAAGGGGTAATTACGCAAGCTGGTGCTGAATACACAGCGAAAACAGTTGTAATTACAACGGGAACATTTTTACGTGGTGAGATTATTATGGGAGATTTAAAATATTCAAGTGGTCCAAATAATCAGCAACCATCTATTACATTATCTGAACACTTAGAGGAACTTGGTTTTGATCTTGTTAGATTTAAAACAGGTACACCTCCGCGTGTAAACAGTAATACGATTGATTATAGTAAAACAGAAATTCAACCAGGTGATGATAAGCCACGTGCTTTCTCTTTTGAAACGACAAAATTTATTATGGATCAAATTCCATGTTGGTTAACGTATACAAGTACAGAAACACATCGTTTAATAGATGAAAACTTACATCGCTCAGCTATGTATTCTGGTATGATTAAAGGAACAGGGCCTAGATATTGCCCTTCAATTGAAGACAAGGTAGTAAGATTTAATGATAAACCACGTCATCAAATTTTCTTAGAGCCAGAAGGACGTAATACACAAGAAGTATATGTACAAGGCTTATCGACGAGCTTACCAGAAGATGTACAGCGTGCAATGCTTAGAACAATTCCTGGCCTGGAAAATGTTGAAATGATGCGTACGGGTTATGCAATTGAATATGATGCAATCGTACCAACTCAACTATGGCCAACACTTGAAACGAAAAAAATTAAAAATTTATATACAGCAGGACAAATTAATGGAACTTCTGGTTACGAAGAAGCGGCAGGACAAGGGCTTATGGCTGGAATTAATGCAGCATGTCGTTCTTTAGGTAAAAAAGAAGTTATTTTAGGTCGCGCTGATGCATATATTGGTGTTTTAATTGATGATCTTGTAACAAAAGGCACAAATGAACCATACCGTTTATTAACGTCTCGTGCGGAATATCGTTTATTATTACGCCATGATAATGCAGATCTTCGTCTAACTGAGGTTGGGCGTGAAATTGGTTTAATTAAAGAAGATCGTTATGAGAGATTTACAAATAAAAAACTACAAATTGAACAGGAAAAGGAACGATTAGAGAGTATTTTTATTAAACCGCGTCCTGAAGTTCAAGAATTAATTCGTAGTATTGGCGGAAGTGAATTGAAAGATGGAATACGTGCAAGTGACTTATTACGTCGTCCAGAGGTGACATATGAGCATATTCATCTTTTAGTACCAAGTGAAGTAGCATTAAGTGATGAAATTACGGAACAAGTTGAAATTCAGACCAAGTACGAAGGATATATCGAGAAATCTTTACAGCAAGTAGAACGTATGAAGAAAATGGAAAACAAAAAAATTCCTGTGGATATTGATTATGATGCGATTTCTAGCCTTGCCTCAGAAGCAAGACAGAAATTGAAAGATGTTCGTCCGCTTTCAATGGGGCAAGCTTCACGTATTTCTGGTGTAAATCCAGCTGATGTTTCAATTTTGCTTATTTACATTGAACAAGGAAAAATTGCACGAGTATCGAACCAATAACATAGTAAGGAGATATTGCTAGATGAACATAGAACAATTTCAATCTATGCTAGAAGAGAAGGGTATTTCCCTCTCTTCTAGACAGTTAGAGCAGTTTGGAATCTATTTTGAAACATTAGTAGAGTGGAATGAAAAAATGAACTTAACGGCTATTACGGAGAAAGAAGAAGTATACTTAAAACACTTTTTTGATTCTGTTACAGCGGCTTTTTATTATGATTTTTCGAAACCATTTTCTATTTGTGATGTTGGAGCAGGAGCTGGATTCCCAAGTATCCCTTTAAAAATCTGTTTCCCGCACTTAAAAGTAACAATTGTAGATTCATTACAAAAACGTATTAATTTCTTAAATCACTTAGCGCAAAAGTTAGAATTAAGTGATGTTGCATTTTGTCATGATCGTGCTGAAACATTTGGAAAAAAAGAAGGTGTACGTGAAGCATACGATATTGTAATGGCACGTGCAGTTGCACGTCTTTCTGTATTAAGTGAGCTATGTTTACCACTTGTAAAAGTAGGGGGAACATTCATTGCAATGAAAGGTGCAGCGGCTAACGAAGAAATCGAAAATGGCAAATACGCTTTAGAGGTACTTGGTGGAGAATTGAAAGAAATGTCTACGTTCCAATTACCGTTTGAAGAAAGTGAGCGTAATATTTTATTAATCGAGAAAAAGCGCAAGACACCAAAGAAATATCCACGCAAACCGGGAACGCCCAATAAATTACCTATTGAAAAATAAATCTTATTAGACGTAAGATTAAATTATATAAATGAAAACGTAAATGTTTCATAGGAAACATTTTATGTAGAACAGTCAATAGGCCTAAAAGGTGGTGGAATATGTATGAAAAATACGTTTTCTCGTTTATTTGGCTTTGGAGATAAAGAGAGCGAATTCGAATTACAAGACGAAAGCCATGAAGAAATAGCTAAAAAGGTATATGAAGAAATACAGGAAATTCCGATAGTAAACATTACCCCTAACCGTTATCAACCACGAACAGTTTTTGACGATGCACGTATTGAGGAGCTAGCATTAACTATTCGTACACATGGGCTTATCCAGCCGATTGTTGTGAGACAGTATGAGGATGATAAGTACGAGATTATTGCCGGGGAAAGGCGTTTCCGCGCAGCAACAAAGTTAGGGTGGGAAAAAGTTCCTGCAATAATAAAGAATTTAAATGATACTGAGACAGCTTCTGTAGCGTTAATTGAAAATTTGCAGCGTGAGGAATTAACAGCAATTGAGGAAGCTGTGGCATATCAAAAGCTGATTGAGTTACATAATTTAACACAAGAAGCATTGGCACAACGACTTGGAAAAGGACAATCGACAGTCGCAAATAAATTGCGATTATTAAAATTGCCTGAAGAAATCAAAAGTGCATTATTAGAAAAAAGTATTACAGAACGGCATGCTCGCGCCCTTATTCCTTTGAAAAATGAGGAATTACAACTGAAGGTTTTACAAGAGATTGTGGAGAAGCAATTGAATGTAAAGCAAACAGAAGAACGAATTGCAAAGTTACTAGAAGAAGTAAAACCAAAGCGCAAAGCAAAGCAAAAAGCAGTAAGTCGAGATGCGAGAATTGCTATGAACACGATTAGACAATCATTACAAATGGTTGCTAATAGTGGTTTGAATGTTAATTCTGCGGAAGAAGAGTTTGATGAATACTATCAAATTACGATTAAAATTCCGAAGAAAAAATAATTACGTGCTAGAGACCTTATCCTATTGGAGAGGTCTCTTTTACTATATTTTCTTGTTAAAGCAAGAAGGAGTTTAGAAATAAATTTTGAAGTTTAATAAGGACGTAAAAGAAAAACTTTTATTTCATGTTACAATAAACGTAATTGTTTCTAGAATAAGAAAGAAAGGTTGAAAGTAGGTGACATCATGGGAAAAATCATTGCTATTGCTAATCAAAAAGGCGGTGTTGGAAAAACAACAACATCCGTTAATTTAGGGGCTGGATTGGCACAAGTAGGAAAAAAAGTCCTTCTCGTAGATATTGATGCTCAAGGAAATGCAACGACTGGTGTAGGGATTGAAAAGTCTGAATTAGATCAATGTATTTATAATGTTCTTGTAGAAGATGCAGATGTTCAAGGTGCCATACGGAAAACCGCAACTGAAAACTTAGATGTTCTACCCGCTACAATTCAATTGGCTGGTGCTGAAATTGAATTGGTACCAACCATTTCCCGGGAAGTACGCTTGCAAAGAGCGTTACAGCCAATTCGTGATGAATATGAGTATATTATTATTGACTGTCCCCCATCATTAGGGTTATTAACGATTAATGCATTAACAGCAGCAGATTCTGTTATTATTCCTGTACAGTGTGAATATTACGCGCTGGAAGGGTTAAGTCAGCTATTAAATACAGTTCGACTTGTGCAAAAGCATTTAAATAAAAATTTAGCAATTCAAGGTGTATTGTTAACGATGTTGGATGCTCGTACAAATTTAGGAATTCAAGTTATAGATGAAGTGAAAAAATACTTTAGGGATAAAGTATATCGTTCGATTATTCCTCGTAATGTTCGCTTAAGTGAGGCACCAAGTCATGGAAAACCAATTATGCAGTATGACGCTAAATCAAGAGGAGCAGAAGTATATTTAGATTTAGCAGAGGAAGTGATTGCAGGTGGCTAAGGGATTAGGAAGAGGAATCAACGTGTTTTTTCCAGATTTAGATGTGAAAGAAGAAGAAACGATTCAGGAGATTATAGTAACTGAATTAAGGCCGAATCCATATCAACCACGTAAACATTTCAATAAAGAAGCGATTCAGGAATTAGCGGCTTCTATTAAAGAGCACGGTATATTGCAACCGTTAATTGCTCGAAAGAGTATTAAAGGATATGAAATAGTTGCAGGTGAAAGAAGATATCGTGCTGCTAAAGAGGCCGGACTTGAGAAAGTGCCTGCTGTCGTAAGGCAATTAAATGAGCAGCAAATGATGGAATTTGCTTTGCTTGAAAACTTACAACGAGAAGATTTAAATCCTATGGAAGAGGCAATGGCATATCAGATGTTAATGAGCGAGCTAAATGTAACACAAGAACAATTAGCAAAACGTCTTGGTAAAAGCAGACCTTATATCGCAAATTATACTCGTTTGTTAAGCCTCCCTTCATTCGTTCAAGATATGATTGCAAACGGTGAGCTTTCAATGGCTCATGGAAGAACTTTACTTACAATAAAAGATGAAGAACAGTTGAAATCTTTATTGAAGCGAATTGAAAAAGAAGGACTGAATGTTCGCCAATTGGAACAAATTGTCCAGGAAATTAATCAACGTGTTTCACGTGAAACACAACAAGTGAAAAAAGAAAGAAATATATTTTTTGTAGAGCGTGAAACGTTTTTAAGAGAAAAGTTTGGTACGGATGTAAAAATCAAAGAAACGAAAAAAGAAAAAGGTAAAATCGAAATCGAATTTTTTAATAAAGAAGATTTAAATCGAATTTTAGAATTATTATCAAAGGAAAATTAAAAAGCAAACCATCTTATTGTTTATAGATGGTTTGCTTTTTTTAATGCAGATAATTTTTGGTCTGTTTCTTTTATACTTTGTGCAATTACATCAGCCATCTTCATGACTAAACTTAGTCTTGTATTTTGAAGTACGAAAAACTCCATGAAACCATTTAAATTTACGATGCCATGTATATGCAAATCACCAATTTCAGGTAATTTCTTATTCATCGCAGCTCCAGGTTTACTAGGGCCCTTTCCAGTAGTTATAGAACCGATACTTTGAGATTTCCCTAAACATGCATCAACAGCAATAATAAATGAAGTAGGATTTTCTTTCTGTATATTCTGAATTTTCTCTTCTAAATTTAGTGCATGTATTGGTTCGTCTAGTGTGCCGAATACTTGAAGGTTTTTGATTTCAATTTGTTCTAGTTTAGTACCAACTAATGGACCAAGTGCATCACCGGTGGAACGGTCTGTTCCGATACAAATGAGAATGAGTGGCATATTAGTCTTAATGGGAATATGGGAAAGTAAGAAATTACTGATTGTCTCAGAGGCTTCTAAGTCATGATGCATAACATTTTGAGTTTCTTTTTCAAAAAAAGGTAAGCGAAAACTTCTAATATTCATGAAGCACCCATCCTTTTAATAAATTTTCACAATATGTTATATGGTGTGTGAAATGGAAAATTATAAGTGCATACTTTTTACAAACTGTGAATGAAAACGGAAATAATAGTACTAGTATATATATATTCGTTTCATTTTATACCTGAATGGAAGTTAACAAATGGAATTAAAGTCATAAATTTTTTTCAGAAACCAGAGAGAGTTCTGATACAATGAGAAGGATAACTAAAAAGAAATTTTAGCTGGAGAGGTAGAGGTACATGGATTTAGCGTTGAAATGGTTTGAGTCCATTGATTGGACGAATATAGGTGTAAAATCACTACAAATAGTCGTTATTTTAATACTTGGTGCAATTATTGTGCGAGTTGCAAGGGCAATTGTACGAAATGCGTTTCGTATGGGAAGTCGCTCGCCAATTCAAATTTCAGAACGTCGTACAGTTACGGTAGCGAAGTTGCTTGAAAATATTGTGGCATACGTTGTTATGTTTATTATGTTAATTGCGATTTTAGGCGTGTTCAATATTAATGCATCTGGTCTATTAGCTGGTGCTGGGGTAATTGGTTTAGCAGTTGGTTTTGGTGCACAAAGTTTAGTTAAAGATGTTATTACAGGATTATTTATTTTGTTAGAGGATCAATTTTCAGTAGGTGATTATGTAAGAATAGGTCAATTTGAAGGAACTGTTTTGGAAATTGGACTACGCACAACGAAGATGAAAAGCTGGACGGGTGAAATTCATATAATACCAAATGGCAGTATTGTACAAGTAACGAACTTTTCCGTTAGTAATAGTGTAGCATTTGTTGATGTATCTATTTCTTATGAAAGTGATATAGTACGAGCGGAGCAAGTTATTGAAGATTTATTAGTGGAATTACCAGGAAAATATGAGAAAATGGTAACAACACCTCAATTACTAGGTGTTCAAACATTGGCAGCATCTGAAGTTGTATTACGTGTTATTGCTGAAGTTGAGCCGATGCAGCATGCAGTTATTGCGAGGGCTCTTCGCAAAGAGATTAAAAATCGTCTTGATTTACATGGGATTGAAATTCCATACCCACGTATGGTTTTATATAGTCGTGAAGAATTAGTTAATGAAAAAGCAATTTAATAGTGGGAGGGATTTGGAGAATGGAGCAAAAGCAATATAACTTGTACGATGTTGTGGAAATGAAGAAAGCCCATCCGTGTGGTGAGAATCGCTGGAAGATTATTCGTATGGGAATGGATATCCGCGTTAAGTGCGAGGGATGTGACCATTCGGTAATGATTCCTCGAAGAGAGTTTGATCGTAAGGTGAAAAAAATACTTGTGAAGCATGAAGAATAGTGAAAAAGCAACGGCTGCGGTAGACAGCCGTTGCTTTTTTTCATTTGGTGGAAACTTGTCATTTTTTTCGTTACTATCTATAATGATGAAAGATTGAGACATAGGAGTGAAAAATATGGGATTAACGGCTGGGATTGTTGGATTACCTAACGTAGGTAAGTCCACTTTATTTAATGCAATTACACAAGCAGGAGCAGAATCTGCTAACTATCCATTCTGTACAATCGATCCAAACGTAGGGATTGTAGAAGTACCAGATGAGCGTTTAAATAAATTAACGGAATTAGTAGAACCGAAAAAAACTGTTCCGACTGTATTTGAATTTACTGATATTGCAGGTATCGTAAAAGGTGCGAGTAAAGGTGAAGGGTTAGGAAATAAATTCTTATCTCACATTCGTCAAGTAGATGCAATTTGCCAAGTTGTTCGTTGTTTTGAAGATGAAAATATTACGCACGTTTCAGGAAAAGTAGATCCAATTGATGACATTGAAACAATTAACTTAGAATTAATCTTAGCGGATTTGGAATCTGTTGATAAGCGTATCGAACGAGTTGCGAAGTTAGCAAGACAAAAAGATAAAGAAGCTGTATATGAGCATGAAATTTTAGTTCGTTTAAAAGAAGCTTTTGAAGAGGGAAAACCAGCTCGTACTGTTGAATTTACAGAAGAGCAAATGAAGATTGTTAAAGGCCTTCATTTACTTACAACGAAAGAAATGCTATATGTAGCAAACGTAAGTGAAGATGATATTATGGATCCTTCTGACAATAAATATGTACAAATGGTAAAAGAATTTGCAGCAAATGAAAATTCTCAAGTAATCGTTGTATGTGCAAAAATCGAAGAAGAAATCGCTGAGCTAGACGAGGAAGAGAAAAAAGTATTCCTTGAAGAACTAGGCATTGAAGAATCTGGTTTAGATCAATTAATTCGTGCTGCATATGATTTATTAGGACTTGCTACTTACTTCACAGCTGGTGTGCAAGAAGTACGTGCATGGACGTTTAAACAAGGTATGAAGGCACCACAATGTGCTGGCGTAATTCATACAGACTTTGAGCGTGGATTTATTCGTGCGGAAACAGTTTCTTATGATGATTTAATGACAAACGGTTCTATGACAGCTGCAAAAGAAGCTGGAAAAGTACGTTTAGAAGGAAAAGAGTATATCGTAAAAGACGGAGATGTTATGCACTTCCGCTTCAACGTTTAATTTAATATTTCCTAGGAAAAATAAAGATATGAGCTTGGCAAATATATTATGTGTTTGCCAAGTTTTTTACGTATTGGTGAGTTGATTCATATAACTTACTATGATATAATCTAAACTCGTGAGTAATTACTATAAATTAATTGCTCCTTGCCCATTATGGGCCGTTTAGACCAAAAGGAGGTGAAAGTGTAATGAGAAAGTACGAAATTATGTACATCATTCGTCCTGGCGTTGAAGAAGAAGCTCAAAAAGCTTTAGTTGAACGTTTTGCAGGTGTTTTAACAAACAATGGTGCAGAAATCATTAACACGAAAGAGTGGGGTAAGCGTCGTTTAGCTTACGAAATCAACGACTTACGTGAAGGTTTCTACATGATCTTAAACGTGAACTCTAACTCAGAGGCGATTAACGAATTCGACCGTTTAGCTAAGATCAACGAAGATATCCTTCGTCATATCGTTGTTAAAGAAGAAGAAAAATAATTGATATATAAGGGAGAGTGGTTCGATTGATGAATCGTGTTATCCTCGTTGGTCGTTTAACTAAGGACCCTGACTTACGTTACACGCCCAATGGTGTTGCAGTAGCTACTTTTACGTTAGCTGTGAATCGCGCATTTGCGAATCAACAAGGTGAGCGTGAAGCTGACTTTATTAATTGTGTAATATGGCGTAAACAAGCAGAAAACGTGGCAAATTATTTGAAAAAAGGTAGCTTAGCAGGCGTAGACGGACGTCTTCAAACTCGTAATTACGATGGACAAGATGGTAAACGTGTATATGTAACAGAAGTTCTTGCGGAGAGCGTACAATTTTTAGAGCCGCGTAATGGCGGTGGGGAGCAACGTGGTTCATTCAATCAGCAACCATCAGGAGCTGGTTTCGGTAACCAAAGCTCTAACCCATTTGGTCAATCTAGTAATTCAGGTAACCAAGGTAATCAAGGTAACTCTGGATTTACGAAGAATGACGATCCATTTTCGAATGTTGGTCAACCGATTGACATTTCGGACGACGATTTACCATTTTAATGGTGTGAATCGGCTATTTTTAACAAAGAATGGAGGGAATAGACATGGCAGGACGCAAAGGTGGACGTGCGAAGCGTCGTAAGGTGTGTTTCTTCACATCTAACGGCATCACTCGCATTGACTATAAAGATGTTGATTTATTAAAACGTTTCGTTTCTGAGCGTGGTAAAATTTTACCTCGTCGTGTAACAGGGACAAGCGCAAAATACCAACGCAAACTTACAGTTGCAATTAAACGTGCTCGTCAAATGGCACTTTTACCATATGTTGGTGAATAATAGCGTATGAAATGCACAGTAGAGTCGGACTCTACTGTGCATTTTGCTATGCTTTTCTTTTTGAAAGAGAGGTTAGATGATGAAAAGTACGAAATTTATTACTGAGGGTGCAGCGTTATTGGCGATATATGCAATTTTATTGCTGATATCCATGTATGTTCCGATTTTAGGTACAGTTGCAACATTTGCGTTGCCGTTACCATTTATATTATTAACAGTAAGACATAAACTATCTAATGTATTCATGATTTTTGTAGCGGCGCTTTTTGTTACAGTTATCGTGAGTCAACCAATTAGTCTCATAAAGACAGTGATGTTTGGATTAATAGGTGTTGTATTAGGATATATGTATAAAAAAGGGAAAAAATCAGTGGAGATATTAATAGCTGGAACACTTGCATATTTAATTGGTATGATGCTCATTTATGTGGGGAGTATAAAGTTTTTTAACATAGATTTAATGAAGCAAATGCAAAATATGTTTAATGAAAGTATGGTGCAAAGTGAAAAGATAGCAAATGCTGCTGGTATGCCAGTTAGTAAGGAACAAAAAGAGTTGTTTGCACAAATGAATGATATACTACAAACGTTATTTCCAAGTATACTTGTGCTAGTTTCTGTATGTTTTTCTTGGATCACAGTGCTAATATCAGGTAGTGTTTTGAGAAAATTAAAGTATGGCGTGACACCTTGGCCTAAATTTAAAGATATACAATTGCCAAAGAGTATTGTCTGGTATTACGTCATATTTATTTTGCTATCAACTTTCATAAAAGTTGAACCAACATCATATTTACATATGGTATTTTCTAATCTATATGTGATCTTTGCGTTGCTGCTTGTATTGCAAGGATTAACGTTTATCACCTTTTTAGCACACAAAAAAGGTTTTACGAAAGGTGTTCCTATTATTAGTTTTATCGTATGTATGTTTATTCCAATGCTGTTTCCTCTTGTGACAATCTTAGGTATAATTGATTTAGGGATTTCATTGCGTTCTAAAATGCAATGAAAAACAAAGGGATAAAACAGCATTTTTATGCTGTTTTAAGGTGTTTAATCTGTTTAACTAACTAGAAATTGAGTTGGTTTTACGTTATAGGAGTTGTATACATGCCTGAATTTTATAAGAAACAGTGGTTTTTATATCCTGTTTACGTATTGGCATTTTTTGTGTTGGTGCTAATCTCGATTCTTTGTTATTTTCACTTAATTATGGGGATAGCCGCCTTTTTTATTTTTAGCATCGTTTTCTTTTTAGTTATACGATTTGAACTTAACTTTCAAAGGAATTTTGAAAAGTATACGACAGATATGATTACTAGGGTAAAAAAAGTGAGTAACGAAGCATTCAACCAGATGCCAATCGGTATATTGTTATACAATAAGGAGTATGGGATTGATTGGGCAAATCCTTACTTGTCTTCATGTTTGGGGCAACACGCATTAGCTGGGTGGCATCTGTACGATGTATCAGAAACATTACTCCTTTTTATTAAAGGAGAGACTTCTGACGATATAGTATCTTTAAATAGTCGAAAGTTCCGTGTGTTTGTAAGGAAAGAAGAAAAACTAATTTATTTTTTTGATGTAACTGAGCAAACAGAGATTGAAAAAATGTATGAGGATCAGCGCACCGTTTTAGCTGTTATTTATTTAGATAATTATGATGAAGTTACACAAGGGTTAGATGATCAATTACGCACGAATATAACAAGTCTTGTGACGTCACGTCTAAATGAATGGGCCGTTAAGTATGGTGCATATTTGAAACGTGCATCTTCAGAAAGATTCTTCGTTGTACTAAATGAAAGTATTTTAGCGCAAATGGAGAAAGGGAAATTTAGTATTTTGGATCAAGTGCGTGAAGAAACATCAAAAAGGAATATACCACTTACGCTAAGTGTTGGTGTTGGCTCGGGTGATTTACCTTTATCGGAGCTTGGAGCGATGGCTCAATCTGGTTTAGACCTTGCATTAGGACGAGGAGGAGACCAAGTAGCTATAAAACAAGCGACGGGTAAAGTTAAGTTTTACGGTGGCAAGACGAATCCGGTCGAAAAGCGTACTCGTGTACGTGCTAGAGTTATTTCACATGCATTAAAGGATTTAGTATTAGAAAGCAGTAATGTCATTATAATGGGGCATAGAGCTCCTGATATGGATGCGATTGGTGCAGCGATTGGTATTTTAAAGGTAGCTCAATTAAATGAGCGCAAAGGATATATTGTATTAGATGAAAATGATTCTGATAAAGGAATCAAACGTTTGATGGATAAAGTGAAACAAAATGAAGAGTTATGGTCACATTTTATTACACCAGGGCAAGCGATGGAATTTGCAAACGATGATTCATTACTTGTTGTTGTTGACACGCATAAACCTTCAATGGTGATGGAGGAAAAACTGTTACACAAGATTGAAAATGTAGTAGTTATTGACCATCATCGCCGCGGGGAAGATTTCATTGAAGATCCATTACTTGTTTATATGGAGCCATACGCTTCTTCAACGGCAGAGCTTGTTACAGAATTACTTGAGTATCAACCGAAAAATTTAAAGATGACAATGTTAGAAGCAACGGCATTGTTAGCTGGTATTATTGTTGATACGAAAAGTTTTACATTCCGTACAGGCGCTCGTACATTTGATGCCGCTTCTTATTTACGCTCGCATGGCGCAGACACTGTACTTGTACAAGAACTTTTAAAAGAAGATATGGGTCAGTATTTACGAGTTGCAAAAGCCATTAAAAATGCGTACATTTATAAAAATGGAATTGCGATTGCTAAAGTTGATGGTGATGAATATTATGACCAAGTACTTATTGCACAATCAGCAGACACATTATTGACAATGACAGGTATCATTGCATCGTTTGTTATTGCAAAACGTGGAGAAAATTTCATTGGAATTAGTGGTAGATCTTTAGGTGAATTGAATGTACAGCTAATTATGGAGAATTTAGGAGGTGGCGGGCACTTAACAAATGCAGCCACACAAATGAAAAATGTTACAGTAGATGAAGCGGAGGAGAAGCTTCGATTTGTTATTGATGACTATTTACAGGGAGGCACACAATCATGAAAGTAATTTTTCTAAAAGACGTAAAAGGTAAGGGTAAAAAAGGAGAAATAAAAAATGTACCAGACGGTTATGCAAATAATTTCTTACTAAAACAGGAGTTAGCTGCCGAAGCGACAAACAGCAGTATGAAAACTTTAGATGCTCAAAAGCGCAAAGAGGAAAAAGATGCAGCAGCAGAAGTTGAGAATGCAAAAGAGCTGAAAGAAACATTAGAGAAATTAACTGTAGAAGTAAAGGCGAAATCTGGAGAAGGTGGCCGCTTATTTGGTTCTATCACGAGTAAACAAATTGTAGATGTAATGCAAAAGTCACACAAGATTAAACTTGATAAACGTAAATTTGAAATGGATGATGCAATCCGTGCATTAGGTTATACAAACGTCACTGTGAAATTGCATCCGCAAGTAACAGCAACAGTAAAAGTTCATGTTAGTGAACAATAAAAATAAATTAAGCAAGGAGGATTGCGCATGAGTGATGTAATGGCTGATCGTACCCCTCCGCATAATATAGAAGCTGAGCAGGCAGTCTTAGGTGCCATATTAATTGATCAGGATGCGTTAACGTCAGCATCGGAACTATTGGTACCTGACTCATTTTATCGAACGAAACATCAAAAGATTTTTGAAGTCATGCTTGGGTTGTCTGATAAGGGAGAACCAATCGACTTAGTAATAATGACATCAGCGATGGCTGATCAAGGATTACTAGAAGAAGTTGGTGGGGTTTCTTATCTAGCAGAGTTAGCAGAAGTTGTTCCAACAGCTGCTAACGTAGAATATTATGCACGCATCATCGCTGAAAAGGCACTTTTACGTCGTTTAATTCGAACGGCGACTCATATTGTATCGGATGGATACGAGCGAGAAGATGATGTGGATGGCCTTTTAAATGAGGCTGAGAAAAAAATATTAGAAGTATCTCACCAAACAAATGCAAAAGCATTCCAAAACATTAAAGATGTTCTTGTAGATGCTTATGATAAAATTGAACTTTTGCATAATCAAAAGGGTGAAGTTACCGGGATACCAACTGGATTTACTGAATTAGATAAGATGACCGCAGGTTTTCAGCGAAATGATTTAATCATCGTGGCGGCGCGTCCATCGGTAGGGAAAACTGCATTTTCACTAAATATCGCACAAAACGTAGCGACGAAAACTGATGAAAATGTAGCGATTTTTAGTTTAGAGATGGGCTCTGATCAGCTTGTTATGCGTATGCTTTGTGCAGAAGGAAATATTGATGCACAAAGACTTCGTACCGGTTCATTAACTTCTGATGATTGGGCGAAATTAACAATGGCGATGGGTAGCCTTTCTAATGCTGGTATATATATTGATGATACACCAGGGATTAAAGTAAATGAGATTCGAGCAAAATGTCGTAGATTAAAGCAAGAGCAAGGTCTTGGGATGGTTTTGATTGACTATTTACAGCTTATTCAAGGAAGTGGGAAATCAGGAGAAAACCGTCAGCAGGAAGTATCTGAGATTTCTCGTACATTAAAAGGGATTGCACGTGAATTGCAAGTACCTGTTATTGCCTTGTCGCAGTTATCTCGTGGTGTAGAATCTCGTCAAGATAAACGTCCGATGATGTCTGATATTCGTGAATCAGGAAGTATCGAGCAGGATGCTGACATTGTAGCCTTCCTATATCGTGAAGATTACTATGATCGTGAAACAGAAAATAAAAATACAATTGAAATTATCATTGCAAAACAACGTAATGGTCCGGTAGGTTCAGTAGAGCTTGCGTTTGTTAAGGAATTTAATAAATTCGTCAACTTAGAACGCCGCTTTGAGGATGGACATGCACCGCACGCATAAAGGCAGTATAAAAAAGAAACACATTTCTTATAATAAGATGTGTTTCTTTTTTTTTATATGAAAGATAGGGCTTTCATAAGGTGAATATGTAATTCTTACGAACGAAAACGTTTTTTGATAAAAAAATGTTCGCTTTTTGGTTGACTTCTCTTTCTGTTTTGGTACAATTATATTGTTTGAATAGATCGTTTGAAAATTGCGGAGGTGCTTTAATAATGTCTTCAGTAGTAGTTGTAGGAACACAATGGGGCGACGAAGGAAAAGGTAAAATCACTGATTTTCTTTCTGAGCATGCGGAAGTAGTTGCAAGATATCAAGGTGGAAATAACGCGGGACATACAATTGTTTTCGGCGGAGTTAAATATAAATTACACTTAATTCCATCTGGTATTTTCTATAAAGAGAAAATTTGTGTAATCGGAAATGGCTTAGTAGTAGATCCGAAAGCATTACTTGAAGAGTTGAAATACTTACACGATCGTGGTGTAAGTACTGATAATTTACGTGTAAGTAACCGTGCGCACGTTATTTTACCTTATCACTTAAAACAAGATGAATTAGAAGAAGCGAGTAAAGGTGATAACAAGATCGGTACAACGAAAAAAGGTATCGGTCCTGCATATATGGATAAAGCTGCTCGTATTGGTATCCGTATGGCTGATCTTTTAGACCGTGAAGCATTTAAAGAGAAGCTTGAGCGCAATTTAGTGGAAAAAAATCGTTTATTTGAAAAAATGTACGATACAGAAGGTTTCAGCGTAGAAGAAATCTTTGAAGAGTACTTCGAATACGGACAACAAATCGCACAGTATGTATGCGATACATCTGTCGTATTAAATGATGCACTAGATAACAATCATCGTGTATTATTTGAAGGTGCACAAGGTGTTATGCTTGATATCGACCACGGTACGTATCCATTCGTTACATCTTCTAACCCAATTGCTGGTGGTGTAACAGTTGGAACTGGAGTTGGTCCTGCGAAAGTTACTCGCGTTGTAGGTGTATGTAAAGCATATACAAGCCGTGTAGGTGATGGTCCATTCCCTACGGAACTTAATGATGAAATCGGTCATCAAATTCGTGAAGTTGGTCGTGAATACGGAACAACAACTGGTCGTCCGCGCCGCGTAGGTTGGTTCGATAGCGTTGTTGTAAGACATGCACGTCGTGTTAGTGGTTTAACAGACTTATCATTAAACTCTATCGATGTATTAACAGGTATCCCAACTCTTAAAATTTGTGTTGCTTACAAATACAATGGCGAAGTTATCGATGAAGTTCCAGCTAACTTAAACATTTTAGCGAAATGTGAGCCTGTATATGAAGAGCTTCCAGGTTGGACAGAAGATGTTACTGCTATGAAATCATTAGATGAACTTCCTGAAAATGCAAGAAAATACGTAGAGCGTGTTTCTGAATTAACAGGAATCCAATTATCTATGTTCTCAGTTGGACCAGATCGTAATCAAACAAATATCGTTCGTAATGTATACGAAGCTTAATTGATATAAAAAATTGATTCTTTTAAGAAAAAACTCATGTTTTCATGAGTTTTTTCTTATCTTTTATAAAAAAATAAAAAAAGGTATTGCAAAAATGAAAGATAACATGTTATGATATGTCTTGTCGTCACGAAAATATGACGTTGGTGAGTATGAGCCATTAGCTCAGTTGGTAGAGCATCTGACTTTTAATCAGAGGGTCGAAGGTTCGAATCCTTCATGGCTCACCATTTTATTTTTCGTGGCCCGTTGGTCAAGTGGTTAAGACACCGCCCTTTCACGGCGGTAACACGGGTTCGAATCCCGTACGGGTCATGTTTTTTTATGTTCATTTTTGGTCCCGTGGTGTAGTGGTTAACATGCCTGCCTGTCACGCAGGAGATCGCCGGTTCGACCCCGGTCGGGACCGCCACTTTTGTTTATACCACCATTAGTGGTTTTATATATAGTTTTGGCTCGGTAGCTCAGTCGGTAGAGCAGAGGACTGAAAATCCTCGTGTCGGCGGTTCGATTCCGTCCCGAGCCACTCTCAGGATATTAAGTGGGCCCACTTAATATCCTTTTTATTTTGTCCAGTTTTACAAAAGTGGGTAGTTATTTTACAATAGAATGAGGAGCCTCTAGCAGTTGAAGCTAGAGGTTTTTCTATAGATCGTATAGGATTCCGTGTAAAAGTGGATGATACATGAGTCTATGAGAATAGAGGAGAAATACTTAGACTAAGATTGTTGTCATATAGGAACATACTATAGAAACACCAATATGTTTGAGGATTATTGATCATATTTTTATAAGGAGGAAATAGACGATGATGGGAAAGAAAATTTTAGTAGTTGATGATGAAAAGCCGATTGCGGATATTTTGAAGTTCAACCTAGAAAAAGAAGGTTTTGAAATTGTAATGGCGCATGATGGTGATGAGGCGATTGAAAAAGCAAATGAAGAACAGCCAGATATGGTTTTATTAGATATTATGTTACCGGGAAAAGACGGTTTAGAGGTATGTCGTGAAATACGTAAAAGCTCAGAAATGCCAATTATTATGCTTACAGCAAAAGACTCTGAAATTGATAAAGTATTAGGGCTTGAGCTTGGGGCAGATGATTATGTAACGAAGCCATTTAGTACGAGGGAGTTACTTGCTCGTGTGAAAGCAAATTTACGTCGCCATCAGCAGGGTGGTGCTGCAGAGAAAGAAGAAAATACCGAAATGGTTATTGGACCAATCGTTATCAATTCGAACGCTTATAGTGTAACGAAGCGTGAAGAAAGCATTGAGCTTACACATCGTGAATTTGAATTACTACATTATTTAGCGAAGCATTTAGGTCAAGTTATGACTCGTGAACATTTATTACAAACAGTTTGGGGTTATGATTATTTTGGAGATGTACGTACAGTAGACGTAACAGTACGTCGTTTACGCGAAAAAGTTGAAGATAATCCAAGTCATCCTACTTTAATTGTAACTAGACGTGGGGTAGGGTATTACTTGCGTGACCCAGAACAGGAATAGTATATGAAGAAAGTTGGTTTTTTTCAATCTATTCATTTAAAATTTGTGCTCATATATATGCTGTTAATATTAATAGCAATGCAAGTAATTGGTGTATATTTCGTTAGGGAATTAGAAAAAAGCCTTGTAAAAGGTTTTCAAGATTCCTTAACGCAGCAAACAAATTTACTTTCTTATAACTTGAAGCAAGAGTTTGTAAAAGAACGTCCTAAAGCAGAATCAGTAGATAAAGCTATTAATGATTCGATTCAAAAATTAGCATCGGATCGTAAGAAAGATATTCAAGAAATAAGTGTAATTGATTCTACTAAAAAATTAATGGCAATTTCAGACGCGTCTAAGCAAAATAAAGTAGGACGAACGTCAGCAGACACAGCTGTACAAAGGGTAATGGTACAAAAAAAACCAGAGTCAAAGGTTGAGAAAGACGTGAAAACAGGTCATCGGGTTCAAGTGATGATTACTCCTATTCTAAAAGAGCAAGAAGGAGAGGTACTTGGCGTCATTCGTATTGTTGCATCTATGGAAGATGTGTATAAACAAATGAAAGATATAAACCAAATTTTCGCGACGGGGACAGTAATTGCTTTACTAGTAACAGCTGTACTTGGGATTTTGTTGGCTCAAACAATTACAAGACCAATTTCAGATATGCGGAGACAAGCAATTGAAATGGCAAAAGGAAACTATTCGAGAAAAGTAAAAGTGCATAGCCATGATGAAATTGGACAACTAGCATTATCTTTCAATAATTTATCGAAAAAATTACAACAAGCCCGCTCTTCAACAGAGAGTGAAAGGCGCAAACTATCATCTGTTTTATCACATATGACAGATGGAGTAATTGCTACTGATCGAAAAGGTGACATCATTTTATTAAATGATCCTGCGGAAAAAATGTTAAATGTTTCGCGTGAAACGGCATTAGATCAATCTGTCTTAGAAGTGTTAGGGATACAAGAAGAATTTACGCTGGATCATTTATATGAAGAACCTGATTCAGTTTTATTAGATTTTAGTACGAGGAATGAACCATATATTTTACGTGCTAGTTTCTCTGTCATTCAAAAAGAAACAGGGAAGGCAAATGGTTTAATTGCTGTATTATATGATGTAACGGAGCAGGAGCGTATAGAACAAGAGCGCCGTGAGTTTGTTGCGAACGTATCTCATGAGCTAAGAACACCGTTAACAACAATGCGCAGTTACCTAGAAGCACTTACGGATGGTGCATGGCAAGATCCGAATATCGCACCACAATTTTTAACGGTTACACAAGAAGAAACAGAAAGAATGATTAGACTTGTAAATGCGCTGTTACAACTATCAAAACTAGATAGTACAGAACATCGCTTAATGAAGGAATGGGTCGACTTTACTGATTTCTTTAATAACGTTATCGATCGCTTTGAAATGTCTAAAGAGCAAAATGTAAGCTTCAAACGATCTTTCTCTAAAAAATCTCGATTTATTGATATGGATACAGACAAAATTACACAAGTTTTATATAACATTATTTCCAATGCATTAAAATATTCGCCAGAAGGTGGCACAGTAACATATCGCCTGCGTGACCGTGGTGAGTTATTAGAAATTAGTGTGAGTGATCAAGGAATGGGTATCCCGAAGGAAAATGTAGATAAAATATTTGAACGTTTTTACCGTGTAGATAAAGCTCGCTCAAGACAAATGGGTGGTACAGGTCTTGGATTAGCCATTGCGAAAGAAATGATTGAGGCGCACGGAGGCTCAATTTGGGCGAAAAGTGAGGAAGGAAAAGGAACAACTATTTATTTCACACTGCCAATGGCAACTGATGAAGAGGACGATTGGGAATGAGTATGGAAAACTTTAAAACAATAGTTTTAATTAATTTAGTTGTTATTAGCCTATTTCTTACTTTTAACTTATGGACATATGTTCCTGATTCTACCCCGATACAAAATGCAAAATTTGTTCAAGGTAATGAAGAGATAAATCCAATAAAACTTTCGGAGGTTGTTCGCCCATCCTCTGTAATCGTTCATAAAGAGAAAAATCATTATGTGAGTGAAAACAAGAGTAATGTGGATTTAATTTATAGAATTCTTGAAAATGGAGAGTTACAGGATTTAAAGGAAATAACAGGGACAGTTCCTAAAGGTGATTTTCTTTCGTATGTACATGGAGAAGAAAAAATTGAATTTGTTTTTCCTACAAACATTCCACTGGGTACGATTAAAAGTATGTTTAATTTTAAAGATAAAAACATAGAAGGTAATAGGAGTTTCAATCGTATTATAATTGACCCTTCTCGAAGTAAGGACCAAGAAATTAAAATTAGTTTTGTTTCCTATGATACTTATCCTTATCGTAAAATATATGAAGCAAAATTGAGTGGTGTTTATGTAAAGGATGTTATAAATGCTCAAAATCAACTTATAACAGTAGCGAGACCGTATTTTGAATATCAAATAAGTGATAGAAAAAAACTTTACTTACCAGATGGAATTACGGAATTAAGTGAGGTAGAGTATTTTGGATCTAGGTTAGATGAGGATACATTTAAAAATGCATTATTTAGTGATCCACGTTATTTAAGCCCTATTTCTGAGAAATCAAAGAAAACATTTACAGATGGTATACGTTCTATGGAAATTGATCAGTCAAATGCAATGTTGAAATACAAAAACTCCGCTGTACATAGTGATGAATCTATGGATAATGCAGCACTTTTACAAAAAAGTTTTGACTTTGTAAGTGGGCATAGTGGTGCGTTAAAACTCTACCGTTTTGATTATATTAATAAGGGGAAAACGTCCTTCCGTTTTTATGAGGATGGGTTGCCTGTATTTAATAGCGATGGAATGGCGGAATTAAAGCAAGCATGGGGTTCAGGTGAAATCATGCAGTATGAAAGATCCCTTTTTGATCCAAGTTTCAAATTACCTAGTAAACAACTAACAAATTCTCTCGCATCGGGTCGTACAGTGATGACATCATTAGAGAATAATATGCAAATTGATAAAAATTCAATTCAGGATGTTGGAATTGGTTATAAGTTATCATTGGAAGATTCCATTAATGAAGGAAAAAACATTATTTTAAAGCCAATATGGTATGTAAAATGTGAAGAAAATGGTAAGCAAAAAATATTTGAATGGAGTGAGGGGGAACTAAATGGATTGGGATCGAATTAAAACCATATTTATTGTGACCTTTTTTGTTTTAGATCTCTTTCTTATCTTTCAGTTCATTCAAAAGCAAGATAGTAATCAATTGGAACTTGTGACAGAAACAAAAATTGATCAACAATTAAAAGAGTCTAAAATTACTATGGGGAGTTTTCCTAAAGAGCCGAAAAAAGAGTCGTTTATTATGGCGAAAAATAAAAGCTTTAAGGAAGAAGATGTGCAGTCTTTAAAAAATCAAACAGTGCATCTGCAAGAAGAATATAAGATAGAAAGTAAGTTGAAAGAACCATTTTTAAATGCAAAATCGTTATCAAAGGACAAGTATAATGATTTTTTAAAAAGCTACGTGCTTGATGGGCAGAAATACGAGTTTGGGGCAATGAAAGATTCAAAAATTTATTTCTTTCAAAAGTATAAGGATAAGCCGATTTTCTACAACAATCATGCAATGATTGTTGTAGATTTGAATGAAAAAAATGAGCTTATTTCGTATACACAAACAATGTTAACGGATTTGAAGGAAATGGGCGAAAGTGAAAAAACGAAAGAACAAGAAATTATCACTGCTCAAACAGCTTTAGAAAATATATATGTAAAAAATAAAATTGCAGAAAATACGCACGTGAAAGAGGCGCAGATTGGATATGCGACTCTTGCGGAGTCTTCTTCTAATATACAAGTGCTTGCTCCAACATGGAACTTAAAGACAGAACAAAAAAAGGATTTTTTTGTGAATGCAATTGAAGGACAAGTTATGGAATTAGGGGAAACTCAAGTGCCGGAAGAACATAATGGAGTGAGAAAGAATGAGTATGCACTTTAGTGTACTTGCGAGTGGAAGTACAGGGAATATGCTATATGTAGGAACAGATGAAAAAAAACTGCTCGTCGATGCAGGTTTAAGTGGTAAAGCGACAGAGGCTTTATTCAAACAAGCTGAACTGAATATAAATGACGTATCAGGTATTCTTGTAACACATGAGCATAGTGATCACATTAAAGGATTAGGTGTATTGGCGCGTAAATATGATTTACCTGTTTATGCGAACGAGAAAACATGGAATGCAATGGAACATTTAATAGGTAATATCCCAACTGATCAAAAATTCATTTTCTCAGTAGGAGACGTGAAAACATTTGGGGATATTGAAGTTGAATCATTTGGCGTTTCTCATGATGCGGCGGAACCGATGTTTTACGCTTTTCATAACAATAATAGAAAGTTAGCTCTTATTACAGATACGGGCTACGTAAGTGACCGTATGAAAGGTGTTATTAAGGGAGCGAACGCTTTCGTGTTTGAAAGCAATCATGATGTGGAAATGCTTCGTATGGGACGCTATCCATGGAGCATTAAGCGTCGTATTTTAAGCGACGTTGGCCACGTTTGTAATGAGGACGCTGCATTAGCGATGGCTGATGTTATTACAGATGAGACAAAACACATTTATTTAGCGCATTTAAGCTTAGATAATAACATGAAAGAATTAGCGCGTATGTCTGTATCACAAGTATTAGAAGAAAAAGGTTTTGGGGTTGGAGAATCCTTTGAAATACATGATACGGATCAAAAAATGCCTACGAAAATTCAATACGTATAATTCTTCATTTTAGTAAACAATAAAGGTGAATATAGTTGTTTTCAGGAAGATAGGTGAACAAATATGTCCTTTATTGATGAAGAAAAATATCGTATTAAACGTGCAGGGAAAAAGAAACATAAAGGTATTGTCATTTCTAGCATAGCAGGGACAATTGTAGGGGCTTCATTATTTGCATTTGGAGCTCCTTTATTTTCAAATCATGCAGGTAAGCTTCCGCAAGCTGAAGCAAGTGAAAAAAATATGGCTGAAGCTCAAAGTGGAAATGTTCCTGTTAAACAGATTAGCTTTGTAGACGCTGTTGATCGTGCTTCAGAGGCTGTTGTTGGTGTTATTAATATTCAACGAGACGATTTTTCAGAGGCTGATTCGGAAGCTGGTACAGGATCTGGTGTGATTTATAAGAAAACAGATGGACATGCGTATATTGTAACGAATAACCACGTTGTTGCTGGGGCGAATCGTATTGAAGTGAGCTTAAGTGACGGTAAGAAAATTCCAGGTAAAGTATTAGGAACCGATGTAGTCACTGATTTAGCGGTACTAGAAATAGATGCGAAGTATGTGAAGAAAGTGATTGAAATTGGCGATTCTAATACCGTTCGTAGAGGAGAACCAGTTATTGCGATTGGAAATCCACTTGGGCTACAATTTTCCGGAACTGTCACACAAGGTATTATTTCGGCTAATGAGCGTATTGTTCCTGTAGATTTAAACCAAGATGGACATTACGATTGGCAAGTAGAAGTATTGCAAACAGATGCGGCAATTAATCCAGGTAATAGTGGTGGAGCGCTTGTAAATGTAGCGGGACAATTAATTGGCATTAACTCAATGAAAATTGCAGCAAAAGAAGTAGAAGGAATTGGACTAGCTATTCCAGTTACGAGAGCTGTTCCTATTATGAATGAACTAGAAAAGTACGGTAAAGTAAAAAGACCTTATGTTGGGATTGAACTAAGGTCATTAAACGAGATTCCGAGTTACTATTGGTCAAAAACGTTACGATTACCAGATAACGTAAAAGAAGGAGTCTGCATTTTAGATGTGAAAAGTCCTTCGCCAGGTACGGATGCGGGTCTTAGAGAACATGATGTTATTGTGGCGGTAGATGGAAAAGCGGTGCAAGATATTATTGGGTTCCGCACGGCCTTATATAATAAAAAAATTAATGATAAAATGACTCTTACGTTTTATCGTGGTACAAAACGAGCGACAACAACGGTGAAATTAGGCATTCAAAAGTATTAAAAACAGGAGGGCCTACCTCCTGTTTTCTATTGTAGAAAAGTGAGGTGAAGAATATGAATTTACCTTGTTGTTTAGAACATGTTGAATTAGCATTAGATATCATTGTGGATGAGTGTGAAGTCGCACCGGTTATTAACAATGTGGATAACTCTAAAGAAGAGAAAAAAACATGTGAATTTTGTCAAAATGAGGCGACATATGTTGTATCGAACACAGATTCTCACACAATATGTGGGTAACATTTGTGGATATGTGGATAAGTCCTGTGGATAACGTGTTTGTAAGGTGGGGAATAAATGTGAATATCTCGATTATTTCAATTGGGAAATTAAAAGAAAAGTACTTAAAACAAGGTATAGCAGAATATTTAAAACGATTATCTTCTTACGCAAAAGTAGAAGTAATTGAATTGCCAGATGAAAAGGCACCAGAAAATTTAAGTGCAGCAGAAATGTTAATTGTAAAAGAAAAAGAAGGTATTCGTATACTGGATAAAATTTCTGATGATACGCATGTCATTGCGTTAGCTATAGAAGGAAAACAAAAATCATCAGAAGAATTTGCGGTAAACTTAGATCGCCTTGCTACATATGGAAAGAGCAAGATCACATTTGTAATTGGCGGATCACTGGGGCTTAGTTCTGAAGTAATGAAGCGTTCAAACGAATCTCTTTCTTTTTCGAAGATGACATTACCACATCAATTAATGCGATTAGTATTGCTTGAGCAGGTGTATAGAGCGTTTCGGATTAATCGTGGTGAACCTTATCATAAATAAATTTTTCATTTGTATATAAAGAGTAAAAAAGACCATTGGACAAAAATCACCGATGGTCTTTTAAACATTAATAGATGGTATGTAGATTTCCTAAAATAAGTATGTTTCTATTTCTAAAAAAATATGCTGTAATATGAAGAGGAAAAAGTATAAGTAGTCAGAGAAGTGAGGAATTAAAGGTGAAGAAGTTTAAGAAGTTTTACTTGGAGATTACGAGTGTATGTAATCTTGCGTGCAGCTTTTGTCCGCCGACGGAAAGGCAGAAGCAATTCATTTCTGTAGAGGATTTTGCTAAAAGATTAGACCAAATTAAACCTCACACAGACTACATCTATTTGCACGTGAAGGGTGAGCCGTTGCTCCATCCGAAAATAGATCAACTATTAGATTTAAGCCACGAAAAAGGGTTTAAAGTTAATATTACAACGAACGGGACGTTAATTAATAAGAGAAGGCATAGACTGTTAAATAAGCCTGCGTTAAGACAAATGAATTTTTCACTGCACAGTTTTGATGGACACCCAGGTTCGCAAGATAAAGAGGGCTATGTAAGGAGTATACTTTCTTTCATTAGAGAGGCAACAAGTCAATCGGACTTAATCGTTTCACTAAGATTATGGAATTTAACTCAGGATAATAAAACAAATGCTGAAATCCAAAAAAATAGGGATTTATTATCTATAATTGAAAATGAGTTTGATCTATCTTATCAAATTGAAGAGAAGCTTACACCGGGAAAAGGTATAAAAATTGCGGAACGTGTCTTTATTAATCAAGACTATGAATTCCAGTGGCCGGCATTGCATGAAGAAGAGGATGATGGAAAAGGATTCTGTCATGGTCTTCGAAATCAGGCTGGAATCTTAGCGAACGGAACGGTTATTCCTTGTTGTCTAGATGGTGAGGGAATTATTAATCTTGGAAATATTAATAATGATTCATTCTCTAATATTATTGAAGGCGAAAGAGCGAACAATATTGTAGATGGATTTTCAAAAAGGGTTGCAGTAGAAGAACTGTGTAGAAAGTGCGGATACCGCAAAAGATTTGGAAAGTAAATATAGAATAAGCCCTCATAAAGCGAGGGCTTATTTTTATTCTTGATAAGAACGTTCTAATTCATCAATTAAGGAACCTACGTAAGAAACAGCTTTACGGATTGCATCTGGTTTTGACATGTCTACTCCAACGTGTTTCATTAATTCAAGTGGTTTCATTGTACCGCCTGCACGGAGTACATCAAGCCAGCGATCAACAGCAGGTTGTCCCTCTTCTTTAATCATTTGAGCTACAGCGGTAGAAGCAGTTAGTCCCGCAGAATATGTGTAAGAATATAAGCCCATATAATAGTGAGGTTGACGCATCCATGTTAAACCGGCGCCTTCATCAATTTCTACGGAATCTCCCCAGAATGTCGAAAGGACCTTCGTTTTTATTTCAGTTAAAGTTGTAGCTGTGAGTGCTTGTCCTTCTTCTGCTAGAGCGTATACTCTTCTTTGATATTCTCCCTCAAGTAGATGGGTAACGAAGTTGTGGTAATATGTGCCGAGTAGTTGCAGAATAACCCATCTGCGCATTCTCTTATCTTCAGTAGTCGCAAGTAAATGCTGGGCTAATAGTAATTCATTCATCGTTGATGGAGCTTCAACGAAGTACATAGATGGACGCACATTCATAATACGCTGATTTTTATTTGCTAAATAAAAATGACCAGCATGTCCAAATTCATGAGCTAATGTGAAACACCCGCGCATCGTACCCTGCCATGTAATTAAAATATAAGGGTGGGAACCATATGGGCTAGAGCAGAAGGCACCTGTTGATTTTCCTACGTTATCTGCAAGGTCTACCCATCTTTCTTTGAAGCCCTTTTCGATAATGGAACTATATTCATTTCCTAATACTTTTAAAGAATCTTGAATGAGTTTGCCAGCTTCTTCGTAAGTGATTGTTGGATTAAATTCAGGATCTAACGGTGCATGTAAGTCACAGAAAAGCATTTGATCAAGCCCTAATACATTCTTTTTTAAATCTGCAAAACGGCGCATATGAGGCGCTAATTCGTTATAAATAATATCTAGTTGGTTGTTATACATTTCAAGTGGAACTTTTTGAGGTTCTAAAAGCATATGGGTAACGGACTCGTACTTGCGCAAACGAGAAAGCGCCACTTGTTTTTTTACTTCAGTAGCATATGTTGTTGCAACTGTATTTTTATATCGTTTCAATGTGGAAACAAATGATGAATATGCTTTTTTACGTATATATGCGCTTGGAGAAAATTCATATTTGCTTTCGAATAATGCAAACGATACAGGCAAATCATTTCCCTGTTCATCTTGTATAGAAGGGAAATCCATATCGGCTAATTTAGTCATGCCGTAAATTTTGTAGGGTGAACTATGAACTTCGCCGAGTGCAGCAAGAGCTTCTTCTGTTTCAGGAGAGAGTGTGTGCTGCCTCTTTTGGAGTATCTCTAGTAATGATTTACGGAAAGGTTCAAGTTTTATTTCCTCAGTTAAATATTTTTCAATTGTTCCCTCCTCAAATGAGAGAATTTCGTTATGAATAAAGGATAGTGCGGTATGTACATTCGTTCCTAGAGCGGAAATTTTGGAAGAGTTCGCTTGAATAACTGAATCTGTACGATCAGCGGATTCTTTTAAATTTGCATATGCGCCGAGTTTTGTTAACTTCATTAAAAGCTCTTCTTCTAAAAGTAGGCAATTTAATAAGGTAGCGGGGCTAGTGTGTAATTGTCCTTTAAATGCATCAAGTTTTTTTATATCGTCTGTTAATACACGTAATGCAGTTTCCCACTCTTTATCAGATTCGTATAAATCAGAAAGGTCCCATGTCAATTCAGTAGAGACTTCCGCGCGAATAAGGCGTTTCTCAATTACATTTTTCATTTGTTATATCCCCCTTATTATAAGTATCTAAAAACATGATACTAGAAAATTCAGTGAAATGAAAATATTTTACATTTTTATACATGAAAAAGAAGGACAAGCATAAAAAATGCTTGTCCTTCTAGTTAAATTTATAAATTAATATACTTTGTCACCGTTGAAAATAGAGTTTTTCACGACTACATAATCTACAGTACGAATTGCGTCTAATTTTGTTCCACCAGCGTAAGAGATAGAAGATTGAAGATCTTGTTCCATTTCGATTAAAGTGTCTTCTAAAGAACCTTTATGCTCAACGAACATTTTCTTACCTTCAACGTTTTTCTTCTCACCTTTTTGGAATTCAGAAGCTGAACCGAAGTACTCTTTATAAAGTTTGCCATCTTTTTCGATTGTTTCCCCTGGAGACTCTTCATGACCTGCGAATAGAGAACCGACCATAACCATAGTTGCTCCAAATCGAATTGATTTAGCTACGTCGCCATGTGTACGAATACCACCGTCAGCGATAATTGGCTTACTTGCAGCTTTTGCACACCAGCGAAGTGCAGCTAGCTGCCAACCGCCAGTTCCAAAGCCTGTTTTAATTTTAGTAATACAAACTTTACCAGGTCCAATGCCAACTTTTGTTGCATCAGCACCAGCGTTTTCTAATTCTCTTACCGCTTCTGGAGTTCCAACGTTTCCAGCGATAACAAAGCTTTCTGGTAAATGTTTTTTAATATGTTGAATCATGTTGATCACAGCATTAGAGTGACCATGTGCGATATCGATTGTAATGTATTCAGGTGAAAGTTGCTCAGCAGCTAATTGTTGTACGAATTCGTATTCGTCTTCTTTAACACCAACGCTGATTGAAGCAATTAATCCACGTGATTGCATATCTCTAATGAATGAGATTCGTTTCTCTGGTTGGAAACGATGCATGATATAGAAGTAATTATTTTCAGCTAAATAAGTTGCGATTCTTTCATCTATAATCGTTTGCATATTTGCAGGTACGACAGGTAATTTAAATTTATGTTTTCCTAAAGTGACAGTTGTATCACATTCAGATCGGCTGTTTACAATACATTTTGCAGGAATTAATTGAATGTCTTCATAGTCAAATACGTTTTCCATCATTTACACCCCTAAAATACGAATATTTTATTTTTATTGATTAAAAATGTTCGTCCATAGGATAATTTACATCATTTTTATGAAGAAGTCAAAGATTTTCTTAACATTTTTTTAAAAGAAGCTAATATCTTTTAAAAATAACGCTAAAAACGAATTTAAATAGTTTTTATATGCATAACGTTCGTTTATGAAAAAGTAAGGAAAGTTGCGATAATTGCATAAAATTGTATGTGTGCTTCTTATTTTGGGTGAGGGGGCTGGGGAGATACTATGAAAAAGTTAATACTAATAATAGGAATAACTTTTTTGGTTACTGCCGGATGTAGCAATAATGATGCATTTGATAGGGCAGAGAAACAAGGAGATTTAGCACTGGAAAATAAAGAATACGATAGAGCAGTTGCATCTTTTGAATTAGCATTAAAAGAAAAGAAGGATGATCGGGAAATAAGGCTGAAGGTGAATCAAACAAATAAAATGATTGAAGCAGTACAGGAAAGTAATATAGACCGAGCAATTTCGTTATTGAGGGAAATTGAAAATGATGCTGCTAGTTCAGTTATATTAGCCAAACAAGCAAAAGAAAAACGAGAAGTTTTAGCTAATCAAAAAGATGAGGAAGAAAAATATAAGCAAATGCTAGTTAAAGTAGAGGAGTTGAAAAACGAGCAGAAGTTTGGGGATGTAAAAGAGCAACTTAACGTAATTATTAGGGAAACGAAAGGGAAAGAACAGTTTAAAATATATTATCAAAATGCGAATGAACAAATTATACAGAGTGTGCCGAGGGCAGTAGATGTAGATAAAACAAAAGATGAGAACCGTAAGGAAGAAAAAGTAATAGAAGAGAAGCCGAAGAAAGAAATTGTTATTACCGGTCAGAAGGCAGAATATATTACTAAACTAAATAGTATTGAGGAGAGTTTGAAAAAGCTCGATTACTTATATGAGAACGGAATTACAACTGAAATGAAAGAAGTGGAAGTTAAAAGATACGATGCATGGGATCAAGCTTTAAATGAGATTTATGCTGTTTTGAAAAAGCAACTTTCTACAAGTGAAATGAACACTTTGAGAGAGAAACAGCGTGAATGGATTACGTATCGAGATCGCAAGGCGGAAGAAGCTTGGAATAAATCTGGGCGGGGAACATTATCAGGGGTAGCAACTATTTCATCGAATGCAAATAGTACGAGGGAAAGATGTTATCAGTTAGTTGAGCAATATATGGAATAATATTTTTAAAAAGTTTTTAAAATAGAAGATCCTTTTGTTTAGTCAGGCGAATCACGAATGATTCGCCTTTTTATGTGAGCTTTCAAGTATAATGAATAAGGTGATAATAAGGTATATGATGATTCATTGATAGAAAAAGCGAAAAAAGAAAATAATACAGAATAAAAAGAGGTTAATATATGAGTAAAAAAAGTTTTGCTGATTATGCATTAAGTAAAGAAATTGTAAGAGCACTTACTGGTTTAGGATATGAACATCCAACGGAAGTGCAAGGAGAGGTTATTCCAGTTGCCTTGCAAAAGAAAGACCTTGTCGTGAAATCACAGACTGGAAGTGGAAAAACTGCTTCATTCGGCATACCACTTTGTGAAATGGTGGAGTGGGAAGAGAATAAGCCACAAGCTTTAGTTTTAACACCGACGAGAGAGCTTGCGGTGCAAGTAAAAGAAGATATTACGAATATAGGTCGTTTCAAAAGAATTAAGGCCGCTGCAGTTTATGGTAAATCTCCATTTGCACGTCAAAAATTAGAGTTAAAGCAAAAAACACATATTGTAGTTGGGACTCCTGGACGTGTGTTAGATCATATTGAAAAAGGTACCCTTTCTTTAGAGTGTTTGAAGTATTTAGTTATTGATGAAGCGGATGAAATGCTGAATATGGGTTTTATCGATCAAGTAGAGGCAATTATTGACGAATTACCTAAAAAACGAATGACAATGCTATTTTCAGCAACACTTCCAAAAGATGTTGAAAAGTTATCTCGTACGTATATGGATTCGCCAACGCATATTGAAATTAAGGCTACCGGGATTACAACAGATAAAATTGAACATACACTTTTTGAGATGAGAGAAGAGGAGAAGCTTTCACTTCTTAAAGATGTAACAACGATTGAGAATCCAGATAGTTGTATTATTTTTTGCCGTACGCAAGAAAATGTAGATCACGTATTTCAGCAGTTAAAGCGCATTAACTATCCTTGTGACAAAATACATGGTGGTATGGTACAAGAAGATCGTTTTGAAGTTATGGACGATTTTAGAAAAGGAAAGTTCCGTTATTTAGTAGCGACAGACGTAGCTGCTAGAGGAATTGATATTGATAATATTACACATGTTATTAACTATGATATTCCATTAGAAAAAGAAAGTTATGTACATCGTACGGGAAGAACGGGACGAGCTGGTAATAACGGGAAAGCTATTACATTCATGACGCCGTATGAAAATAGATTTTTAGAAGAGATTGAGGAATACATTGGCTTTGAAATTCCAAAGGCACTTGCACCTTCAAAAGAAGAAGTTATGAAAGGGAAAGCAGTATTTGAGGAAAAGATACATGCTAAACCAATTATAAAGAAAGATAAAAATGCAGACCTAAACAAAGGAATTATGAAATTGTACTTTAATGGCGGGAAGAAAAAGAAAATTAGGGCGGTAGATTTCGTCGGTACAATTGCTAAAATTAAAGGTGTTACAGCAGAAGATATAGGAATTATTACAATACAAGACAATGTTTCTTACGTTGAAATATTAAATGGAAAAGGACCGCTTGTTTTAAAAATTATGAAAAACACAACGATTAAAGGGAAACAATTAAAGGTTCATGAAGCAATTAAGTAAACAAAAAAACTATCCACCTCTAACAGGTGGATAGTTTTTTTTGTTTAAGTTTCTTTGAGGTCATCAACTAGTTTCTCTGCTAAACGTCTATACATATTACTCATAGTCACGAAGGATGTTAGTAATAAAAACTTTTCTAGCTTTGGATCTTCTAAGGAAGAAACCTCGTTTACTTCCTTAACACGGTTATTCACGTCTTGCTTAAAGCTTTCCACATTGGTGTCAGTAAGAGAAAGGTAATCTTTATATAGAGTATTTAATTCGAATGTATCATCGTTTATTAACGGTGCATTTATATTTTCTAAGGAGCTTTTTATATCATTAATGGAAAGAGCTCCTTTTAATTGATAAATTAAGCTGATTAAAATCATATGTTCTTTTGAATACTTTTTATTTTTGATAGGGATGAATAACTTCCCTTTTGCGTAATTGTTAATCATTGTTTTTGTTAATACTTTTTCATCATCAGTTCTCGTTGTATCCGCATAAGTATTCTCAAATAGTTGGACAACTTGGTCTACATATAAGTCGACATTTGGGATATCCTCAAGTTTAATACTTTTTTCTAAATGTAATGATTCAAGTAATTTATTTATATTTTCCACGTAGAACCCCTCACTTTTATAACTTAGTGGAACTTAATGTTTAGTATATCTTTAAATATGGTATTACGAAACAAATGAATTGTAAATGTTGACCCGCACGGATAATATGTATATAATTACATGTAGTTATGAAAACTACATGTAATTATATGAGGGGTGTTTATATGAATGTTTATGTAAGAGAACCGGTTAATGCATTTACTCACTTAGGAGGAGCTGTATTATCATTTATTGCATTATTAGCTATGCTTGTGAAAGTTTCTGTTAAGATGCCATCTGTTGCTGCAATTACAGCTGTTATTTTATTCGGTATCGGGATGATGGTCCTTTATATGGCATCAGCTGTGTATCATAGTGTCGTAGCCAGTGAACGTGTTATTTATTTCTTTAGGAAGCTAGATCATTCTATGATTTTCATATTAATTGCAGGTACATATGCACCCTTTTGCTTAATTACATTAAATTCGGCAAATGGTTTACTATTATTTTGTTTAGTTTATGCAACGGCAATTTGTGGTATTGCTTTTAAAATGTTTTGGTTTAATTGTCCAAGATGGTTATCGACAGCAATTTATCTTCTGATGGGTTGGTTAATTGTTCTATTCTTTGCACCGCTAGCTGAGAATCTAAGTACAGGAGGTATTATTTTCTTAGTACTTGGAGGCATTTTTTATACAATTGGTGGGTTTATTTACGGTGCGAAGCCAAAATGGTTGGAGTTTAAATATATGGGACACCATGAAATTTTTCATGTTTTTGTATTGTTAGGTAGTCTTGCACATTTTCTAAGTGTATATTGTTACGTAATTTGATCAAAAAACGCCACGCGATGTCTGTTATGTGGCGTTTTTTTATTACCTGATTTGAATCGTTTATTGTACAAAAAATCATGGGATAAAATGTAAGTTTCTGTGTTCGCATAATAAACATATGATAAGAAATATGTGATATACTTTGAGAAGTTTATAATGAATGAAA
The DNA here is from genome assembly GCF_016650935.1 of Bacillus sp. TH25. NCBI lineage: Bacteria > Bacillati > Bacillota > Bacilli > Caryophanales > Bacillaceae > Bacillus > Bacillus sp. TH25. The sequence goes on along the minus strand of NZ_JAEKEU010000036.1, from coordinate 543,613 downwards.
TATGGAGGACTATAATTATGGCAATACTTGTAACAGGTGGAGCAGGATATATTGGTAGTCATACATGCGTAGAATTACTAAAAAACGGTTACGAAATTATAGTAGTAGATAATCTTTCGAATAGCTCAGTAGAGTCTATAAATCGAGTGACAGAGATAACAGGAAAACAGTTTAAATTTTATAAAGAAGATATTTTAAATCGAGAAGCACTTGATACGATTTTTGAAGAAAATACAATTGAAGCTGTTATTCACTTTGCAGGCTTTAAGGCTGTAGGGGAATCAGTAGAAATTCCGTTAACGTATTATCATAACAACATTACAAGCACACTAGTGCTATGTGAAGTGATGCAGAAGCATGATGTGAAGAAGATGATCTTCAGTTCATCTGCAACAGTGTATGGTATTCCAGAAACATCACCAATTACGGAGGAGTTTCCATTAAGTGCAACGAATCCATATGGTCAAACGAAATTAATGATTGAACAAATTATGCGTGACGTAGCATTTGCGGATGCAGAATGGAGTATCGCATTACTTCGTTATTTCAACCCATTTGGTGCGCATGAAAGTGGACGTATTGGAGAAAATCCAAACGGAATTCCAAATAACTTAATGCCATATGTAACACAAGTAGCAGTAGGGAAGTTAAAGGAATTAAGTGTATTTGGAAATGACTATCCAACAAAAGATGGCACGGGTGTCCGTGATTATATTCATGTTGTAGACTTAGCAAATGGCCATGTAAAGGCGCTTGGAAAGGTACTTGGCACTACTGGGATAGATGCATACAATCTCGGTACAGGTACTGGTTATAGTGTGCTAGAGATGGTTGAAGCATTTGAAAAGGTTTCGGGCAAAGAAGTTCCTTATAAAATTACGGAGCGTCGACCTGGTGATGTGGCAGTATGTTTTGCAGATGCATCGAAAGCGAAGCGTGAATTAGGATGGGAAGCAAAACGCGGATTAGAAGAGATGTGTGCAGACTCTTGGAGATGGCAATCAAATAACAAAAATGGCTATCTAGAAGTTTAATGAACAGATAAAAAAATGACCTTTTGCGGGAGCAAAAGGTCATTTTTATTTATTTATTTCCATTAAGTTTATTAGCAAATTTAGTAAAGAAAGTTCGCCGTTTTATAGGAGTATTTGACTGACAAAACGTATAGTAATCAATATCTTTAATGTAAGTAAAGAGTCTAGAAATAGCATATAAGAATGTAATAGAAGATCCGAGTGCAAAACTAATACCGTAACCATTGAACCCAAATGGAAGTAGAAGAAGACTTAATAACAAATTTGCAGAAAAGAACAGGGCTGATGTTCGAAATGCCCCTTTACGATCTTCAAAATATAAGAGTAGTAACGTGATAACAAGGACCATCCCGTTTGCATAAGCACCAATTATAGTCAGCTGCAAAATAGAGTACTCAAGTGTTACGTTCCCAGATTGTGAACTAAACATCCATATTATAAAAATAATAAGTAAAGAAAAAATACCTTGATTACGAAGTATTCGTTCCATTTCTTGCTTTAGGACAAAGTTCATTGATTCTTTTAATTGTAAGATTGTATTTAATGTCGCCCCATTGTTAACTGAACCGAAGAACTTCTTATACCGTTCATAAAACCTTGTTTCAATGGATACTACGAAGAAAATATAGGTTGGGATAATGCTTAAATAAGCCCAGAAAACAGATGTATCATAAATTTGATGATAAATAAACGTGTTTTCAATATTTCCTCGCCCTTCTCCGAACCAAATAACAAAGTTACATACCCAAATGCCAATATTGTAAAGTAAGCTTGACCAAAATAGTTCTGGATATTTATCTAAATAAGAAAGAAAGGTAAATTGTTCAGTAGCATCACTATTTGGAAACATTCGTACAATAACTATACTTAACCACACTAATGTAATGAAAGTCCCGATTGTAAAAGAAATTAAAAGTAATAGGGCCAATCCGTGTTCTATTCCAAGTGTTGGATGCCAGTAAGCGATAAGTGCAATTCCAGATAAGGAGAAAATGGAACCAATTAAAAATGCAAGAGCGATGGACTGATAATCTTTAGCTGCTGTTAAATAAATGGATTGAATCCAAATGATGTTTAAAGCTAAAAATAAAAATAGCATCACAATTTTATAATACAAGGCTAATGGTGTAAAAATTGCAAACAAAATCCATAAGGTAATAGCTAAAAAAAGTGTGATTTTCGTCATTCCTAAAAAGGAAGAAAATACTTTATCAGCTTTTTGCTCGTATAAAAGGTCGGCCACATATCTAGTTACGATGAGTTGCAAGGCACCATATATGATTTGAGAAAAAATGAAGCAGTATGAAATTGAAATTGTGAAAAGGCGCTGTTCCTCAATTGAAATAGAATGGAACAAACTTAAAATGTATCGAATAGCTGTTACTGCTAAAATAACGACTAACCAAGGACCAGCTGTAACAAATAATGAAAATCCGTACGCTTTTATTCTGGAAGAATAGTAGTCTTCTTGGAATAATTTTTGTAAACGAAATCCTATCCCTGCCATGTTTTTTTACCTCTTTCTAAGTAAAGCTTACGATAACTATCAACGACACCTGATAATTGATAGTGCGCTTCAATACGATTGCGCCCGTTATCCCCAAATTGTTGAATGGATTCAGGGTGACGATAATACCACTCTAAATGAATGGCAACTTGTTCAGGAGATACAGGTGGTACAACAAATCCACATTGTCCGTAAGGATCTTCATCTTGTCCGTAAATTAATTCCTTACAAGAGCCGACATCTGTAACAACCCATGGTAATCCTGCTGCCATTCCTTCTAACATAGCTAATGGTTGTCCTTCAGATATACTTGTTAATACGAGAATATCTGTTTGTTTTAAGTAATCTTTAATATTTACTTTGCCGGTCATTATTACATGCTCTTCTAATCCTAATTGTTGAATTAAATCACGACATTCCTGAGCATATTCTGCTTCTTCCGTATCAGGACCTAGTAAGTAAAATGTAAATGGAATATCTTTTTCTAATAATAATTTAGCTGCATAAATCATTGTTTTTACATCTTTAATTGGCACAACTCGTATAATAGCGGAAATGATGAGTTTATCCGAATTGTATTTTGGTTTACGTAACCCTTTATAGTCAGATAAAGTAACGCCATTTGGAACGATTTTTAGTTTATGGGCCGGAGCACCTAATTCTTTTTGATATGCACTATTTCGGCCGAACAACGTAATTACATCAGCGGCTTGTTCATATGCTTGATGAGACAAGTGATGAAAGAAAGAAACCCATCTTTTTTTATATTCAATTGGTATCCAAGTAGATTGTAGTATTTCTTCTTCACGCTCCCGAGAATAAATACCGTGTTCAGTTAGAATAAATGGTATATCGGACTTGGCACTAATTGCAGCACCAAGTAATCCACCATACCCTGTCGATACAGAATGAATAAGATCTAATTCAGGAAAATCAATTTGTAAAATTTGAATGATTGGTGTGAACATAGATCTCCACATCCAAAAATAATTTAAGAAGGATCCACTACTTTCTTCATATAAATAGCTTTCTTTAACAATTTCATAAAACTCACGGCTTTCGAAGAAGGAATGGAGTGTTCCTAGCTTTTGTTTATTCCCTAATATTTGTAATGCTGTTGTATCGTTCGCTTGAAATGTAAACCATTTTTGAAGTGTCTGTACTTCTTGTTCAGTTAAATTAGTTTTTATATGTTTTGCTCCATTTTCTGATTGCAAAGGAATCAGAATGATGTCTTTTACATTGCTTGGAATTTCATATTGATATTCATCTTCTGTTTTTACTTGAGGGACTATCGCGAAAATCGTAAATTCATGTTCTTTAAACTGCTGGATAATCATTTGAACCCAGCTTGCTACCCCTCCACTTACAAAGGGATAGCTGCCTTCAACGACCAAACCTATTCTCATCTGTTATGCTCCTTTAATTGGAATCGTAGCGCTGGCTTTCGTTAACGTAACGCTATAAATTTGGGAATCAAGCTTTTTAACTGTACCGTAAGGGAATGAGCCAGGTTGTATTTTCTTACCTTCTTCTACACGTATAATTGTTGAAGTATGGTTTGGTAACCCTTTATATGCAATGTGAACAGCATCATCTTCATAAGAAACATCTAGGTCACCAGTTTGATAAATTTTCATAGAAGCAGTTGCTTCACTTTGGGTCATACTTTTTATATAAGGATATCTTTCTCGTATTTCTTTAATTGTCTTTTTATAAGCTTTAAATAATTCTTCCCATGTTAAATTACCTGAGCGTTTTTCATCAAGGATATCATCTGGATGGACGAAATGTGAGATAACCCCTAAATTTGCGGTAACATCAGTTAAGATAAATTGCTCTTCATCTGTGATAGCATAGCCGCTCGTAATGCGCGGGAAGTGATAAATGTTTTTATTATGTTCATCTGGTCCAAATTCTTGAATTAAACTACCGTTACTTTTACTTCCCACATATAGAGAAGCAACTGTTTCCATAGTTGGAACCGCGTCGTTTAATGCACTTAATCCAGTTGTATTTATAATATTGGATGGTGGTACATAGGTTTTTAATTTTTCGTTTGGAAAGAAGTTATACACGAGTTTTTGCAGAGCATCTAAGGAGCTCTCCATATCCTCTTTTGAATTCCATGGAACATATTCAAGTGCTTTATCTACTGGAGCTGGTGGTAATAATAAAGGTTGATGGTTATAGCCATGAATGCCTATTTCCCCGCCGTGACTTAGTAATTCTCTCCCAAATAATAAATAGGTATTTCTATTTTTACCTGTGAAATCTTCAAAGGGTGGCGTTACTTTATTTTGGTACGTCCCAATGGCAACACCCGTATATTTAATATCAAGATCTTCAGAGATATCCTTCATATTTTTCCACCAATGTTTTTTATAAAATTCTTCAACAGAAATTTTTTCTTTCGTTAAGTTTTTTAGTTCGCCACTTGGAATCGGAGATGGGAAGTCATCGATATACATAATCTCCGCTCCAAGTTGTGCTGAAGCGAAAGCCGGGAAAATAGTACCCAGTGATTGAACGAACATACCTCTACCTAATTTATCGTTCAATGCTGTTGTATTCCAATATAAGACTTTTCCTTCACCGTAGTCATTGGTCCAAAGGATGGGAGTATCTTCCGCTGTAATCCAAGTATTAGTTGTATTCTCATCTAGCGTAATATTCATTGAGCTATGAGTAAACAATGGAGAAGAACTTGAGAGATCTGGATAACCAGGGAATAAAACTTCTTCAAAGGTTAATCCTTTCGCATCTTTGAAACCTTCTTTTTGGGTAATACCAAATAATGTGTTCCAGGAAGGATCTGAATCAAGTCGGTTTGCGATAATAATTCTTCCGCCCATTTGTACAAAATTTTGAATATCAGCTTGTGGAAGTTGCTCCATTATTTCACCTGTAATAATAATCCCTGTATAGGGAGAGGGCGTAAGTCCCTTAATTTCATTAGCTGTAATATCTTTATAGCGTAGGTGTGCGTAATCCATTGCCTTCTTCGTATTAAATTCGACTTGTTGCCCTAATGTATTATCCGTTTTTAAAACGTATAATTGCATTTTTTGTCCATTTTGAGCTACATCTTTTGCTTTGAGTGTTTTAACAGTATCTGTTTCTTTAGTTTTAGGAACAGAAAACTTTTGATAAAAATTTTCTGTTCGATATATAAGGATGGATAAAATTAAGAGAAATAAAATGATACTAATAATCCCGATATATATATTAATCCCCTTTTTCAATGTGTGCGCCTCCAAACTGCCTTACAAATAATTGATATTTACGCGGTAGTATATGAACTCTTTTTGCATCTGTTAGATTATTGATTAAGTTATAGAGCTTGTCCCATAACTGTTGCTCATAATATATTTCAAGTAAACCAACGTAACCGTAATATGATTCAGGATAGAAATGAACAAGATTTAAAAATTGTTCTTCAGACTTTGCATATTGTTTTGTGTGTAGAAACAGATTTCCAAGATGGAAAGGGTAAAGAGGTTCGTTAGGGAATAGTTCTACACCTTGTGTAATAAAATTCATAAATTCAGCGATTATTTTTTCTTTTTGCTGATTAGAAAGAAGCCCACTGTTTATATATCTTAAATAGTTAGAAACCAATTCTTTTGCAATTTCATTTTGTGGATTTTGTAGAAATTGCTTATTTAAGTATTCGATCTGTTTTTCGTACCGTTCATTTAGTAAATTAATAGTAGTTGCTGCGTAATGCACAGTTTCAGGATCTTTATGGTGAATGGCTTCTTTCAATAAGCCTCCTTCATTAGCAATAGAGGAGGAGCTTAACTGTACAATGAGTTGTTTATGTAATTCAGGCTTATCTAGTTCTAATCCAGAAGAAAATGAAATTAAGTCCATATCTTGTTTTGCTGATTCCAAAATATCTTCGTAATTATCAACGTGAAAGGCAACATAATCAGAGTATTGCTGTAACCACTCGGTTTTGGAACGTCTTATATTAAGTAATAACATGATTGCTGATACAATAAGTCCGATAAGCGGGAAAAGAAGAGATAGAATCAAGCAAAATTCAATAATTCCTTTTTTATCTTTAGTAATCAAACTTTTCGTAAATCGAAATAAAAGAAAAACCAAAATAACATAAATAAAATAAAGAAGGAGTAAAATCATTAGACTATCACTCCTTTAGAAGAAAGAGCGTTTTGTATACGAGTTTGAACTTGTATACAAAACTGTTCTTCAGTGCCAGGTAATAAAATCATGATTTTCTGCTCGGTCGTACTATAACCGAATATATCGATATCTCGCAAATGGTCTTTTAAAATAGAATTTATCATTCCTAAAGAATCTTGTGGAGAATTGAACTCAAAATAGGAATATGGATAAGATAATGTTTCGTAACGTTTCTTTTCTATTTTTAGTAAATGTTCAAATTCATCTTCATAATAAATGCTTGTTTTAGGGAATGTGCGATTCTCTTGACTGGATAGCCAAAGATTAGAAGCGTTTTGTAAACGATCACCCATCCAGCGTAAATACCATGTGAAAAGTTCGAATTGCTCAGAAGTTACTTTTGAAAATTCGATTTCGTCTAATATAATGACGTATTGTACATCATTTTGGAATAGGACGGGACCAACTAAAAGTGGAGCGTCTTGAAAATCCTCATCTGTACGGAAAAAAGGTCGATTATGCGCTAGCGCATTTTTGATGACTAAGGAAGCGTTTTTAACGAAAATAGATTGAGATAATGTATTTTTACCAGTTTCAGCTCTTAATTTAATACGAAGCGATTGTTTATTGTTATCAACGTGATAGATACCAATTTTTTTTGCTCCAAAATACATTTTTAATACATTCATTCCTTCATCGAGTACAATTTCAGGATGTGTATGATTTAAAGCTTTAAACATATGATACATTTTAGATAAGTGGTTATTTGATTCAAGTACACGAGAACGTAGTGTAATACGTGTTTCATCCAATTGTTTCACGACATATTTTAATTCTTTATTTTCAGCTTTCAACTCATTATTTATCATATGTACATCTTCATAACGTTCTTTTTGTGCAGTGCTCATCAGTCCACAGCATAAACTAATAACAAGTAAGAAAATCCAACTTATCCAGTAATCTGATGAATAAAAGTACAGTAATACATCATTTTCTTTATATATACCGCTTACGAAAATATAAATCATTGCTTCCAGAAAGGCGAAAAGGGCAATAGATATGCCATACCGGCTAGAAATAATTAATGTAATAAATAAGAGTAGGAAGTATTCATACGTTGGTGTTAGAAAATCAGTTAGTATTGAGAGAAAAAATAGTGCAATAAAGAGAATCGTAGGTTCAATCATTTTTTGGAATGAATTGGATTGCTTATAGTACATAAATAAATTCCTTCTTTCATTTGCAAATTTAATTTTGAGGAATAGTACACTAAAATAAAATACATAATTTAAAAGAATTATTTTAAGATATATAATATGTAAAGCCCAAATCATTTTATCAACAGAGATGTAGTAAATTCAAGTGAAATAAATTCTAATTTCTGTTAATGTATTGCATTTATTGGGATTTTTATAAAAAATCGATTTTGAAAAAATGTAGAATGTTATGGTATTACTATATTTGTATTAACATTTAAAACAATAGAAAATTACAGTTGTATAGGGGGTAATATTATTATGGAGTGGAAACGTTCCGTATGCTTTTTAGCTATATTTTCTTTTATTTTTTCCTCAAGTACATCCGCACAAGCAAATGTTGTGGAACCAGTTTTAAAAAATGTACGAAGTTATAAAATTTATTATGGTGAAGCAAATGAGCAAGTAATTGAGAGACTTTCAAAGTATGACATGGTTATTATAGAGCCATATGCATTTACGAAAGAACAGGTTCAGCAATTAAAAAAATCAGGAACGGTAGTTCTTGGCTATGTTAGTGTTTTAGAATTAGAATCGTGGCATAAATCACAAGTAGTTGAATCAGACTATTATTATAGAGATGGTAAGAAAATGAAGATTGAGCAGTGGGATACATATATTATGAATTTAGCTGATGAACACTACCGTGGGATTGTTGTGAATAAGGTGAAACAGCAAGTTATTGGAAAAGGAATAGATGGGGTGTTTTTAGATACAGCTGGTGATATTGATGACTATTTTTATGATCAGCCGTCTATACAAGGGAAATTTCGAGAAGCATATGTAAATTTATTAAAAGAAATTAAAAGTGTTGATTCCAACCTGCTTCTTATACAGAATTGGGGATTTGACACAATCAAAAATACATCCTTGAATTTTATACATGGTGTATTGTGGGAAGACTTCAATAAACAAGTTATTGCGAAAGATGAATGGAGTCAAAATTGGATGCGTTATTTTAAACAACAAAGCAATAAAATTGTAACGTTTACCGTGACCCCAGATAATGTATCTAAAAAATATAGTTCTACAAATGGATTTGTTCCTACAATAAATCCGAATGATATTTATGATAAATAGCAAGTGTTCAAAATGAGAAACTATCAAGATTGACTATCACGCTTTAGGTCAGTAATACGATTATCTTATAAAGATAAATGTATTACTGACCAGCCCCTTTCACATAATAGGGGAGATTTAATGAATTCGAACGAGTTGTTTATGGTATACTGTATTACCTTCTTGGCTTGTATATGGCGGGATACTTCGCCCAAAACAATTTGCAACAATATTGGAGTGGCCAGGATAAGAAATACGAATTTCGTACAAATCAATAGAGTCATCTAAATCAGCATGAAAAACTGCTAAGTGGTTGCCTTGTAAAATATATGGGAATGCTACTTCCGTATTTTCACCAATTAGTATAGGTAATTTTACAGGATTAGAATAGTTAGACCAATCCCAAACCTCTATAGTTACATGGTGTGTGTAATATGCATCTAAATTTACAATGTTTACTACTGCTGAAACAGTTGCAGGCTCTCTTGTTAATACACCTGTGGAGTGAAAAACAAAATGATTTGGATAATGAAGAGGCATAAATATCAAACCTTTCTAAATTAATATGAGTGTACGATATTCTATGCAAATAATTAATAGAATGAGATAGGGAAAATGTATCATTCTACTAATTTTTTATAGAAATTCAAAACGTAGTATTGAAAAGTATTCCAACACTTGTATCATTGTTAGAGTACGTTTATAATCAAGGAATCCTATTTCATGTTTTGATAGGGTTATTTATTATTGAAAGCGTTTTAAATTTGTTGTTTTTTAAGGTAGGAAGTCTAACTTATTCAGATTAAAAATTATGTATGTAGTTTTAAATAGGAAGAAAAATAATAAAGTGAAACTTTAATCAGTGGGGGTTGTTCATCCCCACTGATTATTAGCCCTCACCAATCGGGCTTTACGGGCAGTTGATCTCCCACTTAACTTCTTTGCTCTAGCTGAATTTTGAGGTGGGGGTTTTACTGCTCGTTAATGCGGGATAAAGTATCACTTTATATTGTGGGGAGGTTAAAAGTGTGAAAGGGAAAGATTTTCACACGAATATATATGGGTTACGTAGGATTATTACTTTCAGGTGCAGCTTTATTTTTAAATAGTCTTGTCATATTAGGCAAAGTAGAGATGAAAAGTGCAGGTGTCTTTAATTTATTTGTGGGGGCATTACAAATTATCATTCCGTTCTATTTGATTATGATTTCTGATCAAAGTAATTGGACGGTATATTCATATGCAGCTACTTTTTTATTTGGTTTAACTTATTTATATGTAGGCGTTACTTTTATTAAAGGAATGGATAGTAGTGGACTAGGCTGGTTCTGTATTTGGGTAGCAATTATTGCTTTATTCTATATGATTGTTTCATTTGTTCAATTCCACGATGTTGTTAATGCGTTAACATGGTTTATGTGGGCATTACTTTGGTATTTATTCTTTGTATTAAATGCACAAAAAAAGAATATCAGTCAATATCTTGGCAGAATTGCCTTTGTACAATCATGGGTAACATTGACGTTGCCTTCACTCTTTTATTTTATGGGAGTATGGGGCGAGGGATTCATATATGAACTATGGGTTTATGTATCAGTAATTTCTATTTTATATTGCTGCTATTGTATTTTTAAATATCGAGTACGTTAATGTATCGTGTGTAGAAAAAACATGGAATCGTTAAACTGATTCCATGTTTTTTTATTTTAGCGTTTATAATAATAGAGGTAGTATTTTACAATTTGTAAAAACGGGGATGATGAAGGTGAAAAAAGTATTGGTGCTAGGGGGAACAAGATTTTTTGGTAAACATTTAGTAGAAGTACTGTTGCAAGCTGGACATGATGTAACGATTGCGACGAGGGGAGTTACTGAAGATTCCTTTGGAAGTGCAGTAAAAAGACTGATTGTAAATAGAGAAGATGAGAGGCTACTAGAAGAGCGTTTTGAAGGTAAAAGTTATGATATCGTATACGATAATTTATGCTATAGCTCGAATGCAGCGAAGATAATATGTGAAGTGCTAAAAGGAAAAACGAAGAAATACATTATGACATCTTCAATGGCTGTCTATGAGCCTGCGTTAGGTCTATTAGAAGAAAACTTCAATCCGTACGAGTATACAATTACGTATGGAGGTAGGAATGATTTCAATTATAGTGAAGGTAAGCGATTAGCTGAAGCAGTTTTATTTCAACATGCAACATTTCCAGTTGTCGCAGTGCGTTTTCCAGTTGTTATTGGAGAAAACGATTATACGAAAAGATTACAATTTTACGTTGAACATGTTGTGAAACAAGAGTCTATCGTTGTGGATCATGTAGATGGAGAGTTGTCATTTATACATGAAAAGGAAGCAGGACAGTTTTTAGCTTGGTGCGGGATGGAAAACATAGAAGGGCCAATTAATGCTTGTAGTAACGGGGTGGTTTCTACCAGAGAAGTTATTCGTTTCATAGAAGAGAATACCGGGATAAAAGCGCTCATTCAAGAAGTAGGAGATAATATAGCTCCTTATAATGGAGTGATTAATTGTACGTTACATAATGGAAAGGCTCGTGAATTAGGATTCCCGTTCCGAGAGTTGAAATTAGAGACGGAAAAAGTTTTACGTTATTACATAAATACAATGAAATAATCATAAATCCCCCGGTGGCAATCCGGGGGATTCTGGAGGATTTCGACAATACTAATTTTACATTACCAAATTTACCTTATACGCACGACTAATGTGTTTGTGATTGAATTGCTTGTAAATACTTTTCATTTACCCGTTCCCAGTTCACCGTATGCCACCAGTTGTTAACAAATTCTGGACGCCGATTTTGATACTTTAAATAATAGGCGTGTTCCCATACATCGATGACGAGTAATGGAATTTTACCTTCTTGCAAAGGTGTATCTTGATTGGGTGTACTCATAACGGAGAGTTCCTCACCGTCCAGAACAAGCCATCCATAGCCACTTCCAAAACGACTAATAGCTGCTTTAGAAAGTTGATCTTTTAAGTTGTCAAAGGTATTGAAATAATAATCAATTACTTTTGCAACGTCTCCATTAGGCTCACCGCCACCTCGCGGGCTCATTAATTCCCAAAAAAGACTATGACAATAATGTCCACCACCGTTATTTCTGACAGCTGTAACAATTTCTTTTGGTAAAGTTTCTAAATTACATAGTAAATCTTCTAAAGATTTATTATGTAATTCCGTATAGTTTTCTAAAGCGGCATTCAAGTTATTTACGTATGTCGCATGGTGCTTTCCATGATGAATAGAAAGCGTGTTGCTATCGATATATGGCTCTAGTTCATCATAGTCATATGAAAGCTTTGGCAATTGAAATGAAGACATAACATTCCCTCCTTTCTTATTAAAAAGTTGGTCTAGGTAAAAATAATTTACCTGAGTCAAAAATACACCTATTTTTTATACAAGTCAATAGTAAGTTCTTTAATTTTCTGAAAAATATTACAATAAAAGTAACATTTCGACTTTCATTTGTGACTCTTATTCTTTTTGCTTATACTGTAAAGTAGTAACGTTTTGTTGAAATAGAAGGAGATCGTTTATGAGTAAAACGAAACAATTAATAGAGGAAGCGAGTCATTTTATTACGGTTTGCTATAAAGAGCTTAATAAAGAACAATTCATAGAAGAGAGAATAAAAGAAATTCAAGTTGAGATAGAGAAGACGGGGACGTATGAGCATACATTTGAAGAACTTGTTCATGGATCACGAATGGCATGGCGCAATAGTAATCGATGCATCGGAAGACTATTTTGGAGTAAGATGCACATATTAGATGCACGTGAAGTAAATGATGAGGAAGGTGTATACAATGCATTAATTCATCATATTAAATATGCAACGAACGATGGGAAAGTTAAACCGACAATTACAATTTTTAAGCAATATCAAGGTGAAGAAAATAATATACGAATTTATAATCACCAATTGATTCGGTATGCAGGATATAAAACAGAAATGGGAGTGATTGGTGACTCTCATTCCACTGCGTTTACAGATTTTTGTCAGGAACTTGGCTGGCAAGGAGAAGGTACGAATTTCGATGTATTGCCACTTATTTTTTCTGTTGATGGAAAAGAACCCGTATATAAAGAAATTCCTAAAAAAGAAGTGAAAGAGGTACCGATTGAACATCCAGAGTACCCAATCTCATCTTTAGGAGTAAAATGGTATGGGGTTCCAATGATTTCAGATATGCGCTTAGAAATTGGCGGTATTTCCTATACAGCCGCTCCGTTCAATGGATGGTATATGGGGACGGAGATTGGGGCTCGTAACTTAGCGGATCATGATCGTTATAATTTACTGCCAGCGGTTGCAGAGATGATGAATCTCGATACATCTAGAAACGGTACGTTATGGAAAGACAAGGCACTAATTGAGTTGAATATTGCTGTATTACATTCCTTTAAAAAACAAGGAGTTAGTATTGTAGATCATCATACAGCTGCACAACAATTTCAACAATTCGAGAAGCAAGAAGCATCATGTGGACGGGTTGTAACAGGGAATTGGGTGTGGCTCATTCCACCGTTGTCGCCAGCTACCACTCATATTTATCATAAACCGTATCCAAATGAAATTTTGAAGCCGAATTTCTTTCATAAATAATAGCTAGTATAGTTTTTTTTTCTGCAAAATATAATTTTTTTTAATTACTGTTACGTAGCAAATGGAAGCCTTTACTATCGGTTATTTTTGGAAAGGACTTTTTGAACCAAGGAGTTCCTTATGTTATAATCAAATTTCTGTTTCGAAGACCTTATAGAAATATAAGGTCTTTTGTTTTGCTTTTTTATGTAATAGGAATAGGAATTTTCTTTTAAATAAGGGATTTAGCATATTTTTAGGGACAACATAAGTGTGTAGGAAATTGATGAATTATTATGCTTATATAATCATTGTGTTTTGGGTGTAAACAAGAAAACATAATAAAGTTGTTTTTTTAGATTGCTGAGGAAGGAGGAAGTGTAAATGAGGATGAAGAGTCGAAAAACGGATTGGCCTGTATTTCTTATTAGTGGTGGCTCACTTTTATTATTTGTAATTGCAGTTATTTTAAATAAAAGTTACGTAGAGGGAGCCATTAATAGCAGTTTTGCAGCTTCAATTAAATATTTTGGTGCCTTTTGGCAGGTTTTATTAATTGGTACATTTGTTGTTGCAATGTGTATGGCGTTTTCAAAATATGGGAGAGTTAAACTTGGGGGGCTAGAAAAACCTGAGATTAGTACGACAAAATGGCTCGCTATTATTATGTCTACATTACTTGCTGGAGGTGGCGTTTTTTGGGCAGCCGCAGAGCCGATGTACCATTTGATGACGGTGCCACCAATACATGAAGGTATAACTGCTGGAACGAAAGAAGCGGTAATGCCTGCTTTAGCACAAAGTTATATGCACTGGGGTTTCCTGGCTTGGACGATTTTAGGTACAATTAGTGCGGTAGTTATGATGTACGGACATTATCATAAAGGTATGCCGTTAAAACCTCGAACGCTTTTATATCCTATTTTTGGAGAGAAATTGCGAAAGAGTTGGCTTGGAACAATGATCGATGTGTTTGCCATTATTGCGGTAGCTGCAGGGACAATTGGTCCAATTGGATTTTTAGGACTACAAGCAAGTTATGGGTTACAAGCATTGTTTGACATTCCTGATGTGTTTACTACTCAATTAGCAATTATTGTTTGTGTAGTAGCTGTTTCTACTATATCTGCGGTAACAGGAATTGATAAAGGGATTCAAATTATAAGTAATTTAAATGTTAGGTTAGCAGTTCTATTAATGGCATTTGTATTACTATTTGGACCAGGTGGATTTATTATCGACTCATTTGTTTCTTCGTTTGGATTTTATATAAATGAATTTATTCCAATGAGCACATATCGTGGTGATACAGCTTGGTTAGGATCGTGGACAATCTTTTTCTGGGGATGGTTTATTGGATATGGACCGATGATGGCAATTTTAGTGAGCCGAATTTCAAGAGGAAGAACAATCCGAGAAATCATCGTTGCAATTGGAATTATTGCACCTATTATTACAACGTTTTGGTTTACTATACTAGGGGGATCAGGTGTGTTTTATGAGTTAATGAATCCTGGTTCTATCTCGACCGCATTAAGTGAATCTGGTATGCCAGCGGCTATGATTGCAATTACAGAGCAACTGCCACTATCTAATATTATTGGACCTGCATTTCTTTTATTAACAATTTTATTTGTAGTGACAACAGGAGATTCAATGGCTTATTCGATTTCAATGGCAGTGACTGGAGATGGAGATCCTAGAATTAGTTTGCGAGTTTTTTGGTCGCTTATTATGGGCGCAGTTGCGGCGATTCTTTTATATATGGGTGAGGGAAGTATTAACGCCTTACAATCCTTCATTGTAGTGACGGCTGTTCCGGTATCTATTCTGTTATTCCCAATGCTATGGCTAGCACCTAAAGTCGCAGGGGAATTAGCGTTAAAACAAGGTATTGTAAAAGAAGAAGATAAAACTAGCTTCTTGTTCCAAAAAGCTAGTAAATCAAAATAAATAATTGTATTTATATAAGAAGAGGAAGCATTTCATTTGAGATGCTTCCTCTTTGCCATTTATCCAAATACTTTTCCTGAGGGGATAGTATTTGGATAAACATTTCGTATAGTTTCAATCTATTCTAATACTTTATCTTTCGTCTCTGGGACACATAATAGCATTGTAACTAAACCGATTGGATAGATAATGAAGATGAGAGATAATGCTCCCATTAAATTACCACCTGCAGCAAGTAAGCCGATAATAACAGGTCCAAATCCAGCTAACCCACGTCCTGTACCGAAAATAAAGTTCTCTGCTGTCGAGCGAGCTTCAGCAGGATAGTTTTCAGCTAAAACTGCTCCGAATCCCCCCATCATGCCATTGGCAAAGAATCCAAGCAGTGCACTTCCCCATAACAATGATGTTGAGTCTGTGAATAAGAAGAAGTAAATGAGACAGTATATAGTACCACCGACATAATAGATTGTAAAAGTTTTACGGCGGCCAATTTTATCGGCTAGAATACCAAAAGTCGCAATTCCAATTAGCATGCCGATTGTAGAGATGAACATCCAACCGCTCGCTTTTGCTAACGTGTAATTATATTTATTTGCTAAAATAGTTGGCATCCAAGTGAAAATTCCATAATATCCGAAGTTCTGGATAAATGACATAATAATAAGACCAATGGTTGTTATCGTTACTTTTTTATTGGCAAATAACTTTCGAAGTGGGAACTTTTTCATTTGCTTTAGTTGTTCTGCTTCAGTGATTGTTAAATTACCTTCAGCTTCTTTTTGTAACAATTCTTTTTTGTATTGTTGTTTTTGTTCCCATATTTTCGGTTCACTTAAACTTTTGCGGACGTAAACAGCTAATAGAGCGGGAATGAGTCCAAATAAGAAAACAGCTCTCCATCCAAAATGCGGGACGATAAATGCCGGAAGGAGTGAAGCGACTAGTACGCCAAATTGCCATCCAAGTGCAACAACGGATGTCGCCTTAGCGCGCATTTCTTTAGACCATGTTTCAGTTACGATGGCCATTCCAATTCCGAATTCACCACCAACCCCCATTCCAACTAAAAAGCGAAGAATTAATAATTGCCAATAATCTGTTGCAAAATAAATAAGTGCTGTTGCTAGTGAGAATAGTAAGATTGTGAAGGCCATCGTACGGATACGCCCAAATAAATCAGCAATAAATCCAAATAAATAAGACCCGGTTAGCATTCCTATTGTGGTAGCTAATGTTAAGTTTCCACCTTCAACAGGGCTTAAATGAAACTCTTTTAAAATGTAGACGAGTACGAAAGATAAGAGCAACATATCTAAACCTTCTGCTGCATATCCTAGCGCAGAACCAAACAATGTTTTATATCTTTTCTCCTTCGTTTCCTCTGTTGTTGATTGTACATCAGTAGTGACGTTCATCATTACTCCTCCTTATTTTCTTCTACAGTCGCTATGGAAGAATAACAAAAGGCCTTCTCACCTGATATGATGAGAAGGCCAAAAAAGCATACGTATCCCTAAAAAAGACCATACGTATAGCATATTCCGACTTCCTTCTCAACCTCACGGGGTTGGGTTAAAGGACTGTATTATATTACTTTATTTTTAGCACTCTTCTGTTAGATTGTCAAATAAAGAGGGGATAGTTATGTGTAAAATATTTCAAAAAACATTTCATTCTCCTTGACGCACGCTTCATTATTTTCCCATAATAAAACTAACTAATATAAAAAGGAATGAATCACAGATGCTAAATTTAGTACTTATGATGATTGAACGCGTCGGACTTATTGTTATTTTAGGATTTTTACTCTCTCATATTAAAACGTTCCGGCGTCTTCTTCATAAGCAAGACGGATATGTAGATAAGTTTAAGCTTATTTGTATTTTTTCAGTCTTTACAATTGTAAGCAATTACACAGGGATTGAAATAGCAGGAAATACTATTATGAATGAAAATTGGTTACAAGGTGTTTCATCATCCAGCACAATTGCGAATACACGAATCATGGGTGTTGGAATTAGTGGATTGCTTGGCGGTCCTATCGTCGGAATTGGAGTAGGTTCTATTGCGGGTATTCATCGTTATATGCTTGGCGGGACGACGGCAGTAAGTTGTGCAATTTCATCAATTTTGGCTGGGATTATAACAGGTTATATTGGATACATTTTCAAAAAATATAACCGTACTATTACTCCTAAATTTTCTGCGATTTTAAGTGTTTTTATCGTTACTTTAGAAATGCTTATGATTCTATTAATTATAGAAGATGGACTTAGTGTTGTGAAAACAATTGCGCTACCGATGATTCTTGTAAATAGTTTTGGCAGTTTCATTTTACTTTCGATGATACTAGCTATTTTACGACAAGAAGAAAACGCAAAAGCTTTGCAAACGCATAAAGTATTACGAATTGCTGATAAGACGTTACCATATTTCCGCCAAGGGTTAACAGAAGAGTCTTGTAAACATGTGGCACAAATTATTCACCGCTTTACGGGAACGGATGCGGTATCCTTAACAGATACAGAGGAAATCTTAGCTCACGTTGGATTAGCATCAGATCATCATATTCCTTCACACAGTTTAATAACAGGTTTATCAAAAGAAGTATTAAAAACAGGGAAAATAATGAAGGCAAAATCACGTGAGATTATTAATTGTCAACATGAAGGGTGTCCATTACAAGCGGCAGTTGTTATTCCATTAACTTCACATGGAAATACGATAGGAACATTAAAACTTTATTTTAAAAACCCTAATCAATTAAGTCGTGTTGAAGAAGAGTTAGCGGAAGGGCTAGCGAAAATATTCTCCACACAGCTTGAGTTAGGTGAAGCTGAGTTACAAAGTAAGTTATTGCAAGATGCCGAAATAAAAGCGTTGCAAGCACAAATCAATCCGCATTTTTTATTTAATGCAATTAATACAGTATCAGCTTTATGCCGAACAGATGTAGAGAAAGCGAGAAAATTATTATTGCAGCTTAGCGTTTATTTTCGTTGTAATTTGCAAGGGGCACGACAATTACTTATTCCATTAGAACAAGAGTTGAATCATGTACATGCATATTTATCGTTAGAGCAAGCGAGGTTTCCGAATAAGTATGAAGTGAAGATGTACATTGAAGAGGCAATAAAGGTGACTTTAGTTCCACCATTTGTGCTTCAGCTATTAGTTGAAAATGCATTGCGCCATGCTTTTCCGAAAAAGCAGCCAGTGTGCCAAGTCGAGGTACATGTGTTTGAAAAAGAAGGGATGGTTCACTTTGAAGTAAAGGATAATGGACAAGGGATTGAGAGTGAACGTCTAGAGCAATTAGGAAAAATGGTAGTTCCATCAAAGAAAGGGACGGGAACAGCCTTATATAATATTAATGAACGACTTATCGGGTTATTTGGGAAAGAGACAATGCTTCAAATTGAAAGTGAATTAGAGCAAGGGACAAAGATCCTCTTTGTGATTCCGAAAAAAGTAGAGGAGGAAAAACGGAGTGTTAAAAGTATTAGTAGTTGATGATGAAATGTTAGCACGGGATGAATTGAAATATTTATTAGAGAAAACAAAAGAAGTAGAGATAATTGGTGAGGCGGATTGTGTAGAGGATGCATTAGAAGAATTAATGAAAAACAAACCAGATATTATTTTTCTAGATATTCAATTATCTGATGATAATGGATTTGAAATCGCAAATATATTAAAGAAGATGAAAAATCCACCTGCAATTGTATTTGCTACTGCCTATGATCAATATGCGTTGCAAGCATTTGAAGTAGATGCGTTAGACTACATTTTAAAGCCATTTGATGAAGAACGTATCGTACAGACATTAAAGAAATATAAAAAGCAAAAACAAATAAAATTAGAAACAAAGCAAGATGTAAAGAGTGTAGATGTAACGGCCGAGATGCATAAATTAGCATTACCAATTGAGGAATCAATTGTACTTGTTAACATTGAAGATATTATTTATGTAGGGCTTGTAGATGGGAAAGTAACTGTAAAAACAATGAAAGAAACATATGTAACACATGATACGCTTGTCATTTTGGAAAAGAAATTACCACAAACAATTTTTATGCGTGTGCATCGTAGTTTCGTTGCTAATATTAATCATATTTCTGAGATACAGCCGTGGTTTAATTCGACTTATAACTTAATTATGAAAGAGGGATCCAAAGTCCCGGTTAGCCGTACATATGCAAAAGAACTTAAAAAGCTGCTTCGTATTTAAGAAGCAGTTTTTGTATTTCACCGTATGATTTTTGTAATTGGCTGTTTATATTTGACATCCCGTTATGTAAACGCTTACTTAGGTGTTTATATCCTATAAAATAAAGGTACCAAATCGAAAGAGGTGGCCAAAATGAGTACGAAAAAAGTATATAGTTTCTTATCACAAGCATTCATATTTTCAGCTATTATGTTAGTTTCTAATATTATTGCAACGCATTTACCAATTCCGATGCCTTCATCGGTGATCGGATTAGTTATTTTATTTAGCCTATTATGTTTAAAAGTTATTAAATTGGAACAAGTTGAATCATTCGGAACGGCTTTAACAGGTATTATCGGATTCCTTTTCGTTCCATCAGGTATTTCGGTTATTAATTCTCTCGGTGTAATGGGACAATATTTTGTACAAATTTTAACTGTAATTGTTGTCGCAACAATTATTTTACTCGCTGTAACAGGATTATTTGCACAATTTATTTTAGGAAAAGACGATAAAGAAATAGAAGATACGAAAGAATTGAAAGTAGTAAATAAAGGACGCAAGCACGGAAAAGTTGCGTAACCAATTTAGTATATATTGTTAGGAGGGAATGAACATGGCAAGCACAATGACTCCATATTTCGGAATCGTCGTTTCATTAATCGCATACGGAATCGGAACATTATTATTTAAGCATTCAAAAGGATTCTTCTTATTCACACCATTATTCGTAGCGATGGTATTAGGGATTGTCTTTCTAAAAGTAGGTAACTTTACTTTTGAAGAATATAATACTGGCGGAAAAATGATTAGCTTCTTCTTAGAACCAGCAACAATCGCGTTTGCAATTCCATTATATAAACAAGTTGATAAGTTAAAAAAATATTGGTGGCAAATTTTATCGGCTATTGTGGTTGGATCTATTTGTTCAGTGGTTGTTGTGTTCATTGTCGCAAAAGCAATTGGTCTAGATATAGCTGTAATGAACTCAATGTTACCGCAGGCAGCAACAACAGCAATTGCATTACCAATATCTGAAAGTATCGGTGGTATTCCAGCAATTACATCATTTGCAGTTATTTTTAATGCTGTTATCGTATACGCATTAGGTGCGTTATTCTTAAAAACATTTAGAGTGAAACACCCGATTGCTAAAGGTTTAGCGCTTGGAACAGCAGGACATGCGTTAGGGGTTGCAGTAGGTATCGAAATGGGTGAAGTAGAAGCAGCTATGGCCAGTATCGCTGTGACAGTGGTTGGTGTCGTAACAGTGGTGGTTATTCCAATGTTCATGCCGTTTATTGGATGATAAAACTTACTAAAAAAATATAAAAGCAAGTTATTTGTAGGACGGATTTCTACTGATAGCTTGCTTTTTATGTTACAGTAGTGGTAAGACCTATTGAAGGATAAAAGTTTCCTTAAATCTTCATTAATACTACGTATAATGCGTTCTGAAATAGGTCATTGTATTGTAAAATAAGAAGTAACATAATATATAGCACAATTAACGGGTGGTTAGGGTTGAATATAAATTGCTCGCAATGGCTTTAATATTAAAGGATAATTATAAGTAGAGAATAGAGAGAGATCTACTTGTTAACGTTTTACTTTATAGGACAGGAGAGAGTACTCGTCGATTATGCAAATAAAAAACCTGTTTCAAAGCAAAGGATTTCAGAGGTTAATCGTATTAGTATTACTTGCTCTCATATTGTATGGGATGCAAAGTATGTTAAATTTAATTTTAATTACGTTTATGTTGACGTATTTAATGGATCGATTCCAAAAGTTTATTTCTCGTAAATTAGATCATTTCATGCCAATTAATCGAAAAATTATTATAGCGCTTTTATATGTAATGTTGGTGGCAGGAATTGCCATTACGCTATTTAAATATTTACCGGTATTAACAATACAAATTTCACAATTGATTTATCAATTTAATGTATTTTTAAGAAATCCACCTGATAGTGAATTAATTAAGTATGCAGTTAATGCTGTTAATCATATGGAGCTTTCTAAATATGTGGGGCAAGGCGTAGACATTTTGTATAAATCTATTACGAATGTTGGGAAATTTGGCCTTCAAGTTTTACTTTCTGTAATTTTAAGCTTATTTTTCTTACTTGAAAAAGCACGTATCGTTGCTTTTACTTCGAAATTTAAAGAAAGCCGACTTGCAATTTTCTATAACGAAATAGAGTATTTCGGAAAGAAATTTGCACGTTCATTTGGAAAAGTAATCGAAGCACAATTTTTAATTGCAATTGTTAACTGTGTTTTATCTGTTATTGCATTATGGATATTAGGATTCCCGCAATTACTAGGTTTAGCGTTAATGATTTTCTTGCTTGGTTTAATTCCAGTGGCGGGTGTCATTATCTCGTTATTCCCACTTTGTATGATTGCTTACAATATTGGCGGTATTATGTATGTTGTTTATATTGTAGTTATCGTAACAGTAATTCATGCACTTGAGAGCTATGTATTAAATCCGAAGTTTATGTCACAAAAAACAAACTTACCAATCTTCTACACATTTATGGTATTAATTTTCTCTGAGCATTTCTTAGGTGTGTGGGGACTTATTATCGGTATTCCAATCTTCATTTTCTTATTAGATGTCTTAGATGTGACAAGTGATGAAATGGAGAAGGACGTTGAAAAAAAATAAAGTGAAGTAAAGAAAAAGCATCGATGTTCGATGCTTTTTCTTTTATAACATGACGTTCCTTATGCCATACTGTAAGGAGAAGATAGAATAGGGGTGAAATAATGGCTGTAAATGAAAAGATAGAGTTAGCTACGTTTGCCGGAGGGTGTTTCTGGTGTATGGTTTCGCCATTTGAAGAGATGGAAGGGATTATACAGGTTGTTTCAGGCTATACAGGTGGCCATAAAGAGGATCCAACGTATAAAGAAGTGTGCTCGGAAACAACTGGGCATTATGAAGCAGTACAAATTACATTTGATGCAAATAAAATGCCGTATGAAGAGTTGTTAAATATATATTGGAGACAAATTGACCCGACTGATATAGGGGGACAATTCCACGACCGCGGGCAGTCTTATGAAACGGTGATTTTTTATCATAATGAAGAACAACATAAAAAGGCAGAGGCTTCAAAAGAAGAGCTCGAGAAAAGTGGGCATTTTTCGAAGCCAATTGCGACAAAAATATTGCCAGCTGTTACGTTTTATCCAGCTGAAGAATATCACCAAGGATATTATAAGAAGAATACATTTCGCTATGAGTTATATCGTAAAGGCTCAGGTCGAGATGCTTTTATTAAACAACATTGGCCAAAGAATAATTCTCATTTAAAAGAAAGATTAAACGAGATGCAGTTTTATGTAACACAGGAAAATGGGACAGAACCGCCTTTTCAAAATGAGTATTGGAATCATAAAGAAGAAGGGCTTTATGTAGATATTGTTTCGGGTGAACCATTATTTACTTCTTTCGATAAGTTCGATAGCGGCTGTGGATGGCCGAGTTTTACGAAACCAGTTATGTCAGCTAGTGTGAAAGAAAAAATGGATGTTAGCCATAATATGACACGTACGGAAGTGAGAAGTAAAGAAGGAGATTCACATCTTGGGCATGTATTTCCAGACGGCCCAGGACAAAATGGCCTTCGTTATTGTATTAATTCGGCAGCGCTACGCTTTATTCAAAAAGAAGATTTAGAAAAAGAAGGATATGGTGATTTCCTAATCTTGTTTGGGAATAAAAAATAACCTCGCAGTCAGCGAGGTTATTTTTTTATTTTACTTTTTTCTTTTTAAATTTGCTTAATGCTTCATAAACGATTGGAACAATAAGAAGTGTTAATAACGTTGAACTTGTTAATCCACCAATTACTGTTACGCCAAGTCCTTTAGAAATTAAGCCGCTACCTTCAAATCCTAATGCAAGCGGGATAAGAGCCCCGATTGTTGCAATTGCAGTCATTAAGATAGGACGCAGGCGTGTTGTACCAGCTTCTAATAATGCTTCACGTGTTGATAGGCCGTCATTTTCTTTATGAATAACACGGTCAATGAGCACGATTGCGTTCGTTACAACGATACCAATTAGCATAAGAGCCCCAATCATCGCAGATACGCTTAACGTTTCGCCAGAAATTAATAAGGCAACGAGTGCACCAATGATTGTGAATGGTAGCGAGAATAAAATTGCGAATGGTGCAAGGGCACCGCCAAATGTAACAACAAGAACGAAGTATACAATGGCAATCGCAGCTAACATCGCTAAGCCAAGTTGTTTGAATGATTCTTGAATATCTTGTGTAACACCACCCATAGAAACATCTATACCAGAAGGAAGATCCATTTTATCTACTTCTTTTTGAACAGCAGCAGATGCTTTTGAAACGTCATCAGATGTTAGTTTTGCACTAACTTCCGCATAAACACGGCCATCACGATGTGTTACTGTGTTAGAAGTTTCACCTTCTTTTACAGTCATAACATCTTTAACAGCAACTTCATTACCAAGTGGTGTTGTAATTTTACGATTTGTTAAGTCATCGATCGTTTCATAGTTTTGTTTTTCAGTTTCTACATATACATTTATATCTTTGTTATCTTTTTTAATTGTTGTAAGAACAGGGCGGTCATGTTGATTAGAAAGTCCCATTCCAATTTGAGCAGCAGTTAGCCCCATTTTACTTAACTTTTCTTGATCAGCGACTAAAGTATATTCTGCATATGTTTTTGCAACACTAGAGTCTATGTCTTTTAAATCTTTATTTTTCTTCATGATATTTTGAATGTCTTTCACGACAGGCTTAATTTCTTCAGAGCTATCCCCATAAACGTATAGCTTAATCTCGTTACTACCGCCACCTGCTCCGAAATCTTGGTTTTTCCATTCACCTTTTCCAGACATCTTTTGTAAATCTTTAACGACTTGTTCTTTCTCTTTTTCAAAGTTTTTCGTATCGTTATCATATTGAACGAAGAACATCGCTTGATTTGTTTGACCAGGGCTCATTGGGTTTTCGCCGCCTAATGAGAATTGAATCGTTTTGACGTCTTTTTTATCTTGGAAATGCTTTTCAGCTTTCGTTGCAATTTTTTCAACGTCGTCTAACGTTTGACCTGGCTCAGGTTTGTACGTTGCGATAATCATTTTTTCTTCTTCAGATGGTAAGAAGCTGACACCGATGATTGGTACAAGTGCAAGACTGCCTACTAATAGGAGGACTGTGATACTTGATGTAATAATTTTATGGTTTAACGCCCATTCAAGTATACGTTTATAGCCGTTTGCTAATTTGCTTGGTTTTTCCTCATGATGTACTTCTTTTTCTCTCATGCTTTCCTTCTTAAATAAGGAATGTGCTAGCATCGGCACAATTGTAACTGCCACAAGTAAGGAAGCAAGTAGGGCAAAAACAATTGTTAAAGCAAATGGTAAGAACATTTCACCAATCATACCCTTTACAAGACCAAGAGGTAAGAATACAGCGATTGTTACAATTGTAGAAGACATAATCGGGATAAACATTTCCTTCGTAGCTTCACGAATTAAATCTTTCCCACGTAATTTCTCTTCTGATAAAGACATACGTCGGTAAATATTTTCAATAACAACAATTGAGTCATCAACAACGCGTCCAATAGCAACTGTCATTGCTCCAAGTGTCATAATGTTAAGGGTAATATCCATTTGTTTTATTACTAAAACTGCAATTAATAAAGAAAGTGGTATAGAAACGACAGAGATTAGTGTTGTTCGAATGTTTCGCAGGAACAACATAATAATAACAATCGCAAAGATAGCACCGAAAATAGCTTTGCTAAGCATTGTTTCGACTGATTTTTCAATAGGCGCACCTTGATCGAATGTTGAAATAATCTCTAAGTCTTTATATTTTTTCTCAAGGTCTTTTACTTTATCTTTAACTGCATTTACAACATCAACCGTATTCGCATCAGCAGCCTTCACAATTTGAATACCGATTGCTTCTTTTCCATTCGTTCGAGAAATGGATTCTGCTTTTCCAACTTCTTTAATATCAGCAATTTCTTCTAATGTAACCGTTGGTATGCCATTCATAGCGGCCGGATTCATCTGTGGTGCTTGTGTTCCAGCACCAGCGTTTTGGCTACCTTGCCCATTTGGTGATGAAGGGATAGCTGGAATTTTTAATTCTTTTAATGCTTTAATTGTTGTAATGTTACCATCGACAACAACTGATTTTTCCGTATCTTTAAATGTATATAAGCCAAGTGGTAACGATACGTCCGAACCTTTAATCATATTTTTCACAGTATCTTCACTTAAACCTAATTCTTTCATCTTATCTTTTTTGAAGACAAGCTGTACTTCGTCTACTTGTTGACCTGCGATTTGAACAGATGCGACACCATCAAGTCCTTTTAATCCAGGAACAACATTTTTTTCTACATTTTCTGTTAAGGCAGCTAAAGATTCATTTTTACTCGCTACGCTTAATGAAATAACAGGAAAGGCATTAAAGTTTACTCGTGAGACTTTCGGGTCTTTCACACCTTCTGGCAGTTTCACGTTTGCGAGCGATTCTTTAATTTCCGTTTCGGCTTTTTCCATATTTTTATCAAAATTATATTCTACCTGAATAGAAGATGCGTTTTGATAAGATGATGAACTAACAACGTTTACACCGCTTAAATTTTGGAGTTGTTCTTCCATTGGTTTTGAAATTTTATCAGCTACTTCTTCTGGTGTAGCACCAGGATAAACCGTGGTTACTGTTACAATCGGTGTTGTAATATCAGGAATTGTCTCCAGCTTCATATTGAGTCCAGAATAAATACCCGCAATAGTAACAATAATGGTTAGTAGCCAAACTGCGAACTTATTTTTTAACGTGAAATTGATGATTTTGTTCATGTTTGCGCTCCCTTTTTATTGTATTGACCAATCGGTCAGTCTAATACATAATATAACTGACCCATTGGTCAGTCGTCAATGAAAAGAGATGGTAATAAAATCAAACTGTAAGTAGTCGGTTTCCTATTCTTTTTCTGATCATTGGCTTTTACTAACCGGATTTTATAGATGGAAAGGCTTCTATATAAACCATTTACTCCATTAAATTTTAGATGGGGAGTTTTATTTTCAGTTAATGTGGAATAAAATCAAGTTTGAATTTACATAAGATGCGAGATTAAATTTAGGAGAGAGAATATGAAAGAAAAAGAGCGCTTAATTATAGAGATGGCTATGAGGTTATTTGCAACTAAGGGTGTAAATGCAACGTCAGTACAAGAAATCGTAACCGCATGTGGTATATCAAAAGGAGCTTTTTATTTATATTTCAAATCAAAAGATGAGTTATTATTGGCCACACTTCGATATTATTATGACAAGATTCAGAAGAAAATGCTGGATATTGAAAAAGAATCTTTATTACCACGTGAAAAATTTGAAAAACAATTATATTGTCAGTTTACTGATGTGCAAAAACATAAAGAATTTATTATTATGCATGCAAGAGAAAATGCAATTCCGTTTAATAAAGAAGTAGAAGAGTTTATGATGAGGATGAAATTAGAGTCTCATGCATTTTATCGGAATAGCTTACTGTCCATTTATGGTGACAAAGTCAGTCCATATTTATTAGATTTAGTAATTATGGTAGAAGGAATATGTCACGGTTATTTACAATTAATTATTTTAAATGCACCGGAAATTGATTTATCCTATGTTTCGACCTTTATTTTACAGAGGATAGATAATTTAGTAGAGGGGCTTCTAGAATCTTCGGAGGAACCTGTCCTACATGAAGAGAGACTAGGAGAATTTCTTTGTAGTTCCGAGCTTATTAAGGAACAGGTGAAAGAACATTTTCTAAGTGAAATTATTGTATTTAAACGAACATTAGCTGATCAATTAGAAAATGATGAGTTACTTGTAACTTTAGATGTTTTAGAAGCAGAAATGAGATTGCAAAATCCAAGAATTCCAGTCATTAGAGGTATGCTTGCTAATTTAGCGGTATATCCTAGTTTAAATGAGTTTCGATTGAGGCTTACGGCATACTATAATATAAAAAATCCTTGCATATAGAACGCAAGGATTTTCTATTATAATTAAGAATTATTTTGTGACCATTCTTCAACATTCCAAGTTTTTGTAATCCAGCCTTCATAAAATTCTGGTTCGTGACATACAAGAAGGATTGTCCCTTTATATGCCTTCAGAGCTTTTTGAAGTTCTTCCTTTGCTGTAACATCAAGATGGTTTGTTGGCTCATCAAATAGGATCCAGTTACTTTCTTCACCCATTAACTTACATAAACGAACTTTTGCTTGTTCGCCACCACTTAATTGATTTAGCGGGCGAGAGATATGCTCATTTTTCAATCCGCATTTCGCTAACATTGCACGAACTTGATGTTGGTCCATGCTAGGGAATGTGTTCCAAACGTCATCAATTGGTGTTATATTATCAGCTTTTACTTCTTGCTCGAAGTATGCAGGCTCTAAGAAGTCACCAAGACTTGTTTTACCGCTTAAAGGTTTAATTTTTCCTAAAATCGTTTTTAGTAATGTTGATTTACCAACACCATTACAACCAACGATGGCAATTTTTTCACCGCGTTCAATTGTCATTGTTAGTTTTGGTAATAACGGATGTGTATATCCGATTTCTACATCTTCACCTTCAAAGACGAAACGGCTACTTGCACGACACTCTTTAAATGAGAACTCTGGCTTAATTGCTGTTTCAGGACGATCAATACGCTCCATGCGATCAAGTTGTTTTTGACGACTTTTTGCACGACCTGTCGTTGAATAACGAGCTTTGTTCTTTGCAATAAAGTCTTCTTGCTTTTTAATAAACTCTTTCTGTTTTTCATAAGCATTTATATGTTGATTTTTATTAATTTCGGCTAACTCTAGGAATTTTTCGTATGTCGCTGTATAGCGCGTCATTTTTGTAAATTCTAGATGGAAAATAACATCAACGCATTTGTTCATAAATTCCGTATCATGAGAAATTAATAAGAATGCATGTGGATATTCTTTTAAATAATTCGTTAACCAATGAATATGTTCAACGTCTAAGTAGTTAGTAGGCTCATCGAGTAATAACACTTCTGGCTGCTCAAGTAATAGCTTTGCAAGCAATACTTTTGTACGTTGCCCACCACTTAGTGCTGAAACATCACGATCTAAACCGATTGCATCAATTCCAAGACCTCTTGCTGCCTCTTCGATTTTCATATCTAGTAAATAGAAACCACCTGCTTCGAGAGCATCTTGGATTTCTGCCATCTGCTCAAGAAGGTCCTCTAATTCTTCCGGTGTTGCCGTTCCCATTTTTTCTGCAACTTCATTTAAAGCTTTTTCTTTTTCAAATAAAGGTAAAAACGCGTCAGCTAATACATCACGAATTGTGCGACCAGGTGTTAAAATTGTATGTTGGTCTAAGTAACTGTAATTTGTACCAGGTGTCCATTCTACACGGCCTTCATCATGGATAAGTTGACCAGTAATAATATTCATAAATGTTGATTTACCAACACCGTTTGCACCGACTAATCCGACATGTTCTCCTGCTAGTAAACGCATGGATACATCTTTAAATAATGTGCGATCGCCAAATGTATGGCCTAGTTTTTCTACTGTTAATAAGCTCATAGTATCCTCCGTCCAACTTGAAATAGTACCTTGAATCATGATACTAAATTATTGAGTATAATGCTATCCTTTCAAAATGTATCTTTTTGTAAGAAACTCATTGTATTTTTTGGGGAAAAGGTTATAATATTAATTGAACAGTGGTTAATTAAATTGTGAGGTATGAAAAATGTCGCCAAGAAGGGCAGTTAAACAAGAATTAACGAGAGAAATGATTATGAATGTAGCAAGAGACTTATTTATAAAATTAGGTTATCAGCATACTTCAATGCGTAAAATTGCAACAGAACTAGGATATAGCCATGGTGCCATCTATTATCATTTTAAAAATAAAGCAGAGCTTTTCTATGCGATGGTAGAGCAAGATTTTCAATTGCTGAATCAAAAGTTAGATGAGATTAATGATCAAAATTTACCACAAGAGGAACAATTGAAAGCTGTTTTATTTGGTTTTATTGAATTTGGTTTGCAAAATCAAAGTCATTATGAAATCATGTTTTTAATTAGAGATGATGAGTTAAAAGAATGTTTAGCAGATGGCCCAAATGTTAGTTACGAAAAATTTGCTACTGTTGTATCTTCTTTGTGTAATGAGAAGGTAAATGTAATGACAATATGGTCTGTTTTTCTATCATTACATGGGTTTGTGGCACACTATTGTGGGAATGATCAAACATTTGAAGAAGTAAAAGGATTAGCTAAGGTACACGTGGAGTTTATTTCAAAATCACTTCTTATGTAAGTGATTTTCTTTTTAATATTAATTGAACATCGGTTAATTAATTTAGGGGGGATATATAATGAAAAAAGCTTTAGTGCTAGGAGCATCTGGATCAATGGGGTATGCAATTGTAAAAGAATTATGTAGCAGAGGAATTCATGTAGTGGCCTTTGCGAGGAATAAAGAGAAATTAGAGATATTATTTTCTGGAGAAGAAAATGTGAAAGTTGTAGCGGGAGATGTATTTATACAGGAGGATATAATGGAAGCTGCGAAAGGCGTTGATATTATATTTCATGCTGTAAACATTCCATATTCAGATTGGGAGAAGAAGCAACCAAAATTATTAAAAAATATATTAGAAGTAGCAAGGTATTACGACAGTAAGTTAGGGATAGTTGATAATATTTATGCGTATGGGAGGCAAGGGGAAGAACTTGTAGTGGAAGAAGTTAAAAAGGCACCACATACGAAGAAAGGGAAAATTCGGTTACAGCTAGAAATGATGGCAAAACAGGGAAATGTACAAATGTTTATTGCACATTTTCCTGATTTTTATGGCCCAAATGCAGAAAGTACGCTTGTTCATCATACTTTAAAAGGTGTACTTGCAAATAAGTTATCAAGCTTTGTTGGAGATAAAAAGCTTGCTCGTGAATATATTTTCACACCAGACGGTGCAAAAGCAATGGTTGAATTAGCTTTACGTGATGAGGCCTATGGACAAAATTGGAACATACCGGGTTATGGTGTCATTACAGGTGAAGAGATGATTCAACATATACAAGAATTAACGGGATATACAAAACCAGTAATGACAGTAAAAAAAGGTATGATAAATTTAATCGGACTATTTGATAAGCAGATGAAAGAATTTGTGGAAATGCTATATTTGACAGAAAATCCTGTTGTATTAAGCGGAGAGAAATATGAGAGGTATATTGGGAATATACCAAAAACCTCTTATTATAATGGGCTAAAAGAAACGATTATATCTATGCAACATAAAGGTGTGTAAATATTAGTATAAAAAAAGTTACTTCTGTAGGTAGAAGTAACTTTTTTATTATGCTTTTTGTTTGACTTCACTAACTTTCTTTTCAGCTACAATAAAATGTGGTCTACGTTTTGTTTCATAATAAATGCGACCGATGTATTCACCCATAACACCTAGGAAAATGAGTTGAATACCACCAATAAATAATATAGCGGAAATTAAAGTGAAGTATCCTGGGACTTCAACACCACCAACAATAATTTGAATAAATGTAGTAATTACGTATAAAATCCCTAAAATAGTTGTTAATAATCCAAGATATATAGATAGTCTTAATGGTTTATTATTGAATGAGATAACACCATCTATTCCGTAATTTAACAATTTAGAAAAAGTCCACTTACTTTCTCCATCAGAACGTAATACATTTTCATATCCAATAATTAGTTCATTAAATCCAATCCAGGAGAATAAACCTTTTGAGAAGCGATTGTATTCGCTTAAAGATAATAGAGAATCAACAGCTCTTCTACTTAAAAGTCTAAAATCTCCAATGCCGTCTACTAGTTCAATATCTACAAACTTATTCATCACTTTATAGTATAGACGAGAAACGAAAGAGCGAACGGGTGAATCACCTGTTCTTGTTCTTTTTGCAATAACTTGGTCGTAACCTTCGTTATATCCTTCTAACATTTCTTTTATTAGTGTAGGAGGATGTTGCAAATCGGCGTCCATAATAACAACTGCATCACCTGTAGCGTATTTTAAACCAGCTAACATAGCGGCTTCTTTGCCGAAATTCCGACTAAATGATATATAATGAACAGCTGCATCTGAATTTGCCAAATCACGTAGAATATTTAATGTATCATCTTTACTACCATCATTTACAAAAACAAATTCATAATCGGTAGTTAATTTATGAATTTCTAGAGAAGTCTCTGAATAAAAGGCTCGAAGCATCTTTTCTTCATTGTAGCATGGTACGACTATTGAAAGAGTCATTTTTGACCCTCCTTGTTTATAATGGTTAAAACGTTATTTAATATTTTTTATGAAGCTATCCACTTTGGATAGCTTCATGATTTATTGAGTGCTCATTGCTGCTTTTTAAAAGGTAATTTTCGGCGTCCTTTTTGATTTGTAAAAACTAGTAAGGCTACACAAATAATTAGTGAAATAATTGATATAATCATACCTAATTTAAAGTAAGGTGTAACATAAGTCATTTCGATTATATGTGCTCCTTTTGTAATTGGTACGCCAATAAAGGCAGAATTTGCTTTCGTGAATTCTGTTTCTTTTCCATCAACTTTTATAGTCCAACCTTTACTATATGGAACAGATAAATATAGTAATCCATCTTTTTTTGAGTTGATTTCACCTTTTAAATAGTTGTTTTTATAATAAATATTTTGAAGTCTATTTTCAGTTAGTTTTTTTGTTTCT
Source organism: Bacillus sp. TH25 (assembly GCF_016650935.1). Lineage (NCBI taxonomy): Bacteria > Bacillati > Bacillota > Bacilli > Caryophanales > Bacillaceae > Bacillus > Bacillus sp. TH25. The sequence goes on along the minus strand of NZ_JAEKEU010000036.1, from coordinate 511,004 downwards.
TTTTGTACACCTTCGTAATTTACGATATTTGCTTGTAAGTCTTCAAGTTCGTATTCACCTGGTGCATCAATAGAAATAGTTAGTTGGTCTGGACGATCGTCCTTACCTAAATTATAAACAAATCTTTCTAAAGGATATGAGTATGCACCAGTGTCTTCACCTTTCCCCATATCTTTCCCGTTAACTACTGCATGGAATGAACCTTTATTTTTTATCTTTAATTCTACAATTAAATCTCCAGGAGTATTAGGATAATTTATAGGTACAATCATATTTCCATTGCCATGGACAATGAGTTTATTATTCTCTTTTTCCATATTTTCTAGTTGTACTTTTTCCATTTTGATAGATACCGCTTTTGAATTAAGGTTCTTTTTATCAAAATGGGTTAATGAAAAGTCTTTTACATTATTAACGACTACAGCATGTAATAATAATTGGTCACGCTGAGCGAAGTTTAATTTAGAAAATTCTTCTTCACTTATACCAGAATCATATACATACCCTAACGGTAAAGCATAGTCATTTTTGTAAATATTATACGGTCCTACTTGTTTTAATAGTTTATATCCATATGGTATATTTTTTTGATCTGTATCAGCGCTTAGTACGCGATATTTTACACCTAACATATTTTCAAGTAGTAGTCGACTATCAACTTGGAAGAACATCGAAGGAGTGTCGAACCCTTGGAATACGTTGTATTTATTTTTCATAAAGTCATGAACATAATAATTAATCAAGCTTTGGTACGTACTTGTACCATGATAACCTTGTAACATTGGTGTGTTATGGGCGCTACCTGGGTTAAGAATACGATAAAAGTCTTTATCATATTCTTGTATATAACGAATGGCAGCAATCTCATCTTTGTTATCATAGCCAGATACATGTAAAGCTTCTTTTGTAGCATTGCTTTGTCCGAAAACGGTACTAAGTATATTATTAGCATACATGTAATTCATGGAAATTGTACTAACGAGTACGTTCACTACAACTAAAAATTGTATGAAAGGTTTAGAAAGATAACGCCATAAACATACTGTAATGAGAGAAAGAACGATAGTTCCGATTAAAATATTGTCAACCACCTGTAAAGGTTTATCACTTACATTTATATTTACTTTTCTATAAAATGCATAAATGAATAATCCTATTGATACTAATGAACTTATTATATAAGGTAATTTAAGTTCTTTCTTATGAACAATCATCCAATCTAAGATGTATGCTATAGTTTGAGCAATTACAAATACAAATAAATAAAGCCATCTATATTGCATTGCTGAGAAACCATTAAATACAGAGTATGTATACGGAAGCATAAACAGAATGAACATGAAAAACGTAAAGAGTACTTTATTTTTAACAAGTTTATCACGTATAAACATTCCAAATATGATTAGGAATAAAATTAAAGCTGGTAAAGCTAATTGATGATTTTCAGCATCATATACGAAGAAGATAGTTTCCATTAGATCTTTATAAAATGTATCTTCAAAGAATAAAGGTATATCAAATTTCTTCGTTAACCGATCCGCACTAAATACCGCATTGACTGATGGAATAAAGCAAACTGCAGCCAAGCCAAGTGATAGACCGTATAATAATCCAATTTTAATATAATAGGCTAGAAAAGAGACGATTGTTTTATTTTGCTGTGTGGCAAAGTATTGGAAAAATGAGTAAATGAAAATGAAAATACTTGTGATAAAAGCAAAATAAAAGTTCGATGCTAACATTAAAGTAGCAGCTACTAAGAAAAGTCCACGTTTCTTTTCTATAATATATTTATCAAGTCCCCATATTACTAATGGTAAAAATACGATGGCATCAGCCATGAAATCCCAAAGTAATGAATGGCGCATAAAAGTAATACATCCACCATACATAATAGCAGCAATAAAAGATGAGAAGACTGTTTTATTATGATAACGTAAAGAACCATACATGAATAACATAGCTAAAAAGTTTTTTAAAATACTCATGTATAATTTCATATCATAGATTTGTTCAATATTTAATTTAGGAAGTAACAGCGTAATCCAGAAGAACGGCGCTGTACTGTAATAATAACTAAACTCTCCAAATAAATCTCCACCTAATCCATAATCAAAAGACCAAAAAAGATTACCATCTTTAAAGGCATGTTGCAGGAGAAATGTAAAGAAACCAAATTGGCTTAATGCATCACCTGTACCAGAAAAGATTTGATTAGATGTTAAAAAGAAATAATGAAAAGCAAAAGCACACAATAATAATATCGGAATAATCATTATAGTTTTCTTTGAGAGAATCTTATTGTTCGGCTTTATGCTCATAAAAATTTATAATCCTCCTTCGAAAGTTGTTACATATAAAAACACACCAATTATGAAGGTGTGTTTTTTAGTTTTAGCATAAAAAAATATATATTTTTGTTGTATCATATATATTTTACAAGCATTGAGTTTCATAGTTTACTTGTAATTTAGTATAAAGCATTCTCAGAAAGTAAGTCAATTTGACATGGAATATATAGCATTTTTAACCACTGAAAATTCGAGAATAATGAAGTGCAGTCTTCAGAGTTTATGTTCTGTAAATGATGGTATATAAAAAGCCAAAAGCTTTTCCATTCTTAATAGGAAAAGCTTTTGGCTTTTAAGCGTTTTTACGAACTAATTTTTTATTTACAAATCCTAAAATCAACCCGCGTATTTGTGGATCAATTGCAAGGCCAATAATACCGTACAATATACCAGTAAGTGTTAGAGCTACCAGTGGTGGTAAGTTAATTAATACTGTGCGGTATAGGGCGTAACTGATTATAAATGCTAGTGTATTAAATACAATCCCTTTGAATAGTAATGTAAATCCTTTACGAACGAATAAAGTAAATCCGATTAATAAAGTAACCTCAGTAATGATAGCAGCTCCCGCAGCTCCCATCATTCCAAATTGGCTACCTAATACGATGTAACTTACGATAGCGACAGCTAATCCAATTCCCATCGTTGTCGCACGCTTCCACTGTTGACCAATAGTTGTTAAATTATCAGCAAGTGGATAGTTGATAGATTGTAAAATAACCATAAAGGCTAAAATTGCAAGAGCATCACCGGCTGGTGCATATTTTTCACCTAATAAAGTAACAATCCAAAAACTTGGGTCGGCGATAAATGGAATCGAGATTCCCATTCCTAAGAAAGACATAAGTTTTAATTCGAACTGAGATAGTTTTCTATGTTCATCAATATTCTTTTCATTTCCAAAAGCAAATAACTTTGGATAAAAGGCCGCTGCAATTACACCAGGAATTTGATAAAGGACAGCAGGTATTTTAGAAGCAGCTCCAAAGAATCCAACTTGCTCATACGTTGAGACTTTTTCTAATATAATGGGCCCTAACTGTGGTAAGAGCATAATGATAATGCCATTGATTGTGAAAATGAGCAATTGATCTAAAATACCTTTATCCCAGCCCTTATGAACTGTTGTATGGCGAATTACCATTATAAAGGCGATGAGTCCTGTTACGAGACTGGATATCCCGTACATGGCAGCAACCATCATAAGTGACCATTTAAAGGACATTCCTAGTAGAAGAGCAGCTGCGGCTGTTACACCTTGTATTACAGAAATAATCGCTGTAAATTGCATGCGTTCTGTTACTTGGAAGTAAGCCATCCCAACACCTTGTAAAGTGGCTCCAAACATGGTCGGCAGTACAACCCAATATACCATCGCACGTAAGTAAGCATCAGGATAGAAGAACTGAGCGAAAATAGCGAAGAGCACAGAAATTACGATAGCTAATACTAAACGAATACGTAAATAACTACTAATTAGTACGCTAATGTTAGCGTTGCTTCTCGTTCCTTCACGCATAAATGTATGTGTCAAACCTGCATCTGTAAAATAACAAATAACAGCGGAAACTGCTAAAGCAGTTGTAAACATCCCATACTCCTTTGGTGAAACATATCTTGCAAAGAAAATGGTCGCAATAGCAAGTACAAATCGAACAGTAATATTTCCTACAAATAGGTAGGAGGCGTTTTTAAGGATTTTATTTGTTTTCATGGAACAAGACCTTTCTATTTTTCAGGACGCACTTCGTCCTATTTGTAAATTTGATTTGTTTACGGAAAGTATGTTTAAAAGCGTATTCTTTATTTAAGAAAACATAAACTTTATTCGTACAAACCAAAGCATTGCGTATAGCTTTTTGCTTCGTTTTCCATTTTTCGAATAAATTTTGCGACAATATTTATTTATATCGCCCTTGATTAATTGAACTTGTGATTTATCTAACTTAGAGCTTCCTTTAATGTATATACAAGCATTGTTAATGACTGTATATGGGAATAGATAAGTTTCAAGGATTTCAATAAGTTCCGTAGAATCATTCACGATCAAGTCTTTTGATTTATTATGAACCCAATCCTTCATGCAATTAAATACTTCTAATTCTTTTGCTGTTTTTAATTCATAATCTTTATACTTTGAAGAAAGATTTCCTTCGGATAAGATTCGATAATATGTTAAATATTCATCTACATAGCATACATTTGTTACACTCATTAATTTAAATAGAAATTCTAAGTCTTCTCCCCAGCTACATCCTGGTGTGAAACGAATATTATGATCCATCACGATAGATTTTTTGAAAATCCAAGTGCTCGTCTGAGCAACAACTTGATGTGTTAAGAAAGCTTTTGTCATATCACCTTTAATAAAGTTTGTCGTGTGCTCAACTTTTTCACCAGTCTCTTCGTAAAAGTTCATATAGCCACAATAACAAGCGTTCATGTTGTTTGTATGCATACTATCGATTTGTTTTTCTATTTTTGTTGGGTGCCATAAATCATCACTATCAAGAAAAGCAACATATTCTCCGCTAGCATTTTCAATTCCTGTATTACGAGCAACTGAAACGCCTTGATTTTCTTGTGGGACGTATTTTATTTGTCCGGGGTACTTTTGTACAAGGTTTTTTACGATGGAAGGTGATTGATCTTTGCTTCCATCATCTACAATTACAATTTCAATGTTTTTATATGTTTGATCTAGTATTGATTGCATCGTTTCTTCAATATATTTTTCCGTATTATACAGAGGTATGACAACGGAAACGAGTTGTTTTTGTTCCATCATAGAGTTTTTATCTCCTCAAATTTTTTATGTTTTGTACCATATATACAAGTCTTTTGAAAGGAAGAAGACTACAAGAACATCTGTATAAGTTTAACGCATATAAACTTTGTAAATCAACTTTCTATTGTGGTACCTCGTATAATTAGAAAGAAATAATTTGAAATGATAAAAGCTCCTGAATTTTTCAAGCAAAATTCAGGAGCTTTAGTATATTAGTATTTAGTTAGGAAGTTATTCCTTATCTGTTATCTTTAATTTTTGTTTTAATAATGCATAATCTTGCGTTAATGTTACAAGTTGATGGTGTAATTTGGAGATTTTTCTCGTCAGGTCAAAAATTAAGATAAAACAGAATAATAGTCCGAATAAGAATAAAATGGACGGAGGATATTCTACGTTTAATAGTTTTCCAATCCAATTTATAATTTTATCCGTAGAACTTAAAATAGCCATTGCAATACAAACGAAAATCCATAAAATAGCATATTTTGTTTCTAAAGTCCCACGACGAATGGAATTAATAATTGAGAAGAATAGTAATAAAATAAAGATGAATGAAAAGGTAATTATATGCATTCATTATCAACCTTTCACGATTTTTTGCATCAATATAGCAAGACTCACCTTAACCATGTAATATGCAGATTTAAGGGGAGTGATGGAAGATTGTCCACCTTGTCGCTCTTGCATATTTACAGATATTTCATTAATGCGAAGTTTTTTCTTTTTTAAATGAATAAGGACTTCTGGTTCTGGATAATCTTTTGGATAATTGTGTGCAAAAATCTTAATTACTTCTCGATTGATAGCACGATACCCAGAAGTTGGATCCATAAATGTTTGTTTTGTTAGTACTTTCAGTAGAGCGGTAAAATAAAAAATACCGATTCTTCGGGAAATACTACCTTTATATGCTGTTTTTTCTGTAAAGCGTGAACCAAGCACCATGTCGCATTGATCCTCGGCAATAGGCTGTATGATTTTGTATAAATCATCAGGATTATGTTGTCCATCAGCATCGAACTGAATCGCAATATCATATCCGTTCTCATAGGCGTATTTATATCCAGTTTGTACAGCTGAACCGATACCTAGATTATATGGTAAATTAACAAGATGAACAGGGAAATCTTTTACGATTTGAGCTGTTTTATCTTTTGATCCATCATTAATAACGCAAATGCTTAATGCTGTAAAATGCTGTTTTAGTTCTAATAATCTTGTTAATGTATCTGCAATTGCTTCTTCCTCGTTATACGCTGGAATAATAATTAACGTTTTTGGTATTGAAATTGGTACCTCAATAGACATTACCGCACCATCCCTTATATACTTAATCATATTATGGTTATTTTTAAACGAACATTATTTAATATACCATTAATAGTATAACAAAATAAAGGAAAAGCTGATGGGTGATTTTAGGAAACAGGCATCGAATAAAAATGCTAAGGCGTAACACTTTATTATAATAAAAAATACATGCAAGGAAGAAAAAACCTGTGCATGTATAAGATAAAATCCTAATGTTACATATTCCAAGGCTTACTTAAAGTTAACACTTCAGCCATTTCTTTACTTTTCAAACGTCCCTTTTTTCTATTTTCTGCACGCTCTGAACCAGTTGTATGTAGCCAATGTTCTTCCTCTGTTTCAGGAATTACTTGTGGTACAGATGAAGGTTTTCCGTCTTTTAATGCGACAAATGTAATGAAACACGTTGCGGCCATTCTACGCTCGCCTGCTAGTAGATCCTCTGCAATTACTTTTACGAAAACTTCCATTGAAGATTTTCCTGTATAACATACGAATGCTTCATAACAAACAGAATCTGCTTGGTGAATTGGAGTTAAAAAATCAACGGAATCGATAGATGCTGTTACGCAATGTTTGCGGCTGTGTCTCGCAGCTGCAATTGAAGCTATACTATCAATTTCTGCTAATAATTTCCCCCCGAAAAGTGTTTGGTGATTATTTAAATCGTTAGGAAAAACACGTGTTGTTTTAATTGCTTTTGATTCTCGCATGAATTTCTTTTCCATATATTCATCCCCTATTTTCTGTTTTCAATCAGAGTGACATGTGTAAGTGGAGTACCCATATTAGATATTTAATGAAGTAAAGTGTTCCAAAAGAGGATTATCCCACTATTTGCGGGCTAATAGTCAGTGGGGAATGAACAAAACCCCCGTGGATTAAAGTTTCACTTTATTGAAATTTCTGTATTTGTATTCATGTAACTGAAAGAAAATTTATCATATATAAAATGTAGTGTAAAAGAGGATTCGCTTACATTGCAAGTGAAAAAGTAATGACTATGTATTTGTCATAGAAATTCCCTATTAACCTTGTGCTTATTCATGATAGAATCGTTTTGTTATGAATGGAAATAGAGGTGCAATGGACATATGAATCATATAAGAACAAATTTTTCGTCTTTCTTCAGTAAAATAATGATTGGTGCGATGCTCGCATTTTTTGTCTATAGTTGTTGGGCGGCTTTTGAAACAAGTAAGCAATTTTTTGGGGGAAGTACAACAAGTATAACAATTGTATTAGTGATTTTTGTTATTCTTATTTTGTTAGTAGCATCAATTTTGCAATATCGTTTTACAGATAAACAATTTCTTGTTTTTCTTATAAGCATATCTATAGTTGTAAGACTTATCACAGTTCTATTTGTAGATGTTCCAATGATAGGTGATATGAAAGCTATGTATGAGTCTGCAAAGCAGATTGCAATTGGCAATAATATAGAAAATATAGCACAGTTACCTTTTATTATTTATGAATCGATCATCATTCGTATATTTGGTGATACGGTATTCGCTTTACAATTATTTAATATTTTATTTTGTACAGGAACTGCATTTTTCATTTATCGCATTGCGTCAATGGTCTTTGGAGAAGAGTGTGGTCGTATTGCATCAATGTTTTATGCTTTATATATTCCAAATATATTTATGAGTTCTGTATTAACGGCGGAATCACTCGCAATATTTTTATTTTATTGTGCTTGTTACATATTTTTATATAAGGGATTAGACCATCCTTATATGTGGGTAATTTCAGCCATTTTATTTGCGCTTAGCAATATGATTTTCCCAATGGGATTATTTTTACCTATTTTTATAGCTGTATATGTGCTGTTAATTGAATTATTTCAATCAGGGGCGAAACAAAAATTACTATTAAAAATGATGGGAATACTTATTCTGTTTTATAGTACTCATTTTGGTGTGAGCTATGGTATCAAGATGATGGGAATGTCACAGTATACGATTTCTAATCAGACTTATGTTCAATCTGTTTTAATTGGAAAAAGTCAAAATGAAGAAAAAACATCCAAAAATAAAAGTGTAAAAGAGCACATTGATCAAGAGTTAAAAGAAATGGAAGTAGAAAGATTTAAACTGTTAAAACCAGTTATTAACCAGCTTTCAGACGAGGGAATAAATTCTATTATTTTTAAGTGTGAAAAGCTTATATATATAGTGGTGACATTATTTATGGCCATAGCTTTATTACATTTTCTAATTAAGAAACAGCAAAATGAAGGATATATGTTGTTTGTATTATTAATTACCGGATACGTGTCGTTAAGGCTCTTCCGAGTAGATATGGCATATTATAATATTATTATGCCAGCTTTGTTTATTTTACAAAGCTTTGGTGTTTATATGAGTTATTTTTATTGCCAAAAAATATTTTTCAGAAAATAAAAGAATCCATTTTGGATTCTTTTTTTGTAGATGGATGATAAGGATGAATGCAAAGCGGAGATGAAGAATCTCCACTTTGTATCGATTCGTCTTATCGGTTTAGTTCTAGTTGTAAATTATCCGCTGTTAAGGCCATTGTTGAGGAATCGTCTTGAATACTCTTCATTACTTGTGAGATAGTCTCTAATTCATTTTCAATTTTTTTATTTTGTTCTTTAGAGTTAGACATATCTTTTACGATTTCTTGGAAATATTGATCTGTCGCATGCATACTATCTGTTCCTTCAGATACGAGAGAGCTTATTTGTTCCACGGAAGAAGAGACGTGTATAATTTGTTCATTAGTTTTTTCAACGAGTTTTGTAACGTTGGAAATTGATTCTTTCGTTTGCTCTGATAACTTTCGGATTTCTCCCGCTACGACTGAAAAACCTTTACCAAATTCGCCAGCACGTGCAGATTCAATAGCAGCATTTAATGCTAGTAAATTTGTTTGCTCGGCGATTGATTTTACAATATCAATGATTTCGTTAATTTTGTTAGAAATATCAAGAAGTTCACGAGTATCAGTAATGATAGTTTCCATATTCGTTTGGATGCTTTCCATTCGTTTGTTTTGCAGATTTAATTGTTCTTTGCCTTTATTGGCCTTTTCTTCTGATGTCGTAGCTAATGATGTACCTGTTTTTGCAATTCCTACGATACTTTCTGATTTAGATGTTAACTGTTGAATAGAAGAGCTTGTTTTTTCAGATACTGCCGCTAGTTCTGTTGCAATATGTGTAATCGTCATAGCTGTCAGTTCTTTTTCTTTTTCATGTTCTTTTTGGATTCTTTCATATTCGGATTCATAAGCCGCAATAACAAGTTCTTGTTCTAATGTGAATAATTTGTTTATTACGTTTATAGAATAAGAAAAATCGTCTATCGTTGAAATTTTCGTTTGCAAAATCTTCATGACGGAGCGGAATAATTCTTGGTAAGCAGCAGTATACCATTTTCTATGTAAACCAATTTGTACGTGCCTTTTTGCAATTCTAACACGTTGTTCAATAAAATCTTCATTCATATTCCCGCTGAACAATTCTTTAATATGTGTCTTTAAAGTTTGTTTTAATTTGGGAATAGAGCTATAGCGTTCAATAACAGCAATTAAATTAGGTTGTTTTGTGATGTTGGTGTAGAATTTTTCTGTTATCCAATCTATTTCCTCATAAATAAATGGCTGTAATACTTTAACAATTTTTAAATCTTCCTTTGAAATATGTAGCATATCCATTTGAGTTTTTAGTTCAGAATTAGCAGGCACGTTAAATATGATTTGTTGGCCTTTGCTTAATTCAATTATACTGGTGTTTGTTTTATTTTTTTTAAAAACCCCAAGCATCATTCTTCCCCCTGTTTATAAAACGTTTTCATTTCTTTATTCTAATGTAATTATATATTTTTATATACAATTACTCTATAGTATATGGAATTGTATATAAATTAAGAGAATTCTATGTAGAATTCTCTTAATGGCCTTTATTAATTTTTGCATGTGTTTTAAAGAAAACGGGGAAATGTACATTATATATTACGGTGACTACACGAATAACGAATGTTATTAATAAACAAACATAGAAAGCTAATATGTGTGCCCCCATTGCATGTGTAATTAAGAAACTAACTGCTCCTAAAATAGAAGCAATTGCATATATCTCTTTTCGGAATACATACGGGATATCTTGAGCGCAAATGTCACGTAAAATACCGCCCCCAATACCTGTAATAACTCCCATCGAAACGACTAAAAACGAGGCGTCAACGTGATGTGACATTGCTGCATTTGCACCAATAGCTGTAAATACACCTAAACCAACAGCATCAGAAAGCATAATAACAACTTGAAGTTTATTGATGCGCTCAAAAAACATACATGTGAATAATGCTGATAGTACACTTACGAAAAAGTAAATGGGTTTTACAAATGCGACAGGAGGCAGGTTACCAATCATAATATCACGAATAATACCGCCGCCGAGCGCAGTAGCTACAGCTAAACAAAGGACACCAAATAAATCTAGATCTTTTTTCAAACCAACTAATGTACCAGAAATGGCAGCGGCGATAATGCCAAGAAACGTAAATATATCGATTAATAACATGGCTTTAATTCCTTCCTCTTAAAGATGTTCCAGAGAAAAAATATACACTAAAGTTTTGGAAATAACAATTACTTTTCGCTACATGTAGAAAAATGGATGAAATAGCTAAAGAAAGCGTTTGAAAATGCTTGATAAGTAGCAATAAAGTAAAGCGAAAAAGTGTGGAGAGATTAATAGTATAGTTTTTTGATGTAGCTTAGTTGGAGGGATGGTACAATAAGATAAGTCCGTTTTTTACATTTGTATAAAATGATAAAAAAATATTTCTGTACGGTCGAAAATAAGTGCATATGTGTTAGATAGTTTTTATAGGGATAGGGAAGGATAGCTAAAGGACAATGTTTTCGGTTACTAATAATGCTGGACTTGACTAGTTTCGGCATGAAAAATAGTTCTCAATTTAAATATGAGTTATGTTATAATTGCTAGGTGTGTTTAAACAGTAGAAAACTATGATTAAAAGATAATGTGAAGATTTTGTATGGAGGTCTTGGAATGTTAGCAAATCAAGCTAGGGTTAGATTTGAGCATTTTTTGCTCTTTTTTATTATTTTACAGCCTGTTTTAGATTTATTAACGTCTCTTAGCATCGTTTTATTAAAGTCAAATGCCACTGTTGGAATCTTGGTAAGATTTCTTATTATGGCTGTTGGTGGTATTTACATTTTAATTCAGGCAAAAGAGAAGGAAAATAGGAAGTTTTTAATTTACTTAATACTATTAGCAGTAGTTTTAGGGATAGGGTTTATTAATAATAAACTAGTTAAGAATCCTATTGTACTTGGTGAAGAAGTTAAGTTTGTTGCGAAGGCATTATATATATATATTATGCTAGGATCATACATTTTAGCTTTAAAATCATTGAAAAAGAAAGTAAATATTAGTGACAAAGTCAGAAATAGTATTGTGTATTCAACATTAATCATTAACGCTATTATGGTTATTTCTATTTCGACATCTACAGACTTTGGTAGTTATCAATGGATGAAAGTTGGTTCCCGAGGGTGGTTCTATGCAGGTAATGAACTAGGGTCAATCTTAGCTATTATTTTCCCTATTGTGGTACTATATTCTATTCAAAAAACAAAGAGCGTGAAACACGTTTTATATTGGATTCCATCGCTTTTAATGATTTACTCGTTAATTCAAGTTGGTACGAAAGTAGGGATGGGCTCAATTGGTGCTACGTTAGCAGCAGCAATCGGGATTATCGTACTACAATTATTATTTGATAGAAGAAATCCAAACAAAAAGTCTCTTGTACTTAATGGATTAATTGCTATTGTTCTATTGGCTGGTGTTGTTGGAACGTTTAAAATGACGCCATTAGCACAAAATATGGGTATTCATAACAACTATTTATCAGAACAAAATGTAGCGCAGCAAGGTCAAAAAGAAAAAGAAATTAAAGAGAAAATTAAAAAAGAAGAAAAACAACATAAAGTTGAGAAACCAGAAGAAAAGGCGAAGGTAGAAGCTGAAGTTAAGAAAGAGCTTGAGAAAGAGCAAAAGAAAGAAAATCAAGAAAATCTTATTTTCAGTGGACGTCAAGTATATGAAGAGAGACATAAGCAGTTCTTTAAAGAAGCGCCGATGTCACAAAAGTTATTAGGAATGGGTTATGCAGGTAACTATAAATATAATGAACAAAAGCAGCCAGATCCGAAGCTAATCGAAATGGACTTCCATGATTGGTTTTATGATTTCGGAATTATTGGTTTTGCGTTAATGATGATTCCATTTATTTATTACGGCGTAAGAATCCTACTAGCATTTGTTACAAGATTTAAGGAAATATTTAATGTGAAATATGGAATGATTACAGCAAGCTTATTATTAGCATTAGGTATTGCATATATTGCAGGACATATTTTGACAGCACCAGGAGTCGGGATTTACTTTGTAGTGGTGTTAGCTTATCTAATCGTAGATCTAGAAATTGAATGATAAAAATAAAAGCTAACTTTTGTTAGCTTTTATTTTTTAGTACAGTAAAATAAAGATAGATGGAAATGTAGCGAGGATTTAAAGGAGGAAAAAATATGAGGATATTGCATATGAATGCAGGGGCAGAAGATGGTGGAGGAAAAACACATATTATTTCACTGCTCGATCAGTTTCCGGACGGTGAAGTAGAATTAGCAGTATTTGAAGATGGAATTGTTGCGAAAGAAGCAAGAGAGCTAGGAATAAAAGTTCATGTGTTTTCACAAAAATCTCGCTATGATTTATCCATTTTAAAGAACATAAGTGAATTCATTAATAAAGAAAAATTTGATGTAGTTCATACACACGGTCCTAGGGCGAATTTCTTTGTTTCTCTAATGAAGAAGAAATTCGCGGCAAAATGGGTAACGACAATTCATAGTGATCCATTTCAAGACTTTACTAAACAAGGCTTAAAAGGCTGGATTTTTACTAAGTTAAATTTGAAAGCTTTAAAAAATATAGATTTATTTTTTGTTGTAACGAATAGGTTGAAAAAGAGCTTAGCCGCATTAGGTATTTCAAATGAAAAGATGCATGTTATCTATAACGGGATTGAATATGATCAGGAAAAAGCAGATGGCTATAATAAAAAGGAAATGTTTAATATTGATGAAGATGTGTTTACGGCAATCCAAGTAGCGCGTTTGCATCCTGTTAAAGGACATGAAGTTTTATTCGATGCGTTACAACAAACAAAATTGGAGAAAATTAAAGTATTATTAGTTGGTGACGGGCCGTTAGAAAGAGAACTAAAGGCGTTAGCTACTGAAAAAGGGATTAATGATAAAGTTGAATTTTTAGGGCATCGTCAAGATGTGAAACAATTATTTGCTTCATCACATGTCAATTTGTTAACTTCCCATAGCGAAGGATTTCCATTAGTTTTATTAGAAGCGGCAAATCAACGTGTACCATCAATTGTGACTAGAGCAGGAGAAATCGAACCGTTAATTGCAGATGAAACTTATGGGTGGATTGTACCAACTGGTGATGGAAAAGCATTGGCATCGGCATTAGAAGAGGCGTATGATAAGTGGAAAACTGGAGAGTTATCAGTAATGGGCAAGCATATTTATGAGCATGCTACTATGAACTTCTCGCTTCAAAAATTATATGAAGATACGAAAGAAACATATAAGCAATTAATAGCGAAAAACCTTTAATGATAGAGAGGATAGTTAAATATGGCAGTACAAACGGTTGATATTCTAGGTGTTCCTTTCTCTACAATGACAATGGATGAAACGGTCCAATATTTAAAGGAACAACTAGAATTGGAGCAAACTCATACTTTTCAGGTAGTAACAGCAAATCCTGAAATTGTTATGTGTGCAAAAAAGGATGAAGAGTTCCATAAAACATTACTAAATACCGATTTAATTACACCTGATGGTATTGGGGTTGTAAAAGCAAGTGGTATGCTTGGTACACCTGTAAAAGAACGTGTAGCAGGTTTTGATTTAATGTGTAATTTATTTGCGAAGTTATCAGAAGAGAATAAACCAGTATCTGTTTTCTTATTAGGTGCAAAACCACATGTTGTACAAGCCGCGGCTGATCATTTAACGAAGACATATTCGTCTGCATCTATCGTGGGGATACAAGATGGATATTTTAAACAAGAAGAAGAAGAGAATATTGTTTCACGTATTCAAGAGGCAAAACCAGATCTATTACTTGTTGCACTTGGCTTTCCAAGACAAGAAAACTTTATCCAAAACAATAAGCATCGTTTAGAAACGAAAATGGCTGTTGGAGTAGGCGGTAGTTTAGATGTGTGGGCTGGAGAGGTAAAGCGTGCGCCAAAATGGATTCAATCTATTCATTTAGAGTGGTTTTACAGATTATGTAGTAATCCAACACGTTGGCGTCGTCAGTTAGTATTAGCTGAATTTTTAAAAGAAGTAATGCGTTCAAAAAAGTAGCGGAACATCGCTACTTTTTTTATTTGTTTATTTTTGATAAACATTTTACTTTTTGGGAATGATGAAGGAGAATTTTTTATAAGAAAGTATTTTACTTATGCAATACACACATGTAAAATGATGTGTAAAGACAGCTGTGTAAGGAGGACTTCTTGTGAGCAAGGTAAAAGAAATTTCGAAGCGAAAGCTACTTGGTATAGCAGGGCTTGGCTGGCTATTTGATGCAATGGATGTTGGAATGCTTTCATTTGTAATTGTAGCACTCCAAAAAGATTGGGGATTAAGTACTCAAGAAATGGGTTGGATAGGTAGCGTTAATTCAATTGGTATGGCAGTAGGAGCGCTCCTTTTTGGGATACTATCAGATAAAATAGGACGGAAATCAGTCTTTATTATTACATTATTACTATTTTCTATCGGTAGTGGTTTAACTGCTTTAACGACGACATTCGCGATGTTCCTCGTTTTACGCTTTTTAATTGGTATGGGACTTGGCGGGGAACTTCCAGTTGCATCTACTCTTGTATCAGAAAGTGTTGAAGCGCACGAACGTGGAAAAATAGTTGTACTATTAGAAAGCTTTTGGGCTGGTGGTTGGTTAATTGCAGCTCTTATCTCATATTTTGTTATTCCTAAATACGGTTGGGAAGTTGCTATGGTAATAAGTGCAGTTCCAGCGTTATACGCTTTATATTTAAGATGGAATTTACCCGATTCTCCAAGGTTCCAAAAGGTTGCAAAAAGGCCATCTGTTATTGAAAATATAAAATCGGTTTGGTCTGGGGAATATCGTAAAGCAACAATTATGTTATGGATTCTATGGTTTTGTGTGGTCTTTTCCTATTATGGAATGTTCCTTTGGTTACCTAGTGTAATGGTACTGAAAGGCTTTAGTTTAATAAAAAGTTTTCAGTACGTACTCATTATGACTTTAGCTCAACTTCCAGGATATTTCACAGCTGCATGGTTTATTGAACGTCTTGGTCGTAAATTTGTATTGGTTACGTATTTAATTGGTACAGCATGTAGTGCTTATGTGTTCGGAATTGCGGATTCATTAACAGCATTAATAGTGGCGGGTATGTTACTATCCTTCTTTAATTTAGGTGCTTGGGGTGCATTATACGCTTATACACCGGAACAGTATCCAACAACTATTCGCGGTACAGGTGCAGGAATGGCAGCTGCATTTGGGCGTATTGGTGGTATTCTTGGACCACTATTAGTAGGGTATTTAGTTGCTTCACAAGCTTCACTATCGCTAATATTTACGATTTTCTGTGGATCAATTTTAATTGGGGCACTTGCTGTAGTTATACTTGGTCAAGAAACGAAACAGAGGGAATTAGTATAAAGAGAAACCTTAATCAGTGGTGTTTTGTCCATCAACCACTGATTATTAGCCCGCACCAATCGGGATAAAAGAAAAGGGGAACCAAAGTGGTTTCCTTTTTTCTGTTTTTTTAGATAAATAATGGTATAGTAAGAAAAAGGGAATGTTTCTTACTAAAGCGAATGTATACAACAAGACATATGGACAAAGGAATTAGGTGGCTGGATAAATGAAAATCTTACTTATCATGGAAGAAACAGAAGAGCGAAGAAAATTAGTTGAGGACTTTACTGAAAACATTCGAAATGTAGAATGTTTTGAAGCGAAAACTGGAACAGAATCTTTGCTAATAATGAAAAAACATACACCTGATTTTGTTTTTTTAAATTCGCAATTAATGGATGGTACTGGTTTTGAATATTCGAGTTTGTTACGAGAAGTGAATTGTTATACGAAATTTATTTTTATTGGTGAGGATATAGAAGAGGCAATTACAGCTTTTCGTTTCCAAGCGTTTTATTATTTATTACGACCATTTCGTGAAGAAGATTTACAATTCATTTTATATAAAATGGGAAAAGAACAAGGTGAGAAAGCAAAGAGTCATCTGCGTAAACTGCCGATAGAAGGCCATGAGGGAATTAGATATATTCTCCCGGAGGATATTGTATATATTAGTAAAAATAAGGAAAACAAAACCGTTTCAATTTATACAACGAATAATCAGTATATTTCAACATACACACTCCAGGAATTAGAAAATAAACTAAATGCATATGATTTTTTACGTGTACATAAAAGCTATTTAATTAATATGTCATATGTACAAGAACTTAAACCTTATTATAATGGCACGTATAATTTGCATTTAGACAGGTACGATGAGCAACCGATTCCAGTAAGCCGTAATTATGTAAAACGACTTCGAAATAAAATTGAGCTATGACAAGTAATGAGAGAATTTTAACATAATAGCCTAGAAATCCTTCATGATAAGGAGGATTCAAATTAAATATTCAGAAAATTTAGTACAATCTCCTCTAAGAAGTAGTAATGGGGGGATTGTACGTGAAAACATTGAAATCAATTTTACTTTGGGGAGTTATTGCAGCAGTAGGAGCATCTGCTTTTGGTGTAATAGCTTTATCACAGGGTGAGACAATTAATGCTGTATGGCTATTAGTTGCTGCTGTATCAGTGTATGCGATTGCTTATCGCTTTTATAGTAGATTTATAGCAAGGAAAGTTTTTGGCCTAGATAATAATAGGCAAACGCCTGCTCATACGTTAAATGATGGGAAGGATTATGTTCCAACAAATAAATGGGTTTTATTCGGACATCACTTCGCTGCGATTGCAGGGGCAGGTCCTTTAGTAGGACCAATTTTGGCGGCGCAGATGGGGTATTTACCTGGGACTATTTGGATTATTGTTGGGGTAGTTATTGCCGGAGCTGTACAAGATTTTGTAATTTTATTTGCTTCAATGAGACGTAATGGTAAATCATTAGGAGAAATGATTAAAGATGAAATTGGTCCTGTTACAGGATTAATTGCAATGATTGGTATTTTAGGTATTATGATCATTTTATTAGCGGTATTAGCTTTAGTAGTTGTGAAGGCACTTGTTGGGAGCCCATGGGGAATGTTTACAATCGCAGCAACGATTCCAATTGCTATTTTAATGGGAGTTTACATGCGTTATATTAGACCAGGGCGAGTAGGGGAAGGATCAGTAATCGGTATTGTTCTACTAGTCCTATCGCTTATTGGTGGACAGTATGTAGCAGAAAATCCAACACTTGCAAGTATGTTTACTTTTAGTGGTGAAACAATTGCTATTATGCTTATCGTATATGGATTCATTGCATCGGCATTACCAGTTTGGATGCTCCTTGCACCACGTGATTATTTAAGTACATTTTTAAAAATAGGAACGATACTTGGATTAGCAATTGGTATTTTAATTGTAGCTCCAGATTTGAAGATGCCGGCAGTATCTAAGTTTATTGATGGAACAGGCCCTGTTTTCTCCGGGAATTTATTTCCGTTCTTATTTATTACAATAGCTTGCGGTGCTGTCTCTGGATTCCACGCTCTCGTTTCATCAGGTACGACGCCGAAAATGATTGAGCAAGAAGGTCATGCACAGCCAATTGGTTATGGGGCAATGTTAATGGAATCATTTGTAGCAGCGATGGCTATGATTGCAGCTTGTGTATTAACACCAGGAACTTATTTTGCAATTAATAGTCCAGCAGCACTGATCGGAACAGATGTATCACAAGCGGCTCAAGTTATTTCTTCGTGGGGATTTGCTATTACACCGAATGAATTAAAAGAACTTGCTGTTAACGTCGGAGAACAGACCATTTTATCACGTACAGGTGGCGCACCAACATTAGCAATTGGTATGGCACATATATTTTCACAAGTAATGGGCGGAACGGCGATGATGGCATTTTGGTACCATTTTGCCATTCTTTTTGAAGCACTATTTATTTTAACAACGATTGATGCTGGAACACGTGTAGGACGATTTATGATTCAAGATATTTTAGGGCATGTGTACAAGCCGTTTGCGAAAACAGATTCCACAATAGCGAATGTGGTTGCTACAACGTTATGCGTATTAGGCTGGGGGTACTTCTTATATCAAGGGGTGGTTGACCCTCTCGGTGGAATTAATACGCTATGGCCACTTTTCGGTATTGCAAATCAAATGTTAGCGGGGATTGCACTATTACTTGGAACGACAATTTTATTCAAAATGGGGAAAAAGGCATACGTTTGGGTAACGCTTATTCCGACTATAGGATTACTGATTGTAACGATGACAGCTGGTTATCAAAAGTTATTTCATGAAAATCCTAAAATAGGGTTTCTATCCCATGCGAAAGTGTTCCAAGGAGCATTAGATGATGGAAAGGTATTAGCTCCAGCTAAAAACGTTGCGCAAATGAAACAAATTATTTTTAATGATTATATTGATGCAGCTCTTTGTGGGATTTTTATGATAGTTGTAATTGCTGTATTAATTTCTGCACTTCGAATTTGGATTCAAGTATTAAGAAATAAGCCAATGCCGTTAAAAGAGGCTCCATATATTCCAAGAGACGAAAGTGAGTCGAGGAACTATGCTTAAAAGATTACGGAAGGTATGGGGAAAGAGAAACCAATTTATTAGTTTACTTGTCGGAGTTCCAAGTTATGAAACATATGTAAATCATATGAAAGTACATCATCCAGAAGAGGAAATCCTATGTCAAAAACAATTTTTTGCTGAGGCACAAGAAGCTAGATTCAATGCAAAAGGCGGAAAAATATCACGATGTTGTTAATGGAAGGGGCGAAATTTCGTCCCTTTTTTATTTTGTTGTTCCACGTGGAACAACAAAATAAAAAAGTTTGGGAATTATAGGGATTTCGTAATACAATAACATATGGAAAGGGATAGATGGAAAAGAAAAAGTAGGGAGATTATTTTATGTTCAGAGATCTATTTGTAAATATGACAATTATTCTTTCCTTTATCTTTGTAGGTGGTCAGCTTTTAAGAGATAAGCCGTTAAAAGAGGGATTCGCTGTTTGGCAAAAATGTGTAGTAGGTATTTTCACTGGAATATTAGGTGTATTATTAATGCATTTTGGTGTACATATTGAAGATAGTCTGTTGGATTTACGTTACTTGGCAGTTATTTTGGCGGTTATAATTGGGGGGGCGATAGCCAGTAGTATAACAGTTGCTATCATTTTAATAACTCGGCTACTTTTTACTGATTACTCTTTAGCCTCTGAATTGGCTTGCTATACTATCATAGTAACCGGAATTGGTATTGTCTTCATTTGGCGGATGAAAATTTCTATATTTACAAAGTGGATATGGCTTAATGTGTATAGCTTGTCTATTTTAATATTACCACTGTCTATTTTATTTAAGGATGTATCTGTAGTGGTATTATATTTTGTTTGTAGTATTGTTGCAGGATACATCACATTTGTAAGTGCAAGTTACGTATTGCAATCCAATGAATTATTTCAAACGATGAGGCATTATGCAACGATAGATGCATTAACGAATCTAGGAAATGTAAGACAGTTTGATTTAGAGATGAATCGTCATATTGGTAACAAACATATGAAGAATGATTCACTTTGTTTATTGCTTATAGATATTGATCATTTTAAGTATGTAAATGATACGTATGGTCATCCTGCTGGGGATGAAGTATTAAAACAAGTGGGGCGTATTTTAATAGAGAATGCACCATTCTCAAACTTGGTTTTTCGGAAGGGTGGCGAGGAGTTTGCCCTGCTATTACCAAAAAAGAGGTTAGCATATGGAGCGCGTATAGGGGAACAAATTCGTCTAGCTGTTGAAAAGTATTCATTCCAATTGCAAAATGGAGAAAAAATAAAAATTACAGTTTCGGTCGGAATTTCAGAGTATGAAAAATCCCCAGAACAATTTATTCAATCAGCAGATGATGCATTATACTATTCAAAAAGAAATGGTAGAAACAAAGTTAGTACAGCATCATAAGGGCAAAGGAGGGAAGGGGATCTTCCCAAAAAGCTCCTGAAATAATTAAAACCCACAGAACAATAAATGTTCTGTGGGTTTTAATCTATTTTTAAATTTATTAATAAAAAGCTTTATGTTAGACAAGTTCTTTCGGTGCAACGAATTTGCGGTATGCACCGTGATGTGTTGGTCCTACATATTCGTTAATCTTAAATGAATGACGAATTGCAGCTGTGATGAATTCTTTCGCAGTTTTTACTGCTTCTTTCACCGTTTTTCCTTTTGCAAGTTCTGCTGTAATTGCAGCAGAATATGTACAACCTGCACCGTGTGTATTTGTCGTATCAATCTTTTCTGATTCTAGAAGATCGAATGTTTCTCCGTCATATAATACATCAATAGCAGTTTCTGTGCCTAGTTTGCTACCACCTTTAATCAGTACGTATTTAGCACCTAAAGCATGGATTTTTTTTGCAGCTTCTTTCATGTCCTCAAGAGAATTAATTTTCACACCACTTAATTGATATGCTTCAAATAAGTTTGGCGTTACGACTAATGCCTTTGGAACAAGAACGTCACGTAAGCAGTCATTTGTTTCAGGATGTAACGCTTCATCCGCTCCTTTACATACCATAACAGGATCAACTACTACATTTTCGAAATTGTGCTTTTCAATTGTTTCCGCAACCATTTCGATAATTTCTACTGATCCAAGCATACCCGTTTTTAAAGCATCTACGCCAACGCCTTCAATTGTCGTTTCTAATTGTGGTTTTAATGTAGAAGCCGCGATTGGGAATACGTTATGTGCCCAACCGTTATGTGGGTCCATTGTTACGATTGTCGTAAGAGATGTCATCCCATATACACCAAGTTCTTGGAATGTTTTTAAATCTGCTTGTATACCAGCACCGCCACTTGTGTCAGAACCAGCGATAGTAAGTGCCTTATTCAATGTCATTATGAAAGCCCCCTCAAGTGATATAATGAAAACTATGTTTTCACCATTATATCAATGTTACGAATAAGTACAAAGTGAAAAGTAGATGATTTATGTTAAGTACTATTTAAAATCTTGTATGTAGGAGACGAATTATGTTTCAAGAGAATCGTACAAATGAATTAGTTATATTAAAAGAGATTGCAGAAACGTTGAATACCTCAAATGATACATATCACGTACTTCAAGCTGTGCTGGAAAAGCTGTTGAATGTAACTGGTTTAACGACAGGATGGATTTTCCTTGCGGATGAAAATGGTAGATATACAAAATTAATTGATTACCAATTACCAGAGGGATTGAAATTCGAAAATAAACGACCGATGTGTGAGGGGAATTGCTGGTGCTTACACCGCTTTGTGGAAGGAAAACTAGAGCGAGCAGTTAATATTATTGAATGTAAGAGAATTAATAATGCGATTGAATACAACTGGGGAGATACAGAAGGGATTGTACATCATGCGACAGTACCGCTAAAAGCGGGAGAAGATGAATTTGGCGTGTTAAATGTAGCTAGCCCAGGTAAAACGCATTTTTCTGAAGAAGAATTAGTACTATTACAATCAGTTGCCTTTCAAATTGGAACGGCATTAAAGCGTACAAAACTGTATGAAAATGAAAAGAGAAGAGCTCATTATTATGTAAAGTTAGAACGCTTTATTCAAGCTTTAAGGACAATTCATAAATTTAATGCATTACCAGAAGAGATTGTAATGCAAATAGGGAGCTTATTTCTATGGGAGCAAGTTGTATTCTTTATTAGAGAAGAAAATGAACTAGCTGTGAGAGCTTCTTATAAGAAAGGTGAACTACAAGATGATTTGAGGGCAGTAGCACAGGAAGCGTTGGAAAAAGAAGAGTCTGTCTTGTCGAAGCGTCAGGTTGGTAATATAGAGCATCCCAATGGGACGGTTATCGCTATTCCGATACATATTCAAGATCATATATTTGGAGTATTAAGTGTAAGTTCTAATAATGGAGAATTTGATATAAATACGATAGATGTAGTACAAGCGTTAGCAAATCATATTTCATTAATGATAGAGAACTTAAGATTAAATGAAAAACGCCGCGAACTTGTACGAATGGAAGAGCGTAATCGTTTAGCTAGAGATTTACATGATTCTGTTTCACAAAAGTTGTTTTCATTAACATTTATGACGAAAGGCGCTGAAGCTGTCTTAAAGGGTCAAAATGAAAAGGTAGATCAGTCTTTGTATGAGATGCGTGAATTAGCACAAGGTGCCTTAAAGGAAATGAGGACATTAATTTGGCAGCTCCGTCCGGCTGGATTAGAGAAAGGGTTATTACCAGCTTTAAAGCAATATGGTGAAAGTTTAGGATTGAAAATTCGGGAACAAGTTACAGGTGTACGTGATTTGCCGCGTGTAGTAGAAGAAGCGCTATGGCGAATTGGACAAGAGGCTTTAAATAACGTAAGCAAGCATGCGAATGTAAGAGAAGCGACGATTTATTTCAAAGTGACGGAGAAAAATGTATCATTAGAAATAGTCGATCAAGGAAATGGGTTTGTAGAAAAGGATATAAAAGAGAAGAAATCACTCGGTATGACTACGATGCGTGAAAGAGTAGAATTAGTTGGTGGAACAATTAAAATTGTAAGTAGTAAGAAACGAACGAGTGTAAAAGTAAATGTACCATTATGATGTGAAAATGAGGGAAGTTTGTGAAAATAAAAGTATTGTTAGTTGATGATCATACAGTTGTTTTAAAAGGATTAGCATTTTTTCTAAGCACACAGGAAGATTTTGAATTAGTTGGGGAAGCAAACAATGGGAAAGAGGCGCTAGTGAAAGTAGGCGAAACGAGTCCAGATGTCGTATTAATGGATTTATATATGCCTGAGATGGATGGAATTGAGGCAACAACTTGTATTAAAAAAGAATATCCAAACGTGAAAGTAATTGTATTGACTAGTTTTTCTGATCAAGCTCATGTATTGCCGGCACTAAAAGCTGGGGCGAGCGGTTATATTTTAAAAGATATCGAACCAGATCAGCTTGTTGAAGCTATTCGAAGCGCGTATAAAGGTAATATTCAATTACATCCAGATATAGCAAATGCCCTTCTTTCTCAAACATTACCACAGGAAGAGAAAGAAGAAGAACCTTCCGTTCAAGTGGATGTATTAACAGCGAGAGAAAATGAAGTATTGCAGTTATTGGCGAAAGGGATGAGTAATAAAGAAATTGCTTCTGTTTTAGTTATTACAGAAAAAACGGTAAAAGCTCATATGAGTAGTATTTTGAGTAAGTTACATTTATCCGATCGCACACAAGCAGCATTATATGCAGTGAAAAATGGAATTGTATAAGACAAAAGTCGTAAGACCTAGTTCGCCTTTAGAAGGTGGACTTTTTTTATGGAAAAATACGTCTATGTGAGGACGTAATTGTCTTGATATAAAGATAAAATGTATTTGTAAGCAACAATAATTATAAGGGAGTACCCTTTTTCGTAAGTGATATATAACAACATAAGAGTGAGTAGTAGGAGGAAAAACAATGGCAACAGTTTTATTCGTAAAAGCAAACAACCGCCCAGCGGAACAAGCAGTTAGTGTGAAATTATACGAGGCATTTTTAGCAAACTATAAAGAAGCGCATCCAAATGATACAGTGGTAGAACTTGATTTATATAAAGAAGAATTACCATATGTAGGCGTAGATATGATTAATGGTACATTCAAAGCAGGTAGAGGATTTGATTTAACAGAAGAAGAAGCAAAAGTGGTAGCAGTTGCTGATAAGTATTTAAATCAATTTCTAGAAGCTGATAAAGTAGTTTTCGGTTTCCCATTATGGAACTTAACGATTCCAGCCGTATTACACACGTATATTGATTATTTAAACCGTGCTGGTAAAACGTTTAAATATACACCAGAAGGTCCAGTTGGGCTTATTGGAGATAAGAAGATTGCGTTATTAAATGCACGCGGCGGCGTATATTCTGAAGGACCAGCAGCTGAAATGGAAATGGCTGTAAAATATGTAGCGAGCATGATGGGCTTCTTCGGCGCAACAAATATGGAAACGGTAGTTATTGAAGGACATAACCAATTCCCAGATAAAGCAGAAGAGATCATTGCAGCAGGTCTTGAAGAAGCGGCTAAAGTAGCAAGTAAATTTTAATTAAAAATATAATCGTCACTCGAAAAAACAGCATTTACATGTTAATGCTGTTTTTTTATATTAATTTGTAGTTTCGTTATGTTTAGGAAGCGGAAATGCATTCCCAATCGCTGCTGCCCCGAGCATCGGTAATAATAAATTGAGCGGGAAAAACATGAGTAATAGTAATGTTATAGCTATTGGTTTTCTTAATGCATAGCTTGAAATAGCTGTCGTGACGATGGCTACAGAAGCTATTGGATCTATAGGGATAATAGAAGCTATAGCATATCCGATACTTGATCCAGCAAATATAATTGGGAAAATATGTCCGCCGCGCCAACCCGTATTTAAACAAACGGCAGTAATACATAATTTTAAAATTCCTGAAAGAAGTAGTACCCAGAAGGATAAATGGCTCCATTCAACGACTAAATCTTTTAATTGATGTTCCCCTGAAAATAACGTGTACGGGAGAAAAGTTCCTGTAACCCCTAATAAAATACCGCCTATAATTCCAAGTGATACCTTGTATTCCCTGAAGGGGTGGATTAATTTCTCTAATGTGAATTCTAATTTGAAATAAAAGAAACCAACTATAGCACCAATGCTAGCAAGTGGTAGAAAGGCGATCCATTCATTAAGAGCAAGAGACCCTTCCCCAAAATCAACAATAAAGGATCCACGATTATCGAGTTTACTAAGCAATAAATAAACGGAAAAACCAGCAAAAGTGGTAGCTAAATATACGATTGCTTTTTTTCCTTTTGAAAATTCATTAATTTGCTTATCCTCATTTTCATTCGGAGCTAAATAACCGAATAATGGTGCATTAAAAATAACACTTAAAGTGGCACCAATTCCAACCTCTGTTAGTTCATTCATTCCCTTTAAAGCAAATTTAAAGCGATCTCCTACCCATGTACAAAGTCCACCGATAATTCCAACAAGTGCAGCTTCTGGTCCTAAACTAGCTCCAAATATTAAAACGATAATCGCAGTTAAAGTAGCTTTATGTACAAAACGGTATTCAATTCTACCTGTTTTTTTATATTCAGCCATCACTTCCGGCATAAGACGTGGATATGTACCGAAGTATTTTTGTGTTAAACCAACGAGGATACCACCGATGATTGTTACACAAATGGTGTAATAAGGGGGAGAAGAGAAAAGAGTAGGCAAGTATCCCCAAATAAAGTGAATTCCGATATTTATTGTGACTAAAAATGACCAGACTGTGACTCCTACTATAGAGCCTAAAAGAATGCCATATAGGACGAGTATATGGTGCATGTCTTTTTTATTTGTCATGTTCTACCTCCGTTATGTAAGTTTTCATGTAGAAAGGATTAAATATGCTAGTGTGAAATGACTTGAATATATATAGTATCTTTTTGAGGGGGTGGCTTATTCAATATATTGGGATCTCATGAAAATTTGAAACTAACGCGGTTAAACCACCTATTTAATTCTATATATGGATTGGAGTTTTTAAAAGGTCTTTTTCAAATGAATATGGAATATATTTCTTTTATTGTTTGTATTAAATTCCTTGCGTTTAATTTAGAACATTCAGAAAAAATATTTGACATCAGGAAATTATTGCTATAAAATCAACGGTAATTGCATAGTCTTATCAAGAAAAGGTGGAGGGACAGGCCCGATGAAACCTTGGCAACAGCCGTATAACGGAATTGTGCCAAATCCTGCAGGTAATAATCCTGAGAGATAAGAAAGAGCCTTAGAGCGTGTTTTCAAACTGCTCCTTTCTTGTTTTCAGGGAAGGGGCAGTTTTTTATTTTGGATAAAGTGAAACTTTAATCAGTGGGGGTTTTGCCCCTCCCCCGCTAATTATTAGCCTTCATCAATCGGGCAGTTATCTCCCACCTAACTTCCTCGCATTTGCCGAATTTGGAGGTGGGAGTCTTACTACCCGCAAATAGCGGGATAAAAGAAAGGAGAATGAGAGATGGGAGAATCATGGGGGAAAGGAACGATTTGTGTGCAAGGTGGCTATACGCCAAAAAATGGTGAGCCGCGTGTTTTGCCACTTTATCAAAGTACAACGTATAAATACGATACGTCAGATGATTTAGCAGCACTATTTAATTTAGAGGCAGAAGGATATATATATACGCGTATTGGAAATCCTACTCTAGCTGCATTTGAGCAGAAGTTATCAGATTTAGAAGGCGGTGTAGGGGCTGTTGCAACAGCTTCTGGGCAGGCAGCTATTATGCTTGCGGTTTTAAATATTTGCAGTAGTGGGGACCATTTACTTTGTTCTTCAACTGTTTACGGAGGGACGTTTAATTTATTTGGAGTGAGTTTGCGTAAGCTTGGCATCGATGTTACGTTCTTTAATCCTAATTTAACGGCAGATGAAATTGCGGCACTTGCTAATGATAAGACAAAACTCGTTTATGCAGAGTCGTTAGGAAATCCAGCAATGAACGTTTTGAATTTCAAAGAACTTTCAGCAGCAGCAAAAGAATTAGAAGTACCTTTTATCGTTGATAATACATTAGCGACGCCTTATTTATGCCAGGCTTTTGAACATGGGGCAAATATCATTGTCCATTCTACAACGAAATATATTGATGGCCATGCAAGTTCTCTAGGCGGCATTGTAATAGATGGAGGGAACTTCGATTGGACAAATGGAAAGTACCCTGAGCTTGTCGAACCTGATCCGAGTTATCACGGCGTAAGCTATGTTCAAAATTTTGGAGCAGCAGCGTATATTGTGAAAGCACGCGTTCAGTTATTAAGAGACTACGGAAACTGTATGAGCCCATTCAATGCATATATTAGCAACATTGGCTTGGAAACGTTGCATTTACGAATGGAGCGTCATAGTGAAAATGCTCTCGAAGTTGCTAAATGGCTTGCTAATCATGATCGTATTGAATGGGTGAATTATCCGGGGTTAGATAGTAATGAAAATTACTTGTTAGCACAAAAATATTTGAAAAAAGGTGCTAGTGGAGTTTTAACATTTGGTATTAAGGGCGGATTAGAAGCAGCAAAAGAATTTATCGCAAATGTAAAGCTTGCAACTCTTGTAACGCATGTAGCTGATGCAAGAACTTGTGTAATACATCCTGCTAGTACGACGCACAGACAATTAAGCGCAGAAAATCAGCGTTTAGCTGGCGTTACATCTGATTTAATCCGTTTATCGGTCGGTATAGAAGATGTTTCTGATATTATTGCAGATTTAGAAGCGGCGCTAGTCGGAGGCAAACAACATGCCGATCATAATTGAGAAAGATTTACCAGCTCGCAAAGTATTGCAGAAGGAAAATATTTTTGTAATGACGAAGGAGCGAGCAGTAACACAAGATATACGTGCTTTGAAAATTGCTATATTAAATTTAATGCCTACAAAACAAGAAACAGAGGCGCAATTACTTCGTTTAATTGGAAATACACCGTTGCAATTAGATGTTCATTTACTTCATATGGAATCACATCTGTCTCGCAATGTAGCGCAGGACCATTTAACGAGCTTCTATAAAACATTCCGTGATATTGAGAATGAAAAATTTGATGGACTCATTATTACAGGAGCACCAGTTGAAACTCTTTCTTTTGAAGAGGTAGATTATTGGGAAGAGCTTGGACGTATTATGGAGTATTCAAAAACGAATGTAACATCTACGCTTCATATTTGCTGGGGGGCACAAGCAGGTTTGTATTATCACTATGGTGTGCCGAAGTATCCTCTTGCGGAAAAAATGTTTGGTGTATTTGAACATGAGGTTCGCGAGCAACATGTGAAATTGTTACAAGGGTTTGATGAAGTGTTTTTTGCTCCGCATTCTCGTCATACAGAAGTAAGAGAGAGTGATATTGAAAAGGTGAAAGAATTAACGTTATTAGCCAATTCTGAAGAAGCAGGTATTCATCTTGCTATTGGGCAAGAGGGAAGGCAAGTTTTCGCACTCGGACATAGTGAATATAGTTGTGATACGTTAAAGCAAGAATACGAACGGGACTGCCAAAGAGGGTTAAATATTGATGTGCCAAAAAATTATTTTAAACATAATAATCCAGATGAGAAGCCACTTGTTAGGTGGAGGAGTCATGGGAATTTATTATTCTCTAATTGGCTGAATTATTATGTGTATCAAGAAACCCCTTATATATTGTAAATAATGATTGTATAACACGTGGTAGCGTTTTATTTGTAAAGATTAACCTTTATTTTTCTTAATATTCAAAATACATTGTTTTTCAGATTTTTTGTCTATATAATGGCATCTAAACACAATTTTTGAGGGGTGGACAGTATTATGAAAGACATTCAAGTGGGGTTATTAGGTCTTGGGACAGTTGGTAGTGGTGTAGTTCGTATTATTACAGATCATCAAGAACGACTTATACACCAAGTAGGTTGTCCAGTGAAAGTAACGAAAGTATTGGTGCAAAACATTGAGAAAGAGAGAGAAGTAGACGTGCCTTCTACTCTATTAACACAAGATGTGAATGAAATTTTAGATAATCCTAATATTGATGTTGTCATTGAAGTAATGGGCGGCATTGATGATGCAAAAGCATATATTTTACAAGCTTTAAAAAGCGGGAAGCACGTTGTGACTGCAAATAAAGATTTAATGGCGTTACACGGAGCGGAACTCTTAGCGGTAGCAAAAGATAATAAGGCTGATTTATTTTACGAAGCAAGTGTAGCTGGAGGGATTCCAATTTTACGAAGCATCGTAGAAGGACTTTCCTCAGATCTTATTACGAAAGTAATGGGAATTGTAAATGGAACGACAAATTTTATTTTGACGAAAATGTCAGACGAAGGGAGAGCATATAACGACGTGTTAAAAGAAGCTCAGCAGCTTGGATTTGCAGAAGCAGATCCAACATCAGACGTAGAAGGTTTGGATGCAGCAAGAAAAATGACGATTTTGGCTACTCTCGGTTTCTCTACAAATGTAGAGCTTGGAGATGTGAAGGTAAAAGGGATTACTTCTATTACAGCAGAAGATATTGAATATAGTAAGAGCTTAGGCTATACAATTAAATTAATTGGCCTTGCAAAGCGAGATGGCGAGAAATTAGAGGTTACAGTTGAGCCAACTTTACTTCCAAATGCACATCCTCTTGCGGCAGTGCAAAATGAATATAATGCTGTCTATGTGTATGGTGAAGCGGTAGGAGAAACGATGTTTTATGGCCCGGGAGCAGGAAGCTTACCGACAGCAACAGCTGTTGTTTCTGACCTAGTTGCTGTAATGCAAAATATTAGGTTAGGTGTAACAGGAAATAGTGCGGTAGTCCCGCAATATCAAAAGGTACTAAAAGAGCCAGATGAAATTATTGTGAAAAAGTTTTTAAGACTTCATGTGAAAGACGAAATTGGTGTATTTGCAAAAATTACATCATTGTTCTCTGAACGCGGTGTTAGTTTTGAAAAGATTATTCAAATGCCACTTGAAGAGAAAGGGAAAGCAGAAATCGTAATTGTAACGCATCGTGCTTCTCTTGCGGATTATGAGTACATTCTACATACATTGCAATCGTATGAAGAAATAGATTGTGTGAAAGCAAACTATCGAATTGAAGGAGATGCTAAGTAGTATCTCTTCTAATAAAACGAAAAACCCTATTAAGCGGCTTGCTTAATAGGGTTTTTTCTATTTAAAATCTTCGTACCAACTTGAATAAATGCTTGAATAATCCAACCTGTTGTAAAGGATAAGATAATTGTTCCAAAATAGATTGGCCCATCTAATAAGAAGCTTAATGTTAAAAATAAAAAAGCTAATGAAATTTCTGTTCTTCTAAATGTCCATTTCTTTTTCTCAGCAACAGTTAAAACGAAAGCCTCTTGAGGTGCTGCGCAAAGGTTAGTAGAGACGTAAAGACCAATTCCGGCTCCGACGAATAGATTTCCGCAAATAAGTGTTATATATTTTGGAAGAGAGCGGATAATGTCCATAATGGTCGTAATAGAACCAACCCAATCAACAAAAAGAGAAATAAGAATCATCGTTACAATTGTGCCGATTGTAATTTGTTTTTTGTCCCAAAAGAGTACGATCAGGGTAAAAACAAAGTTAATCATGAAAATCCAAAAACCAATACTTATCCCAAAATTTTGATATAGTGCAATAAAGAAGGAATCATAAGGGCTAAGTCCAAAGGAAGTAATTGTCGTCATCATATTAATACCGATGGCGAGAATGAGTAAACCGCCAATGAAAAATATATATTCTAGTTTGAATCGAAGCATAGTTGTATATCCTTTCAAAATGTATTTGCTAAGAAAGGATATACTGTGGAAAGCTTACCAGGTCAAGCGAGAATTTTTGAGAGGAAGGGGAGAATGAGATGACTAATATAAGAAAGATTGCTGAACTCGCTGGGGTATCTGTTTCAACTGTTTCACGTGTACTCAATAATCATCCGTATGTGAATGAACAGAAACGAAAAGAGATTTTAGCGATTATTGAAGAATTAAATTATACGCAAAATGTGAATGCGATTCATTTAGTGAAAGGAAAAACGAATGTAATTGGCGTTTTATTGCCGCACGTAAATGATCAATATTACAGTGCCATTATTGGGGGGATATCAAAGGAAACCGCAAAGAACAATTATAATATGATGCTTTGCCAGACAAATTATAGCGAAGAAAAAGAGCTTGAAATTTTACATATGTTAAAAATGAAAAAGCTTGATGGAGTAATTATATGTTCACGGACAAATAGTAAGGAAAAACTTGAAGAGTATACGAAGTTTGGTCCAATTGTGATGTGTGAAGAAATAGATTCGAATTTCATTTCGAGTGTACATATTGATTACTACAAAGTATTTTTGCGCGGGATGAAAAGCTTAATAGATGCTGGTCATACACGTATCGGATATTGCATTGGAAGAAGTAATAGTATTAATAGCCAGAGGCGAAAAAAGGCGTATGAGGATTCACTTCAACAGATTGTTGTAACACCGTTAGATGCCTGGAAGTTTAAGGGCTGTTTTACGGTGGAAGATGGGCGCAATGTAGTCAGGGAATGGGCTCGTATGTCTGTAAAACCGACGGCTTTTCTTGTATCTTGCAATCATATTGCTGCAGGAATGGTAACGGAGGCGAAAAAACAAGGAATTCGTATCCCAGAGGATATTACGATTATCGGATGTGATGATCAAGAGGTGGCAAATATATTAGGTATTACGACGATTTCGCATTCTAGTAAAAATGTTGGTATAAAGGCATTTGAATTATTATATGAAAAGATTAATGATGAGGAAATAGATGTGAAACATGTAGAGTTATTACCAAACTTGGTAGATAGGGAAACGACATAATAGAGAAGGTGTGAAAATCGCTTTTCGAAAATTCGTTTGGTATAATTATGGACAATCTATAGGGGCTAAAAGGGGTTTTGATATGAGATCAAAATTAGTAAAAGTAATTCTACTCATTACAATTGCGTCTTTCTGTTTATTTGCATACGGTTTTGTTTCGGGTGTAAATGATGTATTAAATCCGAAAGCTTCAAAATTAATTACGAAGACTGACGTAGTGGAAAAAGAGAAAAAGAAAACAGGAACGTTACAAGTAGTTAGTTTAGGTGATTCGTTAACGCGCGGCGTTGGTGATAAAGAAGGAATTGGCTATATTGGACGAATGAAAGAGAATTTACAAAAAGATTATAAACAAAAAGTTGCACTAAGCAATTTGGCAGTTAGTGGTGCGAAAATGCCCGATTTATTAAAACAAATCGAAAGCAGCGGAGCTCAATATTCAATTAAGCAAGCAGATGTAATTGTTTTAACAATTGGAGGAAATGATTTGTTCCCAGGATGGGAATCGCTCGGAAAGATAGATTTAGAGACGTATCGTCCTGATACGGAAACGTTTCAAAATGAAGCGAAGAAAATTATAGAAGAAATTCGTAAATTAAACACAGATAGCCCTATTTTTTGGTTAGGATTATACAATCCTTTTGAAGATGTAGAAGATTTGAGAGGTTCATCAAATATTGTTGTTGATTGGAACGCTTCTTTAGAGAAGTTAGCATTAAATGATAAAAATGTATATATTACACCGACATTTGATTTATTCCAAAATCGTGGGAAAGATTTATTATACTCAGATCATTTTCATCCGAATGAAGTAGGTTACACATATATGGCGGAGCGTTTAGTCCAAAATGTTGTAAGTAAATTAAAACTAGAGCAAGGAGGGATAAAATGACGACGATACTTTCTGTACGAGACTTGAAGAAGGTAATTGGAAAGAAGACGCTTGTAGAGGAGATTTCATTTGATGTAAAACAAGGAGAAGTGTTTGGTTTCTTAGGACCGAACGGAGCCGGGAAAACGACAACAATTCGAATGTTAGTCGGACTGATTAAAGCGACAGAAGGTACTATTTCTATCGGTGGTTATTCTATTAAGGAAAATTTCAGAGAAGCGATGCGTCAAATTGGAAGTATCGTTGAAAACCCAGAGCTTTATACATATTTAACGGGATGGGAAAACTTAAAGCAATTTGCGCGCATGCTTGGTGATATATCAGATGAACGTATTATTGAAATTGCAAAAATGGTTCATTTAGATGAGCGTATTCACGATAAGGTAAAAACATATTCCCTTGGTATGAAGCAGCGCCTTGGAATTGCACAGGCGCTACTTGGAAACCCGAAATTGCTCATATTAGATGAACCGACGAATGGTTTAGATCCAGCTGGGATTAGAGAACTTAGGGAATTTATACATAAGCTTGTAAAAGAAGAAAATATGAGTGTATTTATTTCGAGTCACTTGCTAAGTGAAGTGCAACTGATATGCGACCGTGTTGCTATTATTCATAAAGGAAAAATGATAACAGTTGCACCTATTGAAGAGTTGATCAAAACAGCGAGTGATCGTGTGGAATGGGCCGTTACACCGATTTCCAAAGCGAAAGACATGTTAGAAGCTGCTGAAGAGATAGAGGAAGTTAGTGTAGAAGATGAGCGTTTATTATGTCGTATGGATGTTGCGTCTATTAATGTTTGGAATAAGCATTTTGTAGAAAACGGGATAGATGTACATAGCGTCAAAGAGCTTGTATTTACGCTAGAAGATTTATTTATTGAACTCACGAGGGGTGAGCAACATGCGTGAATTTGCGAATCTAGTTTTAAATGAATCAGAAAAGATTTATCGTAAGAAACGAATTGTTGTTGTCATGCTTATTTTAGCAATCTTGATTCCACTTTTTGTGTATGCTCAGTATCGTGAAATAGAAACGACACAAAAAAGGCTGGGCACGACCGATTGGAAAGTATCATTACAGCAACAAATTGTTGATTCACAAAACCGTTTGAACAATTCTAGATTGCCAGAAGAATGGCGGGATTGGTTAAAAGTAAGAGTGGAACAACAACAATATTATTTAGATCATAATATTAATCCGACTGCGCCAGGAGCACCGACATTTGTGAGGGCATTTATTGAACAAGGAATAACGTTATTTATTCCATTGCTCGTTATGATTGTCGCCATTGATATTGTTTCAGGAGAACGAAGCGATGGTACGATGAAAATGCTTCTGACGAGGCCAATTCGGCGCTGGAAAATACTCCTTAGTAAATATGTGACGATGTTATTTTTCATTTCGCTCATATTGCTTCTTGTCGGTTTGTTTGCTTACGCATTATCAGGGCTTGTATTTGGATACTCTGGATGGAATTTACCTGTATTAACAGGATTCGTCATTGATAAGGAAACGTTAAATACAAACTTTGTACACCTTATTCCGCAGTGGCAATACATTTTAATGGCGTACGGATTAGCTTGGTTTGTTGCCATTGTGGTTGGAACTATATCATTCATGGTTTCTGTTTTAATTCGAAATACACCAGCTGGTATGGGCGTTATGTTAGCTGCGTTAATCGCAGGCGGCATTTTAAGTTCATTCGCAACGTCTTGGGAAGGTGCGAAATACATTTTTAGTGTCAATTTATCGTTAACGGATTATTTATCAGGAAAACTGCCTGCATTACAAGGATTATCAATGGGATTTTCTTTAATGAATTTAACGGTTTGGGCAGTAGTATCTCTTATCATTTCATTTGTAGTATTTACAAGGCAGGATATGGTGAATTAATTGGATAGGAAGTGAAGGCATGGAAAACATTTTGCAGAATGATTGGGGACCATTACTGGGGTCAGAATTTGAGAAAGAATACTATCAAGCTTTAGCTAATTTTTTAAAAGAAGAGTATGAGGAGCATGTGATTTATCCAAAGAAAGAAGATATCTTTAACGCTCTTCAGTATACAAGTTATGAAGGTACAAAGGTCGTTATTTTAGGACAAGACCCATATCATGGACCGAATCAAGCGCATGGTTTAAGCTTTTCTGTACAACCTGGCATTAAAACGCCACCGTCATTGCTAAATATGTATAAAGAACTTCGAGATGAATATGGTTATGAAATTCCGAATAACGGTTATTTAGTAAAATGGGCGGAGCAAGGAGTCTTATTATTAAACGCGGTATTGACGGTTCGTCAAGCTGAAGCAAATTCTCATAAAGGAAAAGGATGGGAGCATTTCACAGATCGCATAATTGAGCTATTAAATGAACGTGAAAAGCCAGTTATTTTCATATTATGGGGACGCCATGCTCAGGCGAAGAAAAAGTTAATTACGAATACGAATCATTATATTATCGAGTCCGTACATCCAAGTCCATTATCAGCAAGACGAGGTTTCTTTGGAAGTAAGCCGTACTCTAAAGTAAATACGATTTTAGTTAATATGGGCGAAAGAGAAATTGATTGGGAACTTCCAAATTTATAAATAGAAAAGGTAGTTAACAGTTGTTAACTACCTTTTTATTATTGTTGTTCGTTCTTTAGTTTTGCATCTAGTACAAAAGTACCGAATGGGATAACTGATGAAACGAATGCCCCAAGTGCCCATAAAATTGATTTACGGTGTACGATTGTTACTTGAATTACTGCAAAGATGAATAGAATAAATAAAACGCCATGAGCCATGCCTGTAATTTTAACAGCTGTTGCAAACCCTGCAAAATATTTTAATGGCATTGCTACAAATAATAGTAATAGGAAAGAAATCCCCTCAATTAAGCCGATTGCTCTTAATCTTCCGATTGGTGTAGATAACATGAAGTAGCCTCCTTTAATGTATGCTTGTATATAGTAAATTTGTATTCTTTTTCAAAATGAAATAGTCTATTTTGTTTAATTATATACAAAAAGAAAGTTTACACTACGAGAATAGTGCAAAGTTCAAAATATAGTCACAAAAGCATTGCAATTTAAATAAAAACCTATTTGAAGTATTTGACTTCAAATAGGTTTTATGAATGAAAATATTAAACAAGCGCTTTGCTTTTTAGTACAAATTTCTCTACAACTTTAGCAACGCCATCGTTCATATTTGTATCTGTTACATAGTTTGCAATTTCTTTAATATCATCTGGTGCATTGCCCATCGCAACGCCAAGACCAGCAAATTCAATCATCGCTTGATCGTTATAGCTATCGCCCATTGCGATAACTTCTTCGCGTTTAATACCAAGTTTTTGGATTAATTGGTTTAAGCTCGTTCCTTTCGTAACACCGTGTTCAGTAAATTCTAAGAAGAATGGTTTAGAGCGCATAACGCTTAATTGACCTTCTAGTTGTTTTTGTAGTTTCTTTTCTACTTCAACAAGGCGTTCAGCTTCTTTATTCATTAATACTTTTACTACAGGTTCTTTAACAGCAGTTTTAAAATCATCTACTTCAATAATCGGCATGCCAGTAATTTCGCCCTCAATTTTAGTATAAGGATTATTTTCTTCTGTTACGATATCATCGCCAATATAAGTATGAATCCATACATCTTCAGTTTTACTAATTTCAAATAGGTTGTGAACGATTTCAGGAGATAGCGTGCTACTGAAGATTTCTTCATTTGTTTTACAGTTAATAATTTTTGCGCCGTTAAAAGATAGAATGAAGCTACCGTATTCCTCTAAACGAAGTTCTTTTGCAACATTGCGCATACCAAACGTTGGGCGCCCAGAAGCAAGTACAACTTTAACTCCTTGCTCTTGTGCTGTCATTAAAGCCTCTTTCGTACGAGGTGAAATTGTATGGTCGTCGCGTAATAAAGTATCATCTAAATCTAAAACAATCATTTTATAAGTCATATAGAAAATCCCTTTCTTTGTTGAAATAGAAATAAATTTTTATGAAGATAGTGGGGAATATATAGTAAGACATCGAACTTCTTTGCATGAAACTAGGAGAAGTTCTGCATTGTTAGTATAAATTATCATGAGCGTGTTGCCCATGATAATTTATCATTATCGTAACAACTCTAAAGATAGAGTGCAATAATGGAAGTTTTCCAATTTACGATGGTTGTTTTTCGTGCGAACGAGAAAATAATATTTCCAGCAAGATAGCCATTACAGATCCAAGAACAAGACCGTTACTTAAAAATGAAGCTAAAAATGGTGGTAGCGTAGAAAACGCTCCTGCTGGAACGAACATAACGCCGACTCCTGTAAAGATTGAAAGGCCTGCTACTTTAAATAATTGTTCTTTATTTTGTACAGTGTCATATTCGCGGAAAGCGAGACCAATCATGCTTGCAAATACAGGATAAATCGCAGCATACCCAACTGCAACGGGGATGGCTGCAAAGAATGAAGTAATCTTTGGGAATATACTAACAAGAATGATAAAGCTTGACCCTAACATAAATGGAAGGCGCTTATAAATATTTGTCGTTGCAATAAATCCTGCGGATCCAGAAATGGCAACAGGACCAATGGCTGAAAATAGACCGCCTAGCAATTGATTTATTCCTGTTATAATGCCAGCTTGTTTGAAGCGATTCTCCGCAGCATCTTCTTCATACTTAGAAACAACCTTTTGTACAACGCGAATACTTGCTAACATATTTGTTAGAAGTAGTAGTGTGACGAAAACTACCGTAATTGCCATGTTCCATTCAATGCGAGGCATTCCGAAAACAAACAGAGATGGAAGACGAATTATATCTGTCACAGGTGTTACTGGATTAGATAATCCGAAGCACGCAAATAATATCCAGCCGCAGACGATACTGAAAAGAACGGAATATTGTCCAATAATAGGTAGCTTCATAATGAAAAAAGATAGTAAAATAACAATGAGTGAAAGAATAAATACCTTTGGCTGTACTTCTGTATGTTGTCCATCAAGGCCAAACATGCCTTTTAAGAAGGAGCCACTAAGTTGTGCGACCAAAAGGAATAAATACGTTCCAATTACTGTCGGTGTAAAGTAACGAACTAGTTTATCAATAAGTCCAAAAACACTAAGAATAATACAAATGATGCCACTTAGTAGGAAAGCGTACTGAAGGACCTTAAGTGTTTCATTGCTTGATCCAAATAATACGACGCCTAAACTTGCATACAAGGAGAAAATTCCCCACCAAAGGCCTGCAGGACCTTCTTGGATAGGAAGTTTATGACCAAATATAGCTTGCAAGAGACCGGCAAAACCGAGAACAAATAATGTTCTTTGTACAAACGCGATAGCTTCAGCGCCATCAAGGCCGTAACTAGTTGCGACACTAATTGGTACAATAAGACTTCCAGCTAAAATAAATAGTGCCCATTGTAAGGCAGAAAGAAATAGCTTCATTATATCAACCTCTTTCATAGATTCCGTTTTCTAGTATATACGTATTTCATTTCCTCTGGCAAAGATTGTAGATAGAGAAAAGAGTTGAAACATAATATGAATGCACGGAAGCAATTATGGATAGCGGTTATATGTATGACTTTTGTTGTAATTCTAGGAATGCTATGATTTATGACAATCGAAGAGATTAGCCTGTTTCAAGCATTTTGGATGACGATGATTACTGTATTAACGGTTGGATATTGCGAATCCGTTAACAGTGCATTATATTGATACAGTATTGTATGGAATAGAGAAATCATTTGTAATTGAAGAAATTCAAGTTGGTAAAGATTCTAACTTAGCTAGTAAATCGTTATTAGAGAGTAATGTGAGAAATCAACTTGTTGTAACAATTGTAGCGATTTTAAGAGATGGGGATATTATCCATAATC
Organism: Bacillus sp. TH25; assembly: GCF_016650935.1. NCBI lineage: Bacteria > Bacillati > Bacillota > Bacilli > Caryophanales > Bacillaceae > Bacillus > Bacillus sp. TH25. The sequence goes on along the minus strand of NZ_JAEKEU010000036.1, from coordinate 471,994 downwards.
CAACGGGGCAGGAAAAACTGCAAGAACATGATATGATAATAGTATTTGGTTCAGTGGAGAAACTGAGGCAATTTGAGAAAGAACTACAAAGTAAGAGGTGACAAGGAATGCAAGTATCTAGCGATAAGGTTTTAAATAAAATGGCGAGTGAAATTGCAAAGGCAAAAAGTAGTGAAGGACAAAAATCAAAAGAGCATTTATTAGTTGTGCGTGCATTATGTGATTTATTATTAGATGAACAAGTTGAGCCTTCTACGTATAGAGAACCACAAGTTCAATCACAAATAATCGGATCTCAGCCTATAACAACAGTTCAACCGGTTATGCCAGCTTCTGGAGAACCTGTGTATATAAAAGAAGAAGGTGCAAATGGTAATTCTTTATTTGATTTTTAGGGATTAAATCGTTTGGATTATATGTGAAAATTGCTTATGATAAAAATAAAAAGGGGAATTAAGATGAAAATTTTCTTTTTACTAGGTTGTATTGCAGCGGGGCTATCTGTTGCATTAGGGGCTTTTGGAGCACATGGTTTAGAAAATAAAATTTCTGCAAAAATGTTAGAAGTGTGGAAGACAGGCGTTACATATCAAATGTTTCATGCAGGTGGCTTATTCGTAGTTGCTCTATTAATGGACAAAATGCAATCATCACTTTTAAACACTGCAGGTTGGCTTATGGTAGCTGGGATTATTATGTTCTCAGGCAGTCTTTATGCATTAAGTACAACAGGTATTAAATTCTTTGGCCCAATTACACCCCTTGGTGGTGTAGCGTTTATTGTGGCGTGGATTTTAGTCGGAACTGCAGTTGTAAAAGGGTTATAAAAAACAAAAGCTGGCATTCGCCAGCTTTTTTTATGGTCTTGGAGCATAAGTTGCTTGTTGACCAGGTAAATACGTAATTTCTCCTGGGAATTCTACATAATCTAAATAAATCATTAGTAGTAAAAAGCGTTTTCCAGATTTCGGCTCACTAATTACGATATGATCACGGCCAGCTGCCTCGATGATCCCTGTATAAGATTGTGTACCAAGCGAACTACCGCGTTCATAAGTCATTACAACTGTAGCTGGCTTACCCTTATTTAAACGAAGGATGTTTTCAATATACGATTGCTCTAGTGGTAACATACCTTGAGAAACTGCAAGTTGAGCCTGAGCAGCTTGTTGTTGCATCGCTTGCTGTTGTTGCTGCTGTTGCTGTGGGGTCATTTGTTGTGGCTGCACATAAGTTCCGGATGGTTGATAAAAACCTGTTCCATAGTATGGGTTTTGTTGCTGTGCCATTCAAAAATCCCTCCTCATTTTCATTCCTTAATATACGCCAGGACAATCTTCACCAGATGGTTGGAAGAAGCAGTGCTTTTTAAAACGTCCTGAATTTTGTTGGTTATACCAAGTTGGCGGGCAAGGACCTTCAGGCCTAAAGAACCATAAGGAAAAGTTGGCGGGCCAAAAACGTTGTCCCTGAATTGTCCGGCGGGCTAAGGCGATATCTTGTTCTCTCGCTCGTTGATAAAAATACCCTTTTTGAGTTGCTTCAAAACCACCAGGATTTTGATAAACCATCTGACGTAAATTTCGGACTTTTTTAAAGTCTAAGCAATCTCCGCGGACACGATTTACGCCGACATTTCCAACCATTAACATGCCTTGTTGTCCTTCTCCTTCAGCTTCGGCACGCATGAGTCTAGCTAATAACTTTACATCTTCTTCTGTATGCGCGATAACACCCATTATGTGTCACCTCTCTTTTTGGAATACCCTTCGGAAAGAGGTTTTTTCTAGATGAAGTGTGGAACAATTACTAGTTCATACGTATGAGAAAAAGGACGCAGATATGACAACCAAACGAAGTTTTACATCTAGAGGGGAAAATAAAAAAAGCTAGCGTGAGCTAGCTTTTCATCATTAAAATACTTTAGACCATAAATTTGAGAAGAAATCGCCAATTGAACGCATTGTTAATACGAACCAATTTGCTTTTTCTACTTCTTCAGTCGTTTTTGCAGTAACTTTTATACTTTTATTTCCGTCTAAGAAACCATATTTATCAGATGGTTCTAAGACGATTGAACCTACCTTTGCATCTTTCTTAATAGGAGCAACTAAATGCCCATCTTCAGCAAGTGATTTATCTGCTTCAGTAGAAATTTTGTAAGGTGATTTGCTACCTTTTGCAGTAACTACTGTCACTTCTTTTTCTGGTGCAACTGTTACGTAGTCTTCTTTTCCTTTTACTACAGAAATTTTGTTATTTTTATCTATTTTTAATTTCTGTTTTTCGAAGTTATTAAATCCATATTCAATTAATGCACGAGATTCTGTGAAACGCTCATCCATTGATTTTGTTTTAATAATAACTGAAATGAGGCGTAAATCACCACGTGTTGCTGTAATAGTGAAGCCATATCCAGCAGTATCAGAACTTCCTGTTTTTAAACCATCTGCTCCTTCATAAGCGAAAGCAGCACCTGGTAACATCCAGTTCCAGTTTTCCATACGAATTGGTTTCGGATGATTATCTGGGAAGTTTCTAAATCTTTGTTTTGTATCCTCTAGCATTTCTGGATACTTTGTAATAATTGTTTTTGAAAGAATACCCATATCGCGAGCTGACATAGAGTTTTCTCCATTCGGATCAGTTCCTTCAGGATGCTTCCCTTTTAAATCAGCGTTATTCAACCCAGTAGCGTTTACAAATTTATATTTCTTTAACCCTAGTTTTTTTGCATGTTCATTTGCAAGATTTAAGAAGTTTTTCTCACTACCTGCAAGTAATTCTGCTAAAGCAATACTAGATCCATTCGCAGAGAAGATAACGATAGAATGATATAATTCTCTTACAGTATATTGGCGTCCCTTTTCGAACGGTACGTTAGAGAATTCATTATTACGTGAAACTTCATAAGCGTAATCAGAAATGTTTACTTTCGTATCCCAAGTGATTTTTCCTTCTTTAATTGCTTCTAATACGGCATAAATAACAATTAATTTTGACATACTAGCGATAGCTAGTAATTCATCTGGATTTTGTTCATGCAGTATTTTTCCTGTATCTGCATCAAATAGCAGTGCAGCAGCTGCCTCTATATGTATTTTTTCTTCCGCATGGGATGTTGTTACTCCTAAGGAAGAAAATGACAATAGAGACATTAGTAAAATAGACAAGATTTTCTTCATATACATTATCACCTTCGCATCGTTATTAGCATATAGCTCGTACCATTTTAGCATAAATTTGGATGTGAAAAGGTTACAATCTTACAAGGAATTTGAAAAGAATTTGACGATTTTTGTTCAAATTTGCAGAGAAAAGAAGTTTTTTGTGGGTAAATATAGAGGATAATAAAAAAAGGAACGAAATTCGTTCCTTTTTCATTATTATATGTGTAAAAATTTCTCTACTTTTTCGTCTGGTAAAATGTTCCCAACGAAGAATGTACCGAATTCACCGTAACGAGCACTTACTTCATCGAAGCGCATTTCATATATAAGCTTCTTAAATTGAAGAACATCGTCAGCGAATAATGTTACGCCCCACTCGAAATCGTCGAATCCGACTGATCCTGAAATTACTTGGCGTACTTTCCCTGCGTATTGGCGACCGATTTTGCTATGACTGTACATAAGTTTCTTACGTTCATCCATAGGAAGCATATACCAGTTATCATTACCTTGGCGACGCTTGTCCATTGGATAGAAGCAAATATGATTTGCTTTCGGTAACTCAGGATATAAGCGAGCTAAGACTTGTGGGTTTTGGTATGGGTCTTCATCAGCTGGAAGATAGTTGCTTAGTTCAACAACAGATACGTAAGAATATGCAGGAACTAAATATTCAGCTAATGTTGTTTTATTTAATTCTGTTTCGATTTCATTTAACTCTTCCATTGTTGGACGTAAGATCATAAGCATAATATCTGCTTTTTGACCAACAACTGTATACATTGCATGACTGCCTTTTTTTGCAGTAGCTACTTCGTTCCATTTTTCAACGACATTTAAAAATTCAGACACTGCTTGTCCGCGTTCGTCACTAGATAATGTTTTCCATGCTGCCCAATCAATAGAACGTAAATCATGTAAACAATACCAGCCATCTAACGTTGTTGTTGCTTCACTCATTCTATTCACCTCAGTTAATGATATTTTACACGTTAACTATAGCATATATAGGATTAAAAACATCTAAATAAAGTTTCGGTGCATAAAACTGTCACATTTATATTTACCGGAAAACGGGAGAAAATAAGGTTTAAGTAGGCCTTATTTTATGGCTGAATTTTATGAAAATATAATCATTTTCATTTTATCTATTTTTTGGGAGCTATAAGTTTAAAATATAGCTGAAAAGAAGTATTCTTAAAGGTAGAGTTTTTAACATTTGTAGGAGGGTTTATTCGTGAGCAATTTATTTACAGCAGTAAAAGAAAAAGTTCAAGGAAAAGGCATTTCTATCGTACTTCCTGAAGGAACTGATGAAAGAATTTTAGGCGCTGCAGAGCGTTTAGCAAAAGAAGAGTTAGTAAAACCAATTTTAGTTGGTAATAAAGAAGAAATTAGCGCAAAAGCTGCTAGCATGAACTTAACATTAGCAGGCGTTGATATTTACGATCCAGCTACATACGAAGAAATGGATGCAATGGTAGCATCTTTCGTTGAACGCCGTAAAGGTAAAGCAACGGAAGAAGACGCTCGTAAAATCCTTAAAGACGAAAACTACTTCGGTACAATGCTTGTATACATGGGCAAAGCACAAGGTTTAGTAAGTGGTGCAGCTCACTCTACTGCTGATACAGTTCGTCCAGCACTTCAAATTATTAAAACAAAGCCAGGCGTTACAAAAACTTCAGGCGTATTCATCATGGTACGTGAAGAAGAGAAGTATGTATTCGCTGATTGCGCAATTAACATTGCACCAAATAGCCAAGATTTAGCTGAAATTGGTATCGAAAGTGCGAAAACTGCTGAACTATTCGGCATTGATCCACGCGTTGCTATGTTAAGCTTCTCTACAAAAGGTTCTGCGAAATCTCCAGAAACAGAAAAAGTTGTAGAAGCAACTCGCATTGCAAAAGAAATGGCTCCTGAATTAACTTTAGATGGAGAATTCCAATTCGATGCTGCATTCGTACCATCTGTAGCTGAGAAAAAAGCTCCAGGTTCTACAATTAAAGGTGATGCTAACGTATTCGTATTCCCAAGCTTAGAAGCTGGTAATATCGGCTACAAAATCGCTCAACGCTTAGGTAACTTCGAAGCAGTAGGACCGATCTTACAAGGTTTAAATATGCCTGTAAACGATCTATCTCGTGGATGTAACGAAGAAGAAGTGTACAAGTTAGCTTTAATTACAGCAGCTCAAGCACTTTAATTCTATAACGAATTGATATGAAAAATGACCACCATATTTCGTGTATAACGGAATGAGGGTGGTCATTTTTGTTTTTTATTTTTCTAAACCAAGTGCCTTATTGTTACGATCAATAATACGTTGTAAATTCATCTCATATAAAGGGACTTCATCCAATGTTAGTTGAGATGGTGTTAACTTTGGAGCGAATTGTTGCAACGTTTTTAAAAGACGCATCATTAAATCTTGCACTGTAATTGTTTCGCCAAGTAATTCAGATAGTGAAGCCATCGTACTTGGCACAATTTCAGGATACGTAAATCGTGTTTCTTCTCCTTGAATTGCTACGTTGTAAAAATCACGAACGAGGGCTGCGCGCTCAGATCCGCTTCCCGTCGCACATAAGTAAATTTGTACAGCAACGCCTCCGCGAATACGACGCTGAGAAATACCAGCAAATTTTTGATTGCGAATGCTCAAATCATAGCTACCAGGGCAATAAGAACCAACAATTTCTTTTGCCTCGATAGTAACATCGTAATCTTTTAACATTTCCTTAATTAAATGCCACATTGTATCGTATCCAAGATTGATGTCGATACCTTTTTCTGTTTCTTGGAATAAAAGTGATACGTTTAAAACACCTTCATCAAGTACGACCGCAAGTCCACCGGAATTACGAACGATAACATTAAAGTCGTTTTGTTTTAAAAAGGAAATACCTTCTTCTAAATGTGGTAGGCGTGAATCTTGAATGCCCAGTACAATTGTATTGTGATGAACCCAAGAGCGCATTGTTGCAGCTGATTCGCCATTTCCAATACTTGTGCATAATGTGTCATCCATTGCGAATGACTGAAGTGCATGGAATGTTGGTCCTAAACTAGACTGATCCACAATGCGCCACTCTGGCTGAGATAAAATCGAACGGGAATTGCTCATATAACTAACCCCTTATTTATAAAATGACAATCTTTATTATAGCAAAAAATGAAGAAAGGGGTTTCCCATATATAAAGGGAGATTCTAAAGTTGAAGAAGCACATATGGTTGAAGTGAAATAAGAAAAGGATGCACATATGCATCCTTTTTATTCTGCAATTTTTTCTAAGTTACCGTTTCGATCCATGCGGAAAGATGTTTGTGAGCGTTCCTCATCATCCATTACTGCTAATTTACGAGCACGGTTCATAATATTCATAAGTGTTTCGTAATCTTCTTGTACAGTATGAGATTGTTGTTCTAATCTTTCTAGTTTCTTTTCTAGTTCTTCATTTCGTAAGATTTGCGCTTTAATTTCTTGTTTCAATCTCGTATTCTCGTTTTCAAGAGCTGTTACTTTTATATTTGAAGATCCAACTGTTTGTAAAAAGTAAATAACATCTTGCATTGTTATTGAGCTTTTTGGAGCAGGAACAGTCGGCTCTTGATATGGAATAGCTTCTGTATATTGAACAGCTGTTTCATACGGTACGTGTTCTTCATAATCAGTTATCGCCTCTGAAGCTGGTGGTGTATAAAGCAAACGTTTTTTTGCCTGTTCACCGCCCGCAGCACGCATTTTATCTTTACGATGTTTTTTTGCTAGTTGAAGAGCTTGTTCATAGCTATAGCGAACAACAGCATTCCAGCGGAAACCACAAGCAGCAGATGTGCGATTTAACTGATCTCCTATTTCTTCAAAAGCATTTAATTGAGTACTTCCTTCTCGAACATGGCGAAGCACCGTTTCAGCAAGTAATAAATCGTCCTCGTCTGTCCAAGCATCTTGTCTTACTTTCATAGATTCAACTCCCTTTCTTTTTATGAACTTCCTATTTTTATAATGGGCAAAAAAATGAGCTTTTATACAAAGCTTTTAAAAATATGGTAGATTTCAATGAAGAGAAGAAATGTGGCTATGAATGATGAAAGCTTTTGAAGGAGAAAATATAAAAAATAGGTAGCTTTATATAGGAATAGAGCTACGCCCGGAGACTTGCAACAAGCTTCAAAGAGCGGTAAAATACCATTTAGTGTTTATTTTTAAATGTACTTGTGAAAAGTTTAAAATAGAGGAAGTGTTATATATAATGGGAAACGAATTTCGTGTGTGTGATGATTGTCAGGCGACGAACGTTAAAACGCTGATTCCGAAGTTAAAAAAAGTAGATTCATGTGCAACGATTGAGGTTGCATGTCAGTCTTACTGTGGCCCTGGTCGTAAAAAATCATTCGCGTTTGTAAATAATCGTCCAGTTGCGGCTCCAACAGAAGACGAATTAATTGTAAAAATTGAAGCAAAGTTAAATAAGTAAGAAAAAGAAGAGTGAACAGATTACTCTTCTTTTTTTATGCCTATGAGATAGCACTTTGTATGAATTCGTATTTCAAAATAATGGTTGACAGTCTTTTGACGTGGTAGGTAGAATAGAAAGTATCTGATTCTGATAATCATTATCATGAAAAAGGTCAATTCACCTAATTTTTTTATTATTATTTGAGAATAAATTTCATTTTATTAAATATATGTTGTTGGTTAGGATGGTTGAGGGATGGAAGCGAGCGCAAGGAGTATAGAACAGCAAGATGTGAATGTTAAAGAGATTAAGAGCAGACCGCTCGTTGCTTCTATTATTTTAATAGCAGGTACAATTTTGTTAGCTTTAAGCATGGCAGTTTCTATTTCGTTTGGTGCAGCAGATATTAGTTTAAAGACCGTTTGGCAAGCTGTATTTCAGTTTGATGGGTCTATCACGCATCATAACGTAATTCAAGAACTTCGCATGCCTAGAGCAATAGGGGGCGTAGTTGCAGGTGCCTTTTTAGCGGTATCAGGAGCAATTATGCAAGGTATGACACGAAATCCACTTGCATCCCCATCGTTAATGGGGATTACAGATGGTGCTGTATTCGGGATTGCAATTATGTATGCATTTTTCCCTAATTCACCTTATTTAATGTTTGTTATTGCATCTTTTATTGGAGCTGCGTTTGGAGCGAGCATTGTATATGGTATTGGGTCTTCTTCACCAGGTGGATTAACGCCTGTGAAATTAGCTTTAGCTGGTGCGGCAATTAGTGCTTTATTAGGGGCAATTTCATCTGGAATTGCATTGTATTTCAACCTTGCCCAAGAGGTAAGTATGTGGAATGCAGGCGGTGTTGCTGGAGTGAAATGGCAAAGTATTAATATGTTAGTACCGATTGGTCTTGCTTGTCTCATTATAGCAATTATGATGTCGAGGTATATTACCATTTTAAGCTTTGGTGAAGAAATTGCGATTGGACTTGGTCAAAATACGACATTAATTAAATTTATCGGAACAGTACTTGTTCTTGTATTAACAGGTTCTGCGGTTTCTATGGCAGGATCGGTTGGATTCGTTGGACTTGTAATTCCGCATATGACTCGTTTCCTTGTAGGCTCAGACTATAGATGGGTTATTCCATGTTCTGCAGTCTTAGGTGGATTGTTAATTGAATGTGCAGATATGTTATCTCGCGTTATTAATCCACCATTTGAAACGCCAATTGGAGCAATTACAGCGCTAATTGGAGTTCCATTCTTCCTCTACTTAGCACGTAATGAAGGGAGAGGGAAAATGTGAGGACGAGCGTCTTAACAAAAAAGAACATTTCTATTTTAACAATTTTAGTAGGATTAATCGTTGCTGTATTTTTAATAAGTTTAAATACAGGAACATTTAAAATTCCTCCAATAGATGTATTAAAGTCATTGGTTGGAGTAGGTGCAGAAGATCAATCTGTTATTTTATTTGAATTTCGTATGCCACGTATGGTTATTGCTATATTAGTTGGTTCTGCATTAGCTATGTCAGGCGCAATTTTGCAAGGGTTATCACGAAATCCACTTGCTGATCCAGGTATTATAGGTATTAACGCTGGAGCGGGATTAACAGTTGTTGTATTCGTCTACTTTTTCTTTGGAAAAGTTGGAACAGGTACATTTTTATCTGTATTTATCCTTCCATTCTTTGCGCTAGTTGGTGCGATATTAGCAGCGGTTATTATTTATTTACTAGCATGGAAAGACGGCGTTTCATCCACTCGATTAATTCTTGTTGGTATCGCTGTTGCAGCCGGATTTGGTGCTGTTAGTTTAATTTTTTCTATGAAGATGACATCGAACGACTTCCGTTTTGCAACGATTTGGTTGGCAGGAAGTTTATGGGGAACAGATTGGAAGTTCGTACTAAGTGTACTCCCATGGATGGTTATTTTCTTACCACTTGCCATTAGTAAAGCGCACATATTAAATGTAATGAATTTAGGCGACTCTACAGCAGTTGGTCTTGGTGTAAACGTAGAAAAGGAAAGACGTAAATTATTATTTATTGCAGTTTGTTTAGCTGGTGCATCTGTCGCTGTTGCGGGCGGTATTGGTTTTATCGGTTTAATGGCTCCGCATTTAGCGAGAAGCCTCGTTGGTGGTAAACATCAAATTATGTTACCAACGGCTGCATTAATAGGAACGTTCTTGCTTTTATTTGCAGATGTAATTTCAAGAAGCGTGTTACCAACTTCAGAAATACCGGTCGGTCTTGTTATTTCTGTAATTGGTGCACCATATTTCATATATTTACTTATGAGGACAAAATAAAGGGAGGCTTTTTGTATGGCAACTTTAGCAGTTGATGCGGTATCTGTTGGGTATAATGAAGGGTTAATTATAGATGGATTAACAGTTGAAATTCCGGAAGGACAAATTACAACGATTATTGGACCAAATGGTTGTGGGAAATCCACATTATTAAAAACGGCTTCTCGTATTTTGAAAGCAAAACGAGGTACTGTTTATCTTGATGGAAAAGCAATTGAGAAACAGCCAACGAAAGAAATCGCAAAGAAAATGGCGATTTTACCACAAACTGCAGAAGTGCCAACAGGCCTTACTGTGTTTGAACTTGTTTCATATGGACGTTTTCCTCATCAAAAAGGATTTGGAACATTGAAAGAAGAGGATTATCGCTACATTCATTGGGCACTTGAAGTGACGGGGATGACAGAATTCGCAAATCGTCCAGCAGAAGCTTTATCAGGTGGTCAACGTCAACGTGTATGGATTGCGATGGCTCTTGCACAAGGAACAGATTTACTTGTGTTAGATGAACCAACAACATACTTAGATATGGCTCATCAACTTGAGATATTAAACTTACTGAAGAAGTTAAACAAAGAAGAAGGCAGAACGATTGTTATGGTTATTCACGATTTAAATCATGCTTCTCGTTTCTCTGATCATATGATTGCATTAAAAGCTGGGAAGTTAATGAAACAAGGAACGCCAGATGAAGTTATGACAAGTGAAACGCTTCGTAACGTATTTGAAATCGAAGCTCAAATCGTTCCATGTCCAGTAAACTGTAAACCAATTTGTTTAACATACGATTTAGCGATGATTAATAATCAATTGCGTAAAAAAGCATAATTAATAGAATTTCCCCCTCTTAAAGAGGTGAGAGGGGGAGTTCTAATGGACGTTGAGCTTCTTACCCGCGGATGGGAAGTTGAACGCCCGTTAGAACGGGTTATAAACAACAATTAATAAAAATATATTAATTAAATGTTGTTTGCGTTTCTTATAGTTACATGCAAATTATAAGAGAAATACAGCTAGAAGGAGTCGGAATATGAAGAATTTTAAAATGGCACTATTAGCAATGGTACTAGTTGTTACTTCTGTACTATTTGCAGCTTGTTCTAACAAAGAAGAAAAGAAAGCAGATGCGAAGACTGAAGAGCGCACTGTACAACACGCAAAAGGGGAAATTAAAATCCCTGCAAATCCAAAGAAAATTGCTGACCTTAGTGGTTCAACAGAAGAATTATTAATTTTCGGTATGAAACCGATTATTACTGCAAATACAACACAAGAAAAAATTGATTCACATATTGAGAAGAAATTGAAAGATGTAAAACCGGTTGGTTCTGCGTGGGGCGATAAAATTAACATCGAAGCAGTGGCTGCTGCAAAACCAGATTTAATTATTGTAAACAATCGTCAAGAAAAGATTTATGATCAATTATCTAAAATTGCACCAACAGTTATGTTAAAAACTCCATTAGACCAATGGCGTCCAAAATTCGAAGAAGTAGGTCAAATCTTCGGTAAAGAGAAAGAAACAAAAGAATGGTTCAAAAAGTATGATGAAAAAGCAAGCAAATTACATGACAAAATCGTTGCTAAAACTGGCGATGCAACGTTCATGAAAATGGCTGCATATCCAAATGCATTCCGTGTATACGGTGACTACGGTTACGGTAGCGTAATCTTTGGTGATTTAAAATTACCAGCAGTTAAAGGTACACCAACTGATAAACCGCTAGTACAAATACAAAAAGAAGCTTTAATTGATTACAACCCAGATTACTTATTCGTATTTACAACTGGTGACGGTTCTCAGCGTCTAAAAGAATTCCAAGAAGAATCAATTTGGAAAAATATGAACGCTGTTAAAAACAATCACGTATTTACAATCAGTAATGAAGATGTAAACAAAGGATACTTCCCACTAGGTAAAGAAATGATCCTAGACGAAGTTACTGAATTCATTTTAGGAAAATAATATATAAAGAAAAATCACCTTTGCTTTGGTAAAGGTGATTTTTCTTTATATACAAGGAATTAATACAGTCTTTCATTTCTTTCTGTTTCCTATATCGTTTATAATATATAGTAAGAATGCAGTAAAGAAAGGGGGATGTCGGAAAGTGGTATATTTAAACGACAAACTCAGCGAAACAAAAGTGTTTAAAGACCCAGTACATAAATATGTACACGTGCGTGATCGCGTTATTTGGGATTTAATCGGAACGAAAGAATTTCAACGCTTGCGCCGTATTAAGCAGCTTGGTACGACATTTTTTACATTTCACGGTGCAGAGCATAGTCGCTTTACTCATTCGTTAGGTGTATATGAAATTATTCGTCGTATGATTGATGATGTGTTTGATGGCAGACCGAACTGGAATGCTGAAGATAGATTATTATGTTTATGTGCGGCATTACTTCATGATGTCGGTCACGGCCCATTTTCTCATTCGTTTGAAAAAGTATTTTCGTTAGATCATGAGAAATTTACACAAAAGATTATCGTTGGTGATACGGAAATTAATCGTGTGTTAAGCCGTGTGGATAAGGATTTCCCGCAAAAGGTAGCAGATGTAATTGCGAAAACATCTACTAATAAATTAGCGATTAGTATGATTTCGAGCCAAATTGATGCCGATCGTATGGATTATTTATTAAGAGATGCATATTTTACTGGTGTAAAGTATGGGAACTTTGATATGGAACGTATACTGCGTGTCATGCGCCCGTACGGTAATCAAGTTGTCATTAAAAATAGTGGTATGCATGCTGTAGAGCATTATATTATGAGCCGTTATCAAATGTATTGGCAAGTATATTTTCATCCGGTAACACGTAGTGCAGAAGTAATTTTAACGAAGATTTTACACCGAGCTAAATCACTGCATGAGAAGTATTATGCGTTTAAAAATCATCCTGTTCATTTCTATTCTTTATTTGAAGAAGAAGTGACAGTAGAGGATTATTTAAAGTTAGACGAGAACGTAATGTATTATTACTTCCAAGTATGGCAAGACGAAGAAGACCCGATTTTAAGTGACTTATGCCGCCGTTTTATGAATCGAAATCTATTTAAATATGTAGAGTTTACAGATAAGCACGGCTTAGATAATTGGATGGAGCTAAGTAGCTTATTTAAAAAGATTGGACTCGATCCAGAGTATTACTTAGTTGTGGATTCAACATCGGATTTACCGTATGACTTTTACCGCGCAGGAGAAGAAGAAGAGCGCCTGCCAATCTTACTTCTTATGCCGAACGGGGAACTTAGAGAGCTTTCGCGTGAATCGGATATTGTTGAGGCGATTACAGGTAAGAAGCGAACGGATCAAAAGCTATTCTATCCGCATGATTTAATCTATGAAGATGGAAGAAAAGGAAAATATAAAGAGAGAATTATCGAGTTGTTAGAAGGAAAGAAATAAGAAGCAGCTAAGAGCTGCTTCTTATGAAAAAACTTGAAATTATTTGTCGCTTAAGCGTTTTCCGCCAACTGCATAATGGTTTTTAGACATTTCTTCGATGAAAACAACGATGTTTTCTTCAGGAGCACCAGTTGTTTCGCTTACTGCTGCTGTTACTTTCTCAGCAAGAGCTTTCTTTTGTTCTTCTGTGCGTCCTTCTAGCATTTTCACTGTTACGTATGGCATATATAATCGCTCCTTTTATGTAAGTTACACTCTTATTATAGCGGATTATGAGGAAGAACAATCGGAAAAACAAATAATTTCTTTTTTTGACATATTGAAGAGGAGATGAGTTATGGATCAGTTATTTAGATACCCATTGCAACAAATTCCATTGGTAGCAATGGCGATTATTATTGCGCTATCTGTGCATGAATTTGCACATGCGTATGTTGCATATAAATTTGGAGACGATACAGCGAAAAAACAAGGACGGTTAACGTTATCACCGATGGCTCATTTAGATCCTATTGGGATGATTGCTGTATTAATTCTTGGATTCGGTTGGGCAAGACCCGTGCCTGTTAACCCATATAACTTTAAAAGACCGCGTCTTGCAGGAATATTAGTTTCTATTGCGGGACCGATAAGTAATCTTATCTTAAGTGCAATTGGTTTAATTATTTGGTATAGCTTAATAACATTTGGTGTGTTAGATGCGATGCCACTTGCAGTAGCAGATACGCTGGATCAATTTTTCCAGATTTTTATTATGCTTAATATTGTTTTACTTGTATTTAATTTATTACCAATCCCGCCACTTGACGGGTATCGCGTTGTGGAAGATTTAGCACCAGCAAATATTCGTGCGAAAATGACACAGTATGAAAAGTATGGATCAATTGCGTTATTAATTCTTGTTATTACACCGCTTAGCAATTACACAATTCAACCTATTTTCAATGTTGTTATTCCATATGTATTAGTATTTTTACAAAATATCATTGCGCCTATTTTCAGGCTTTTTTAATCATTAAGCGAGGAGGAGTTTACATATGACAGAGAAAAAGAAAAAAATCGGTTTTAATATCGTGAAAAATGATTCAACAGATGGACATGGTGGTTTTGGCGTTGGGGCATTAAGTTTAGAAAATATTTCTCCTGTATTTGTTGATGTATTAGAGAAAACTGCGTTCGTTGATATCGGTGCGATGCATGCGCGTAGTACAGTAGAAAAAGGAATTAAGTTTTTAACAAATAAAGATGAAGTTCCAAACGGAAAACCGTTTTGGCTCGTTTGGGTAACAATTGAAAGAACACCAAACGGTGCTTATTACGCAGGTGCAACAGCCTGTGAAATGACAGTTGATCGTGAAATTCGCCGCGGATATAAATCACTTCCAGAGCATGTAAATAAAATGGATAAATCACTAAAGCGTCACATCATGATTGATCATATGGATGAATCATCTAAAAAAGTACTTGGTACATTCTTAAAAGAGCATAATGAAGCAATTTGGAACGAATCTAGTGAAGAATTGCGCCACGCATTATTAGGCGAATAAAAATAGCTGACGGATTTCCGTCAGCTATTTTTTTACCACGGGAGATATTTTTTCCACCAACCCGTCTTTTTCTTCTCTTCACTAACCTTTTCGAACTCTTCCTTATCATCAACGTGATCCATACAATACTCTGTTGGCTCTGTACCTTTTGCGAAATACATTTTCACAGAAATGGGACAATTTTTTGTAGCAATCTTACCGTTTTCAGGATTAACATCGACTGCAACAACATCTGCTGGTTGTTTGAACTCTTGTTTAGGCTGTCCATCTAATCCTTTTTCCATTGTATCGGTCCATATTTTTTTTGCGTATCCTTGTTCTGCTACGTTTGAAATGGATTTAGGTTGATCGTATCCAATCCAAACCCCTGTTACAAGTTGTGGGGTAAATCCAATCATCCAACTATCAGTTTCTGTAGAACCAGACTTTCCAGCATATGTTCTTGATAGTTTTGATAACATCGATTGACCGGTCACAGCGGCATAACTGCTTAGTTTTTTATTAAACATACCTGCCATCATTTCTTCCATCACAAAGGCTTTGCTTTTATCTAGAACTTGTTTACTTTCTAAATGAGCGTCGTATAGCATATTTCCTTCATGATCAACGATGCGTCTTATAAAGATTGGTTTTACTTCTTTCCCGCCGTTTGCAAACATGCTATAAGCATTGACCATTTCAATTGGTTTTACAGGAGATGTGCCGAGAGCAAGAGACGGAACATCTTTTAATGCGCTAGTAATACCGAATTGCTTCGCTGTTTTTGTAAGAATGTCTTCGCCTAAAAATAGATTTGTCTTCACAGCATATACGTTATCAGAAACAGCGAGTGCTTGTGCCATTGTCACAAAGTCGTCTGCATAATAGTTTTTATAATTTTTCGGTTTATATTTGGAAACACCATCACCTAAAGTGAATACAGTGTATTCGCTTTTTAAGCGCGTAGCAGGGGTGAATCCTCGTTCTAAGGCTGCGTAATATAGGAATGGCTTAAATGTAGAGCCGGGCTGACGAGCGGCTTGTGTAGCTCTGTTAAATTGACTCGTATTATAATCAGTTCCACCAACAAGGGCAGCCACTTCACCCGTTTTTGGATTCATAGAGACGAGGGCAGTTTGGATGTTTGTTGTTTCAGGTATATGATTTTTTACAGCTTGCTCTGCTACAGATTGTAATTTAGGGTCTAGCGTTGTATAAATACGTAAGCCACCTCGCTGTAAGGCTTGCTCATCTAATCCGATATCACGAAGAAGAGAAGCTTGTACAGCATCTTGGAAATAAGGCGCGACCTCTGCCACTTTTTTCGTATCTAATGAGGCGAAAGTTAGCGGTTCCTTTTTTGCCGAGGCAGCTTGCTGTTTTGTAATATAACCTTGTTCTACCATTTCATCTAGTATGAGAGATTGACGCCCTTTAGCACGCTCTTCTTTTAAAAAGGGAGAGTAGAAGCTAGGTCCTTTCGGAATGCCTGCGAGCATACTAGCTTCTGCTAATGTTAATTCTTTTGCAGTTTTATCGAAATACAGGCGAGAAGCAGCTTCGATTCCGTAAGCACCATGCCCGTAATAAATTGTATTTAAATATCCTTCTAAAATATGATTTTTATTATAGTTCACTTCAAGGCGAACGGTATACATTGCCTCTAATAGTTTACGCTTCCACGTTTTATCATGATCTAAGTATAGGTTACGAGCATACTGTTGTGTAATAGTACTAGCACCTTGTACTTTTGCCATTGCTTTTAAATCGGCAACAATGGCACCAACAATGCGCTTTATATCAAATCCATGATGTTTGTAGAATCGTTGATCTTCAATAGATAGTGTTGCCTCTTTTACATAAGGAGAAATTTCATCAAGAGATACATTATAGCGCTTTTGTGTTTCATTACTTTGTCCTATAACAGTGTCATCATTAGCGTAAAAGACACTCGTTTGCGGCACTGCAACAGGGGGAGGCCCCGTAATTTTTGCAGCTATAATGATAATAAAAAAGGAAAAAACGAAAAAAAGAACACAAGAAAACATTACGGTGAAGAAAAGACGTTTATATTTTTTAAGTTTTGGATTCATAGTTTGATCCATCTTTTTCAGCCCCTCATTAATACAAGCATTATTGTATTAGTATTGAGGGTTTTCGTTTATTTTAAACAATGAAATTTTGAAAACAAAAAAGCCCCTTCAATTAAGAAAGGAGCTCAAAGGCACGTGCTGGCCAATCGGTAATGATGACATCTACACCATAGTCAATCATAGTTTGTAAATCTTTATATTCATTAATGGTGTAAGGACGAAAAACGTATCCTTGCCCCTGTGCTAATTGGACAAACTCTTTCGTTAATAATTGAAAGTTTGGATGTAATCCAGTCGCCTCGCGCCTTTTTGCTTCAGCAATAGGATCTGCAAGTGGTGTATCGTACAAAATCGCTCTTGGAATTTCTGGAGCAATTTCTGCTAATAATGAAACGGAATCGTGGTTAAATGATGAAAATACAATTTGATTGGATAGATGATATTCACGAACAAGAGCAACAACTTTTTCTTCAATATTTGGATAATGAAGAACATCTGTTTTTAATTCAATGTTAAGTTGTAAATTTGTTGTAGAGAGCCAAATAAATACTTCTCGTAATGTTGGGATTTTCGCCTCATGAAAAGAAGGATCTTTATGGCTACCAGCATCTAAGGCTTGTAATTCCTCTACAGTTTTCTCAGAAACAAGTCCCACGCCATTTGTTGTGCGGTCCACCGTTTCATCATGAATAACAACTAGTTCACCATCTTTTGATAGATGAACATCAAGTTCAATTCCGTGAGCCCCAATGCGTTCAGCCTCTTGGAAGGCAATCATCGTATTTTCTGGGTGTGTTCCTTTTACCCCGCGATGAGCGAAAATAAGTGGTTTATTCATGTGAAAATCTCCTTATCATCTCTTTTCTTTCATTATGAAACTGCTTTGAGAAAAATACAATTCATATGACAAACATTTACAAAAGTATAACAGTTGCACAAAAGTTAACGTTAACGTAAAATGTAATAATCGGTGAAGGGAGGAATACACATGTATAAAATTGATGAAGTAACAAAGCAAGTTGGTTTAACAAAGCGTACACTTCGTTATTATGAGGAAATTGGTTTAATTCATCCCCCAGAACGCAGTGAAGGGAACATTCGCCTGTATACAGACGAAGACATTGCGAGAATTAAAAGGATTGTGGAAGCGAAAGAAGTACTAGGAATTACGCTTCAAGAAATGCAACATTTCTTATCGTTAAAAGAAAGAATGGAACAAAGAAGAAATAGTGAGAATCCGCGTGACCGTGAAGTGATTCAAGAAATTAAAGAGATGCTTGAAAAACAAGTGCAAACGTTAGACGAAAAAATGGAGCAAATGCAGCGTGTTAAGGCAGAGCTAGAGGATAGTTTAAGCCGTGCAGTTACATTTTTAGAGAATACAAAAGGAGAGTAATCAAAATGGAGAACAAACAAAAATTAGGGAGATTGATTACAGTGGTGGCTACCTTCCTTGCCTTTTCAGGTATAGGAGTAGTCGACCCAATTTTACCAAGTATTGCTGAACAAATTGGTGCTTCGCATTGGCAAGTCGAGATGTTATTTACAGCATATATTTTAACGATGGCAATTATGATGTTACCAGCTGGAATATTTGCATCAAGATTTGGTGATAAACGAATGATGACGATCGGTCTTGCGATTGTAACTGTATTTGCATTTATATGTGGTATATCGCAAACGATTGCTCAATTATCTCTTTTCCGCGCGGGGTGGGGATTAGGAAATGCGATGTTCTTTGCAACGGCGATGACATTATTAATTGCATTAAGTAAAGAAGTTCATGAAGCAGTAGGATTATATGAAGCAGCTATCGGTTTAGGGATGGCAGGTGGCCCATTGTTAGGTGGTATATTAGGTGGACATTCTTGGCGTTACCCATTTTTTGCGACGAGTATTTTAATTTCTTTAGCATTTATTTTAGTTTTCTTTTTTGTAAAAGAACCGGAGCGAAAAGTGAAGCGTAAAGCAGCAGGCGTAGGTGAATTACTTAACCTGGTGAAGTATAAACCGTTTATGCAAGGTGCTATTTCGGGAATGTTATACTACTACGGATTTTTCGTCGTGTTAGCATATTCACCACTTATTATGCATTTATCTGCTATTCAATTAGGATTTGTATTTTGCGGATGGGGATTAGCATTAGCTTACGGATCAGCAATTTTAGCACATAAGCTAGAAGGTAAATATGAACCAAAAACATTGTTAAAAGGTAGTTTACTCGTATTTGCGATTTTCTTAATTGCACTATTCTTCGTTAAAATCATGTGGTTACAAATCGTGTTAATCGTTCTATCAGGATTAGCATCAGGCTTAAATAACGCGTTATTTACAAGTTATGTAATGGATATTTCACCTTATGAAAGATCTGTTACATCAGGTGTTTATAACTTCGTTCGTTGGTTAGGGGGCGCGATTGCTCCAATTTTATCAGGAGTCATCGGTCATACAGTTTCACCACAAAGTCCGTTTTTAGTCGGTGGAATTGTTGTGTTAGTTGGTTGCGTAATGATCTTAATTCCGATTCGTAAACCGATAGAAATAGAGACAAAAACCCTTTCTTAAGAAAGGGTTTTCTTTCCTATTACAGAGCAATCCCTTTTCACATATATGTTAGAACCCTCTGACTAAAATATATTTTCGGTATTTTTTTACTTTTAACTATACTTTTTGGATGTTTTGTTTTATTTTTGTTAGGGGACATTAATGATGTCCCTATTATAAATTTGCATTGAAAGGCGTGATTGTACGATGGAACTATGGTTCACTGAAAAACAAACAAAGCATTTTGGAATTACGGCGCGTATTAACCGCACATTACATACGGAGCAAACAGAATTCCAAAAACTTGATATGGTTGAAACGGAAGAGTTCGGAAACATGCTTATTTTAGACGGCATGGTTATGACGACAGAAAAGGACGAGTTCGTTTATCATGAAATGGTAGCGCACGTACCTTTATTTACACATCCAAACCCTGAGAACGTATTAGTTGTTGGTGGTGGCGATGGTGGTGTTATTCGTGAAGTGTTAAAACACCCAAGCGTGAAGAAAGCAACTCTTGTTGAAATCGATGGAAAAGTAATTGAGTACTCTAAGCAGTACTTACCATCAATTGCAGGTGCATTAGATGATGAGCGTGTAGAAGTAAAAGTAGGAGACGGTTTCCTACACATCGCAGAAAGCGAAAACGAATATGACGTAATTATGGTAGATTCTACTGAGCCAGTAGGTCCAGCAGTAAACCTATTTACAAAAGGCTTCTACGCTGGAATTTCAAAAGCGTTAAAAGAAGATGGTATTTTCGTTGCCCAAACGGACAACCCTTGGTTTACACCAGAACTAATTACAACTGTGTTTAAAGACGTAAAAGAGATTTTCCCAATTACTCGTCTATACACAGCAAACATTCCGACGTATCCAAGTGGACTTTGGACGTTCACAATCGGATCTAAAAAACATGATCCATTAGAAGTAAGTGAAGAGCGTTTCCACGAAATCGAAACGAAATACTACACAAAAGAATTACACAATGCAGCATTCGCATTACCGAAATTTGTTGGCGATTTAATTAAGTAAGAGCGTTAAATTGAAATAAATAAAGTGTAAGTAACTCATTTAAGGTGTTTGTCTAGAAGGCTTGAACATGCTAGTTACTTACACTGCTACAAATGAAGTAGTCTTCTTGTGATAACAAGAAGGCCCAGGTAAATCGAGAAAGAGGAGCAATGCGCTCCAAATTTGAGAAATAGTGAAAGGTTGGGATACCTTAAGTTCCACATAAGGAGGAAAAGAGTATGCGTTTTGATGAAGCTTATTCAGGTAAAGTATTTATTAAAAGTCATCCAAGTTTTGAAGAGTCAGAGGCAGTTATTTACGGGATGCCTATGGATTGGACAGTAAGTTTCCGTCCAGGATCTCGCTTTGGCCCTGCACGTATTCGTGAAGTATCAATCGGTCTTGAAGAATATAGTCCGTATTTAGATCGTGAACTAGAAGAGGTAAAATATTTTGATGCGGGTGATATCCCATTACCATTTGGGAATCCACAGCGCAGCATAGACATGATTGAAGAATATGTAACAAAACTATTAGATGCCGGTAAGTTTCCACTAGGTCTCGGCGGAGAGCACTTAGTGTCTTGGCCAATTTTTAAGGCAATGGCAAAAAAATATCCGGATTTAGCAATCATCCATATGGATGCTCATACTGACTTACGTGAGTCATATGAGGGAGAGCCTTTATCCCACTCTACACCAATTCGTAAAGTGTGCGATTTAATTGGTCCGGAAAACGTATATTCTTTCGGTATTCGTTCTGGAATGAAGGAAGAATTCGAATGGGCAAAAGAAGTAGGTATGAACTTATATAAATTTGACGTATTAGAACCGTTAAAGGAAGTATTACCGAAACTTGCAGGACGCCCAGTCTATGTCACAATTGACATCGACGTATTAGACCCAGCTCACGCTCCTGGAACAGGAACATTAGAAGCTGGAGGTATCACATCTAAAGAACTATTAGAGTCCATCGTAGCAATTGCAAATTCAAATATAAAAGTAGTCGGAGCAGACTTAGTAGAAGTAGCTCCAGTCTACGATCATAGTGATCAAACACCAATCGCAGCAAGCAAATTCGTGCGGGAAATGCTGCTCGGTTGGGTTAAATAAAAGCGTAGGCAGCTCGCTCAGAATCGCAGGTCATTGGAACGCTCGACCGAGAAGCGCTTTTGGCTTCGAACGAGAGTGTGAAATGGCCGGAGATTCTAGCTGTCGTAGCTGGATAGAAATAAAAGCGGAAGCGGCTCGTTTAGAATATGAGGGGGATGGAGCTTCAGACGTAGAGGCGTTTTTTGCCTCGAAGGAAGAAGAGAAGCCACCGATCATTCTAGCCGCTGTAGCTAGATAAAGTAAAAGTGAAGCCGACTCAAAAAGTGTTTTGAGCCGGTTTCTTTTATTAATAGGTAGGTTATTATTGTCTTATTTAGTAGTTAAGTCGATATCCTTTGTCGAAACGTCGATATATGCGGAGTTGTGTTCAATATAATTTCACTTACCGTCAGGCGACATAAAAAAGAGCTATTCTCAAACGATGAGAATAGCTCCCTTTCTTTACGCAACTTTCTCTTCCGAAGTAATTCCGCGAATTTCATCAGCAGAACGGATTGGATATTTGCGGAACACAATGGAACCGACGTATCCAACAATAGTGGTAACGATTCCACATAATACGGCAGCAATCGTTACTTTTATTACATCATTAAATCCGAACAGTACGAGAAGTCCTGGAATTGGTGATGCTGTCCCTGGTGCGTTATTAACGAGCTGGAATAGCGACGTAATAATACCGGCAAGCGCACCGCCAACAAAGTTTGTCATATAGATAGGAATTGGATTTGCTGAGACAACATCGGCCTGTGTTAACGGCTCGATTGCCACGGCGATTGTATCTTTCTTTGAACAGATTTTTAGTCGTTTAAAGAAAATGAAGTTCATTGGGGCAGAAGCTGCTACGGCAAGACTACCAATTGCCATTGGTAAACCAGTTAATCCAAGCATTGCAGTTAGTGCCATAGAACTTAATGGAGATGTAGAAATAACTGTTATTAATCCACCAAGCATAATACCCATAATGATAGGACTTTCTGTAGTCGCAACTGAAATCATAGAACCGATTTTACCGAGTGTTGCGTTAACGAGTGGATCCATAAGCATGGCCATTCCACGTGAAATTGGTGCGGCAATACATAGGATTGCTAAAAATTCTACACCAGCTGGTAATTTCTTTTCGAGAAATTTCACGACGAAAGCACAAACATATCCAGCGAAAAATCCTGGTAAAATACCGAATCCACTAGTAGCTATACCGATTAAAACAGCGTATACGGGTGAAACACCGATTGCTAATGCGACTAAAATTGCCGCTGCGACACCGCTCATACTACCAGAAGCTTCTCCTACTGATTGTAAAAAGTCATTATGAAACATTTCTCCACCAATATAACGGTGAAATGCTTCAATAAGAAAACTTGCGATTGCTGCATTAGCTAAAGCGCCCATTGCTTTCATTCCGTAAGGCGCACGGTAACTGAAAAGTGTAAATAGACAAAGTACAACAAGTAATAGTGCTAAACCTTGCAAGATAGCCATTTGAAAACTGTCTCCTTTGATTTTTGTAATAAAAATTTGTATCATTCAATAATAATATAAAAGTTTGTTAAACGGAAAAAAATTTTATTGGGAAATTGCTGTAAGGTGAAAAACTCTTACAATAATGTAAGGAAAGTGTAAGGCATTTCGATAGAGTATAGTATGCTTTTTTTCGTATAATACAGGTATAGACAGACAGTTAGTGAGAAAGAAGTGCAAACAGGAGGCGCATTTATGAAATTGGTAATTAAAGTTTTAGCTGTGTTCGCCATTATTTTAGGTGGAACAGCATATTATTTAAACACGAAAACAGAAGGTGTGCATGCTTTTGTAGACAACTTCTTTTCAAATAAAGAAATACAAGATTATTATGCTGTTATAGATAAAAGTGAGAAAAAAGACGATGAATATTTGTATACATTTAAAGGGTATACAGAAGATGGAAAGTTACAAGTTATTAAAAGAATGGTGAACCGTGAATTGCATACGGGTGCTTTTATAAAAATTTATGCAAAAGGTATGCAGGGAAAAGGATGGGCTGAAATCTCGAAAGAATCAATCCCGCAAAAAGCGTTGCAAAAAATAGAAAAACCATAAAAGGAGCGAATCGTTCGCTCCTTTTTTAGTGAGTTAAAATGGTAATAGCTGAACTTTCTTTATTAGAAATGATTTTTGCCCTTCCGCCAATTGGGAAAGTAAAAATAGGAGTTGTATGTCCGAAACTTGTATTTGCAATGATAGGTATATGTGTAAGTTCAGGCTTTGAAGCAATCATTTCTTGAATGTCTTCTATCGTACATTCTGCTCCTTTTTGCATTCGTCCTATAACAATGCCTTTTACATGTTCAAAGTCAGGTTGCTGCATAAGAGAATGTAAATATCGATCAAAAGTTTTTAGGGTAGATTTTCCTGTTAAACTATCCTCTTCAAGAAATAAAATTTTGCCCTGTAAGCTTGGCATATATGGTGTACCTTGCAGTAAATTAAATGTGCTCATATTGCCACCAATAATATCTCCCATCGCTTCCCCTTCTTGAATTGAAACATATCCTTCATTTTTAATAAATTCTCGATTTTCCTGATCAATATACCAAGAGTCATCGCTCCATGTTTCAGCCGGCAATATTTCAATAGGCTCATTAGAAGTTAAGCATTTTAAAAAGTAATCGGTCGTATAATCGAGGCCTTTCTCCATTCCAAATGAAGAGAAGTGAGGACCTGAATATGTAACTAAGCCTGTTTTAGCATAAATCGCGTTAGTTAAAGCGGTAATATCAGAATAACCGCAGAAAAACTTCGGATTTTCTCGAATTAAATCATAATCGAGATGTTTCAATAAACCGTTAGTGTTGTATCCTCCAAGTGTCGTCAAAATGGCTTTTACATTAGGATCTCTAAATGCTTCGTGGAGGTCTTGAACTCGTGAAGAAATAGAGGCTGAAGAAAAACGATCTATTTCTTCAGCATTTTTTGAGAATGTAACGTGAAAGCCCATATCGGTTAATCTTTTTGTGGCAATCTCTCGGTTCGTATTTGAGACAATACTTAAACTACAAGATGGTGAAATAACCCTTATTTCATCACCTTTTTTTAATTTTGTTGGTATCACCAAATTCACCCCTTTAAATGAAAGAATATTTAGATTTAAAAAATATTTTAACATATGAAATAAAGTGAAGGTGAATTATTTTTTGAAAAGGAGTTTTCCTGATTTTTCAGCAGACAGACAGAGTCTTTTTTTGATATGATAGGAAAAGTGATTTATTATAAGTAGTATTTAATATCTATAACATTTGAAGGGTGTGCAAGACGTGAAGAAACAACTTGCAGGCTTGCCGGTACACGTTCATTTCGTAACAGAAATCCGTGAAGGGGCGAGGAAGGAAACCGTTGCTTTTGAAGCAAATGGTCAATACTATGTAAAAGGTCAAGGTACATATATAACATTCCAAGAGCCGAACGAACAAGGCGAAGTGAAAACAATTATTAAAATTCAAGATGAACAAGTTCTCATTATGCGTTCAGGTGCTATTTCTATGCGTCAGACGCATGTGAAAGGTGAATGGACAACTGGTACGTATACGAGTGAACTTGGTACGTTTGCATTGCAAACGAAAACTGATAACGTTCTTTTTAAATGGTCGGATGAAAAGAAAAAAGGACAACTCTTCTTAACGTACGCATTGCTTCTAAGTGAACAAGAAGCTGGCAGATATACAATTACACTTAATTTGAAGGAGGCAAAATAATGAATTCTTTAGAACAAGTAAAAGGATTGATTAAAGAAGAAATTCAAGCTGCTGTATTAAAGGCAGAACTAGCGACAGAAGAACAAATTCCAAACGTTGTATTAGAATCTCCAAAAGATAAAACAAATGGTGACTTCTCTACAAATATGGCAATGCAACTTGCACGCGTTGCGAAAAAAGCACCTCGTATGATTGCAGAAGAATTAGTTGCAAACTTCGATAAAGCAAAAGCTTCTATTGAAAAAATTGAAATCGCTGGTCCTGGTTTCATTAACTTCTACATGGATAATAGCTACTTAACAGACTTAATCCCAACAATCGTAAGCGCCGGTGAAGCATACGGTGAAACGAATACTGGTAAAGGTGAAAAAGTACAAATTGAGTTCGTATCTGCGAATCCAACAGGCGATCTTCACTTAGGACATGCACGTGGTGCGGCAGTAGGTGACACTTTATGTAACGTATTAGCAAAAGCAGGATATGATGTATCTCGCGAGTACTACATTAATGATGCTGGTAACCAAATTCATAACTTAGCTCTTTCTGTTGAAGCTCGTTACATGCAAGCTTTAGGTTTAGAGAAAGAAATGCCAGAAGACGGTTACCATGGTGCGGACATCATTGGAATCGGTAAACGCTTAGCTGAAGAGTTTGGCGATCGTTATGCAAAAGCTGATGCAGAAGAAAGCTATGAATTCTATCGTTCATACGGTTTGAAATATGAGTTAGCAAAACTTCAAAAAGATTTAGCAAGCTTCCGTGTTAACTTCGATGTGTGGTTCTCAGAAACATCATTATACAAAAACGGAAAAATTGATCAGGCTCTTGCTGTATTAAAAGAGCGTGACGAAATCTTTGAAGAAGGCGGAGCAACTTGGTTCCGTTCAATGACTTACGGTGACGATAAAAACCGTGTATTAATTAAAAACGACGGCTCTTACACATACTTAACGCCAGATATCGCTTACCACCGCGATAAATTAGAGCGTGGTTTCGATAAGCTAATCAACATTTGGGGTGCTGACCATCATGGTTACATTCCTCGTATGAAAGCTGCTATTCAAGCGCTTGGTTACGATAAAGACACTCTTGAAGTAGAAATCATTCAAATGGTACAACTGTACCAAAATGGTGAAAAAATGAAGATGAGTAAGCGTACAGGTAAAGCAGTTACACTTCGTGAGCTTATGGAAGAAGTAGGCGTGGACGCAATGCGATACTTCTTCGCAATGCGTAGCGGTGATTCTCATTTAGACTTCGATATGGACTTAGCTGTATCAAAATCTAATGAAAACCCAGTATACTATGCACAATATGCACATGCTCGTGTATGCAGTATCCTTCGTCAAGGTGAAGAGTTAGGATTAGCTACAGGCGGAGACGTGAATTACAAACTTGTTACTTCTGAGAAAGAAGTAGAGTTACTGAAAAAACTTGGTGAATTCCCGGCTGTAGTTGCGGATGCAGCGCAAAAACGTTTGCCACACCGCATTACAAGCTATGCATTTGAATTAGCTGCAGCATTACACAGCTTCTACAATGCAGAAAAAGTATTAAACCAAGATAACTTAGAATTAAGTAAAGCTCGTTACGAATTAATGAAAGCAGTACGCACGACACTTCAAAATGCATTAGCAATCGTAGGAGTATCTGCACCAGAAAAAATGTAATAAAGAAAAGCGGAGCCGACTGTTTAGTCCCGAAGGCTAAGGTTCTTTCCTACAGAAGATGCATTTTATCTTCTCGTGGGGAAGGTTCTTAGACAGAAGGGGCTAGGAGGCAGAGCTGGACATAAAGAAAAGCGGAGCCGAGTGTTCGTTTTAAATAAAAAGCAATCACATGATGTTGTGATTGCTTTTTTATATGGAATAATAAAAAAATTATCCAACAAAAGGAGAGTTTGCATCGTCTTATATAAGTGACAGAGGGGTTACGATGGAAGAAAAGGTGGAGAGATCGAGTATTGGATTTGTTTCATAAAGAAGGGCCTTGTAAGAGGCCCTTTTTCTATTGAATTGTATAAGTAACAGAAAAGCTAACAGGACTGTAGTAAACGAAAGGTGCATGAAATTGAACATACATATTCCCATCTGTTTTTGCGGTAAAAATTCTCCCATAACCATCAGAATAACGTCCGATGAGATTATTATTTGTATCGTAAATGCTGTAACTAGGGGTTTTACTATTAGGATGAATTGTTAGCTCTTGTCCTTTTTTAAGGTAAATGGGTTCTTTTTCAGAGCTACTGCCAGTTTGAATAGAATAAAATTTTGTGAAGTTCTGTTCTTGAGTAGCTGCAGCAGCCTTTGTTTCAGGAATAAAAGCGGTAGCTCCTGTAACACCTGCTAAAGTCAACGCGCCTGCTAGAATAATTTTTTTCATAGTAGAAAAGCCTCCTTATTAGTTGTAATCATTTTCGTTACAGTTAACATTGTATACGATAATTGATAGGAGAAAATATGCGTTTATGCATATATATTTTTTCTCAATAAAAAACCACCGAAGAGATCGATGGTTTTACGTATTATTAAGCCGCTTTTTGTTCTATTTGATTAACAGGTTTTTGGAGTGTGTTATAAACACCAGTTCCGATAACTTCCAATGCCATTTTCATACGTTCAGGCGAAATGTTTTCTAATACATTATCTTGAGGCGTGTGATATACCTTTTCGATATGATAGATTAATGGATTCCAACTATCGACGCCCATCCAAATAAATAGTGCAGAAGGAATACCCACTTCAGCAAATGGTACGTGATCACTAGAGCCAAATTTTCCTTGGAGAACGAGATCATTATTTAATTGTTTACCTGCTTGTAAGGCAGCATCTGTTACAAGGTTTGTTGAGCCATCAGGAGTCATTGCATATAAATTTTTTGCTTTATTATAATTTGTTGCAACCATGTCTGCGTTAAAGACACCTAAAATTCGATCACGTTCCTTTTGGGACAGACTATTAACATAATAATCAGAGCCAAGTAAGCCAGTTTCCTCAGAACCAAAAGCAATAAAACGAATTTCTTTATCAGTTTCTACATTTTGAAAAGTACGAGCCAGTTCTAATACTAATCCTGTACCAGAAGCATTATCATTTGCCCCAGGTGCTCCAACGACACTATCGTAGTGTGAACTTACAACGACGGCCTTTTCATTACCTGTGCTATTTTTTGGTTTCTTTTTAGCGATGACATTTAAGGATGTTAAATTAGATTCATGTCTCGCTTTTAGGGAAAGAATTGTTGTCTCTTTTTTAGCGATTTCTTCTTTAAATGCATTTCCTTGAGCATAAGCAAGACCGAAGACAGGGATAGCCTGTTTTTTAGTTAAGCGAGGATTGAAAGTTTGTCCATAGTTTCCGCGTCCGCCAATTAAGCTGTATAAAAGAACACCTTTTGCCCCTTTACTAACAGCATTTTCAACCTGTTTATTATAATCTGCTATTGTTGCACCTCTTTCGAATAAAACAATTTTTCCGTTTACCTCATTTGGAATATCGTCTAATTTTGTACCACCTTGAACAAAGATAAGCGGAGCTGTAACAGCTTCTGTAGAAATTAGTGCATTTGGAGCAGCACCAGCTTGCCAATTACGCTTTGTCCCTAATGGTGATTCGATAAATCCAACGTATTGATCCGGCACTTGAAAGGGCTGATACTCTACTTCATATCCCATTGATTTAAGCTTCATACCAACATAGCGAGAAGCCCATTCTTCTGATTTTGTACCACCCGGACGGGGACCGATTGTTTCGGATAAGAAACGGATATGCTCGATGGCGCGGTTTGCATCAACTTGTTTTGTAATAGGTGGAGTCTGTGTAATTTCTGACGTGGAATCAGCTTTTGCTTGTCCGATTGGAGCTAAGCTAACGGCGAGTGATACAGCAAGTAAGGAGCTTACTATTTTTTGTTTCAGTGATTTTCTCATTTTTTCCTCTCCCATTCTTCTATTCTCTCTGACTGACAAAAGAAGACGGATAACGACTATATCCCGCATTAACGGGCAGTAGAACCCCCATCTCAAAATTCAGCTGTAAAGCAAAGAAGTTAGATGGGAGATCAACTGCCCGTAAAAGCCCGATTGGTTCAACTAATAATCAATGAGGGATGGACAAAACCCTCACTGATTAAAGTTTCACTTTATCTTACCTTTATATATCTGAATTTTCAATAAATATATGTTGAGAAATAAAAAACGCTATATGCACATTTGCATATTTTCAGCGGATATATGTATGCTATCATTTTAAATGAAGGTTCGCTTTCTGTTCTGAAGGCTCCTACATTGCATGAATCTAGTGTACCCAAACTTTAGATTATGTAGGGAAAAGGGATCCGTTATAGGGTTTCTTTTCTTTTGTTTTGTTTCAATCATGTGATGGTAACTATGTTTCCGCATTTCATAATTGTCATCAGTGATATATGTAAGGCATCCATATGAAAATACGAGGCTGTTCAAGAGTTTTCCGTACTTTTGGACAGCCTCACCCCGTTAAAAAGACGATACTTTGTGTATCGTCTTTTTTGCACAAAAAAAACAGCCAATCAATTAATAAATTGATTGGCTGTAAAATATATTATTTATACTGTTTTTTACGTTTTGTGGCTAAAATACTTAACAATCCAGCTAGTAGAAGAACGATACCTGCTGCTTGTGTATGATCTTCTTTATGACCTGTATTTGGAAGTTTTTTATCTGTATTTTGATCATCTTGCTGTTTGTTTGTCTGTGTTTCAGGATTTCCTTTTTCTAGTTCCTCGGAAGTTTCTTTTCCGTGAGTCTCAGGATTTCCCTTTTCTAGTTCTTCGGAAGTTTCTTTTCCGTGAGTCTCAGGATTTCCTTTTTCTAGTTCTTCGGAAGTTTCTTTTCCTGGTTTCTCCTCTTTATTTGGAGGAGTAATTGGTTTATCATCTCCACCTGGTGAAGATTCGATCTTCTTATTTGAAACTGTAATTTGTAGTGGTGTAGCTTGAGCTTTTTCAATTGTAAAGCTTATCGGTGAAGCATCTAATTGATAGCCTTCAGGAGCCTTTGTTTCCACTAATTGATAATTACCAGGTTTCAAATCATTTACGATTAATTTACCGTGTTGGTCTGTTTTTAGGCCTTCGTGGATTATTTTTCCATCGTGGTCTAAGATATTGAAAATGGCACCTTCAAGTGTTCCACGGTGATCAATATCAACTTTAGTTAACTCAATTGAGCCTGTTGTTAAACCATTTAAAGCTTTAACAGAGGTAACCCCAGATTGTCCCTTCGTAATTGTGAAAGGAATTGGCTTAGCACTTAAATCATAGCCAGTAGGAGCTTTCGTTTCAACGAATTGATAGTCTCCTGGACGTAAATCAGAAACACTAATTTTCCCATCTTTATTAGTAGTTAAATCAGAACGAACGTCGTGCTCGTTCATATCAACGATTTTAAAGATAGCACCTTCAAGAGTAGAGCCGTCGATGTTGTCGACTTTAGTTAATTCAACTGCACCTTTCGTTAAACTGTTTTTAGCAGTAACAGAAATAGGTTCAGCTTGTCCTTTTTCGATTGTGAATGGAATTGGTTCTTTATTTAAATCGTAGTGTTTCGGCGCTGTTGTCTCGATAAATTGATAATCACCAGGACGCAGGTCAGAAACGCTAATTTTACCTTGTTGATTCGTGATAAGATCTTTGCGAATCACATCGCCATTCATATTAACAATTTTAAATACTGCGCCTTCAAGAGTAGAGCCATCGATGTCATCCACTTTAGAAAGTTCCACGCTGCCTTTTGTTAAGCTATTTTTCATAGTAACAGTAGCGATACTTACTTGGCTTTTCTCAATTGTAAATACGATAGGTTTTTTATCTAAATCGTAATGTTTAGGAGCTGTTGTTTCAACAAATTGATACGTGCCAGGACGTAGGTTCTCAACAACGATTTTTCCTTCACCGTTTGTTTTTAAATCTGTTTTAAGTACTTTGCCATTTTGATCTAGTAAATTAAATACAGCATCGGCAAGTTTTGTTTGATCGTTTAAATCATCAACTTTAATTAATTCGATACTACCTTGTTTTAAACTATTTTTAGCAGTTAAAGAAATAGATTTTTTCTGTCCTTTTTCAATAGTGAAACCAATAGGCGTTTCATCTAAAACGTAATGCTTAGGAGCTTCTGTTTCGATGAATTGGTAATCACCAGGACGTAGGTCGTTAATTTCGATCTTCCCTTTACTATTTGTAACAAGGTCTTTATGAATTACAGTACCATTCATATCAACAATGTTAAATACTGCACCTTCAAGGGTAGTGTCATCGATGTTATCCACTTTAGAAAGTTCCACTGCACCTTTTGTTAGAGCATTTTTAGCTGTAACATGAAGAATTTCAGTTTGGCTTTTCTTAATTGTAAATACGATCGGTTTTTTATTTAAACCGTAATGTTCAGGAGCTATTGTTTCCACGAATTGATACGTACCAGGACGTAGATTTTCAACAACAATTTTTCCTTCATCATTTGTTTTTAAGCCTTCTTCAACTAGTTCTCCGTCTGCATCTAATAAATTAAATACAGCGTTAGCAAGTGTTGTATTTGTATCTATATCATCAATTTTTGTTAATTCAACGTTACCTTTTTTAAAAGTGTTTTTACTTGTAACGGTGATAGTTTCTGTTTGACTCTTTTTAATTGTAAATGGAATCGGTGTTCCGTCTAACACATAATGTTCAGGAGCTTGAGTTTCAATAAATTGATAGTCTCCAGGGCGTAAGTCAGAAACAGAAATTTCGCCGTTGTCGTCTGTAACAAGGTTTGTATGAACTTCCTTACCGTCCATGTCAACGATTGTAAAGATTGCGCCTTTCAGCATCGTACGATCGATGTCATCGATTTTTGTTAAAGTGACAGCACCTTTCGTTAAGCTGTTTTTAGCAGTAACGGTAATATTTTCTTTTTGACTTTTTCCGATAGTGAACGGAATAGGGTCTTTGCTTAAGTCATAGTCTTTTGGAGCTTTTACTTCAATAAATTGATAATCTCCCGGACGTAAATCAGAAGCGGTAACTATACCGTTCTCATCAGTCGTTAAGCCTTTGCGAATTACCTTTTTAGTGTCATGAGCATCAACAATTATAAATTCTGCACCTTCAAGAGTAGTGCTATCAACGTCATCAACTTTAGTTAAAGTAACGCCACCTGTAAGTAAACTATTTTTCACAGTGACAGGTACAGGTAAATCTGCCTCGTTACCTTTTTTAATCGTGAACTTAATAGGTGTTTGATCTAATTTATAATGTTCAGGAGCAGCTGTTTCAATAAATTGATAATCCCCGGGTGCTAAATCAGGAATAACTAGTACTCCATAATCATCTGTTTTTAAATCTTTTGCAATTTCTGTACCGTTTGCGTCTTGTAATTTGAATACCGCACCGGCAAGAGCTATTTTGCTGTCCACATCATCTTCTTTAAATAGTTTAACTTTCCCTTTCGTTAAACTATTTTTAAATGTAAGTGGAAGAAGTTCTTTTTGACTCTTTTCAATTGTAAATTCAATAGGCTCTATATTTACATCGTAGTAAATAGGAGCTTTTGTTTCGACAATTTTGTATTTGCCAGGACGTAAATCTTTTACTATTAATTTTCCCTCTTTATCAGTAGTAAGGTTTGTATGAACGTCTTCATCTTTGTCGTTAACGATTTTAAATACGGCATCTTCAAGTTTTTCTTTATCGTTTAAAGAATCTACTTTCGTTAATTCGATACCGCCTTTAGTTAAGCTGTTTGTAGCTGTAATAGATTTTGTAGCAGTTTGACTTTTCTCGATAGTGAAATCAATCGGTTTCTTGTTTAAATCATAGTGTTCAGGAGCTTTTGTTTCGATGAACTGATATTTACTAGGACGTAGTCCAGAAACAGCTATTTTACCTTCTTTGTTAGTAATAAGGTTCATATGAACATCTTTTCCGTTTTCGTCAACGATCTTGAAGACTGCTCCTTCAAGAGCATTTCCATCCACATCATCCACTTTTAATAGTTCAACATTACCCGGTACTAAACGATTTTCTGCTGTAACAGTGATGATTTCTTTTTGGCCCTTCTCAATTGTGAAGTTGATAGGTTCTGTGCTTAGTTCATAATGCTCAGGAGCCTGTGTTTCAACAAATTGATATTTGCCAGGACGTAAATCAGAAACCTTAATTTTCCCTTCAGCATCTGTAGTTAAGTCAGTACGAACATCTTTTCCGTGTTCGTCAATAACCTTGAAGACTGCACCTTCTAGAGATTCTTTCTTATCAACGTTATCAACTTTTACTAATTCAGCGTCACCTTTCGTTAAACTGTTCTTTGCAGTAACAGAAACGAAGGAGGTTTGACTTTTTTCAATAGTGAAATCAATCGGTTCTTTATTTAATTCATAGTACTTAGGAGCTTCTGTTTCGATAAATTTATATTTACCAGGCTCTAAGTTTTTAACGATTAACTTTCCATCTGATCCTGTTTTTAAGTTTTGTTGAATTGTATCGCCTTTTTCATTGACGATTTTAAATACCGCACCTTCAAGAGTTACATTTTCTTCAACGTCGTCAACTTTCGTTAAAGTGACGCCACCTTTAATTAGGTTATTTTCTGCTTTGACAGAGACCGCCTTTGTTTGTCCTTTTTCAATTTCAAACTTAATAGGTGTCGGGTCTGTAACGTAATGAAGAGGAGCTTGTGTCTCAACAAATTGATATTTGCCAGGACGTAAGTTTTTTACTTCAATATATCCATCTTTATTTGTTGTTAATTGTTCATAGCCAGGGATTACTTTGCCTTTTTCGTCTTGTAAGCTAAAAATGGCACCTTCAAGAAGTTTCTTATTCTCATCAAATTTCGTTAAGATGACTGAACCCTTCTTCAGACTATTTTTAGCAGTTACATTAATTACTGTTGTTTGATCTTCTGAGACAGTAAACCAGATTGGTTGGCTATTTAGATCATAATGAACTGGAGCTTCGATTTCTTTTAATTGATAAGTTCCAGGTTTCAATGGATCTACAGTAATTTGTCCATTTTCATTAGTTGCTAATTTTTCGTAGCCAGGAATTACTTTGTTATTTTTATCTAGTAAGGCGAAAACTGCACCTTTAAGTGTTTTGTTATTGTTCAGGTCATCAACCTTTGTAAGCACAGCTTTACCAACGAATTTCTTATTGCTAAGTTTGTATGTTGTCGTTTCTTGTGAACCAAGTTCAACAAGTCTGCCTTGCTTTAAATCCCAGCTAATTACATAGCCTGCTGGGGCCTTCGTTTCTTTTAATAAATATTTATCGCGTTTTAAGTTATTAAACTTAGCGATACCGTCTTTGTCTGTTGTTATTTTACGGATAACGGTTTTCCCTGTACGATCGTATAAAGTAAATTCTGCTCCGGCCAATGGTGCGTTCTTATTGTCGTTATCTACCTTTATAATTTCAAGGTTTCCGCGGCCTTTAGTAGCAGAGCCCCCACCGGAACCGGAAGACATTCGAACTTCAATCGTTTCAGTAGTTTCAGTATTTTTTACTGTTAAACTATTACCTGCGATTTTTGCTTTATTACTCACTTTTTCTTTATCGTCCGCATTAATAAATGAGCGGTATTCTAAAATATAAGCTCGATCAATTTTTTTCAAGAAGGCAATTTCGAAATGTTGCTTTCCGGTCTTATTGTCTGTTGTGATCGTTAACTTATAGTCTGTTCCTTTTTTTAATTCATTTGCTGTATCTTTTGTTAAATTCCCATATGGATCAACAGTAGTCGGGTATAAGTGGAATGAATCTTCCACAAGCACTTGATTATCTGTTGGATCGTCTGTTACAACCGCGTCTGCGATGGTTGATTGGCTTTCATTAATTGCGATACTCCAATTAATATAGTTGTCGTCTTGTACAGCTTTTTTTGTGACGAAGCTGCCACCTTTATTTACTTGAGCATCACCTTTAAGAGTGTTAACAATTTTAGAGCCATCTTTTAAATCGGCCTCGTTGTTGTAGGTAGCTTGGATAAGCTCACCATCAAGGCTTGTTTTAAAGATAATATAATAAGGTGAATTAATTGATTGTTTGAAATGAACCTTTAGGGTGTTGTTATTTTTATCTGTAGGTTCTTCAAGTTCATATTGCTCAGTTGGTACAGCATTACCAGGTCTTGCATTATCCGGGCTTCCATTTAAAATCATGTCACGTACTTCAATGGATCCTGGTACTAACTTTTGTTTATCTTTTATTACGTCTATAACATAAGGATCTTTAATCTCAACATTATTATAATTGAAGCCTATTATCCAAGTAATTTCCTTTGTTTGGGCGTTATAAGAACCGTATTTATACCCATTCGCCTTTGTGAAAGTATCAGGATCAAAATTCGCTGCATCTTTATTTGATTGTGGCTTAGAATCGGTATCTATCCAAGATAAGTTACCTGTATTTTTAAATGAAGTTTGGCCACTTTCTAATTTTGTATAATCAAAGTCTGTAGTATATTTTACGACTAATGTCTTTGTCATATTAGACTGATATGTACCTATAAGCGTAATATTGAAACCTTTATCCGTCACATCTAAAACATAGTCAGTCCCAGCTTGAAGAGTATAATCTCCGTCTTTAATTTCTAGTTGCTTATCTTTTAATTGCAATCCACCATGATCAAAGGTATCCGTAATGGTCGCGTTGTTTAATGGATAGTTGTTATTATTTACTATAATTGTCCAAGTTGTTGTTTTGTCTTTGTAGTTTGTTTCAGCTTTATTATTAGATTTAATAATGTTTTGCTGCTTGAAGCTAGCCTCATTTTCTTTACTTGAACCATTATCTGCGGTAACTGTATTTTTGACTTTTCCATCTGTTATGACGTTATCAGTTGGCTTTGTTTTATAGGTAATTACATAAGCACTATTAATATCCTCATTAAACTGTAGGTCGAATCCATTTTTCTTTTTACTTACAGTGTAATTAGTAACAGCGTCTCCTGTTACAAGCTTTCCTTTATCATCATATGAAGCATTTTTCACGACAATAGAATTTTCATCTAGTACATGTGCAGCGTCAAAAACATCTTTTAAAATTGCATCTGTTTTTTTGATATCTCTTTGATCACCATTGTAAGTAATTGTCCATTCAATCATTTGCGTCTTTGGATCATATTTACTCGTTTTGTTTAAATGTGTACCACGAGAAACTGTTACAGTAGAGCTTGCGTTTTGTTGCTTTTGATTATCACTCGTTATCGTAACGTTATTTTGGAAATTTTCAACATTTTCATCAGTAATTTTTGTGGTATATTCGATTTGGTATGCTTTATCGATGTTATCTTTAAAAGCAATCTCCAATTTTGAACCATCCGATGAAGTGATTTTGTAATCTGCTGGATCAGCTTCTGCACCACGTGTTGCGTTCCCATTAACATCAACTTCTAAATAATAAACTTTAATAGAATCTTTATTTAAGTTTGTACCTTGTGGGATAGTATCTTTAAAAACAGCGTTTATAAGCTTATCTTTCGTTTTATTCATTTCTACTGTCCAATTAATTTCATTTGTATTAATTGGCCTATCAGGTAACCCTTTTTTATTCGTAGCTGTTTGGACATTAGGCTTAAAGTCAACTGTAATAGAAACATCTTTATCTTTAATTGGGAAAGGAATTTCTTGTGTTGTTGTACCTTTAATTTCAGCTTTATTAAATTCTGTCTTTAATTGTAGGTTACCAACAAGATCTGGATGTTCTTCAACATAATCGTTGAATGTCATTGTGACCTTTCCTTCTTTTGTAACGATAAATTCCCCAATCACATTATTTTTATCATCATATAAGGGGCTTTTAATTGTATTGTAAATCTTAAAATGTTTCGGAAGATCAAAAATATAGTAATCTCCACTTTTTACATTCATTGATTTTAACAGCTCCCATTCAAACTCAATGTTGGCAGGGGAATCTGTGCTCGGACGATTATCATCGTTATTAAATGGTTTCCCATCCTTGTCCGTCAATTTTACACTTGTTAAAATTTTCTCCGTTATTTGTTTTGGAGATGGATCCGGATTCTCAGTAGGGTTGTTAACTGACTCTTGTTCCGGATTCTCAGCAGGCTTGTTAGCTGTATTTTGTTCCGAATTCTCAGCAGTTTTGTTAGTTGGGTCTTGTTCTGGATTCTTAGCCGGTTTGTTAGCTGCGTTTTGTTCTGGATTTCCAGCAGGTTTGCTAGCTGTGTTTTGTTCTGGATTCTCAGCAGGTTTGTTAGCTGCATTTTGTTCCGGATTCTCAGTAGCAGGCTTAGCTGGATCTTGTTCTTGCTTCCCGGTAGCAGGTTTAGCTACATCTTTTTCAGCTTCTTTAACCGGTTGTTCTTTATCTTTAGTATCTTCCAATTGAACAGGAACGGATATAGAATGAATCATCGTACCTAAAGGAAAAGCAATTTGAACTGATTTTGTATCGGATTTTAAAGTTGGATTAAATACAGTTTCAAGTTTAATTTTACCTTTAGCATCTTTTGAAGTTTCTACTTGATCATTAAATATTAGTTTCAGTTTGTTATCTTTAGCTGTCACAAAATATTGACCAATATGTTTTTGATCAACCACCAAATCTCCTTGCGTATCTTTAGATACTTTTAATGCAAGTGGTATTTGAAGCACTGCTGTATCGTTTGCATGTAAAACTTGAGAATCTTTTATTGACCAAGCATATTCTAACTGAATGGTTGATCCTATCTTTATTAAGTTTTTAGGATTTAATGCTTCGTCAATAATATGGCCAGTTGCATCTTTCATTTCAACAGTGTCAAATAAAGAAGTTTCCTTTAACGTTTCAGCTTTTGCTTGATTGTATGGGAAACTAATAAACTGTGAAAATAGTACAAATAAAATTAAACATATATTAAAAAGTTTTTTCATTTTTCCTCCCTTGAACATTCATTTGTCCATTGGGGACTTATTCCATATGAACAAATGGAATATAAAAAAGTTATTTGTTATAAGCTATTTATTTTTACTATCCCTCCGTTTCTATACACGTTCTCTGATAAAAACAAATTATGTTCAAAGTAATATTATGTATAACGTAAAACAAAATGCATATTCAAACAGTTATATGGAATGAAATATGCATAATTCGACAAAAAATGTCGAAAAAACACTGATAAAAGGAACGATATCAGCCCTTTATATGTGAGATGATTTTCATGTAAAGTTGGTAAAAAAGAATGGTTATAAAGGTAAGTTTTACGATACATGCTAACCAAAGTAATGTATCCCATTGTGAAGGCCAGTTTTTCGCCTTAAAGTTATGTGGAAATAAAAATCTAGATAGGGTTGATTTTGGTCAGGATGAAGACAATATGTACTTTGAACATAGTTATCTGTTTTGTCAAAAGAGAGTTGTACGCTTAGTGGACCGAAGTTTAGGTATTATTGTTCCTTACATATTAGACAAATATAAGGTGTTTAGAATATTTGACTAAATCATTTCTCCGGTCATTTTTGAAGTTATTTTACATAATAAAAAAGAAGGTATTTCAAACTATAGTGATATTATCTTTTGTTAAAGATAATTATGAATAACCTCCGCTAAAGATTATATACTTAAATGATAAAGAGTTCAATAACATTTCATATATTTTCCAAAAGTGAAAAAAACGACCGTTTTAGTAGAAGAAATCTACAAATCGATCGTTTTTTATTTTAGATTTCTGTTAAAATAATCGGTTCACCGCGTGTTACGACAACTGTATGTTCACATTGTGCAACAAGGCTTTTGTCTGGTGTAACGAATGTCCAACCATCATCACCGCGCTCAATAATATGATCAGCTTTCATAGAGATGAATGGTTCTACAGCGATAACAAGGCCGTCTTTTAGAAGTGCATTATCCATTGGATCATAGTAGCTTAAGATGTGATTTGGGGCTTCGTGTAAGCTAAGACCAATGCCGTGACCAGTTAAGTTTTGGATTACATTATATCCATTTTTATGTGCAAAGTTAGAAACAGCACGACCAATTTGATTTTGTTTTGAGCCAGCTTTTACTTTTTTCATTGCTTCCCAAAATGAGTCTACTGCTGCTTGGCAAAGTTTTTCTTTTTCTTCATCGACGCCAAGAACAAATGAGATACCTGTATCTGCATAATATCCGTCAAGTGCGGCCGATACGTCTACGTTTACTAAATCGCCTTCTTTTAATACGCGATCGCTTGGAATGCCGTGAGCAACTTCTTCGTTTACACTAATGCAAGTTACACCTGGGAATTTATATTCTTTTTCAGGCGCTGAAATAGCACCGTGCTCATCTAATACTTTTTTACCAATTAAATCAAGCTCTTTCGTTGTCATACCTGGCTTCGCTTGCTTTTTCATTTCTTCGCGTGCAAGTGCAACGATGCGGCCGATTTTTCGTAAACCTTCTAAATCTTGTTCATTACGAATAATCATGAAAACCACTGTCCTTCCTCGAATATATGTCTTATCCGATTGTATCATGTTTGTTTTTGTACTGCTACTCGCGTGCGGTATGCGGGTTGATTCCTCTCATAAAGAATACATGACAATTGTCATATTGATGTCATGACGCATCATACTGTTTCCTAACTTTTCCAGAGCATACAATGTAAATATAAGAAACGGCGGGGGTGGAGAGATGGAAAAGATTATTGAAGTAAATGGTGTTTCTAAAACATTTAAACATAAAAAAGCAGTAAATAACGTTTCATTTCATGTAAATAAAGGGCAAATAGTAGCATTACTCGGTCCAAATGGTGCGGGGAAAACAACGACAATTTCAATGATGCTCGGATTAAAAGATCCGACAGAGGGGAATGTCTCTATATTTGGAAAGAGTCCGAAGCATAGAGATGTTCGTAATAGCCTTGGTGCGATGCTACAAGAAGTAAGTGTGATTGATAGTATCACGGTAGAAGAGGCAATTGAGTTATTCCGTAGTTATTATACGAATCCAGTAGCGAAAGAAACATTACTTCAGCTATCAAATTTAGAATCAGAGCGAAAGCAAAGATGTGAGAAATTATCGGGTGGCCAAAAGAGAAGGTTAAATTTTGCACTGGCACTTGCAGGAAATCCAGAGTTGTTATTTTTAGATGAACCAACTGTAGGGATGGATATTACGTCTCGAAAAACGTTTTGGGAAACGATTAGAAAATTAGCAAGTGAAGGGAAAACGATTATTTTAACAACACATTATTTAGAAGAAGCGGATGCGCTAGCGGATCGAATTTTATTATTTGCGAACGGAAAGATTATCGCAGATGGCACACCAGATGAGATGAAAGCGACGATTTCTAGAAAAACAATCTCGTTTTATTCGAAAGAGAAAATTCCTAAGAGTTTACTAAAGGAATTACCGCATGTAACAGAAGTACAGTCAAATGAAGGGCGCTTCACTTTAACGACGGAAGATACAGATGCCACTTTACAAGCAATTTATCAGAGGAATCTACCTGTAACAGACGTTTCAGTTGAACGTGGAAGCCTCGATGAAGCATTTGAACAGTTTGTTGCAAATCAGAAGGAGGGAATCGCATGAGAGCATTATGGATGCAATGTAAAATAGAGGTTTTACGTACGTTCCGCAATAAATTATTCATCTTTTTCTCATTATTAATGCCAGTTATGTTTTATTACATCTTTACAAATGTTGTTCAAGTCCCGCAAAACGGAGATGCATGGAAAGCACATTATTTAATTTCAATGGCGACTTTCAGTATTGTAGGGACTGCCCTTTTTAGTTTTGGTGTGAGACTTTCTCAGGAAAAAGGGCAAGGATGGACACATTTGTTAAAAATTACACCGCTTCCAGAGGGGGCATATTTAGCAGCTAAAATTATTGCTCAAACAGTAGTGAATGCTTTTTCAATCTTAGTTATTTTTATGGCAGGAATATTAATTAATAATGTTGAGTTAACGATAGGCCAATGGATTGGTGCAGGATTATGGCTATTACTAGGCGTGACACCATTTTTAGCCCTTGGAACAGTAATAGGTTCAATTAAGAAGGCGGATGCAGCAGCTGGTTTAGCCAATATTTTAAATATGTGTTTAGCAATTCTTGGCGGCTTATGGATGCCAATTGAAATATTTCCAAAAATATTAAGATCTATCGGTGAATGGACACCAACATATCACTTCGGAAGCGGGGCATGG
Organism: Bacillus sp. TH25; assembly: GCF_016650935.1. NCBI lineage: Bacteria > Bacillati > Bacillota > Bacilli > Caryophanales > Bacillaceae > Bacillus > Bacillus sp. TH25. The sequence goes on along the minus strand of NZ_JAEKEU010000036.1, from coordinate 430,452 downwards.
GATATTGTAGCTGGAAAGTCGATTGGTTGGGAAAATATCGCGGTACTAGGAGGTTATTTCCTTATATTTGTTGTAGTATCAATATATATAAGAAAAAGACAGGAAGCGGTATAAATGATAGAGAAGAAGAGATTTGAGTTTTTTCCGAAACATATGGGTTTCTTCCCGTATATGTGGTTCGTTTATCTGTTATTTCCAATTTATAATTTAACACAAGTATCGGGATGGAAGCTTGTAATAGGTATTGGTATGTTGATGGTTTTCATCGTCACGTACCGTCAACTTTATTTCGTTCAAAAGACGTTCATTTTATGGGCGTGTATTCAAATGATGCTCACTTTCTCATTTGCTTTATTTTATAATCCCTTCATGATATTGTTCGGATATTTCACGGCGAGTGCGATGGGATTTGCGCCAAGTAAGAAGGCATTTCGTGTGTTGTTATGTTTATTAGTTGTAATGCTTGGAGCTTTTATATTTATAAATATTAATCAACTAACAATCCCGAGTTTAGTGAATATCGTTCCGATGTTTATTTTAATGCTTCTTACGCCATTTGGAATGCGTAATTTTAATCAGAAAAAGATGTTAAAGAACCAATTAAACGAAGCAAACGAGCAAATTAAAGATTTAGTAAAACGGGAAGAACGGCAGCGAATTGCACGGGATCTTCATGACACGTTAGGTCATACGTTATCTCTTATTACGTTAAAAAGCCAGCTTGTTGAGAAGTTAATCGTAAAAAATCCAGAGCGTGCAAGTATAGAAGCAAAGGAAATTACACAAACATCTCGTACCGCTTTAAAACAGCTGAGGGAATTAATTTCTGATATGCGCATGATTACAGTAGAAGAAGAGCTTGAGCAAATAAAAGCAATCTTACAAGCAGCTAATATTGAATTGGAAATAAAGCAGGAAGCAAGTTCAAGTTCGTTATCACCAATTGAACAAAATATTGTCGGGATGTGTTTACGTGAGGCTGTTACGAACGTTGTAAAGCATAGTAAGGCATCGCGGTGTACAGTTTCTGTATTGGAATCACAGGGTGAATTAATTTTAACAGTAGAAGACGATGGTATCGGTTTAGAGGATCAAAATCATGATGGAAACGGTATCCGCGGTATGAAAGAGCGAATTGCTCTTATTGATGGATTTGTTGAACTAAATACGATACATCCAGGGACGCTATTAACAGTAAAAGTACCAGTTGTCATTAGAACAGGAAAAGATGAGGTGAGGGCATGATTCGAATTATTATTGCGGAAGATCAACGAATGCTTCGTGGTGCATTAGGAGCCCTGCTTGATCTAGAAGATGATATCGAAGTAATTGGGCAAGCAGCGAACGGGGAAGAGGCGCTAAAATTAATCGAATCGCTAAAACCCGATATAAGTATTATGGATATTGAAATGCCAATTCAAAGTGGTTTAGATGTTGCTGAAACGTTAAAGAAAGAAAAATCATCTTGTAAAGTAATGATTTTAACAACATTTGCACGACCGGGCTATTTTGAAAGGGCAATGAAAGCTGGTGTTCACGGATATTTATTAAAAGATAGCCCAAGTGAGGATTTAGCTTCGGCGATTCGTAACGTAATGAAAGGGAAACGAGAGATTTCTCAAGAGTTAATGTTTGGCTTATGGCAAGAGCAGAATCCGTTATCGGATCGTGAAAAAGAAGTGCTGTTACTTGCGAAAGAAGGAAAGACAGCAAATGAAATTGCGAAGGCACTTTATCTTTCACCTGGTACAGTGCGTAATTATATTTCTGAAGTATTAACGAAGCTCGATGCGAAAAATAGAATTGAGGCAATTACAATTGCGGAAGAAAAGGGATGGATATGAAAAAGAAGTTTACCTATAATCGGTAAACTTCTTTTTTATTATTGTACTTCTATTACTCTATTTACTTTTTGTAATGGTTTATAACCATGTGCTTCAAATGCTTTTGCAAATTCATTTGATACGGCATTTCCGTATAAATCTTTTGCAGCCTGTACGATGTGGGACTGAAGTGATTCAAAATCTTCAGCTGAAGTTGCGTAGTTTTGCAATGCCAGCATAACAACTTTACTTACCTTTTCATTGCCTTGTTTTTGAACAGCAACATTGTTATATGTCTTACCCTCAGCTAATTGATATAATACGTGACTAATGATACCAGAATTTACGTGCGACTCTTGATCATTTCCGTCATTATAGAAATCTTGTAAGTTTGTATATAGTTTGTTGCCGCCGTCACCAATTTCTCCCGGGATGTCACGGATTGTTAGGCCACCTAGTGTATCGCCCATAATCCAGTTTCCCTTATCTTTCTTTACATAATATTCGATTTGCGTGCCCCAGAAATCTGCTAGTCCTTCGTTTAACGCAGATGTTTCAGCGCTTGGATATCTCACAATTTTATTCTTTGTCGTACCACTAAATACAGCATGTCCAAATTCATGGGCTGTTACGTCAAGAGCAGAGGTTAATTTTCCATTTAGCCCGTCACCAAAGACCATTTGATTCCAACCTGGATGCCAAAATGCATTTACATAGTTTTCTTTTACACCATCACTAACTTCAGTAGAATCGAATCCGTGGACGCTAGCAACAACTTTCGAATCTTTATTATCATAACTTTTTAGATTATGTTCTTTCTTAAAATAGTCGTAAATATCACTCATATTTTTCATAACACCAGCCGCTTCTTTATCTGCAAAGCTCGAAGTATTGCTTGAAATAAGTGTCCCTGGATAACCGGCTTGGCTATCGCCACCAAGAGAGTCAGCATAGTCTGCGTTATAAATATAAATACCATTTCCACGGGATAAATCAGCTAAATAAAATTTTCCGTCAGTACCTTTTGCGATATTAAATAATACATTTTCTTGTAGCGCATTTTTCCCAGTTCCTTGTTCTTTCGCTGGTGATAGTTTAGGTGCTGTTACTTGATTAATAGTTTTATTCTCTTTATTTTTAATGAACTTTTCTTGGAAAAGTACTTCACCAGTTTGTAAGTCCATGATTGCATTTCCGTTTATAACTTGTTCATTGTTTTCATAAGTAAATGTAAGGACCGTTGCGTATGTATAATGCCCATCTTTTTTCGTATAAACTACCGTTTCGCTAGAAAATTCTGTTTCTGTCGCATCACTTGGAATTTGAAGTATATTGCGTAATTTAGATTTTACTTCATTTTTCGACAAAAAATTTGTTATAGTAAGATTAAGTTGTTGGTCTAAATTTTGGGCAACTTTACCACTAACAGTTGTAATTACTCCATTTTTATCTACTTTTACAATGAGATCTTGACCATATACTTTATAGTTTTTGTATGTTTGTGCAAGGCGTAATTCGGTTTGATTTTCTTTTGTTTCTGTATTTGTAGGTTGAAAATCGACATTCTTTTCAGTAGTAACTTGCTCTTGTTGAGCTTTAGCCCCATTTACCTCACCTTTTAAATACTTTTTAGCAATATTCTCTTTTGTATCGTTTTGAGGTTGTGTTAATTTTCCGATTGTTAAACCAGGCTGAGCAATTTCAACTTTCACTTCATTTTTATCTAATTCTTGAGCGTGAATAGCTTCTGTTGATAAAGGACAAAGAAGACCGAATGTAACGAAAGCACTAGCAAGTTTTCTATAATTCATCTATAACACTCCTAATCTTGTATTGTGTATGTGAGATGAATTGTATGAGGAATTTGCCGAATTTTATATATATTATGCATTATTTCATATCAAAAATTGTCGAATTCACATTATTGTAGTGGTATGACAACTTAAAAAATTAGATTGTTATAATGGGACGGTGAGCAAGTATGCACGCAGAAAAACTAGGAAGCGAAATAAAGAAAATTAGGGGAATGAGAGGATTAACACAGAAACAACTCTCCGATAATGTATGTCATCAATCGGAGGTGAGCAGAATTGAGTCGGGCGCGGTATACCCAAGTATGGATATATTGCAAGGTATTGCAGCAAAGTTACAAGTTCCCATTATTCATTTTTATGAGGTACTCATTTATTCTGATATTGAGAGGAAAAAGCAGTTAAAAGATCAAATCATTATGCTTTGTAAGCAAAAGAAATATAAAGAAATATATAATAAAGTATGGAATGAACTGAAAAAGGAAGAATATCATCCTGAGTTTCAGCAGTTTCTTCAATGGCAATATCATGTATCTGCGTATGTGCTAAAGAAGATTGATTATGAATATTGTATTCTGGAGCTAAAAAAGCTACTAAATCAACAGTTAACTGGAATAGACGTGTATCAAAAACTTTATATAGAAAATGCAATTGCAAATATTTATGCTGAAAATGGTTATTTTAAGAAGGGTATGGAGTTATTTGAAGGTATATTAAAGCAATTAGAGGTATTGCCTGAAAATAAAGAGTTTGATGTGAAGGTAAGACATAATCATGCAAAAACATTATACTTAGATAATCAATATGAAGAAGCGCTTTATCAAATAAATAAAGCCATTGAAATATCATGTCGAATTAATAGTATGGCATTGATTGGACAGTTATACTATCAAAAAGGTGAATGCTTAGAAAAGCTAGAGTATGATGGGGCAGAGATTGAAGATGCTTATGAAAAAGCTTGCTTCTTTTTCGATATATTAGAAATGCATGCGTATAAAGAAACGCTTATAAAAAAAATGAAGAAATAAAAACGACCTAAAAAATAAATATGCATAATTGCATACGATATGGATAAATTTTCATGATATATTAAAAGAAAAATGTGGGTGATGGAATATGAAAAAACTACTTATTGGTAGTCTATTAACGTTAGCGATGGCATGGGGTATTTCATTAGCAGATACAGCTTTAGAGAAAAGCCAAGTAATTTCTCATAATGATCAAGAGGTACAATTAGCTTCAGATATGCCTTTTGAGTATTAAAAAAACAACCGTCTTACTTAGACGGTTGTTTTTTTATGGAGTAACATCCAAACATCTTTACTAGAAACAGGTTTGCTAAAGAGGAATCCTTGAATGTGGTCACAGTTTTGCTCGTGTAAAAACTTCCATTGTTCTTCTGTTTCTACACCTTCCGCAATAACCTCTAAATTTAATTCTTTTGATAGCGTAATAATGGAAGCGATAATGGCTTCTTCTAAAGGGCTATTTGTAATTCCACAAATAAATTCTCGAGCAATTTTTAATGTATTGATTGGATATTTCGTTAAATAAGCTAAAGAACTATAACCAGTTCCAAAGTCATCAATTGAAATTTGAATACCGAGATTTTGAAGTTCTTCTAGTTTAGCAATTACAGAATGATTTTGATTAATCGCGATACTTTCCGTAATCTCAATATCTAGCGCTTCCGGCTTTAGTTCTGTTTCTTCCAAGACTTTTGAAATAGTTGATATTAAATCTGCGTGATTAAATTGAACAACAGATAAATTCACACCAACCTTTAAGTGAGAAAATCCTTGGTTATGCCACTTCTTTGCTTCTAAGCAGGCTGTACGTAAAATCCAATTACCAAGTTCAATAATAAATCCTGTCTCCTCTGCTAGAGGGATGAATTGGGCAGGTGATACAATCCCGAGTTTTGGGTGTTTCCAACGAATTAACGCCTCAAAACCGATAATTTGTTTTGTTTTTGTGTTTACTTGTGGCTGGTATTCAAGGAAAAATTCATTTTGTTGTAGTGCTTTTGAAAGCTCACCTTCTAGGAAGTGTATTTCATTTTGAGCAATACTCATTTCTTTTGAGAAGAAAACGAATCTGTTTTTTCCATTTGCCTTTGCTCGATACATAGCCATATCTGCATTTTTCATTAATTCGGTTACATCGGTTCCGTAGTCAGGGTACATCGCAATTCCGATACTCGGTGTAACAGAAAGTTCTTCATCCTTAATAAAGTAAGGCTTATTTAAAATAGTTAAAATTTGTTCAGCGATAAAAGAAGCACTTTTTTCAGAGTACATATCTGGTAATAGAATCGTGAATTCATCTCCACCTTGGCGGGCAACGATATCTTTAGAACGCAAACATCCACGTAATCTTTTTGCTACTTCAATTAATAATAGATCCCCAACATCATGGCCGAGTCGATCGTTAATTTTTTTAAATCGATCTAGGTCGAGGAACATGACCGCAACGTCATTAGTGTTGTTTTGGGCTAGATTTAAAATCGTTTTTAAATCTTTTTCGAATTTCCGTCGATTCGGTAGTCCTGTAAGTGCATCATGGAAAGCCATATGCTCTACTTGCTTTTGTTTTTCATATAAAGTTGTAATATCACGTGCTATACCAAACATCCCAACAACTTCTCTATTTATAAAAATAGGGATGAATGTAATGTGAAGGTGATAATAATATCCTTCTTTTTCTTTTGTACGAATTTCTAGAGTTTGTGGTCTACCTTCTTTTGTAATTTGTAAAGATTTCTTCAATAATTCATGATCTTGTGGATCAATGAAGTGTTGAAGAGAATAGCTTGTTACTTCACAATAATAGGCTGTAAATAAACTTTCACAAGCCTTATTAGATTGTTGAAAAATCCCATTCATATTTAAAGAAAAAACAGCATCAGGATGATCTTCGAATAAAGATTTATAACGTTGTTCACTTTTTGATAGGGCAGATACGCCTTCTTCAACTTCACCTTCTAGTTGTGTAGTCAACTGTTCATACGTATCGATTAATACTTGATTATCTTTCCACATGAAAAGTTGTCGTAGGAATAATAAGACTAGTGATAATACTAGACCGATTAGCATGAACTTATCATCCCAAGGCTGAATAACAGCAAAGGAAAAAGTAATGATTATACTAAAATAAGGTAATATAAAGCGTACATAATCGAATCGATAATATTTCGTTTTCGTTTCATGTTGCATTGGTTTATCCAAAATGTACAGTATGGATGATAAACCGATTAGTAAAATCGAAGCAGTATGTATTAAATAAGAGACTTCAGAAGAAGTTCCCATGCCCGTGTTTAATTGGAATAGATGTATATATCCGTACACAAGTATGATAGTAAAGCCAATAATTAATGAGATTCTACTAGAAGAATACCGTTCTCTTCTATATAGGCTAATAACGGCGTAAATTACTAATGATTGTGCAATAAAATACCCAATCAAAATCCACGCTTCCTTCGTTAACATACGAAAGCTTGAAATATCTAAAATAAAGGTTAAGGTAAAATAAATATTCATAATAACAATAAAGATGCTGTCGAATGAAAATTGAGCAAGGCCTCTAATAGAGTAATGTTTTATAAACTTTATAGCAAAGCCAGAAAAGAGCAAAATATATTGTATGATGAAAAAAGGCAATGCCTTATATGAGAATATGACTTGATCATATATAGAAAGTGAATGAAGAAATAAAGTTATTTCCATAGCTAATCCACATATACAAGTGCATAGTACTAGAACCCAAAATAGTTTGTCACCGTGCTTCATCTTCTTAATTGCTTTATATAAGCAATAGCAAGAAAAGAGTGTAGCAAAACAAAATAAGAAGAGAATTCCAATTTCTTTTATATTTAAATTCCTAGGGATAAGGAATATCCAAAGAGAAAATATAATTATATACATCATGACAAATTGTACATATTTTTTTTGATTAATCATATAATGGCTCCGTTTCAATAAAGTTGAATCACAGGGGGAAAATGCTAATTTAAATAATAGCATATAAAACAGGAGCTTTTTTACTATAAGAAATACTTTTTGAAAAAAATAGCGCAACGTTACAATTTACCATTGTAGTGTTGCGCCTTTTATTCTTTTCACTCCCCTTATAGAAGCGATTTCATCTATTAACTGAAGAAGTGCTAAATCCTTTTGTTTACTTTCAATCATAATATCAAAATTATGATTAATTTTTTTTGCGATGTGCAAAAAGGGTTTAATAAATTCTAAATCAATATAATCTGCGTGGGCCCTAAATTCTTTTTCTGATCTAGGAGAAGAAATATGAACTTTAGGAAGGACATTTGTATGTGACCAAGTTTTAAATATCATAGGAAGTAATTCTTCTAGCGGTTCATTACAAAGGTTCGCTATGTGATGATGATAATCGAACACGAAAGGGATTTTTTCTTTTTGACAAATAGCCAAAGTTTCAGAAGTTGTATATGTTTTATCGTCATTTTCAAGAGTCATTTGTCTTTTTATATGGTAAGGAAGTTTTTGTATGTTTTCATGAAAACGTTCGATTGCCTTCTCCTTATTTCCATACGCACCACCTACATGGATATTAATGTAGGAAGAATCTGCAATTCCCATAGCATTTAACACATTATAATGATAGGTCATATCTGTAATAGCATTAGTTGTAATATGTGGTTTGTCGCTTGTAAATAGTGTGAATTGATTGGGATGAAAACTTACGCGTAAATTGTGTTCTTGAATTAATGCTCCTATTTTACGCCATAGTGGAGCAAATAGTTGAATGTAATCAAATTCAACTTCAGGATGTGTTGCAAGCGGAACGATAGAAGATGATAAACGATATAATGGAATTTCGTGTGCAATATTGTAATGAAGGATGCGTATTGTGTGTTCTAGATTTTGCAGTGTAACATTATATAATTTATCTTCACGCTCTTGTTTTTTTAGCTTTTTCCAGCTTGTAAATGTCATTGTTTTGGCGGGCGAACAGTCCCATAATGCCGTAGCATGTGAGACATATCCAAATCGAATTATCATATGTGATGCACCTCTTTGGCTCTTGAAATTTCTCTATAAAAAGAACGCGAGTATCGTTCCTATCCATTCCTTTCCTCTATCGATAATGGAGAGAGGGCTGACATCTTCAAAGGAAAGTAATGAGGAGCGTCCCAAATCTTCCTCGAATTTACTTTTTACTTCTTGTATGAAATGTTTATCGTATAAAAGGCAATTGATTTCATGGTTAATATATAAACTTCTCATATCGAAATTAGCAGTTCCGATATCACAAATATGATCGTCTACTATAATGATTTTTGCGTGGAAAAATCCTTGCTGGAAAGCGTAAATATTACAACCAGCTTGTATTAACTTTCGGCAATATGGGAATTTTGCTTCTCGAACGAGGGCATGATCAGCCTTTTGTGGAACGAGAATAGTTATTTGAACCCCACGTTTTCGCGCTTTTAATAATGCATTCATAATTTTTTTTCCAGGAATAAAATATGGTGTACCGATAAAGAGTTCTTTTTTCGCGCTTTCGATTAAATGTAAAAATGTATTTTGTAAATAGGCACCATCAGTAGGGATGAAACGATGTAGAATGGTCCCTGGTTGTTGCATAGGAAAATAAAGAGATGAATCTAATAAATTTTGGTCTGTATCGTCGAGCCAATCATGTAAAAATTGTTTTTGTAAATCTTGTATCCCTTCTCCTGTAAGACGTAAATGATAATCTCGCCATAACCCTAACCTTTGATTATGCCCTAAATATTCCTCGCCAATGTTAAATCCACCAATATAACCAATTTTCCCGTCAATAACTGTAATTTTTCTATGGTTTCTTTGATTTGCAGAAAAGAAAGGAAAAGGAAATTTTACTTTATGACAAAATGAAAAAGAGACACCATGTTTTTGTAGGGAGTAAATCGCTTCTTTTGATAAATAATGACTTCCAAACCGGTCGAGTAAAAGTCTTACTTCAATTCCTTCTTGTGCTTTATCGATAAGTAACTTTAAAAACGTACGACTTATATCATCGTTTTTTACAATAAAAAATAAAACGTGCACATGGTGTTTAGCTTGTTTTATATCAGTAAAGAGAGCATCGTATAGATCATTTCCATATGTATAAAGGCGAAAATCACTTTGACGTAAAGGGAAAGAACGAGAACGTACACGCTTTAAATGAACAATTCTCCCATATGAAAGGTCGATTGTAATCCAGAGAGCGCTGCCTAATAATAAGAGAGATAAGAAAAACATAAGTAAATTCCCTCCTTCACGGTCTTTTCACCATCAATTTTTTACAAATCAAAATTTCACTGTATCCCGCTATTTGCGGACAGTAAGACGCCCACCTAAAGCAAAGAAGTTGGTTGGGATTCGGGCCGCCCGTAAAAGCCCGATTGGTGAGGGCTTTTACTCAGTGGGGATGAATAGCTCTCCGCCGATTAAAGTTTCACTTTATAGTTTCACCGAAATAAACAGCTTTATTAAAAAATGTGTTGTTGTATAACAAAAAACTGTTGACTGAATGCTCACTCATTATATAATGGGAATAGGGGATATAATTCAGAAAATTATATATTTTCGAAGATTCTAAAAAAGAAAGAGAGCTTACAAAGAGAGGGGTAGCATAAAATGAATAGCTTACTAATCATTAATTGGCTGGCTGCCATTGCTGTTATTGCTTATGCGGGGTATTTGTTTGTATATCTTATACGAACAAGGATGGCCTACATACAATTAGGAAAAAAGATTGAATTTGACCGTCGTTTTAAAGAGCGTTGGGATCTTCTTAAGGTCAATGTTTTCGGTCAGAAAAAGCTGCTGAAAGATAAAAAGAGCGGCATCATTCACGTTATGTTCTTTTACGGATTTATTCTTGTCCAATTTGGAGCAATTGACTTCGTTTGGAAAGGACTTGCACCAGGATCGCATCTTCCACTTGGACCACTATACCCTGCATTTACATTCTTCCAGGAAATTGTCACACTCGTTATTTTAATTGCAGTCTTTTGGGCTTTTCACAGACGCTATATTGAAAAGCTTGTTCGTTTGAAACGTAATTTTAAATCAGGCCTTGTTCTTATCTTTATTGGTGGCTTAATGATTTCTGTGCTACTTGGTAATGGGATGGGAATTATATGGCACGGCGAGGAGCTTTCATGGAGTGAACCTATCGCTTCTGCAATCGCTTACGTTTTCTCGGGATTAAATGAAACCGTAGCCATTTCAGTGTTCTATTTCTCTTGGTGGGTGCATTTACTAATTTTGTTAACGTTTTTAGTTTATGTTCCACAATCAAAACATGCGCATTTAATTGCTGGACCAGTTAACGTGTTTTTTGGTCGTCTTTCAAATCCGGGAAAACTTGAAAAAATTGATTTTGAAGATGAAACACAAGAAACATTCGGTGTTGGTAAAATTGAAGACTTTAGACAAAATCAACTTATCGACTTATATTCCTGCGTCGAATGTGGTCGTTGTACAAATATGTGTCCGGCAACAGGAACAGGGAAAATGTTATCACCGATGGATTTAATTTTAAAACTTCGTGATCATTTAACTGATAAAGGAGCAGCGGTAACATCAAAAGCACCGTGGGTTCCAGTTGTTGCTTTTAATAATACACAAGGAAATCAGTTAGCGATGATGGCAGCTGGAAAAGGACAACAAGAATCAGCGGCTACAGCGCTAGCGTACGACCCAAGTTTAATCGGAGACGTTATTACAGAAGAAGAGATTTGGGCATGTACAACGTGTCGTAACTGTGAGGACCAGTGCCCAGTTATGAATGAGCATGTTGACAAAATTATTGATTTACGCCGCTATCTCGTTTTAACAGAAGGAAAAATGGACGCGGAAGCGCAGCGTGCAATGACAAACATTGAGCGTCAAGGTAATCCGTGGGGACTGAACCGTAAAGAGCGTGAAACATGGCGCCAAGGTGACGATGAAGTAACAGTTCCAACTGTAAAGGAGAAATCAAAAGCTGGCGAAGAGTTTGAATACTTATTCTGGGTTGGATCAATGGGTTCGTATGACAATCGCAGTCAGAAGATTGCGATATCATTTGCGAAGCTAATGAACGAAGCAGGCATTTCATTCGCAATTCTTGGTAATAAGGAAAAGAACTCTGGTGATACACCGCGCCGCCTTGGAAATGAATTTGTATTCCAGGAAATGGCGAATAAAAATATTGAAGAATTTGAAAAAGCAGGAGTGAAGAAAATCGTTACGATTGACCCTCATGCTTATAACACTTTTAAAAATGAGTACCCGGACTTTGGCTTACAAGCAGAAGTCTATCATCATACAGAATTACTAGCCCAGTGGGTGAAGGAAGGTCGTTTAAAACCTGTCCATTCTATTGAAGAGACAGTTACGTACCATGATTCCTGTTACTTAGGAAGATACAACGAAGTATACGAAGCTCCGCGCGATATTCTAAAAGCAATTCCAGGTGTAAACCTTGTAGAAATGGCGCGTAACCGTGAAACGGGAATGTGCTGTGGTGCGGGTGGCGGCCTAATGTGGATGGAAGAAACGACAGGTTCTCGTATTAACGTTGCTCGTACAGAACAAGCGCTAGCTGTACAGCCGTCAATTATCGGTACAGGATGCCCGTATTGCTTAACGATGATTAGTGACGGCACGAAAGCGAAAGAAGTTGAAGAAACAGTTCAAACTTTGGACGTAACAGAGATTTTAGAACGCTCAGTTATCGGACAGAAGAAAGAAGCAATGTAGTTTGTAGGAATGCATTCAAATTTAGAAAGAGGTGCAAAAATTGCACCTCTTCTAGGCGCAAGGATACCGAGCGAGCGCTCGGTGCTAAAAAAAGAAATGGGGGAAAGAAACATGAGTAAAACAGTTATTTTAAGTGCTGCAAGAACACCGGTTGGAAAATTTGGAGGAACTTTAAAAGACGTGAAAGCAACAGAGCTTGGAGGAATCGCAATTAAGGCAGCGCTTGAAAGAGCGAATGTTTCCGCTAGTGATGTTGAAGAAGTTATATTTGGAACGGTTATCCAAGGAGGGCAAGGACAAATTCCATCACGCCAAGCAGCAAGAGCGGCCGGCATTCCTTGGGAAGTGCAGACAGAAACAATAAATAAAGTTTGTGCATCAGGGCTTCGCGCAGTTACGTTAGCAGATCAAATTATTCGTACTGGTGATCAATCACTGATTGTAGCTGGTGGAATGGAATCGATGAGTAACAGCCCTTACATTTTACGAGGGGCAAGATGGGGATACAGAATGGGTAACAACGAAGTTATCGATTTAAACGTTGCAGACGGTTTAACATGCGCATTTTCAGGTATACACATGGGTGTTTATGGCGGAGAAGTTGCGAAGGAAGATGGAATCTCTCGCGAAGCACAAGATGAATGGGCATATCGTAGCCATCAACGTGCGGTTTCGGCACATAAAGAAGGGCGTTTTGAAGAGGAGATTGTACCAGTAACAATTCAGCAAAGAAAAGGCGATCCTATCGTCGTGGCTAAGGATGAGGCGCCACGCGCGGATACAACGATTGAAAAATTAGCGAAATTAAAGCCTGTATTTGATAAGACGTCAGCGGTGACAGCAGGTAATGCTCCGGGACTAAATGATGGCGGTGCTGCACTTGTATTAATGAGCGAGGACAGAGCGAAGCAAGAAGGAAGAAAACCATTAGCGACAATTTTGGCGCATACGGCGATTGCGGTAGAATCGAAGGATTTCCCAAGAACGCCAGGTTATGCAATTAATAAATTGCTTAAAAAGACAGGTAAGACAATTGAAGACATAGATCTATTTGAAATCAATGAGGCATTTGCGGCTGTAGCAATTGCAAGTACAGAAATCGCAGGGATCGATCCGGAGAAATTGAATGTAAATGGCGGTGCTGTAGCAATGGGACATCCAATTGGAGCGAGCGGAGCACGTATTATCGTTACACTTATCCATGCACTGAAGCAGCGCGGCGGCGGAATTGGAATTGCTTCTATTTGTAGCGGTGGCGGTCAAGGTGATGCAGTGATGATTGAAGTTCACTAATTAAGATTAGAAGATATATAGTTTATTAACAATTAAGGGGGAAGAAAAAATGAGTGTACAAAAGATTGTTGTAATTGGTGCAGGGCAAATGGGTTCAGGTATCGCACAAGTGTGTGCAATGGCAGGCTATGATGTGAAAGTGCAAGATTTAAAGCAAGAGCAATTAGATAGAGGGTTAGCTGTTATTTCGAAAAATTTAGCCCGCCAAGTAGAAAAAGGCCGTATGAAGGAAGAAGAGAAAGATGCGACTTTAAATCGTCTTACATGGACGCTCGATTTAAATAGTGTCAAAGAAGCTGATCTTATTATTGAAGCAGCTGTTGAAAAAATGGATATTAAAAAGAAAATTTTTGCGAATTTAGATGAAATCGCTCCAGAACACGCAATTTTAGCGACGAATACGTCATCGTTACCAATTACGGAAATTGCAGCGGTAACGAAACGTCCTGAGAAAGTAATCGGCATGCACTTTATGAATCCAGTTCCAGTTATGAAACTCGTTGAAATTATTCGTGGTTTAGCTACAGATGATGCAGTGTACGAAACGATTGAGGATATTACGAAAAAAATCGGGAAAGTGCCAGTTGAAGTAAATGATTTCCCAGGGTTTGTATCGAACCGTATTTTATTACCGATGATTAACGAAGCGATTTATACGTTATACGAAGGAGTGGCGACGAAAGAAGCGATTGATGAAGTAATGAAACTCGGTATGAATCATCCGATGGGACCACTTACGTTAGCTGACTTTATCGGTTTAGATACGTGTTTATACATTATGGAAGTGTTGCATGAAGGATTAGGAGATAGTAAATATCGCCCATGTCCATTATTACGTAAGTATGTGAATGCAGGATGGTTAGGACGTAAAACGGGTCGTGGTTTCTACGTTTACGAATAAATTCCTCCCTTTATTAAAGTAGTGGTCTGACCAAATTGTTAAGAAGATATATAGCAAACGGAGGCGAAGTACATGAATTTTCATTTTACTGAAGAGCAACAAATGATGAGGAAAATGGTTCGAGATTTTGCGCAGAAGGAAATAGCTCCCTTTGTTCCTAGTATGGAACAAGGGGTGTTCCCGAAAGAGATTTTGCAAAAGATGGGTGAGCTTGGACTAATGGGTATTCCAGCGCCTGCAAAATATGGCGGGGCAGAAATGGATTTTATTTCTTACATTCTAGCAATTGAGGAAATTTCAAAGGTAAGTGCAACGGTTGGTGTAATTTTAGCTGTACATACGTCAGTTGGAATGAATCCGATTTTATACTTCGGAACAGAAGAACAGAAGCAGAAATATGTTTCTAAACTGGCGACTGGTGAATATTTAGGCGCATTTGCTCTAACAGAACCGAATGCAGGATCAGATGCAGGTAGTTTGAAATCAAGAGCTGTAAAAAAGGGCGATCACTACATCATTAATGGATCGAAAGTCTTTATTACAAATGGTGGTGAAGCAAGTACATATATCGTCTTCGCGTCTACAAATCCAGATGCGGGGAAAAGCGGGATTTCAGCATTTATAGTAGAGAAAGATACACCAGGCTTAATCATTGGAAAAGATGAGCATAAGATGGGTCTTCTTGGTTCTCGTACAGTGCAACTTACGTTTGAAGATATGAAAGTGCCGGCCGAGAATTTACTTGGTGAAGAAGGACAAGGATTTAAGGTGGCAATGGCGAATTTAGATGTTGGGCGAATTGGAATCGGAGCGCAAGCATTAGGAATCGCGGAAGCGGCGCTTGCATGTGCGATTGATTATGCGAAAGAGCGTGAGCAATTCGGAAAGCCAATTGCGGCGCAGCAAGGACTCGGATTCAAACTTGCAGATATGGCAACAAGTGTAGAAGCATCGCGATTACTTGTATACAGAGCAGCATCGCTAAGAGCACAAGGATTACCATGCGGTAAAGAAGCTTCTATTGCGAAATTATTTGCTTCTAAGACGGCTGTTGAAGTTGCGATTGAGGCGGTGCAAGTATTTGGTGGCTATGGTTATACGAAAGATTATCCAGTAGAAAGATTTTTCCGTGATGCGAAGATCACACAAATATATGAAGGAACGAGCGAAATACAAAAGCTTGTAATTAGTCGAGCTTTATAAAAAGGCAGAGGGGGAGACGGGAATGCATTTTAAATTATCAGAAGAACATGAAATGATAAGAAAAATGGTTCGGGATTTTGCGAGGAATGAAGTAGCACCGACAGCAGCAGAGCGTGATGAGGAAGAGCGATTTGATCGCGCTTTATTCGATCAAATGGCAGAGCTTGGTTTAACTGGTATTCCGTGGCCTGAAGAATACGGCGGAATTGGAAGCGATTACTTGGCGTATGTAATTGCCGTTGAAGAATTATCCCGCGTTTGTGCTTCTACAGGTGTAACGTTGTCTGCACATACTTCACTTGCTGGATGGCCAATTTTTAAATTTGGAACGGAAGAGCAAAAACAAAAGTTTTTGCGCCCAATGGCTGAAGGGAAGAAAATTGGTGCATATGGCTTAACAGAACCAAGCTCTGGATCAGATGCTGGTGGAATGAGGACGACTGCAAAACGAGATGGAGACCATTACATTTTAAATGGTTCGAAAATTTTTATTACAAATGGCGGTATTGCTGATATTTATGTTGTTTTTGCATTAACAGATCCTGATTCGAAGCAGCGCGGCACGAGTGCATTTATTGTGGAGAGTGATACGCTAGGATTTTCGGTTGGGAAGAAGGAAAGTAAGCTAGGGATTCGTTCTTCGCCAACAACTGAAATTATATTTGAAGACTGCCGTATTCCTGTAGAGAATTTACTAGGGGAAGAGGGCCAAGGATTTAAAGTTGCGATGCAGACATTAGATGGCGGCCGTAATGGTATTGCGGCACAAGCAGTCGGTATTGCACAATCCGCTTTAGATGCTTCTGTAGAATATGCAAGAGAACGTCATCAGTTTGGGAAGCCAATTGCGGCGCAACAAGGAATTGGCTTTAAACTTGCGGATATGGCAACGGATGTAGAGGCAGCGCGTCTTTTAACATATCAAGCGGCTTGGCTTGAATCTGAAGGGCTTCCGTATGGGAAAGAGTCAGCGATGTCAAAAGTATTTGCAGGTGATACAGCGATGAAGGTAACGACTGAAGCGGTACAAGTATTTGGTGGTTATGGTTATACGAAAGATTATCCAGTAGAGCGTTATATGCGCGATGCAAAGATTACACAAATATATGAGGGAACACAAGAGATTCAAAGGCTTGTAATTTCTCGTATGTTAACGAAGTAGGAACGAAAGCGTAGGTATTTTCCTACGCTTTTTACTTCCAAAAATAATAGAGAGAGGTGAAGGGATGGTTAAACATAATGTACATGCGTCAGTGAAAGATGAAAAGTTAGTTGCGTTAAGACGTGAACAAATGATTAAAGGTGCGGTGCAGCTGTTTAAGCAAAAAGGATTCCCGCGTACAACAACGAGAGAAATTGCGAAAGCGGCTGGATTTAGTATCGGAACACTTTATGAGTATATTCGCACAAAAGATGATGTATTATATTTAGTTTGTGATAGTATTTATGAACATGTAAAAGAGCGGTTAGAGGAAGTAGTGTGTACAGAGAAGGGAAGTATAGAAAGCTTAAAGATAGCGATAATGAATTATTTTAAAGTGATGGATGAATTGCAAGAAGAAGTATTAATTATGTATCAAGAGGTACGTTTTTTACCGAAAGAATCACTCCCATATGTATTAGAAAAAGAGTTTCAAATGGTCGGGATGTTTGAGGATATTTTAGAGCAGTGTACGGAAAATGGGACATTTACACTAAATAAAAAGGAAATACAGCTTCTTGCACATAATATTTTCATACAAGGACAAATGTGGGGATTTAGACGTTGGGCCCTGCAAAAACTGTATACTCTCGAAGAATATACAGAAATGCAAATTAGGTATGTACTGCAAGGAGCACATATGTCTCCGAAATAAAGAATGGACAAATTATAATTTTATTGCCCGTAAATAGCGGGATAAAAGTTTCCCGTTTTTTTTGTAGCATATTTGTGCGACTTTTGTTTATAATGAATAGTATGGATTTTTTTAAGCAGACCGTTATATATAAGCTTATATTTGAAGAAAGGAAGTGCCGCATAAGTGGGTTTTAAGCAATATTCACCAGAAGAGCTAAAAGAATGTTCAATGATTGAAGTTGTACATAGTGTTTTAGGGAATAAAAGACAAGCAACGACATTCAACGAGTTGGTTCAAGAAATCGCTCAAGTGCTGGGACTATCTCAAGGGCAAGTTAATACGAAACTCGCACAATTTTATACAGATTTAAACATCGATGGACGTTTCATTAATTTAGGAGAAAATCGTTGGGGGCTACGTAGCTGGTACCCATATGAGCAAATTGATGAAGAAATTCTGCCTCAGCCAAAACCGAAGAAGAAACGCAAAGTTGAAGAAGACGGTTTTGACGACTACATTGAAGAAGATGATGTAGAAGAAGAAGAAGCAGAAGAAGTAGAAGAAGATGTAGTAGATTTGGACAAAGTTCTTGAAGACGAAGACGCAGACGATGAAGATGATGATCTTGATGATTTAGAAGAAGATAATGAAGACTTCGCAGAAGAAGAACTTGAGTATGATGAAACTGAAGAAGAAGAAGAGGAAGAGCGGTAGTTCTTGACTTTTCATTATCGTCCATGTAGAATCATTTTTGGGCTCTTTAAAAAAAGACGATAATACTTTTAAAGTGTAAATATAAAAGAAAATTGCTCCCTACTTATTACTTTATGTGATGAGGGGAGCAATTTTCTTTTTTGTTTTTTGTTTAGAAAATAAAAAGAGCCTAACAATAAGATAGATACAGTGTTATCTACATACGTTGCGCTTTGCAACGGTGATTATATAACAACGAAGTAGAAGGGAGTATTTTCATGACTAAGTATATTTTTGTAACAGGCGGTGTAGTATCGTCTTTAGGTAAAGGTATTACAGCAGCATCTCTTGGAAGACTTTTAAAGAATCGTGGTTTAAACGTAACTATTCAAAAGTTTGATCCATACATTAACGTAGACCCAGGGACTATGAGCCCCTACCAACACGGTGAGGTATTCGTAACAGATGATGGTGCAGAAACGGATTTAGACCTAGGTCACTATGAGCGTTTTATCGACATCAACTTAAATAAATACAGCAACGTAACAACAGGTAAAATTTACTCTTCAGTTCTTCAAAAAGAGCGTCGTGGTGAATATTTAGGAGGAACAGTTCAAGTTATTCCTCACATTACTAACGAAATTAAAGAACGTGTATATCGTTCTGGTCGCGAAACAAATGCCGACGTTGTTATTACAGAAATCGGTGGAACTGTTGGTGATATCGAGTCTCTACCATTCTTAGAAGCAATTCGTCAAATTAAGAGCGACATCGGTCGTGACAATGTAATGTACATTCACTGTACGTTAATCCCGTACTTAAAAGCAGCGGGTGAAATGAAAACAAAACCAACGCAACATAGCGTTAAAGAGCTTCGCAGCTTAGGTATTCAACCAAATATTATCGTTGTTCGTACAGAACTACCTGTTTCTCAGGACATGAAAGACAAGCTTGCATTATTCTGTGACATCGATACAAAAGCAGTTATCGAAGCACGCGATGCAGATACTTTATATGCCGTTCCATTATCTCTTCAAGAACAAAACATGGACCAAATCGTTTGTGATCACTTGAAGTTAGACAATCCAGCTGCAGATATGACAGATTGGACTGCGCTAGTTAATAAAGTACGTAACCTTTCTAAGAAAACAAAAATCGCTCTTGTTGGTAAATACGTAGAGCTTCAAGATGCATACATTTCTGTTGTAGAAGCGCTTCGTCATGCAGGTTATTCATTCGACACAGATGTAGAAGTGAAATGGGTAAATGCTGAGCACGTAACAGCAGAGAACGTAAAAGAATTAGTTGGCGACACAGATGGTATCCTTGTACCAGGTGGCTTCGGCGATCGTGGTGTAGAAGGTAAAATCGTTGCAATTCAATATGCTCGTGAAAACAAAGTTCCATTCTTAGGAATTTGCCTAGGTATGCAACTTGCATCAATCGAATTTGCACGTAACGTATTAGGATTAGAAGGAGCTAACTCTTCTGAAATTAATCCTGACACACCTTATGCAATTATCGATTTATTACCAGAACAAAAAGATGTAGAAGATTTAGGTGGTACACTTCGTCTTGGTCTATATCCATGTAAGCTTGCTGAAGAAACAAATGCTTACAATGCTTACAATGAGCCGGTTGTATATGAGCGTCATCGTCATCGTTATGAGTTCAACAATCAATTCCGTCCAGATATGGAAAAAGCAGGATTTGTATTCTCTGGTACAAGCCCAGACGGTCGTCTAGTGGAAATTATTGAATTACAAGATCACCCTTGGTTCGTGGCAGCACAGTTCCATCCAGAACTTGTATCTCGTCCAAACCGTCCACAACCATTGTTCCATGACTTCGTAAGTGCTTCTATTACGAATAAAGAGAGCAAGTAATAAAAAAAAGCGCCTGAAATAGGGCGCTTTTTTTAATATTCGTTTAACATTTCATCAATTGTAAATTTCAATCCGTGATAAGCAAATAAAGCTATAATTAAACTTGGGAACCCATAGCGGTTACCTTCATCATCTGGAATAAGACCTTTTAACAGCTTTGTATCAATATGTACATCTGTATATTGTTCCAGTGATTCAACACCTTCTTGAATAGCCGAGATTCCAACGATAGATTGGCCTTCTTCATGAAGTTTTTTCGCGGTTTTTATAATTTCTTCATCTGTCGAAAAACGACTAATAAGAAGTACGCGGTCCGCAGAAGTCACTGCCGCCGGTTCGCTGTTTTCTATTAAACGTTTTGCTTGTTTCATTGGTTCGGCGCCAAATAATGCTTCTGAAACAATACCTTCCATTTCGTTTGTACCATGCAAGTAAATGAAGCCGTCGCCAACTAACGCCTGGGCAAGTAGACGAGCGCTATCTTCTATATTCAATTCCTCTTTTTGAGAAATTCGGGAGAAATATCCACTTAATTGAGTCGAGAAAATTTTTAACATGTTGTTGCTCCTTTCTTTCGTGTTAGCTGGTTCTCATTATAGCTTATTTTTTTTGGAAAGGGGAAATCGTAGGGTAGCATAACGAAATAGTAAACGGTAAAATAAGAAAGAATAGGAAGGGATTTGGCAAAGAGTAGCGAAAATAAACCGATAAGATATAAGGAGCTTTAAATCTTGTACTTACACAGAAAGGTTGGGAGTTATGGAAGGGAAAATTTTAATCGTTGATGATCAATATGGCATTCGTGTTTTATTGCATGAAGTGTTCCAAAAAGAAGGTTATCAGACGTTCCAAGCAGCAAATGGATTTCAAGCTTTAGATATCGTGAAAAAAGATAATCCGGATTTAGTAGTGTTAGATATGAAAATCCCAGGTATGGATGGTATAGAGATTTTAAAACATGTAAAAGAAATTGATGAGAGTATTAAAGTGATTTTAATGACTGCTTATGGAGAATTGGATATGATTCAAGAAGCGAAAGATTTAGGAGCTTTAATGCACTTTGCTAAACCGTTTGATATTGATGAGATTCGTCAAGCAGTGAGAGATCAGCTTGCTGTAGAGGCGTAAAAAATGAATTTTTTATAAAAAATATGGAAAAAAGCGTTTACATGGACTATTGAGCAGGTGAATACAGTTGAGTTTTTGAGTACAAGTTGTTATCCTATTGAGTGTAGAAAGAAGTCCGGTATGTAAATATACATATTTTACCTTATTCTGGTCATACTACCAGCGATAAGAATTTATCGGATACAAAAAACGTTTTTTAGGAGGATTCACCATGCCTTTAGTTTCTATGAAAGAAATGCTAAACACAGCACTAGAAGGAAAATACGCAGTTGGTCAATTCAACATGAACAACTTAGAGTGGACTCAAGCTATCTTAGCTGCTGCGGAAGAAGAAAAATCTCCTGTAATCTTAGGTGTATCTGAGGGTGCAGCTCGTCATATGACTGGTTTCAAAACAGTTGTAGCTATGGTTAAAGCTTTAATCGAAGAAATGAACATCACTGTTCCTGTAGCGATTCACCTTGACCATGGTTCAAGCTTCGAAAAATGTAAAGAAGCAATCGATGCAGGTTTCACATCTGTAATGATCGACGCTTCTCACCACCCATTCGAAGAAAACGTTGAAACTACTAAAAAAGTGGTAGAATACGCACACGCTCGTAACGTATCTGTTGAAGCTGAGCTTGGAACAGTTGGCGGACAAGAAGACGACATCATCGCTGAAGGCGTAATTTACGCTGATCCAGCAGAGTGTAAGCACCTTGTTGAAGCAACAGGTATCGATTGCCTAGCTCCAGCTCTAGGTTCTGTACACGGTCCTTACAAAGGTGAGCCTAACTTAGGATTCGCTGAAATGGAACAAGTTCGTGACTTCACTGGCGTACCTTTAGTATTACACGGTGGTACTGGTATCCCAACTGCTGATATCGTAAAAGCTATTTCTCTAGGTACTTCAAAAATTAACGTAAACACTGAGAACCAAATTGAGTTTACAAAAGCTGTTCGTGAAGCATTAAACAAAGACCAAGAAGTTTACGATCCTCGTAAATATATTGGACCTGGCCGCGACGCTATCAAAGCAACTGTTGCTGGTAAAATGCGTGAGTTCGGTTCTAACGGTAAAGCGTAAGAATAAAATTCCGTTTTGGAAACCGTCTAGTCTTTTAGACGGTTTCCTTTCGTTGTATAATGAAAGCGCGAACAAGTCTAAAGATTTTATAAAGTGAATTTTTGGTTTGCAAATATAGAAAATAATGTGCATAGTCCTATTAATAAATGTGGTAAGTATCTGAATTGAGTAATTTGATTCGATGAATAGTTAATCTTCATCTATTTGTACAGCAGGGGAGCTACAGGTGATGGTTTTCTACTTATTGAGTTTCGGGATGGAGAGAGTGATTGAGATTCTTAAGGGGGAATCTTCTACTTCTTATAAAGAAGTAGAAGATAAATACATTCACAAGAAGGGAGCTCAATATGGAAAAGTTGCTAATTGAAGGCGGAAGAGCTTTAAATGGAACGATTCGTGTGAGTGGTGCAAAGAACAGTGCTGTTGCACTAATTCCAGCGACAATTTTAGCAGATACTCCAGTAACTATTGGCGGTGTTCCTAATATTTCGGACGTGAAAATGTTAGGAGACTTACTAGAGGAAATTGGAGGGAAAGTAACTTATGGGCAGGAAGAAGAGATGGTAGTCGATCCTTCTAACATGGTTGCGATGCCTTTACCAAATGGAAAAGTGAAAAAATTGCGCGCCTCTTATTATTTAATGGGTGCAATGCTTGGCCGTTTTAAAAAAGCTGTTATTGGGCTTCCAGGTGGATGTCATTTAGGGCCACGACCGATTGATCAGCATATTAAAGGGTTTGAAGCGTTAGGGGCATATGTTACAAATGAACAAGGTGCCATTTATTTAAGAGCAGACGAACTACGTGGGGCACGTATTTATTTAGATGTTGTTAGTGTAGGAGCTACGATTAATATTATGCTAGCGGCTGTACGAGCGAAAGGTAGAACTGTTATTGAAAATGCAGCGAAAGAACCAGAGATTATTGATGTAGCTACATTGTTAACGAGTATGGGAGCACGTATTAAAGGTGCTGGTACAGACGTAATCCGAATTGATGGTGTGGATTCACTGCACGGTTGTCACCACACTATTATTCCAGACCGTATTGAAGCTGGTACGTATATGATTTTAGGAGCAGCATCAGGAGGAGAAGTAACAGTTGATAATGTTATTCCTCAGCATTTAGAATCGGTTACTGCGAAGCTAAGAGAAGCTGGTGTTCAAATTGAAACGAACGATGACCAAATTACAGTGAACGGCAATAGAAGGTTAAAAGTAGTTGATGTAAAAACGCTTGTATATCCAGGGTTTCCAACGGATTTACAACAGCCGTTTACAACGCTTTTAACAAAAGCGCATGGAACAGGAGTTGTAACTGATACAATTTACAGCGCACGTTTCAAGCATATTGATGAATTGCGCCGTATGAACGCGCAAATTAAAGTAGAAGGCCGTTCAGCAATTGTGACTGGACCGGTTTTACTGCAAGGTGCGAAGGTGAAAGCGAGTGACCTACGAGCTGGTGCGTCCCTTGTTATTGCGGGTTTAATGGCAGATGGCATTACAGAAGTAACGGGACTTGATCATATTGATCGAGGTTACGAAAATATAGTAGACAAGCTTAAAGGGCTTGGTGCAAACATTTGGCGAGAACAAATGACAAAGCAAGAAATTGAAGAAATGAAGAATGCATAAAGTGAAACTTTAATCAGTATGGGGTATCCCACGCCGATTATTAACCCTCACCAATCGGGATAAGGTGGTGATACTTCCGTTAATGGGGAGCGAAGAATCACTACTAACGGAAGTACACTTTATAGAAAAACAAGGTTCACAAAATACGGCAGAAATATAAAGACTTAAAGGAGAGGGATTATCGTGGAAAGAAGTTTATCTATGGAGTTAGTACGTGTAACAGAGGCTGCAGCATTATCATCAGCGCGTTGGATGGGGCGCGGAAAAAAAGATGAGGCAGATGGTGCAGCAACATCAGCTATGCGTGATGTATTTGATACAATTCCGATGAAAGGTACAGTTGTAATTGGCGAAGGTGAAATGGATGAAGCGCCAATGCTATATATCGGAGAAAAATTGGGTACAGGATATGGACCACGCGTAGACGTTGCAGTTGATCCTTTAGAAGGGACAAATATCGTAGCGGCTGGCGGCTGGAATGCGCTTGCTGTTATTGCAATTGCAGATCACGGCAATTTGTTACATGCTCCTGACATGTACATGGATAAAATAGCGGTTGGTCCAGAAGCAGTTGGTGCAGTTGATATTGACGCACCTATTATCGACAACTTACGTGCAGTTGCGAAAGCGAAAAATAAAGATATCGAAGATGTTGTAGCGACAGTTTTAAACCGTCCACGTCACCAAGCAATTATCGAAGAAATTCGTAAAGCTGGTGCTCGTATTAAGTTAATTAACGATGGAGATGTAGCTGGAGCAATCAATACAGCATTTGACCGTACTGGTGTAGATATTCTATTCGGTTCTGGTGGAGCACCTGAAGGTGTATTAGCTGCGGTCGCATTAAAATGCTTAGGTGGAGAAATTCACGGGAAGCTCTTACCTCAAAACGAAGCTGAACTAGCTCGTTGTAAAAGAATGGGTATTGAAGATATCAATCGTATCCTTCGTATGGAAGACTTAGTAAAAGGTGACGATGCAATCTTTGCAGCAACAGGTGTAACAGACGGAGAACTATTACGAGGCGTTCAATTTAAAGGTAGCGTCGGAACAACACAATCCCTTGTTATGCGTGCAAAATCAGGCACAGTACGCTTCGTAGACGGCCGCCATAGCTTAAATAAAAAACCGAATTTGGTTATTAAATAAAAAGCGTAAGCGGCTCGTTTAGAATCGCAGGACACTTCAAACTCTCGACCTTGAAGCGCTCTTTGCTTCGAGTGAGAGAGCGAAATGACCGGAGATTCTAGCCGCTGAAGCTGGATTAAGTAAAAAGCGTAAGCAGCTCGTTCAGAATGGGAGGAAGAAGCGAAACCACCGACCCTTCTAGCCGCTGGAACTGGATTAAGTAAAAAGCGTAAGCGGCTCGTTCAGAATCGCAGGACACTTCAAACTCTCGACCTTGAAGCGTTTTTTGCTTCGAGTGAGAGAGTGAAATGACCGGAGATTCTAGCTGCTGAAGCTGGATTAAATAAAAGCAGAAATGCCTTATCTATTCTGCCTTAAAATCAGGTGAGTAGAAAAAAGAAAGAAATATGAAAAGGCGAAGACAAATTTTCTTGTCTTCGCTTCTTGTATTTGTGTTTCAACGTATTGATTAAAACTAGATAAAAGGGTTACAATAGTGAATATTATCCTACTTGAACTTATTGCCTTTCATTATTATTTATTTGCCTTCCGTATTTTTCCCTTTACCCATGTGAAAAGAGAATAAAGTTAAAGTGTGGTGTCTGAATGAATTTGTCAATTGCAGCATTAGAAAACATGAAATTAAAAGAGTTATACGAGCTTGCGAAGGAATTTAAGATTTCGTATTACAGCAAGTTAACGAAAAAAGAGCTAATCTTCTCTATCTTAAAAGCTCGAGCAGAAAAAGAAGGTTTCTTTTTCATGGAAGGCGTATTAGAAATTATTCAATCAGAAGGATTTGGATTTTTACGTCCTATCAATTATTCTCCAAGCTCAGAAGATATTTATATCTCGGCTTCGCAAATTCGTCGTTTCGATTTACGTAATGGAGATAAGGTTTCTGGTAAAGTACGACCTCCGAAAGAAAATGAGCGCTATTTTGGATTGCTACAAGTTGAAGCTGTAAATGGAGATGATCCAGACTCAGCAAAAGAGCGTGTACATTTCCCTGCATTAACACCGTTATACCCAGATCGCCAAATGAAATTGGAGACGGAAACGAAAAAGTTACCGACACGCATCATGGATTTAATCGCACCAGTTGGATTTGGACAACGTGGTTTAATTGTTGCGCCTCCAAAGGCTGGTAAAACAAGTCTGTTAAAAGAAATTGCACACAGTGTCACAACAAATCATCCGGAAGCAGAATTAATTGTACTTTTAATTGATGAGCGTCCAGAGGAAGTAACAGATATTGAACGTTCTGTTAAAGGTGATGTTGTAAGTTCTACTTTTGATGAAGTGCCAGAGAATCATATTAAAGTAGCGGAGCTTGTATTAGAGCGTGCAATGCGTCTTGTAGAACATAAAAGGGACGTTGTCATTTTAATGGATAGTATTACCCGTTTAGCGCGTGCTTACAACCTTGTTATTCCGCCAAGTGGTAGAACCTTATCGGGTGGTATTGATCCTGCTGCTTTTCATAGACCAAAGCGTTTCTTTGGGGCTGCGCGTAATATCGAAGAGGGCGGTAGCCTAACGATTTTAGCAACAGCGCTTGTTGATACAGGGTCTCGTATGGATGATGTAATTTACGAGGAGTTTAAAGGAACTGGAAATATGGAACTTCACTTAGATCGCTCATTAGCTGAGCGCCGTATCTTCCCAGCGATTGATATTCGTCGCTCTGGTACGCGTAAAGAAGACTTATTAATTCCGAAAGAACATTTAGACAAGCTGTGGGGTATTCGTAAAACAATGCGTGATACACCAGACTTTGTTGAAGGCTTCTTACGTAAACTTCGTCAAACAAAGACAAATGAAGAATTTTTACAAAATATTGTTGCAGACTCAAAAAGGTATGTAACCACTAAGTAAAGGGAAAAGATGGGGACTCGCTTATTTCATAGTAAGCGAGTTTTTTATGTTTTTAAGGGAATATTAGAGAGAGTAATATATGGAAAAAATTTGTTTTTTGAGATGGAAATCATATTTGGATTGAGAGCTTGAAGTGCCCTACGATTCTGGGCGAGCCGCTTGCGCTTTAAGGTGTATCTAGTTCCATCTCCAGCGGCTAGAATGGTCGGTGGCTTCGCTTCTTCCTACGAGGAAAAAAGCGCCTCTACGTCAGAAGCTCCATCCCCCTCTCATTCTGAGCGAGCCGCTTGCGCTTTTTATTTAATCCAGCTTCAGTAGCTAGAATGGTCGGTGGCTTCACTTCTTCCTGCGAGGAAAAAAGCGCCTCTACGTCAGAAGCTCCATCCCCCTCCCATTCTGAACGAGCTGCTTACGCTTTTTACTTAATCCATCTCCAGCGGCTAGAATCTCCGGTCATTTCGCTCTCTCGCTCGAAGTGACCTGGATTCTGAACGAGCCGCTTGCGCTTTTAATTGATATCCAGTTCCGGCGGCTAGCTCTTCGTGTCTAAGAACCTCACGCACTAAAGGTAAAAAGCACCTTTTGTGCGAGAGAACCTTAGCCAGTCAGAGCTGAGCGAGCCGCCTCCACTTTTAATTTTAAAAAGACAAAAACAGGTAGTTGCAAAATGGAGTTAGCCTTGTTATAATTTCATCATATGTGTTTCATCAATATAGTTGTGTAAGCAGCTGAAGATGAAAAACTCTGTTTCGAAAATGATTCAGGGCGGAAGGAGATGAAAAGAATGAAAGCAGGAATCCATCCAAATTACAATAAAGTTGTATTTATGGACACGAACACTGGCTTCAAATTCTTAAGCGGGTCTACAAAAGGCTCTAGCGAAACTGTTGAGTGGGAAGATGGTAACACTTATCCATTACTAAAAATTGAGATCAGTTCTGATTCTCACCCATTCTACACTGGACGTCAGAAGTTTGCTACTGCAGACGGACGTGTTGACCGCTTCAATAAGAAATACGGTATTAAGTAATAAAGAACATAAAACAGGCAAGTGTATGTATTCGCTTGTCTGTTTTTTTTGCGAAAATATTAAACCTTTACCCTACTTTGGATTAGGAAAGTAGATGAAAGGAGAGCTCAATGTACTTAATGAATCAAAATGGTTGGATTGAAGTGATTTGCGGGAGTATGTTTTCTGGAAAATCAGAAGAGCTCATCCGCCGTATACGCCGTACACAATTTGCGAAACAACATGCAATTGTATTTAAACCATGTATTGATAATCGTTATAGTGAAGAAGATGTTGTATCACATAATGGATTAAAGGTTAAAGCAGTTCCTGTTTCAGCTTCAAAAGATATATTTAACCATGTAACAGAAGAAATGGATGTTATTGCAATCGATGAGGTACAATTTTTTGATGGGGACATTGTGGAAGTGGTGCAAGTATTGGCAAATCGTGGCTATCGTGTCATTGTAGCTGGATTAGACCAAGATTTCCGTGGTCTACCATTTGGACAAGTTCCTCAGCTGATGGCGATTGCTGAACATGTAACTAAATTGCAGGCAGTTTGTTCTGAATGTGGATCTCCTGCAAGTCGTACGCAACGTTTAATCGATGGAGAACCAGCGGCATTTGATGATCCAATTATTTTAGTTGGGGCTTCAGAATCGTATGAACCACGTTGTCGTCATTGTCATGCAGTACCTACAAAACAAAGATAAGTGAAACTCGCTATGTAGAGCGGGTTTTTTTCGAAAATAGATGAAGATTGGTGGCAAGCTCTTCGTGTCTAAGAACCGACGCTACTCAAGGTGAAAAGCACCTTTTGTGCGAGAGAACCTTAGCCAGTCAGAGCTGAGCGAGCCGCTTGCGCTTTTAAATATTATCTAGCTCCAGCGGCTAGAATCTCCGGTCATTTCGCTCTCTCACTCGAAGCAAAGAGCACTTCAAGGTCGAGAGCTTAAAGTGTCCTGCGATTCTGAACAAGCCACCTGCGCTTTTAAATATAATTTGCGTTTTTTTGATTAAGTACCATATACTATTTGTATTAGATACTAGGATGTAGAGGTGAATGGTGTGTTAGATCGTTTGCAAGCTGTAGAAAATCGTTATGAGAAGTTGAATGAATTGTTAAGTGACCCAGAGGTTATTAGCGATACAAATAAGCTTCGTGAGTATTCAAAAGAGCAATCTGATATTCAGGACACGGTAGAGGTGTACCGTGAGTATAAAGATGTTCGTGAGCAATTACGAGATGCAAAAGCAATGTTAGAAGATAAGTTAGACGCTGATATGCGTGATATGGTAAAAGAAGAGGTTTCTGAATTAGAAGGACAAGAGAAAACATTATCAGAACGTCTGAAAATTTTACTTGTTCCAAAAGACCCTAATGATGATAAAAACGTTATCGTTGAGGTTCGTGGCGCTGCTGGTGGTGACGAGGCAGCTTTATTTGCTGGTGATTTATATCGTATGTATAGCCGTTATGCTGAGGTGCAAGGTTGGAAAACTGAAATTATCGAAGCGAGCTATACAGAGTTAGGTGGATATAAAGAGATTATCTTTATGATTAATGGTAAAGGTGCTTTCGCGAAGCTGAAATTCGAGAATGGTGCTCACCGTGTACAACGTGTTCCTGAAACGGAATCTGGTGGACGTATTCATACATCTACAGCGACTGTAGCTGTATTACCAGAGGCAGAAGAAGTAGAAATTAATATTCATGAAAAAGATGTTCGTGTTGATACGTTTGCTTCTAGTGGCCCTGGTGGACAAAGCGTTAATACAACGATGTCAGCGGTACGTTTAACACATTTACCGACTGGTGTAGTTGTATCTTGTCAGGACGAGAAATCACAAATTAAGAATAAAGAAAAAGCGATGAAAGTATTACGCGCACGTGTTTATGATAAATTTAGACAAGAAGCGCAAGCTGAGTATGATCAAAACCGTAAACAAGCTGTTGGTACGGGAGATCGTTCAGAGCGTATTCGTACGTATAATTTCCCGCAAAACCGTGTTACAGACCATCGAATCGGTTTAACGATTCAAAAGCTAGATCAAATCCTACAAGGTAAGTTAGATGATTTCATCAATGCCTTAGTGATGGAAGATCAGGCTCAAAAGATGGAGGCAGCTGAGTAATGCGTGTCTATGAAGCCCTGAAATGGGCTTCTTCTTTTTTACAGGAAAATGGACGAGATGAAAATGCGGGAGAAATTGTCCTTTGTCATGTATTAAAGACGAACAGAACCGGAATGCTCATGAATATGCGTGAAGAAATAACTGCGGAACAAGAGAAAAGTTTTGCACAATTTATCCACAAGCACGTAGAAGGTATTCCGATCCAATATATGCTTGGTTATGAAATGTTTTATGGCCGATCATTCTTTGTAAATGAAGAGGTATTGATACCAAGACCGGAAACAGAGGAACTTATAGTTGGGGTGCTAGAGAGAATTGAGCGCCATTTCGGTAATGAGGAGCTTCACATAGCGGATATCGGAACAGGTAGTGGAGCGATTTCTATTACGCTCGCTTTAGAAAATAAAAATCTTCATGTGTATACAGTAGATATCGCGCAGGAGTCGATTGAAGTTGCAAAAGAAAATGCAAAAACTTTAGGGGCGGATGTAACTTTCTATCACGGCGATTTACTGTCTCCGTTTTATGAAACAGGTCAGAAGTTAGATGTTGTTGTTTCCAATCCTCCGTACATACCAGAGGAAGATTGGCGTGGTCTTTCTACTGTTGTGAAGGAGCATGAGCCGAAGCGTGCGCTTGTTGGTGGTGAAGATGGACTAGATTTCTATCGTCGTTTTATGGAGGAATTGCCGAATGTATTACAGAAAAAGGCGATTGTGGCGTTTGAAATTGGTGTAGGGCAAGGTGAAGATGTGAAAGCATTATTACAGCAAACTTTCCCGCGCGCTCAAGTTGAAGTTGTATTTGATATTAATGGAAAAGATCGCATGGTATTTGCAGAGATAGAGTAAGGTATAAGCCTTACTCTATTTTTTGTATGAAAAATTCGTAACTACTCAGCCATACATTTTATTTAGAATTTTGGTAAGGGGTATTATTCCAGCGAAAATACGTACCTTATTACCTATAGATTGCTGTCATAAAGATAAAAATGGACACGCACTTTGTTACCTGTCTTTGTTTTAAAACTTTGTGCGTGGCGGGAAAAGGCCCTGACCGCTCCTATACATAGCCAGTCCCTCTCGCCAATTAAAAAAATGCTTTTCTATCGGTTTTTTATATAGATTTTGAATTTAATAGTTTAGAAAGAAGTAACTCTGTCCACACTGTTTCTAGAGGGGACGGTGGAGGAAATGAAAAAACAAGTTATTGCTTATTTTCTTTTATTATTAATTGGTGCACAGTTACTTGTGCAGTTTGGATATATGAAAGCTGATGCAAAAGGGCCTACTGTTATTCCGAAAGAGGCCGTTCGATTACGTATTTTAGCTAATAGTGATTCCGATAAAGATCAGGCATTAAAACGTAAAGTACGTGATGAAGTGAAAGCGCAAATTGATGGATGGGTAGCGGATTTAACGTCATTTGAAGAAGCTCGAAAAGTAATTCAAAATCATATTCCTGAAATTGAAAAGACAGTGGAGAATACGCTGAAAAGAGAAGGAAGTAAAGAGGCGTTTCAAGTGAAATTCGGTAAGAATGTGAAGTTTCCTACAAAGGTATATGGGAATTTTATTTATCCGGCAGGAGAATATGAAGCGGTACTTATTACAATTGGAAAAGGTGAAGGTGCAAACTGGTGGTGTGTATTATTTCCACCGATGTGTTTCTTAGATTTTTCAAGTGGTACAGCTGTAAGGAAAGAAGAACATGTTGTGAAAGCTGAATCTCCTGAAGAGGAGCAGGTGAGACAACCAGATGAGGAAGTAGTGGATGTACCGGAGAAGAAAGTGGATAAGGTGAAAGAAACGAAAGTAGTAAAGCCGGAAAAAGCTGAAAAAGTAAGAGCCCAGGAAAAGAAAGTAGTAAAACATGAAACGCAAGTAGAAGAACAGCCGGTAAAAACAGTAGAAACAAAAACTGTGGAAAAAGTGGAAAAACCTGTGGAGCAAAAGCAAGAAAAGGAAAATGAGTATGTAACAGTAGAAGAGGAAGAAGAAAAACCAGAGGTTAAATTATTTATCGTCGAAGCTTTTACATCTTTATTCTCTAAATAGTACTATTAATAAATCCTTCCTCATATATATCAATGAGGAGGGATTTACTATGAAGAACGTGTATTTTGCTACGAAAGCAGATGTAGAAAGATTGCATTCTTTTTTCGGACAAGCTAATAAAAAAGATGATAAAATAAATGAGTTGTACGCACAATTTATGATCTTGGAAGAGGCGGGAGAAATACGAGCGGTAGTTGGATATGAACAAGGTGGGAAAAATGCACTTATCCGTTCTTGTTTATTCACACCTAATGTGGATAAACAGACTTTCTTATATTTTTTTGAGATGTTTTTGCAGTATATGAAAGAAAAAGATATTCGACAATTGTACTTACTCACAAATCATCCACAATCGGTGACAATCTTTCAGTTTTTTAACTTTGTCATTATAGAGAAAGAGGAAGTGCCAGAGGAAATTCGACAGTTAGAACACTTTTGTAAAAATATAAAAGAGCTAAATGCAATAATACTAAATTGTCAGCTATTCACAAAGTTATCCACGGATTAACAAGGTTTATCCACATTTTGTGGATAAACCTTGTTTGTCTTTTGGATAAATCTCATAGTAAACTAAAAATAGACAAGTATTTCATGGTAGAAAAGGACGTGGGAAAAAATGCATACAAATATGTGGGTTGTGGATAATGTTGTGGAAAGAAAAAAATATTATCCACAATTAAAAGAAGCAGCGAGATTATTAAGAGAAAATGAAGCGGTGGCCTTCCCAACGGAAACGGTATATGGGTTAGGAGCAAACGCAATGGATGATGAAGCGATAGCGAAAATTTTTGAAGCGAAAGGGAGACCGAGCGATAATCCACTGATTGTCCACATAGGAACGAAATCTCAGTTAGATGGTATCGTAAGAGAAATTCCGCCGGTTGCAGAAAAGTTAATGGAGCATTTTTGGCCAGGACCATTAACAATCATTTTACCGAGAAAAAAAGGGATTTCAGAGAGGGTTACGGCCGGACTTAATACAGTTGGAGTGAGGATGCCGGATCATCCAGTAGCGCTCGCTCTTATTGAAGAGGCAAACGTGCCTGTTGCGGCACCGAGTGCGAATCGTTCAGGACGCCCAAGTCCAACGTTAGCTTCTCATGTGTATGAAGATTTAAACGGGAAAATTGCTGGTATTGTTGATGGCGGGGCAACAGGAGTAGGCGTTGAGTCAACTGTAATTGATTGTACGAGCGAGGTTCCGACGATTTTACGTCCAGGCGGGATTACGAAGGAGCAATTAGAAGCAGTGATAGGAAATGTTTCTTTAGATCCAGCTTTAAAGGATGAGAAAGAAAAACCAAAATCACCTGGAATGAAATATACACATTATGCACCGAAAGCGCCACTTAGTATTGTTGAAGGGTCCCGTGAGTTTATTCAACGTATTGTAGATGAGAAGAAGAAAGAAGGGTTTAAAGTAGGTGTATTAACGACAGAAGAGTATCAGCATGTGTATAGTGCAGATGTTGTATTGTCTTGTGGTGTGCGAAGCGATTTAGCCAGCGTTGCGACTAAGTTATATGATGTGCTTAGAACGTTTGATGCAAGTGAAGTAGATGTTATTTTTAGTGAATCATTCCCGAATGAAGGCATAGGAAATGCAATTATGAATCGTTTAACAAAAGCTGCGGGACATCAGATTATTATTGAATGATAATGTACCTTTAGCAAACAGAATATTTCTCCTCGGATAAGCATATTGTGAAGTAGCACGTCCGAGGGGGGATATGAATGACACTTGAACAATTAATACCTTTAATAATTATGGCATTCGCCCTGGGGATGGATGCATTTTCAGTGAGCCTCGGTATGGGGATGGTAACATTAAAGTTAAGACAAATCCTTTATATCGGTATGACGATTGGGATATTTCATATTATTATGCCATTTATCGGAATGGTACTAGGACGTTTTCTATCAGAGAGGTATGGGGATGTCGCAAATTTTGCAGGAGCTATTTTATTAATTGGGCTAGGGTTCTATATCGTATATTCGTCTATTTTAGAAGGGGAAGAGACTAGAACTGCTCCAATTGGAATTAGTTTATTTGTATTTGCATTTGGTGTCAGTATAGATAGTTTTTCAGTAGGTCTTAGTCTTGGAATTTACGGAGCAGAGACAATTATTACGATATTATTGTTCGGACTAATAAGTATGTTACTGGCTTGGATGGGTTTATTGCTTGGTAGCCATGCCAAAAATATACTTGGCACATACGGTGAAATAGTAGGTGGTATTATTCTTGTTGGGTTTGGATTGTATCTCCTTTTTCCTATATAATTTTATGTAGGAGGGAATTATGAACAAGCTATTGGAATGGTATGTTAAGCTTTTAACCTTCTTTCCTCGATGGCTAAGAAGACTTATAATATTGGGTGTTATTTTGCAAATTTCGATGTTAGGTTGGATTAAGTTAATTCGTGAATGGTGAGATAGTTCCTTTCTGTGCATAGTTTCGTTTGTACTATATTGATCACACTAAAAAATTACAAATATAGAAAGGATGAGATGAATGACGAGATTGAAGCAAGTTTTTGGTATTATTATTAGTTTTTTTGTTTTTTGGTTCAGTATGCTCGGTGTACAAATGTTTGCTGAGTTTTTAGATATCGAATCATTAAAATTTGTTGCAGGAAAATCGGAGGCGGCGCGTACTTTTTATTCTCCGTACCCGTTTTTAATTGTTTTCCTTATTACGTTACTTTCTTTATATTTCTTTGTAATAAAGCTTGGTAGATCTAAAAAAGAGAAATTCCCGGCATTAGAGGAGAAGAACGAAGAATTACGATAAAAAATCCCCCGCTTTCAGCGGGGGGTATGTTTGAGTGATGAAGCTGGAGCTTTTCGGTGGTATCCAGTTCCAGTGGCCAGCTCTTCCACTTTTAAATGTATCCAGCTCCAGCGGCTAGAATGGTCGGTGGCTTCGCGCCTTCCTGCGAGGCAAAAAGCGTCTCTACGTCAGGAGCTCCATCCCCCTCTCATTCTGAGCGAGCCGCTTCCACTTTTAGATGTATCCAGCTCCAGCGGCTAGAACCTCCGGTCATTTCGCTCTCTCGATCGAAGCAAAAAGCGCTTCAAGCGAGAGAGCTCCAATGCCCTGCGATTCTGAGCGAGCCGCTTCCACTTTTAAATTGGCCTTACTAATTCAAATTGTTCTCCTAGTTTTGCGTAGTTGTGTCCTGCTAGGCGGCTTATTGGTTTTAGTTCTTCGGCGTGAATTCGGCCGTTTTCGTATAAGTGTTCAGCGACGTGAAAGCGAACGACGCGGCCGATTAGTAGGTCACAAGCTGGCGAGTCTTCGGTTCCGCCGAGTGGGATAGCGCGTTCTAATATGCACTCCATTCGAATGTTTGCTTCTTTAACCCCTGGTACTGAAATGACATCACTGTCAATCGGTGTTAGTTTTGCTAATTCGATTTCACTTTCATTAGGAGGTAGGTTCGCTGCTGTTTCGTTGATTGCTTCTACGTAAGATTCATCAGAAATATGTACGACAAATTCTCCTTTTTCTATTGCGTTTCTGGAAGTGTCTTTCGGTTTTCCTTCTTTGCGTTGTACTGAAACTGAAATAAGTGGTGGATTGGCAGCGACGATATTGAAATAACTATATGGCGCACCGTTCAATACGCCATCTTTAGTTACAGAAGTAACGAATGCAACAGGACGTGGAATGATACTTCCTGTTAGTAATTTGTAATTATCTTTTTCAGTTTGTTCGTTTGGATTAATGGATAACATGTTGTAATCCCCTTTCTAAATATGAATACTTATTGTTCCTTTACAAGATATCAATGGGAATCTCCTGCTGAAAATAATATTTTTTTGATGATGTAAAAAAAAGAGATTACCTCGATTGTACTGAAGTAATCTCTTTTTTGGTAAATATCTTGAAATAGAGATAAATATTAAAGTAAAACGTAAGCGCCAGGTCCAATTAAAGCTACACCGATAGCGACAGCGATTAACATTAAATTATATTCGAATCCGTTTTGTGTTACCCAGTAACCATTTTTTCCGTGAACTGTGAAAATTGCTACTAACATTGTTCCTACGATAAATAAAGAACCAACTACAGTGAAAATACCTGCTGCGAATAAGAAACCACCTAATAGTTCAGTTGCGCCAGCCATAAATGCCATAAACACACCAGGACGTAAGCCGATTGACTCCATCCAGCCGCCAGTTCCCTTTAAGCCGTAACCGCCGAACCAACCAAATAATTTTTGAGCACCATGACCCATGAATGTAATTCCTATAATAAGACGAATAATAAGAAGACCGATATCCATCATTTTAAAAACCTCCTAAAAGTTATTAACTTATCTTATGTAAGTAATAATAAAATAGTTACTTACTTTAGTCAAGTGTATTTCAACAAAAATTTGAAAGGAATTTTACAAATTAACAACAAAAAATAAAATGTAGTAAAGACCTCTAGACAAGTAAGTGAAAAAAAGAGAAAATATAAGTAGAAGTTAACTTCTCATTGTTATTCAGACAATCAGAATTGACTGGAATTTTGTGAAGCGCTACAATAAGAGTCTAGTAGTAATGACATGATTTATTTCGAAAGAGTTTTTACAGTATAACATTCGAAGTATGAAGTCTTACGTGTATTTCGATCTTGAATAGAGATTGCCCTATAAACTTTTAGGTAAATTATAAGGAGGACTATCCTATGTTTAAAAAATTATTCGGTTTTGGTTCAAAAACAAATGAAGAAACAATCGTAGCTCCATTAACTGGAGCAGTGAAAAATATTGAAGAAGTACCAGATCCAGTATTCGCTGGTCGTATGATGGGTGACGGTGTTGCGATCGATCCTACTGAAGGTGTAGTTGTATCTCCAGTTGATGGTGAAATCGTACAATTATTCCACACGAAACATGCTATTGGAATTAAAGCGAAAAACGGTACAGAAATTTTAATCCACGTTGGATTAGAAACTGTAAAAATGGAAGGTGAAGGTTTCGAAGCTCACGTTTCTGAAGGACAAGCTGTAAAAGCTGGAGATAAATTAATCTCATTCGACTTAGAATTAATTCGTGAAAAAGCGAAAAGCACAATTACTCCAATCGTTATTACAAACACAGATGCAGCTGAGTCTATTAAGACAACTGTAGGTGTAACAGCTACAAAAGGCTCAACAGAAGTAATGAAAGTTACAATGAAATAATTATTGTATGAAAGGAATCTGTTTCGTATGAAATGGATTCCTTATTTTGTTTCGTAGTGTGTTCATTATGTATGGTAAATACTTTGGGTGCTTGGAAATAGGGTTTCACATATATGTGGATAAGGCGCATTTTTCTTAGAAAAAATATAAGAGAAATGCGCCTTTCGTATATTCACATTTCTTTTGTTCTATTCTAATATACGCTATGATAAAGTGAAACTTTAATCAGTGGAGGTTGTTCATCTCCCGCTGATTATTAGCCTTCACCAATCGGGGATAAATGGTAGGAAATAGAAAAAAGGGGTGGGTTTGGATGAAACGAGTGTTATTTGTTTGCACTGGCAATACATGTCGTAGTCCGATGGCTGAGGCGCTGCTTCGTCATCATGGAGGAGATAAGTTTGAAGTGCAATCTGCTGGTGTTTTCGCCTATCCTGGAAGCGATGCATCGGTATATGCGAAGGAAGCTTTAGCTGAAAAAGGAATTTCAATCGATCATGCCGCGCAGCAGGTAAACGATACTTTGGTTAATTGGGCGGATATTGTAGTAACAATGACGGAAAACCATAGGGAAATTGTACTTGGGCATTATCCGAGTGTTGAAAAGAAATTGGATACATTATATGGATTAACTGAGGGTGTAAGTAAGGATATTTCAGATCCATTTGGCGGATCGCTTTCTATTTATAAAGAAACGTTAGAAGAGATGGAAAAACTTGTACAAACTTTACTGGAAAAACATTCAGAAGGTTGATGTTTCGTGTATAATACGATATTGGAGATCACTTCGTTCTATTAAGGTAGCGAGTGTAAATGAAGATAATTGATTGAAACTTTGGAGGGGTAAAAATGAAAGTAGTAGTAGCATCTGATCACGGCGGTATGAATATCCGTAAAGAACTTGTAAGTTTATTAGAAGAGTTAAATATTGAATATATTGATTTAGGTTGTGAATGTGAAGCTGGTTCTGTTGATTACCCTGATTTTGCGTTTCCAGCAGCAGAAATGGTAGCAAATGGTGAAGTGGATCGCGGCATTTTAGTTTGCGGGACAGGCATTGGGATGTCAATCGCAGCAAATAAAGTAAATGGTATTCGTTGTGCATTAGTTCATGATACTTTCAGTGCGAAAGCGACGAGAGAGCATAATGACACTAACATGTTAGCAATGGGCGAGCGTGTAATTGGAGCTGGTCTAGCGCGTGATATCGCGAAAATTTGGCTAACAACTGACTATGAAGGTGGCCGCCACGAAAACCGCGTAGGAAAAATTAAAACGTACGAAACAAAGTAATAGATTCTAACTATAAGTAGTTTGAAATATAATTTGGTGAACCAACCTGTGAAAGGAAGAGGCGTAATGACAGAAATCGTAAAGGTAAGAGAACAGCTACAAATGTCGCTTTCTGATTTCCAAGACCAAGCGACGCTGCAAAGTGGCCAAATTTTTGTAGTGGGGTGTAGCACGAGCGAAGTGCTAGGTGAAAGAATTGGAACATCAGGAACGATGGAAGTGGCAGAGGCGATTTTTTCTGAATTAAAACAATTTCAAGAACGAACAGGTATTGAATTGGCGTTTCAATGTTGTGAGCATTTAAATCGTGCTTTAGTAGTTGAGAGAGATGTAGCGATGAAATATCAATTTGAAATTGTAACAGTTACGCCTGTTAGATCAGCAGGTGGTGCATTAGCGACGTATGCGTATCACAATTTTAAAGATCCGGTAGTAATTGAGTTTATTAAAGCAGATGCAGGAATGGATATCGGCGATACATTTATCGGTATGCATTTAAAGCATGTAGCTGTACCGGTTCGTACAAGTGTGAAGGAAATAGGAAGTGCGCATGTAACGATGGCGAAAACACGTGGGAAGCTAATAGGTGGAGCACGTGCTGTTTATGCGGCAAATGAAGAAACTATTCCTTGCCGTTAAACATGAAAAATTATAAAGTCTTATAACAGCTTTATAT
The DNA here is from genome assembly GCF_016650935.1 of Bacillus sp. TH25. NCBI lineage: Bacteria > Bacillati > Bacillota > Bacilli > Caryophanales > Bacillaceae > Bacillus > Bacillus sp. TH25. Next base: position 391,055 of record NZ_JAEKEU010000036.1, on the reverse strand, counting down.
CGAAAGGTAAAAGGTATGTAGTCTGACCTTATAATAGAAGAAAGAAAAGACCAATTTTGGTCTTTTTTTTTCTTTTATGATATAGAAAGTCATGTTAGAATGTAGTTGAAAACATGAAGGTTCGAAAGAATTACAACCTGAATTTTCGTTTTTTCTGAATAAATGAGAAAAAACTATTGGGAATTGATGTAATTCGTTCAGAAAAGGGGGATTTTGGTGAATCATTTAAAACGTCAAGATGAAAAGGTATTTGCTGCAATTGAGGCAGAACTAGGAAGACAGCGTTCAAAGATTGAGCTAATTGCTTCGGAAAACTTCGTAAGTGAAGCGGTAATGGAGGCGCAAGGTTCTGTTTTAACGAATAAGTATGCTGAAGGATATCCTGGAAAACGTTACTATGGTGGTTGTGAACACGTAGACGTAGTAGAAGATATCGCACGTGATCGCGCGAAAGAAATTTTTGGCGCAGAGCATGTAAATGTTCAACCACATTCTGGTGCACAAGCGAACATGGCAGTATACTTTACGATTTTAGAGCAAGGCGATACAGTACTTGGTATGAATTTATCTCATGGTGGTCACTTAACACACGGAAGCCCTGTTAACTTCAGTGGAGTACAATATAATTTCGTAGAATATGGCGTGGATGCTGAATCTCACCGTATTAATTACGATGATGTATTAGCAAAAGCGAAAGAACATAAACCAAAATTAATCGTTGCAGGTGCAAGTGCATATCCTCGTGTTATCGATTTCAAACGATTCCGTGAGATTGCAGATGAAGTGGGTGCATACTTTATGGTTGATATGGCACATATCGCTGGTTTAGTAGCTGCTGGTTTACATCCAAACCCAGTACCACATGCACATTTCGTTACAACGACAACACATAAAACATTACGTGGTCCACGTGGTGGTATGATTTTATGTGAAGAGCAATTTGCAAAACAAATTGATAAATCAATCTTCCCTGGTATTCAAGGTGGCCCACTTATGCACGTAATTGCTGCAAAAGCTGTTGCATTTGGTGAGACACTACAAGATGAGTTTAAAACATATGCACAACATATCATTAATAATGCGAACCGCTTAGCTGAAGGTCTTCAAAAAGAAGGACTTACACTTGTTTCTGGTGGAACAGACAATCATTTAATCTTGATTGATGTTCGTAACTTAGAAATTACAGGTAAAGTAGCAGAGCACGTATTAGATGAAGTTGGTATTACAGTGAACAAAAATACAATTCCATTTGAAACAGCAAGCCCATTTGTAACAAGCGGCGTACGTATCGGTACAGCAGCTGTAACATCTCGTGGTTTCGGTTTAGAAGAAATGGATGAAATTGCGGCACTTATTGCTTATACATTAAAAAATCATGAGAATGAAGTTGCATTAGAAGAAGCAAGTAAGCGTGTAGAAGCGTTAACGAGCAAATTCCCAATGTATACAGATCTATAATAGATTGAAAAAGACTGCTGAAACGTAATTGTTTTGGCAGTCTTTTTTGTGGACATATATTATTTTTAAAGTATGTATACAAATGATGAATAAATTTTGGCGATATAATGAAGGATACAGCTCCCATAATTGGTAAAGATACTAGATAGATTCATCGCAAAATCATGATTTTGCCAAATTTGCCCTTGAATATTAGTAGCGTTTTCTTTACAATCGTAAATAGTGTAAAGAAGCGTGTAAACGCATGAATATCATCTAAAGGAGAGATTCACATGGGAAAACTGTATGTATTTGATCACCCGTTAATTCAACATAAGATTACATATATTCGCGATAAGAATACAGGTACGAAAGATTTTCGTGAATTAGTGGACGAAGTAGCAAGCTTAATGGCTTTCGAGATTACTCGTGACCTTCCACTTGAAGACATTGAAATTGAAACGCCTGTAAGCAAAGCGACAACAAAAGTGATCGCTGGTAAAAAACTTGGTTTAATTCCGATTTTACGTGCAGGTTTAGGAATGGTTGATGGAATTCTGAAATTAATTCCAGCAGCAAAAGTAGGACACGTTGGTTTATACCGTGACCCTAAAACATTGCAACCGGTAGAATACTATGTGAAACTTCCAACGGATGTAGAAGAGCGTGACTTTATCGTACTAGATCCGATGCTAGCAACAGGTGGTTCTGCGGCTGAAGCAATTAATTCTCTGAAAAAGCGCGGTGCAAAGCAAATTAAATTAATGTGTATCGTAGCTGCTCCAGAAGGAGTAAAAGTAGTGCAGGAAGAGCATCCTGATGTTGATATTTATGTAGCGGCATTAGATGAGAAGTTAAATGACCATGGTTATGTAGTTCCAGGTCTTGGTGATGCTGGTGACCGTTTATTCGGAACGAAGTAAGACAACAGACGAGAGGGGGATTCCCCGCTCGTTTTTTTTTTCGCCCTCAGCGCACGGGGGAGGGGGAGATAAATATACAGGGTATATACAACATAAGTTATATACACATCACATATAATATAGAAGTCTTACGTCTCGGGGACACTATATTATGGAAGGAAAGCGCTATATCTTAAAAATATAATAGTGACAAACTTGTGAACATTTTCTTCTATTATAAAGAGAAAACTGTTAGAAATTGCATATCTCTAACCAGTATTTAGAAGGGGAACGTTTTCATTTTTGGGAGGAAATGCCTAATACTCAAATTTTTTGATTTTTTACGATTTCTCGTTGACACTGTTAATACCCTATTGTATGCTAACAACGGGGATAGATGGTAGGGCTTTCAGTGACAAAAATGCATCTATTCCGTGACGAAAATGTAAACTTTTTATTTTGTATAGAATTTATGCAGAAAAATGAGTTATTATTAACACATCGTGAATGAGGGTTACATATTGGAGGGATGAATCCTTGCAAAAAAACGATCGCAGCCATATAAAAGCGTATGCTTTAATGTCAGGAATACTTGCTCAGTTAGTTGGTTCTATTCTTATTGGAATCTTTGGTGGGCAATGGATTGATAATAAGGTTGGAACGTTTCCGTTGTTTCTTATTATAGGGTTATTACTCGGGTTAGGAACAGGGGTATACGCAATGATTCGACTCATTCAACATTACTATTCGGGAGAGCAATGATGATAGACGTACATGGACTTGTCCAAAGACAAAAGAAATATATGTACTACTTGCTTGCGCTTCTAGTGCTAGGATGGGGAATTACCTCTTACAAGGATGTATTTCTTGGGCTGATTATCGGAACGATTTTCAGTTTTCTTAGTTTGCGCATCATTGCACGTAGAACAGACAAGCTATTAGATCGCGTAACAAATGGAGAAAACGTGAAGTTTAAGGCGACAGCGGTAAGTACATATTCAAGATTCGCCACGATTGGGTTATTAATTTTATTTGCAGCCAAATATCAAGAGTTAATTGCGATGTGGGGCTTAGGTGTAGGATTGCTGACAGGATACCTTGTCATGATCATAGATTTTCTTTATTTAGAGTATACGAGCAGGGAAGAGAGGTGAATTACTAGTGGAACACGGTAAATTAGTTGAATTTCTAGGTTTAACGTTCGATTTGTCATCAGTTATGATGGTTACTGTAGCAGCAGTTATTGTTTTCTTAATCGCTGTTATCGGAACTCGCAGCTTAGCGCTTCGCCCAACCGGGATGCAAAATTTCATGGAATGGGTGTTTGACTTCGTGAAAGGGATTATCAATAGTACGATGGATTGGAAAACAGGTGGACGTTTCTTAACGCTTGGCGTTACGCTTATCATGTTTATCATCGTATCGAACTTCCTTGGTTTACCATTCATGTATTCAACAGTTGAGGCTGGCGAACATATTGCATGGTGGAGATCACCAACGTCTGATCCAGCAGTTGCATTAACATTAGCCGTGATGGTAGTTACCCTCACCCATTATTATGGAATTAAGATGAAGGGTACGAAAGAATATGTTAAAGGTTATTTCCAACCTATGAAATTCTTATTCCCATTAAAGGTTATTGAGGAGTTTGCTAACACATTAACGTTAGGTCTTCGTTTATTTGGTAACATTTACGCAGGTGAAATCTTATTAGGATTACTTGCTAAGTTAGGCGGGGCATCATTCTTAGGAGCATTAGGTGCACTTGTACCGATGTTAGCATGGATGGGATTCAGCGTATTCGTTGGTTCAATCCAGTCATTTATTTTCGTAATGTTAACGATGGTTTATATGGCTCATAAAGTAAGCCATGACCATTAATATAATTTAAGTAAGAAAAAATTTATTTTTTTATAATACAAAGGAGGACAAATTAAATGAGTTTAGGTGTAATCGCAGCTGCAATTGCAATTGGTTTATCAGCATTAGGTGCAGGTATTGGTAACGGTCTTATCGTATCACGTACAATCGAAGGTGTTGCTCGTCAACCAGAATTAAAAGGCGCACTTCAAACAATTATGTTCATCGGGGTTGCATTAGTTGAGGCACTTCCAATTATCGGTGTAGTTATTGCTTTCATCGTAATGAACAAATAAGGGAGACTCCCCTTACATAGATGGCGAAGAGTGTTTTTCCGAACTTTCTTCGCCATTGCTTTATGAACGAAACGTATGTCTTTTTTTTTCATATGATCAATTTAGATATTTTGAAGGGAGTGAATCCTTGTGCCAACTTTATTATTAGGGGCTTCCATTCCATTTGGAACGATTGCTTATACATTGTTCATTTTCTTACTTCTATTAGTAATGCTACGCAAATTCGCGTGGGGTCCTTTAATGGGAATTATGAAAGAACGTGAAGAGCATGTTACTAATGAAATCGACGCTGCAGAAAGAAGTAATGCTGAAGCGAAGAAATTAGTAGAAGAACAACGTGAAATGTTAAAACAATCGCGTGTTGAAGCACAAGAGTTAATCGAAAGAGCGAAGAAACAAGCTGTAGATCAAAAGGATGTTATTGTTGCTGCTGCGAAAGAAGAAGCAGAATCAATTAAAACATCTGCTGTACAAGAAATTCAACGCGAAAAAGAGCAAGCGATTGCTGCTTTACAAGAACAAGTTGCTTCTTTATCTGTTCATATTGCTTCTAAAGTAATTGAAAAAGAATTAAAAGAAGAAGATCAAGTGAAGTTAATTCGCGATTATATTAAAGAAGTAGGAGAAGCGCGATGAGCAATGGGATTGTAGCAAAACGTTATGCTGTCGCTCTTTTCAAAATTGCAAAAGAAAAACACGTATTAGAAATGTTTGAAGAGGAATTACGCCTTGTACAAAACGTTTTTACAAAGAACGGAGAACTACATAGCTTTTTAACGCAACCGAACATTTCAAAAGAGCAGAAGAAAACGTTTCTTGCAAACGTATTCGCATCTGTTTCTGAATCTATTTTAAATACGTTATATATTTTAATTGATAACAAGCGTATTGATATCCTACCTGAAATTGCAAATGAATATGTTGTTCTTGCTAATGAAGAACGTAACGTAGCGGATGCAACTGTATATTCTATTCGTCTTCTATCGGAAGAAGAAAAACTTAACATTGCAGAAGCATTTGCAAAAAAAACAGGAAAAGATGCAATTCGCGTGAAAAATGTTGTGGATGAAGATTTACTAGGCGGCATTAAAGTACGTATTGGAAATCGCATTTACGACGGAAGCTTACAAGGAAAATTAGCACGTATTCAGCGTGAATTAATGAAGAATAGATAGGGGTGAAGCACATGAGCATCAGAGCTGAAGAAATTAGCGCACTGATAAAGCAACAAATCGAGAACTATCAGTCTGAAATCGAAGTTAGTGATGTTGGTACAGTTATCCAAGTCGGTGACGGTATTGCGCGTGCTCATGGTCTTGATAACGTTATGGCTGGTGAACTTGTAGAGTTCTCTAATGGCGTTATGGGACTAGCACAAAACTTAGAGGAAAACAACGTAGGTATCATTATTTTAGGACCTTACACAGAAATCCGTGAAGGTGACGAAGTTCGTCGTACTGGTCGCATCATGCAAGTACCAGTAGGAAAAGAACTAATCGGTCGTGTTGTAAACCCATTAGGTCAACCAGTTGATGGTTTAGGCCCAATCAATACAACAAACACTCGTCCAATCGAAAGTCCAGCACCAGGTGTAATGGATCGTAAATCTGTTCATGAACCACTTCAAACAGGTATTAAAGCGATCGATGCTCTTGTACCAATTGGCCGTGGTCAACGTGAGTTAATCATCGGTGACCGTCAAACAGGTAAAACGGCAGTTGCACTTGATACGATCATTAACCAAAAAGATGAAGATATGATTTGTATCTATGTAGCTATCGGACAAAAAGAATCAACAGTACGTAACGTAGTAGAAACACTACGTAAGCACGGTGCATTAGATTACACAATCGTTGTAACTGCATCAGCTTCTCAACCAGCTCCATTATTATACCTAGCTCCTTACGCTGGTGTAACAATGGGTGAAGAGTTCATGTACAATGGTAAACACGTATTAGTAGTATATGATGACTTATCAAAACAAGCAGCGGCTTACCGTGAGCTTTCATTACTATTACGTCGTCCTCCAGGTCGTGAAGCATATCCAGGGGATGTATTCTACTTACATTCTCGCTTATTAGAGCGTGCAGCAAAATTAAGTGATGCAAGAGGCGGCGGTTCTTTAACTGCACTACCTTTCATCGAAACACAAGCAGGGGACGTATCAGCTTACATCCCAACAAACGTAATTTCTATTACGGATGGACAAATCTTCTTACAATCTGACCTATTCTTCTCTGGCGTACGTCCAGCAATCGATGCGGGTACTTCTGTATCTCGTGTAGGTGGATCAGCTCAGATTAAAGCGATGAGTAAAGTATCAGGTACACTTCGTCTTGACCTTGCATCTTATCGTGAGTTAGAAGCGTTCGCTCAGTTCGGTTCTGACCTTGATAAAGCAACACAAGCGAAATTAAACCGTGGTGCTCGTACAGTTGAGGTATTAAAACAAGGATTACACAAACCGTTACGTGTAGAGAAACAAGTTATCATTCTTTACGCTTTAACACGTGGATTCCTAGATGATATCCCAGTAGTAGATATCACTCGTTTCGAAGAAGAATTCCATGCTTGGTTAGATTCAAATGCAACTGACTTATTAAGCGAAATTCGCACAACTAAGAAACTTGCGGATGACGATAAATTTGCAGCAGCTATTAATGGATTTAAAAAAGTATTCGTAGCTTCTGAGTAATAAATAAAAGCGGAAGCGGCTCGTTCAGGCTGCTGAAGCTAGATAATATATAAAGGCATCTCAGCTTTTGAGATTGCTGACGGTTATGTAAAGGAAAAGAGTAGGTGCACCTATTCTTTTCCTTCAATCATGAGCAAGAATATCTTGCAACGTAGATTAGGAAGAGGATTCTTACTAATCGTGCCAACTTCCGGAAAAAAGGTGGTGAAAACCTGTGGCATCTTTACGCGATATAAAAGCGAAGATTAACTCGACAAAGAAAACGAGTCAAATTACGAAAGCGATGGAGATGGTATCTGCATCTAAGTTAAACCGTGCAGAACAAAATGCTAAATCTTTCGTTCCGTATATGGAAAAGATTCAAGAAGTAGTAGCGAGCATTGCGCAAGGAAGTAAAGGGATTAATCATCCAATGCTAAATGCGCGTCCTGTAAAGCGTACAGGGTACATCGTTATTACATCTGATCGCGGACTAGCAGGTGGTTATAACAGTAACGTATTACGTACAGTAAGTAACGTAATTCGTGAACGTCATAATATGGATTCAAACCAATATTCAATTATTGTGCTTGGACGACTAGGACGTGATTATTTAAAACGTCGCGGCTTTAACATCATTGATGAAGTAGTTGGATTATCTGACCACCCATCATTTACTGATATTAAAGATATTGCTTCTCGAGCAATTGCGATGTTCGCAGATGGTGCTTATGATGAGCTGTATATTTACTACAATCATTATGTAAGTAAAATTTCACAAGAAGTAACGGAAAATAAAATTTTACCGCTTACGGATGTGGCGTCTGATAAACCGACGACAGCTTATGAATTCGAACCTTCTGAAGAAGAAATTTTAAAAGTATTATTGCCACAATACGCAGAAAGCTTAGTGTACGGTGCATTACTAGACGGTAAAGCAAGTGAGCACGCGGCGCGTATGACAGCAATGAAGAGTGCTACAGACAACGCAATGGAAGTTATCGATTCACTTACACTTTCATTCAACCGTGCGCGTCAAGCAGCGATTACGCAAGAAATTACGGAAATCGTTGGTGGAGTAGCAGCGTTAGAATAGTATTAAAAGGTGGAAGCGGCTCGTCCAGAACAAGAGGGCATTGGAGCTCCTGACGAAGAGGCGTAGTTTGCCTCGCAGGAAGGCGCGAAATGACCGACTGTTCTAGCCGCTGGAACTAGATTCAATAAAAAGCGTAGGCGGCTCGTCCAAAACAGGAGAGTCGCGTAAGCTATAAACTAATAAAAATTAAAAGCCGACTTCTCTTAGAAAGCTGGCTAATTAAAAGAAAGCTAGGAGGGAACCCGATGAATAAAGGGCGCGTTACGCAAATCATGGGTCCGGTTGTAGACGTTAAGTTTGATGGCGGAAAGCTACCAGAAATCTACAACGCCCTTACGGTAAAACAAAGCAACGAAAACGGAGCAAGCATTAACTTAACATTTGAAGTTGCACTTCATTTAGGTGATGACACAGTTCGTACAGTTGCAATGTCTTCCACAGATGGACTTGTTCGTGGCACAGAAGTAGAAGATACTGGTAAAGCAATCTCTGTACCAGTTGGTGATGCAACACTTGGTCGTGTATTTAACGTATTAGGTGATGCAATTGACTTAGATGGTGATGTTCCTGCGGATGTACGTCGTGATCCAATTCACCGTCAAGCGCCTGCATTCGAAGAGTTATCTACTAAAGTAGAAATTCTTGAAACTGGTATTAAAGTAGTAGACTTACTTGCTCCTTACATTAAGGGTGGTAAGATCGGTCTATTCGGTGGTGCCGGTGTAGGTAAAACAGTATTAATTCAGGAATTAATTAACAACATCGCACAAGAGCACGGTGGTATCTCTGTATTCGCTGGTGTAGGTGAGCGTACTCGTGAAGGTAACGACTTATACCACGAAATGAGCGATTCCGGCGTAATTAAGAAAACTGCGATGGTATTCGGACAAATGAACGAGCCACCTGGAGCACGTCAACGTGTTGCATTAACAGGTTTAACAATGGCTGAACATTTCCGTGATGAGCAAGGACAAGACGTACTATTGTTCATCGATAACATCTTCCGTTTCACGCAAGCGGGTTCTGAAGTATCTGCCCTTCTTGGTCGTATGCCATCTGCGGTAGGTTACCAGCCAACACTTGCAACAGAAATGGGTCAATTACAAGAGCGTATTACATCTACAAATAAAGGATCTATCACGTCTATCCAAGCGGTATACGTACCAGCCGATGACTATACGGATCCAGCACCAGCTACAACGTTCGCTCACTTAGATGCAACAACAAACTTAGAGCGTCGTTTAACACAAATGGGTATTTACCCAGCCGTAGATCCATTAGCATCTACATCTCGTGCGCTTTCTCCAGAAATCGTAGGAGAAGAGCATTATGGAGTAGCTCGTCAAGTACAGCAAACTTTACAGCGTTATAAAGAGCTTCAAGATATCATCGCTATCTTAGGTATGGATGAGTTATCTGAAGAAGATAAGTTAGTTGTACATCGTGCTCGTCGTATTCAATTCTTCTTATCACAAAACTTCCACGTAGCTGAACAGTTTACAGGTCAAAAAGGTTCTTACGTACCTGTAAAAAATACAGTTAGTGGTTTCAAAGAAATTCTAGAAGGAAAATATGATGACCTTCCAGAAGATGCGTTCCGTCTTGTTGGTAGCATTGAAGAAGTTATTGAAAACGCGAAGAAAATGATGGCGTAAGGCCTTAGGAGGGACGAATTATGAAGACATTTCCAGTCAGTATTGTAACTCCTGATGGACCGGTTTACGAAAAAGAAGTAGAAATGGTAAGCGTAAAAGCAGAGAGTGGGGAAATGGGGATCTTACCAGGTCACATTCCAACTGTTGCACCTTTAAAAATTAGTGCGGTTCGTCTGAAAAATGGTGGGCACACTGATTATGTAGCAGTAAGCGGTGGCTTTATCGAAGTTCGTCCAGATAAAGTAACTGTATTATCATCATCTGCTGAAGAAGCAAACCATATCGATATCCATCGTGCAAATGAATCGAAACGTCGCGCTGAGCAACGTATGCAAGATAAACAAGCGCATGTTGACTTTAGACGTGCAGAAATGGCCTTGCAGCGTGCTGTGAACCGTTTAAACGTTTCTGATATGAAGTAAAAAAATCCGTAAGGGCTCTTGCCTTTACGGATTTTTTGTTATGGATATAAATAATAAGAGGAAAAAAAAGCCTCTCTTTAGGTAGGAGAGAGCATCTAGCCGTGCATAGAAGCGGTCAGAGCCTTTTTTTGCCCCATGCCAAGTGAAAATCAAGAAATAAAAAGAACTGCAGGTTCGTTTTTTGTTATGCATAGATGTGTTTTATTTAAATGTCGAAACTGAAACTCAATTTAATAGATAGAATAAACTGACAAAATTGGTATAATTATATTGTTATATGTATAAGTAGAGAATATATAACAATTTATATTTCATAAAGGAGATGAACAAATGATCGGTGAAATGAAACGAGAAGCATTGTACTCTTTAAAGGGAAAATGGGGACTAGGTGTTGGATCAACGATTTTACATATTATTTTAAGTTATGTTGTTTCAATGGCTGCAATGCTTATACTTTTAATTCCAGGAATTATTATATTTTTCTTAGTTGTTGGTTTAGCGGGTTCAATTGAAGAGGAAGCAATATCAGTCGGGGCAGGTATTACATTTGGAATTTTTTATTGCATAATGATCATTTTGAGTAATGCATCTTATGGTATTACATCATACGGTTATACGAATGTGTTGCTACAAATTAGTAAACGAGAAGATGCTAGAGTAGATTATTTATTTGAAGGATTTCGTGGCTTTAAAAGAATGATGAAAACAATGTGGGCTATGCTTGCGATTTTGTTATATACAGGTACGTGGATTCCGATGTTGTTACTAGGTGTATTCGCGTTTTTTGGTGAGGAAGGGAATGTATCGTTAACAATTGCTTTCTTTGTACTATTAGCTATTTCGATTGTTGTAATGATTGTGATGTATTTTTCTTATGCGATGACGTATTATGTTATGGTTGAAAATCCAAATTATAGCGTTTCACAAGCAATGAGAGAAAGTAAGAACGTTATGAAGGGACATAAACTAGATTTATTTCTTTTATGGCTTAGCTTCATAGGATGGGCTATTTTAGCGATTCTTACTCTTGGAATAGGATTTCTTTGGCTTAGTTCATATGTAGGTACAACGACAGCACATTTCTATCGTTATATCTCAAAAGACGAATTGAAGTAGGGACGTGCTATACTAATAGAATTATTACGTATTGGAGGCTAATTATGATTAGTGATTTAAAAGGAGAAGCACTAGATTCACTAGAAGGAAAATGGGGCTTAGCTGTTGGGGCAACATTACTTATTTCGATTCTTATTTCAGCTTTTAGTTTTAGTATTGATTTCATTTTCTCTCAGGTTTGGGATTGGAAAGAAGTGAATAATTCACTTTTAGTAGATGGTATTGCAATATTGATGGTAGGTCCATTAACGCTAGGTGGTTATTGTTTAGCACTACATATAATTCGTGAAAAAGAAGCGCGTATTGGGCATATATTCAGATGGTTTACAGAAGGAAGTAAGTTTATAAAGTCATTTTTATTATATATAGTAGTAAACATTTATATTTTCTTATGGTGTTTACTATTTATTATTCCAGGCATTATTAAATCATTTTCTTATGCGATGACGTATTTTATTATAAATGATCGTCCTGAGTATTCAATAAATCAAGCTATTACAGAAAGCCGTCGTATGATGGATGGACATAAGATGGAGTATTTCATTTTATGTTTAAGTTTTATTGGTTGGTTTATATTAAGTTGTATTACGTTAGGGATTGGATTCCTATGGTTGATTCCATATTTTTATACAACAACAGCAGCTTTTTATGAAGAGATTGCAGAAGAATATTACGAGAAAAGAATTCCAACACTTTAAAAAACACCCAGTGTGAACTATTGGTTCATACTGGGTGTTTTTTGTAGAAATTTTATAAACTGTTTACTTGTTAGAGGTTTACTGAAATAGTAACCTTGCATGTATTTACAGTTGTTTTTTTTCAGGAACTTAAGCTGTTTTTCTGTTTCAATTCCTTCAGCAACGACAGAGAGATTTAATGTATTTGCAAGAGAAAGGATAGTGGAAACGATGGCTCTCTCTTCAGGTCGATGATCGGCTAGTTGTGTAAATTCTTTTGGTACTTTTAATGTATCAATCGGGAAAATTGATAAATAAGCAAGAGAAGAGTAGCCGGTACCGAAGTCATCAATGGACGTTTGAATACCGTATTCTTTTAATTGCTTTAGTCTCAATAATGTTTCTTTTTCATCAATCATCGCAATTCGTTCTGTTAGCTCAAGTGTTACATCTTTTGGGTCAATCTTTACGTCCTTTAGTATTCGTGAAATATTTTCGATTAATTGATTTTGTTGAAATTCTTTCGCTGATAAATTGACACTCATTTTTAAGTTTGTGTATCCAAAACTTTGCCATATTTTTAGTTGACGACAAGACTCTCGTAGCACCCAATGCCCAAGTGGGATGACCTGCGGAGTCTCTTCCACAATTGGAATGAACTCACATGGTGAAATGTCACCTAATAGTGGATGTTTCCAACGGATTAAAGCTTCGGCACCGATAATTTTATTCGTTGTAATGTCAACTTGTGGTTGATAGACGAGAAAGAATTCTTTATTTACTAAAGCAAGTGGTAAATCTTTTTCAATTCGAGCTTTTCGCTCCATTTTTTTATATAACTCTTTCGTATAAAGTGAGCTACCATTCTTTCCTTTATTTTTGGTTTCGTACATGGCCATATCAGCATGTTGTAAAATAGATAACGGATCTTCGCCTGCTTCTGGATATATTGCAATCCCGATACTTGGCGAGATTTGTAAATGTTGATTTTCAATTTCGAATGGCTCATTCATAGATAGTACAATCATATCAGCTATTTTTTGTACATCCCTATCTTCTTTATAATCTTCTATAAGAATTGTGAATTCATCCCCAGCTAACCGAGCAAGTTTCATATTTGACGTCGATATTCGTTCTAGTCTTTTTGCTACAGCAATTAAAAGAAGATCTCCTACCCGGTGACCGAGAGTATCGTTAATAACTTTAAAACGGTCTAAATCGAGAAACATAACAGCAAAAGGTCTTTTTGATATTTTTGCTCGTGCAATTGCCTTTTCTAACTGTTGATGAAATGAACGGCGATTCGCAAGTTCCGTTAAAGTATCGTGATATGCTAGGAAATTAATTTGCTCTTGTTGCTGCTTGCTTTCTGTAATATCTTTAATCATTAAATAGGCCCCAGAAATATGTTCCTTTAAAAAGATGGGAACAGCTGTAACATGTAAGTAGTAAATATCTCTATTTTTATGATATGCCCGTATTTCTAAAGAAATAGATTTCCCTTTTTTCACGTGATGAAAGGCAGTAATGATTTCTTCTAAATCTTGTTCATACATAAGTGAATAGTATGGTTGGTTTAATAATTCATTCGTTTGATAACCGAGTAAAGTAGTTCCAGCGTTGTTCACATTGAGAAAATTACCGTACAAATCTAATGTGAAAATTGGATCTGGATGATGCTCGTATAAAGATTTAAACATTTGTTGGTTATGATATAACTCATTTTTTTGTTCTACTAAATCTTCTGTACGTAGTTCGATTTGTTTCTCGAGTTCTAAGCTGAATTGCATTTGTGCTAGCAATAATATTTTATTTTGTCTTCGAACTAACGTATGGCGTATGAGAACGAAGGCGAAAGTTACCATAAGTCCAATTACTATGATAGGTGCAAAAACATTTTCGACCAATATAAAAACAATAAGCATCACGACAGAAATATACGGTAATGATAATCGGATTGATTCACCAAATTGAGGCGTTAGTAATATTTGTTCTTGTTTTTCGGGCTCTTTTGTGTGAAGTATACAAGCGATTGCTACCAATAATAAGGTTACTTGATATAATGGAGCAACTGTGAACATAGAGTGCTCAGGCTGGAAGTATTTTATATAAGCATAAATAGAATCCGTAGTAGCATACAAAATTAAAGCACTGCCAAGAAGAGCACCAACTTGCTTTGGTAGTAAGGATAATGGTCTGAATAAAAGGTTGATTCCTATTAAAAGAAAGAGTAGATCAGCCATTGGATACGTGAGTTGAACAAACATGTCGATATATGATGTTGTAAAAATATGAATGGTTCTTTCAATAAGTAAATAGTAGCTTAAAGTAAATTGAGCAGTAACAATAATACAAATATCACATATCGTAAAAAGCTGTTCCAATAAATCTCGGCCATAAATAATTTCATATAGAAAGGCAAATGCAAAGCTAATTAAAAATAATAAGTAAAAAAAGTCTGATGGATCAACGAATGTATAGTAGTCATGCAGAATTAAGCGTTGATAAGCAACTACTATATCACCGATGAAATAAGAAAAGGATCCGATAGTTAATGTTATCCAAAACAAACGAGATAACCCATGTTTTATATTTGAAAAATGAAATATATAACTGCAAATTGTAATATCAATTAATATGGTACTTATTCCAGTTAATATTTGAAATGGAAGTGCGTACTCATATAAAAAGGACATTGATACGTAATGAATAGCTATATACAACAATGAAATGCTTATAAGAATACTTACATGTGTTTGTTTTTTCATTTATATCACCCACTGTATATACATAAGAACTACCTTTTTTTAGTTTATGCTTTTTAGGATTGCTTGAAAAACATATAGAATTTCTATATTTATTTTACACATTTATAAGGAGTTGTAAAAATAGATTTGCTCAGCAAGTATTAATTGTTGTTTCTGTTCCCAATATATCGACATAGGAATTTGAAGTTTGCTATAATGAATTAAATAGTTGCATTATTTAGAAAAATTTAAAAATAATAAATAATGCAAGTAAGACATATTGTTTACTATGTGAACTTGTTCTTAATTCAGGGGGGAGGGTTTCACAATGGCAAGTGTATATGAAAATAGTTATATGATCGTTTTGATTTTCTTGCTATTAGGTATATTGCTGCCGGTAGTGGCTCTTACATTAGGGAAAATGCTGCGTCCAAACAAACCGAGTGCAGCGAAAGCGACGACGTATGAGAGTGGAATTGAGCCTTTTCATGATGCAAATATTCGGTTTCATGCTCGTTATTACATTTTCGCCTTATTGTTCGTCATCTTTGATGTAGAAACTTTATTTTTATACCCATGGGCTGTTGCATATGACAAGCTTGGTTTATTTGCACTGATTGAAATGCTCATTTTTGTTGTGATGTTGCTAGTTGGATTAGCGTATGCTTGGAAAAAGAAGGTGTTACAATGGTTATAAATTTTGAGGAATTACACCCACAGGAGCGAGCGGAATTAGAAAGGAATATCTTTTTTTCTACATTGGAACAGTTGAAGGGATGGGCGCGGAGCAACTCTTTATGGCCGATGACATTTGGACTGGCATGCTGTGCGATTGAAATGATGGGAGTAGGCTCATCACATTACGATTTAGATCGATTTGGGTCATTTTTTCGGACTTCACCAAGACAATCGGATGTCATGATTGTGTCAGGAACGGTAACGAAGAAAATGGCACCTATTGTTCGGCGCTTATATGATCAAATGCCTGAACCGAAGTGGGTAATTGCGATGGGATCTTGTGCAACAGCCGGTGGCCCGTATGTGAATTCGTATGCTGTTGTGAAAGGTGTAGATCAAATTGTACCAGTTGATGTGTATATTCCTGGATGCCCTCCAAATCCTGCTGCTTTAATTTATGGAATTAATAAATTAAAAGAAAAAATTCGTTACGAGGCGAGGACCGGGAAGCAGGTGACGAATAAATGAGTGATCCAAATAAAGACTTAGAAAGTATGAAAAGAGAAGCAGCCCGTCATGCGAAAGAGGAAGCGCGAAAACGTCTTGCTGCGAAACATGGGGTGGAAATGTCTAAACTTGAAGGAGAACATCGAGAAAAAGAGAAAGCGCTACCAAGAGATAAGGGGCTTAATGTAGAAGAAGCGAAGGCGAAAGCTGCAGCAGCTGCAAAAGCAAAAGCAGCGGTATTAGCGAAACAAAAGCGAGAAGGATCAGAAGAAGTAACGGACGAAGAAAAAGCCAGAGCGAAGGCAAAGGCCGCAGCAGCTGCAAAAGCAAAAGCAGCGGTATTAGCGAAGCAAAAGCGAGAAGGATCAGAAGAAGTAACGGACGAGGAAAAAGTTAAAGAAAAGGCGAAAGCCGCAGCAGCCGCAAAAGCAAAAGCAGCGGTATTAGCGAAACAAAAGCGAGAAGGATCAGAAGAAGTAACGGACGAGGAAAAAGTTAAAGAAAAGGCGAAAGCCGCAGCAGCCGCAAAAGCAAAAGCAGCGGTATTAGCGAAGCAAAAGCGGGAAGGATCAGAAGAAGTAACGGACGAAGAAAAAGCCAAAGCGAAGGCGAAAGCTGCAGCAGCTGCAAAAGCAAAAGCAGCGGTATTAGCGAAGCAGAAGCGAGAAGGATCAGAAGAAGTAACGGACGAAGAAAAAGCCAAAGCGAAGGCCGTAGCAGCTGCAAAAGCAAAAGCAGCAGCGTTAGCGAAGCAGAAAGCCTCACAAGGTGAGGGGGATTCTGGAGATGAGAAAGCAAAGGCAATTGCAGCCGCGAAAGCGAAAGCCGCTGCTGCGGCAAGGGCAAAGGGATCTGTAAATAAGATAGAAGACGAACTGCAGCAGGAAGAACCATCAGTTAACCAACCATATTTAAATCGCTATGTGGAGGTTGTTAAGGAGAGTGTAGGAGAATATGCATTAGTAGATTCCTATATTAATAAGCTTTCAAAAGATGTTCCAACGCTTGTGGCGGAGCCTTCGAAATATTATGAAGTGATGGAGTTAATGCGATTGCATGAGGGACTTGCTTTTGATTATATGTCAGAGCTACATGCGACGGATTTTGTGACACATATGGAAGTATACGTTCATTTATTTTCATATGGAAAGAAACAGTCAGTAGCAGTGAAGGTAAAGCTGGATAGGGAAGCGCCGCAAGTAGAATCGGTGACGCCGCTTTGGAAAGGGGCAGATTGGCCGGAGCGTGAAGCGTATGATTTGCTCGGTATTGTATTTGAAGATCATCCTAATTTATCTCGCATTTTAATGCCGGATGATTGGGTGGGGTATCCGCTTAGGAAGGATTATGAACCGTATGATGTGGAGGTGTAGCTTGTGATCCGTACGGAAGAGATGCTCTTAAATGTAGGGCCGCAGCATCCGAGTACACATGGTGTGTTTCGGCTTGTAATTAAGATTGACGGGGAAATTATTAAAGAGGCTACACCGGTTATCGGATATTTGCATCGCGGAACAGAAAAGATCGCTGAGAGCTTGCAATATACACAAATTATCCCGTATACAGATCGAATGGACTATTTATCAGCAATGACGAATAATTACGTCCTTTGCCACGCTGTAGAGACGATGATGGATCTTGAGATTCCAGAGCGTGCTGAATATTTACGGGTGCTTGCGATGGAGCTTGGGAGAGTTGCGAGCCATCTCGTCTGGTGGGGAACGAACCTGCTTGATATAGGAGCGGTTAGTCCATTTTTATATGCCTTTCGTGAACGAGAGATGATTATAAATTTATTAAGTGAATTGTGCGGTGCAAGGCTTACTTTCAACTATATGAGAGTCGGCGGCGTGAAGTGGGATGCGCCAGACGGCTGGATTGAAAAGGTGAAAGATTTTGTTCCGTATATGAGAGAGCAATTGGCAGGTTACCACGACCTCGTTAGCGGAAATGAAATTTTCTTAAATCGTGTGAGGGGCGTTGGCGTATATAGCGCGGAAGAGGCGATCTCGTATTCTTTAAGCGGCGCAAATTTGCGGTGCACGGGAGTCCGCTTTGATCTTCGCAAAGATGAGCCGTATTCTATTTATGATCGTTTTGACTTTGATGTTCCTGTTGGGATCTCGGGAGATGCTTGGGATCGCTACGTTTGCCGGATGGAGGAAATTGAGGAGTCATTGAAAATTATTGAGCAAGCAGCCGAGCAGTTCCCGAAAGACGGCGCTGTGCTGGCGAAAGTCCCGAAAATTATTAAAGCACCTAAGGGAGAAGCGTTCGTCCGTATAGAGTCACCGCGGGGAGAGATTGGCTGTTATATTGCTAGTGATGGAAAGAAAGAGCCGTACCGTTTGAAATTTCGCAGACCGTCTTTTTATAATTTGCAAATCTTACCGAAGTTATTGAAAGGTGAAAATATCGCCAATTTAATTACGATTTTAGGTGGGGTTGATATTGTACTTGGGGAGGTTGACGGCTAATGATTGAGACGCTCTTACAATCACCTTCAAGTTGGACGAATTTCTTCATTTTTTTCGGATTAGCGGTGCTTCTATTATTTGCAGTCCTTGGCTTCGTTACATACGGTATTTTGGCAGAACGGAAAGTGATGGGATTTATGCAAGGACGGATTGGACCAAACCAAGTTGGGGGCCGGTTCGGTTTACTCCAAACGGTAGCTGATGTTTTGAAATTATTATTAAAAGAAGATAGCATTCCGAAAGCTGCTGATAAACCGTTGTTTATATTAGCACCTGTTATTGCATTTGCACCAGCATTTATGGTGCTTGCGGTTATCCCGTTTACTGATAAATTTCAGTTCGCGGATATTGGCGTAGGGTTACTGTATTACATTGCTGTCTCTGGGATTACGACGATCGGAGTTGTAACTGGGGGATGGGCATCAAATAATAAATATTCCCTTTTAGGAGGGATGCGTGCGGCAGCGCAAATGATTTCTTATGAGATTCCACTTGTGATGAGTGTAATTGGCGTCGTTTTGTTAGCTGGTAGTCTTAACTTGAATGAAATTGTAGCGGCGCAGGAAAAGGTATGGTACATTTTCGCACAGCCAATCGGTTTCGTCATTTTCTTAATCGCGGCAGTTGCAGAGTTAAATAGGACACCGTTTGATTTACCCGAAGCGGAGTCAGAACTTGTTTCAGGATACCATACGGAATACTCAGGTTTTCGCTGGGCGTTTTTCATGCTTTCAGAGTATGTGTATTTCTTCGGGATGTCATCTTTAATTACAGTACTCTTTTTAGGAGGCTGGAATCCAGTTATGTTCCTTGGGTTTATTCCAGGAGCCGTATGGTTTGCTTTGAAATTCAGCAGTGTGGTCTTTCTATTGATTTGGTTCCGCGTTACGTTCCCGCGCATAAGAGGTGACCAGTTAATGGAGTTTGGCTGGAAAGTATTATTACCAATCGCACTTGCAAATATTTTCTTAACGGCATTGATTAAGGAGCTATTCTTCTAATCTATAAAGGGGGTGCCAGTAAGAGATGAAAGGACTATTTAAAGGGTTAAAATATACGCTTAGTAATTTGAGTAAGAAAAAGGTGACGTATGATTATCCAAATCAACCGTTGCCATTACCAGACCGATTTCGAGGTATTCAAAAGTTTTATCCAGAGAAATGTATTGTTTGTAATCAGTGTTCCAACATTTGTCCGACAGATTGCATTCAATTAACAGGAAAAAAACATCCTGATCCTACGAAAAAAGGGAAAATTATCGACACGTATGATATTAATTTTGAAATTTGTATTCTTTGCGATTTATGTACAGAAGTTTGCCCGACAGAGGCGATTGTAATGACAAATAACTTTGAACTTGCAGAGTATTCACGTGATGATTTATTTAAAAATTTGCAGTGGCTTGACGAGAACGACGAGAACGTCAGGAAGGAGAATAAAGCATGAATGGCGAGTTTGTAGCTTTCTTTATATTATCCTTGTCTGCGATTATCGGCGGCGTTCTTATGCTGAATTTAACGAAAGTAATGCATATGATGCTGGCCCTTGTGCTTACGTTCCTTAGCATTGCGGGTTTGTACTTTCTCTTATCAGCCGAATTTATCGGAGTGGCACAAATTTTACTTTACTCTGGTGCGATCACTATTATTATGATTTTTGGCATTATGTTAACGAAACATAACGCGGAAAATGAATCGCGCCTTACTCTTCGAAAATGGATTATCTTCTTTGCGGTTGTATCGTTTGGAGCAGTTATGTATTTCGCTGTTAATAGTATCGATTTTTCAAACCAAAGCACACAAGGAAGTTTACCTCTCCATGAAAATAACACACTTCAAATCGGTACACTTCTCTATTCAAAATATATTATTCCATTCGAATTAACCTCAGTTATTTTACTTGTAGCACTTGTAGGAGCGATTATCCTTGCGAAGAAGGATGAGGGAGAGGAGGATTCCCATGAGTAGCGTTCCGGCTTCTGCATATTTAACACTTGCGATTATTTTGTTTTGCATCGGCTTATTTGGAGCTTTAACAAAGCGAAATACAGTAATTGTATTAGTTTGTATCGAATTGATGTTAAACGCCGCCAATTTAAATCTAGTAGCGTTTAGTAAATTAGGCTTGTTTCCGAATTTAACAGGACAAATTTTTTCGCTGTTTACGATGTCTGTAGCGGCAGCGGAGGCAGCGGTAGGTCTTGCAATTTTGATTGCTTTGTACCGTAATCGCCCGACAGTTCATGTAGATGAGATGGATACGCTCAAAGGATAGCATTGTGACCGAAAAGGGGGAAGGAAACAATGATCGATTATGCATGGCTCATACCGCTTTTCCCGCTTGTTTCGTTTTTGTTACTTATTGTGTTCGGGAAGAAAATTAGAGAGGGAAGTAGTGTACTAGGTATTTTCTTTACCTTTCTCTCCTTTATATCCGCGGTAGTGGTACTAATAGAACGATTTTCATCCGAGGCAGTGAAGCATAAGTGGGTATGGCTTAGGGTAGGAGATATAGATATATCATTTGGTTTTGAAGTTACCGCATTAGGGGCTTTAATGTTGTTTATCGTTACACTTGTGAGTTTTCTTGTACATGTGTACTCAAAAGGTTATATGAAAGGTGACACCAGATTACCAACCTTTTATGCATATTTAGGGCTCTTTACCTTTGCGATGCTTGGGCTAGTTATATCGACGAATTTATTACAGCTTTATATATTTTGGGAGTTAGTCGGCCTTGGTTCGTTTTTACTTATCGGTTTTTATTTCTTTAAAGAAGAAGCGAAGGCTGCTGCGAAAAAGGCTTTTATTATGACACGCATTGGGGATGTTGGGCTATTTATTGGGATGATATTAATTTTTTGGTACGCAGGTAGTTTTGAATATGACGCGATTTTTAAAGCGATTCATACGGGCGACCTCTCTCCTTCTATGATTACAATAACGGCGATATTAATTTTTATCGGTGCGATGGGGAAATCGGGTCAGTTCCCGCTTCATACATGGTTGCCAGATGCAATGGAAGGACCGACGCCTGTTTCGGCGCTTATTCACGCGGCAACGATGGTTGCAGCCGGCGTATATTTAGTAGCGACGATGTTCCCGCTATTTTCAGCAAGTGCGGTAGCGATGCAAACTGTGGCAATCGTTGGGGCTTTCACCGCAATCTTTGCGGCCTCTATTGGTCTAGTACAAACTGATATTAAGAGGGTTCTTGCTTACTCTACAGTTAGTCAGCTCGGGTATATGATGCTTGCGCTAGGCTCGGCTGGTTATGTAGCTGGTATCTTTCACTTAACGACACACGCCTTTTTTAAAGCATTATTGTTCCTGGCAGCAGGAAGTGTAATTCATGCAGTCCATACGCAAAACATTAATAAAATGGGCGGTTTACAGAAAAAGATGAAAGTAACCGGTGCACTATTTTTAATAGGCACACTTGCAATTAGTGGTGTTCCTCTTCTTTCCGGATTTTTTAGTAAAGATGAAATTTTAGCGGCGGCTTGGATGAATGGCAATTACTTTCTATTCGTTTTAGCAGTAATTGCGGCATTTCTAACAGCATTTTATATGTTCCGTCTATATTTTCTTGTCTTTACCGGGGAAACGAAGACGAAGGAAGAGGTGCATGAATCACCTCGCACCATGACGTATCCGATGATTGTCCTTGGTGTTCTTGCGGTAGTGGCCGGTTATATAAATACACCGTGGTTCGGAACGTTTCTTGGGGATTGGCTTACGAAAGATGTGGGCTTCAAAGTGAAAGACGTGCATGGACCAGCTTGGATTATGGTTGTTGCGACGCTCGTTTCATTTGCGGGAATTGCCCTTGCGTATTTCATATATGGCAAGAAATCTATCTCTAGAGATTGGGCCGGCGGAGAAGGGACGCCTCTTTATAACCTTTTGAAAGGAAAATATTATGTGGATGAACTATACAATGTGACGGTGCTTCCTATTACGAAAGGAATCGCTCATGTGCTTCGCTTATTTGAAGTATACGTTGTAGAAGGAATCGCAGTTTTAATTGCTGGACTCGTTAAAGGTATGAGTGGCCTAGGATCGCGGCTTCAAAACGGGAATGTACAAGTGTATGGAACTGTAACAGCAGTTTCGCTCGCAGTGCTCCTAATTATTTTGTTATATACGGGAGGGGATTTACGGTGAATGGATTGCTATTAACGTTCTTCATTTTTTCCCCGCTTTTAGGAATTCTCTTGCTTTTATTAACGCCGAAACGAGAATCGCGTACAGTGCAGGCGCTTGGTTTATTCGGAACGGCGCTTCCATTTGGAATTGCTATCGTCCTTGCTTGTACATACGCTTCAGGAAAGAGCTTATCGATATTTGATGAAAAGGTGAAATGGATTCAATTTGGGGATTTCACAGCAGTGGACAAAAGGTGGTTTTCAATTTATTACGAGCTCGGCATTGATGGTTTATCGCTTGTAATGATGGTGCTCACAGCCCTTCTAGCGATGCTTGCAGCTATTGCGGCATTTTCTATTAAAAGAAATTTGAAAGCATTCTACATGCTGTTACTCATGTTAGAAATAGGTATGCTCGGTGTCTTCGCTGCTCAAAATTTAATGTTGTTCTTCATGTTCTTTGAGATTACGTTGCCACCAATGTTTTTATTAATTGGCAAGTGGGGGAAATTGTCGAGTGAAAAGGCTGCATATAGTTATTTAATATATAACGGTATTGGATCAGCTATTTTACTTATCGTTTTCTCGGTTTTATTTGCGAAAACAGGTACAACAAATATTGCGGAGCTTAAAGAAATATTAACGAGTGTAGGTGCTGGGGGAGGAATGGCCGTCTCAAGTAGCGTACAGTTCGGCTTGTTTCTTGCCATAATGATTGCTTTTGCGATTAAACTCCCTGTTTTCCCTTTGCATCGCTGGATGGTCAATGTACACATAGAAGCGCATCCTGCTGTAGTTATGCTTCACGCGGGGGTTTTGCTGAAGATTGGCGCGTACGGTATTGTTCGCTTCGGGAAAGGATTATTCCCAGAATATTTTCGTGATTTTGCAACGCTAATTGCGATTTTAGGGGTAATTAATTTATTGTATGGGGCCTTTCTAGCACTCATCCAAACGGACTTTAGAAAGGTACTTGCTTACTCTAGTATTTCGCATATGGGCATTGTATTAATGGGGCTTGCGGCGTTAAATGCACCAGGTACACAAGGGGCATTGTTCCAAGTTGTGTCTCACGGTTTAATTGCGGCCTTACTCTTCTTCTTGCTTGGCATTATTGAAGAGCGTTTCGGGACTTCGGATATTACAGCACTTGGTGGACTTGCAAAAAGTGTTCCGGTGCTTAGCGGTTTCTTCCTAGCGGGCGGTATGGCATCGCTTGGAATGCCAGGGATGTCCGGATTTATTAGCGAATTCCTTGCCTTTCTCGGTTTATTCCAAGGGAAACCTGTTATCGCCGCCGTCGGTGTAATTGGAATTATTTTAACCGCTGTATACGTATTAAGAGCGACACTTCAAGTGATATTTGGTAAGAAAGAATGGGAAGCGAAATTTGATATACACGGATGGGAGTACGTTCCTGTTATAGTGCTTATCGTTTGTATTATTGCAATTGGGGTAATGCCAGAACTACTAGGGGATCCACTTCAAACTACATTGAAAACATTGGGGGTGAAGTAGGATGGATATGAACACGTTACTTAGCTTATCATGGCATCTCATGGTACCAGAATTCATTATTCTCGGGGCAGCCATCCTTCTTTCCATATGTGATTTGTTTTTTAAGCTGAACCATAGGTACGTTGCGATTGGTGCAATTGCCGCTACCTTGTTAGCGATAGTGTCATTAATGACGCTATACAGCGAACCGGCAGGAGATATTTTAAATGGATCGTTTGTACTAGATGGATTTTCAAAAGGATTTAAAACGTTGTTATTAGGCGGAGCAGCTCTCGTTTTATGTATGGCAATAAGCGATGACAAGAAGGAGCCTATTCAAGATAAAGGAGAATATTATTATTTGTTTTTAATGGCGCTTCTTGGAGCGATGTTCATGGCTTCTAGCGTTGATTTCATCACATTGTTCGTTGGTTTAGAGTTGCTTTCGCTTTCTTCCTATATTTTAGTAGGAATCCGAAAAAGAAACCGTGCATCGAATGAGGCTGCAATGAAATATGTCATTAACGGAGGAATTGGAACAGCAATTACACTCTTTGGAATGAGCTATTTATACGGTATTACAGGGTCGACCAACATAGTGGAAATGCAAAAGGTATTTACGCAAGGATTGGCTGGGGGCATTCAGTTATTGTTAGCCCTCGCATTTCTACTTTTGCTCGTTGGACTCTCATTTAAAATTGCAACAGTGCCATTTCATATGTGGGCACCAGATGTGTATGAGGGAGCGGCTACACCTGTCACTGCTTTTCTCGGAACGATTTCTAAAATTGCTGGTTTTCTACTCATTACGCGTTTGTTTCTTATGGTGTTTGCAGGTGTGGCAATCCAAGGAGACGCACAATCTTTGTACGGGCGTATGAGTATATACATTGCGGTACTAGCTAGTATTACGATGATTGTTGGGAACGTAGTAGCATTAAAGCAATACAATGTAAAACGTCTATTTGCCTATTCAGGTATCGCGCATGCTGGGTATTTGCTAGTCCCTCTTGTAGCGCTATCGCAGTTTACGATGGATAGTATGTGGTTTTATATGCTTGCATATATGCTTATGAATATAGGGGCATTTGCAATCATCCACGGATTAATCTTACAAAATGATAAGGAAAATATGACTATTTTTACAGGGTTATACAAGCGATCCCCATTTACAGCTATAGTGATGACGATCTTTATTTTATCATTAGCTGGAATACCGGGGACAGCAGGTTTCATCGGAAAAATTAACATCTTTTTAGGGGCACTTCATGTTGAGCCTGCTCATTACGTATTAGCTTCTATTATGATGGGGACAACAGTTATTTCATTCGTATATTACTTCCGGATATTACAGCAAATGTTTTTCCGCACAGAAGGGGCAGAAGAAAAGCTTCGGTTACCGTTAAATATAAAGATTGTCATGAGTCTTTGCGCAATTTCAATTGTAATACTGGGGATTATGCCGATGATTGGTTACAATTTCTTCTATGAATATTTTCCATTAATGAAAGATTTCTTCTTCTTAGGGAACGTGGTACAATAGTAAAAATAAAAGGTGTAGAGTCCGTACTCTACGCTTTTTATTTTGGAGTAACAGCAAATGAAAACACCTATAGGTATATGTTTTTTAACAGAAAATTACGATGTAAAATGTAAGATGTTTATTTGCGTGTGAAAAAGTGTGGCTCCTACTTATTTATGGTATCGTTTTTTACATTTTGCGTAAGTAGTAGCCAAGCAAAAAAAGGGGTCGATTTTTTGGCACATCTTTTAGGGCAACAAGCACTGATTGCCATTGTTTCGCATTTATTGTTTATTACCATTACGTGGTGGGCCTTACAAGGTATTCACATTGAGCGCTTAATGAAGTCTGGAAAAGTGATGCAGACGAGAGTATTACTTATCCTAATTACAATTACAATTGGGACATCTGTAAGTAACTTTTTCCTTGATTATTTAGGCTATTCAAAGAGTTTAACGTATTTAGTAAAGTAAGTGTATAGAACCTCATATCTCCGTTAACAATGGGGATAGGAGGGGATGAAATTGAAGTTTAAAGCCATTCTTATCGTTATCGTAAGTGTTGTTTTATTTTTGGTTGGATATAAAGAGATGAAACCTATAAGCGATGAACAGAAAATGGAGAGCATGATTGCAGCTTTAGAGAAGAACGATGCAAAAGTAGAGCGGTGGTCATGGTTAGCGCGAGAAACGAAAACAATTTCTAATATACATACGTTTCAAAAATTGTTAAACGATGTGAAGGAAAAGGCAAACATTGAAAGTTGGGAATTAGAACAATCTCCAGATGGATATAAGGCTACATCCTATAAAAAATCTTCTTCACATGAAGAACGAATAGTAGTAACTTGGAGTAAGGAAAATACTAAAGAAAACACTTTTATTATTTTTGAAGTGAGCGGGGCGAAATGGGACCCGAAGTACGTTCAGAACATGGATAAAATTTTTAGTGAAAAACCTATAATTTACACTTGTGTTCAAGGTGTACTGAATGATAAGATTGAAGGTGTTTTGCAAAATAAAACCAATCAGGTTTTGAAAGATCTTTCAGCAAGAGCGATCGAACAGATAGAAGAAAGAGCATTTGTATCAGTCTCCGCATATAATAAAAAGTGGAATGACGCTCTTTCAACAAATAGAGAGAAAATAAATGTGCAAATAGCAATACGTTCTACAAACAACAAAGATACAATTGTGGTTGGCACACCGATCATAACTTCTGAGTATTGAGTGGATAGATACTGAAAAAAGGACACGGAGGGGAATAATTTGGAAAAGATCATCGTCCGTGGCGGAAAGCGGTTAAGCGGCACAGTGCGTGTTGAGGGCGCAAAAAATGCTGTATTACCTATAATCGCTGCAGCCCTATTAGCGAGTGACGGAAAGAATGTACTATCTGAAGTGCCAGTATTATCTGATGTATACACAATTAACGAGGTATTACGTCATTTAAATGCTGAAGTCGTATTTGAAAATAACCAAGTAACAATCGATTCTTCTAAAGAATTAAACATTGAAGCACCATTTGAGTATGTACGTAAGATGCGTGCATCTGTTCAAGTAATGGGACCATTATTAGCACGTAACGGTCGTGCTCGTATTGCACTTCCTGGTGGATGTGCAATTGGTTCACGTCCAATTGACCAACATTTAAAAGGCTTCGAAGCAATGGGAGCGAAAGTAAAAGTTGGTAACGGATTTGTTGAGGCACACGTAGAGGGCGAACTAAAAGGAGCTAAAATTTATTTAGACTTCCCAAGCGTAGGCGCGACAGAAAACATTATGTCTGCAGCTACATTAGCAAAAGGGACAACAGTCCTTGAAAACGCAGCGAAAGAGCCAGAAATCGTTGACTTAGCTAACTTCTTAAATGCAATGGGAGCGAAAGTACGCGGAGCTGGAACTGGAACGATTCGTATTGAAGGCGTTGAAAAATTATATGGTGCAAACCACCCTATTATTCCTGACCGTATTGAAGCAGGAACATTCATGGTTGCAGCGGCAATTACAGGTGGAGACATCTTAATTGAAAATGCTGTGCCTGAACATTTACGCTCAATTACAGCGAAAATGGAAGAAATGGGTGTTAAAATTATTGAGGAAAATGAAGGTGTACGTGTTATCGGCCCAGACAAGTTAAAAGCGGTTGATATTAAAACTATGCCTCATCCAGGTTTCCCAACAGACATGCAATCACAAATGATGGCATTATTACTACATGCTGATGGAACAAGTATGATTACAGAAACGGTATTCGAAAACCGCTTTATGCACGTTGAAGAATTCCGTCGTATGAATGCTGATATTAAAATCGAAGGTCGTTCTGTAATTATGAACGGTCCAAGTAGCTTGCAAGGAGCTGAAGTTGGCGCAACTGATTTACGTGCTGCAGCAGCATTAATCTTAGCTGGTTTAGTATCAGAAGGTTATACTCGTGTAACAGAGTTAAAACATCTTGACCGCGGTTATGTAGACTTCCATAAGAAATTAGCTGCATTAGGTGCAACTATTGAACGTGTAAACGAAAAAGTAGAAGAAGTGAAAGAACAAGAAGTTTCTGATCTTCACGCTTAATTGAAGTAGTCTCTATGTCTTTTGACATAGGGGCTATTTTTTTGGGTTATTACTGTTATAGTCAATAAATTCTATACTTATGCACGTCTCAGTAAAAATATTTAGAAAATTTTTGTTTTATTCCACTATTTGCGGTCAGTAAGCCCCACACCTCAAAGTTCGGCGAATGGGAGGAAGTTAGGCGGGAGATCAACTGCCCGTAAATGCCCGATTGGTGAAGACTAATAATCAGTGGGGGATGGACAAAACCCCCACTGATTAAAGTTTCACTTTATATCGATACCCCCAAGTATGTTCTAAAAAATCCCGTAGTTCCATAAGAATGAAAGGAATCCAACTTTATATTGGGGGAATAGGATGAAATTTTCAAAGCCACTTTTCATTACAGTAGCGCTCCTAATAGCGCTCGTTATCATTGTACCTGCTGCTCTTGTTATTCCGTTTGCGAAAGCAAAAGTAGGGGAAGAAGCAGCTTCTAAAACTCCTCCAGCGATAGAAAGTATACCAGCTCCAGGGAAAGTGGATACAGCGGTTCAAGTTGCTGTATATCGTGATCAGCAGAAGAAGGTAGAAACATTACCTATGGAGGAGTATGTGGCCGGTGTAGTAGCTTCTGAGATGAATGCCAGCTTTGAAATAGAGGCGCTAAAGGCGCAGGCATTAGCAGCAAGAACATTTGTAGTGCAGCGTATGCTAAGCGGTGGTAAGAAAAACAATGCGGACGTGACAGATACAGTGAAAGATCAAGTGTACAAAAGCAAAGAGGAATTGAAGAAACAATGGGGTAATAACTACGAAAATAATTTAAAGAAAATTGAGGAAGCCGTTTCGAAAACCGCAGGACAAGTTTTAACGTATGATGGAAAACCAATTTCAGCATCCTTCTTCTCAACGAGTAACGGACGAACAGAAAATGCAGCTGATTATTGGGGAAATGATTATCCATACTTAAAGAGTGTAGATAGTCCGTGGGATCAAGCCTCTCCAAAATTTACGAGTGAGCAAAAATTCACAGTAGCTGATTTTCAAAAACGTCTCGGTGTGAAAGTGCTAGCGGACGGAAAGGTTGGTAATATTAAAGACCTTACGGAAGGAAAGCGAGTAAAGGATGTAGAGTTCCAAGGGAAAACATTAACAGGAAAACAAGTTCGTGAAAAGTTAGATTTACGCTCCTCAGACTTTACGTGGAAACAAGAAGGGGATAACATCACCGTTACAACGAAAGGATTCGGTCACGGCGTCGGTATGAGCCAGTACGGTGCGAATGGTATGGCAGCGGAAGGTAAGAAATATACAGAGATAGTCGCTCATTACTATAAAGGCATTGAAATAAAGACGATGAATGATTATGAAGGAAAATTGATGGTGAAGAAGTAGGTGTCAGGGGTTTCCTGATACCTACTTCTTTTTTGTTTAAAATATCATAATTTTCCATTAATTGTTTGGTATAATAGGATAAAAACATTTGGGGGAGACGAAATGGCGCTACTGGAGTTGAAACAGTTAGGGAAGACGAACCAGTTACCGGCAATTGAGCTAGAGGTTGAGAAGGGACAATGTGTTGTTTTGCAGTGTAATAACCATACAGCTAAAGTGTTGCATCGCATTATTATTGGAGAAGAAGAGGCTTCTTCAGGTAGTGTGTTATTTGAAGAGGAGCCGATTGGAAAGAAAGTATATTCCCGCATCGGTTTTTGTTTTTTGAGAGATGAAGCATACGACCGTTTGAAGGTGAAGGAGTACTTTAAGTTTATATTAGGGCTTTATGAATCTAACATGAGTATGGAAGAAGTAGTACAATATGTCGGTCTCCTAGATAAGTTGAACGTTAAAATAGAAAAATTGTCATTTTCAGAGAAACGCCGTCTTCATCTTGGGCGAGTTATGATTCATAATCCGGATTTAGTTATTTTAGAAGAGCCAGAGCAAAATGTGGATACAGAGAGTACGATCATTATTCGAAAAGCGATTATGAAAATGAAAGAGCAAGGAAAGGCAATCTTTATTACGTCCTCCTTTTTATCAGATGCCCTTTCGCTGACAGAAGATGTGTACATATTAAACAACGATGGTGTGAAAAAGATAGAAATAGAGCAAGAGGAAGTTGAAGAAGTCGATGAAGAAAAAGTAGTTCAAATGATTCCGCAAATGAAACTTGAAAGAATTCCAGCGAAAGTGAATGATAAAATCATTTTACTGGATCCGATGGAAATCCATTTCATTGAAACACAAAATGGAGTGACACATATTCATGTGCGCGAAGGGGATTTCGTATGCGCATTAACATTAAGTGAACTAGAAGTGAGATTAACAGGATTTGGATTCTTTAGATGTCATCGCTCGTACCTCGTCAATTTACAAAGAGTACGAGAAGTTATTACGTGGACACGTAATAGTTTTAGTTTAATTTTGGATGACGAAAGAAAAAGTTCAATCCCGCTTTCAAAAGGACGAATGGATGAATTAAAAGGTGTAATTGGGCTATAAAAATGCTCCGATAAGCTCAAAATACGATTCATTCACCGGTAAAAATACTCCTTTTACTGGTATTTTACTGCGCCTACCCTTTGTTTTTCATATGATTGAGTCAAGAAAAGCGAAACAAACAAACGAAAAGCGCTAAAGCGACTTTCATCTATAAAAAGAAAAACAAAGGGGATGACGAAATGACATTGGCAGTTGAAATGAAAGATGTAATGAAAAGTTTCGATGGAAAAACGGCCCTTCGAAATGTAAATATTGAGGTGAAGCAAGGAGAAATCTTTGGATTCCTCGGACCGAGTGGATCTGGTAAAACAACAACAGTAAAGATTTTAACTTCTCAATTGCTTCATAGCGTTGGAACAGTACGAGTGTTAGGGAAAGACATTACAGGGCCAAGTAGTATCGATTACAAACGAATCGGTATTTTAACAGACAATAGCGGCTTATATGAAAGACTTAGCATTTATGATAACTTACTATTATTTTGCGACTTATACGATTGTAAAAAAGAACGAATTGATGAAGTACTAGCACAAGTGAACTTATTAGATGATAAAAAAACACAAGTAAAAAAATTGTCAAAAGGAATGAAGCAGCGTGTCACACTAGCGAGAGCGATCCTTCACAAACCAGATATCCTCTTCTTAGATGAACCAACATCTGCACTTGATCCAGTAAACGTACAAAACATTCATAAAATCTTAAAAGACTTAAATAAAGAAGGAACAACGATTTTCTTAACAACGCACAACATGGATGAAGCAGAAACGCTTTGTAACCGCATCGCCTTTCTATGCGGCGGAGAAATTGTAGCGCTTGATACACCAGAAAACCTTCGCCTACAATACGCAAAAGATCAAATACAAGTCGTATTAAAAGATAAGCAAAAAGAAGTAGTGCAAAAAGACGAATTAGGTGCAAAACGTATTTCAGAATGGATGAAAAAAGGTGAATTACTATCCATTCATTCACACGAACCAACGCTAGGCGATATCTTTATTGAAGTTACTGGGAGGGGATTATAATGACATTTTCAATGAGACGATTTTCAGCTATTTTTCGGAAAGAGTTACAGGATTTTAAAACGAATTCACAAACTTTAATTATGATGGCAATGCCAGTTTTCTTTGCAATACTATTTAGTCGTGCAGATAACTTTAGAGAAGTTGGGGCAGGTACATTAACTGCGATGGCGTTAGTTATGGTCGGAGGTTTTGTACAGGCAATGCTCATCGCTGAAGAAAAAGAAAAAAATACGCTTCGTGTTCTTATGCTATCACCAGCATCATCAATTGAAGTATTAATTGGTAAAAGTTCATTAACAGGTCTGATTACAGTTGCAATTTGTTTTATTAATCTACTTATTTTAGGTAAATTAGAAGGTAATTTTGCATTATTATTACTCATCTTTGTTCTTGGAATGCTAATATTTAATCTCATTGGCACTTGTATCGGATTATTAGCTCAAAATGTGCCACAAACCTCAACAATTGGATTGCCAATATTAATGACATTTCTTTTGGGCGATTTAATTGGAATGTTTGTGAAGAATGAAGTTGTTACAAAGATGATTGGTTATTTACCAACTCGTCATATCGGTCTTGCAGTTAGCAGTGTTATAAAAGGTGAAGGTTTTAGTGCAATTGCTAGTAATTTATTGAATATAACTATTTGGTTAGTTGCAGTACTTGTTATTACGCTCTTCATTTATAGAAAGAAACAAATGGACTAAAAACTGAGCTGAAACGCTCAGTTTTTTCCTTTTTCTATCATTTCCTCGGAAATTTTGCAATTCCTATACATATTTTTACAGATTTTGTCGAAAAGTAATTAGTTATAGGTTGTATAGGATGAGTGAATATTGTTCAAAATGATTGCTGAGGTGATGATGGAATGCGAGGAAGAAATAGTAAAAAGTCGCAAAAAGTAGTACATTTATTTCAAAAAAGATGGGTGTTTCCGGCACTATACATTGCTTGTGCAGCGGTAATCTTAATGGTTGCGCTATGGTTCCAGGGAGCTAATCCAAAGAAAGCTCCGAACCAAGATCAAGCAACACCGTATACACAAACGGAAGATCCGGCAGTACCAGTAACAAAATCTTCAGAAGTAGTGAAAATGCCAACTGCAGCAAATGCAGAAGTAGTAGTACAGAAGAAATTCTATGAAGATGCAGCATCAGAGGCGGAACAAGAAAAAGCACTTGTCTTTTATAACAACACATATTCCCCGAATAAAGGAATTGACATTGCTGCGAAAAACGGAAAAGAATTTGATGTTACAGCTGCTTTAAGTGGTACAGTAACGAAAGCTGAAAAAGATTCACTTCTTGGTTATGTTGTAACAGTAGATAGTGGAAATGGTGTAGCAGCATCTTATCAAAGCTTAGGCAGTGTGAAAGTAGAAAAAGGTGCAAGAGTCGCGCAAGGTGAAGTGTTAGGAAAATCAGGTCTAAATGCAATGAATAAAGATGCAGGTTCTTACGTTCACTTTGAAGTACGTAAAGACAATGTGGCTGTGAACCCTGAGCGTTATTTAAATAAATCAGTAGCAGAAATTAAAGCTGATGCAGGTGCTGCAAAGGCGACAAATGCTTCTGGTAAAAAAGCTGATGACAAATCTCAAAAAGAAGAAAAGTCAACAAGCACGAAACCAGAAGATAAGTCTCAAAAAGAAGAGAAATCAACAAGCGGCTCGACTAGTGATAAAGAGACGAACGGCAAACAAGATGAGAAATCTCAAAAAGAAGAGAAATCAACAAGCGGCTCGACTAGTGATAAAGAGACGAACGGTAAACAAGATGAGAAATCTCAAAAAGAAGAAAAATCAACGAATGGTTCTACAGAATCATCTAACGGTTCTTCTTCACAAGAATAATAAAGTGAAAAAATCAGTTCTCATTAGGAGAGCTGATTTTTTTATCCCGCATTAACTGGCAGTAAGACTCCCACCTCAAAATTCAGCTGGAGCAAAGAAGTTAGGTGGGAGATCAACTGCCCGTAAACGCCCGATTGGTTCAACTAATAATCAGTGGGGGATGAACAAAAACCCCTCTGATTAAAGTTTCACTTTATTTTTATATAAAAATAATCAATTTCGAGAAAAAAGTTGCAATAACAAGGAAAAATGACGAGATTCTCGAATATATATTACAAAAGGGAGGGGATACTGTGTCATTTTTATCTGTTCTGTCGATTGCTATCATTTTATTGTTTGTTTTATTCGCTTTATATTATTATATTGCCGGTAAGAAAGAAGTCCCCCACCATCAGTTGTTAGAAGAAGAATATGAAAGAGAAGAGTGACACCTTTTATAAAGAGGTGTCACTTTTTTTTGCCATAATTGTCATCGTTAACGTATTTCTCACAAAAAAACGTAATTTTTCTTAACTTAGTCCGCAAAAATAGTGAACATGTAGCATATATCAGTAGTGCGGGCAATACAATGGTATAAACCAATGCAAAGAGAGTGTTTGAGGTGAGAAATCGTGAATCATTTCATTATAAATCCAAGAATGTTTAACGCTTACAAACAGCACTCACATTTACTTCATAGTCGTATGCAGCGAGTCTCATTTCACACTTCTCACATCCAATTTAGGGAGGCGAGTGGTGTGCACGATTACATCAAAGAGAGAACTATCAAGATTGGCAAGTATATCGTGGAGACAAGAAAGACAGTGCGTGTAATCGCAAAGGAATTTGGGGTATCAAAGAGTACAGTCCATAAAGATTTAACAGAACGTTTGCCAGAAATAAATCCAGAGCTGGCAAATGAAGTGAAAGAAATTCTTGATTATCATAAGTCTATTCGTCATTTAAGAGGTGGAGAAGCAACAAAGCAAAAGTACCGAAAAGAAGATACAGAAAACCCTGTGCGCCAATAAATCTAAAATAGCAAACATTCCTTGTGAATTCGGTAATATTTTTCAGAAGAATTCTTTTTGCGAATATTACGTTTCTGTTAAATTTATGATAAAATCAGAAATTAGGTGTAAAAGAATTCGGGTGTAACCTGATTTTGAATATCGAGGAGGAAATGACGGGAATGTTTGCACGAGATATCGGAATTGACCTAGGTACGGCTAACGTATTAATTCATGTTAAAGGTAAGGGTATTGTATTAAATGAGCCATCTGTTGTGGCAATTGATCGTAATAGTGGAAAAGTATTAGCAGTAGGTGAAGAAGCAAGAAGTATGGTGGGACGTACACCTGGTAATATTGTAGCAATTCGTCCGCTTAAAGATGGTGTAATCGCAGATTTCGAAATTACAGAAGCAATGTTAAAGTATTTCATTAACAAATTGGACGTGAAGAGTTTCTTTTCAAAACCTCGCATTTTAATTTGCTGTCCAACAAATATCACATCTGTAGAACAAAAAGCAATTCGTGAGGCTGCTGAACGTTCAGGTGGTAAAACAGTATTTTTAGAAGAAGAACCAAAAGTAGCCGCAGTTGGTGCGGGTATGGAAATCTTCCAGCCAAGCGGAAACATGGTTGTTGATATTGGTGGAGGTACAACAGATATTGCCGTACTTTCTATGGGTGATATTGTTACCTCTTCCTCTATCAAAATGGCTGGCGATAAGTTTGATATGGAAATCTTAAACTACGTTAAACGTAAGTATAAGCTATTAATTGGAGAACGTACTTCAGAAAATATTAAAATTAAAGTTGGTACAGTATTCCCAGGTGCACGTAGTGAAGAGCTTGAAATTCGCGGACGTGACATGGTAACAGGTTTACCACGTACAATTACAGTATGCTCTGAAGAGATTACAGAAGCACTAAAAGAAGACGCAGCTATCATTGTACAAGCTGCAAAAGGCGTACTAGAGCGCACACCACCAGAACTATCTGCGGACATTATCGACCGCGGTGTTATTCTAACAGGCGGTGGAGCTTTATTACACGGTATCGACATGCTTCTAGCAGAAGAATTAAAGGTACCAGTATTAATCGCTGAAAACCCAATGCAATGTGTTGCTATTGGTACAGGTATTATGTTAGAGAATATCGATAAATTACCACGTCGTGCATTGAAATAAAGTGAAACTTTAATCAGTGGGAGGTTCATCCCCCGCTGATTATTAGCCTTCACCAATCGGGATAAAGTGAGAAGGACTAAGGTATCAAACCTTGGTCCTTTTTATTTTTTTATATCTTTATATTTTTATATTTTTTTAATTTATTGAGAAAATGGAAGGAAAATAAAGAAAAATAGAGAAAACAGGTAAAATATTCATATATATGGTTAAATTTAATATTTTCATATTTGAAAACGTTTGTAATATAATGAGTCGAATACGACATTAAGGCAAAAAATGTTCAAATACATATTGCCTTTCCCTAATTTGGGCATACACTCTTTTCTACCTCCGTGTCAGTTGCTGAGAAGTGCAACTATTTTAATGGAATAGAGTGTGTGCATTTTTTTATAATAGGAAGTAAATTTTTACTTTATCCCGCATTAACGGGCAGTAAGACTCCCACCTCAAAATTTGGCGAATGCAAGGGAGTTAGGTGGGAGATCAACTGCCCGTAAAAGCCCGATTGGTTCAACTAATAATCAGTGGGGGATGGACCCCCCCACTGATTAAAGTTTCACTTTATAATGACAAATAATAAACAAAATGTGATAATAACAATATGTCCAAGTGGTAAGACCAATATTGTAAAAGGGGCGATTGTTACATGCTAAATATAGAACAAATTAAAGAAATCATTCCTCACCGCTATCCGTTTTTACTTGTTGATAAAATATTAGAAGTGGATGAGGGAAAAAGAGCGGTTGGAATTAAAAATGTATCTGCAAACGAGGAGTTCTTTAATGGACACTTCCCAGACTATGCAGTTATGCCCGGCGTACTTATTGTAGAAGCATTAGCTCAAGTTGGAGCAGTTGCTGTATTAAAGAAAGAAGAAAACCGCGGGAGACTTGCTTTCTTCGCAGGCATCGACAACTGCCGCTTCAAAAAACAAGTGCGCCCAGGTGATCAACTTCGTTTAGAAGTAGAAATGACACGCGTACGTGGACCAATCGGAAAAGGAAAAGCAATCGCAACAGTAGATGGTGAAGTTGCGTGCGAAGCTGAAATTACATTTGCAATTGGTGATAAGAAAGAATAGATAGTGATTAAAAAAATCCTTCTGTAATATGCAGAAGGATTTTTTTAATTACTATATTTTTTATTTGAAATATTAAAATGCAGAGTAATCAGAATTTTAATTGTAAATGAATGGGAGTTTGTATATAATGACGCTATAAATATCTTGAAATCAAGATGAATGATAGCGCGATAAAGATAGAGATGCCGTTGTCACATTATGGAGGTTATAAGATAGGACAAAGGTTATTATGATTCGTTATGATGAACTGTAGAGGAAAGTAATGGGGAAATTTAACGGTAGAAGTAAATGAAAAATAGGCGTAGCATATCGAGCATAAAAGAGAAAAAGGGAAAAGGTCGCATTTTGAAAAAGGAGACTAGAACATGTTCGGAAGAAAGAAAAGAAAACCATTACGACAATTAATTACACATAAAGAGCCTAAATCACGTATTACAGAACAATACCGTAACATTCGTACGAACATTGAATTTACATCTGTAGATAACCATATTCGTTCTATTATTGTCACTTCAGCAGATCCAGGAGACGGGAAAACAACGACTATTTCTAATCTAGCAGTTGTTTTCGGTCAACAAGGGAAAAAAGTATTGTTAATTGGGGCGGACTTACGTAAGCCGACATTACAAAACTTATTTGCGGTTCACAATCCAAATGGTTTAACAAATTTATTATCAGGACAGGCTTCGTTTATGCAATGTATTCAAAAAACAGATATAGATAATGTATATGTCATGCCATCAGGCCCAATTCCGCCAAACCCTGCAGAACTACTAGGATACCGTAAAATGGATGAAATGCTTCTAGAGGCATATAAGATGTTTGATGTCATTTTAATCGATACACCACCTGTACTAGCCGTTACAGATGCACAAATACTCGCAAATAAATGCGACGGAATTGTATTAGTAGCTCGTAGTGAAAAAACAGAAAAAGATAAACTGATAAAGGCGAAACAAATATTAGATAAAGCATCTGGAAAACTACTTGGCGTCGTTTTAAATGATAAAAAAGAAGAAAAAGAGCAATATGGATATTATTAGAAAATAATATATGGAATAGTAATTTTTAAAGCTGGTAAGTATTTTTACCAGTTTTTTTGAATTGTTTTAAAATTATTTATTGAATTATACAAAAAAAATGATATAATAGAAAATTTATAAAATTGATGGAATGTGTTGTCATATTTAAGATTATTTTGTAAGATTATATATGTTTTTAAATACCAATCGTACATAGATATTACTAAAATAAAAAAATGTAAGATTTATATGTTATAATTTTTTTATGTGCAAATTTTAGAAAGTTGGAGGAACTTATGGAAGAAACAATTAGTTTGAAAGAGTTATTTCATATTTTAAGAAAACGTTTAGCAATGATCCTCGTAATCGCCTTTGGTGCAGCTATTGTAAGTGCTATCATTAGCTTCTTCTTCATGACACCAATCTATCAATCTTCAACGCAAATTCTGGTTAATCAGAAAAAGCTAGAGGGTGCAATGATTCAAGCTGGTGAAATTCAAACAAATATTCAATTAACGAATACATATAAGGTCATTATTAAAAGTCCAGTAGTCTTAGACCAAGTGAATGAAAAATTACATTTAAATATGACTGCACAAGCTTTAACAGAAAAGATTAATGTTGCGAATGAAAAAGATTCACAAGTCATTTCCGTTACAGCTGAGGATAAAAATCCAAAAGTAGCTCGTGATATCGCAAATGCAACCGCAGATGTATTTAAAGGTGAAGTTGCAAAAATTATGAATGTCGATAACGTAACGGTATTATCAAAAGCAGAAGTTGCGGAAAATCAATCTCCGATTAAGCCAGTTCCTATGCTTAATGTAGCAATTGCTTTCGTTGTTGGATTAATGGCTTCAGTTGGTCTTGCATTCTTACTAGAATACTTAGATAACACAGTGAAAAAAGAAGAAGATGTAGAAAGCTTACTTGGCTTACCAGTGTTAGGTATTGTAGCACGTATGGATGAAGAAACAGCAAGCGTGAAATCACATGCTTCATCATCAAGAAAAGTGAGGGGGCAAACAATTGGCTCTTAATAGTTTATTTAAAAAGAAACAAAATCATCGTCAACGTCGTCAATTAATTGCTCATCAACAACCGAAATCACCAATTTCAGAACAATATCGTAATATTCGAACGAATATCGAATTTGCATCTGTTGATACGAATTTACATTCGTTAATGGTAACGTCTGCTAACCCGAGTGAAGGGAAAACGACGACAACAGCGAATATGGCAGTTGTTTTTGCTCAACAAGGAAAGAAAGTATTATTAATTGATGCAGATATGCGTAAACCAGCGATGCATCAAATGTTCCAAGTTGATAATATTTTCGGATTAACGAATGTATTAACACATAGTGAACGGTTAGAGAAGTGTGTACAAACGACATTAGTTGATAATTTACACTTTTTAGCGTGTGGTCCAATCCCACCAAATCCGGCGGAATTGTTAGGTTCGAAATCGATGAAAGAACTTCTTGGGCAAGCATATAGTATGTACGATTTAGTCATCTTTGATTTACCGCCAATTTTAGCTGTAACAGATGCGCAAATTATGGCGAATGTATGTGATGCATCTATTCTTGTCGTTCGTAGCGAATCGACAGAAAAGGAAACAGCGGTAAAAGCAAAAGGATTATTAGAATCTGCAAAAGGTAAATTGTTAGGCGTTGTTCTGAACGATCGTGAACGTGAACAAGGCTTATATTATTATTATGGTGCAAACTAATTAAAAAGTGAGATATGGCAAAAACATATCTCCTTTTTTCCTTTGGATATGAGATAACTCATATCCAAAGGAAAAAAGATTTTTATATGAGAGAGGGAGGATGAAACAAATGATTGATTTACATTGTCACATTTTACCTGGCATCGATGATGGTGCACAAACAGTAACAGATAGTCTGGCCATGGCACAAAAGGCTGTCCAAGAAGGAATACATACAATCGTCGCAACACCACACCATCAAAACGGGAAATATACAAATGAACGTACTTCAATTATTCATCAAGTAAAACAACTAAATGATGAACTACAACAAAATGAAATTCCACTGAAAATTTTACCAGGGCAAGAGGTCAGGTTATATGGTGATTTATTAGAAGACTATGAAGCTGGTAAAATCGTTACCTTAAACGAAACAAACAAATACATATTCATTGAATTTCCATCTAATCATGTACCTCGTTATGCCGAACAACTATTATATGAACTACGTGTAAAAGGAATGATCCCAATTATCGTTCATCCAGAGCGTAATGCCGAGTTAATCCAGCGGCCAGATAAGTTATACAATCTTGTAAGTAAAGGTGCATTAACACAAGTAACGGCAGGAAGTTTACTAGGGAAATTCGGCAAAAAGATAAAAAAATTCTCACTACAACTCGTTGAACATAATTTAACTCATATGATCGCATCAGATGCACATAACACAACAACAAGAGGATTTCATTTAGCGGAAAGCTATGAATTAATCGAAAAAGAATTCGGAATGAATGTTATGAGCGATTTAAAAGAAAATCCGTATTTATTAATTAGCGGAAAAGCAATTTATAAAGAAGATCCAGAACAAATTCGTCGTAAAAAATTGTTTGGTATTTTTTAATTGAAGAGCTTTGGTGATGTCTCCTAACCGTTATCAATGGGGGCACTCGGTTGTGCTGTGGGTAGAAATTTTTTATTTCGAACCTACCTTAGACGCTTGTCGTCGGGAGTATGACGTGAGGATGGGTTGGATGCCCATAAATTTATTTCTATTAGAAACTCTACCTATGGAGTTATAAAAATGACTCTATAGGTAGGGTTTTTATTATTGTTACATATAGATAAAACAATGTTTTTTTGGGGGGACTAGATTTGAAAAAAGTAAGAAAAGCGATTATTCCAGCTGCTGGTCTTGGGACAAGATTTTTACCAGCGACGAAGGCAATGCCGAAAGAAATGTTACCTATCGTTGATAAACCAACAATTCAATACATAGTAGAAGAAGCGATAGAATCAGGAATTGAAGATATTATTATTGTAACTGGAAAAGGAAAACGTGCAATTGAAGATCATTTTGATCATTCTTTTGAATTAGAACAAAACCTGTTGGAAAAAGAAAAATATGAAATGCTTGAAAGAGTACAAGCATCTTCAAAAATTAATATTCATTACATAAGACAAAAAGAACCTCAAGGACTTGGACACGCAGTATGGTGTGCACGTAAGTTTATTGGAAATGAGCCATTTGCAGTATTACTTGGTGATGATATTGTTCAAGCAGAAACACCATGTTTACGTCAATTAATGGATCAATATGAAAGTACACAGTCTGCAGTTATTGGTGTACAAACAGTACCGGAAAATGAGACACATCGTTACGGCATTATTGATCCAGTTGAACAAGATGATCGTCGATATCAGGTCCGTCAATTTGTAGAAAAGCCAGCTCAAGGTACAGCGCCATCTAATTTAGCAATTATGGGCCGTTATATATTAACACCAGAAATTTTTATGTTTCTTGAGAACCAACAAACAGGTGCTGGTGGAGAAATTCAATTGACGGATGCGATTCAACGTTTAAATGAAATTCAGCGTGTGTTTGCTTATGATTTCGAAGGAACTCGTTATGATGTTGGAGAGAAATTCGGATTTATTAAGACAACGATTGAAATGGCACTTCAAAATGAGGAATTGAAAGTGGATTTGATGAAATATATGAAAGAACTTGTAAAGAAAGAAAATGTACATGTATAAAAGTGAGGTGAGAGAGCATTGACCTTGGTAAAAGTATCAAGCGGAGATCTGGAAAAGGAAAATAATATAGAACTGGACTGGGAAAAAGTAAATGCACGTAAAGGATATTTAGTAGCTAAACGCTGTATTGATTTTATTGGAGCGTTATGTGGACTGATTTTATTATCTCCTGTTTTTTTGATTGTAGCAGTGTTAATTAAATATCAAGATCCGAAAGGGCCTGTGCTGTTTAAACAAATTCGTATTGGAAAAGATGGAAAAGAGTTTTATATGTACAAGTTTCGCTCAATGGTTATAGACGCGGAAGAGAAATTAAAGGACTTATTAAAACATAACGAAGTGTCGGGTGCAATGTTTAAAATGAAAGAGGATCCACGAGTTACAAGAATTGGGAAATTTATTAGAAAAACAAGTATTGATGAATTGCCACAGCTATTAAATGTATTAAAAGGTGAAATGAGTCTAGTTGGACCACGTCCACCACTTCCAAGGGAAGTAAAGGAATATACAGCGTATGATAAGCAGCGTTTACTTGTTACTCCAGGATGTGCGGGGCTTTGGCAAGTAACGGAGAGAAATAGTGTTGGATTCAAAGAAATGGTTGAACTAGATTTAGAATATATAAACAAACGAAGCGTACTCTATGATTTGAAAATCATTTTTAAAACGATTCAAATTATGATTAAGTCTAATGGTGCATCTTAGTAGCTAATTCATAGGAAAGAGGTTAAAAAAATGGATAAAAAGATTTGTGTAATGGGATTAGGTTATATTGGTCTACCTACTGCTAGTTTACTAGCAACAAAAGGGTTTCAAGTACATGGTGTTGATGTAAATGAAAGTGCAGTCGAAATGATTAATAGTGGTAAGGTACATATTTATGAACCAGATTTAGACATTTTAGTTAAAGCGGCGGTACAAAGTGGGAAATTAAAGGCTTCATTACAGCCTGAAGAAGCTGATATTTTCATTTTGGCAGTGCCAACGCCATTTAAGGATGGCCATAAGCCAGATTTAACATATGTAGAGGCTGCTGCGAAAACAATTGCTCCTGTTATAAAAAATGGGGATATTATTATTCTTGAATCTACAAGTCCAATTGGTACAACTGAAAAGGTTGCAGAATGGATTTTAGAAGAACGATCAGATTTAACAACTTCTGAGGAAATGCATAGTGAAAAGGGTAGAATTTATGTGTCGCATTGTCCAGAACGTGTATTACCAGGGCATATTTTAAAAGAGTTGGTAGAAAATGATCGAATTATTGGTGGATTGGATAAGGAATCTACAAAACGTACGGTGGAATTTTATAAGCAATTTGTAAAAGGGAAAATTTTGGATACAAATGCAAGAACAGCGGAGATGGCAAAATTAACGGAGAATTCATTCCGTGATGTAAATATTGCCTTTGCAAATGAACTATCATTAATTTGTGACAAATTAAATATCAATGTTTGGGAATTAATTCGCTTAGCAAATCGTCACCCGCGTGTAAATATTTTACAACCGGGACCTGGTGTAGGAGGTCATTGTATTGCTGTAGATCCGTGGTTTATTGTAGATGCTGCACCTGAAGAAGCTAAGCTTATACATACAGCAAGAACTGTAAACGATTATAAGCCAAAATATGTGGTTGAGAAGGTGCAAGAGAAGGCTGACCGTTTTAAAAATCCAGTTATTGCTTGTTTAGGTTTATCATTTAAAGCTAATATTGATGATTTGAGAGAAAGTCCAGCTGTAGATATAGTGAATCATTTAGCAGAATCTAAAGTAGGAAATATAAAAGTTGTTGAGCCACATATTTCTGCTCTTCCAAAGATGTTAGAAGAAAAAAGCGTTTCTCTTATTACATTAGAGTTGGCTGTGGAAGAAGCAGATATTATTGTATTGTTAGTAGACCATGATGTTTTTAGTATCCTGGGAGAAAATAAACTTCAAGAGAAAATTTTAATAGATACTAGAGGGTTCTTTAACTAAATATATTTTTGGAGGATGTTATGCCAGGATTTTTAGGAGTAATTAGTGATAAGAGATCTAATAATAAATTAATTGACTTAAAGAATACTCGATATAATGAATTAGTAACTAATGAGATTTATGGGAAGTCATTTTATTTATCTCGTTTTGTTAACAATAAATTCTTAAACGATAAGGTTTTTTTGAAAATGATAAATATATAGTAATAACAGATGGTGTATTGTTGAATAGTACATTTTTAAAAGAAAAATATCAAAAAGAAAGTATGTTTGAGTTATTTATAGAAATGTATGAACGATGTGGAGAGACCTTTTTTGAACAGATAAGAGGAAGCTATTCTTGTGTGTTATACAATAAAAAGGCTGATAATTGGTTAATTTACACAGACCACTTAGGTGATAAAAAGGTTTATTATAAAAACTCTCATCAAGGATTCTTTTTTGGATCGAGAATTTATGAATTAATGAATATTTTAAATGGGGACCAATTAGATCAAGAAAGTTGTCTTTGTATGCTAACGCTTGGTTACATGGTCGATGATAGAACAATGGTAAAAGACGTAAAACGATTATTACCCGGACACTACATAAAGATAAATAAGGGTATAGTAGATGTGAAAAAATATTTCACTTTAAACAATAAGCCTAGAGAGGATAAAAGTGAAGATGCAATAATTGAAGAAATGGATAGTTTGTTTAAGGAAGCAGTACGTTTACAATTTGAAAAAGATCGCGAATATGGATATAAGCATATTGCATCATTAAGTGGTGGTTTAGACTCCAGGATGGTTAACTTTGTTGCTCATGATTTAGGGTATAAAGATATATTAAATTATACTTTTTCACAATCTAATTACCTGGATGAAAAAATTGCAAAGGATATAGCTGGTGATTTGAACCATGAATTTATCTTTAAGTCATTAGATGATGCTAAATTTTTATTTGACTTGGAAGATATTTTGAGAATAAATGGGGGAACTAGTATTTATTATGGTGTGGCTCATTCAAAGAATAATCTTGAAAAGTTAAATTTAAAAAGTTATGGGATGGTCCATACCGGACAGCTTGGTGATGTGGTAATAGGTAGCTT
Organism: Bacillus sp. TH25; assembly: GCF_016650935.1. Taxonomy (NCBI): domain Bacteria; kingdom Bacillati; phylum Bacillota; class Bacilli; order Caryophanales; family Bacillaceae; genus Bacillus; species Bacillus sp. TH25. The sequence goes on along the minus strand of NZ_JAEKEU010000036.1, from coordinate 346,325 downwards.
CTTAAAAGACCCAAATTATAATCAGCCAATTGATTTAACATCATATGTATATTCAACAAAGTATAAAGATAGGGTAGATACTATTGATAAAAAAGAGTATCCTGATGACGAAATATTCAAAATGTATAACCGTGGCTTTAACTTCGCGCTAAATGGGAATTTAGCATTTCAGGAATTTACGGAATCAATGTCCCCATTTTGCAATGTAGATTTTTTGCAATATTGTATGAATATCCCACTAAAATATAGAGTTGGTCATAATTTATATTTTAAGTGGATAATAAAAAAATATCCGAAGGCAGCAGAATATATATATGAGAGTATAAAAGCGAAAATAACTACACCAAAAGCATATATTCGTTCAAAAGACTTTTTTATTCGAGGGACTAATAAAGTATTAAGAAAATTGAATCTACCAACTCTTTATGGATATAATACAAAAAATGGAATGAATCCGTTTGATTACTGGTATAGAACCAATGGCGAGTTAAAGAAATTTATAGATTCATACTATAAACAAAATATTAATCTATTAGATGCACTGAATGAAAAGGAATTAAAAGCTATGTGTGAAAATCTCTATAATAACGGTATTACTGTTGAAAAACTACAAGTATTAACTGTCTTGGCAACTGTAAAACTAATTATTGGAGTTAAATTATGAATGAACTAATAAAAAAAGTTAGAAAAAAAGGCTTCTTTCATATTTTTAGTGCAAATGTATTTAATAAGATTATTCAGTTTTGCAGTGGAATCTTTTTAGTAAGATTACTTACTCAAAGTGAATTTGGTAATTACAGTTATGCTCAAAATATTCTTAATATATTTTTGATATTTAATGGGCTGGGAGTATTATATGCATTATTGCAATTTGGGAGCGAAAGTGATACTAATTTAAAAAGAAATTCCTACTTTAAATTTGGTTTTAAGGTAGGAATTTCTTTTAATGTAGTTATTGTTTTAGCGATGGGGGTATATGGATTATTTATTGATTTCCCTAATAATCAAACTCAGTTAGCGTTATTTATGATGTTACTAATGCCATTTACAATGTTTAGCTTTGAATATATGCAGAATTATTTAAGGACGGGTTTATACAATATTGAATTTTCAAGATTAAGTACGTTGAATACATTCCTTATCTTTGGATTTTCTGTTATAGGTTCTATTTTAAATGGTGTATACGGAGTAATTTTTGGAGTATATATAGCATATTTAGCTTCAATTATCGTGGGCTTCTTCTTCATAAATAAGAAGGGGAAGTTTTTCAGCCAAACAGGAAAAATTTCCAAAGACGATAAGAAAGAATTTTTAAATTACTCTATAATCTCTATGTTTAGTAACGCTGTATCTCAATTGGTATATCTAATTGACATCTTCTTAATTGGTTTGCTTATTAGAGATACAGAAGTGTTAGCAATTTATAAAGCAGCTACATTAATTCCATTTGCTTTAAATTTTATTCCACTGTCAATAATGACATTCATTTATCCTTATTTTGCCAAAAACAGGGAGGATAAGATTTGGATTCGTTTAAATTATATCAAAATACAAAGATTGCTAATTGCATTTAATGCTTTTATCATAATGATATTAATTATAGGGGCGCCAATAGTTATTAAGATATTATTCGGAGATAATTACCTAGAGAGTGTAACATTATTTCGAATTTTGTGTATAGGATATTTTATTGGTGGAAGTTTTCGGATACCTGCAGGAAATGTTTTAGCTATGATGAGAAAAGTAAAATTCTTGTTTATTACAAATATTCTTGTTGGGATTATTAATATTTGTATGGATTTTATATTAATAAAAACATTTTCAGCTATGGGAGCAGCTGTGACAACAGTATTTGTTATTACTTTAACTTCAGTCATATATAATATATATTTATTTTTTATTTTTAAAAAAAATTGAATGTAATTACGGGAGTGAGAAAGGGAAGTATGCATAAACCTAAAATAGCAATTTTTCAACAAGAGTATTTGACAATATCAATGACTTTTATTTACCGTCAGTTACAGGGAATACAGGAAAGTTATAATCCCATTGTTTTAGCAAGTAGGTTACAAAATATAGATGTGTTTCCTTGTGATCATATATATTCGCATCAAAAAAATGTATTTGAAAAAATTGTTAATAAATTGTATAGAAAATATACCTCTAAATACGCAGCACTTTCTAATGTGCAATATAATTACTACATAGATGTATTAGATAAAGAAGATGTAAAATTGGTACATTCACATTTTGGCCCTTCGGCTCTTGAAGTATTACCAGTAGTAAAGAAACTTGATATTCCATTATTGGTAACATTTCATGGTTATGATGCATCTACCCTATTGAAAAATAGTGAGTATGTTAAACAGTTGGAAGAACTATTTAGTTATGCTGAAGTTATAACGGTATCTCAAAAAATGGCAACAGATTTAATAAAATATGGAGCAAATCCTTCCAAAATACATGTACATTATATAGGTGTACCAGTAAATGATTTTATCTTTAATGATAAAAAATCAATAAAGGACAAGGTAGACAGTAAAGAGACTATTAAATTTCTGCAAGTATCAAATTTTGTTGAAAAAAAAGGACATAAATATACAATAAAAGCATTTGCGGAATTTTCTAAAAAACACCCTAATAGTGAACTTATATTAGGCGGAGATGGGCCTTTACGTGAATCCATCGAAAAACTTTGTATAGATTTAAAATTGCAAGAAAAAGTTAAATTTATGGGTAAGGTTGTTAAAGAGGAAGTAGTGACACTTATGCGAGAAGCAGATGTGTTTTTACATCATAGTGTTACAGCTGAAAATGGAGATCAAGAAGGGATTCCTACAGTAATTATGGAAGCTATGGCTAGTGGGCTTACTGTTGTTAGTACATATCACGCAGGAATACCAGAATTGATAAAGGATAAAGAAACTGGATATCTAGTTATGGAAAAAGACGTAGATGGTTATGTAAAACAGTTGGAAAATGTAATGTACTCAGATAATACGATTAGAGATAATGCTCTTAAACATATACGTGAAAACTTTAATATTGATGTTCAAAATAAAGAGCTTATTAAAATATATCAACATATATTAGCAAGATAAATTTAAATAAATTCAGAGGTTTTTAGAAAATGTCGAGGGAAAGGAAAATATTGTGGGATTATTAATTGCATTAGCTAGTATCTTCATTTTACTAAAAAATGATATGAAAAAATTATTGTATCTATTTATTTTTATAGTTATAGCTATACCAAATAACTATAATATAAAGAAATCAATAGGGATAATAATTTTTAATTTTGATTTTATTTATTTTCCATTAATTTTAGGATTTTTAGTGGTGTCAATTTCTATCCTTGTAGGAAAAATTAGGATTCCCATTCTGAAAAAAGACATAGGATTTTTTATGTTTTTTTTGTTAATTATTATCCATAGTATAGTAGGATTTTATAATGGGAATTATTTTTTTGCAGAGGATTTAAAAATTTATATAACACTTTTTATGGTATTCTTTCTTTCGAGAATAGTATTAAGTAAAGGTGATGATCTTTTAAATATATTAAAGATAACTTGTATTGGTGCCTTAGGATACTCTCTAGTTGTTATATATATATATTTATTCAAAAGTGATCAATTATATTGGATTTATGGTGAAATGCTAGGGAATTGGTGGGGAAACCGGATAACCTTTGGTAATACATCGTTATTGGTAATTTCTTTGATATTATCTATGTATTTTTGGATAGAACGAAAAATAATATATTCTCTTGCAATAGTAACAAATATAGGTGCTATCTATCTCTCTCAAAATAGGACAGTTATAATGATGAGCCTGCTAATATTTGTTATTGGTTATCTTATTTATATGTTAACTAATAAAAATTTAAAAGTTTTTAGTAAAAAGATTGCATTCTCAACACTGCTATTCTTTTTGTTAGTTGCATGTACAGGGATGGTTATTAAAAATGATTTTAATTTTCAAGATAATATTATAATACAACGTTTTCTGGAAACTGATAACCTAAGTGTACGAAAAGTGAGTAATGAAAAGGCTTTTGATAGTTTAATGGATAATCCACTGGGTTATGGTATAGGGAAAGAGCTATTGCTATACAATATAGATACATCTATAGCAAATACAGGTTTATTTATTGATAATGTATTTGCGACAATAGGTGTTAAATTTGGGATATTAGGTATCATGATATTCAGTTGGATTTTAGTAATGACACAATTTTATATATATAAAATGTATCGCTTAAATAATGGAAAATTATGGTTATTATTATTTATTATTCATCCTGCATTCTTAATTGCTACAGCATATATGAATGCACAGGTGATATATTCTTTACCGGTTATGGTATTTTATGTTACTTTCAGTTCTTTGATTAGTATAAAATATAAAGCTTATAAAAAATAAACAGTAGAAAAATTCCTTAATATAAGGAGGAACAATAGAAATGAAAAATGAGATCCTTTATGTAGTTATGAGTGATTTAGATAGTAATAATATTAATTCTGGGCCATCTGTTCGTTCATACTCCATGTTAAAGGAATTTGAAAATCTAGATGCAGATGTAGATGTGGTATATGGAAGTAATCCTAAGGAAAGATATGAAAAGGTTAAAAGTCTAATAGCTAAAAAAAAATCATATAAATATTGTTATATTGAGTCTAGAGTTGGTGTAACTAGATTTTATGATACGTTAGTACTTATTTTATTGAAGAACTCGATTAGACCTTTAAAAATTGGATTTTACTATAGAGATATGTATTGGAAATATGGAATTAATTTAAGTAATGGTAGACTAAAGCAAAGTTTTGTACCATTAATGAATAAAGTATATTTAAAGCTAATAGATAATGTTTGCAATGTAATCTATGTGCAAAGTGAGGCTTTTAAGGAGGCTTTGCAACCATTAGTTAAAAAAGCAGATATTTTATTATTGCCTCCAGGTTGTGAAAAAATGGTGTGTAATGATTTTACACAAGAAGATGCATTTTATGTTGGAGAAATTGATTCAGTATTTAGTGGAGTAGAATTATTAATTCAAGCTTTTGAAATTATAAATATAAAAACGGAAATAAACCTTAATTTAGTTTGTAGAAAATATGAATACGAAGAAAATCTTTTTTTAAAGGAGGTTAATCACAAATTTAATTGGTTAAAAATTTCTCATCACAATAAGGCAACTATTGGAGAAGTATATCAGAGAAGTAAAGTTGCTATAATTCCGAGAAGTGGAAATGAATATACTAAATTATGTTTACCCATAAAATTGTTTGAATATATATCACAAGAAAAACCAATTGTGGCAGTGAATCACGGTGAAACAGCGGATTTTATAAATTATAATAAGTTAGGATTACTTTCTAATGATACACCTGAAAGCTTAGCTAGCTGTATCTTAGAGATGTTTAATAATGATAAGTTGCATGCAGAGTTTAAGATGAATATAAAAGAATATAAAAAAAATAATTTATGGATGAATAGAATTGAACATATTAATGAAACGTTAAACTAAGAATTTAATATAAATATTAAGGAAGTTTAAAGATGAATATTTTGCACATTTCTTTGGGATTACCACCATATCGTACAGGTGGCTTAACAAAATATTCATTGGATTTAATGATTGAACAATCCGATGAACATAATGTATTTCTTTTATATCCTGGAAAATTTACTATTTCCCAAAAAGTAGCTATTAAAAAGAATAAACCATATGAAGGCATAGGGGTTTACGAATTAGTAAACCCTTTACCTATTTCTTTACTAAATGGTATTAATCAACCACCTTTATTTATGAAAAAAATAGATAAAGGCACTTATGAAGATTTTTTAAAAAAGATAGATCCGGATGTTATTCATGTTCATACGTTAATGGGAATACATAGAGAATTTTTTGAAGTAGCAAAAGAGTTATCTATAAAAATAGTATTTACTACACATGATTATTTTGGTCTTTGTCCCAAAGTAAACTTAATGGATGCAGAAGGACAGATTTGTAATGATTTTGATTCTGGTCGTAGTTGCCTGTCATGTAACGCTAATGCTCTAAGCATTCCAATGATGTATGCTATGCAATCTTATCCATATCGCTATTTAAAAGATAGCAGAATTGTCAAGGCGCTAAGAAGATTAAAAAAAACCCAAACTAAAAATGATATAGAAGCACCTCATGTCACAGGCGAGGTGGGAAAATTAGATGACAGTCTGGCAATTCAATATGTAGAATTACGTGAGTATTATTTAGACATATTGAAATTGGTAGACTACTTTCATTTCAATAGTTCTGTTGCAAAAGAACAGTTTGAGAGTTTTCTAGACTTAAAAGGAAAAGTTATTTCTATTAGCCATAACAATATTTATGATCACCGTAGGGAGCGTTTTTCTAGAAAGAAAAATAGCTCGATTTTAAGATTGGGATATTTGGGTCCTTTAGATGTATATAAAGGATTTTATGCTTTAAAAGATACGTTGGATTTTTTAAATGGGAATGGATATAAAAATTGGCACTTAGATGTATATGGTGATTTTATAAATAATCCAGAAACCTATAGTCCAGAGCATTATACTTTTCATGGTCGATATGAATATAGTCAGTTGAAGAAAATGTTTGATCAAATCGACTTATTAATTATTCCGAGTGTTTGGAAAGAAACATTTGGATTTATTGGGCTAGAAGCTCAATCTTATGGTGTTCCTATCATGGTTTCTGAACATGTAGGATTTAAGGATTTAATAGAAGATGGAGAGACTGGATTTATTTATAAGGCGGATGGAAATGACTTTGCAAATAAATTGTCTTTAATATTGGACAATCCTTCGGTATTAGAGAAAATAAATGAAAATATATCAAAAATGAAATTTCCTTACATTATGCAACAACACACTAATGAAATAATAAACCTATATCAAGAGGTAAGAGCAGGAGTAGAAGAATAAATGAAACATGTATTTATCATCGGATCTAAAGGGATTCCCGCAAAATATGGTGGATTCGAAACATTTGTAGAATACTTAACGGCTCGAAAACAAAGCGAAGAGATTCAATATCACGTATCTTGTCTAGCTAGTAATAATGATGAGTTCAAGCATAACAATGCAAGGTGTTTTAATGTGAAAACACCTGAAATTGGTAGTGCTAAAGCAGTAGCATACGATATTTTAAGTTTAAAAGAGTGCATCCGTTATATTAAAAGAAATAATCTTACAGAATGCATTGTCTATGTGCTTGCTTGTCGTATTGGCCCATTCTTTTCTTTCTATAAAACTAAACTAGAAAAAATGGGTGTAAAAGTATTTGTAAATCCAGATGGTCATGAGTGGAAGAGAAGTAAATGGAGTCCTGCTATCAGAACATATTGGAAAGTATCTGAGAAGCTAATGGTTAAACATGCAGATTTATTAGTATGTGATTCTAAAGGTATCGAATCTTACATTAAAACTGATTATAAAAAATATGAACCAAAGACAACGTTTATTGCTTATGGTGCGGATGTTGCATCATCATCCTTAAAAGACGATGATATGAAGTTAAATGAATGGTATAAGAAACATGATATAAATGCTAATGAATATTATTTAGTAGTTGGTCGTTTTGTTCCAGAGAACAACTATGGACTAATGGTTCGTGAATTTATGAAGTCAGATTCTAAGAAAGACTTTGTGATTATTTCTAACGTTGAACAAAATCAATTTTATCAAGATTTATTAGCAACGACGAATTTTGATAAGGATCCTCGTGTTAAGTTTGTTGGAACTGTATATGACCAAGAATTATTGAAGAAAGTTCGTGAAAATACATTTGCATATTTCCATGGGCATGAAGTAGGTGGAACGAATCCATCATTATTAGAAGCATTGGCTTCTACAAAATTAAATATGCTTTTAGATGTAGTGTTTAATAAAGAGGTTGGGGAAGAAGGCGCTGTGTATTTCTCTAAAGAAAGCGGCTCTTTAGCTAACTTAATTCATGAAGTTGAGCAGTATTCGCAAGAGAAAATTAATGAATTAAGTAGTAAGGCGAAAGATAGAATTATCCATGAATACTCATGGGAGAAAATTGTAAATGAATATGAATCTTTATTTTTAAAGTCATAAGTTAGAAAGGGGATGAATCTGAATAGATTTATTCCCTATTTCTATGCTATAAGAAGGAGTGCGAGTAATTTATGAAAGGTATTATTCTAGCTGGGGGTAGTGGAACACGCTTGTATCCACTAACACAGGCTGTATCAAAACAATTGTTACCTGTATATGATAAACCAATGATTTACTATCCATTATCAGTATTAATGCTTACCGGTATTCGAGAGATTTTAATTATCTCTACACCACAGGATACACCACGTTTTAAAGAGTTGTTGGGAGATGGTTCACAGTTCGGGATAAAGCTTGAATATGCTGTGCAACCTTCACCGGATGGTTTAGCTCAGGCATTCATTATTGGAGAAGAGTTCATTGGCAATGACTCGGTAGCTCTTGTTCTTGGTGATAATTTATTCTATGGGCACGGTTTAACAAAATTATTACAAAACGCCGTAGAACGTCAAGAAGGGGCAACTGTCTTTGGATATTATGTAAATGATCCAGAACGCTTTGGAGTTGTGGAATTTGATGAAGATGGAAAGGCTATTTCTATTGAAGAGAAACCTCAAGAGCCAAAATCACATTATGCTGTAACAGGTTTATATTTCTATGATAATCGTGTTATAGAGATTGCAAAGAATATTAAACCATCACCTCGTGGTGAATTGGAAATTACTGATATAAATAAAGTCTATTTACAATTACAAGAGTTGCATGTTGAAATTCTTGGACGTGGCTTCTCTTGGTTAGACTCTGGTACGCACGAGTCATTATTAGAAGCATCTCAATTTATTGAAACAATTGAAAAACGTCAAAGTTTAAAAGTAGCTTGTTTAGAGGAGATAGCATTTAGAAAAGGATATATTACACGTGAGCAACTATTTGAATTAGCAGAGCCAATGAAAAAAAATCAATACGGTCAATATTTAATTCGATTGGCAGAACAAAGTAAACAAAAACAACCAATTTATCAATAAAGGAGTACGTATAATGAAGATTGTTGAAACTAAGATTCCTGATGTAGTTATTTTAGAACCTAAAGTATTTGGTGATCATCGTGGATATTTTATGGAAAGTTATAATAAAGATGTTTTTGATAAACTTGGTTTGGAGTATGAATTCATTCAGGATAATCAATCTTTATCAGTACCAGCTGGAACATTACGTGGATTACATTTCCAGTTAAACCCTAAAGCACAGACAAAGATAGTACGCTGTATTACAGGTGCTATTTATGATGTAGCTGTTGATATTCGTAAAGGTTCACCTACGTATGGTCAGTGGGTTGGTGTTATTTTAAGTGAACATAATAAGCGTCAATTAGTCGTTCCAAAAGGATTTGCACACGGATTTTGTACGTTAGTACCAAATTCAACAGTGGCGTACAAAGTAGATGAATACTATTCTCCTAACCATGATGCAGGTATTCTATGGAATGATCCAGCATTAGGAATAGATTGGCCGGTAAGTGAACCAATTCTTTCAGAAAAGGATACAAAGCATCCACTATTAGAAGAAGCAAATATTAATTTTGTGTACGAGAAATAAGGAGGAATAACATGAAAGTATTAGTAACAGGTGGCGCAGGGTTTATTGGAAGTAACTTTGTTCGATATATGGTGAAGAAGTATCCTGAATATAATATTGTAAATTTAGATGCGCTAACATATGCAGGGAATTTAGAGAATCTAAAAGATGTTGAAGAATTATCTAGTTATAAGTTTGTCAAAGGTGATATAGCAGATCGTCAGTTTATTAATCAATTATTTAAAGAAGAAAAGTTTGATTATGTATTAAATTTTGCAGCGGAGTCGCATGTTGATAGAAGTATTACAAACCCGGATATCTTTATTCAAACGAATATTCAAGGCACACAAGTATTACTGGATGCTGCTAAAAATGCAGAAGTAAAAAAATACTTGCAAGTTTCAACAGATGAGGTATACGGAACTTTAGGTGAAACAGGTTACTTTACGGAAGAAACACCTTTGGCATCAAATAGCCCGTATAGTTCAAGTAAAGCTGGTGCAGACTTATTAGTTCGTGCTTATCATGAAACATTTGGATTGCCTGTAAATATTACGCGTTGTTCAAATAATTACGGACCTTTCCATTTCCCAGAGAAGTTAATTCCTCTAATGATTATTAATGCATTGAATGATAAGCAATTGCCTATATATGGAGATGGTTTAAATGTACGTGATTGGCTACATGTGGAAGACCATTGTCAGGCAATTGATTTAGTACTTCATAATGGAAAAAATGGTGAAGTGTACAATGTTGGTGGAAACAATGAACGTACAAATATTGAAATCGTAAAAACAATCTTGAAAGCATTGGATAAGCCAGAATCTCTAATTAAGTATGTTACAGATCGTCCGGGTCATGATCGTCGTTACGCAATTGATGCAACAAAACTCTGTGAAGAATTAGGTTGGTCTCCAAAGTATAACTTTGATACAGGTATCGAACAAACTATTAAATGGTATTTAGAGAATCAAGATTGGTGGAAAAGTATTATTTCTGGAGAATACCAAGAATACTTCAAGAATCAATATGCTAATAGATTAGAGGTATAAAATATGAAAGTAATGGTAACAGGAGCTAAAGGACAGTTAGGACAAGATGTTGTAAAGTTATTAGAAGAGCATACGTGGGAAGTCTTTGGATTCGGCAGAGAAGAGTTAAATATTACAGATGAAAAACAAGTAAACGAGAAAGTGTCATCAATTCAGCCAGATATTATTATTCATACGGCAGCATATACACAAGTAGATCTAGCTGAAAGTGATGAAGAAGTTGCTTTTAAAGTTAATGCTGAAGGAACGAAGTACTTAGCACAAGCTGCTGAAGCAGTGGGGGCAAAGTTTTGTTATGTAAGTACTGATTACGTTTTTGATGGAACGAAAAATGAACCATATAAAGCGGATGATCAAACTAATCCTCAGACTGTATACGGTAAATCAAAATTAGTTGGAGAACAGTATACACAAGAGTATTGTTCAAAAAACTATATTGTTAGGACTTCTTGGGTATTTGGTTTATATGGTAATAATTTTGTGAAGACGATGCTACGTTTGGCAGAGGAGAAGAAAGAATTAGGGATTGTTCATGACCAAGTGGGTTCACCAACCTATACAACTGATTTAGCGAGATTTATTATTAATCTTGTACAAACTGATAAATATGGGATATATCATGGTTCTAATTCAGGTGTGTGTTCGTGGTATGAGTTTGCAAAAGAGATATTCGAGCAATCTAATATTGAAATAGAGGTTAATCCGCTAACTACAGAAGATTTACCAAGACCGGCTGCACGCCCTAAATATTCAGTGCTAGATAAAGGGATGATTGAACAAAATGGATTTGAATCGTTTCAAGATTGGAAAAAAGCTTTAAAGGATTTTCTTAAGAAGTTGTAAGATAGTGGAAAGATTAGTGGTTTACAAATGATTTGTAAATCTGTATAGTTTTATGTGGAATAATAGCTATTAAATATAAGGTTATTGAATTTGTTATTTGAAAGAAGGAAAAACGATGAAGAAAAAGATTCTATTTTGGATTCTAGGTATCATTGGCGTTCTTATTATTGCTGGTGGTGTATATGCATATACTGTTTACTCTAATGTATCTAATACATTAAATACAGTGCATAAGCCTTTGGATCGTGATAAGTCTGACAAACGAGATAAGAAAGTAGATATTTCGGATAATAAACCTATATCTATTTTACTGATGGGTGTTGATCAGGAAGATAATGGAACAGGTAGGTCAGATTCACTTATGTTATTTACCTTAAACCAGAAAACAAAATCTATGAAAATTACAAGTATCCCACGAGACTCTTACACGGAGATTGTAGGTAAAGGTAAAAAAGATAAGATTAATCATGCCTATGCCTTCGGTGGCATTGATATGGCTGTAAAGACAGTAGAGAATTTTCTTAATGTACCAGTCGATCATTATATTGAAGTAAATATGGCTGGATTCAAAGATATTGTAGATGCTGTTGGCGGTGTTGATGTAAATAATGATTTAGAATTTACATCAAGGGAATCACATTTTGCTAAAGGAAATATTCATTTAAACGGTGAAACCGCATTAAAGTATACACGTATGCGTTACGAAGATCCACGCGGTGATTTCGGTCGTCAAATGCGCCAACGTCAAGTTATCCAAGCAGTAATTAAAAAAGGTGCAAGTGTTTCTTCTCTAGCAAGTTACGGTGATGTATTAAAAGCAATTGAGAAAAACGTAAAAACAAGTTTAACCCAAGATCAAATGTTTGATATTCAAAAGAACTATAAAGATTGCATGCAAAATAGTGAAGAAATCCAAATCCCAGGTGACGGCCACAAAGCAGCCGACGGTATTTGGTACTACTATGTTCCAGATGCAGCAAAACAAGATATAACGAACAAGTTAAGAGCACATCTTGAATTAACGAAGTAATATGTATTGAACCCAACTCCTTTGGAAGGAGTTGGGTTTATTTTTGCATAGGTTTATATTAGTATTATATATTGTGAGATTAATAGATGAGGTGAATCGATGAATAAGAAAGCAGTACTTGTCCTATTTATTTTTGTATTGTTTATCGCTTCGGTTGTGAGCGGTAAACTATATTGGAATAAGAAGATTGCGAATGCAACGGGACAGACAAGTGAAGTAACGAAAACAAAGGCTGAAGTGAAAGATAGCGGAGCGAAGAAGGAAGAGAAAAAAGAAGAGAAAAAACAAGATGCAAAGTCATCTTTTAATGAAGCATACGCAAAGAACTTGCCAGATGCAGTGAAAGAGAAGTTAAAGAAAGCTGCTCAGGATAAAAAGGCAGTAAACCTTGTTATTGTTGGTGATGAAGCTTCTTCATCTGAAAAAGATGCTTGGGTAGCTAAGTTCACTGCTAATTTAGAGGCTTCTTACGGTAAAGGTTTATGGAATGTGACGGTAAAGGAATATAAGGGTGAAAGTACAGAGGAATTAATCGCGAATAAACGTGATAAAGAGATTGCGAAAGAAAATCCAGATGTAATTTTATTTGAACCACCATTTATTACTGATAACGGAAAAACTGGTAATGGAAATTCTGTAGCGAGTACACAGAAGTTTGTTCAAGCACTTTCTACTAGTGCAAAAGGCGCTACAATTATGATTCAACCATCAAACCCAGTGTATGGTGCGAAGAATTATCCGAAAGCGATTGAAGCATTAAAACAATTTGCGACGCAAAATGGTTATACATATGTTGATCATTGGACAGCATGGCCTGATGCAGCAACGAAAGCAATTTTACCTTACTTACAAACAGAGTTCGGTTTCCCAAGTGCTAAAGGGCATGAAGTTTGGGCGCAGTACGTAACGGATTATTTTGTAGCTAAGTAATAAAGGGTATACGAGCAATCGTATACCTTTTATATTAGTAAAATAATTAAGAAATCCTAGTAAATATGTGGGAGGAAAACAATGAATTCAATCTTAATCTGCGGCGGAGCTGGCTATATCGGTTCTCACGCTGTTAAAAAATTAGTGGATGAAGGTTTATCTGTTGTAGTAGTAGATAACTTACAAACTGGTCATGAAGATGCAATTACGGAAGGTGCGAAGTTTTATAATGGCGACCTTCGTGATAAAGCATTTTTAAGAGATGTTTTTAAACAAGAAAGTATCGAGGCGGTTATGCATTTTGCAGCTGATTCTTTAGTTGGAGTTAGTATGGAGAAGCCTCTTCAATATTATAATAACAATGTGTATGGTGCGCTTTGCTTGCTAGAGGTAATGGATGAGTTTAAAGTAGATAAGTTTATTTTCTCTTCTACTGCGGCGACTTATGGTGAGGTAGATGTAGATCTTATTACTGAGGAAACGAAGACAAATCCGACGAATACATACGGAGAGACGAAGCTAGCAATCGAGAAGATGCTTCATTGGTATAGCCAAGCTTCTAATTTACGTTATAAGATTTTCAGATACTTTAACGTGGCTGGTGCTACTCCAAGTGGTATTATTGGGGAAGATCACCGTCCAGAGACACATTTAATTCCGCTTGTTTTACAAGTGGCGTTAGGTCAACGTGAGAAGATTATGATGTTCGGTGATGATTATAATACACCAGATGGTACTTGTATCCGTGATTATATTCATGTTGAAGATTTAGTGGCAGCTCATTTCTTAGGACTTAAAGACCTGCAAAATGGTGGAGAGAGTGATTTCTACAACTTAGGAAATGGTAATGGCTTTAGTGTAAAAGAAATCGTTGATGCAGTTCGTGAAGTTACGAATCATGAGATTCCAGCTGAGATGGCACCACGCCGTGCGGGAGATCCAGCACGCTTAGTAGCTTTTTCTCAAAAGGCGAAAGCGAAGTTAGGATGGAATCCTGAGTATGTAAATGTGAAGACAATTATCGAGCATGCTTGGGATTGGCATCAAAAGCAACCGAATGGATATGCTAAATAAATATAATAAGTGAAAGAGAGGGTACTGTCGACAAAATATGTTCGACAATACCCTCTCTTTTTTTGTCTTATTTTTGCTATACTAAACTGTACTATAATACAGGGTGGAAGGAGGAGAATGATGAAAATACTTGTAGTAGATGATGAATCGAGTATTCGTAATTTGATTCGGATGCAGTTAGAGATGGAAGGATATGAAGTATTGACGGCGGCTGATGGGAGAGAAGCTTTAGAGAGATGGAATGAGCAGCCGGATGTACTTATTTTAGATGTGATGCTTCCTGATACGGATGGGTATGAGTTGTTACGTTTATTTCGGGAGAAGGAGCGTGATATTCCGGTGCTTATGTTGACAGCGAAGAGTCAGATGAATGATAAGTTACTTGGTCTTCAGCTTGGAGCTGATGATTATGTGACGAAGCCTTTTAATTATGCGGAGCTTATTCTTCGAGTGAAGAATATGGCGCGGCGCGTGAAGAAGAAGGAGGTTCCTTTAAATCATGAGGTGATTGGGGCTGGTGATTTACTTATTTGTCCAAAGGAACGAAAGCTTCATGTGAGTGGGCAGGAGATTCAGTTAACGTACCGAGAGTTTAATTTATGTCAGTTGTTTGTTTCGAATCCGCAGCGTGTATTCATGAGGGATGAGTTACTCGAGAAGGTGTGGGGGTTTGAGTATATCGGAAATACGAGAGCGGTTGATATTATGGTGCAAAGGCTTCGAAAGAAACTCGGCGCGAGCGGGGAGTATATTAAGACAATTTATGGTGTGGGGTATAAGCTTGATTGCTAAA
Source organism: Bacillus sp. TH25 (assembly GCF_016650935.1). Lineage (NCBI taxonomy): Bacteria > Bacillati > Bacillota > Bacilli > Caryophanales > Bacillaceae > Bacillus > Bacillus sp. TH25. The sequence goes on along the minus strand of NZ_JAEKEU010000036.1, from coordinate 330,979 downwards.
AGGTGATGATATGTCTTTAAAACGAAATATGGTGTTTGGAATAGTTGGGTTGTTGATTCCAATTCTTGTTCTTTTGTATGCGGTTGTTTATATTGTACTGGAGAAGAATGTGTATCATAATGCGGCAGATTCCTTAGAAAAGCTAAGTGTGGAAGCGCAAATTTATACGATGAATTATTTAGAGAAGGAAGCGGAAGTGGAGACGCTAGGTCCTAATTCGCTTTTAATTGCTTCGTATTTAGCGAAGCGAATGGATGTCCGGGTACAGATGATTGGGAAGAATGGGGATGTTGTTGCAGATACACAAAAAGGAGCGTTACTTCATCGGAATATTGACATTGAGAGTTCTTTGAAGGGAAAGAAATCTTATGTTTTCGAGGAGGGAGAACCAGCTCCAATTCTTTTGTTTTCAAGTCCGGTTTATTATGGAAACGATGTCATTGGGAGTATTCGTTTTATAAATGAGTTAACGGATGAGAAGGAAGTTTTAACAAATGTGAGTTGGACATTTTTAATGACGTCGATTTGTTTAGTAGCTGCTGGTATTTTCTTTGCGATTCGTTTGGCGAAGTCTCTTCATAAACCAATTGATCAGTTAAGGCAAATGGCATATCGGCTTGCGAATGGAGATTATGAAAGTAAGATTGAGCTGAATGAGTATGTGGAAATTGCGCAGCTTTCAGCGTCCTTTAATGCGATGGCTGATGGGATTGAACTGCATATTAAGCAGCTGAAGGAAGAGAAAGAGAAACAGAAAGATTTCTTGGACCGCATTACGCATGAGCTGAAAACACCGCTAACAGCAATTATCGGTTATGTAGATTTAATTCCGAAGTTACAATCGAAGGAAGATGTGCAGGAGAGCCTCCGTTATGTGTCTGTGGAAAGTGAGCGTCTATTATCACTTGTAGAGGAATTACTTAAGTCTTCAAAGTACGGGAAGAGTACGTTTGAAGTGTCACCTACAGTCGTGAATATTATAGAATTGGCAGAAGAAGCGGTTTCGATTGTGAAACTTAGGTTGCAGCAGTTTGAAATTGAAGTTATGAATGAGTTAACAGAAGTACACGTCGTTGCGGATTTTGATAAGACGAAGCAAATTTTCTTGAATGTGCTTGATAATGCGATTAAATATAGTGATGCTACGCAAGTTCGTATGAATGTAATTATAAATGAGCAGGAAGCGAAAGTTTTTGTTCATGATGATGGTATTGGTATGGATGAAGGTGTGCTTGCAGAATGGAATGAGTCTCCGGAAGGTAAGGTGCTTCCTTCAAGTTACGGGAATGGCTATGGTTTATACATTTGTCAGGAGATTATGAGGAAGCAAGGCGGAAGTATGCGAATTGAGAGTAGTGAAGAAATGGGAACTACAATATGCATTACATTTTTACTTCCGAGACGGATGGAAGACATAAAAAACTTGAAAGCGGTTAAATGATACATTTATGAAACAATTATGCGGTATTTTCGAAACAACGTTTTTTTATCTTGGAGGTAGGCAGAAATGAAAAGGCTATCATTTCAAATTCTTATGTTTGTCTTTTGTATGATCGTTTCTCTTATTTTGTTTTATGTTATTGAGAAGCAAATATATAATCGAATCACAATTGTGGATGACAAACAAGCCGTTTTACAAAGAGTGAATGAATCCCTTCCTACTGAAGTGAAAGTAAGGCATGAGAAGTGGGGAGAAATTGTTGTAACGGATGAAGTTCGTTTGCATACGATTGTTTCATTCTTTGACCGAATTCGAATAGAGCCGAGAGAAGCGAGGAATCAAGAACAAGTATTTACTGGAGAAGTAACGTACTTGAATGGACATAAACGTACTTTTGCAGTAGGTGACTTGTTCCAGTACGAGGCTAATGTATACGGAAAGAATGGCACGGATCCGATGATCTCAGCATTTCAAACGTATTTGTTAAGTCTGTATTATACACCAGAGCGCATTAGTAATTTCTTTGCGGAGGCAAAGGAAGTTGTAGTGAGGCAAGGGGATGTAATACGTACTATAGATCTTACGCAAATATTTGATTCTATTCGATACGCAAAGCAAATTACAGATTACGGAGAAATTCAGAAATTATTACAATCACAGAATGAGCCGATTGCTTATATTACTGCCTATAAAACAGGCAAACGTGTAAAGAATGAGCGGGAGGATATTCTAACTATTTCTGTGTATCCATCGTACTTTGTTGTGCAATATCTCGGTGATAATAACGGGAATGTCATGTATATGAAGGGCTCCCTAGCAGAATTCCTTGTAAAGGAGAGTGTGTCATGAGAAAGATAGCCTTTTTCTTCTTTTTGCTAGTAATCGGAGGAGCGATGTCTAGTTGCTCTCGAGATACAACCTCTATTAAATATAATAAAAGTGGTCTCCCTATTTTGGATGATCGTCATCTCGTTGCGTATGTAGCGGCCCGCGAGGAAGTTGGTGAAGCTTTGCTTTCGTCATTTTGTAAACAACGCGGGTGTACATATGAATTTATTCGTCTATCGACAGAAGAACTTCTTCGGAGAGTAGAAGAGGAAGCTGGAAATCCGAAGGCGGATATTATTATTGGCGGTACAGTAGATGCGCATCAAATGATGAAGCAAAAGAACCTTTCTATTCCTGTTACGACCCAGCATGCGAATCGTATTTCCAAGACTGTTAAAGATAAAGATGGTTATTGGTACGGTTATGAAGTGGAGAAACTGGCAATCGCGATTAATAAAGAGCGGTGGAATGAAGAAATAGCGCCGCTCGGTCTCTCGTATCCATCAAGATGGCAAGATTTATTAGATCCGGTATATACGGGTAAGATTGCAATGCCTGATCCAAATGTTTCCGGAACAGCATATACTTTGTTTCAATCACTTATTGATACTTTAGGTGAAGAAGAAGCGAAAGAGTATGTTAAGAATCTGGCAAGGCAAGTTGGTGAAGTAACGGTGAATGGTTATATGCCTGCAGAATTGGTTGCGAGCGGTGAATATATGATAGGCATCAATTTTGCGGGAGATCAGAGAATGCTTCAGAAACAAGGCTTTCCTATTGTAAGTAATGAACCTGAGCAAACAGGTTTGTCTGTCAATGCGATTTCAAAACTAAAACGTGCACCGAGTGGTATTATTGCGGATTTATTTATTGATTATTGCTTATCAGAAGAAGCGGGGCACATTTTAGAAAAAGTTTCGTTTGGCGTACCAACGATGTTTGCGAAGAATCAGAAAGAGATAGAAGGTCAGCCAGTTAGAAGGACGAACAAAAATATATCAAATAGTGGGATAATCGAGATATGGAATAGACAGCGTCTCTCTCAAAAGTGAGAAAAGGAGACGAGAGTATATGTTTAAATGGCTTAAGCCAGCACCTGCAATTGAGAGATTACCAGCGGATATGATCGCTAAAGTATATACATTACTGCGTATTCGTGTACTAATTGGAATTTCAGTTGGATATGCTGCTTATTATTTAGTGCGCAGTAACTTTACGTTATCAAGTACGTATTTAGTACAAGAATATGGTTTTAGTACAGCTGAAATTGGATTACTAGGTTCAGTAATGGCAATTGTTTATGGATTTAGTAAGTTCTTTATGGGGAATTTATCAGATAAAGCTTTCGCCCAGCGCTTTATCGCAGTCGGATTATTCTTATCAGGGCTTGTAAATATTTGTTTCGGTTTTGCATCTTCATTTGGGATGATTGTTACATTACTTGTTCTGAACGGTATTGTACAAGGTATGGGAGCACCACCTTGTAGTATCGTTATGACGAAATGGTTCTCGAAGAAAGAACGTGGTACAAAAACAGGTATTTGGAATATTTCACATAACGTTGGCGGAATGCTAGTGCCGCCCCTTGTCGGAATTGGTGTAGGTATTTTCGGTGAAAATAATTGGCAGGGCGGAGTATTTATTTTCCCAGCGATTATCGCAATGGTAATTTCAGTTCTTGTTTGGATTAATGCGAAGGATACACCAGAGTCTGAAGGTCTTCCTCCAATTGATGAATATCGTAATGACTATGAAAATCTTGAAAAAGCAGATAATGCTAATAAGATGTCACCAAAAGAAATTTTAATGAAATATGTAGTGACAAATAAGTTCGTTTGGTATTTATGTATTGCGAATGCATTTGTTTACTTAATTCGTTTCGGTGTTATTAACTGGGTTCCGCTTTATTTAACGACAGTTAAAGGTTTTTCAAAAGCAGAAGCGCATGCTGCATACGCGATTTTTGAAGGTATGGCAATTCCAAGTTCATTAATCGTTGGTCTTTTAAGTGATAAGTTATTTAAAGGAAAACGTATGCCATTATGTATTATGAGTATGGCCGGAGTTGTTATTGGTACGGTTGTATATTGGCAAGCAACTAGCGTACTTGTTGTAAGTATTGCAGTTTCTATTATCGGATGTTTAATTTACGTACCACAGTTCTTAATCGGTTTAAGTGCGATGGAATTAGTACCGAAATTTGCAGTAGGTACGACAGTTGGTATGTGTGGTCTGTTCGGTTATGTAGGCGGAAGTCTTGTAGCAAACGCAGCAATTGGTGTTATTGTTGATCGTTCTGGCTGGGATGGCTGCTTCATCTTACTATTAGCAGGCGGTATTTTATCAACAGTATTCTTATTTATCGTGCAACGTGGGCATGAGAGAAAAGGTCCTAAAGTGGCGTAATAGTTTATTCGGGAAAGCGATCCAATCATTATTTTGGATCGCTTTTTTAATAATCGAAAGGACGACCATATGTAAAATTAAAGTTTTATGTGTAAATCGCTTATATAATAAATAGCACTTTCAGTTACTGAGGGGCTAGTTATTTAATATAATTTTTTTAGATTTAATAAACCGACTATATACATGGATAGACCAAAAAATCCGCCACCACAGCAGTAAAGCACAACATTAAATAAAGAAACCGAGATTTCTTCTGAACCTAAATAGGGAAGGATATAATTCATAAAAACAAACATTTGGAAGCCCCAAAGTACACCTGCTTTTAAGCCAGCTTTTCTTAATTTTTTTTTATGTTGTAAATACTCTTCTTCTGTTGCACACTCAGTATCATTTAGGCCCTTTTTTTCAATTTAAAGATTAAATAATTAGCATAAATCATATTAATAAGAAAAATAAATATAGTACCTATAGATATTGTATGGTTCATAGTATCGACGAGTAGCATAATAAGCATTACCAACATATTTAACCACCATAAACCAATTCCAGCTATAGCTAATTCTTTATTGATTTCTTGTTTTTGATACTCATCTCTTTCACTAATTGTTCCAATAAAATTATTATATACTTTTTCTTTCCATTCAATTTTCATCATTTAATCTCCCTCCCAAAATAGGCTGTTTAAATCTGTTTTTAACGCTTTTGCTAATTCGATACATAAAGCTAAAGAAGGATTATATTTATTGTTTTCAATTAAGTTTATTGTCTGTCTAGCCACATTAACTTTTTTAGCTAATTCTAACTGAGACAGGCCTTCAGATTTCCGATAGTTTTTAACGTTATTCAAATATAAACCTCCTATTAATAGTTGTAGGCTTCGTGTACCGAAGTGTCACATATATATGACACTCTACACTTGGATAAATAAAATGTCAAATATATATGACAAAAATGAGGGCGATACAATTGGGGGATTTAGTTTAATAATTCAAATTAGTAGGAAGTTCTTTAGTAAAGGAGGGAGAATGAAATTGATGTTGTGTAAGATGAAAATGTATCATCTAAATACAAAAAAACTAATTTAAATTGGATTTTTCTTTTCCTTAAAACTATTTTAAAAGATAGAATGTCATATTTCTAATCATTGGTATTTTTGTTACAATATAAATGATTGTGTAAAACTTTGTAAAATGAGTGTAACAATGTAAGTGGGGTTACAATTTTCTGAAAGTTTTATACAATTGAATATCTATTAAACTATTAAGATATAAAAGGAGAGAGAATATGTTACCAAATACGGTTCGTACTCCAAACAAGAAGAAGAAATGGATTATCATCGGAGTTATTGCACTAATTGTTATTGTTGCAGCAGTTAATATTTTTGTTATGCAAGGTAAGAAGAAAGGTACGGCTAATACAGATGCTGTAAGTTTTGAGAAAGTGACAGAGCGTAAGCTTAATAATACGAAGTTAATTTCTGGTCAGGTGAAGCCAGGGAATATTGAAAGTTTTTATGCGGATCCGACTAAAGGAAAAGTGAAAGATATTGCGGTGAAAGAAGGACAAGAGGTAGAAAAGGGAACGAAATTATTCTCTTATGATAATGAAGAAATTAATCTTCAAATGAAGCAAGCTGATCTTGATCAGAAGATGGCTGATATGCGTTACGATCAAGGGAAAAAGAAGATTGATTCATTGAAGAAAGAAATTAAGAAGGTAAAAGATAGTGGGGCTGGGAAAGAAGTAACAGACCCAATGGAAGAGCAAGTGAGTGAGTTAGAAATGGCTCAGAAAACAACTGATCTTGAGAAAGAAAAAGGGAAGTTACAAAAAGAAGAGTTAAGTAAAAAACAGAAAGAACTTACGATTTATAGTAATTTCACTGGTGTTGTACAGAAGTTAGACAAAGATGCGGCACAAAGTTCATCTCAAGCGTTAGGTGGTCAAGGGAAAGCATTTTTACAAGTTGCTTCTAAAGACCCGTTCCAAGTTCAAGGGACTTTAACAGAGCTTCAAAAGTCACAAATTCAAAAAGATCAAACGTTCACTGTAACTGCGAAAGCAAATAATAAGAAAAAATGGACAGGTAAGATTACGGAAGTAAGTGAATTCCCAACGAGTGCAGAGATGGCTCAAGCTGCTGGTGAGGGAACTCAAAATATGTCTCAATATACATATAAAGCAAGTCTTGATAGCCAAGATGGTTTATCTCCAGGTTATCACGTTTCTCTACAAGTAAATTTAGAGAATAAGACGATGATTGCTGTTCCAAGTAAGAGCATTGTAGAAAAAGGCGAAGATGCATTTGTTTATATCGAAGACAAAGGAAAGCTTCGTAAACAAAATGTGAAAAAAGGTTCTACTGATGGAGATTGGACAGAGATTACTGAAGGCGCAACAGTGGGGCAAAAGGTGGTTAAAAATCCTTCCGACAACGTGTATGACGGAATGGAAGTGAAAGAGAAATGATTACGTTAAATAATATTGCTAAAACATATTATCAAGGAAAATTGGCAGTGCCGATTTTACATGGTATTAGTTTAACAATTCAAAGCGGTGAGTTCATTTCTATTATGGGACCGTCTGGTTCTGGTAAATCAACACTTATGAATATTATCGGTTGTTTGGATCGTCCAACAGAAGGTGAATATATGTTGAATGATGTGAATATCTTAACAGCAGACGAGTCAAAACTAGCTTTAATTCGTAATGAATATATCGGCTTTGTGTTCCAGCACTTTAATTTACTGCCGCGTCTTTCCGCAGTGGAAAACGTTGAACTTCCGCTCATCTACGGTGGAGTGAAGAAAGCAGAGCGTCGTCAAAGAGCTCTTGAAGCGCTTGGAAAAGTTGGATTATCAGATAGAGTAGACCATTTACCTAGTGAATTATCAGGTGGACAGAAGCAACGTGTAGCTATCGCAAGATCGATTGCAAATAATCCAACGTTCATTATGGCCGATGAGCCGACAGGTGCTCTTGATACGAAGTCTGGTGCACAAGTTATGGACATTTTCACGAAGCTAAATGCAGAAGGTACGACAATCGTTATGGTTACGCATGAAGAAGAGGTAGCAGCTTATTCTTCTCGTCGCATCGTATTGCGAGATGGGAAAATTACAGAAGATAGAAGGTGTGCAGTATGAGTTTACTAGATAGTATAAAAATTGCCCTATCTTCTATCCTAGCTCATAAACTGCGTTCAGCTCTTACGATGCTCGGTATTATTATCGGTGTTGGTTCTATTATTACCGTCGTTGCAATTGGGCAAGGCGGAGAAGCGATGCTGAAGTCAAAATTCGCAGGTTCTGGTGGTAATAACCTTATGCCAATTCAATTTAAACCAGATATTAATGATGAGTTTGCTATAGGTGGATTTCAAATGCCGAAGTTAACTGAAGAGGATATTTTGGAAGTAAAACAAGTGAAAGATGTTTCACACGTTATTACGACAAACCAGAATTCAGAGGTGCTTGATGTAAATGATAAAAAAGCAAATCTGAATGTTATTGGTCTTGATAATGAATATTTTGCAGTTAATAAAGTAAAGGTCGTAAAGGGACGTACTTTAAATGAATCAGATATTTCTCATGCAAATAACGTTGTGATGATTAGTACAAAAACAGAAGAGACGTTATTTAAGGACGTAAACCCAGTTGGACAAATTATTGAGATGAAGGGGCAGCCAATGCAAATTATTGGTGTGTATACATCTGATAATGAGTTTATGGGCTTTGAAATGGAAGAAGCGTTAATTCCCCTTACTTTATGGCCTGTTTTATACGGAACAGATGAGATTCAAAGTATAGCAATTCAATCTAAAAATGTAGACAATTTAGAATCAGCAGGGAAACAAGCTGTTGATGTATTAAATAGTCGTAAGCCAAGTGAAATTCCAGGTAAATATGAACTGGTGAATTTAAAAGAGTTCCAAGAAAATGTTTCTAAAGTTACTAATATCATGACGATGATCATCGGTGGTATCGCTGGTATTTCATTAGTCGTTGGTGGTATCGGTGTAATGAACATCATGCTCGTATCTGTAACAGAGCGTACACGTGAAATTGGGGTGCGTAAGGCACTTGGAGCAACACGTAGTAAAATTTTATTACAGTTTTTAATTGAAGCCGTTATGTTAACGCTTCTAGGTGGTTTAATCGGAATTGGTCTTGGGTATGGCGGGGCATATATTGTTTCCACATTTGCGAAATGGCCACCACTCGTTTCTTGGGAAGTTGTCGTTGGCGGCGTACTATTCTCTATGACACTTGGTATTATTTTCGGATTAATTCCAGCAAACAAAGCTGCGAAATTAGATCCAATTGAAGCACTTCGTTATGAGTAATTTACTAGTGTATTAGAGAGAAAACTCTCTAATACACATTACCGTTCTAGTGGGCGGTTCGTAGCCTCAAAATGAGGATGTGAACCGCCCGTTAGAACGGGTTATATAAATAGAAGGAGGCGTTATAATGGAAGCGAATATTAATACGCAAGATGTAGGTTCGAAAAAGCCATCATTATTTGGAATGATTACATCTCCAGGTGTGCAGTTTGAGAGAATGAAAACGAAAAGTCCGGTTTGGGGGGCATTTTTCCTGTTTGTTATACTTGGGACAATCACGGCAGCGGTAGTGGCTTATTTAGCGCTAGTTAATACTCCGGAGTTGGCAAAGGAGCTTAAGGGCGATTCAGCAGGTGTGGTTAAAGGGTTTACTCTTGGAGGGGGAGCGATTTTTGGTTTCCTTGGAACAATTGTTGGTTTGTTTATTGTAGCTGGATTTTATAAAGTTATTATGATGTTCATGAGTAATGATACACCGTATATGAAGATATTATCTATTTACTTATATGCAAATATTGTTTATTATTTTGGTGGTATTCTGAATGCAGTGCTAGGTTTTATTCTTGGTGGAAATGGTACTGATAAATATACAAGTTTAGCACCTTTATTTGATCAAGGAACGGTTGCTTACGGTATTGGTTCTGCGTTTGAAGTGTTTAACATTTGGAGCTTGATCTTAACTGGTTTAGGCTTGCAGATCGTTGCTGGTTTAAGTAAAAAACAAGCAACAATTTTAATCTCCATATTCTTTATCCTTTCAATTGGATTCAGTATTTTAGGCGGTATGTTCTCTGGCTTTGGTGCGTAACATGCTATTTTGAAAAGATGGCTCATCCTAGAGCCATCTTTTTTATTTTTACCCCTATTTCAAATACCCCCATCAGAATTTCAAATACTGCCTAGTGTAATTTCAAGTTCCGTTAGCAGTATTTGAAATTACCCACAATGAAATTTCCTTTCTCATTTTATATTGTAGAGATACCGCGGAATACTTAAGAGGTATACCTTTTAGAAACGGGCACTGTGTGAAGCCAGCGACTTTTGCAGATACGGTTGTTTTGTATGAAGGTATGATTGTAAATCAAATAAAGAGGTTAAATATTTACCAGGATTATGAAGAGTATTATCAATGTGGTTTAATTGGTCTTTGGCATGCTTATGAAAGGTATGAGGAGGAGAAAGGTAGTTTTCCTGCTTATGCGGTTGTAACGGTACGTGGTTATATATTGGAAAGATTGAAGAAAGAATGCGTAGTGCAAGAGCGCTATGTATGCACGGACGAGTATGAGGAACGATTTGAGTGTGAAGATGCGGGAACGAGAGCGAAGGACTTTATGAGTGTGTTAGATGAGAGGGAGAGGCACATCATTTCAGAGCGATTCTTTACAGGGAAAAATATGGGAGAGATAGCTTCTGAAATGGGGATGACGTACTATCAAGTGAGATGGGTATATCGACAAGCGCTTGAGAAAATGAGGGATAGTGTAAGGGGATAAGGATAATAAGTAGAATGGAAGGCAAGGGAAATATTGCGTTCCATTATACTTATTTTAAGGCAGTAAATGTGGCAAGAGGTTTTTTGAGTGTAGTGAATCTTTTATGTTCATTCGGGATAATACATGTCCAGCTTTCAAAAATTGTTGCTGTAACTTATGAGAACCTATTTGTATTGTTATGGTAGTTCCGTTAAAAAAATGAATGTTAGCTTTGTTAGTTTTTTTGGGAAACTCTATCTCATCTATATGGTTATAGAACAACCAAATGCAGCTTGGAGAAGAAGGAGATTCTGTTGGGAAAACGCAAATATATTCTTTGTGATTAATCGGAATTGGAACATTTTGTTTGAGCTTAAAGTTTATTTGGACTGCATGACGTCTACCTTGATAAGTAGAATGAACATGTGTTAGACAAGATTTCTTTATGAGTTGGATAGCTGTTTGGCAAGAGTACAGAGGGTTTCCGCTACTGTCGATAATTTTTGTCCGGTAATAAGGGTGTTTGCAAGGTTCGAGCATCATTGTAGAACTAGAAATAAAAATATCATTTTCATGATCCATGATTCTAAAATCCTCCCTTATAAAAATTGTTATTCTGAATATAATTATATACGAATTATGTAAAGTTATTATTAATCTTTTGTTTCGTATTGTAAATTTTTACGGTTCGTTTACAATCAATAGATGATAGTCTTTCTAATTTGCATCGCTTGTACATATATATGAAAATAGAAAAGAGTAGGCGGTGATATAGCATGAAGAAAAAGTATATTATTATGGCTCTAGCTGTTGTTCTCTTAGTTTATTTAGCAAACAGTAATCCGGGTAAGGGAGAATATACGGATTGGGCAGCAAAACAATTTATGAAGCGTAATGATGTGAGTAAGAAGCTAGAAGAGGTTGAGAAAGAAAACAAAGAGGGTATACTTGGCGACTTAGCATCGGCGGGAAAGAAATTGGCAAATAAGTATGTGGAACCACAAGTTGGATTATTAATCGAACATTATACAAAGCGAAATGATTATATTTTCTTCTCAACATATACGACAGAATTTGATTTAGGTGGGGAAAATTATAAGTATGTTTGTGTTGGTTTTTCAAACATCTTTATCCCAATTGAAATGCCGAAGAAAAAAGACGAATCTGCAAAATAATGCAGATTCGTCTTTTTGATTTACGGAGTAATCTGAACTTCAGATACAGTTTTTTCTACGAGGCGTGCCCCTTTTTTACGAGTATTTTCACTAATTGATGAAAATACAGATGAAGCAAGAATGGTATCCATTACTTGATTTACGACTAGTTCATTTACTGGTGTGATGGGATTTTCGATAGAAAAGGCAACTGTTTTTCCATCTTCTTTCACGAAAACTAACTCTAGTACTTGCATGTTTTATTCCCTCCTTTTAATTATAGATTAGAAAGATCTGACGTGCTTACAAGTTGTACAGCGTGAAGTGATGATTGTTGTAGTGAAGCAAGAGCACGTGCTACTTCATGTACTTTTCCTAAATCTGCATTTGTTTTTACACGTTTGAATTGCTTGTTCTTAAAAACTGTTTTACCGTTTTTGTCTAATCCTCCGTTTAATACAAGGCGTAAAGTTAAATCCATTACGATTGTTTCAACTGCCATGTTTATCACCCCCTTTCACTTTATAAATAAGGTGTAAATGTCATGTTTTGGCGTGAAATTTTTTCTTTTTTTTGGTACTCTTAAAAGACTAAGAGAGGGGTTTTCGGGAGAATGAATCGTAAATGGTTATTTTGGATTCCTGTATTACTATGGATGGGGATTATTTTCTATTCTTCAGCACAGCCATATAAAAAACAGGATATGCGCTCGGATATTGAGCAATATATAAATGTTGAGTTTGTGAAAGAGCATTTTTCATGGGTATCTATCGATTATGGGGGAGGTACACCTGTTAGTATCGCAAATAAAGGTGTAGGTGGATTTGTTGAGTTTTTCCTTCGTAAAGGTGCTCATTTTATGGTGTTCTTTATGCTCGGTTCATTGACGTATTATGCTTTTCATCGATCGGGTTATTCGAGAAAAAGGTGCTTTGCATACGCCCTCCTTTTCGTTGCGGGGTATGCAACATTTGATGAAATTCATCAATGGTTTACAGGAGACCGTACACCGATGTGGCAAGATTCATTGCTTGATACGTGCGGCGGGTTAACAGGAATTATAATAAGCAATTGGTTTTGGCATAGAAAAAGGAGCTAATCTCAGTTAGAGATTTGCTCCTTTTTCATTTATCCCGCTATTTGTGGGAATAGAAACATCCACCTTATCCCGCATTAACTGCCCGTAAAAGCTCGATTGGTGAAGGTTAATAATCAGTGGGGGATGAACAAAACCCCATTGATTAAAGTTTCACTTTATACGCCAAGTAATTCTTTTAGTTCGTCGGTTGATAGTTCGGTCATCCAACTATCGCTTGTAATGACGGCGTTGTTTAATGATTGTTTTCGTTCTAACATTTCATCAATCTTCTCTTCAAGTGTTCCCGTTGTAATAAGCTTATGAACGTGAACGAAGCGTTTTTGACCGATGCGATAAGCACGGTCTGTTGCTTGGTTTTCTACAGCTGGATTCCACCAACGGTCATAGTGAATGACATGGTTGGCGGCAGTTAAGTTTAATCCTGTTCCGCCAGCCTTTAACGATAAGATGAAGATGTCATACGTTCCGTTTTGGAACTGCTCAATCATCTTGTCACGCTCTTTCTTCGGTACGCTCCCGTTTAAGAAGAGGACGCGCTGACCAAATGTTTCTTCTAACATACTTTTTAGCATGTTCCCCATGCCAATGTACTGAGTGAAGATTAAGCAACTTTCATTTTGGTCTTTTATATTTTCGATGAGCTCCATTACCGTTTTTGTTTTCATAGAGCGCTCGACGATATTTTGTGGTTCTTCTTCTTTCAAATAAAGGGCTGGGTGATTACAAATTTGTTTTAGCTTGTTCAGCATAAGTAATATAAATCCGCGTCTTTCAATTCCGCTTAATCCTTCTACATTTTGTAATGTATCTTGAACAAGTTGTTCATATAAGGAAGCTTGTTCGCCAGTTAGTGGACAATAAGCTTTCTGTTCTTGTTTATCTGGTAAGTTTAATGCGACCGTTTGATCTTTCTTCGTACGACGCAGTAAAAATGGCGAGATAAACCGCTGAACTTGCTGGATTTTTCCTTCATCGCGGTCCTTTTCAATCGGTGTGACGAAGCGGCGCTGGAATTGTCCTAAGCTTCCGAGATACCCATGATTGATAAAGTCGAAAATAGACCAAAGCTCAGCAAGTCGGTTTTCCATCGGTGTACCGGTCAAAGCAATTTTGTGATTTGCTTGTAGGTTTCTTACTGCTTTCGATTGTTTCGTATGTGGGTTTTTTATATTTTGTGCTTCGTCTAAAATAACAGCGTCCCAGCATAACGTACTAAGTTCTTCTTCATCAAGCTGAGCTAATGCATAAGAAGTTAATATAACATCTGCTGATTGAAGAAAATCTTTAAATGACTCATCCTTAGATCGGTTACTTCCATAGTGTAACTGAACACGTAAGCTTGGTGCGAAACGCTCAAATTCTTTTTGCCAATTTCCAAGGACTGATGTTGGTGCCACAATTAATGCAGGACCTGTTTGGAGATTGTTTTCTTTAGCGTATAGTAAGTAAGTTATCGTTTGAATACTTTTTCCGAGTCCCATATCATCGGCTAATAATGCTCCAAATCCAAGCTTTCGTAAGTATAGCAACCACTCAACACCGTGTTGTTGATACGGGCGGAGTGTTGCTTGTAGCGAAGATGGTACATCTACTTTTGGAATATCTCCAATGTGTAGAAGTTTTTGGAAAAGCTCTTCGTAATATCCATCTAGCTCGATTTCAATATCGGTAAACGGACTATCGTCTTCTACAATTTCTGTTTCTGCCGTATTAGATAAATGTTGCTGCAACACATCTTTCATTTCAAGTCCATATTTATCGGCACGGTGCATTAGTTTTTTTACTTCTTCAATAAAGGCAGGATCAAGTCTCATCCATTGACCATTTAAATTGAAAAGACGTTTGTTTTGTTCAACGAGTTCGAAAAATTCGCTTTCTGATAAATCAATTCCGTCCGTTGAAATGCGCCAGTCGAAATTAACGAGCGTATTCATGCCGAAGAAAGACTGTGTTTGTGCTGTACTTTGCTTCAGCTGTACACGCAACCTCGGTTTTGTTGCTTTTAAATTTTGCCACCATGATGGTAGTAAAATTGTAATACCTGCTGCCAGTAATTCATTACTTGCTTCGGTTAAGAAATTCCAAGCTTCCGTTTCAAAGAGTTCTTCTCGGAACTTGTCGTCCTCTTTTAGCCACGGTACGAGCTTACTGAATCCTTCTTGTGTTTCAAGGATACGTTCTTCGTAATCGTGCCATCGTTTTGGTAAGGAATCGATACTTTCATATACATATATGCGATGTGCACCACGTTTTGGTGTAACGATTGTTTCAAGCTTCCACATTTCAAGTTCTTCTTGCGGTTCTTGTAGTCTTAAGCCGACTGTAAATGGAAGATCATCTTCAATGTAACCAATTTTTCGAAGCCAATCTTCTTCATGTAGTGCTGCTTCCAATTGCCTTTTCGTAAAGTCGTAATGTTCGTATAGTCTCTTTGCATCTTCCCATCCGTCATTTGAGCGAGCATCTTGCAAAATACTTTCGTTCACAGCGGCAGAGAAAAGAGATGCTAACATGTCATCTTCAATTGAAGTATTCTGAACTTTCCAAGATGGCTGCTGAGACCAATGCTTCATGTCAGGTGCGAAGCTGCCGCTGACGAAAGCGTCCCATAATTCACTTGCGTCCTTTGTAAGTGCCGTAATAGGACCGTTCATTTGCATATTTGCAAATGAATTCATCGGTTTATTTGCGATGTATTCAAATGCCTGTGCATTCGTTAACATAACGCCTTGTTTTCCCTCATACGTTGCTTCTTTTAAAAACGTTCCGTAGAAAGAAGTAGAGTGCCATGCGAATGCATTTTTTTTCCAAGTTGCTACGGATAAGAGCGTACCGCTATCATCTTCTCCCCAAAGGAACCAACCTTGACTAACGTGCTGGAGCCTAATTGTTACTTCAGTTTGTATGATCATCGATTAATTTTCCTCTCCGTAATTCCTCTTGTAGTGCACGCAGACGTGAATGTAAGTTAGCGATATGAATAATGAAAGCATCCCATTCATCAGTTCGCTTCAGTCGTTTATAAAGCATACGTAATTTCTTTAAGTAACGAACGGCACGTTTATATGATTTGCGATTTCGCTCTTCAATTGCTTCCATTGCGGCATGGTGATAAAGAGGAAGTGCTGCTTCGGGCGCTTCTTTTTCAATATCTTTCAATGGTTCTTTCAAAAGTTCGATTACTTCGAATCCATATAAGAGCTGAAGTTCCGTCCATGCATGGTATTGTTTCTTCGCAAGTACATATTGTTCATAATTTGTGAAACTATACGGTAATAGTTCTTGTAAAATCATTTCTAATCCCGCTTGTTCATTCGTATGCGTTGCATATGTCTCATACATCATCACAAATAATCGAACGATATCTTGTATGAAGACGGTATTCTCTTGTTCCGTTATCGTTTCTTTTACTTGCTTATAAGTAAAGGAAAGCCAATCTTTAGCGCGGTCCCACTCCATCGCACTTAATAACTCTTCTAACCAATAGAAGTAAAGGCTCACAACAGAAGAAGGCTGTTTTTCCAGTAATTCCATTGCCGATACATCTTCACCGTTTAAAAAGAGCAGGTGAGAAGATGCTAATGCTTTGGAAAGTGGATTGATTTTAGTATCGATTCGTTTTTTTTCTTCTTGTAGCTGCTCTTCTGTTCTTAACAGTTCACCCCATACGTGACGATAAATGAAGAATCGCTCTTGTGTATAGGCATCGGTAGAGAAGAATGCTTCATGTATGAGCCGCGCTGTTTCTTCTAAAATCGGTTTGGATTCTTCTGGAATCGCCTCTGTTTTTAGGTCCCTAACGGTAGATTCAACTTTATCAACGAATAGGCGAACGACGTTAACTGGTTGGTGATAAGAATATAGTTTGTTTGCTTCAAATTCTTGAATTTCTTCTAATAATTTTTGAAAGCAATAAAGTGCCGCGTGCAACTTAAATAATTCATGAATAGCAACGATGCGCGGAGCTTTCCGTTCTAATTTTGTATAGAAGTCTGTAAAAAGACTCATAAGAAAATACATTTGTTTATAAGTGAGCCGCGCTTGTTCTTTTTTAAATGATTCATATTCATTTTCAAAGTATGTTTGCCAACTTTTATAATCCATTTCTTCAAAAGCTGATGATTGCAATACTTGTCGTGCAGTTCGAATAGGAGGAAGAGAAGGTTTTGTATTATTTTTGAATAAAGTTAATACATCTCCTACTTGCCCAAAACTAGAAGCTGCAGATAGTAACACAGCAAGCATATGCTGACATTGCGTTGGCGCGAAGCAATCGCAATAGCTTTCAGTGACATTACGAATCGGGATGTGAACGCTATATACACTGCCTTCAGCATTTACAGTTCCGGATAGCGTATAGCCATCAAAGTCAACGTTATAGACAACACCACTACGATATAGTTGCCGAGCTGTAGCGACATGCTCTTGATCAGCAACTTGCTGTGGATCAAGCCCTTGAACGAACTCATTCGCAATCATCATAATTTCATCTTTCGTAATTGAGTCTTGCAGCATAATATTCCTCCGTACACAGATTTCTTTCCTTTACCATTATAAACAAAAAATGCTCAAAACAGAAAAAATGAAATTCTAATTACACAATTAGAAAATCATGGTAATATATATAATGTTAATTTTGTATATTACTATGTAATTAAAAGGAGAGAATTTGTTTGTCAGATTTACAATCGAAGTTTGGTAATGGCATGAATAAGTTGCAAGAGGGAATTGAGCAAGGCAAGATGAAGTTGCAAGTAGCACAGGAAATGGCGCAATTAAAGAAGATTACACAAGAGAAGTTACAAGAAAAAACTGAAATTTTACTTGAACTTGGTCAAACGGTATATATGCAACTTCGTGATGATGAAGTTCGAGTAGATTTGTTGAAAGCTATTGTAGCACCAGTGCAAGAGCTTGATGTTGCTATTTATAACACGCGCAGACAAATTTCTAATTTACAGAGACAAGAACAAAAAGGACAGTGTAGTTGCGGTGGTCCATTATCATTAAATGATAAATTTTGCGGGCAGTGCGGTAAAGAAAATGAGTTACTCCTTCAATCAAAAAATATTGAAAAAGAAGCATGTTCTTCATGTGGTGAACAAATTGCAACGGAAGCTACATTCTGTCCAGCATGTGGTATGAAGCAAAGTAAGGAGTGAGGAACATGTATTGTAAAATTTGCGGTTTAGAACAGCCTGAGGCAGTAAACTATTGTACACATGACGGCTCAAGTACGGATAGTATAGATAGCCATGTTATGTTAGTCCCGCAATCTTCGAAGTATTGCCGAACATGTGGACAGGAAAGTAAAGAATATGCTACATATTGTGAGAAATGCGGTGATTCTTTATTAGGAGTCGTCCAAAAGGAATCGAACATGAAATTACCAAATGCAGGAGCGCAATTACATGTAAATGCATCAGGAAGTATGCTGAAAAAAGGATTATTCGGTGGTGCTTTTGCAATTGTATGTATGTTCATTGCAGGCTTCATTGGCAGTTTAATAATAGATTCTGCTATAAATGATGTAGTGGAGACAGCGGTTAGAAATACGGATGGTATGTTGAATATGACTACCATTAATCAATCATTTATTGGTATAGCACCATTAATTTTAATGTGTCATTTAATAGGTATTGAAATTAGCGGGAGCGGGGCATACACGATGTCATTCCTTCTTCATATCCCACTATTCATCTTGTTAACTATTCCGGCACTTATATTAGGTGGAAGTGGATTTTTTGTTGAAAGAAAAAAACCTTCAATTAGTTGGCGAGAGAAGTTCATGACATCATGTGTAATTGGCATGATATACGGTATTTTCTTATGTATTGTAAGCTTTATGGCAAGTTCTTCTACATCTATTTCTTATTTCTATCAAACGATGACTATTGATGTTGTATATTCTCATGTTGTTAGTTTATTGTTTGGTATTATATTTGGCCTATTATTCAGCTTTATTGGTATGAGTATTGAAGCAGGACCACATCGTATGCTTTCTTCTACTAGTCAGTTTGTCCCGTATGTAACGTCTATTTATTATAGTATAGTGACTGTTTTGAAAGGACTACTTATTACATTTGGTATTATACTTATTACGATTTTATTTAGTAGTTCAAAATCAATGGGTCCAATTGATTTTCCAGAGAAGGCGTATAAAGTATTACTTTCTTTAGAAGCAACACCTTTCATGTGGAATATGGCCCACCTTTCTCCAACTGAAATTGAGTGGGGAAATATGGAGAGAGAAATGCATAGATATTCAGTCGAAAAAGGGCCACTGCATGTATCGTATATGTCAGGCATATCAATACAGGGTACGTCTTTAAAAGACCTGGAAATCGCTAATGGTGCTAGTGCTGATCGTATAAAAGATATTGATGATTTTAATTCATATTTACATTGGTGGGGATTATTAATTCTTCTACCATGTATTCTACTAGTTAGGGCTGGAATGAAATTGGCTCAATATCGTATGCGAAATATGTACGTAACTATAGCAGTGTTTAGCGCTGTTTATACTGTGATGATGCTTTGTGTAAATGGATTAGCAAAAATTCATATTACAGCTTCAGGAAGTAAGGAAATTATGAAGGAGTTCGCTGGAATTTCTGGACCGGTATTATCTATTCAAAGTAACACGCTATATTTAATAGTAGGTAGTTTTCTTATTTCTTACGTATTAACATTCGCGGGTATGAAATTAGTAAAAAAATAAGGGGGAGAAATACTTGAAGTTTTGTGGAACATGCAATAAACAAGTTGCGGATCATTTGAACTTTTGTCCTGATTGCGGAAGTAAAGTAGAAGAAATTGCTGATCAAACAGCTTCTTCTCACTCAGAAATGCGGAGAGAAACAAAGTCAGTGAAAAGTAAGAAGAACATGTTTTTACTTATAGGTTTTGTCATTGTTTTTGCTATTTTGTTTGGCGCATATAAATTCGGTGCTAGCAAGTTTTCGAAGGAAAAGCAAGTAAATGCAATGATTGAAGCATTCCAAAATAAAGATGTGAATGCAATCGATGAGATTTTGAAAGTAGACGATCCAACCTTAAAGGTTAAGACAGAAGATATTAAGGCGTATATCCGTTATTTAAAAGAGAATCCTTCTTATAATAAAGAACTGTTATCATATTTGCAAAGAGAGACAGTAAATCAAAAGTTAGCAAGTGATAAAGCATCTTTTAAAGATGGGAAAATTATAGAAGATGGGAAAGAATGGTTCTTGTATCCGAAGTATAAGTTCAGCATGAAGTCGTATTACATGAATGTTAGCACAACTGCAAAGAATGCTGAAATATATGTGAATGATAAAAAAGAAACAGAGCTTTCTAGTGATAAAACTTCGAAAGAATTAGGTCCATACTTCCCGGGTGCTTATGTTGTAAAGGCAAAGGCGAAGACGGAGCTTGCTGAATTAGAGACAGAAAAAGAAGTGGATTTAGCAGATGAAAAGAATGGGACAGTAGAAGTGAATTTATCACTTGAAGGAAATTATGTAACCATTTCGTCTGATGAAAACGATGCAACTGTATTTGTTAATGGCAAGAAACGCGGAAAGTTAAATTACGGAAGTTATAAACTTGGTCCTGTACCGACGGATGAAACGGTAGAAGTACATTTGGAGAAAAACGCTGAATTTGGTGTGATGAAATCTGAAAGTATTAAAGTTGGAGATCAAAGTACATATTACTTAAAGTTCCCAAAAGAAGCTTCTAGTTCAGCGGTTGGAGATTTTGTACAAAATCATATTTATAATAACGTACGTGCAATTGCATTAAACGATTTTAGTTTAATTGAAAATGATTATGATAAGAGCGGGAAATCGTATAAGGAAGACCGTGATTACTTACAATATCTACACAAAAAAGGAATGACAGAAGATTTATTGACAATGAATATTCGCAATGTAGAACGTCAAAGTGCGACGAAATATAAAGTAACGACATATGAAGAATATCATATTCGTTACGGTGACGGCTCTGTAAAATTCAAGAGCTTTAATAATGACCATATCGTTACTGTTAATGGAAATGGAAAGATATTGTACCATTCTCTTGGAGCGAATAATACGCTGAAATCAGAGGAAGTATCTGGTCCGACTCGTTAATATAAGAAAGAGGCTGTTCAATTTTGAACAGCCTCTTTCTTTAGGTAGCTTGCCGTTATTGTCAATCTTTGTCGGTAAATCGATATTCCATGTTGAACCGTTGATATAATTTTCTCTACTCGTGTTCATGAAGGGAAAGTAAAAAGGATATCACCTAGTTGGAAAATCCTACTAGGTGATATCCTTTTTTGCAATTAGAAGCGGGCTTCCTTTAATATCGCTTCTACATATGGATCATTTAATATTTGCTTTATGAGTGGTAGCATTTCTTGCTCGAATGGAATATCAATAGGGAATGGCTTTTGAGAGCCTGGTTTTATTCCGTATCGTACGAGTTTGTAATGTGTATTTTCTTCAGACTTGAGCACAATTAATTTATAGCGATTGTCATCGTTTGTTAGTGAGAAGTCAATTGCGATTGCATCATATGTTACATCATCTTTATATATGTACGGTTTTGGTGTACCGACCCAGTCTACTTTCGCTTGTACATTCATGGACATAACCTCCTTATAGCTATTATAAAAAAATAAAAGCCAGCTCTCAATAAAGAGAACCGGCTGTAATTTAGCAGTCATTGGTTATTTTAAAATTTTCACTTTGACAGTTTTGCGTCCCCATTTGTTAGCAGCGCTATCTGATCCAAGTAGAATGTCGATACGGTTACCTTTAATTGCACCGCCAGTATCACCAGCGATTGCTTCTCCATAACCTTCTACCCATACTTTAGATCCTAATGGGATTACTTTTGGGTCAACAGCGATCATTTTCATGTTTGGGTTCGCTGTTAGGTCATGACCCATTGCAGTTAATACACGGCCGCCGTATGTGCCACCGTTTTCGCTCGGATGAGCTGTATATGCTGTAGCTACAACTGTTAACTCACGACCATTAGAAGGTTCGCTAGTTTCAGCAGCTTTCACAGCAGGCTTAGCAGCTGTTTTTACTGGTGCAGGTGCTTGAGCCTTAGCTGGTGCTTGAGCTTTAGCAGGAGCAGGCGTTTCTTGTTTCTCAATAACAGGTGCTGTACCTGTTAAGAAAGGAACATGAACATAAGCCGTTTTCCCGTTATATTCAAATTGTAACCACTCATTTTGTACTTGGTTCGTTGTTTCGATCATATCGTCTTTCTTAAGCGTTCCAAGAATTTCTGAGTTTGTGTTCGCTTCAGCACGTACATTTAATACGTTAGCTGTTACATAGTAAGAGTTCTTTGTAAACTCTGTACTTACGAATGCGTCTTTACCATCTAATTTGATTTGTGACCATCCGTTTTCTGTATTTAGAACATCTAATTTATGACCATTCTGTAATTTACCGACAACTTTTGATTCAGTAGTAGGGTTTTCTCGTACGTTTAGTACGTCTGTTTTTACAACAGTTTCTGCGTTAGCAGATGCGGTGAAAATCCCAAGACCAAAAACTGCTGCTGTTGCTATTCCAATTAATTTTTTCATGATAGCCTCCATTGCGTTTGTTTTCGTGTCCTCATTATAGCAACAGATTTTTTCGGATTTTGGGAAAACACACAATTACAAACCATTCGTAATAAGTCGTTAACACTTTGTAATATAGCTAGAATGAGAGGAAAGCGTTTTTCATTCCATATAATTAGTAGGTTTCTAGTTATATTCAAAATATTTAATACAACATATTTTTTTCGGCGTAAATAAAAATATTACAGGTGTGTTACATAATGATTACTATACAGTTACATTCCTTGAGTATTTTACCGTTTTATGGGTAATATAGTTATATAAACATAAACATCTCGTTTGTGAAGTTATAAACACGCGCTATATACTAGCAAAAAACCGCATAATTGTTACAAGAAGAAAGGGTTGTAAAGAATAAATCTGCCCTTTTTTAAAACTGTAACACATCCTTTTTTGGGAAAATCTCTTCCCATCCGCATTTTTCTCACACAATTTGACAGTAGTATTCCAATCTTGTAGCTCTTGCAGAGTGAAAAGGTTGTACGGAAGGTAAGGCTGTCCATAAGAACTCTAATTGGTGAAGGCAAACTTGAGAGAGCCGAAAGAAAATCACCACAAAAAACTATGGTTTTCTATCCGATTTAACACATCGGAATTTATGATATTTACAAGAAATGAAACATACGAAGGGGGATTTGATGAGGAAACTGACGAAAACATTTATTGTCTCATTAACATTATGTATTACATTTACACTTTGGGGGATTATTCCCGAATCTATTATTGGAAAAGGTAGCTTAGGAAATGTAACGACTGTAATTCAGGCTGCGTTAGTTAGTAAGTTTGGATGGTTCTATATTATTTCCGTTTCTATTTTCTTAGGAATTGCTATTTTCTTAATTGTTTCTAAGTACGGTTCGATTCGTTTAGGTAAAGATGATGATGAACCTGATTATAGTTATATGACATGGTTTGCTATGTTATTTAGTGCCGGTATGGGAATCGGTTTGGTTTTCTGGGGCGTTGCAGAACCGTTGAATCATTTATACACACCTCCGTTTGGAGAGGGTGCGACTGAAGAGAGTGCACGTCTTGCACTTCGCTTCTCATTTTTCCATTGGGGATTACATCCATGGGGATTATATGCACTTGTAGCATTATGTATTGCGTATTTTACATTTAGAAAAGGAAGAGCAAGTACAATTAGTGCGACAGTGGGTCCGCTATTTAAAGGCGGTGAACATGGCCGTATTGCCCATATGTTTGATGTTCTAGCTGTATTTGCAACAGTATTTGGTGTGGCGACATCATTAGGACTTGGGGCAAAGCAAATTGCGGGTGGTGTTAGTTATTTAACATCCATTCCAAACTCATTACCGACACAGCTAGTAATCATCGGAATTGTAACTGTTCTTTATATGCTATCTGCGCAAACGGGACTCGATAAAGGAATTAAATATTTAAGTAATGCGAATATTATTTTAGCGTTTGCACTTATGATAATTGTATTATTTGCAGGTCCAACAAACTTTATTATGAATTATTTCACTTCAACAATCGGTTCATACATTCAAGAATTGCCAAGTATGAGTTTCCGTTTAAGTCCATTAAATGAAGGCGGAAATCAATGGATTCAGTCATGGACAATTTTCTACTGGGCATGGTGGATTGCATGGTCACCATTCGTAGGTACGTTTATTGCTCGTGTGTCACGCGGGCGTACAATTCGTGAATTTGTTGTTGGTGTGTTACTCGTACCAACAGTAATTGGTGCGCTTTGGTTCTCTGTTTTCGGAGGAACAGGTATTCACATGGAGCTATTTGATGATGCAAATATATATGGACAAATTAAAGAAATGGGCACAGAAGTAGGATTGTTTGCGATGTTAGACCAAATGGGTAGTATGGGACCGGCTTTATGTGTGTTAGCCATTTTACTTATTTCAACATTCTTTATTACATCGGCAGACTCTGCTACGTTTGTTCTAGCGATGTTAACGACACATGGTAGCTTAAACCCACCAAATCGTATTAAAATGGTTTGGGGTATTGTTCTAGCGGCGTTAGCCTCGATCTTATTGTATGTCGGAGGATTAGAGGCGCTGCAAACTGCGTCGATTATTGCGGCCTTCCCGTTCGTATTTGTTATTTTCTTTATGATTGCAGCACTATTTAAAGAGTTGCAAAAAGAAGGACGTATGAAACAACATTAATAATGGAAGAAAAAAATTCTGTATATATAAATAGTATTAGGACTGTCGAATGTCGGCAGTCCTTTTTCACTGTTCTATACTATTGTAGGAAAAGCATTACTTTGTTGCGGAATACTATAGATATCAGAAATTTAAAAAGAAAAATCGATATAGTTCGACAATATCCGATATTTTACACATTATATTCATATTTTTGACAAAAATATGTCGGAAATGTGTTGTTACTTTTATGTATATGTGCTATATTATTTCCTGTAAGCGATTTCAAATAGTTTTAAAGCGCATTCAAGGGGGACAACTAGAATAATGAAACGTTACGAAAGAAAGTGGAAGCATATTTGTTTGAAACGTGTGGCACATCGAAATGCCCAAGAAAGCACGGAACCAAAGACTGAAACTCGTAAAGAGCATCAAGAGAAGCAATTGGTTCTACAAAAATAGCAATCACTTTTTCGTATATAAATGAAGGTCGATCGTTCGTTGGGGGATGGACGTGAAATAACTTTCAGCTAAGGGGTATTGTCTGATATATATAGTATTACGGTAAAAAATAAGCACAGAGCATACGGCGCTCTGTGCTTATTTTTTAATGAAATCTATTTTTCTTTTTTAAATCGTACTGTTTTATCCCAACCAATTACTTGTTTCTTGCTCTTTGCACGTAAGTAAAGAATGAGACTGCGAATAAACAAATACGTAAAGAGCTGTGCGTACGTAAAGTACATAATGACGCTTATGAAAATATTGGTCGGTGTAAAGGTTCGTTCGACGCTCTGGGCACTAAATAATTGAGAAACATATGTAATATATGCGACATACCACATAAATAGTAATGGAATGCTATATTGAATTTGGAATATGCCGAGCAGTCCAATTATAAACCAAACGTTTGAAATGATTAGGAATAGCCAAAATACGACATACACTAAAACTTGTTGTAAGGAATGGACGAGAAGTTTCCCTTTAAAAAAGCTTAATGAAGAAAACATTTTTTCTAAAATGTATAAGTTTCCTTGAAGCCAACGTGTCCGCTGTTTTATAAGAATTTTTAAATGTTCAGGTTCTTGTTCCCATGTAATCGATTCCGGGACGATTGGTAAGAGATAGCCCTTTTGGGTAATTCTTAATGTTAATTCAGCATCCTCTGCAATTGCATAAGGATCATAGCCGCCAAGTTCTTCTAATGCGGAACGACGAAGAAGCATGTTTGTTCCGGTTAGTGAACCTGTTTGGAATAATAGCCAGCGTCCAGATTGCATAAGGAGCTGGAAAATCTGAAATTCTAATGAAATCATTCGTGTAAGCCAGTTTCTTTTCTCATTTACTGTACGAACGTGTCCAACTGCTCCAACGGCATCCTTTGTTGTTTCAGCATGTTCTACGAGCATTCGCAGTGCATGTGGTTCAGGTTGATTATCTGCATCGTAAACACAGAAATATTCACCATCCGAAATGCTAAGGCCGTAGTTTAATACACGCGATTTTCCTTTCGGTTCGCCAGGTGGTACACGAATGTGATGAATATGAGCATAAGCTTTGTCGAAATCATCTCCAATTTCAGGTGTTTCATCTTGAGAGTTATCGTTTAATAAATAAACGTTTAGTTTGCCTGGGTATTCAATCTTTGCCATTGCTTCTAATGTATCTTTAATAACAACCCCTTCATTATGGGCAGGTATTAAAATATCTACACTTGGATAATGTTCTAGCGTACGATCTTTTCGTTTACTATTTCGATGAATTAAGCCCGCAATTGTTAAGAAAGAGTAATAAACGAGTAAAGCAGAGAATAGAAAGGCGGTAAAAATCAATACATATTTAATTGAAAATGTGATGCTGATCCAGAAAACGAGTACGCAGAACAGAAGGAATAAAAGGAGTATAACGAGTGTCATCATAATAATGTCGGTCCTTTGTTTCCAATTTGCTCTCGTGAAATTTTCATGTCTTGGATTGCCTCATTAGCAAGCCATTGCTCCATTTTTGGCTTTAGGCGGTTCATTACAATATCAGCACCGGCTTCATTTGTGTTTTGTAGTAAAATAACCAGTGTATTGCTGTCGTATTCAGCAGCAAGGTCAAAGTCATTCCTTACCGTTTCAACTAATAATGAAGCTACATGATCCATGACACTTTCCTTCGTATATTTACTAAAGGAAGTGAAATCAAAGAAAATGATAATGCCTGTTTCATTACGACGATTCATCGCAGTTGTTAATAAAGCTTGTCGTCTTTCGAATTCTTGTCTTGTTAATAATTTTGATTCTCCAATGTATTGCTCAAGCACTCTCACTCGTTCAGTTAACTCTTTATTTTTAAGGATAACCTTTTTTAATAGATGGGTTGAAATATAAACAATGAAGAAGTTAGCTGCCATCAGGAAGTGGGTAATAATATATTCCCATTGATCTGATGTACTCCATAAGTGAAGCCACGCTTGATAAAATAAATAGAATACTGAAATGATTGTTCCCAGTATGAAGAAAATAAATGCTGTTTTATCAGCTAAAAATAGGAATAGTACATTTATGATGACATATATAATTGTAAAAATGAGCGCGTGCTCATATTTCGTCACATGTACAGTAGTAAAATAAAATAAAATTTGTAAAATCCACATAGAGAGGACTTTATAAGACTTATCTTTCACGAAACTTTCCTCCTTACAGATAATTCGTGCTGGATATTTGTAGTATGCACAATTATTAAGAAATGGACCATGTAGCTGGAAGTTTTTTGGGGCGAGATACATCAAGTAGTATCCTTCTTGTACAAGAAAAAATAAACAGACATACATACTAATTATTGTAACATATTGTCTATATATCTAGACATAAAGGATTTAATATATATAAAAATTATGTTTATACTATATAAAAAAGCCTCCTTTTTAAAAAGGAGGCTTTCATGAATTTATAGGAACATCATACCTGCAACTGCTGCGTTTAAGAAGTTCGCTAGTGTACCAGCGATAACTGCTTTAATCCCTAATTGTGCAATTTGTTTACGGCGAGTAGGAGCTAACGTTCCTGTTACACCTAATTGAATTGCGATAGAAGAGAAGTTTGCAAAACCACAGATTGCAAATGTTAAAATCATATTTGTTTTTGCAGAGAACTCTGCCATGTGTGGTCCTAAGTTTGCGTATGCAACGAATTCGTTGATTGCAAGTTTTTGACCGATAAAGCTTGCTGCTTGGATAGCTTCACCTGGAGAAACCCCGATTAAGATTGCAAATGGTGATAATAAGTAACCGAAGATTAAATCAAGGCTAAGTTTAATATCGAACCAAGAACCAACCAATCCTAATAAGCCATTTAATAAAGCGATTAATGCAATGAAGGCCATTAGCATTGCAGCTACGTTAATAACAAGTTGTATACCTTCAGATGCACCGCGTGCAGCTGCATCGATAACGTTTGCGTCTTCACGCTCTGTTGAAAGTTGAACATTATTATCTACTTTTTCTGTTTCTGGCATAATTAGTTTTGCAATTAATAAACTTGATGGAGCTGCCATAATTGCTGCTGCTAATAAATGTTCTAATGGAATTCCCATTGCTGCATATCCGACAAGAACTGATCCGGCAACAGCTGTCATACCACTTACCATAATAGTGAAGAATTCACTGTTAGTTAAACGTGCTAAGTATGGTTTAATTAAAATTGGTGCTTCTGTTTGTCCTAAAAATACAGTTGTTACTGCATTTAAGCTTTCTGCCTTAGAAGTTCCAAGAAGTTTACTTAATGCACCACCAACGATACTAACAAATTTCTGCATAATACCTAAGTAATATAAGATTGCAACTAATGAACTAATAAATACAATTGGAAGTAGTGCTTGAATAACGAAAACAAATCCCCAAGGGCCTTTTGCGTTGACTAAATCCCCAGCAACGAACCTAATTCCCTCGTAAGAAAAATTAATTAATCCTTGAACGCCGTCAGCAGCAACTTTTAAGCCTGCTTTTCCAGCATCCCATCGCAATACGATAAATGAAAATGTCATTTGTAATGCTAGCGCGATTAAAATTGTGCGCCAATTAATAGCTTTGCGGTTAGAAGATAGTAAGAAAGCAATTGCTAATACTCCAATCACGCCGCCAATTCCCCATAAAACATTCATGCAGTGTATGCTCCTTCCTCATAGTAAAAAAGTGTATAAACCAGTTGTCTATACTTTTGCGAATATAACATCTTAAGTAACTTATCATAATGGACATCGGAGGTCAAACGTCTAACGAAAAGTTTAAATAAAAAGAAAATTCTTTGAAAAAACACATATAAAATGAATAGACATGAAATAGGTTATGTTTTTTGTTGAAATATATTCATTATGATAACGTTTTGGGCAATTTCAATAGAATATAGTGTATGAAATAGGAGAATGAACGCATAATTTTTTCGTAGAGAGAATGAAAGGGGATTACTATGTTGAGTCTTTTAAAAAGAGCCTTCTAGTAAACTAGAAGGCTCTGAAACTATAACTTAAGGTGCTTTCGTATACCCTAAGAAATGGCTTTTCCAATAAGAGTTGTTTAATGAAGCGATTGCTACACCTTTATCTCCGGATTGGATGAATGATCCCCCGCCAAGGTAGATACCCATGTGAGAAGGACCTGCTTTATAAGTATCTTTGAAATAAATTAAGTCTCCAGGTTGTGGACTTGAAGTTTGTGGTAAGCTGCTCCAATATCCAGCAACACTTTGGCGGCTAATGTTATGACCAAATTTCTTAAATACGTGGTAGATGTAACCACTGCAGTCAACACCATTAGCAGAAGTACCGCCCCAAACGTATGGTACGCCTTGCATAGATTTCGCGTATGCAAGTAGAGAAGAACTGTCACCGCTATTATTAGTATTATTATTGTTGTTATTATTTTGATTGTTATTTTGGTTGTCGTTAGGCTTATTATCTACTGCGCCACCAACTGGTGTTTTAGATAGGAAACGTGTTCCGATGTAACCAGTTTGACCGTTGTAGTTAATTTTGCTCCATCCAGAGTTTTCAGAGATTACTTGAACCTTCTGTCCTTGTGGAAGTGCGCCTATGATTCTATAATTTGTACCTTCGCCGCTACGTACATTTAGTGCAGAAGCATTAATGTAGTAGTCGCCAATTGCACCTTGATCAGGTTGTTTTGGCTGTTCAGGCTGTTTCGGTTGTTCAGGAGTAGCTGTGCCACCTTTAACGAATTTTACAAATTCGCTACTAACATAGCCTGTTTTTCCTTGGTAGTTTACTTTAAACCAGCCGTTTTCAGATCCAACTACGTTTAATGTTGTACCATTTAACACGCCGCCAATTACACTATGGTAAGCAGCAGGGCCTGTACGAACACGTAGAGATGTTGCGTTAACAACGTAAGTACCACCAGTTTGAACAGTTACATTATTGTTTTGTTCTGGCTTATTATTTTGCTCTTGGTTGTTACCTTGAGTGACGTTTTCGTTAGAACCGCCTTTTGTTACGTAGTCTTTGCTTAAGTAAGCTGTTTGTCCTGCGTAATTGATTTTGAACCAATCTTGAACTTCGCCTACAACTTGTACTACTTGTCCTTGTTTAACAGAACCTACAGTTGGATGAGAAGTGCTAGGACCTGTACGAACGCGAAGGGAAGATACATTTACTGTATAGTTTCCACTTGCTGGTTGAACAGTTGCTTCATTGTTACTATTGTTGTTATTGCTTGTAGAGCCAGTATTTGAAGAAGCGCCTGATACAAATTGGCTACTAACATAACCAGTTTGTCCATTATGGTTGATTTTCACCCAACCATTTTCTTCTCCAATTACGTTTAAAGTTTGTCCTTCATATACACGTCCTGAAACAGAACTAGAAGTGTTAGGAGCTGTACGTACACGTAATACATCAGCAGTAACTTTATTGTTTCCACCTGTACTTACATTGTTATTCGTTGCTCCGTTTTTTGATACAAACTCGCCACTAACAAAACCAGTTTGTCCATTAACGTTAATTTTGAACCAACCATTTTCTTCTCCAATTACGTTTAATGATTGACCATTATAAACGCGAGAGATGACGTCGTGAGAAGTACTTGATCCTGCACGAACGTGTAGTACGCTAGCATTCACCGTATATGATGAATTGTTTGATGCGGAAGCTTGGACAGTTTGTGTAGCAGCTTTTTGTGTATTTTGTTCAGGGGCAGCTTGAACGCTATCAAGTGTAGGGGCTGCTCCTCCTGCTACAGACACTGCCGCAAGACCGGCAAGGTATTTTTTCATAATTTGTCGATTCCTTTCTGTCTGTAATGTAGTGAAGAAATATTTACCAACTGTTAAAAATTCTAAAGAGCATGTCGATTACTGTCAAGACTTATGTGGTAATCTGAATATGACAAAAAGGTTACAAAAAAAAAATCAAGGTATAAATCTGCACCTTGATTTCCATTTAAATACATATATTTGATGTGGAAAATGAGAAGATTATTCGTATTTAGGAAGATGTGCTGTTGGATTTTAAAAGGCTTTGAGAAAATGACCTTTGTAGTAATTTGGTGATAGGGCCAACTTGACCATCTTGAATCGCAGTTCCATCGAGATGGGTCATCGGTAAAATTTCAATAGTCGTTCCCGTAAAGAAGCATTCATCTGCTTGATAAACATCGCGAACGCTGAAAAGCTCTTCCTTTACAGGAAGTTGAAGAGTGTTAGCTAAAGAAAGGACGTACTGACGAATAATGCCGTTTAAAATAAGGTGATTGGCTGGATGCGTATACAGTGTTCCGTTTTTTATAAGAAAGAAGTTAGAGTGGCTACCTTCAGTTACAATACCATTTCGTACGAGAAGTGCTTCTTTACAACCTTTGCGTTCAGCTTTCGTATAAGCTAATACATTTGGTAATAAATTTAACGATTTAATATCACAGCGGAGCCAGCGTGTATCAGGTTCTGATATAGCACGTACACCGTATTCAATCCATAAAGATGGTCTTTCTTTTTTTGAAATATAAGCATAGATTGTCGGAGATATGTCATATGAAAATGCATGTGCTCGAGCTTGTACACCACGAGATACTTGTAAGTAAATTGTTCCGTCTTCGTGGAAATTATTGTTTTCAATTAATTTGTAGAGTAAGATGATGAGTTCGGCTTTTGAGAAAGGAAGTGATAATTCTATTTCTTCAAGGGATCGATATAATCTTGTTAAATGTGGGTCTAATAAGTGAAAGTTTCCGTTATAAAGGCGAATAACTTCATAGACGCCATCACCAAATTGTAAACCTCTTTCTTCAAGTTCTATGTACGCGCGATGTTTTGTTGTATCAATAACTGCATCATTCCATAGTACAAATCTTTCGTATGCCAATTTTCGTCCCATCCTTTCGTTAGTACATGAATAAAAATCACTATAGTAATTTTTATGTAAGCAATTCTCTACATATGACGTATATGTATTTGTAAATCACAGAGAAGTAGTGGTGATTTATCCTGCATTAACTGCCCGTAAACGCCCGATTGGTGAGGGCTAATAATCAGTGGGGGATGAACAAAACACCCACTGATTAAAGTTTCACTTTATAGCATTTTGTATATACAAATTCGGAAATGAGAAATAAGAATCCTGCTTTTTGAAAAAAAAAAGCAACATTCGTATGGAATGCTGCACAAGGAGGGTAGCTATCATTCATAGGGACATCGTCTTTAAATGTTTCATTTATGCAAATGAAACATTTGGAAAGACAATTATAAGAAAGTTGAAAACAAATGATGCACACATTTCTCTAAGGGATCCTATTGAAGATGAGAGATAAGAAATATGTGGAACCTTGTTTACATATTTTATTATAAAGATGTTTCGTTAATGTGGTGTAAATATTAGGTGAAGGTTATGTAATTTTAAAGTTAATGAATAGGAGAGGAAGGATAGCAGAAAATAAAAAAAGAGGCTGAGATTACTCAGCGCTCTTCTTTTCTTCTTTAATAGCTGTCTTTACTTCACCAGTTTTGATCTTGTTACTTTCAGAGAAGCGAAGTAAGTCACCTTCAATGATTTTGTCAGACATGTTCAATTCATTTTGGGCACGATCAATTAGTGGTTGAGATTCTTCTTTCGGTAATTGCACAACTTCGCCAGTAGTACGGTCGTAGAATGTACTGTTCGTGTACATGTACTTATCTGTAACGAAGCTACCGTCACGAAGAACAACGAATCCTTTATTTTCTGGTGAGAATACATCATGACCGAATTGAATTTGATTCGTAGAATCTACACCAAGTAAGTTTAGAATTGTTGGCTTAATGTCAATTTCACCAGTTGGTTTTGAAATTGTTTTACCTTCTTTTTGACCTGGAACGTGAATAAACATCGGTGTTTTTTGTAAGTTCATATGGTCAAATGTAGTGATTTCTTCTTTTCCTAAGAACTGTGCCATTGCACGGTTATGGTTTTCAGAAATACCATAGTGATCACCGTAGAATACGATAACTGAGTTGTCGTAAATACCCTCTGCTTTTAGACGCTCAATAAAGTGTTTCATTGCTTCGTCTAAATAGCGAGCAGTTACCATGTAACGGTCAAATACGCCATCACCAGAATTGTATTCATCGATTAATTTCGTACTGTCATCATAAGTGAATGGGTAATGGTTTGTTAAAGTAAGGAAGCGAGTATAGAACGGTTGCTTCACTTGTTTTAACATATCGATAGATTGATCGAAGTATTCGATATCTTTTAATCCCCAATTTAATTTTGTTTCTGGCGTAATTTTGTAGTCAAGCTCGTTGTAGTAACGATCATAACCAAGTGCCGGATACATAATGTTACGGTTCCAGAACGTTGCGTTATTCGCGTGGAATACTGATGTGTGATATCCTTGCTGACGCAAAATTTCTGGAGTTGCTGTATATTCGTTGTTACCGTGTGTGAAGAATACGGCACCACGGTCTAGTGGATACATTGAAGTATCTACTAAGAATTCAGCATCAGACGTTTTACCTTGCCCAGTTTGATGGAAGAAGTTATCGAAGTAATAACTTTCTTTCGCAAATTGGTTTAGGAATGGTGTAACTTCTTGTCCGTTAACTTGCGCACCAATTAAGAATGTTTGTAATGATTCAAGAGAGACAATAATTACGTTTTTCCCTTTTGCAGTACCAAACATATTTGGATCTGGTTTACTTTGTGTTGTTTTCACGTAGTTTTCTGTTTCTTGTAATTTACTACCATCAGCAAACGCTTTTTGTGAACTTGATTTTGCTTGTAAGCCAAGATCGTATGCTTGGTGTACATATAATCCTAAGTTTTTAACAAGCATAACGCGGTCGAATGAACGTGTTAATAGTTCTGGACGTTCAGCTTCTGCAAACCCTAGGTTTACGCAGAAAATGGCAACCGTTGACACGAAGTATAGGGAACGCATCGGACGCGCTACACGTTCTGTCGGTGCAAAATCTTTCTTCTTCTTCAATAGAACGAAGAATACGATAATATCCGCAAATGCAAGGATGATTTTGTAGTTAAATAATTCTTTCACACTAGAGCCTAAACTTCCGAAATTAGACGTTTGTCCTAGTACTGGTAAAGTAACGAAGTCATTGTAGAATCCGTAGAACATTACGTTACCAACAAGAATGAACGTTAAGATAAAGTTAATTCCTAGTGCTATATAGTTACGTTTTTTCCCTTTTGCAAATAATGCAAGACCCACAAACAGTAATGATGCTGCTAATGGACTAATGAATAAAATGAATTCTTGCATGAAAGATTCAAGTTTTAAATCGAAGCTAGTGCGTGTAATGATGTAGGATTTTAGCCATACGGCCAAAGCTACGAATAAAGTAAAACGCACATTTTGAAATTGTGATTTCATAGTTTCTTTCATTCATTTCCACCCTTTCTCTATCAGGCTTGGTCGATTTTGGAGCGAAAAATGTTAAAATAAAAAATACATAGTTTTATTGGCCATAATTAGAGTTTCTATATTCACCCATATACGACTTTAACTATGCATACCCTTTTTGGTTTCTTGTGCTGCTCATAAGCATAACGTCATTTCTGTATTATACAACAAAATTCATTTCTGAGAAACACTATAACATTTTACATTTTTTGTATGTGATTTGTCACTACCAGAGAAAACTTTAACATTCGTTTATATGCCCGTCAACTAGAAAATATAACAAAAATAGAAAAGAATGTTAAGCGGAATTGAAAGTTTTTTGGTTGAGAAATATGGAATAGAAATCTTTAAGTGGTTGTCTAGAAAACTATTATATGAAGGAAAATATGAAAAAATTAACGAACACTTGTTCTTTTTGGTTTTGTTTGTTACAATGAAATTTCATTGATAGATTATGTGTAATTTTGATGAACTTTTACTGATAACATAACATATTGTAGCTTATTTCTTTTGAAAATAGGGAGGCTTTTGAATGAAACAAAAATTTTCAGTTGAAGCGTTTTGGAAGAAAATAAAACATGTTGCGAAGCAGGCAGGGCAGTCGGTAATCTATGCGAGTTTATTGTTGTTTTACGTTTTGCAAAGACCGGATGTTCCAAAACGAGTGAAAATTATTGTCATCGGAGCACTTGCTTATTTCATTGCACCGATTGATGCAATCCCAGATTTCATTGCTGGAGTCGGTTATACGGATGATTTAGGTGCGTTAATGGCCGCACTATTACAAGCATCGATATACGTAAATGAAGATGTGAAAGATAAGGCACGAGTGAAGTTGGCAGAATGGTTTGGTTCGGATATAGACACATCATTTATCGATCAAAAATTAGATCAATAGGTGAGAACTGTCATAGGATGACAGGGCGAACGTAAGCGAGGAAGTGCATTATGCCATCAGGAAGAACGCATACGAAAATAAACTTAATATCCCTTCCGGTTGTTTTGTTTATGCTCTTTTCGTATGGATTAACAAGTTTTGATTTTTTATTAACTTTTGCAATTGGCTTTTTAGTAGGTACTTCATTTCTAACACCGGATTTAGATACGTACAGTAATGCGTATAATAAATGGGGATTCCTCCGCATTTTTTGGTATCCATATAGGAGCGTAATGCCCCATCGTTCCTTCTTCACACATACGATTATAATTGGTGATATTATTCGTATTGCATACATGTTAATCGTGTTTTCTCCGTTTTTATTCCTATTAAATATAATCGCATTCGGTGGAAATTTAATAGAAATTGCGAAGGAACACGAGGTTGAAATTGTAACGTTTGTAATGGGGATTGTTGTGGCGAGTACGCTCCACATTATAGCGGATAAAGCGAATACGCGCCGAAAGAAAATGATGAGAAAAAAGAAGAAACGCAGAAGATAAAAAAACCGTCCCAAAAGGTATTTTGGGACGGTTTTTTTGTTATTAATAGGTAGGTTATTCTTGTCGTATTTTGTAGTTAAGTCGATATTCCTTGTCGAATCGCCGATAAAATTTCATTTACGATCATGCGACATCAATTTTTGGACAGTTCCTTTTTAATCAAACGTTTGTTTAAAACTAAGCTTTCAGTACCTTAATACCTTTCACGATATTCCAAATAAAGTAGTATAAGCTAATGATCCCGCAAATACATAAGACGATGATTGCTCCAATTCCAAGTGTTACGTCTGGTTGATCAGATCCGATGCCCATAATTCCTAAAATAACTAATCCAATAAATGTTGCGATACTTGGAATAATGTGTGTCCATAGAGCACGTTTTGCATGTGGTTTCGTTTCAGAATCGCCCACAATCCACACGATAATAGGGAATAAGATAGGCGCAAATAATACACTAAAGTATGATAAAGCTGCTAATATTTTGTTTCCGTTCATATATATCACCTCATAAGTAATGTTCGTTGTTATACCTTTAGTATGCAGTAGATTTGGTGAGCTTCCTATCGATTAACATTACAAGAACGTGACGTTTTTGTAAGATTTTCTGTTTTAAATGATGAAATTTTCAAAAAAATCTTTTTAAATGAAAATTGTTGTGATAAAATTATTGAAAACGTTTTCTTAAACGTTTTATATTTTTTAGACTTAAAGGTATGATGACCCGATAGTCTATTGATAAGGTTATTTTTATTTAAAAGGGGATTCTTTAGGGGGAGAGAACAATGAACACATGGACACAAGTTTACGATCCGTTCGGTAACATTTGGATTTCGGCAGCAGTTGCACTTATTCCAATCATCTTTTTTTTCTTAGCATTAGCAGTTTTCCGCATGAAGGGGTATGTGGCAGGATTTATTACAGTTGTATTAACGATTTTGGTGGCGCTATTTGCGTATAAAATGCCATTCACAATGGCAATGGCAGCGACCGGATACGGTTTCTTATACGGGTTATGGCCGATTGCGTGGATTATCATTATGTCAGTATTTTTATATAAAATTTCTGTGAAAACAGGTCAATTTGATGTCATTCGTGCATCTGTATTATCAATTACGAATGACCATCGTTTACTCGTTATTTTAATCGGGTTTTCATTTGGAGCATTTTTGGAAGGGGCAGCAGGATTTGGTGCACCAGTAGCCATTACGGCAGCGCTTCTGGCAGGCCTTGGGCTAAATCCTTTATATGCAGCAGGTCTTTGTTTAATCGCAAATACTGCACCAGTAGCGTTCGGAGCGATGGGGATTCCGATTACAGTTGCTGGACAAGTAACAGGCATTGATCCGCATAAAATTGGACAAATGGCTGGGCATCAATTACCGTTTTTATCTTTATTTGTTCCGTTCTTTATCGTATTTTTAATGGATGGCTTTAAAGGAGTAAAACAAACGTGGCCTGCTTTATTTGTAGCGGGTAGTTCATTTGCAATTACACAGTTTATTACAGCGACGTTTTTAGGGCCAGAACTTCCTGATATTACGTCAGCACTTGTAAGTTTAGTAAGTTTATCGTTATTCTTAAAAGTTTGGCAGCCGAAAGAAATTTATCAGTCTAAAGAAGCGAATAGTGAAGTAGCAGCAACGACGACGGCGACATCTATGCCGAAATTAACGGTAGGAAAAGTAGTAAAAGCATGGTCTCCGTTCATTATTTTAACTGTGATGGTAGTCATTTGGAGCCAAAGTTTCTTTAAAGCATTATTCGCTCCGGGCGGCGCTTTAGAAAGTCTCGTATTTAAATTTGAAGTTCCAAGCTTGCACAATTTAGTAATGAAAGCAGAGCCTATTGTAAATAAACCAACACCTTATGAAGCAATCTTGAAATTAGATATTTTATCAGCGACTGGAACAGCAATTTTAATTGCTTGTATCATTTCTATCTTTATTTTAAAAATGAGTGCAAAAGATGCAGTAGCAACATTTAAAGAAACGTTAAATGAACTAAAAATGCCAATTCTATCTATTGGATTCGTATTAGGATTCGCATTTATCGCAAACTATTCTGGTCTATCTTCTACATTAGCGTTAGCACTTGCAGGAACTGGCGGATTATTCCCGTTCTTCTCACCATTCTTAGGATGGATTGGCGTATTCTTAACAGGATCAGATACGTCAGCGAACGCACTGTTCTCGAATTTACAAGCAATTACAGCGCAGCAAGTCGGTGTATCTGAAGTGCTTCTTGTTGCAGCAAATACAACGGGCGGTGTAACAGGTAAAATGATTTCTCCGCAATCAATTGCGATTGCTTGTGCGGCAGTTGGACTTGCTGGGAAAGAGTCAGATTTGTTCCGCTTTACATTGAAGCATAGTTTATTCTTCGTTACTATTGTTGGGATTATGACGTATGTGCAGGCTTATTATTTAACTTGGATGATTCCGTAAACAACAAAAGAAATAACCTTTGCATTTTTCAGATTAACGTGTATACTTGGAAAGTATTGAAAATTAAATCAGTGATAAACTAGGGGTGCCTAACGTATGCGTAGGCTGAGAGAGAAGCGTGTGAACTTCTTAACCCTTTGGACCTGATCTGGCTCGTACCAGCGTAGGGAAGTTAACGGCTTTACATAATGATGTCTTTATGAGCCAGGTCCTTATTCTTTTATGGACCTGGCTCTTTTTATTTTGGCATGCGCTGGCCATATCTCGTCCTTGTCACGAACAGGGGGGGCAACAAAGGTTATGAAACAGTCTGTTTCAGCTGAGCAAATTGAATTGAAATCGAGTTTACCAGGAAGTAAGAAAGTGTATGTGGATGGAACACGTGAAGGTATGAAAGTACCAATGCGCGAGATTGAACAAAGCGATACGAACGGTGTTCAAAATCCGCCAATCCGTGTGTATGATACGAGTGGACCTTATACAGATCCAGAGTATAAAGTGGAGCTGGAAAAAGGGTTGCAGGCGCCGCGCCACTCTTGGACCTTGGGGCGTGGTGATGTGGAAGCTTATGAAGGACGCGAAATTAAACCTGAGGATGACGGTGTGAAAGTGGCTTCAAAACATACACCTGTTTTCCCGCAAATGGATCGTAAGCCGCTTAGAGCGAAGCAAGGTGCAAATGTTTCGCAAATGCATTATGCGCGTAATGGCATTATTACGTCTGAGATGGAATATGTTGCGATTCGTGAAGGGGTAGAGCCTGAATTTGTTCGTAAGGAGATTGCAGAAGGTCGTGCGATTTTGCCGGCGAACATTAACCATCCTGAAGCGGAACCGATGATAATTGGACGTAATTTTCACGTGAAGGTAAATGCAAATATCGGAAACTCTGCTGTATCGTCTTCTATTGCAGAAGAAGTAGAGAAGATGACGTGGGCGACTCGCTGGGGTGCAGATACGATTATGGATTTATCTACAGGTAAAAACATTCATACAACACGTGAGTGGATTATTCGTAATGCTCCGGTACCAGTTGGAACTGTGCCAATTTATCAAGCGCTTGAAAAAGTAAACGGAATTGCAGAAGATTTAACGTGGGAAGTATATCGTGATACGTTAATTGAGCAGGCGGAGCAAGGCGTTGATTACTTCACGATTCACGCTGGTGTATTACTTCGTTACATTCCAATTACTGCAAAGCGTATGACAGGTATTGTTTCGCGCGGTGGTTCGATTATGGCGCAGTGGTGTTTATTCCATCATAAAGAAAACTTCCTATATACTCACTTTGAAGAGATTTGTGAAATTATGAAGCAGTACGATGTTTCGTTTTCTCTTGGAGATGGATTACGTCCAGGTTCTATTGCAGATGCAAATGACGAAGCGCAGTTTTCTGAGCTTGAGACACTTGGTGAATTAACAAAAATCGCTTGGAAACATGATGTGCAAGTTATGATTGAAGGACCTGGGCATGTACCGATGCATTTAATTAAAGAAAATATGGAGAAAGAACTTGATATTTGTCAGGGTGCGCCGTTCTATACACTTGGGCCGTTAACGACAGATATTGCACCAGGTTATGATCATATTACTTCAGCGATTGGTGCTGCGATGATCGGCTGGTTTGGAACGGCGATGCTTTGCTATGTAACCCCGAAAGAACATTTAGGTTTACCGAACAAAGATGATGTTCGCGAAGGGGTTATTACGTACAAAATCGCTGCGCATGCAGCCGATCTTGCGAAAGGGCATAAAACGGCTCATCAGCGTGATGATGCACTTTCAAAAGCACGATTTGAATTCCGTTGGCGCGACCAATTTAATTTATCTTTAGATCCTGAACGCGCGATGGAGTACCATGATGAAACGTTGCCAGCAGAAGGGGCGAAAACAGCGCATTTCTGTTCAATGTGTGGCCCAAAGTTTTGTAGTATGAGAATTTCACATGATATTCGTGAATATGCGAAAGAAAATGACTTAGAAACGACAGAAGCAATTGAAAAAGGAATGAAAGAGAAAGCGGTAGAATTCAAAGAAACTGGTAGTCACTTATATCAATAACACGTTACACCTCTTTACTTGATTGATCACACTGTACCTAACTTAAATATAGAAGAAGCCCCCTTTGCTAAGACGGTAGCAAAGGGGGCTTCTGTCGTCTATAAGGTGAAGAATAATTGTACCCAGTAGTATAAGAGGAATAATGTGACGACTGTTGTGAGTGGGATTACGATGAGAGATACGCTTAAATAATCTTTCCATTTCACTTTAATTTTGTTTTGTCTTAAGATATACATCCAAATGAGGGAAGCTAGTGTACCGATTGGTAATAATAGTGAACCGATGTCACTACCGATGATATTTGCGAGATAGATAGTTTTTAATGTGACTGGATCTAGTCCCATTTCTGTTAATGTGATTGTACCAATCATAAGTGCAGGGTGGTTATTGAAGACGTTAGAGAGGAGGGAAACGAGTCCGCCCATTGCAAAGCTGGCATAGAGTAGATGCTGACTTACAACTGGTTCGAGCCAACTTACAAGTGCCGCTGTTAACCCTGCGTTATGAAGCCCGTAAATAATTACATACATAGAGAAAGCGAAAATTAAAATGTGCCACGGTGTCTTTTTTAAAATATCGACTGGGTTTGTTCGTAAGTAGTACCATCTCCAGATGAGAAGAACGAGTGAACCGAGTACGGCAACGATTTCGATTGGAATCGATAAGAAGGATGCAACGAATAGAAGACAGCGCATAAGGAAGACGAAGCCTAATACTTTTAACATGAATTTCGTACGTTTTTGTTTCGTATTAACAGAATTTTGTCCTTTTAACGGATGGAAGTTTTTCGTGAAGAAAATTTCTTCAATATCATATGAAGAAACAGGTAATCTTTCTGGAAGTTTTTTCTTTAAAACTGTATACATGAGCCATGACATAAACAGTAGTCCTAGTGTTGCAGGTACAAACATCATAGCTGTATGCATATAAAGAG
This sequence comes from Bacillus sp. TH25, assembly GCF_016650935.1. Taxonomy (NCBI): domain Bacteria; kingdom Bacillati; phylum Bacillota; class Bacilli; order Caryophanales; family Bacillaceae; genus Bacillus; species Bacillus sp. TH25. Next base: position 289,721 of record NZ_JAEKEU010000036.1, on the reverse strand, counting down.
TCATGTGGACGATATTTAATGCAATTAAGTTTACAATATTACTTACACCGATTGGTGCACTAGATGCAGTGGCGATTAAAGCACCGCTTAATAAATAAGGGATTTGTTGATGAGGTTTTAATTGAAGGTTTTTCAGAAGTAAAATTAAAATCGGTGTTGTAATTAAAATACTACCGTCATTATTAAATAAAAGAGTCATAAGAAAACAAAGTAATTGAATGTACCAGTATAGGCGTCGTCCGGAACCTTTCGCTAAATTTGCGAGTTTTGCTGCGGACCAGTGGAAGAAGCCGAAGCTTTCTAATATAACCGCCATAACGATGGTCGCTAATATCGTTATAGAGGCACCGCCGATTTTACTTATAATGTCCATGACGTCTGGTTTTGATACAAGTCCAGTAATGAGGATAATGCTAGCACCGATTGCTGCCGGCCACGCCTCATTTAAACCGCGAGGTCGCCAAAAGATAACAATCATCGTTAAGAAGAATACAATAATAGTAATCCATATTTCAATGCTCATATTTAACCTACCTTTCTATTTTCCCTTGAACAAATGTAGCTTGTCTCAAGTTTATATAGCATTATATTCAAAAGAAAATAAGAAGAACTAGGCATCTACCTTAATCTAGTGAATATGTGTATTTTGAGCAATAAGGCAAGTATAAGGAGTAGTGTAATAACTATTAGGAGAGGAGTCTAATAAATTAGGGGCATTCTATGTGTGAATGCCCCTAATTTACTATTTTTCCTTTAAAAATGTTCGATCTTTTAAGAATAAATTCCAGAAGAAAATAAATCCTGGTAGTAAAATTGCAATCCCGATTGCGTAAAGAATAAGAAGTGCATAGAATGTTTCGACCGTCGTAAAGCTTGTAAATACAGTTACGTCCGGGTAAATGATATAAGGTAAATGGGCGACGCCGTAAGCGTAGCTTGCAAATGCATATTGAGCGACGACAGCTAAAACTGCAATGCGAGGAAAGCCTAGTGTGCCATATTTCTTATTTGTCCACCAAAGGGAAGAGTATCCGATAACAAATAAAATGATAGAGACTGTAAACCATGGGAATTGCTTTATTAGTCCTTGCATAAGCCAGTGTGTTTCAGGGTCCATTACAACGAGAGCGATAATAGCAGTCACGAGCGTTGCAGGACCAAGTATGATGGCATTTCTTCTATAAATTCGGTACGTATCTTCAGAACCTTGTTCCCTAGCAAAGTCAGCAAGAAAGAGAGATGATAGAAATAGTTCCGAAGTTAGTCCGAAGAGCATATAACAATAAATAACGGGACTAGAAAGAAGCTTTCCGTAAAGGAGCACTTCTTTTCCTTCAGACATCGTAATATAGGCACCTTCTGTAACTGGCAGAACGGTAATTAATAGAGCTGGGATTAAGAGCCCGGTAATACCTGAAATAATCCGAAGAAGGTGTTGGTATTTTGGCAGGGAGTAAGCAAATACCATAAATGTACTACGAATCGCAACGAGTACTAAAATTAACATAACTGGTACAAACATAACGGTTGCAAGGGTAAAGGCCGCTTTTGGGAAGAAACCGAGAAAAGCAACGACGACAAAGACAAGAAACGTATTTGTTACTTCCCAAGTTGGTGATAAGTACCGATTAGCAAGCTTGGCAGCAAGCGTCGGGTGTTTAGCGTATACCATGCCCCAAAAACCAGCTCCAAAATCAATAGACCCTAGTATGCTATATACGAAAATAAGAGCCCATAAGATGATGATTGCAATGCTTTCCTCATGCACGAGAATCGCCTCCTTCGTGATGTAAATCATTCTTTAACGGATGTTTCTTAAAGAATGTCCGTAGTACAAAGACTGTTAAAATACCGAGTCCGATATATAAAATGATGAATAAAACAAATAAAGGACCGACGAAATCAGCGCGCGTAGAAGCATCTACCGTGCGTTGCATGCCATAAATTGTCCATGGCTGACGACCACTACAACTAAAAATCCATCCGAATTCAATACCGAGCAACATAACGGGTCCACAGGCGGCAGCTCCCCAAAGAAGCCACTTCGGTAACTCTACTCCTTTTTTTCGGTAAACAAAGTACCAATATAAGAGGGCAATAGCTGCAACTGCAAAGGTAAAGGCAGCGGTGCCGACCATTAAATTGAACAGTGTATGTGTGTAAAATGGTGGCCATGTTTCTTGCGGGAATTCCTTTAGACCTTTTACAACGGTGTTAGGGTCTAGTCCCACTAATAAGCTAAGCATGTTCGGAATTTCAAGGGCATAGTTTAGTTCAAGTGTGTTAGGGTCCACAACCCCGCCAATCGATAAAGGTGCGTGTGATGTCGTTTCAAACAAAGCTTCAGCAGATGCTAGTTTTTCAGGTGAATGTTTATGTAAGGCAATAGCAGATTCGTGTCCTGAAAGCCACATCGTAGCACCTGTGATAAATGTAACGACAAGCCCTAATAGTAATCCTTTTTTATGGTAAGCAATTTCACGAGTGCTTAAATTTTTCTTTAATAATTTAAATCCAGCGATAGAAGCGATAACAGCTGCTCCAGTTGTATAGGCCGTAATAACGACGTGGAATGCACTTGTGCCAAAGCTCGGATTAAAGAAAGCTTTCCATGGATCAACGTTGAAAACTGAGCCATCTGGATTCATTGAAAAGCCCGCAGGTGTATTCATCCATGTGTTTGCCGATGTAATAAGCACGGCAGATGCAGTGGCGCCAATCATAACGAAAAATAGTGAGATTAATCTCATAACTGGAGGCAGTTTATCAGCCGCATATACGTAAATAGACATGAATAAAGCCTCTAAAAAGAAGGCGAAAATCTCAATTTGAAATGGAACGGAAATAACTTGCCCAACAATTTTGGCGAAACCAGGCCAAAGAAGTGAAATTTGTACACCAACAATTGTTCCAGTAGGAATTGCTACGCCGAGAAGGATAGCAAAAGCCTTTGTCCATCTTTTTGCCATAATGGCATAGTCGGAATCTTTCTTCCAGTGATAGAGTATTTCACTTATAAAAATCATTAAAGAAAGCCCGACTCCAAGCGTTGCAAAGATAATGTGGAATGCTAATGAAGAACCAAAAAATGCCCTTGCTAATGTTACGGTATCCATATGTATACTCCTCTTCTTTTTGCCATTATTTTCTGATTGAATTGGAAAATTTATTCAAAAAACTTCCAAAAACATATATGTATTTAAAAAATGAGTACGGTAATATAGCGTTTAAATATTCCGAAAAGAAAGAAAATGATATTTAGTAATATTTTATTTGTTTTTTAGGGCTGAATCTTTTATAATTTTTTATGCGAACGTAAGTTCCGTTTCCGGGATGAAGAAGTTTATGTGAAATGGAGAGGGTGTTTTATGTATCCTGAAGTCATTAAAAAGATGGCATTTTCAAGAGAGCATAGAGATTTATTATTAAAGTTGTATAATAAAGAAATTACGCGTCGTGAATATGATCGACTTGTGGAATCGCTATATAGACCTTCTAAAGAGGCTTGCGAAGGATAAGGTGGGAGAGACAATCTAAAGGATTGTCTTTTTTATATTTGCGTATGTTCTGGTAAAATTAAGGTCAGCCTTAAAAGGAGGTGAAAAGCTTGCGAAAACGTTTATATATAGGGATTGGGGTTATTCTCTTAATCGCTTTAGGTGGAGTTGTATTTTGGTCAGCTTTACAAGGAAATCGTACCGAGTATTTTATTTTACGACATATGGTGAATGAAAATGGAACACTTGCAACGTATCGCTTAGAGGATACAAAGGCAGGTAAGGGTGAAGCGAAGGGCCGTGAAGCTTTATCAGAATCTGCAGGGTTATGGCTACAATATACACTTGATAAAGATGATCAAGCTTTATTTGATGAACAAGTGAAGGTTATTCAAAATAACTTTGTACACAAGGATCGCATCGTTATATGGAAAATCTCTGAAAAGGGAGAAATGCAGTCAGCTACTAATGCACTTATCGATGATCTTCGTATTATAGAACAATTATATCGTGCTTATGAAATGTATAAGGAAGATCGCTATAAAAACCTTGCAGATCAATTGAGTGATTCTGTACTTCGTTATAATAAAAAAGGTAATTATTACGCTGATTATTACGATGCAGATACAGGAAAACAAAATAACTTTGCAACAACATCTTACATAAATCCGCATGCATTCTCTTATATGAAAAAGTATGGAAGAATTTCTGCACAGCAGTATCAGGAAGTTGTTCAGTTTTTAGCGGATTATCCAAGGCAGGGCTGGGCATTCCCGAAAGAGTATAAAGATGATGGGACATTTACGTACGATAAAGAAGTGAATCTTATTGATCAATCATACGTTGCTTATCATCGTAGTTTAGGCGGTCTTTCATCAGATGCTTATTTGGAATTTATAAAGAAGAAATTTCGCGAAGACGAAAAGTTATATGGTCGTTATAACTTAGAAACGGGAAAACAAGCTGTGAACTATGAATCACCAGCATCTTACGGATTAACAATTTTGTACGTACTACAAACAGGTGATACAAAGTTTGCGAAGGAATTGTATGAGCGGATGACTACATTCCGAAATGATAATGTATTTAGTAGATATTATGGTGGATATGTAACAGGTGAGAATAATAATACACATATTTTCGATAACGTATTGCCGCTTTTAGCGGAAATGGAATTGGATAAGAGTAAAAAATAGAAGGTGCCACCCTATGGGGATGGTACCTTTTATTTGTGTCGTTACTTGTTTGTAAAGCGATATAATTTTACGCCCTAATATTGGAGAAGTAATCAATCACGAATTCACGAAATTGCTGGGCGGTGTTTGATAAATAGCGCTTCTTCGACCAACTTAAGCCGATAGTTCGTTCGCAATTAGGTTCAATAATACGTAACTTATTTGATGCTAAAGTAGAGTTTTTTAATAAAGTTAAACTTGGGACAAAGGCGATGCCAAGACCTTGCTTAATGAGATCGCTAATCACGGTTGGTTCATCTACTTCAAAAGCGATATGTGGAGTGAAACCAGCTTTTTTACAAAATTCATCTGTTAAGTACCGAAATCCGTAACCAGTGTTCATACTAATAAACGATTCGTCTTTTACTTCATGCAAATAGATACTTTCGCGGTTTGATAACCGATGTCCTGAAGGAACAGCTAAGAAAATTTCTTCTGTGATAAGTGGTTCCCAAACCATTTCCTCGCCTTCAATTGGTACAGAGGAGATACAAAAATCAATTTCCATATTATCTAGTTGCCGCTTCATAGAAGGAGTAGATGCGAGAAATTGTTGGAATCGAACGTTAGGATGTTCTAGTAAAAAAGAACCGAGTAACTCGGGTAATATTCTTGGAATAGAAACTGCAAGTGTAATAGAGCTTTGTTGTAATTCAGCTAAATCTTTAATTTCGCGTTCCCCTTCACTTAATTCATGAAAAATGCGTTCTACTCGTTTTAAAAATACTTTGCCGAAAGAGTTTAATGTAATCTGTCGACCTTGGCGATCAAATAAGGGGACGCCTAAGTCCTTTTCTAGTCTAGCGATTGTTTTACTGAGTGAAGGCTGCGCGATATGCAATTCTTCAGCTGCTTTTGTCATATGTTCTAGTCGTGCGACTGTCTGAAAGTATTTTAATTGAAGAAGTTCCACTTCGAATCTCCTTTCTATAGACCAAAAGGAATGAATTGATAATTAAAGATGTATTATACAGTATGGAAAGTGACGTGTATAGTAAATCTGTTAAACCATTCGAAGGGTGTTAAATTAGGAGAAGGAGTATGTTTCATGAAGGGAATTCAACTTATATTTAAAGATTGGAAGGCGATGTGGAACCATAAACATGGACGTATCGCTTTAATTTTTTTATTAATCGTTCCTTTAATTTATTCAGGATTCTTCTTAGCTGGATATTGGGATCCGTACGGGAAATTAGATAAATTACCTGTTGCGGTTGTTAATTTAGATAAGGGTGCTGTGATGGATGAAAAAACAATCCATGCTGGAGACGATTTTGTTGAAAATTTAAAAGAGAATAAGGAATTGGCGTTTCATTTCGTATCAGAAAAAGATGCTGATGAAGGGCTAAAAGAAGATAAGTATTATATGGTGGTTACGATTCCGGAGGAGTTCTCTAAAAAGGTAAGTACACTAATGGATGAGAAACCAGAGCCGGCGAGGCTGCAGTACAAAGTAAATCCAGGGAAAAACTTTGTAGCAGCTCAAATTGGAACGACAGCTGTTGAAAATATGAAAACAAAAATTTCAAATAGTATTACGAAATCTTATACAGAAGGTGTCTTTTCAAAGTTTCAAGATTTGGCACAAGGGTTGAGTGATGCAAGAAATGGCGCTGAGAAGTTGCACGAAGGAACGACGGATGCAAAAAATGGGGCGAATCAGCTTGCAGAGGGTATTCATCGTTTAAATGATGGAACAGTGAAGTTAAAAGAAGGAAGTGATAAGCTTGCCTCTAGTCAATCGGCCTTAACTGGGGGAGCAAATGAGCTTAGTCAGGGAGCGACATCACTTCATAATGGTATGGAGCTGCTAGCACAGGGTGAGAAGTCTTTACAATCAGGAGTTAGTGAATTAAGTGCTGGTACAAATGAATGGGTGAACGGAAGTGAGAAACTTGCTGAAGGGCAAGTGAAAGCGGACAATGCAGCAAATAGTGTAAAACAACAATTAGAAGAGTACGTGAAAAGTCATCCAGAAGTGCAGCAAGATCCTGCTTTTCAAAAGATCATTGCTACTTCTAACGGATTAGCTAAAGCAACAAACACTTTAAGTAATAGCCAACAACAATTGACACAAGGTGCGCGGAAGCTTACTGATGGTCAGCATAAGATTGAGGAAAGCATGAATACATTCGGAGTTAAGTTAAACGAAGCTACCGCTGGAACGAAAAAGATAGCAGATGGTACTTCGAATTTAGCTGATGGATTTACGAAGTGGGGAAATGGATTTACATCATTACAAGAAGGTGTAAATCGCCTTGCGAGTGGCGGAACAGAGCTGAATCAGGGTGCTGATAAGTTAACGAACGGACTTGTTAAACTTGACGATGGTGCGAAAGAACTTTCTACGAAATTGGGAGAGGGCGCAGAGAAGATAGCGGATGTTCGCAATGATGATGCACGCAATACGATGTTCTCAGAGCCGGTTCAATTAGTGAAGTCGACAGTTTCTGATGTGCCTAACTACGGTTCAGGTATTGCACCATACTTTTTATCACTGGCATTTTATGTTGGCGGAATTATGGCATCGAATATTTTACCTCTTGGCCGTAGACAAAATATGAAGGTAAGCGGAACAGTACATTTTATTAATAAACTAGGATTGGTATATTTAATTGGACTTATTCAAGCATTACTTGTGGATGTGGTTGTGCTAGGAGTTATGAAATTAGAAGTTTCAAGTGTGCCACTCTTTGTTTTATCAAGTATTGTTATTTCCTTTACGTTCATGACATTTATTCTTATGTTAGTAACGGTATTTGGTCTTGTTGGAAAGTTCGCAGCGGTAACACTTCTCGTTCTTCAATTAGCGACGAGCGGGGGGACTTTCCCAGGAGAGTTAAATATAGCTGTTCTTAGCAAAATTGGACAGTTTCTCCCAATGTCTCATTCTCTTAGAGGGTTACAAGATGTTATCTCTTTAGGAGATTGGTCGCAATTACGAATGCAAATTTTAATTTTATTATGCTATCTCGTTGTCGCTGGTGGAATCACATGGGTTACGAGTCATATACAGCATAAGGAAACGAATGCAGAGCAAGTTTCTTAATAAAAGAAGCTATCCGAAAAGGTTTTATTATGACCTTTTCGGATAGCTTTTTCTTATTTCTTTTCCATAACTGCAAAGTAGTTATTTTCATTATCAGCAAAGTTGAATGCTCTACCAGTAGGTAAATCTACAACTTGTCCAACTGTAACACTTTTCTCAGAAAGATCTTTATATAGATGGTCTAAGTCATTTGAGAAGAACATAAGTGAAGGTGTATTAAGATTTAGTTCAGGTTGCATCTTCGCAATTAACGCTTTATCGTGAAGGACAATGCTTGTTCCAGCATCTTTTGCCGGCGCAACTTCAATCCAGCGAAATCCTTGTCCGTTATTTTCTTCCGCAATGATTTGGAATCCTACTGTTTCTGTCCAAAACTGTACTGATTCGTCTTGGTTATTTACATATAACATAATTTGTCCAACTTGATTAATCATAGATGTCTCCTGCTTTCTTTTCTTATATGAAATATCATTATATCAAAGATATGGTTTGAATAGTTTTGCATGATTTTTTTGAAGTGCAATCTTCGCCCATTTCATATTTGTTGTAGGAGAAGGACCTGTAATCCAAGTATGAAATGGTAGTGTGCTACAAATGACCATTGTTGAAATAGAGATTATGGCCGTTAACACAAATAGTAAAAGGCTATATAATATAGTATTTTCTTGCAGCGTGAATAAGGAAAGAAGTTTTGTGCATAGTTGCAAGAAGAATAAATGAGCTAAATAAGCACCATACGTGTAATTTCCAATGAAACGTAACGTTTTATATAAGAAACCACGACGCTGTACTATTGTAATAGATAACACATACAGTATCATAATTTCGCATACGATATATAAAAACATAGATGGTTTTAAATAGGTAGAAACAGTTAAATGAATAGAGTTTGCTCCGTAAAAACTAAATAACTCATAATTGATGAATAAAAATAAGATAAAAAATAATATTGTTATAAGCGGGATATGTTTGATGACGAATAGACGCCAAGTTTTTAGTGCTACAGCGGCAATGCCTCCCATAACGAAATAGAATGAGTAGAATAGAAATGATCGATCTGTATAATGTAAAATTGTTGAACTTGTTAATTTTTCTCCATTAAAAATATAGTGAGAAGAGAACCACATTAATAGGAAATATAGGCAGGCGAAAAAGGTCATATATTTATATATGTCTTTTTTATTTTCTGTACGCTTTTGAAACCAATAAAAAAGTGTGCATAGTAAAGGGAACAATAAGTGAATTTGGAACATCATAATAACATACCAAAGGTGAGGAGCAGCTGTTCCGAGTAATAAGCTTTTTATTCCGCTTTGTAATGTAATAAGATCGTTTGTTGTTAATAAGTAAAGAATAGACCAAAAGAAATAAGGAATGAGTAAGTGTGTCGCTTTTTCAGAAATATATTCTTTATATACCAATTGCTTTGTATAGTGACGAATTAAGTGAAATCCAACGATAAATATGAATGCAGGTGCTGAAAATTTTGCAAGATTAAATAGCATGCCCATAATGAGGGATTGCTCAAGTAAGACATTTCCTTGATTCATTGTATATAATAAGGAACTTTGCAAAACGACAGCAAGAAATGCAATGCTTTGCAAAACTTTAAATTCTGGTGCGCTTTGTGTCATCGTGTCCATTCCCTTCTCCATACATGATTATAGTACGGAGTAAGGATAAGAGGTGTGGAATATTTGTGAAGATTTTAACAAATTTGTGGCAGTAGTGATTAATATATAGAAAGAGGATGCTCTAAACGAGCATCCTCTTTCTATATATTAAGCAAATTTATTTTTGATCCAGTTTTTACCTTCTACAAGACGAGCTGTCATTACGGCACAAGCGTTATCTCCTGTTACGTTTAACACCGTTGCAGGAGGATCGATGATTGTACTAATTGCTGCGATAATTGGCAATGCTTCTGGTGGGAATCCGTATAGAGAAACGATTAACATTTCACCAATCATACCGCCGCCCGGAATAGCACCCATTACTGTTCCTACTAATAGAGAAACAACAAGTGCAATTGCTAATGTTTTCGGTCCTTCGAATTCCATGTTGAAAATACCGAATAAGAAAGCAATTTTTAATACCCCGCCTAAAACAGATCCGTCTTTATGAAGTGTAGATCCAAGAAGGACAACTGTTTCACGAACGTCAGAAGAAATACCCATTTTCTTTGTTGCGTCTAAGTTTGCTGGAATACTTGCGGCACTACTACAAGTTGCAAGTGATGTAACTGTAGGAGAGACCATGTTCTTCCAAAATATTTGTACACCTTGTTTGCGACCTGCAAGGTACGCATAGAATGTAAAGAATACAAAGAAGTAAATAAGAGAAGCTGGATAGTATACCATTGCTGCTCGGAAGTAAGTTCCAAGAAGTTGTGGTCCGAATTCACCAACTAATGCTGCGAAGTAGGCAGCTAGTCCGATTGGAGCGTAGTACATAATGAAAGATACAACTTTCATTGAAATTTCTGCACCAGCTTGTAGGAATGTAGCGAATGGTTTCCCTTTTTCACCAACTGCTGAAGTTGCAACCCCCATTAAGATAGAGAAGAAAATAAGAGCTAACATGTTCTCACGAGATAGTAACTTTGAAAAGTCTGATACTGTTATGATACCAACAATTTGATCAGCAACGCTAACTGCTTTTTCAGCTTTATCAGGCTGCGTTAGTTCTAATACAACACCTTGTGCTGGCGGGAATACTTTCACGATAATAATCATAAAAATAGCAGCTAAAATACTTGTAAATAAGAAAGTTCCAGCCATACTAGACATAATTTTACCGAAACGTTTTAATCCATCCATATTAGCAATAGATGATGCGATGCTAAAGAACACTAACGGTACAACAATCGTAAACATTAAGTTTAAGAAAATGTCACCAAGCGGCTTTAAAGCAACTGCATCGGCACCCATGAAATAACCAATGAAACCACCAATTAGGATAGAAGATAATAAAATAAGCGGAAAGCGATATGCCTTCATAAATATACCCTCCTATCGATTATAAAAAATCATACTGAATCATTATAGCGAGTTAGAGACTTCTTTACTAGGAAAATACGGATAGATGGAATAGCGTGAAAACCGAGAAATTTTTGTGTTTAAGCTCGGCATACAGCAAGAAATCTAGACATATATATTTGTAACCTAGTGGTGGTAAGGGATGGGCCATAACTTAGGTTTAGAAAAAGGGGAGGGAAACAGGATGAATATTTTGCTTTGCTGTGCAGCGGGAATGTCTTCCAGCTTGATTGTTACAAAAATGGAGAAAGCGGCACAGGGAATGGGGATAGAGGTGAAAATTTGGGCTGTATCAGGTTCAGAAGTGCGAAATCATATTGATAATGCAGATGTACTTTTACTTGGCCCACAAGTACGTTATTTATTACCGAAGATGAAAGAATTATGTAAGGAGAAGGGGATACCTGTTGATGTCATTCAATCCGTCCATTACGGACTTTGTAATGGAGAAGCTATCTTGCAGGCAGCATTGTCAATGAAACCATGAGGAGAGTGAGATAGATGATACGGCTTTTAGAGAAATATGTGATGCCAGTGGCAGGGAAGGTTGCAGAGCAGAGGCATTTGCTAGCAATCCGTGATGGACTTGTCTTGACGATGCCGTTCTTAATTATCGGATCAATTTTTCTTATTATTAGTACATTACCAATTCCAGGGTATCATGAATTTATGGCGAGTTTGTTCGGGGAAAATTGGAACATAGCATTAGGGTATCCAGTTAGTGCAACTTTTAATATAATGGCTTTAATAGCTGTTTTTGGAATCGCTTACAGGTTGGGTGAGTATTATAAAGTGGATGCTTTAGCATCTGGTGCATTATCGCTTGTAACCTTTTTACTCGCAACTCCATTTCAAGTTGCATATATTGTTCCAGGTACGAAAGAAAGTATACTGGTAGATGGAGTAATTCCAGCGGCATTAATGGGAAGCCAAGGTTTATTTGTAGCGATGATTATTGCAATTATATCTACTGAAATATACCGATTTCTTGTGCAGAAAAAGATGATTATAAAGATGCCTGAGACAGTTCCACCAGCAGTAACGCGTTCATTTGCAGCACTTATTCCAGGATTTATTGTTGTGACAGTTGTTTGGATCATTAGATTAATTTTTGAACAAACAACTTTCGGAAGTATTCATAATGTTGTAGGGAAGCTGTTGCAAGAACCACTTAGTGTACTTGGTGCTAGTCTTTGGGGAGCAGTTATAGCCGTTATTCTCGTTCATGTCCTTTGGGCGTGCGGGATTCATGGAGCTACAATTGTAGGCGGTGTTATGAGTCCAATTTGGTTATCATTAATGGATCAGAATCGAATTGCTTTTCAAGCTGGTCAAGATGTACCGCATACAATTACGGCACAGTTCTTTGACTTATGGATTTATATGGGTGGTTCAGGTGCGACTCTAGCTTTAGTTGTAGGAATGCTACTATTTGCACGAAGCCAGCAATTAAAAAGTTTAGGACGGTTGTCGATTGCACCTGGTATTTTTAATATTAATGAAATGGTGACTTTCGGTATGCCGATTGTAATGAATCCGCTTTTACTTATTCCATTTATATTGGTTCCAGTTGTGTTAACAATTGTTTCTTATTTCGCAATGGAATGGGGATGGGTGGCTCGACCAAGTGGTGCTGCTGTAACATGGACTACACCAATTCTATTTAGTGGATATTTAGGATCGGGTGGTAAAATTTCAGGTGTTATTTTGCAACTTGTTAACTTTGCATTAGCATTCTTTATTTACTTACCGTTCTTAAAAATATGGGATAAACAAAAGTTGGCAGAAGAAAAGGGGGAGTAAAGAACTAAAATGGATACGATAGAAACGAAGGCTTTTCATTTAATTTTGCATGGGGGAAATGCGAGAAGTTGTTCAATGGAGGCAATTGATTGCGCAAAGCGCGGGGAGTTTACAGAAGCAGAGGCTAAATTACAAGAAGCGCTAGATGAATTAAAAGAGGCGCACCGCTTACAAACGGAGCTTATACAGAAAGAAGCTGGCGGGGAAAAGACAGAAGTTACCCTTCTGATGGTGCATGCGCAAGATCATTTAATGAATGCAATTACGGTAAAGGAATTAGCGAGTGAGTTTGTAGAATTATATAGGAAGATGTCAGTGACTGAATGAACCTTGCGTATGCAAGGTTTTTTTATTTTATTAAATAATAGTGGGTTAAAATAATAAATTATTTTTTACTGAAAAAAGTTTTTTTAGCGTTTTTTTGTTTTAAACACAACTAGACAACCAAACACTAATCTATTTTCATACAGTTATGTGTTAAAAGCGTGTTGTTTTATAACACACTGTGTGTTTTTTTGGGGACACACTGATTGAAAGCGTTAACACACAAAGAGAATACTCGAAAAAGCGCTGGTTTTAGTGGTTTTAAAAAGTTGGCACGCTAATTGCATTAATAAATAGCGTAAAGAAAAATAAATAAACATAAACTTTTTATACTACACAAGGGGGATTTTCAAATGAATATTTTATTATGTTGCTCAGCAGGAATGTCTACAAGTTTACTAGTTACAAAAATGGAAGCGGCTGCAAAAGCTCGCGGTCTAGAAGGTAAGATTTGGGCTGTATCTGGGGATGCAGTAAAAAATAATATCGATCAAGCAGATGTACTATTATTAGGACCACAAGTTCGTTACATGCTTTCTACAATGAAAACGCTTGCCGATGAGAAAAACGTTGGAGTGGATGTTATTAATCCAATGCACTACGGCATGATGAATGGAGAAGCAGTTTTAGATCACGCACTAACACTTAAAAAATAATTAGGGGGGAAGCGAAATGCAAAAATTTATTGCATTCATGGAGAAATATATTGTTCCTGTCGCTGGTAAAATCGGATCGCAACGTCACTTAGCTGCGATTCGTGACGGATTTATTGCAGTTATGCCACTTATTTTAGTTGGTGCACTGGCATCACTAATTAATGGTTTTCCGTCTGAAGCTTTCCAAGAGTTCATGAAAGGTTTGTTTGGTGAAACGTGGAAACAAGTTGGCGGTGGAATGTGGACCGGTTCTTTCGCAATTCTAGCACTAATCATAGCATTTACAACAAGTTATAATTTAGCAAAATCTTACGGCGTTGATGGTTTGTCAGCAGGTATTATTTCATTTGGTGCGTTAATTATTCTTACGCCAACAACACCGAAAGAAGGCGGATTGAACTTAGCTTGGACAGGTGCACAAGGGTTATTCGTAGCAATTATTGTGGCACTCCTTGTTACTGAAGTATTCCGTTTCTTTGTACAAAGAAACATTACTTTTAAAATGCCTGATGGAGTACCACCAGCAGTTTTAAGATCTTTCGCAGCTATAGTTCCAGCATTTGTTATCTTAACAGTGGTTGCAGGTATTCAATTAGCAGTGAAATTAGCTGGTACAAGTGTTCATGAATTTATCTTTAATACGATTCAATCACCACTGCAAAGTTTAGCAGGGACATTACCAAGTGCAATTGTCATTGTACTCCTTGTTCATCTTCTTTGGTTCTTCGGTTTACATGGTCCAAATATCGTTGGTGGTATCATTGAGCCATTATACTTACCGGCATTAGAGAAAAACATGAAGTTATTCCAAGGTGGTACATCTGCATTTGATGTTCCAAACATTATTACAAAACCATTCTTTGATACTTTTGTATATCTTGGTGGTTCTGGTGCAACATTAGCATTCTTGGTAGTGGTATTACTTGTAGCAAAAAGTGCACAACTACGTGGTGTATCGCGTCTATCAATTGGTCCAGGTGCATTCAACATTAACGAACCAGTAATCTTTGGTACACCAATTATTTTAAATCCAATTTTATTCTTACCGTTTATCCTAACACCAATTGTATTAGTAATTACTTCTTATACAGCTATATCTATTGGTTGGGTACCAAAAACAGTTGTGATGATTCCATGGGCAACACCACCAATTATTAGTGGTTATCTTGTAACAGGTGGACATATTTCTGGTACGATTCTACAGTTATTTAACTTTGTAATTGCAATGGTAATCTATTATCCATTCGTTGTGTTATGTGACCGTTCAGTTGTTCGTACTGAAAAAGCAGCAGCGCAAGGAAATAACAACTCTGTACCTATGTAACATAAAGATTGTTCTCACAGACAATATTGTCTGTGAGAACAATCACCTTTATATCATGTTCAGAAAGATGAGACCCATCTACAAGAACACCAAACTATCATTAATAAAATAATAATTTAATAGACATGTTCAAACTGAAGGGGTATTTAAATCGGTTGAACCATAATAGAGAGGGCGGTAATTATGATGACTACAGCAGAACAAATTCCATTCCAATTAATTTTAAATAGTGGTAATGCACGAAGCTTTGCAATGGAGGCACTTCAATTTGCCAAACAGGGGAAAATGGCAGAAGCTGATGAAGCGATGGTAAAGGCGAAAGAAGCGATTAATGAAGCGCATCATTTCCAAACAGAGCTCATACAATCAGAAGCAAGAGGAGAAAAAACAGAGATTAGTGTTCTTTTAATTCATGCACAAGATCATTTAATGAATTCTATTACAGTAAAAGAATTAGCAGCAGAATTTATTGATCTTTATAAAAAGCTAGAAGCGAAAGGGGAATAAAGCATGAATGGAATTAAAATTGCTACAATCGGCGGTGGCTCTAGTTATACACCAGAGTTAATTGAAGGATTTATTAAACGTTATGACGAGCTTCCTGTTCGTGAAATTTGGTTAGTAGATATTGAGGCAGGAAAAGAGAAGTTAGAAATCGTTGGTGACTTAGCGAAACGTATGGTGAAAAAATCAGGTTTACCAATTGATATTCATTTAACACTTGATCGCCGTGAGGCATTAAAAGATGCTGACTTCGTAACAACGCAGCTTCGCGTTGGTTTGTTAGAAGCACGTGCAAAAGATGAAGCAATTCCATTAAAATATGATGTAATTGGTCAGGAAACGAATGGTCCTGGTGGTTTGTTCAAAGCACTGAGAACGATTCCTGTTATTTTAGATATTTGTAAGGACATGGAGGAATTATGTCCAAATGCATGGCTTATTAACTTCGCAAACCCAGCAGGTATGGTAACAGAAGCTGTACTTCGCTACACGAACATTCAACGAGTAGTTGGTCTATGTAACGTTCCAATCGGAATTCGTATGGGTCTTGCAAGATTACTTGAAGTAGATGCAAGCCGGGTACACGTTGATTTCGCTGGTTTAAATCATATGGTATACGGATTAGATGTATACTTGGATGGCGTAAGCGTAATGGATCGTGTATTAGAACTTGTAACAGATCCAGAAAAGCAAATTACGATGGAAAACATTGCTGCGCTTAATTGGGAGCCAGACTTTATTCGCGGTCTTCGTGCAATTCCGTGTCCATATCATCGTTACTACTATAAAACACGTGAAATGTTGGAAGAAGAGAAAGCAGCTTCGATTGAAAAAGGTACACGTGCAGAAGTAGTAAAACAATTAGAAGATGATTTATTCGAGCTATATAAAGACCCGAATTTAGATATTAAGCCACCACAATTAGAAAAGCGCGGCGGAGCTTATTATAGTGACGCAGCATGTAGCTTAATTACGTCTATTTACAATAATAAAGGTGATATCCAGCCTGTTAATACACGAAACAACGGAACAATTGCAAGCTTGCCACATGATTCGGCTGTTGAAGTGAACTGTATTATTACGAAAGAAGGTCCAAAACCAATTGCGGTCGGAGATCTTCCAGTACCAGTTCGCGGTTTAGTACAGCAAATTAAATCATTTGAGCGCACAACAATTGAAGCTGCTGTTACAGGGGATTATCATAAAGCGCTGCTTGCTATGACAATTAACCCACTTGTACCATCAGATAAAGTTGCAAAACAAATTTTAGATGAAATGTTGGAAGCACATAAAGAACATCTTCCACAATTCTTTAAGAAGATAGAGAAATAAAAAGCGGCGCTGTTTAGCCCGCTTTTTTTAATTCTAGTAGGAGGTATTGCGATGATTAAACTAATTGTAAATGCAGATGATTTCGGTCTTACGGAAGGTACAAATTACGGAATTATTGATGGACATAAAAACGGGATTGTAAATTCAACGACGATGATGATGAATATGCCAGGGACAGAGCATGCCGTACGCTTAGCGAAAGAGTATAAAACGTTAGGGATAGGAGTTCATCTCGTATTAACGGCAGGAGAACCGCTTCTTAAAGACGTTCCATCACTTGTAAGTAGCGATGGATTGTTTCATAAACAAAGTGTTGTATGGGAAGGAAATATAAATCCAGAAGAGGTAGAAAAAGAATGGACTGCTCAAATTGAGAAGTTTTTGTCTTACGGTTTAACACCAACTCATTTAGATAGTCATCATCACGTGCATGGATTACCGCTTTTACACGACGTTCTTGAGAGATTAGCAAGTAAATACAATGTTCCAATTCGTCGTTGTGAAGAAGAGCGAGCGGTGCGCCCATTTTCAGATGTATTTTACAGTGACTTTTACGCTGACGGTGTGACGGAAGATTACTTTGTGCAGTTAAAGGAAAGAGTACAGGATAAACAAACGGTAGAAATTATGGTGCATCCAGCTTATATTGACCCAGAGCTTGTGAAGCGTTCTTCTTACGTAATGGATCGCGTGAAAGAGTTGCGTATTTTAACGGAGAGCGAGTTGCCTGAGGGAATGGAGCTTGTGAAGTTTTAATAGAAAAAACGACGGCTAAATGGGGCCGTCGTTTTTTGTGCTTACAAAATGGATAGAACATATCCACCGAAGGCCCCGATTATAACGATAACCCAAGGTGGTGTTTTCCAAAAGGCGAGTAAGCAAAATAGAAGAGAAGCAAAAACGAAATCTACATAATTCATAATTGTACTCGTCCAAATTGGATCATAAAAAGCTGCAAGTAAAATGCCGACAACGGCTGCGTTTACTCCAAGTAGTGCACCTTGTATGTAAGATACTCTCCTTACACTGTCCCAAAATGGTAAAACGCCAACAACGAGCAGGAAGGCAGGAAGAAAGATAGCGATCGTTGCAACAACTGCTCCAGCGGTTTCATTTAGCACTGCTCCTATATAAGAAGCGAATGTAAATAGTGGCCCTGGCACTGCTTGTGTTAATCCGTATCCAGCTAGAAATTGTTCTTTTGTCATCATCCCGTTTTGTACAAACTCACTTTCAAGAAGAGGAAGTACGACGTGCCCTCCGCCAAATACAAGTGCACCAGAGCGATAGAAGCTGTCAAATAAAGAGATGAAATAAGAGTATGGTCGTAACATCGGTAACAGTATTAATAGTCCGAAGAATAAGACGAGACAAGATATGGCTACCATTTTTGAAATAGGTACGTTTATTTTATGAGCTTGGCTAACTGGCTGGCCACGATATAAAAACCAACCGATGAAACCAGATACTATAATGAGAATTACCTGTGTCCAGCTACTTGGCCATAATAAGGCAATTGCGGCAGTTACAATAGCAATCGTCGCACGATTTCGGTCTGGCGTTAATTTTTGCGCCATTCCCCATATTGCATGAGCGACAATTGCGACCGCTACAAGTTTCAGTCCATGAATCCAGCCTGTACTTCCAAGTTCGAACTGGTTCAGGAAGGAAGCGAAAAAGACTAAAACGAGCACAGACGGGAGAGTGAATCCAATCCATGAAATAATGGCTCCTAATAATCCGCCGCGCAATAACCCAATCCCCATACCGACTTGGCTGCTGGCAGGGCCAGGAAGGAATTGACATAGCGCTACTAAGTCTCCGTAACTTCGTTCATCCATCCATTTTCTTTTTTGCACGTATTCGTGGTGGAAATAACCAAGATGGGCGACAGGGCCTCCAAACGAAGTAAGTCCTAATTTAAATGATACGAGAAAAATCTCCATTAATAATCGAAAAGAGTAGTTGTTAATCTTCAAAATAGCCTCCTAGAATGTTTTTCTATGTGCATTATACAAGAGGCGGTAAAATGAATGAAATGATTTCTATGTAAAGATTTTGTGAATCTTTTAGTTGTAATTAAAAATTGAAAAAGTCATAAATGATTATGTCTAAACCATAAAGTAGTAGAAGTAGTGCTGGGAAATTTATATGAGGAGAATGCCCGTATGACAACACATTTCTTTGCTAGGTTAACAGGGAAGAGGGAAGTACCTCCTGTAAATACAGAAGCTTACGGTGTAACAGAGCTCATTTTTAGTGAAGATTTAAAGAAGTTGCAATATCGGGTCATATTAAAAAATATAAAAAAAATCATGTCATGCCAAATTCATTTAGGAAAAGCGAATCAAATTGGTCCAGTTATTTTAAGTTTGTTTGGTCCGTTAGAGCAAGGAATTAGTGTGAATGAAGGAGTCGTTACTGGTGTAGCTAGAGTAGAGGATTTTGAAGGGCCTTTACAGGGGAGAGCATTTGACAGCTTGTTTCAAGAGATAATGCAAGCAAATGTATATGTAAATGTTAATACGAAATCTAATAAAAAGGGAGAAATAAGGGGGAGAATAAGGGAAGTAAAGAAGTAAGCGAAAAGGCTGTCCAAAAAACATTTTGGAACAGCCTTTTCTGCTATAAGGTGCAAATTTTAGCGATTATTGTCAGTAAATCGATATATTTTGAAAATCGCTGATATAATCCGGGTTACGCCGATATATTTGAAAAATCGCTGATATAATTCGCGTTACGGTCGATATATTTAAAAAACTGCCTAGTTTAATTTTTTACAGGCTGATTTTTAATGAAGAAGTCCATTATATAAAATACTTCGTCATCTGGGATTTGTATTTCAAATGTATTTTCAATAGGTTGCAATGCTTTTTTCACTTTCATATACATCCAGTACTCATCTTGTCTTCGTTTCTCTTTATCAGGATGAGGGAGGAGACTTTCGCCTTTTTGAAGACGGTCAACCATGCAGCTCATATGCAAAATCACACCCATTAAACTGTCGGGAGTTAGCTGTAAAGAAATCAATTCTTGAATTGTATTTAATGCATAACGAATTGTTTTAATAAGTAATGCTCCATCGTTACGCTGCATTTGTTGTTCAAGAATATCAGCCATTTTTGCATATGTTTCTTCATACGTAATCAATTCTTGAATTGGTTGAATAGCTGTGTAGTTCACAATATCTTGGAAATGATATGTTAAGCAAGGTATTTGCATATCGAAATTCGTGACGATACAAATGATATTACGCTCTTTTTTTATGTTCTCGATCATTTTCGTTAAATCTTTTTCATGAACGATGCTAATCGGAATAATTTCAATTAAGTCTTTATCAAAGCGTAAATAGTTCTCTAACATTTTTTGAATTGCTAAAGCACTTCCTTCGCCGGTTAAACAAGCTGTTAAAATCACGGATTTCATTGGCGATAGTGGCTTTTTCTTTTCTTCCTGTACGTTTAAATAGAACGGCGTTAAGTTCTTCACTGTTTCGTATAGTGCATCTAATGAATAGCCAAGTTGAGCTTTTCGAGCTGCTTCTAGTGCGTGTGGTGTACTCGTCATGGAAAGAACACGTACAGGTATTTTGAATTCAGTTTCTAATATATCACCAATATAAGCGAGAGATCCCATATCAACAAGTAAGAGAAGCCCGTTTACATTTTGAAGTGTTTTCATATACACTTTAACACGCTCTAAGAAGTCTTTTGGTGATTCATGCAAGGGCATATCGATACCAGTTACTTCATCAATACCGAGAAGTTCGTTTGCAACGTTTGCCATTTCTGTTGCGATGCCATTACCGTGTGCTAATATTAATACTTTTACTTCTGTTTGTGAGGCAGGAATTGGATCAACAACGAAGAACATTGTTAAAAAGCCAGCTTCATCAATAGGTATTGTTATTTGTAATTCTTCTTCTAATAGCTGAATACATTGCATAGCTACGGAAAAAGCTTCTTTATATTTCGTACGAATTTGATTTAATTGTGGGTGGTGAATTTGTTTCCCGCCCTGTAAACGTTGTAGAGTTGTCTGTACATGTAAACTTAAAGCGAGAAATACTTTTTCATCGAAAGTTTTAGATAAATATTTTTCAGCTAGTTCCGCAATTTTTTCACATACAGAAACGATATTACGATCCACAATTTTAAAAACATTTTCATGACTTGTTTTTTTAGATATTTGGTTAAAGTATTGGACGAAAAAGCTTTGAATATCATTTTCTATTAGTAATTCTAATTCTTCCTCTTCAATGCCGCGTGCTTGAAGTTCTTCATATTTATAATCAATATAATCGTAAATAGAAGAGCGACTTCCTTCGGGTTTTATTGTATGTTTACTCCAACCCTCATCACCTGTAAATACAAATGTTTCATTTGGTATTTGATATAGATGACGGCTCTTTCTTTCAATAAATAATCCTTCTTTCATATACCAAGGTAAATCTGTACTTGAAACACAGACAGAATCACGTTTTTTTGTTACGAAATCAGAATAAGCTTTCGCACAGGCAATTTGTACGTCCGTTTTCAATTGACCGATGTTATTTGGACAATTGTAAAAGACGAAAGCACGCATTGTATTTGGACTAACATGAATCTCTTTCCTTAGACGAATTGCTTCATTTGTGAAAAATAGTTGTAGTAAAGCAAACCGTTCTTTATGTGTTCGCTCACGAAGTGGTGGAAGCGTAACGGTCATCGGAATACGTCTTGTAAATGTTTTTAATAAAAATGAATTTGGTTCTTCGGTTGTTGCAGTAATAATCAACACTCGTGCCTTACGTTCATTTTCCGTTTCTCCAAGGCGGCGGTATACTCCGCGATCAATAAATGTGAAGAGCATCTCTTGTCCTTCTGGAGGAAGGCGATGTACTTCATCTAAGAAGAGGATTCCTTCATGTGCTTTTTCAATTAACCCTTTTTGATCACTGGCACCTGTGTAAGCTCCTTTTTTTATCCCAAATAACTGTCCAAGTAGTAGTTGTGGATTGTTTGCATAATCAGCACAGTTAAAGACGATAAAAGGTGCATCTTTTGGAAGTTGTTCCACTTCAATTGCGTATTCGTGCATTAAAGAAGCGAACATCGATTTTCCGACACCTGTTTCTCCAAGTAGTAAAGTATGCATACCGTTTGGAGGATAGAGAATAGAAGCTTTTGCCTTTTCAATTGCAATTTTTAGGCTTGTATTTTCAATAGCAAATGTATCTAATGAAGTGCCCTTTGTTGAATGCGTTTCCAATGAAGTGTTCGTTTCTATATAAAAACGGACAGGGCGTGTACTCGTTTTTAATAAACGATTATCTTTCACAAGCTTGTTTAAATCGCTACTAACATTTGCACGGTCTAACTGTAGAAGTGTAGCGAGTTCTGATGCTGTTATACCTTCTGTATAATTCCCTTTTTGTATTGCGTTAAAAATGAGATCTATTCGTTTCATTTCTATTCACCTCGAAACTTCATCACTATTTAAAATTTTACACAAAAATGAGAAGTGTGGGAAGAGAAAAATAAAACAGCTTTAGTACATAGGCACTAAAGCTGTTACAATCTTGTGTCTTTCCAAAAATTCACTTCGAGATGGGAAGATGGATTGTAGGGAAGTAGTTTATATCCTTGTGAGTGTAAATAATCAATTACTTTGGGGAGTATTTGCACTGTGACACTAGAATCATGCATTAAAATAACCTCTACTTGTTCATCGCTTTGATTTCGTACTCTTTCTAGTATTGCGGAAGGATTATCATAGCTTTTCCAGTCATATGTATCAATTGTCCAATCCCACATTTTATACTGGGCCGATACGAGTGCATCACGGTAATTCTTTTTTAAGTAAGGCATGCTACCGTATGGGACACGAACGAGATGTGTATTTAAATGTGTAACTTGCTGGACGATGTTTTGGGTTTGCTCCATTTCTGCGATTAAAACAGATGGATCGCCAGTATAAAGACGTTTTACATCATGTGACATACTATGGAGACCGATATAATGTCCATCTTTAATCAATCGCTCCATCGTTTTTTTATATTGTGGCACTTTTCCACCAATAACGAAGAAAGTTGCTTTTCCGTTCTTCTCTTTTAAAATATTTAAAATTTGTGGTGTGTATTTATTTGGTCCGTCATCAAATGTTAAGTACGCAATTTTTTTTGTAGGAGAGGTAGTTTGAGTGCTTTGGTGATCTTCTGCTTGAATGTCTGTAGTTGCTTTTGTATTCGATGATGCGTACATAGTAATAGTTAAAAATAAAATTATACATTGAAGTAATCGCTTGATCATAACATTCACCCTCAGTTTGACAATCAAGATGTAAAAATGAAAATTTGATACTTTTTTCGCTATACGTATATCTTTCTCCAATAGAGGCACTCTCAAACAATCTATATTTTGGAAATGGGGAATAAGGATTAAAAAATAAAAAATAGCATCCTCTTATGAAAAGAGGATGCTATTTGAATATTTCATAATAGTAAAGGCTATACTACAATTAGTCTTCGCGTTTTTTCACTTTTTTATAGAAGGAAATAATTGGTTTGTAACGTTCGTGTACAAGACCGATTACTTCAGCAATGATTTCTGTAAAGAAGATTAAAATGAAAAGAAGAATAATGGATAACCATAATGTTGCACTACTGAAAATAATTGCATTTACACTAAAGAAAATACCCAATGCGTAAATAATTAGTACCGTTTTACGATGAGAGAATCCCATTGCAAGCAAACGGTGATGTAAATGAGATTTATCAGGTGCTGAAATAGGCTTTTTATTTACGATACGGCGGATAATTGCAAACGTCGTATCAAATATAGGTACACCTAAAATAATGATTGGAACGATAAAACTGAATAACGTTACGCTTTTGTATAATCCAAGTAACGATATAACAGAAATACAGTATCCTAAAAATAGTGCCCCTGTATCTCCCATGAAAATTTTTGCTGGATGGAAGTTGTAGAATAAAAATCCAATTGTACTTGCTAATGTAATCAGTGCTAGAGGTAATATAATAGCTGCTCCAGTACCCCATGGGCTAGTGAAGGCCATATATGCTAGCGTTGCAAGTACGATAGATGAAATCCCTGCGGATAATCCATCTAATCCATCAATTAAGTTGATGGCATTTGTAATACCTACAATCCAAAATACAGTAATTGGATAAGCAAGCCATCCGAGTTCAGTATCTCCAAGAATTGGAATATATAATACTTGCACTAATAATCCACTTTTTACAATCATGATGGCAACTAATAGTTGTCCACCGAATTTTACCCTCGCAGATAGTTCGTACATATCATCTAAAATCCCGATGATAACAATGATGATAGCACCTAAAGTTATCGATAACATTCTTTGTTCGTACAATCCACCGACAACAAATCCTACGGCTACACCGATGAAAATTGCTAACCCGCCAAGACGAGGCATAATTTTTTGGTGTACTTTACGCGCATTTGGCTTGTCTGTTGCTCCTATTTTGAAAGCTAATTTAATAACTAAAGGAGTAACGACGAGTACAGTGATGAAAGATGCCAAAATGGCATAAATCACTTGTGAGTCCATTAATACCCCACCCTTTATAGTTTAACGTAATTTTTTCAATCGTATTTATCTGAAAATTATGATGTTTATTTACAGGCTCATAACATATGGTATCACAAAAAGATTAGAATTCAATCTTTTTTTCTTTTGGCTGTAAAGGGGAGTGAATAGAATATATGACAATTGGATATGGAATGTTGTGTCCTTTGAGAAGGTTGATCTCATATTGTGGCTTGTAATATGACATTGTACTCCCCTCTCATATAGCGATGACTTTTGTTTCAGTATTATAAGTGTTGCACGTAAAATTGAGTAAGTTCCGTGTTAAATTGTGGGAATTTACATTTTGTATATATTGCATCATTTAACTTTACAAAATCTTAAAAAAGAATAAAAAAACAATTCATATAATAAAGAAGTGAAAGAGTTTTCTCATTTTTAGTGTGAGAGGGGGAAGCACAGGGAGAATTCTGTGTATTCGTATATTTTCTTATGTATATTCCTGTGCGAAAGGAAAATGAAAATTACGATAGTAGGTACCGGATATGTTGGATTGATTACAGGAGTAGGATTGGCGAGATTGGGACATTCAGTCACATGTTTCGATATAAACAGTGGGAAAATTGAACGGATTAAACAAGGCGAGTTACCTATTTATGAATGTGGATTAAATGAATTAATAAATGAAGCATACGAGAATAATCATTTAACTTTTACAGCAAGTAAATCAGCGGCATTTAATGATGTAGAGTTTATATTTATTGCAGTTGGAACGCCATCTTTATTAGATGGAACAGCAGATTTAACGTATATTCGTAGCGCTTGTGATGATATTGGAACATATGTGAATAACGATATTATTGTTGTTACGAAAAGTACGGTTCCTGTAGGGACAAATGATGTAATGAGAGAATGGATTGAGGATAAACTACAAGGTAGACATGAATTATATATTGTATCGAATCCAGAGTTTTTAAGAGAAGGTTCTGGTATTTATGATTTTTTTCAGGGTGATCGTATCGTAATTGGAGCATGTAGTGAAGAAGCAGCAAGGAAAGTAGAGAATTTGTACAGTAAATTAAGCTTACAAACGTATATTACAGATATTCGAAGTGCTGAGATGATTAAATATGCATCTAATGCTTTTTTAGCTACGAAGATTAGTTTTATTAATGAAATTTCTAATATATGTGAGCAAGTGGGTGCAGATATAGTAGATGTAGCTACAGGGATGGGGATGGATAAGAGAATTGGTGCATCTTTTTTAAATGCAGGCATCGGATATGGAGGATCTTGTTTTCCAAAAGATACGAAAGCACTTGTGCAAATTGCAGGGAATGTTTCTCATGATTTTCGCTTGTTGAAAGCAGTCATTGAAGTGAATAATAAACAACAGTTGTTGTTAGTTGAAAAAGCGAAGAAAATTATAGATATGAAGAAGAAGCGAATTGCGGTTCTTGGTGCAGCATTCAAACCGAATACTGACGATATTAGGGAAGCGCCATCTATTATTATAATAGAAGAATTAATTAATATGGGTGCGGATGTGGTTTTATATGACCCGCAAGCTATTCAAAATGTAAGAAGTTTATTTGGAAATACGATACGGTACGCTGAGTGTATAGATGAATCGATTAGAGAGGCACATGCAGTTTTTATCGTAACAGAATGGGAATCAATTCGAAATTATCCGCTAGAAAGGTATGCACAGCTTATGAGGGAACCTATTCTATTTGATGGGAGAAATTGTTATACTAATGAGGATGCCGAGAAGCATGGATTAGATTATTACTCAGTTGGGCGAAAAGACGTCTGTAATAGTAATGTTTCTCAGGCACGTTAAAAAATGTATTTTCACATGCATATTTTTATATGCGATAATAAAAGTTTTAACTAGTGAAAGAAAAGAGGCAATGAAATGACTGAACGTTTAAAAGTAATGACAATTTTCGGGACACGACCAGAAGCAATTAAAATGGCACCTCTTGTATTAGAGTTGCAAAAGCACCCAGAAAAGATTGAATCAATTGTGACTGTAACAGCACAACACCGTCAAATGTTAGATCAAGTATTAAATATCTTTGGAATTACGCCAGATTTCGATTTGAATATCATGAAAGATCGTCAAACGTTAATCGATATTACAACACGTGGTTTAGAAGGTTTAGATAAAGTAATGAAAGAAGCGAAGCCTGATATCGTACTTGTGCATGGTGATACAACGACGACATTTATTGCAAGCTTAGCTGCTTTCTATAATCAAATTCCAGTAGGACATGTTGAAGCAGGACTTCGTACATGGGATAAGTATTCTCCATATCCAGAAGAGATGAATCGCCAACTAACAGGTGTAATGGCGGATCTTCATTTCTCACCTACAACAAAATCAGCAACGAACTTACAAAAAGAAAATAAAGATGAGTCACGCATTTTCGTAACAGGAAATACAGCAATCGATGCACTGAAGACAACTGTAAAAGAAACTTATAGCCATTCGGTGTTAGAGAAACTTGGAAATGATCGTCTTGTACTTATGACAGCACACCGTCGTGAAAATTTAGGAGAACCAATGCGCAATATGTTCCGTGCAATTAAGCGTCTTGTTGATAAGCACGAAGATGTACAAGTTGTATACCCTGTTCATATGAATCCTGTTGTTCGCGAAATAGCGAATGATATTTTAGGCGAGCATAGCCGTATTCATTTAATTGAGCCGTTAGATGTAATTGATTTCCATAACGTTGCAGCTCGTTCATACTTAATGTTAACTGATTCTGGTGGTGTACAAGAGGAAGCACCATCACTAGGTGTGCCAGTCCTTGTCCTTCGTGATACGACGGAACGCCCCGAAGGTATCGAAGCAGGTACGTTGAAATTAGCAGGAACAGATGAAGAGACAATCTTTGGTCTTGCTGATGAGTTGTTATCTGATAAAGAAGCTCATGATAAGATGACGAAAGCATCTAACCCTTACGGCGATGGTCATGCATCAGAGCGTATTGTAGAAGCGATTTTACAACACTTCAACAAGTAGAGTGAAACTTTAATACATGGGGTTTTCATCTTCCATTTATTATTTCCCGCAATTGTTGCGGGAAATAAAAAGAGCCAAATCGTATACGATTTGGCTCTTTTTTTATTCATGATTCCTCATAATCCACTCTGCATGAGCATTTGTAGAAGGGGGAGGAGGCGGTGGTGTTTTGTTCTCGCTCGGTTCCTTCTTTGCTTTTGCGCTGGAGTTAGAATTTGTATTTGTACTCTCATTTTTCTTAGTCGCTGTTGGAGTTTTTTCTTTTTCCCCTATTTCCTTTTCAATTTCGTTACGTACCGTCTCTACACTGATTGGATCTGGAAGGAAGTAATAAATACCGCCTATTTTTCTGTCTTCTCCTTCAAGTTTTAACGTTTGTATTGTCGAAGGATCAAATCCAGAGAGTTTATTGTAAAGAGCAAGTCCGTCTGAAATAGGAATGTCGGTTTTTATATATTTTCCAACGACAGTCGTTAAATCTTTAATTTTAAATACAGTAGAGGCGGAATTTAGTTTTTGAGCAACAGCGGCTAGTAATTGTCTTTGTCTAGCGGCCCGACCATAATCGCCGTTTGGATCCTGCTTTCGCATACGGACGTAAGCAAGTGCTTCTTCGCCGTTTAAATCTTGTTTTCCTTGTTTAAATTGGATTTTTTTGTAGTAATCCACGTCAGAACGTTCCCAAAAATCGAAGGGGACATCAACGGTAACACCGCCAACAGCATCAACGATACCTTTAAAGCCTTGGAAATCAATTTTAATATAATGATCTACAGGAACCTTTAGAAAACCTTCGACAGTTTTGATTGCCATTTTTTCTCCACCGTAAGCATGGGCAGCGTTAATTTTGTCTTCTTTGCCCTTTCCAACAATTGGAACGCGACTATCACGGGGAATACTCATAAGCGAAACCTTTTGGGCTTTCGGATTGACTGTCGCAAACATTAATGAGTCTGTACGACCATTTTGACCGTCTGTTGCATAATCCTCTATACCCATAATGAGGATTGTAAAAGGTTCCTTTGTAATTTCTACATCTGCGGTTCTTAAATCTGATTTTTCACGGTTAAATCCACTGTACATCCCCATGAGAGAAGTGTAGGAATTTAACACATAAAGTCCTACGCTACCAAATAAAAATGCGAAAATAAGAAAGAAGAAAAACTTTCTTCTACGTTTCTTTTTTATTCTGCTATTTTGGAGATGATTATAACGTTCTTCCATATATAATCTCCTTAGTTCATTTGTAGGGAATTAATTCACTACATTAATCTTTAAAGGTGAGACGTTAGCTATTCTTAGATAACGCCTTGTTCTAAGTACAACATATCTCCTTCTTTAATTGTACACTTCCCGTTTGTTAATTCAATCATCCAATCTGTAAATGTTTGTTTTCGATTTTCTTCTACATACGTATCGAATGTGACGTTTTCTAGATAATGTATATCTTTAATGTTATATTCTGAATTACGTAATTCATTTTCAACTTTGCCAAGCAATGTGTAATCAATTTCTGTTTCCATAACGCGCATTAGTTTTCGCTCAACAACGCCTACGTGATTAAGTCCTTCACTTGTACATTTTCCATATGCGCGAATTAATCCACCAGCACCAAGTTTAATGCCACCAAAATAGCGCGTGACGACAACGACAGTATCCTTTAGACCTCGCTTTTTTAATACTTCTAACATAGGTACACCAGCTGTGCCGCTCGGTTCGCCGTCATCGTTTGCCTTTTGAATTTGATCTTGTTCACCGATTAAATATGCGGAACAATTATGTGTTGCATTCCAATGCTGTTTTTTTATTTTTTGTATAAATGCTTGAGCTTCCTCTTCCGTTGTGGCGCGATTCACATAGCAAATGAATCTTGATTTTTGAATCACGATTTCGTGCTCTCCATAGCCTTTGATTGTTAAATATTGTAATAACAATGGTATACGCCCCTATCTTTCAAAATAACTAGTACTTTACATTTTAAAAGCGAGCGTTTTTATATTCAAACATTTTTTACAAATATGTTGAAATTTTTGGTGAGTATTTTATCCCGCTATTTGTGGGCAGTAAGACTCCCACCTCAAAATTCAGCTGGAGCAAAGAAGTTAGGTGGGAGCCCTGCTGCCCGTAAAAGCCCGATTGGTGAAGGCTAATAATCAGTGGGGGATGAACAAAACCCCCACTGATTAAAGTTTCACTTTATCTTTTTGTTGTAATTTGTCGAGCGAGTGATTGTAGTTTCTAGCCGGTATTTTTATGTATGGATGCACCTTTTCTAGTTTTCGTGTAAAATTAGGGGATAAAAATTTTTTATAAGGCAGGTACGAAAATGAAAACAGCTATTGTTACCGATAGTACAGCATATATACCGAAGCATATTCGTGACGAACTCAATATATATATGATTCCATTAAACGTTGTGTTTGGAACGGAATCTTATCAAGAAGAGGCTGAAGTTTCAGCAAATGATTTTTATATAAAAGTACGTGAACAAGAAGAACTTCCGAAAACTTCGCAACCAGCAATTGGAAAGTTTTTAGAGTTATATGAAGAGTTATCTAAAGAATATGATGCAGTTATTAGCATTCACCTTTCCAGTGGAATTAGTGGTACATATCAAACAGCAACGGCAGCTGGACAGATGGTAGATGGTATTGATGTATATACGTACGACTCTGAAATTAGTTGTGAAGTACAAGGGTTTTACGTGCGTGAAGGGGCGAAATTAGTAAGTGAAGGGAAAGCCCCAGAAGAGATTATCGCTCGCTTTGATGAAATGAAGCAAACGATGGATGCTTATTTTGTAGTGGATGATTTACATCATTTACAACGTGGTGGAAGATTAAATAGTGCACAAGCTTTCATCGGTAGTTTGTTACAAGTAAAACCAGTATTATACTTTAGAGATAAAGTAATTATTCCATTCGAAAAAATTCGTACGCGTAAAAAAGCGTTAAAGCGTATCGTTGAAATCTTTGATGAGCAGGCAAATAAAGGTGTGCCTATGGAAGCTGTTATTATTCATGCGAATCGTGAAGAGGAAGCTAATGAATGGAAACAAGAATTAGAAGAGATATACCCTCATGTTACAATTCGTACGAGTTATTTCGGAGCTGTAATTGGGACGCATTTAGGTGAAGGTGCGCTTGGTTTAGGTTGGTATACGAAGTGATAAAGATATAAAAGCTCTCTTACTTGAAGAGGGTTTTTTTACGGGGATTTGACAAGTTAATATTTGGAAATGGTAAAATGTATGTAAAATTAAATAATGAGGAAAGTTTTATTACTTACTTTTTACAAGAAACTATATTATAATAGAAGAGAGGTGAAACATATGGAGCATAATTCTTGTTTATGTCCAAAGTTTGAGTCAGCTTTTACAATGCTTAGTAAGAAATGGACTGGCTTAATTATTAAATCTTTGCTCGAAGAGCCGAAACGTTTCAGAGAAATCGCAGATATTATACCGAATATGAGCGATCGTATGTTGTCAGAACGTTTAAAGGAATTAGAAGGCGAAGGTATTGTAGTTCGTAATGTTTATCCAGAAGTACCAGTTAGAATCGAGTACGGTGTAACTGATAAAGGGAAAGCGTTGGAAAGTGTTATGGATGAGGTCCAAAATTGGGCTGAGAAATGGATGAAGTAACGTTTCTATTTCATTCATATTGGAGTATTTTCAAAACGTAAGGGGTTCCCTTACGTTTTTTTTCAATCCTATAAAAAACGGTGTAAGGCTCTTAAAATTCTACATATATATACAAATTTAGATATACTTTGCTATAGAGATAAATGTAATATTACATTTATTTTACAAAACCGTAACATTAGCAAAAAAACTCCCGAATTATGGTATAAATTTTAATAGGTTATATACGGAAAATGAAAAAAGAAAGCGGTGTAAAAAATAAAATGAAAAAGCTAAAAATGGCATCTTGCGCATTAGTTGCAGGGTTAATGTTTTCTGGGCTAACACCAAATGTATTTGCAGAAGATAAAATTTCTGACGTGAAATCACAAATTAACACACAAAATGATACTTTACATAAACAACAACAAGAACGTGATGAATTACAAAAACAAATGAATGACTTAAACAAAACAATCCAAGGTTTGGATAAGTCTGTTCAAGAGAACGCTTCAAAACTTGATGAAACAACAAAAAAAGTTTCTGATACTGAGCAATTAATCGAAAATAAAAATAAAGATATTGCAGAACTACAAACAAAGATTGCAAAACGTGAAGAGTTATTAAGAAAACGTTTAGTTGCACTACAAGAACAGCCAAATACGAACATTGTAACAGAAGTTCTTGTAAACTCTAAAAACGTTGCAGATTTAGTTGATCGTTTAGCTTCTGTGTCTAAAATTATGGAATCTGACGAAGATATCATGAAAACACAACAAGAAGATCAAACGAACGTGAAAAAAGATGTTGAGACAGTAAAAGAAAAACAAAAAGAATTAAAAGAAGCACAAGCTCAAATTGAAACTGCTAAGAAAGAACTTGACGTTGAAAAAGAGAAAAAAGCAACAGCAGTAAACGATTTAAGTGGTAAAATGGATACAGTTGTAACTACAATGACAAGTACGGAAGGTCAATTGAAAGAGCTTGAACAACAGGCATTAAAATTACAACAAATCGCTGAAAAAGAAGCGCAAGCAAAAGCGGCACAAGAAGCTGCTGCTCAAAAACAAGCACAAGAAGCTGCTAAAGAAGCACAAGCTCAACAAGCTGCACCAGCGCAAGCGCCTGCAGAACAAGCTGCTCCAGCAAACAATGCTGGACAAGCTCAAAAAGAAGAGCCTAAAAAAGAAAAGCCGGCACCAGCACCGACACCAGCACCAGCACCAGCACCAGCACCAAATGCGGGTGGCGTAATTGGTAAAGCGCAACAATACTTAGGTAAGCCATATGTTTGGGGTAGTGCATCTCCATCAAACGGTGGTTTTGACTGTAGTGGATTCATTTCTTACATCTTTGGTGTAGGTCGTCAAGACGTTGCAGGTTACTGGAACTCAGTTTCTAAAGTAAGTAGCCCACAACCTGGAGATTTAGTATTCTTCCAAGGTACTTATAAAGCAGGTCCATCTCACATCGGTATTTATGTTGGGAATGGACAAATGATTCATGCTGGTGATAAAGGGATTGCTTACGGCGATATTAACAATGCTTACAACCAGAAACATTTCTTAGGATACGGTAGATTCTAGGATTTATAATTGAATAAAACAAGTGTATAAAGTCGATAGCTTACTATTTTATAAGTAGGTTATCGGCTTTTTTGAGTTTTTACGAGATAAAGAGAAGGATTTATAGTAGTGCTGGAGGTGGCTATTGATGATGTTAGCTGGTAGACAGTTACTGTTAGAAGAACTCTCTTCAGATTTGCAGGATAAATTGGATCATCTGAAAAGGAATCGAGACGTCGTTTGTGTACAAGGGGTAATTAAGAAGTCTTCAAAATATATGTGTCAGCGCTGCGGAAATATAGAGCAGCGACTATTTGCATCACTGCTATGTAAAAGGTGCAATGAAGTATGTACGTATTGCCGGAAATGTATAACGATGGGCAGGGTAAGTGAATGTACTGTACTTGTACGCGGGATTGCTGAAATAAGCGGAGAAAGTTATTTGAATCCGTTACAGTGGGAAGGCATTTTGTCTGACGGTCAGGAGTTAGCTGCGCAAAGTGTCGTTGACGCTGTTAAGCAGAAAGAATCATTTTTTATTTGGGCGGTGTGCGGGGCTGGAAAAACAGAAATGTTGTTTCACGGAATTGCAGAGGCACTACAAAAGGGAGAAAGAGTTTGTATTGCAACGCCGAGAACGGACGTTGTACTTGAATTAGCACCAAGATTACAAGAAGTGTTTCCAAATATAAATGTAGCTGCTTTATACGGAGGGAGTTTAGACCGAGAAAAAGATGCGGCGTTAATCGTTGCAACTACACATCAATTGTTACGTTATTATAGGGCGTTCCATGTCATGATTGTAGATGAGATAGATGCTTTTCCGTATCATGCAGATAAGATGTTGCAGTATGCAGTAAACGAAGCGATGAAAGAGAAGGCAGCACGTATTTATTTAACTGCAACTCCAGATGAAAAGTGGAAGCGTAAGTTGCGAAGTGGTAAGCAAAAAGGGGTTATTATTTCAGGGCGATACCATCGTCATCCATTGCCAGTTCCGATATTTCGGTGGTGCGGAAATTGGAAAAAGGGTGTTATACGTAAAAAAATTCCTCGTGCTTTATTACAATGGTTAAATCTGTACTTATCGAAACGATACCCCATTTTTCTATTTGTTCCTCATGTGCGATATGTAGAAGAAATTAGCCAGTTATTAAAATCATTAAACAATCAAATTGACGGTGTGCATGCAGAAGATCCGGCGAGAAAAGAGAAGGTAGCAGCTTTTAGAAAAGGAGAAATCCCTTTATTAGTTACAACGACGATTTTGGAACGAGGAGTAACTGTTAAAAATTTACAAGTTGCAGTTTTAGGAGCTGAGGAAGAAATATTTTTAGAAAGTGCTCTCGTTCAAATTGCAGGGCGTGCTGGCAGAAGCTCTGATGAACCGCATGGAGATGTTATCTATTTTCATTATGGAAAGACAGAGGCGATGGTGCATGCGAAAAAACATATTCAAAGTATGAATAAGAATGCTAAAGAACAAGGATTGATAGATTGATGCATTGTCTACTTTGTGATGAGTATATTTCATATGCGATTAGTTGGTACACTTTTTTTGTTAAGCTTCATAAAAAGTATATATGTGATAGATGTGAACAAAAACTTTCCTATATTATAGGAGATATTTGCAAGGAGTGTGGTCGGCCTTTAGAACTTGTACCAGCTGAATATAAAAACGGGGATATTTGTATGGACTGCATAAGGTGGACGAACGAGCAGGGGTTTCCGTCTCTCATAAATCGTTCGTTGTATGTATATGATGAAGGGATGAAAGAAATATTAGCACAGTTTAAATTTCGAGGAGATGCTGAATTAGTGCATATTTTTCATCAGCCTTTTCGAAGTCTTTTTCAAAAATATTTTGCGAATGTTTCAGTTGCCATTCCGGTTCCTCTTAGTGAAGAGCGAGAATACGAGCGTGGTTTTAATCAAGCGGAGTTACTAGCTTCTTGTTTGCCTATCAAAATGTTTTGTACATCATTAAGAAGAATAGAAACAGAAAAACAAAGTAAGAAGAAGCGTAAAGAAAGGATATCGGGAGTTAATCCTTTTTATTTTCAGGGAGAAGAGATGTTTCATGAGCAACATGTTTTAATCGTGGATGATGTGTATACGACAGGAATTACTGTTAGGCAAATTGGAAGCCTTTTGTATGATCGAGGAGCGAGAGATGTTTCTTGTTTGACGCTTTGTAGAGGTTAATATGTGAATGTCGAAAGGAGTAATAAAAAGACGACAGGTCTTCTTTGACTTACAGTCTTGTCATTCGCTATAGTCAGAATATGGGGCGAATGCCCTGATTTTAAGAGTGAAGGGAATGGAATGAACATGCAAGGACGAGTAAAATGGTTCAATGCAGAAAAGGGATTTGGGTTTATTGAGCGTGAAGATGGTGACGATGTGTTTGTTCATTTTTCTGCTATTCAACAAGATGGGTATAAGTCGTTAGAAGAAGGTCAACAAGTGGAGTTTGATATTGTTGATGGAGCACGTGGATCACAAGCGGCTAATGTTGTGAAACTGTAAAAATTAAGTTTTTGGAAAAGATAGAGCTGTATTTTTAGCAGCATTATATAGATGGCGAAAGCTCTTGCTCGTAACAAGGGCTTTTTTGTTTTGGAGGAGTTGTCAAAAAGTTGTTTCTTTTCTGTAACTAATTGTCCACAGTTACAGTCGTTATTCACGATGGTAATAGGATAAAATAAAGATAGAAACGATGCATCTTTTCATTTCAACAAAAAACGATAAAAAAATCGCAATTCCACTAATTTTTTTAAAAAAATTAGAAGGAGTTTTTAAGCCAATGTCGAAATTATAGTACATAGGCTTGAAAGGAGGAATTCATCTATGAAATTCAACATTCGTGGTGAAAATATTGAAGTAACTCCAGCATTAAAGGAATATGTAGAGAAAAAACTAAGTAAATTAGAGCGTTATTTTGATACATTCCCAGAGATTAAGGTTAACTTAAAAGTATACTCTGACAAGCAACGTATCGAGGTAACAATTCCATTTACAGATTTATTACTTCGTGCAGAAGAAACAAATAGCGATATGTACGCTGCGATTGATTTAGTAGTTGATAAAATTGAGCGACAAATTCGTAAACATAAAACAAAAGTAAACCGTAAATTACGTGAAAAGGGTTCTATTAAAACTAACTTTATCCTTCCAGAAGCAGTAGCTGTTCTGGATGCGGTAGAAGAGGATGAATTAGAACTTGTACGTACAAAACGATTCGATTTAAAACCGATGGACGTTGAAGAAGCGATCTTACAAATGGATATGCTAGGACATAGTTTCTTCGTCTTCACAAATGCGGATACAAATGAAACTAATGTTGTATATGGCCGTAAAGACGGGAAATATGGTTTAATCGAAACAAAATAATAATTCGAAAGCGCAGCCATTTCGGCTGCGCTTTTTTTATATGTTTTAGTGGTTGTATTGAGATTTTGAGTGTGATTATCTCTACAAGTATTTCCTTGCCATGAGCATACTAATTTTGTTTAATTTAACAAAATTTTATAATTGTAAATAAAATTTTGTTAAGTTTTCTGAAATTAATTGATAGTGCATTTCGGTTTTGATATCCTAATATCGTATTATAGTGATTTATTTTATTCCTTCAGTGAAAAAATAAAATCAATATAATGCTACAAATTATCGGAGGTGTTTTTAGTGAGTATTAAGAAAAAAAGTCGTTTTATGTTTGGATCTGTTTTATCTTTAGGTATTTTAGCTAGTACTTTTGCTTTAACCGAACCGGCTAAGGCTGATACTAAGGCTAATACAAGGGATGATCATGTGGAATTTACCTTTAGACTTTGGAATGCATATGATTATACTAATGCACGTCCTAAAGAGAATGATACTTCTATGTATATGCGTGTGAAGAGCAGTGAGAAGGGCGGTGGTTCTTTCAACGTTTGGACAGAAGCGGATAAAAATAAAAATGCAGAAAATAGAAAATGGGTAAATGTTTCAGGTGATTCAGGTAAGCATGAAGGAGAAGTGCAACCAGGTAAAACATATCTTTTCAAAAATTATGCATATGAAAACTATGGGAAAAATGTTCCTGTTAGATTTGGTGGTTATTCTAGAGAAAATAATGCTTATCCTACTGCTTGGAGCCCTGATAGTGTACGACCTAATGGACCTTACATCGAATATTGATTTAGAAATTATAAATTGAAATTATTTATTTTGTAGCGCTAGAAAAAGTCGTATAGTTCCTAATCTAGATTATACGACTTTTTCTGCTATTTAATTTTTAAAAATAGGGGGAGCTGTAATGAAACTTATTTCAAAATATATTTTAGTTTGTTTTTTTATATTGAGTATTAGTTTCTTAGTTTCTTGTCAAAAGAAAGTAGATGAACCTATTGTAAATATTGAAGATACTTTAACGGAAAAAGGAAATTTAAAAAGTATTCAGTTGCAAGAAATTAAGAAAAATACTATTTATGAACAAGTATTTTTTAGGAATGAAAATGGTAATGATTTCTTTCAAGGTCAAATAGATAGAAATGATATTGCAATAGAAGATAAGCTTTTAGATAAAAATTTAAAGTCAGGAGTTATACCAGAAAATTATTATGTTTTTTTAACGGGTGTTACGAATAAGAAAAAACCAACGTATCTTTTGGGACGGATTGAACAAATTGATGGAAAAGTAATTCAGTGGAAACAAGAAGTTAAGAGTGTACAAAGAAAAGATGCAAATGGTGTTTATCAGTATGATGTTTATCAGTATGAAGTTGAGTTTCCTAAATTTGAAGGAGAGAGAGCAAATGTTTCTTTTCGTTACATTTGGTTAAATAAAAAAAATAAATGTTATGGTGTTGCGGATCAATTATTCATATTAAAAAAGATTTAAATTTAATTAATGGTTTATGGAGGAGCTATAGATGAGTTACTTTTTAGGAAGGATTTTAAAAGGTAGGATGTTTTGGTTGTCTTTATTTATTATGTTAATAATTGTTATTGCTCAATATATTGCTATGTGTGTAACAACTAAAGGATTTAACGATGATGGGATTATAAAGGTATCCCCATATTTGTCTAATATTTTACATTTTAATAGATTATCGTTTTATTGTGAGTTTTATCTACTTATATTTCCTATGCTTTCAGCGATGGCTGTAGCCGGAATTTATAGAACAGATAAAAATTATGGGTTTATTTATCCTGTTATTTCTAAAATGGGAACAGGTTATTATTTTAAGCTACTTTATTTTATTAATTTTATTGTATCTTTTTTTATTATAAGTTTCCCTTTACTTTTTAATTTTTATTTATATGCAATGACTTATCCAACAGTTGCTCCGCATCCAATATTAAATTATATGGCTGCTACTGTTTCGCCAACAGCTCAATTTAATACGGTTTATTATGAGTACCCTACTTTATATTTTCTAATGTATGTATTTTTAAATGGTTTATACGGTGCGGTTTTTTCAAGTTTGGCTTTATCAATTTCGTTTTTTATAAAACGAGTTTATTTTATTTATTTAGTTCCATTTATTTTACATATTTTTTGGCTTGGTATTGGAAAAGGGATTCTCAATCCTAAGGATTATTTAATTAAAGATTTCGGCTTTTTTGAATTACAAATTTTTCTTAGTGTACTGTTATGTATTTGGTTTTGCTCTGTAGTTCTTTATTTACGGGGGAGTAGGAAGCATGTTCTTTTATAATGTAATGAAAGAAACTATAAGGATGAAATATGTTTGGTTAAATATTCTCTTTTTACTTAATGTCAGTATCATTGGTTGTTTGTTCAATTATTTTGAACCCGGAATTGTAAAAGAGAAAATGAATGAATTGGAAACTTTGTATAAGGTTATGTCGTTTTATAATTTATCAACTATATTTATTCCTTTAACAATCGTTTTTTCTGTATATTCTATGTCGAATTTTTTTAGTATTTATGTTGTTTATAGAGTGAATAATGCATTGAAATTAGTTTCTATATATTATTTAAAATTATTAGTTTTCGTTTGTTTTTTTGCGGGGAGTATGATTTTACAGTTATTTTTGATGTCAAATATGATGGCTGTAAATAGTATTTCTGTGAATTATCCATTATTATTTTGCATTCAATTATTTGCGAATATTTTCATATGTATGATAAGTGCTTTGTTGCAATTATTTTTACCTAGTTTACTTGCAATAATATGTATGATCACTGCTGTTTTACTAGATAGATTTATATTACATGGATTTTTATTTACAAATGTTTTTTATATAAATGTGTTTGAAGATGCTACGGGTTTATTTATACGTTTATTTGGATGTTTTTCTATCTTTTTTATAAGTGTATGGATTTTATCTAAAAAAAGTTATATTTCTATGAATGATGAAACAGAGGTGATCTAGTTTACATTATGATTTTATATCATTTGTTAAAAAGAGATTTACATGTAAGGTTTAGAGATTCCATCAAGATAATGGCTTTTTTATTCTTAATTTACGCTATGATTGTATTTACTTTTTTATACAATCAGTCTCTTATTAATGGTAAAGAACCTGTATTAGTAGATGTTACCTTTTATCGATTTTTTCATGGAGTAGACTTTGTTGATTTATCTCACTTTTATAAGGAGGGGCGATTTTCTATCCCTTTTTATTGGATTTTTTTTCAAATCACTCCTTTGTTGCTTGTAGGGAATTTTGCTTTTTCAGATATTCAACAGAATGGTGTTTATTTATTTCCTCGTGTTAAGAAGAAGCATTTTCTTTGGTTAACGAAAATACTATCTTTGTTCTTTTATATAATTAGTATTTGGATTGTTATGTATTTTCTTTGGTTTACTGTTTACTATTTGCTTTCTTTTGGCGAGTATTCTTTTTTAAATTTATATAGTCAATTTTCTTATAAAATATTAGGTACTATGCTAATTCAAATAATTATAAGCTTTTTATTAGCTTTAATTTTTGAGTTTTTAACGTTTTATATACCAATAACTATTGTTTTTGTAATGATGTTGATGTACCTATTTATGTCTATTTTCTTTCATAGTATTTATTTTTTAGGCTCTTTTGTTATGCCAAATCGCTGGTATTTTGTTGATCACAGTTCAATTCAATTGACTTTAGGTAATAATCAATCTATTCAATGTAATGATTTACTTTTAATAGGAGTAGTAATTGTTGTTGTAATGATTTTATTAGGTAGTTTTTGTTTTAAAAAACTAGATGTAATAGGTGAATAATTTATGGACAATTATATTAAATGTGAATGTATGATGAAAAAATTAAAAGGAAATATTGTGTTAGATAATATTAGTTTATCGATAAAAAAAGGCGAGCTTTTAGTTTTGAAGGGGCATAATGGCTCTGGTAAAACGATGATTTTACGAGCTATATCAGGGTTAATGCGTTTGAATTCTGGATTTATTTATGTAGATAATGAAATGATTGGAAAACAAAAGCAATTTCCTGATTCTATGGGAATATTGATTGAATATCCAAGTTTTATTCCAGGGTATACTGGTTTTCAGAACTTGAAATTTTTAGCATCGATTAACAATAAAATTTCTGATGAGGAAATTTATAATATTATTCAAAGGGTTGGACTTGATAAAGCAGATAAGAGAAAGTATAAAAGATACTCTTTAGGTATGAAACAACGTTTAGGGATAGCGCAAGCTTTAATGGAACGACCAAAATTATTGTTATTAGACGAACCAACTAATGCTTTAGATAGTGATGGGATAAAAGATGTTTTAGATATTTTGGAAGTAGAAAAATCTAAGGGAACGACTATTATTGTAGCTAGTCATGATGTGCATGTTCTAGATAATGGAATAGTAGATCGTATTGTATATGTTAATAATGGAAAGTTGGTAGATTAATAGTGACAAGAAAACATGTCTTAATAATCATTGGATTGTGTGTGTTGCTATGTACATTTGCTAGTTTGTTTAGATTTAAAACATTAAATCAAAATAATGAATCTTATAAAGTGGTAAAAGATGAGTTTTTATCTAATAGAACTTTTGAAGATGGACAAGGAGTGAAGTTTCATGCACTTGAGCCTCTTGATCCTACAAAAGTTTATGATCCTTATGAAGACCGTGAAGTAGTGACGTATGTGTTACCTTTAAATATTACAAATACAACAAATCGGGATATTAACTTATTTAGTAATAAGTCGATTTCTAATACAATGTTTTATTCTAAAATAGGGGAGTTTTATAATTTAGTTCCTTATTCAATGGAATTACCTGAAAAATATCAGTTTGATCCTGTAATACCTGCTGGTAAAACAGTACGAGGATATATAGGGACAAATTACTTTGTAGGAGATGACCCTGGTAAGCATTATAAAAATTTTTCTAACGAATCAACTAAGGTGAAATTCATTTCTTTTTTGAAGGATAAGGAAGGGGAATATCATGAATTAGAAATACCAATAAATTAATACAATTCATTAGTATAATTAATTTGAAGTGTAATTATAAAAAGGATCTATATAAAATATATTAAGTATATTGTCTTTTTTCTTTTTTGATACCGATATAATTTAAGGTTATTTTTGAGTTGCTGTGGTTGAGTATATCTTGCAATAAATGATAGATATTGTTTATAGAAATCAAAAGCTGAAGGTTTTGCGCATTGTGTGAGTATCTATGGATGCTGCACCGGCAAAATCTTTGGCTTTTGTAATTGTCGATTTAAATCTTACTAATATGTTCATTCTAGCTACTCCCTTTAAAGGGAACGGGAAAGAATGTTATTTAGAATTAATATGAAATTTGGAATATGAATTTGAAATAGAGAGGTAGGGAAAAGAATTATTAATTTTTTGAAATGAATAAAATAAAAAATTTTTCTGAATCTACGGCTCGACATTTGGACGATTGTTGTCATAGTTATAAGACAAGTGTTACAATTATCATTAGGTTTATACATTTTAGTTTTTTAATTAGGAGAAAAATTGGCATAACATAAATTTGATTTTTATAACGACTGATTGTAAAGAGAAAAAGAAAGCAATCGGAAGTTTTATTTTAATAAAAGAGGAGCGTATTTCCTATGATCGGTATTTTAAAAAAGGTATTTGATGTCAACCAACGCCAAATTAAACGTATGCAGAAGACAGTGGAGCAAATTGATGCATTAGAATCATCTATTAAGCCGCTAACTGATGAACAATTAAAAGGAAAGACGATTGAATTTAAAGAACGTCTAACAAAAGGTGAGACAGTAGATGATCTACTTCCTGAAGCTTTTGCGGTTGTTCGTGAAGCAGCGAATCGTGTTCTTGGAATGCGTCCATATGGCGTACAGCTAATGGGTGGTATCGCCTTACATGAAGGAAATATCTCTGAGATGAAAACAGGTGAAGGTAAAACGTTAACATCTACTTTACCTGTATATTTAAACGCATTAACAGGAAAAGGTGTTCACGTTGTTACAGTCAATGAATACTTAGCGCAACGTGATGCGAGCGAAATGGGACAACTTCATGAGTTCCTTGGCCTAACTGTAGGGATTAACTTAAATAGTATGTCACGTGAAGAGAAACAAGCTGCTTATGCTGCTGATATTACGTATAGCACAAATAACGAGCTTGGGTTCGATTACCTACGTGACAACATGGTGTTATATAGAGAGCAGTGCGTTCAGCGTCCACTTAATTTTGCTATCATCGATGAAGTCGATTCTATTTTAGTCGATGAAGCACGTACGCCGCTTATTATTTCGGGACAAGCTCAAAAATCAGCAGAGCTATACATGTTTGCAAATGCATTCGTTCGTACATTAGAAAATGAAAAAGAATATTCATTTGATGTAAAAACGAAAAATGTAATGTTAACAGAAGATGGTATTACGAAAGCTGAGAAAGCTTTCCATATCGATAACTTATTCGATTTAAAACATGTAGCACTTCTTCACCATATTAATCAGGCGCTTCGTGCACACGTTGTTATGCACCTTGATACAGATTATGTTGTACAAGAAGGCGAAATCGTAATCGTAGACCAATTCACTGGTCGTCTTATGAAAGGTCGTCGTTATAGCGAAGGTTTACATCAAGCTATTGAAGCAAAAGAAGGCGTAGAAATTCAAAATGAAAGTATGACGCTTGCAACAATTACGTTCCAAAACTACTTCCGTATGTACGAAAAATTATCTGGTATGACTGGTACAGCGAAAACGGAAGAAGAAGAATTCCGTAGTATTTACAATATGAATGTTATCGTAATTCCAACGAATAAAGATATTATTCGTGATGATCGTGCTGATTTAATCTTCAAATCAATGGAAGGTAAATTCAATGCAGTTGTTGAGGATATTGTAAATCGTCATAAGCAAGGGCAACCTATTCTTGTTGGTACAGTTGCAATTGAAACGTCAGAGCTTATTTCAAAAATGTTAACACGTAAAGGTGTACGTCATAATATCTTAAACGCAAAAAACCATGCGCGTGAAGCAGATATCATTGCAGAAGCTGGTATGAAAGGCGCTGTAACAATTGCGACGAATATGGCTGGTCGTGGTACGGATATTAAGTTAGGCGAGGATATTAGAAACGTCGGTCTAGCAGTTATCGGTACAGAGCGTCACGAAAGCCGTCGTATTGATAATCAGTTACGTGGTCGTTCTGGTCGTCAAGGGGACCCTGGTGTAACACAGTTCTACTTATCAATGGAAGATGAACTAATGCGCCGCTTCGGTTCTGACAATATGAAAGCGATGATGGATCGTCTTGGTATGGATGATTCACAGCCAATCGAAAGTAAAATGGTTTCTCGTGCGGTAGAATCTGCACAAAAACGTGTGGAAGGAAATAACTATGATGCACGTAAGCAGCTATTGCAATACGACGATGTACTTCGTCAACAACGTGAAGTAATTTATAAACAGCGTCAAGAAGTAATGGATTCAGAGAACTTACGCAGCATTATTGAAGGTATGATGAAATCTACGATAGAACGTGCTGTTGCACTTCATACGCAAGAAGAAATCGAAGAAGATTGGAGCATTAAAGGTCTTATCGATTACTTAAATACAAACCTTCTTGAAGAAGGAGATGTAAAAGAAGAAGAGTTACGTCGCCTTGCTCCAGAAGAAATGAGCGAATCAATTATCGCGAAATTAGTAGAGCGTTATAACGAAAGAGAGAAGCTTCTACCTGAAGAGCAGACGCGTGAATTCGAAAAGGTTGTTGTATTCCGTGTTGTAGATACGAAATGGACAGATCATATCGATGCAATGGATCACCTTCGTGAAGGTATTCATTTACGTGCTTACGGACAAATCGATCCACTTCGTGAATACCAAATGGAAGGGTTCGCAATGTTCGAGTCGATGATCGCTTCTATTGAAGAGGAAATCTCTCGTTACATTATGAAAGCTGAAATTGAGCAAAACTTAGAGCGTCAAGAAGTTGTTCAAGGTGAAGCTGTTCATCCATCAAGCGATGGCGAAGACGCGAAGAAAAAACCGGTTGTAAAAGGTGACCAAATGGGACGCAACGATTTATGTAAATGTGGTAGTGGCAAGAAATATAAAAACTGTTGTGGCATTGGGCAGTAATAAGAAACTGTAGTTTAGACTGCTTTGCAAATTTTTACATCAAAAATGTATAATGAAAAGGATTAAACTCTCTCCGTAATAAGCGGAGAGAGTTTCCCTTGTTTTCATATGAAAGTAACAGCAATTACATAGAGGTGAAGGAAATGGAATTAGTAGAAATTAGGCAAGAATTAGAAAAAATGGCTAAGAGATTAGCGGCTTTTAGGGGGTCTCTTTGACCTTCCTACTAAGGAAAAACAAATTGCAGAATTAGAAGAAACGATGATGGGCGCAGGATTTTGGGATGACCAACAAGGCGCACAAGCTGTGATTAATGAAGCGAATGCGCTGAAAGATATGGTTGGAAGGTTCCGTCAGTTAGATGAGACGTTCGAAAACTTAGAAATGACGCATGACTTACTTAAAGAAGAGTATGATGAAGATTTACATGAGGAACTAGAATCAGAAGTGAAAACTTTAATTCAAGAAATGAATGAGTACGAGCTGCAGTTACTATTAAGCGATCCTTATGATAAAAATAACGCTATTTTAGAATTACACCCAGGTGCAGGTGGAACAGAGTCACAAGACTGGGGTTCTATGTTATTACGTATGTACACGCGCTGGGCTGAAAAACGTAGGTTTAAAGTAGAAACGGTTGACTACTTACCGGGCGATGAAGCTGGTATTAAGAGTGTTACATTATTAATTAAAGGTCATAACGCTTACGGTTACTTGAAAGCGGAGAAAGGTGTACATCGTCTTGTACGTATTTCACCGTTCGATTCTTCAGGTCGTCGTCATACATCGTTCGTATCTTGTGAAGTTGTACCTGAATTCAATGATGAAGTTGAAATTGAAGTGCGTACAGAAGA
The DNA here is from genome assembly GCF_016650935.1 of Bacillus sp. TH25. NCBI lineage: Bacteria > Bacillati > Bacillota > Bacilli > Caryophanales > Bacillaceae > Bacillus > Bacillus sp. TH25. Next base: position 244,777 of record NZ_JAEKEU010000036.1, on the reverse strand, counting down.
TTTGAAAATAGATACGTATCGTGCAAGTGGTGCAGGTGGACAGCACGTTAATACGACAGATTCAGCAGTTCGTATAACTCATCTACCAACAAACACGGTTGTAACATGTCAGTCAGAGCGTTCTCAAATTAAAAACCGTGAGCATGCGATGAAAATGCTAAAAGCGAAATTATATCAAAAGAAATTAGAAGAACAACAAGCACAATTAGATGAGATTCGCGGAGAGCAAAAAGAAATTGGATGGGGAAGCCAAATCCGTTCTTACGTATTCCACCCGTATTCTCTTGTGAAAGACCATCGTACAAATACAGAAGTTGGTAACGTACAAGCAGTTATGGATGGAGAAATTAATCCGTTTATTGATGCGTATTTACGTTCTCGTATTTAATAAGAGAAAAAGCCAACAGAATTGTTGGCACATGTTGAGGTCCAAGAGGATATAAAGAGGCTTATCTTATTTATATTGATGAAATAAAGAGGAAGAGAAGTTGGAGGCGACAACTTCTCTTTTTGATGAGATTATATGTAGAATACAATACCGTATATTGTTTTGTAAAAAGTAGAGAATAGTAAAACAGAGCGGTAATAGAGTAGGGCTTTATATAGGGATTCTTAGTTTTTCTTTGGAGAAAAAGGCTCTTTATAGAATTTTTTAAGGTGTTCACAGAATTGAAACAATTAATGAAAGCTTATTTTATTAGGCTTCTCACTATATTTGTGAAAAATATGAAATACACCTTAGTTTTTCTATATAAAGATAATGCTTATAATGAATATTGAATGTGTTATGAAAACTATTGCCTAGTTATGAATGAAAAGAATATCAACAATGGGGAGCGATAGAAGTGAAAAAGAAATTGTTGGCTATTACGCTGGGGACATCAGTCGTTTTTGCTTTAGGAGCATGTGGAAATAAAGAAGAGAGTAAACCATCAAAACAATCTGCAAGCACAGATAGCGCAGAGCAAATTTACCAAAAAAGTTGTATAGGTTGTCACGCTAAAGATTTATCAGGAGCAACTGGACCAGATTTACGAAAAGTAGGACAGAAATATGACGCAGCAGAGATTGAAAAGATTATTGAAAAAGGCCGGGGTTCAATGTCACCAGGAATTATTCAAGGTGAAGATGCGAAAAAAGTAGCTGAATGGTTAGCTGAGCATAAATAAGAAACGTAATTAATAAACGAGCTGATTGTATAACTTGACCGAAAAGTGCTTCGAGTTAAGTAATTACATGAGCTCGTTTACCTTTTATTAGGATGTAACATAACTGTAACAAAATTGTATCCGAATTGGAAACCGATTGATGTTACAATGGGGTTTGTAGAATTTTGATGAAATATATTACATAGAGTAGCATTGCTAATAAAAAGCATGTATGGAAGCTACCTTCAACAAGAATGGTCGAACGAAAATAAAGGTTTTTCTTTTATTTTCAAATGTACAGAAAAGTATTTCGAAAAAAATCATTAAGTATTGGGTGATAAATAATGATAAAAATGACGAATGTTTATAAGGAGTACCCAAATGGTATGAAAGCCATTGCTGGTCTCACAGTTAACATTAAACAAGGTGAATTCGTATACGTAGTTGGACCGAGTGGAGCCGGAAAATCTACATTTATTAAAATGATGTATCGTGAAGAGAAGCCATCTACAGGATCAATTAATGTAAATGGACTTGTAATTGAAACATTAGCAGAAAGAGATGTTCCATATTTCCGTCGTCAATTAGGCGTGATTTTCCAAGATTTTAAATTGCTACCTAAATTAACGGTATATGAGAATGTTGCGTTTGCTTTAGAAGTAATTGAAGAAGAGAAGGAAGCGATTCGTGAGCGCGTTACAGAAGTGTTAGGTCTTGTTGGTCTTGAAGAGCGTGCCGATGCACTTCCAAATGAGCTTTCGGGCGGAGAGCAACAACGTGTGGCGATTGCAAGAGCGATTGTAAATAAGCCAAAGGTTGTAATTGCCGATGAGCCAACAGGTAACTTAGATATTGAAACAGCTCTTGATATTATGAAGATTTTTAAACGTATTAATGAGCGTGGTACAACGATTGTTATGGCGACACATAACGCAGATATCGTAAATACAATTCGTCATCGTGTAATTGCAATTGAAGGCGGAAGAATTGTTCGAGACGAGATTGAGGGAGGATACGGATATGAAGGCTAAAACCCTTAGTCGACATTTGCGAGAAGGTGTGAAAAATCTATCCCGTAACGGATGGATGACATTTGCTTCTGTAAGTGCAGTAACAGTTACGTTATTACTTGTAGGTGTCTTTTTGACAGCAATTATGAATATGAACCATTTTGCGACGAAAGTAGAGCAAGATGTAGAAATTCGTGTGCATGTTGATCCAGCAGCAAAAGAAGCTGATCAAAAGAAATTAGAAGAAGATATGAGTAAAATTGCGAAAGTAGATTCTATTAAATATTCTTCTAAAGAAGAAGAGTTGAAACGTTTAATTAAAAGCTTAGGCGATAGTGGAAAAACGTTCGAGTTATTTGAGCAAGATAACCCACTGAAAAACGTATTTGTTGTAAAGGCGAAAGAACCAACAGATACGGCAACAATTGCGAAAAAGATTGAGAAAATGCAGTTTGTAAGTAATGTTCAATACGGTAAAGGTCAAGTTGAAAAATTATTTGATACTGTAAAAACTGGTCGTAACATCGGGATTGCGTTAATTGCGGGTCTTCTATTCACAGCGATGTTCTTAATCTCTAACACAATTAAAATTACAATTTATGCTCGTAGTACTGAGATTGAAATTATGAAACTTGTTGGTGCAACAAACTGGTTTATTCGTTGGCCGTTCTTGTTAGAGGGATTATTCCTAGGAGTATTAGGATCAATTATTCCAATTGGCCTAATTTTAGTTATGTATAATTCGTTGCAAGGTGTGTTTAATGAAAAACTTGGCGGAACAATTTTCGAGCTTCTACCATACAACCCATTCGTATTCCAATTAGCTGGTTTATTAATGTTAATCGGTGCATTAATCGGTATGTGGGGAAGTGTAATGTCAATTCGTCGCTTCTTAAAAGTATAAAAAGTTGCAAACATAATTCGTACAAGCTTATCATATAGTAGAAATAGGTAAAGGCATCACACATCGTGTGATGCCTTTTGCTACACCACCTGTGTGTTCTGGAAAGGGGAATTCCGCATTGAAACGTAGAGTTGCAATTATTGGAATGGTTGTTGCATTTTTAATTGGTGCTGGCGGGATGTTTGGTGGTATGTACTGGTTTGGGATAAACCCAGCGTATGTAACGCAAACAGTATCGAATGGTAATGCTGGCACAGCGCAAGGGAATTTGGTAAAGATTAATGAGGCGTATGCACTAATTGATTCACGTTATGTGGAAGACGTGAAAGACGACAAATTAGTCGAAGGTGCGATACAGGGAATGTTGTCTACGCTGAAGGACCCTTATTCCACGTATATGGATAAGGAAACGGCAAAACAGTTTAGTCAGTCACTGGATCCTGAACTTGAAGGGATTGGAGCTGAAGTGAACAAGACGGACGGTAAGCTTATTATCGTATCGCCAATTAAAGGTTCACCAGCAGAAAAGATAGGAATTAAACCTAATGACCAAATTTTATCTGTAGATGGAAATAGTGTGAAAGATTTATCACGTGAAGAAGCAGTATTAAAAATTCGTGGTAAAAAAGGAACGACTGTTGCAATTGAAATTAAGCGCGCAGGAGTGGCTGATCCGATAGAATTTAAAATTAAGCGTGAAAAGATTCCGATTTTCACTGTATTTAGTTCCGTAAAGCAAGATAGCGGAAAAGATATCGGTTATATGCAAATTACTTCTTTCGCTGAAAATACTGCGAAAGAATTTAAGGATCAGTTAAAAGAGCTAGAGAAGAAAAACATAAAAGGCTTAGTTATTGACGTGCGTGGTAATCCTGGCGGTTATTTAAATAGTGTAGAAGATATACTAGGAGACATCATGACAGATAAAAAGCCAATGCTACAAGTAGAACAGCGAAATGGTGAGAAGAAGAAATTCTCTACGGAACTGAAAGAGAGAAAGTCATATCCAATTTCAGTATTAATTGATAACGGAAGTGCTTCTGCTTCAGAGATTTTAGCTGGTGCGCTAAAAGAAGGAGAAGGATACGATTTAATTGGTGAAAAAACGTTTGGTAAAGGTACTGTTCAACAGGCTGTTCCATTTAAAGATGGCAGCAACATTAAATTAACAATGTTTAAATGGTTAACACCAGACGGCAATTGGATTCATAAAAAAGGAATCGCGCCAACTGTAGAAGTGAAGCAACCAGATTATTATCATGCGACACCAATTCAAATTGAAAAGACACTTTCATACAATTCAAATGATGTACAAGTAAAACACGCTCAAGAAATGCTTAAGAGCTTAGGATATGTACCAGGACGTGAAGATGGATACTTTAGCAAAGAGACAGAATCAGCACTAAAAGCATTCCAAAATGCGAATGAGATGGAAGCAACAGGACAACTCGATAAAAAGACAGCTGAAGCGATTCAAACTAAAATCATTGAAAAAATCCGTTCTGGAGAAAATGATTTACAATTACAGACGGCATTGAAATTAATAGCGAAATAAGAAAGAATACAGGCACTTTGATGCCTGTATTTTTTTATGTGTTAAATATGATAAGATAAAAAGAAAGAATGATATAAATGGTGGTGAATGAATTCGTGGAGGCATGGCTTTTTGAAATACTACGAGCAGTTGGACGTTTTTTCTTACACCCTGCTGTCTATGTATTTTTAATTAGTAGTATCTTCGTTGGATACTTACGTATATTACGAGAACGAAAAGATTTTTCTTTTAAAGTATATGATATTTGGTTTGAACTACGAACAACTCTATTTGCAGGTATTGGGTACGGATTAATCGTATCTATTATTACGATTGGGCTTGGGCTTGTTGTTTCAAAAGCGAGTTTATGGGCAATTTTACTTTGGACGTTATTATTCGGATTAACTGCTATGTATCGATATTTATCTGTAGCTTATACTTTCGGAATCGCGATTGCACTCGTGTTGTTATCGTCTAAGATGCCAGTTTCCTTCTTACAGCTTGGAGAAGGTGAAGAGGGTACGATTGTATCCCTTGCTATTTTACTAGGCGTTATGCTCGTTGTAGAGGGTTTATTAATCTCTAAAAATGCAGTTCGTTATTCTACGCCGAAAATTAGCAAAGGTAAGCGTGGGCTACGAATTGGACTACATGAATCCAATCGTTTATGGCTTGTACCAGTATTTATTCTTATACCAGGAGACGCGGTGACAGGATTTATCTCTTGGTGGCCTGTCGTTTCAATAGGTTCGACTACATACTCTTTATTCCTCGTTCCATTTTTAATTGGATTTATGAGAAAGATTAGAAGTTATGAGCCGACGGAAGCTTTATTATTTACAGGAAGACGTGTCTATGGTTTAGCGGGGCTCGTACTCGTTTTAGGTATCGCAAGTTACTGGTGGCACGTATTCGCAATTATCGCGATGGGAGTCGCAATGCTTGGACGCTTTACAATCTCGATGCAAGAGAAAATTGCAGACGAGAAAAGACCAGCATACTTTGCCGCACGTAATGATGGACTTGTTGTGTTAGATACAATTCCTAATACAATTGGGGCAGAGATGAATTTAAAGCCTGGAGAAGTTATTACGAAAGTAAATGGAATCATTCCAAGAAGTACTGAAGAGTTTTATGACGCGCTTCAAACGAAGACGACAGGAGCGTTTTGTAAATTAGAAGTAGTAGATACAAATGGTGAGCTTCGTCTTGCTCAAACGGCATTATACGCCGGGGGACATCATGAATTAGGTGTTGTATTTGTTCAGCAAGAGCACGAGTGGGATTCGGAAGCTATATAAAATAAAATGGAAACCTTCATCAAATATAGATGAAGGTTTTTTTAGTTTCATAGACGGATAACTTGAATAATTATTTGATAATGGTTATCATTTAGAGAGTCTTTTAATTTGGAAAAGGGAGGAAAGATATGCTACGTAAATTTTTTTCTTACTATAAACCGTACAAAGGTTTATTCGTACTCGATTTTTCCTGTGCAGTTATCGCAGGTTTACTCGAACTTGGTTTCCCGCTTATCGTAAATCAATTTATTGATAAGTTATTACCAGGACAAAACTGGACGCTTATTTTATGGGCTTGTTTCGGCTTGTTCGTAGTTTATGTGTTAAATGCAGGTTTGCAATATGTTGTTACATATTGGGGACATATGCTTGGGGTTAACATTGAAACAGATATGAGGCAGAAATTATTTGATCACATTCAAAAGCTATCATTCAGATTTTTTGATAATAATAAAACAGGTCATTTAATTTCACGTCTTACAAACGATTTAATGGAAATTGGGGAAATTGCTCACCATGGACCAGAAGATTTATTCATTGCCATTATGACTTTAGTTGGAGCATTTTCATTTATGATGATGATTAACTGGAAGTTAGCACTTCTAACATTCTTCGTAATCCCGTTCTTATTATGGTTGGCACTTTACTTCAATAAAAAAATGACAGGTACGTTTAGACGTTTATTCTCAGACGTTGCTGATTTCAATGCATGTATCGAGAACAATGTAGGTGGTATCCGCGTTGTACAAGCATTCGGAAATGAAAAGTTTGAGCAAGAGCAATTTGCTGTAAATAATGCTCGTTTCCGTACAACAAAATTAATGGCGTATAAAATTATGGCGTTAAATTCATCGATTAGTTATATGCTGATGCGTCTTGTAACACTCTTTGTATTAATATGTGGTACATGGTTTGTTCTGCAAGGTGAATTAACGTACGGTGGATTTATTGGATTCGTTTTATTAACGAATATTTTCTTCCGCCCAATTGAAAAAATTAATGCGGTTATTGAAAGTTATCCGAAAGGAATCGCTGGTTTTAAAAGATATGTAGAACTTCTGGAAACAGAGCCGGATATTGTAGATTCTAAAGATGCGATAGAAGTTAAACATGTACACGGCGATATTCAATACAATAACATCACGTTCGGATATGAAAATAAAGAGCCGATTTTAAACGATATTAGTTTGAAAATACATGCAGGTGAAACAGTTGCTTTCGTTGGACCATCAGGGGCAGGGAAAACAACACTATGTAGTTTATTACCTCGTTTTTATGAACACTCATCTGGATCAATTCAAATTGATGGCATTGACACTAAAGAGATGACGTTATCGTCACTTCGTAAGCAAATCGGAATTGTACAGCAAGATGTTTTCTTATTCTCAGGAACAATTCGTGAAAATATCGCTTATGGAAACTTAAAAGCTTCAGAATCTGAAATTTGGCAGGCGGTAAAACGTGCTCAGCTAGAGGACTTAATTTACTCGCAACCAGACGGTTTAGATACAGTTATCGGTGAGCGTGGTGTGAAACTTTCAGGAGGACAAAAGCAGCGCTTAGCGATTGCACGTATGTTCTTGAAGAACCCGCCAATTTTAATTTTAGATGAAGCAACTTCTGCGCTAGATACAGAGACAGAACTTGCTATCCAAAAATCACTTGCAGAACTATCTGTCGGCCGTACAACATTAGTTATCGCTCACAGGCTTGCAACGATTAAAAATGCAGATCGCATCGTCGTTGTAAATAAAGACGGTATTGCAGAACAAGGTTCACATGAGGAACTAATCGAACGAGGCGAGGGTTACAGCCGATTGTATGAGGCGCAGTTTAGTTCGTAAATATAATTTCTGCTGAATTAGTGCACCATAAGTAAGTGGAAATCTTACATGGGAGGCTATAAAGCATGATTGTAACAACAACTTCTACAATTCAAGGGAAAGAAATTATTGAGTATATCGATATCGTTAATGGCGAAGCAATCATGGGTGCGAATATCGTTCGTGACCTTTTCGCTTCTGTCCGTGACGTTGTCGGTGGTCGCGCAGGCGCCTACGAAAGTAAATTAAAAGAAGCGCGCGACATTGCAATGGAAGAGATGAAAACTCTCGCAAGACAAAAAAATGCGAACGCCATTGTTGGTATCGACGTGGACTACGAAGTAGTTCGCGAAGGAATGCTAATGGTTGCGGTGAGTGGGACTGCTGTCCGTATATAAAGTGAAAAGCCGTGCTGGTGCACGGCTTTTTGTTGTTATTGTGTCTAACATGATAGGTAGGGTGATATTCTATGTCGAAGCCTCGATATTTCTTGGGAAATGTGGAAGGTCCCGTCGATATATGGGGAAGACATTAGAGCGCTTCTTTACACTGCCGAATTCGAACTAATAATTTTTCGTATTCTTGTTCGAGAAATGTGATGTCATCATGCTGATTTGGGATAGAAATCCTGCTGATGATTTCTGTTAATTTTGTTTGTAACCGTAATAATTCTTGTTCAGTAACGTTTACAGAAGCTTGGGTGGTTCTTTTTGTGTATTGCTCGTAATTGCCGTGGAATATTCTTGGTTCGCTCTCATCTACTTGTAGAATATGGTTTGCAACAGAACGAATAAAGGCACGGTCATGGCTAATGAAAAGTATTGTGCCAGGATACTCCTGTAACATACTTTCTAATTCTTCTTGCGTTGCCAAGTCTAAATAGTTTGTCGGTTCGTCGAGCAGAAGCATATTATAGTTTCCTAAAAATACTTTTGCGAGTGCAACCTTCATGCGTTCTCCACCACTTAAGATGTGCACAGGTTTATGAACATCTTCACGGCGGAATAGGAGCCTTGCAAGTATTGTTCGAACGAACGATTCTGTATAGTTTGTTTCTTCTAGAACGTTTTCTAAAATTGTTTTATCTGTTTTTAAAATAGATAATGTTTGTTCAAAGTATCCAATTTTACAACTTTTCGAAAGCTGAATGCCACGCTCGTTCGCGAGAAGCATTTTGAACAAAGTTGTTTTTCCGCTTCCGTTTTCCCCTAAAATAGCAAGCTTTGCCCCAGGGACAATTGTTCCATTCATATTTTTAAATAGTGTGCGATCCCCTATTTTCTTCGTTGTTTTATTAAACTGAACAACTGCTTTACTATGAATTGGTGTGTGGTATTGTACGTCAAACTGAGCTTGAGAAAAGTCCTTCGGTTTTTCTTTCTGTTCCAACTTTTCAAGGCGTGTTTCTAGTGCTTTCGCTACTTTGCTAACATTTTCTTGCCCATGAGACCCGCTGCACTTATAAAGTTTAGATTCAGATGAACTGAACCGTGCTGGGATTTTTGTCATGCTAGAAGCACGTTGCTTTCTTTGTGAAATTGACTGTTCTAACCGATTTTTTTCTTGTATATATTGATCATATTCTGCTTGCTTTTGTATTCGCTCACGTTCTTTTTGCTTTCGATAGTTTGAATAATTACCTTTATATTCTTGAATAGTACCGTCTTCAACTTCGATGATTTTTGTACATATGGCATCTAAAAGATCACGATCATGCGATATTAAAACAAGTGCACCTTTATAAGATAAAAGTGCCTTTTCTAATTGCTCTGTACCGAACATGTCTAAGTGACTTGTTGGCTCATCAGCAAATAGAATGCCTGCATCTTGTTCGAGGGCATGGGCGATCTTTAGGCGCATTCGTTCACCGCCACTCATTGAATTTGCGACGTTTGAAATATTCCATTTGCCTTTAGCGAGGGAAGAAGCGGTTTCCGGTATCCCCTCGCTAAGCTGTGGAATGATGGCGATAGAACTATGATGAGTTACTGTGCCTTTGTCAGCTTCTATTTCTTTACTTAATATTTGTAATAACGTAGATTTTCCAGCTCCGTTGACTCCGACAATCCCTATACGATCGTTTGCTTGAATTTCTAGTGATGGTAACGTAAATATGGTGCGATCACCAAAGCTCTTTTCGATATTACGTGCGATTAAAATAGTCATAAAAAAACCTCCCTAGTTTCACTAGAGAGGATAAATGTCGCCCTTCAATGTAAAAATCGTACATAAATAAACGATTTTTTACATGATCGTATCGAAAGAAAGTATCGACAAATGGACAGACTAATCCTCTGCTAGTTTTCATCATTTTTGTTCACTATTTGTGATGGATGAAATAAATAAGAGAATTAGAACTTCATTGGTCAAAGTACCTTCCTTTCATAATATTATTTTTATTGTATGCGCATACAAATGGATTTGTCAAACTTATTTCTGTGTGCTATTTTTGAATTTATTATTATACAATTGTGCTTTTGCCAGCGCCTCAGCATCGTTCTTGATTTCATCTAGTCCATTCGCATCCCCAATAATATACCCTTCAAATGATGAACCAACAAAATCAAAGATATATTGAAACTGGGCGATAAGCGGCAATGCTTTCAGTTTTGGACTGTCTCCGCCAACGATGACAACGTACATTTTTTTGCCTTTCATTTTTTCTTTGAAATGAAGAGACTTATTACGCAAGCTTTGTGACCAGCGATCAACGAAGTTCTTCATGTGGCCGCTCATTCCGTACCAGTATAGCGGTGTAGCGAAGATAATTGTGTCGTGCTCTAGCATGCGTTTGGTTAACTGCTCGTAGTCATCATTTACAGGTTGAAATCCTTCTACATCATGGCGCTGATCTATGATTGGGTGGACGATATGATCACGCAAGTAAATTTGTTCTGTTTCAATCCCATCAATCACCATATGTGTTAAAGCTTCCGTATTTCCGTTTTGTCTTGAACTGCCATGTATAACAAACATGTAATCATCCCTTTTCTTTTGCTTGTTTTAGGAGTGAAACGTGTTTTTGCAAATTCGTTTGAATGTTGGAAAGTAATGTGATTTGCTTCGTTACCTCATCAAGTTTGTCTTCGTAAAGTGCAAGGATACTACTACACGGATTTTCGTAAAGATGTGGCTCGATTTCGAGGCAACGTAGCATTCGTTCTGTTTCTTCTAAATTTAAGCCGATTTGCAAGTACATTTGAATCAGCTCTACTTTTTCGATTGCACTTTCATCAAAATCACGGTAGCCATTTGCTAGGCGTTTCGAAGGGAGTAATCCCTTTTCTTCATAATGTCTTAGTGCCCTTTCGCTAACCCCAGTTTCTTTTGATAACTCTCCAATTCGCAATGCGTTTCACTCCTTTTACATGTATTGTAAACCTTCACACTAATGTGAAGGTCAACTTTGTTTTTTCGCAAAAGAATTCACATGATTTAAAAACACTTGAATGGCTTTAGACGGAATGAAATATTTGCCGCGCACGATGGAGAATGGACGGATTAGCTCTTCGTTCGGAACAGGGATGTGGAATATTTCTTTTGCTAATAGTTCTTTTCGAACAGTCCAATCTGAAAGGATAGCGATGCCAAGACCGGCTGCAACGGCTTCCTTCACGCTTTGAATACTGCTAAATGTAAAGAAGCGTTTCATTTTTAAATGATGTTGGTGTATAAAGCGATCGCTATAGGCACGTGTGCCAGAGCCGCTCTCCCTTAATACCCAGACTTGGTCTTGCAATGTATTTTCGTTAATCCCCTTGATATGGAGCAATGGGTGGTTTGGCGGGACGACGAGTTTCATTTCATCTTGCATAAAAGTTTCAACATCTACGTCAGCGTATACGACTTGGCCTTCCACTAAGCCGATATCAATTTGATTAGAGCGGAGGCTTTGTAAAACTTCTTCCGTATTTGAGATAAATGTATGAACTTCGACGTGTGGATTTTCATTGGCAAAGCGCGCAAGTATTTTTGGAAGTAAGTATTCGCCAATTGTAAAGCTAGCGCCGATGCGAAGTGTTCCTGTTACAACGTTATGCAGCTCGTTAATTTCCTGTTTTGCATCTTCATAAAGTGAAAGCATTTGCTTTGCGTGTATGTATAATATGTTTCCAGCTTCCGTAACTTGGACGTGTTTTGGGGACCGCTGAATAAGTGTAGTCCCAAATTCATTTTCCAGGTTGCGAATGTGCATACTAACGCCAGGTTGTGAAAGATTTAATAGTTCCGCAGCACGAGAGAAATGCTTTTGCTCAACGACAGTAACAAAGATCTTTAAAATGTCGACGTTCATTTGTTAGGCCCCTTTATTTTTGCTTTTATTTTATCATAAGTATTTCTGATGATAGGGATTCAATATTGATATTAAACTTATTATTAAAACTCTCTTATAATGTAACTAGAAAGAACATGCATGTTCCAATACGATTATTGGGGTGGTACAAAGTGGAACAAACACTTGTTATACAAAAGAAGAAGGGCTTTGGATTTTCGCAAGGTATTGGGATTACGTTATTAATCGCAATCGCCGCGAAATATTTAGCAGAGCTTCCATTTTTAAATATTATGGGACAATTAGTAATCGCTATTCTAATCGGGATGGTTTGGCGCGCTGCAATCGGGATTCCTCAAGAAGCGATAGTGGGAACGAACTTTGCGAGTAAGAAGTTGCTTCGCTTTGGGATCATTTTACTTGGAATGCGGTTAAATCTTGTAGATATTGCGAAGGCGGGGCCGAAAGTATTGGTCATCGCAGCGGTTGTTATTACATTTACAATTTTCGTTGTATATGGACTAACGAAAGTATTTAAAGTAGAACAGAAACTTGGAATTTTAACAGCATGTGGGACGGCAATTTGCGGAGCTGCAGCGGTCGTGGCAATTGCACCGCAAGTGAAAGCGAAAGATGAAGAAACAGCAGTCGGGGCAGCGATTATTGCAATTTTAGGTACAATATTTACACTTGTTTATACGCTATTATACCCAGTGCTTGGCTTCTCACCCTACGGTTACGGGGTGTTCTCAGGTGCGACGCTGCACGAAATTGCTCACGTTATCGCGGCTGCAGCGCCAGGAGGTAGCACGGCTGTAGACATCGCGGTTATTGTGAAGTTAACGCGCGTAGCGATGCTTGTGCCAGTAGCGATTTTAATTGGATTATGGTTTGGTAAGAGCGAGGAAAGCAAGGAAAAAAGATCGTGGCGCGACCTTCCGATTCCTTGGTTCATCTTCGGATTTTTAGCAATGAGTGCGGTGCATTCGATTGGGATTATCCCAGAAGTTGTTGCCGGATATATTGTAGTAATTGCGTACATGCTTATTGCAATGGCAATGGCAGGGCTAGGTTTAAATGTAGAGTTTAAAACGTTCCGCAAATTAGGAAGTAGGGCATTCGTGGCAGGGTTGATTGGCTCGGTTTGCTTATCTGTTCTTGGGTACGTTCTTGTATATGCATTAGGATTTATGTAATAGCGAAGAAGGAGGCATCTTATAGATGTCTTTTTTTTTACCTTTTTTTGTAAAGATATCTTTACTTGTATTTGGAAAATATTTATAATTAAAGTAAAGATATCTTTACTTTCGAAGGTGGAGCCTATGGGTGTGAAAAATAAAATTAAAGAATTGCGAAAACAACATCATATAACGCAAATTGAAATGGCAAAGGCGATGCAAGTGACGCGGCAGACAATAGTGGCGATTGAGAACCATCACTATAACCCGAGTCTAGAATTATCCCTAAAAATCGCCAAATATTTTGAGATGAAGGTAGAGGAAATATTTACGCTGGAGTAAGGGGAGAGAAAATGAACGACACTAAAAAGTTGTATATTACTACTGTCTTAGGATTATGTGGAGGAGACGTTTTAGTTCGTATTATGGACCCATCTATACCGATGTTATCGCTAATAGTTAGTAACATCTTAGCAATTCTACTTTTAACGGTGTATACGTATTATAAAAAACGTAAGTACAAAAAAGAAGAACTTCCAGATATAGATGAGCGGGTAAATGAAAATATAAAAAAGTATGTAAATGTCTCATTTGTATTCGCGTTTATTCTGCTCATAGTTTATATTGTTGCGAGCAAAGGAATAGGAAGGGTTGTTATACCGATTCCAGAAATATTCATTGTATGTAGTTTCTTATTTGCTGGTAGTCTCATCATAGGAGTAATGGCGGGAAAACGAGCATAACGATAGGAGGAATGAAAATGCAAGATGAGTTTGAGAGATTTCAGTCGGATAAAGCGTTTAAATATTTAGGGTTGTTTTTAACAATGAGTTTAGCGGTATGGAGTTTGTATAATTTAATTGTTTATGGAAATGCGGGCATACCGTTTGTTTTATTGGTATTAGGACAGTTTGTTTATTTCTTTGTGAACTATTGGCCGAAATGGAAATATAGAAATCAAAAAGAAGCTGATCATGTATGAGTAAGCAAGAGGTTATGAGGTTTATAGGAAGCTTATCTTTAGCGGGGCTTATTTTAAATACAAGTTTAGTCATTTTAAATATTTCGTGGGGAGTAATATTGATTTCAAATGTAGCCCTTATTAGTTTATACGCTGTGTCTGAGTATAAGGAGCGAAAGAGATGGAAAGAAGAAGGCGTACCTGCATTAGATGAGAGAATCATGAAAAAAATGCAGCAATACTTTACGGCTTGTATGGTAGGTTTCTTTTTGTTTTTTATCGCGTATCTTTCTGTAAATAAGTACTTAGATAGACAAACCTTGGATGTAAATGAATTATTATATGTAGTTATTTTTGGATTTTTAATTAGCATGGCATCAACAAGTGTATTAGCGACAAAGACCAGTAAATAGATATATAAAGGGGAAACGGGATGGGATTAGCGGTATTATGTGTTGCGACGGCTATATTTGCACTTTTGTGGGGGATGCAAAACTTCTCTCGCAATCCAGTGCCAAGTGTATGTATTATGATTGGTGCTGTAGGTTTATCATACTATTTATTAATGTTAGCGGATTACCATAAAACAGCAACAAGTGTTGTTGTAGGGGCAATTATTTTATTTTGTGGGCGTACTATACAAAAGGGGTTATTTCCATAAAAGCTGTTTATACAAAAGGTATAAACAGCTTTTTGTATTTTTTTTACAAACTACTTGAAAGTTACGTTACGTCACCTTTTATAATGAAGGAGAAGAGGTGATGGAGTTGATTTTAATTCAAGAACTAACGAGGGAAACAGGGGTTACAGTAAGGACGCTACGATATTATGATCAAATCGATTTATTAAAGCCAAGTGGGAAAACTGATGGGGGACATCGGTTATATAGCGAGAGAGACGTTGTTCGTTTGCAGCAAATTTTATTTTTAAAAGAAATGGGTTTTTCATTAAAAGAGATTACGAATATGTTAGTAAAAGGTGAACTTAATTCAAAAGACTCGCTTGAAAAACAACTTAGATTTGTACAGGAAGAACAAAAGAAATTTAATCGAATGGAACGTATTTTACAGGCAGTTGTTTATTCAGTAGATGTGGAGGGAGAACTGGATTGGAAAGTTATGTTTGAACTCATTCAGCTTTCGAAACAGTCTCCTCGTATACGTGAAATATTCCAAAATGAATTATTTTCAAAGGAAGAGCAAGATTTACTTCGTAATTTACCAAATATGAGTGAAGAAGATCCGAATGTATTAGAGTGGGTAGATTTATTAAAGCAACTACGTAACTTTATGAAAGACGGTAAGGAAGCATCATGTGATGAGGTACAAGGCGCAACAAAGAAATTAATGCAGAAGTGTTTAGAGATGGCAAATGGTGATGAAGCATTTTTAGATAAATTGTGGGAAGTAAGAAAGTCAAAAGAAGATTCACAGAAAATGAGTATGTATCCAATTGAAGAAGAGCTTCTAGTATATATGGATGAGGCTTTTCGTATATATGATGAAAGGGAGAGGGATAAATGAGTATACTCGCAGAATATCGATGGTACTTTTTAATTGGTGCGGAGATTGTATTTTGGCTATCAGCTGTCGGATTCTTTTTACTAAGGTATGGATTTCGCTTGAAAAAGGCGAGCTTTATTATGGGGATTGTGCTGCTCATAAATGAAGTGTTTATTTTAACTTTAGGGGTAGTGGACTATTATCAAACAGGGAAGTTCTCTAATTTTCAAATCATTACGGTAATCATTTTATTATATGCAGTTTTTTATGGGAAAAAGGATTTGAAGAAATTAGATATATATGTACAAAAATTAGTTGCGAAGTGGCGGAATGAACCGGCGCCTATTATCGAAGAACCAATTGAAGTGGCAGGGATGGCGCATGCGAAGCAGGAAATGAAAAATTGGGTTTTACATCTTATTTTGTTTGTTGCTGTTCATATATTCTTTTTCTTCATGTATGGGCTTATTCCAGTAGAACAGTGGGGGAATTGGTTAGAGTCAGGAATCGTTTTAAATAAAGCAGCAAGCCGTGTAAGCCAAGTATGGGCTATTATTCTTTTAGCGGATACTGCGATTTCATTTTCATATGTTATTTTTCCGAAGAAGGAGAAAGGAAACAAGAAGCTACTTTCATAGAGGAAAGTAGCTTTTTTCTAGTATACCAATAGTTTGTATAGGAGAGGATAACAATAGGAAAAAGAACAGGTTTTATATGCTTATTTCTCTTTAGTTTAGTAGCATGTTCACAACCTAACAGTGCAATTGATAAGAAGAATGATGTCGTTGCAAAGGGGGCAGAAATTTCTAATCTAGATAAATTCGAGAAGTTCGTTTGGAATGTGGAACAAGGGGAAGTTGATAAAATAAGAATTGTACAGTATACACATGAAGGTGACCCGATTTTTCAAACGTTAGAGCATAGTGAGAAAGATATACTTTATGTGTTAGATAATAGACAAGATCAATTTGCTGGTGACCATAAAAGGTTACATAAAGATAGTTGTAAAAGGATTGTTAAAGAGCAACGTGAATCAGAAACGGCATATAGGTTAATAGATTGTACGAATGAAAATGGGCGCAATGGATATGACTTATTATATGTACTTAAAAAATAGAGTTAGTAGAGGAAGGAAGTATTTATTCCTTCCTTTTTTATGTATATATTGTCGAAAGTTTTACCGAATATCTGTTCGTTTTTTTAGGTTTTTTATGGGCATTCGTGGTAAAATAATAATACAGATTTTTATGAGGAGGTCGGTTTTTAGTTGGAACATCCATTTGAAATTATCTCAGAGTATTCCCCGCAAGGTGATCAGCCGGGAGCGATAGAGAAGCTTGTAGAGGGAATTAATAGTGGAAAGAAAAAGCAAGTGTTGCTTGGAGCGACAGGAACGGGTAAGACATTTACGATTTCAAATGTCATTAAAGAAGTGCAGAAGCCAACACTTGTAATGGCTCATAATAAAACGTTAGCAGGACAGTTATATAGTGAGCTGAAAGATTTCTTCCCTAACAATTCTGTGGAGTATTTTGTTAGTTATTACGATTATTATCAGCCGGAAGCGTACGTACCACATACGGATACGTTTATTGAAAAAGATGCGCAAATTAACGATGAAATTGATAAATTACGCCACTCGGCAACGTCTTCTTTATTTGAAAGAGATGATGTTATTATCGTTGCGAGTGTTTCGTGCATATACGGTTTAGGTTCTCCGGAAGAATACCGCGAGTTAGTTGTTTCGCTTCGAGTTGGTATGGAAAAGGACCGCAATCAATTGCTTCGTGAACTTGTTGATGTACAGTATGGACGTAATGATATTGATTTTAAGCGTGGTACATTCCGTGTGCGCGGAGATGTAGTTGAAATCTTCCCCGCATCACTTGATGAGCATTGTATTCGAATTGAATTTTTTGGGGATGAAATAGATCGTATTCGAGAAGTAAATGCATTAACGGGTGAAGTATTAGCAGAACGTGATCATGTAGCAATCTTCCCGGCATCTCACTTCGTTACACGTGAAGAAAAGCTGAAGGTCGCTATTGAAAATATCGAAAAAGAATTAGAAGAGCGTTTAAAAGAATTAAACGATAACGGTAAGTTGTTAGAGGCGCAGCGCATAGAACAGCGAACGCGTTATGATTTAGAAATGATGCGCGAGATGGGCTTTTGTTCAGGGATTGAAAACTATTCCCGTCATTTAACACTTCGTCCAGCAGGTTCAACGCCGTATACGCTTTTAGATTATTTTCCAGAGGATTTCTTAATCGTTATGGATGAGTCGCACGTATCGGTTCCGCAAGTAAGAGCGATGTATAACGGGGACCAAGCACGTAAGCAAGTGCTTGTTGATCATGGATTCCGTCTGCCATCAGCTTTAGATAATAGACCGCTCACGTTTGATGAGTTTGAAGAGAAAACGAATCAAGTTATTTACGTTTCGGCAACGCCAGGACCGTACGAGTTAGAGCAGTCACCGAAAGCAATAGAACAAATTATTCGTCCAACAGGGCTTTTAGATCCACCAATTGATATACGACCAATTGAAGGACAAATAGATGATTTATTAGGAGAAATCCATGACCGGATTGCGAAAAATGAACGTGTATTAATTACGACTTTAACGAAGAAAATGTCAGAGGATTTAACGGACTATTTAAAAGATGTAGGAATTAAAGTGAATTATCTTCACTCTGAAATTAAAACATTAGAGCGTATTGAAATTATCCGTGATCTTCGCCTTGGTAAGTTTGATGTACTTGTCGGTATTAACTTATTACGAGAAGGATTAGATATTCCAGAAGTATCACTTGTAGCTATTTTAGATGCTGATAAGGAAGGGTTCCTACGTTCAGAGCGTTCATTAATTCAAACAATTGGTCGTGCGGCGCGTAATGCAAACGGCCGCGTTATTATGTACGCAGATCGCATAACGAGATCAATGGGAATTGCAATTGAAGAAACACAGCGTCGTCGTAGTATACAAGAAGCTTACAATGAAAAGCATGGTATTACGCCGAAAACGATTCAAAAAGGAGTACGTGACGTTATTCGTGCGACAACAGCAGCTGAGGATACGGAAATATATGAAGCAACACCAGCTAAGAAGATGACGAAAAAAGAACGTGAAAATACAATTGCGAAGATGGAAGCAGAGATGAAAGAAGCAGCAAAGGCATTAGATTTCGAGCGTGCAGCTGAATTAAGAGATTTACTATTAGAATTAAAAGCGGAAGGGTGAAAAGAGTGAGTAAAGATTTTATTGTTGTAAAAGGTGCTAGAGCGCATAATTTAAAAAATATTGACGTAACCATTCCGAGAAATCAGCTTGTTGTTGTGACGGGATTGTCTGGTTCGGGGAAATCATCGTTAGCATTCGATACGATTTATGCAGAAGGACAGCGTAGATACGTGGAATCTTTATCTGCGTATGCGCGCCAGTTTTTAGGGCAAATGGATAAGCCGGATGTTGATATGATTGAAGGTTTATCTCCAGCGATTTCAATTGATCAAAAAACGACGAGTCGTAATCCTCGTTCAACGGTTGGAACGGTAACGGAGATTTATGATTATTTACGTTTATTATTCGCACGAATTGGTACGCCGATTTGTCCGAATCATGGAATTGAAATTACATCACAAACAGTGGAACAGATGGTAGACCGTGTTCTTGAATATCCTGAACGTACGAAGTTGCAAGTGCTAGCGCCTATCGTGTCAGGGCGTAAAGGTGCGCATGCGAAAGTATTAGAAGATATTAAGAAGCAAGGTTATGTTCGTGTGCGCGTTGATGGAGAGATGCTGGATGTATCGGAAGAGATTACTTTAGAAAAAAATAAGAAGCATTCAATTGAAGTTGTTATTGACCGTATTGTTGTGAAAGAAGGAATTGCAAGCCGACTTGCAGATTCACTAGAAAGTGCTTTAAAGCTTGGCGGGGGCCGAGTTTTAATCGATGTAATGGGAGAGGAAGAACTTCTATTTAGTGAACATCATGCTTGTCCACATTGTGGTTTTTCAATCGGAGAATTAGAGCCGCGTATGTTCTCGTTTAATAGTCCGTTCGGCGCGTGTCCTTCTTGTGATGGACTTGGATCGAAGTTAGAGGTAGATTTAGAACTTGTTATTCCGAACTGGGATGTATCATTAAATGAACATGCGATTGCTCCTTGGGAACCGACAAGTTCACAATATTACCCGCAATTATTAAAATCTGTGTGTAATCATTACGGCATCGATATGGATATGCCGGTGAAAGATATACCGAAGGATTTATTTGATAAAGTGCTGTACGGAAGCGGGGAAGAGAAGCTTTATTTCCGCTATGTGAATGAATTTGGTCAAGTAAAGGAAAATGAGATTTTATTTGAAGGTGTTATTCCGAATATTGAGCGTCGTTATCGTGAGACGAGTTCTGATTATATTCGTGAGCAAATGGAGAAATATATGGCAGAGCAAGCTTGTCCGAAGTGTAAAGGTGGACGCTTAAAGCCTGAGAGTTTAGCTGTTTTCGTTGGTGATAAAACGATTGCCGATGTAACGAAATATTCTGTTCAAGAAGTACAGGAGTTCTTCTCAACTGTTGAGTTAACGGAGAAACAACAAAAAATTGCTCATTTAATTTTAAGAGAAATTCAGGAACGTGTTGGGTTCTTAGTGAACGTCGGTTTAGATTATTTAACGTTAAGTCGTGCCGCAGGAACTTTATCAGGTGGTGAGGCGCAGCGTATTCGTTTAGCGACACAAATTGGTTCTCGCCTTACTGGCGTACTTTACATTCTTGATGAGCCTTCTATTGGTTTGCATCAGCGTGATAATGATCGTCTTATTCGTACATTGCAGGAAATGCGTGATTTAGGAAATACGTTAATTGTTGTTGAGCATGATGAAGATACGATGATGGCTGCTGATTATTTACTTGATATCGGACCTGGTGCAGGTATTCATGGTGGTCAAGTTGTATCAGCAGGTACACCAGCTGAAGTTATGCAAGACGAGAATTCATTAACTGGGAAATATTTAAGCGGTAAAGAGTTTATTCCGGTACCACTTGAAAGACGTAAAGGTGACGGACGTAAAGTGGAGATTGTCGGTGCGAAAGAAAATAACTTAAAGAATGCGAAAATGTCATTTCCTCTAGGAACATTTGTAGCAGTAACAGGCGTATCTGGCTCTGGAAAAAGTACGATAATTAATGAAGTGCTATACAAATCGTTAGCTCAAAAGCTATATAAGGCGAAAGCGAAGCCAGGGGCTCATAAAGAAATTAAAGGTCTTGAGCAGTTAGATAAAGTTATTGATATTGATCAATCACCAATCGGGCGTACACCGCGTTCCAATCCAGCAACATATACGGGTGTATTTGATGATATTCGTGATGTATTTGCGCAAACGAATGAAGCGAAAGTACGTGGATATCAAAAAGGACGTTTCAGCTTTAACGTAAAGGGTGGCCGTTGTGAAGCGTGCCGCGGTGATGGAATTATTAAAATTGAAATGCATTTCTTACCAGACGTGTATGTTCCGTGTGAAGTTTGTCACGGTAAACGTTATAATCGTGAAACGTTAGAAGTGAAATATAAAGATAAGAATATTTCTGAAGTGTTAGGGATGACAATTGAAGATGGGGTAGAGTTCTTTGCTAATATCCCGAAAATTAAGCGTAAACTTCAAACGCTTGTAGATGTAGGGCTTGGTTATATGAAATTAGGACAACCAGCTACGACGTTATCAGGTGGTGAGGCGCAGCGTGTGAAATTAGCTTCTGAATTACATCGTCGTTCTACAGGGCGTACGTTATACATTTTAGATGAGCCAACGACTGGCCTACATGCACATGATATTGCACGTCTTCTAGAAGTGTTGCAACGTCTTGTTGAGAGTGGTGAGACGGTACTTGTAATTGAGCATAATTTAGATGTTATTAAAACAGCTGATTATATTATTGACCTTGGACCAGAAGGCGGAGACAAAGGCGGACAAATCGTTGCTTCCGGAACGCCAGAACAAGTAGTGAAAGAAGAACGCTCGTATACAGGTAAGTATTTAAAAGAGATTTTAGATCGTGATAAAGCAAGAATGAAAGAGAAAATAAAAGAAGTAGAGTTATCGCAATAAGTTTATTTATGAAAACCGAGTGGGAAGTACACTCGGTTTTTATTTCATAGGGGGATAAAATGGAGTTTTTAGATGTTTTGAGAAAGAAAAATATGAAGGTGAGAGAGTTTCAAAAGTGGGGAATATACTTTAGAAAACGCTGGGAGGATAACTTTGCGAATCATTTGAGTTATGAAGAGAAAGAAGAGATTCATTTGTACGGGGATAAATATAGCTGTGGTTATTTGTGGCACATATTTAGTTATGAAAAGAAGAAATGTTTAGAAGGTGAAGCAGCAGAGAGAGCGTTTCATAATGAAGTGAAAAAGGATTGTTACATATTCTAACCCGCATTAACGGACAGTAAGATTCCCACCTCAAAACTTGGCTGATGCAAAGAAGTAAGGTGGGAGATCAACTGTCCGTAAAAGCCCGATTGGTTCAACTAGTAATCAGTGGGGGATGAACAAAACCCCGCTGATTAAAGTTTCACTTTATCAACATTGTGATGATGTACTGCTAAATAAAGGATGCAAGTTTATTACATATGGAGGATATATTACGGGAGACAGACGATGCGTATAAAGGTGATATCTATATTGTAGACAAAGACTTTACTTGGACCTTTGTGAAAAAGCATGAACATGGATGGTGTGGTCCCTATTTCGCAAGGAAGTGTTAGTAGGTATACAAGCATAAAGGGGAGAATAAGTTGATATAAGCGCTCGTATGATACTTGCGTTTATTGTCTATTAGCGTATGATGAAATATATATGTTAAAAGGATGTGTAAGGAAATGAGATGGATTGTATCACTTCTTGTAAATAGCGTTGTGTTAATCGCTGTATCCGGACTTTTAAAAGGGGTTGCACCAGACGCATTTTACATAGCAAATATACAAACTGCAATTATTGCGAGTATTATATTGGCGATTTTAAACGTATTTGTAAAGCCGCTTTTAATTTTAATTACGCTACCAATTACTCTTGTAACTTTCGGTTTCTTCTTAATTGTTATTAATGCGATTACGTTAAAGATGACGGATTCATTATTAGGGGA
The DNA here is from genome assembly GCF_016650935.1 of Bacillus sp. TH25. Lineage (NCBI taxonomy): Bacteria > Bacillati > Bacillota > Bacilli > Caryophanales > Bacillaceae > Bacillus > Bacillus sp. TH25. The sequence continues at coordinate 221,985 of NZ_JAEKEU010000036.1, read as the reverse complement.
CGCCTTTAATATATCTGGATTTGGTGTAGCGATTGTTGCGGCAATTTGTATTTCGATTTTTAATATGATAATTGAAAAAGTAATTGTTGAACCATTACATGAAAAAAAGAGAAAATGACAAAAAGAAAAACATTTCATGATTCATATGAAATGTTTTTTTCTATTTATTAGAAACCGAGTTTCTTGTTTCCAGAAAAAAATGGTACAATATCCGATAGAATGGAATTTTACATCAAATGAGACTGAACCCGCAGCGGAGTGGAGGTTTATACATATGCCGAAAGTAAGGACAAAAGATTTAATTGAACAATTTCAATTGGAGTTAGTAAGTGGTGAAGAAGGGATTCATCGTCCGATTGATACGAGTGATTTATCACGACCTGGAATTGAAATGGCAGGATTTTTTACATATTATCCAGCTGATCGCGTGCAGCTTCTTGGAAAAACGGAGCTTACGTTCTTTGATACGTTAACGACAGAGCAAAAGCAAGAGAGAATGAAAGCGCTTTGTACTGAAGAGACGCCTTGTATTATTGTAACTCGTAATCAAGATGTACCGGATGAGTTATTACAAGCATCACGTGAATCAGGCGTGCCTTTATTACGTTCTGCTCAAACGACGACGAGATTATCAAGTCGTTTAACAAACTACTTAGAAGGTAAGTTAGCGCCAACAACAGCTGTTCATGGTGTGTTAGTAGATATTTATGGCGTTGGTGTTTTAATTACAGGTCAAAGTGGTGTCGGGAAAAGTGAGACAGCACTTGAACTTGTAAAGCGTGGTCACCGCCTTGTTGCGGATGATAGCGTAGAAATTCGTCAAGAAGATGAAGACACATTAGTAGGAAGCTCACCTGATTTAATTGAGCACTTATTAGAAATTCGTGGTCTAGGTATCATTAACGTAATGACGTTATTTGGTGCAGGGGCAGTAAGAAATTATAAACGTATTACGCTTGTTATTAATCTTGAAATTTGGGATCAAAAGAAAAATTATGATCGCTTAGGTCTTGATGAAGAGAAGATGAAGATTATTGATACAGAACTTACGAAGATTACACTTCCAGTTCGTCCTGGTCGAAACTTGGCTGTTATTATTGAAGTAGCAGCGATGAACTTCAGATTGAAACGTATGGGAGTCAATGCGGCACAGCAGTTCTCTGAACGATTAATGAGTGCGATTGAGTTAGGAAATCAAGAGTAGACTCTGGAGAGGGAGGTCATACATATGCTGTTAGGTTCTGTACCACAGCTTGACCGTGTAGCAGTCCAACTCGGACCGTTCCCTGTTTATTGGTATGGGGTTATTATCGGTACAGGTGTGCTATTAGGTCTTTGGCTAGCAACTCGCGAGGGAGAAAGGCTTGGTATTCACAAAGATACATTTATCGATCTTGTATTAATCGCAGTACCAATTGCGATTCTTTTTGCGAGAATGTATTATGTCATTTTTGAATGGGAATATTATTCGCAAAATCCGAGTCAAATTATTAATATTCGTCAAGGTGGTTTGGCGATTCATGGTGGTTTAATCGGGGCTGTTATTACAGGAATCCTTTTTGCGAAACGACGCGGGCTTTCATTCTGGAAGTTAGCGGATATTGCTGCGCCGAGTATTTTATTAGGACAAGCAATTGGCCGATGGGGAAACTTCATGAACCAAGAGGCGCATGGTGATGAAGTGACGAGACAGTTTTTAGAAGGTCTTCATTTACCGGATTTCATTATTAATCAAATGTACATTGATGGTGTGTATTATCACCCAACGTTTTTATATGAATCATTATGGAACTTTGCAGGTGTTATTTTACTACTCGCGTTACGAAAAGTGAACTTACGCCGTGGTGAATTATTCTTCACATATTTAATTTGGTATTCAGTCGGACGCTTCTTCGTAGAAGGTTTGCGCACAGATAGTTTAATGTTAGGACCACTTCGTATTGCACAAGTAATGTCTATTGGAATTGTTGTTATTTCTATCATTTTCATTATTGTGAGACGAAAAATGGGGCAAGCTGATAAAAGATATTTAGAAAATTAGAGAAAAGTAGCATCTTATATAAGATGCTGCTTCTTTCATATTCAGGTAATGAAAGGATTAAGGACGATGAAAATAAATACAGTGTTATTTGATTTAGATGGAACGTTAATTAATACAAATGAACTTATTATCTCTTCTTTTTTACATACGTTAAATCACTATTATTCTAATCAGTATAAGCGTGAAGATGTATTGCCATTTATCGGTCCATCTTTGCATGACACTTTTAGTAAGATTGATGCAAGCAAGGTTGAAGAGATGATTACATGTTATCGCCAATTTAATCATGAGCATCATGATGAATTAGTGGAAGAATATGAAACTGTATATGAAACGGTTCAAGAATTGAAGAAGCAAGGTTATAAAATCGGCATCGTTACAACGAAAGCGAGACAGACGGTTGAAATGGGATTAAAGCTTTCAAAACTTGATCAGTTTTTTGATGTTGTCGTGACGATTGATGATGTGGAACATGTGAAACCACATCCAGAACCACTTCAAAAAGCACTCGAATTATTAGATGCAAAGCCAGAAGAAACATTGATGGTTGGTGATAATCATCATGATATCGTCGGTGGACAAAATGCAGGTACGAAAACAGTAGCGGTTTCATGGACATTGAAAGGTAGAGCGTATTTAGAAGCGTATAAACCAGATTATGTGCTAGATAAAATGAGTGATTTACTACCGATTTTGTCCCGCATTAACGGGTAGTAAGATTCCTACCGGTTAAAGTGTCACTTTATATAAGTAGAGGAGAGAGTTCAGTGCGACGGACAACGCGCTATCCTGTTTCAGGAGAAAATTCATTGTGGAATGTGTATAAAACAGTTTCTTTTTGGAAGGTAATGAAAAACTTTATTATCATCCAAATCGCACGTTACACGCCATTTTTATCCGTGAAGAATTGGTTATATCGCACGTTTTTACGGATGGAAGTAGGAAAGAAAACGTCGTTTGCACTTATGGTAATGCCAGATATTATGTTTCCAGAAAAGATTACTGTGGGAGACAATTCAATTATCGGCTATAATACAACGCTTTTAGCGCATGAATATTTAATTCGTGAGTATCGACTCGGAGAAATCGTCATAGGGAATGAAGTTATGATCGGAGCGAATACGACAGTTTTACCAGGTGTGACGATTGGAGATGGTGCTATCGTTTCTGCTGGCACACTTGTCCATAAAGATGTACCAGGCGGCGCTTTCGTAGGCGGAAATCCGATGCGTATTATTTATACGAAAGAGGAAATGCCTACTAGAGAAGGTTGATGTTAAAAATGTAACATTTCTCTTCTCTTTTTATGAATAAAAAGGAAATATTTGATTATAATATACTGTTTTGTTTTTTACGGAATCGTTTATACTTATAGATAGAAGAATGTGTGAGCGAAGAAAACAAAAAACTGGAGGATATATGGGGAAAAATCAAAGAATATATAAGGAGAGCGGACAAGTTATCTCTTTTAATCAATTAGCGGACTTCTTTTATAAAAAAGGGATGAGGGCTTATAAAGGGCAAAAATTGCAAGATGCAATTAAATATTTTCGAAGAGCGTCACAAAGCGAGAAGGAGCCATTTATTTTATGCCAACTAGCAATAGCATTATCTGAATCTGGTGAATATCAAGAGTCGAATCAGATATTTCTAAAGCTTGTTAGATCCAATCCTGAACTTGAGCAATGCTATTATTTTATTTCAAATAATTATGCATATATGGGCTTGTTTCAACAGGCGAAGAAGTATGCAGAGCGATATTTAGAAGTTGCGGAAGAGAAGGAATTCGTAGAAGATACATTAGAATTGCTTGAGATTATGGAAGAAGAAGCAATGGGTGCGGAAGAGATCGAGGATGAAGATGAGCTAATTGTTATGCAGGAAGAAGCGAACCGCTACATTCGTAACGGACAATTAGAAGAGGCGATTGCTACACTAGAAGTTGTTACGAAAGAATATCCAGAATTTTGGTCGGGCCATAATAATTTAGCGATTGCACATTTTCAATCAGGTAATGTAGATCAAGCGCTTAAGTTAACAGAAATGATCTTAGAGAAAAGTCCTGGTAATATGCATGCGCTTTGTAATACGCTTATTTTTCTATATTCAATTGGAGAGCATAAGCAAGTAGAGTCATTAGCAGGGCAGTTAGTTTCGGTATATCCAATTTCATTTGAGCATCGTTTGAAACTTGGAACAACGCTTGCAACAATTGGTCATTTTGAACCTGCATATAAATGGTTCAAAGTATTAAAGCGTCAAGGATACGAAGGAGACGTTAGTTTTTATTACTGGTTTGCATACTCTGCGTATATGGTGAAGGAACAGCAAGTAGCTGAAAAAATGTGGCAACATGTTGTAGAATTGCATCCTGATAAAAAAGGAAAAGAACCGTGGAATGCACTGAATTTAGCAGATGAAGGACAAAATCTTTTATTTGAAGAGTTACGAAAATCATTTCAGAAAAGTACGACGCTAGAAGAGAAAATGCTAGCTTTATATTTAATGAATGAATTGTCAACACCAGAGAAGGTTGGGTTCTTCTTTGATGTAACGCAAGCGAAAAATGGTGTTCCAATCGTATCGCAACTTGCAAAATATTTCTTTTTACTTAATAGTCATAAAAGCATCCCAGCTGATTTACAGCAATTTGAACAGTGCGTACGAATCGCGGATGCATTATACAATTATACGAAAAAAGACGATGAATTAATCGAAGAGTGTTTAAATTTTTGGTTTTGTACGTTCATACGTTTATATACATCTGGAGCGACTTTTACAAATGTGTACGGTTGGTCAGCGGCAATTGAATATATTGTGCGCGGCGAACAAAGAAATAAGATGACACAGGCAGAGCTTGGTGATGTATATAATGTATCTGTAGCGACTGTACGAAAGTATGTGCAAGCTGTTAAGCGCACGCACACGTAGGGTAGGCAAATCATTGGGAAAAAAATGATGCTAACAGTATAATGAGGGTAACTTAATGTGTATGAATGAATGGGAGTGAATAGTGTGTCAGAAGAAAAAATTTATGATGTCATTATTATTGGTGCAGGACCAGCTGGTATGACAGCTGCGGTATATACATCTCGTGCGAATTTAAGCACACTGATGCTTGAACGTGGTATTCCAGGTGGACAAATGGCAAATACAGAAGATGTAGAGAACTATCCAGGTTATGAGTCTATTTTAGGACCAGACTTATCAAATAAAATGTTTGAGCATGCGAAGAAATTTGGTGCTGAATATGCATACGGTGATGTGAAAGCAATCATCGATGCTAAAGAGTACAAAACAATTATTGCTGGCAAAAAAGAATATAAAGCACGTGCAATTATCGTTGCAAGCGGTGCAGAGTATAAAAAAATTGGTGTGCCAGGTGAAACAGAACTTGGCGGCCGCGGTGTATCGTATTGTGCAGTATGTGATGGTGCATTCTTTAAAGGGAAAGAACTTGTTGTTATTGGCGGCGGAGATTCTGCTGTTGAAGAGGGTGTGTTCTTAACACGCTTCGCATCAAAAGTAACAATCGTTCACCGTCGTGACACTCTTCGTGCACAGAAAATTTTACAAGATCGTGCTTTCCAAAATGAGAAAGTAGATTTCATTTGGAATCACACTATAAAAGAAATTAACGATGCAAATGGTAAAGTAGGAAGCGTAACACTTGTAGATGTAAACAGCGGAGAAGAACAAGAAGTTAAAACTGACGGCGTTTTCATATACATCGGTATGCTACCACTATCAAAACCGTTTGTTGAGTTAGGTATTACAAACGAAAATGGTTATGTTGAAACGAACGAGCGTATGGAAACGAAAGTTCCTGGTATTTTCGCAGCTGGTGATGTTCGTGAAAAAATGCTTCGTCAAATTGTAACTGCAACAGGTGATGGTAGTATTGCAGCACAAAGTGCACAGCATTATATAGAAGAGTTAGTAGAAGAATTAAAAACTGTAACAGAAAAATAAGGGGTAATATACCTTTTGAGAAGAAAGCTACCGATAGGAGCTTTCTTTTTTTTGTGGAAATGTCAAAGTTTTGTCAAAAACAATTAGGATTATAAGATTTCTTATTGATATACTGGAATTTACGGAAAAAATCACTATAAGAAATGAGGAATTTATTCAGTATGGAATGGCGTAATATATATCGTGGATTTTGTATGGGCGTTAGTGATTTAATTCCTGGTGTGAGCGGCGGAACAATCGCTGTTGTGTTAGGGATTTATGAACAATTGCTCGCAGCAATTAGCGGATTCTTTAGCCGTGAATGGAAAAAACATTTAGCGTTTTTAATCCCACTTGCAGCTGGTGTAGCGGCAGCTTTTCTAACGTTAAGTCACGTTATTAAATATTTATTAGCAAATCATTATGAACCGACTCAATTTTTCTTCCTCGGTTTAATTATTAGTATATTACCGATGTTAATGAGAGAAGCTGATGCAAAGGCAACGTTTAAAGGTAGTCATATTGCCTTATTAATAATTGCAGCAATTCTTGTTGCAATAACAGCATTCTTTAAACCAGATAAGGCAGCTGATCCGATTACGACGTTAACAATTTTAAATGCAATTGGTTTGTTTTTCGCAGGATGGATGGCTAGTATGGCTATGCTTCTTCCTGGAATTAGTGGATCGTTTATTTTATTAATTATTGGTGTGTATCCAACAGCAATTAACGCTTTAACTACACTCAATTTACCGTTAATCCTGGTTATTGGTGCCGGCGTGATGGCCGGATTTGTTGTAAGTAGTAAAGGAATTAGTTATTTGTTAGATCGTTATAAAAGTATGACATTTGCGGCAATTATTGGGCTCGTTATCGGGTCGATTGTCATTGTGTTCCCTGGTATTCCGACTGGTGGAATTTCAATTGTAAGTTCAATTATTACTTTTATTTTAGGATTTGCGGTTGTTACTTATTTCGGTAAGAAATAAGTGTTTTAATCCCCTTAACGATAAAAATCGTTAAGGGGATTTTTATGTACTGTTCATGGGAAGTAAGGTATTTTGATTGCTTGTTATAGAAAGAATTTTTACAATTACTTAGCGAAAGGGGACTGGCACCTTCGTTGTAGCAAACTGTTTTTGATAGTATAATGAAATGAGTATGCAGTGAGAAATTTTGCTGCAAGTAGCTGAGGTGAAGAAACATGCAAAGAGTGACAAACTGTGTGTTAATTAGAGATAATGAAGTACTCTTACTCCAAAAACCTCGCCGGAATTGGTGGGTTGCACCGGGCGGGAAAATGGAGCGTGGTGAGACAGTAAGAGATTCCGTTGTTCGCGAGTATCGTGAAGAAACAGGTATTTATTTAAAGAATCCAGCATTAAAAGGGGTCTTCACTTTTGTCATCCAAGAAGGTGATAAAGTTGTTTCTGAATGGATGATGTTCTCCTTTTTAGCAACAGATTTTGCAGGAGAAAACAAATTAGAGAGCGAAGAAGGCATCATTGGTTGGCATACATTTGATAAAATTGATGATTTAGCAATGGCACCAGGAGATTATCACATTATTGATTATTTAATTAAAGGGAATGGTATAATCTACGGTACATTTGTATATACCCCAGATTTTGAGTTGCTTTCATATCGATTAGATCCGAGTTAAACCTGCAAGGAGAGGATACGATGACAGAGAATAATGATATAAAAATGGTAATTATTACAGGGATGTCTGGAGCTGGAAAGACGGTAGCGTTACAAAGTTTCGAAGATTTAGGATATTTTTGTGTAGATAATTTACCACCGATGTTATTGCCGAAGTTTATTGAACTTATGGCAGATTCAAAAGGTAAAATGAATAAAGTGGCACTCGGTATTGATTTACGTGGCCGAGAGTTTTTTGAATATTTATGGGGAGCGCTTGATGATTTATCAGAACGTACATGGATTATTCCTCATATTTTATTTTTAGATGCGAAAGATAGCACACTTGTAACTCGTTATAAAGAAACGAGACGTTCGCATCCACTTGCGCCAACTGGCTTGCCGTTAAAGGGAATTGAAGCTGAGCGTGGTCTCTTAACTGATATGAAGGCACGAGCGAATATTGTGCTTGATACATCTGATTTGAAACCGAAAGAATTACGAGAAAAAATTGTTCACTTATTCTCAACAGAAACTGAGCAAGCATTTCGTGTAAATGTTATGTCATTTGGATTTAAGTACGGAATTCCAATTGATGCTGATTTAGTATTTGATGTTCGTTTTTTACCAAATCCATATTATATTCCACATATGAAGCCATTAACAGGACTGGATGAAGAAGTTTCGTCGTATGTGTTGAAATTTAATGAAACGCATAAGTTTTTAGAGAAATTGACGGATCTTATCACTTTCATGCTGCCTCATTATAAAAGAGAAGGTAAGAGTCAACTTGTAATTGCGATTGGATGTACAGGTGGGCAACATCGTTCTGTTACGCTTACAGAGTACCTTGGGAAACATTTGAAACCAGAGTATAGCGTTCATGTATCTCATCGTGATGTGGAGAAGAGAAAGGGCCATTAAGGGATGAAAAAAGAGAGAAAACCTAAAATTGTCATCATGGGAGGTGGAACTGGACTTTCTGTTTTATTAAGGGGATTAAAACAATATCCTGTTGATATTACAGCAGTTGTAACAGTAGCCGACGATGGAGGCAGTTCAGGTAGACTACGTGATGAGCTAGAAATTCCACCTCCAGGTGATATTCGTAACGTACTTGTTGCGTTATCGGATGTAGAACCATTAGTGGAGGCTTTATTTCAGCACCGTTTTACAACTGGAGACGGACTGAAAGGGCATGCGTTAGGAAATTTACTATTGGCAGGTATGACTTCGATTACAGGAGACTTTTACCACGCGATTACGGAAACGAGTAAAGTATTAAATGTCAGAGGACGTGTATTACCAGCAGCGAATCAGAGTGCGGTACTTCATGCAGAATTAGAAGATGGAGAAATTGTAACAGGTGAATCAAAGATTCCTCATTTCGGGAAGAAGATTAATCGTGTCTTTTTAACTCCAGAAGATGTAGAACCGTTATGTGAAACGTTGACGGAAATTAAACGAGCTGATTTGCTTGTTTTCGGTCCAGGAAGTCTGTACACAAGTATATTACCGAATTTAGTTGTTAACAAAATTGGAGACGCTGTTCTTGCTGCAAAAGCGAAGAAGGTATATGTATGTAATGTTATGACGCAAGCGGGCGAAACGAAGGGTTATACTGCGTTTGATCATGTGCAGGCGTTACATGATCATTTAGGTAAACCATTTATCGACACTGCGATTGTAAATAATCGTGATATTCCTCGTGAATTACGTAAGTTATATGAGGAAGAGATGTCGGAACCAGTGGCACTGGATACAAATCGTTTTGCTGAACATAATATCGAAATCATCCAAGATCGATTAGCGAAATATGATGATCGTGTTGTAAGACATGATACATTAAAGTTAGCTTCTATTTTATATTCATTGTTATAAATGTGCGTTGCCTCATTTGAGGTAACGCTCCTCATTCATATAGGACAAGATTTTTGTTCCAAAGTAATAGTATAAGGAGGTGTTGACTGTGTCATTTGCATCAGAAACAAAGAAAGAGTTGACCAACCTTGAAATGAAGGAATGCTGCGAGAAATCAGAATTATCGGCGTTGCTTCGAATGAACGGATCGCTTTCTTTTTCAAACCGTCGCCTATCTATCGATATTCAAACGGAAAATGCAGCAATTGCAAGAAGGATTTATACGCTTTTGAAAAAAGGATATGATGTGACGGTAGAATTACTTGTTCGTAAAAAAATGCGATTGAAGAAAAATAATGTATATATCGTACGGCTTGTTGAGAAGTCTCGCGAAATATTAGCAGATCTTCACATTGTTCGAGATGACTTTTCGTTTATTCGAAATATATCGCAGGAATTAATCGAGAAGAAATGTTGTAAACGATCGTATTTACGCGGTGCATTTTTAGCAGGTGGTTCAGTAAATAACCCAGAAACATCATCTTATCATTTAGAGATCTTTTCGTTATATAAGGAACATAATGATTCTATATGTGAACTGATGAACGGATTTGATTTAAATAGTAAGACGTTGGAAAGAAGAAAAGGGTACATTACGTATTTGAAAGAAGCTGAAAAAATTACAGAGTTTTTAAATATTATAGGTGCTCATAATGCACTTTTAAGATTTGAAGATATTCGAATTGTTCGCGATATGCGTAATTCAGTAAATCGTTTAGTTAACTGCGAAACAGCTAATTTAAATAAAACAATTGGTGCAGCGCTAAGGCAAATTGAGAACATCCGCTATATTGATGAGACGGTTGGGCTTGATATTTTGCCAGATAAATTAAGAGAAATTGCACAGTTACGAAGAGATTATCAAGATGTAACATTGAAAGAGTTAGGTGAGATGGTATCCGGGGGGAAAATTAGTAAATCGGGTATTAACCATCGTTTGCGTAAAATCGATGAAATTGCAGAGAAATTACGCGCGGGGGAAACAGTAGCAAAAAAATAAAAGGTTAAAGGGGAAATGGAGCTGTGGTTCAAAAACTGGTTAAAGTGGCATTAAAAAACGGCTTACAAGCACGTCCGGCTGCGTTGTTTGTACAAGAGGCAAATCGCTTTCATGCGGATATCTTCATTGAGAAAGATGGAAAGACAGTGAATGCAAAGAGCATAATGGGGATTATGAGCTTAGCAATCGGAACTGGTAGCATGATTACAATCACAACAGAAGGTTCAGATGCAGAAGAGGCTTTGGAAGCATTAGCTGCATATGTACAATAAAGGGTTATCGCGAATGTGCGATAGCTTTTTTTATTTTTCTGTTTGTGGGGTGCGTGGAGTTCGATTGGTGGGGGATGTAGACGAAAGTGCATAATAAAAAAGCGCCCTGTGTATAGGGCGCTTCCGCTTTTAGTTATATCTAGCTCCGGCGGCTAGAATCTCCGGTCGTTTCGCCCCTTCATTCGAGGCAAAAAGCGCCTCGGAATCAGGGGCTCCATCGCCCTGCGATTCTGAACGAGCCGCTTCCGCTTTTAGTTATTAACGATTTGTAAAGATCTTATCGATTAAGCCGTATTCTAGAGCTCTTTCTGCTGTCATGAAGTTGTCGCGGTCTGTGTCGCGTTGTAGAACTTCAAGTGGTTGACCTGTGCGGTCAGCAAGAATTTGGTTTAATTTTTCACGTAAGAATAGGATACGTTTTGCAGCGATTTCGATTTCAGTCGCTTGACCTTGTGCTCCGCCAAGTGGTTGGTGAATCATAACTTCACTGTTTGGAAGTGCGTAACGTTTTCCTTTTTCACCTGCTGCAAGTAAGAATGCACCCATAGATGCAGCCATACCGATACAGATTGTTGATACTTGTGGTTTAATAAACTGCATTGTATCGTAAATTGCCATACCAGCTGTGATAGAACCACCAGGGCTGTTGATGTAAATGTGAATATCTTTTTCTGGATCTTGAGATTCCAAGAATAAAAGCTGGGAAACGATTGAGTTTGCTACGTTGTCATCAATTGCGCTACCAAGCATAATGATGCGATCCTTTAATAGTCGAGAGTAAATATCGTAAGCGCGTTCTCCACGATTTGTTTGTTCAATTACTGTAGGAATTAAATTCATCTGTTATTTCCTCCTTTAAAAGCTTTCTTAGTCTTATAATACAATTATGGTCAATGAAGGTCAAACGAAACCACTTTAAATCAAAAAATATGTAGTTGTATCATGATTTATTCGCTATGTTTTTAAAATTCCCTGCTTATGTATCTTCAACATCATAACCGAATTACATAAATTTAAACGTGATTAATGGTGTGGAAAAGGCAAAAGAACGCCTTTTGTATAGAAGCGTTCTTTCATTTTTTATTCTTTTAACAGATAGGTTACTTTATTTAAGATTTTCTCGATTTGTTTTGCGTTTTTACTATACATATCACTCGCTGATTTTGATTTCGTTTCTAAAGAGAATAATTCAAGATCAGCATTGCATTTCTTTAAGGATGCTAATAATAAAGGTTTGTTTTGAGGAGAAGGCATTTGGAGTTTGTCATTATAAATGTCGATAGTAAGTTGTCCGTATGAGTCAACTTGACCGAGAAAGACATTTTCAATGACAACGCCGAGTTTTTCTAATTCTGAATGTAGCCAAGCTCGGTTATGCCCGCTTGATGACAGAGGTTCATCTAGTACATTTCCATCCATAATAACAGTTTGTGGTTCCTTCTCGTTTGGTACTTTTAAGCCTACGTCTTTTGCTGTAAGTGGTTGGCGATCTTTCTTTAATAATACATTTAATTCACCGCTCGGTTCTAGTACTGCAAATTCAACATCAGCTACGCTGAACGCATCTTTTCCTCGGAGTAGTTCAAGTAATTCGTCACTTGTATATTTTTCTTTCTTTAAGTTATCTTCGAGTATTTTTCCATCTTTTATTAATACGGTAGATTTCCCTTCAAAGAAGTCCCGAGCTGTTTTGTTCTTTAAGGAGAGGATTCCTGTGAAAAAAGGTACCACAGCGAAAATGAGTATCGCAAAGACGCCGTGGAAAAATTTTGAATCGAGCCCTGTAGATACTTGGGCAGCGATGTCACCGATTGTCATTCCGGCTATGTATTCAAAAAAGGAGAGCTGAGAGATTTGTCTTTTCCCTAACCATTTCGTAATAGCGAATAAAATGATTAATATGAATACAGAGCGAAGAATAACGAGTGTCCATTCGGGCAGGTGAGACATAGTCATTTCCTCCAGTCTACTTAAAACCCTTTATATTGAGGTTCTTCACGTTCTAATACTGAAATTCTATCCTTTAAATCAGCGATGACGCTGTCCATTTCTAACATACATTCATGAAATACGCGTTTTGATTCTTCGTCTTGTGAATTTAATGAAAGGGAGCTTAAACTTGCTTGAGCGCCCCTTACACTGGCAAGGCAGGTTTTAACGCTAGCGATAACTGTCATACGAACACCTTATCCTTTCGGTTTGAATAGCAATGCTCCAATGAAGCCGAAAATAATGGCAGCTGATACACCAGCACTCGTTACTTTAAACATGCCGGTAATAACGCCGACGATGCCATGTTTGGCTGCTTCCTCCATCGCGCCATGAACGAGGGCATTACCGAAACTTGTAATAGGTACAGTTGCGCCAGCGCCTGCAAAGTCTATTAATGGTTCATACAGATTGAATCCATCTAATATAGCTCCAGCAACAACGAGTGTTGCCATCGTATGAGCGGGGGTTAGTTTGCCGACATCAAACATAAGCTGTCCGATTACGCATATGAGTCCACCAATGACGAAAGCCCAGAAAAAAATCATCGCGTTGCACCTCCAAATTCAATCGAAACAGCGTGAGCGATACACGGAATCGTTTCTTCTTGTTGGAATGTAAGTGGAGATAGTAAAGCGCCTGTCGCAACGACAAGTATTTTTTTGAATTCTCCTCTTTTCATTCGGTTTAATAAATGTCCGTATACGACTGTTGCTGAACAGCCTGGACCACTTCCACCAGCTATGACAGGTTGACCTTCTCTATAAATGATGATTCCGCAATCTTGAAATTGCTCGCTCTTTACCTTTGTTCCATGTTTATGTAGTAGGTCGTAAGCAATTTCGCGACCGACATGTCCAAGGTCACCTGTTACGATTAAGTCGTAATAAGAGGCGTCAATTTGTCGTTCGCGTAAATGAGCTTCAATCGTATCGACAGCAGCTGGGGCCATCGCACCACCCATATTAAAAGGATCTGTTAGTCCCATATCAATAACTCGTCCAATGGTGGCCGATGTTACTTGTGGACCATATCCAGTGTCGCTTAAAATAGCCGCGCCTGCACCGGTCACTGTCCACTGAGCCGTAGGAGGTTTTTGACCGCCATACTCAGTTGGATAGCGGAATTGTTTTTCTACCGCAGCGTTATGACTTGATGCCCCAGTTAATAAATACTTTGCGCCTTTTGCATTTACGATACTTGCGCCGAGTGCTAAGCCTTCCATAGAGGTAGAACAAGCGCCGAATAAACCGAGATAAGGTGTTCCGAGTGTGCGGCATGCAAAGCTCGTTGGAGTTATTTGGTTAATTAAATCCCCTGCGAGTACGAATTGAATATCGTCTTTACGGAGCTTTGCCTTTTCGGTAGCGCGGCTACAAGCTTCTTCAAATAAAATTTTATGCGCCTTTTCGTAAGAATCTTGTCCGAGCCATAAATCTTCATGCAGGGTATCGAAGTCTTCAGGGATTTTTCCATTTGCCTCAAATGGGCCACCGACTACACCTGTTGAGATGATAACTGGTTTGTTTTCGAATACCCATGTTCGGTGTCCTTGTAACATTTACAGCCCTCCCCATTGAAAGAGAATCGTTTTAATAAGTGCGATGACGAAAGCGGAAAATACGCCAAATAAGATGACCGATCCTGCTAGTTTAAACATGTTACCACCAACGCCGAGAACGAACCCTTCTGTACGGTGTTCAATACACGCGGCAATAACAGAGTTACCAAATCCAGTAACGGGAACTGCGGTACCAGCACCAGCAAATTGTCCGAGGCGATCGTAGACGCCAAATCCCGTCAGTAGCATGGAGATAAAAATAAGAGTTGCAACAGTAGGGTTCCCGGCAGAGCGTTCAGTGAAATCAAAATAGGTAATATAAAAGGTGGAAATCAGTTGGCCTATTAGACAAATTAATCCCCCGACGAAAAAAGCTTTTATACAATTTTTTAAAACGGGGCGCTTCGGTTCGCGCTGTTGTTCGAATTTTTTATATTCTTGTTGTACAGGTGTTAAATTTTTATCTTTACTAGACATTTGAATCCTTCCTTCTCTTTTAGAAAGCTTAAATATTAGATCCCATTTCTGATTGAATGAGTTTTAACTGTTCTTTAATGCCATCCTTACTCACTTTCTTTTTCTTAATTTTGTTTTCAAGTTCTTCTATGAGCATAAAGATCTTTTTGTCTGTACTTACACGAATATCGAAAGTAGGGTTTTCATCACTTAGCTTCTTTTTTAATTTACTTCGTAAAGGTTTTAAACCAAATCTTTCGTGATGTTCAGGTTTGATGGCTATGTAAAGATCTAAATTTGTATTAACTGCGGTAGCTTCTATAATTCCCTCCATAGCAAGGGCTTTTTTCTTAGCGTCTTGCGATATAGATTGATTAAAGGATTCTGTACTCATTTTTGTTAACTTAGGGCCCTTTTTCTCATCTGTTCGCTTAGCTTCTTCTTTCTTTACTTTTTTATCTAACGGGCTATTATCACATCCGGTAAGTGAACCGAATAGGAGCATAAATAACGCGGTTATGATTCCAAGTTTTCGCATTATAATCATTCCATTTCTATTGCAGTATGTAATGTGAGAGAAAAAGGATGATTGCATATCATCCTTTTTCTCAAATTGTGTACCATTAGATGAAATGGTACTTTCGGTTATTGCTGTGTGTATTGTGGTTCTTCTTGCTGGACTTCTTCAACACGCGGGTTTAAAGAATCGATAATTGTTTGTGTTTGCTGCGCAGCTGTTTGGAAAAGTTGCTTTGCTTGTTGGTTATCCGTATCAAGAGCGAATCCCTCTAAGCTAGCTTGTGCACTTTTTAATCCAGAAACAGTTTGCTTTAATTTTGTAATTACAGTCATTGAATGAAGCCCCCTTTGGAATATCAATTCAAAGATTATAATTTGTGAGTTGGGGTGAATTTATGATTGGAAAATTAAGGTGTGCTACATGTGTAGGTTACAATTTTGTAATGAATATATAAGAATAAGCGATAGTGGAAAAAACCTTTTTCTCCTAGAATAAAGAACGCAAAGCAAGTTAAAAGGATATGTTAAGGAGAGAAAAATGAAGAAATTATTATTAGGTTTAATTGGAACTTTTATATTAGTTATTGGTGTAGCAAGCTTTTCTCATAATGAGGTGACTGATAGATATAATCCGATTGTGAAAGAAGACTTTGTATATGTAAAAGCGAAAGAGTCTGGCCGACTATCCACAGTTGGAGAGGTAGCTGGAGACTATAAACTTACTGGTTATTACGCTTCGGGTGAAGGAAGAGATGTTAAGTTTTATGCGCCGCGTGGACTTAGAGAAGGAGCAGCGGAAAGAGATCTATACAAAGAGCCGTCGAAGGTCGATAAGAATAAAGAAACGATCTTTAATGCAAAACTGAAAGAGTTAAAAGGTCGCGTATTATTCGCAGCCAATCCGACACGAGCGGCAGAATTCTTAGAACAAATGGTACAAGCTGCGGATCATCCGACGTTAGCGCGATCCATTCAAGACGAGTTCTTTACTTTAGGACAAGCGGTATTACAAAGCGCAGGCGGCAGCGTAGAAGCGTCACACAAGGTTCGCCAAGCGCTAGGAAATACGCATAATAAATTAGTTCGTGCTACTCAGGTCGAAGGAGCGGGCGAAGCATTCGAAGTATTACAAATGATCGAATCTATCGAAAATGGTGCATTCGTAAATACTGCGAAGTTTGAGGCGGCGTTTGGTGAGTTCTCAAAGAATCTAGTCGAATACGCGAACGACACGGAAACATATAAGAACGTGCATCGCGATCGCATTCTACAAGTACAGACGGAACATGCGGACATGACGGGCGCACTTATTACTGAGTAGCACGAGAGATCAGGGCGGCGAGGTCTACGGGCTTCGCTACGCCTCGTTATAAAATGACAAAAAGGAGATGGCGAAGAAATGGCACATACCACATCATGGAGAAAAGAAAGCGGGTACGATAACGAGACGAAAATTAAACAGGAAAATCCGAACGTCGTTACTAGGAGAATGTGCGAGATTGACGCATCTAGGACGAGAGGGCAACTTGCTCGTAATTTATCGGAGCTGATCGGCGAGGCTCGCAGCAAGTACGGAAACAACTTTATTTTAGTTAACGAAGGCAGCGAAGATGATCCGAATTGGAAGATCGTACACCAACTGGTGGCAAAGGGATCGGCAGGAATAAAGGAGGAAGATATATTTGATCGTTGGCTATAGGTCGGCGAAACTCTTTTGAGCGGTCAAATGATCGCTACTATAACGAAAAAGATGCGATAAGATGGCGAAGATCAGCGCGAAGGAAAGGGCAGCAGCGACAAAAGAGACAACGCAGTCACGATCGGGCATGGTAATGTCTAGGCATAGTCAGCCCACGGGAAATGCGGAAATGAAGAAGGCGGCGCCGATCGTAATCCACGGCAGGGCGATGGCACGAAACATCGTAGGATAATGGCGAAGTGGCAGCGAAGTCTAGAGCGATCAAGGGGGAGATAGGTTTGGCGGAGATTGGCGGGAATTTCTCGCCTGTCTTTCTTTTTGTAGGATATATGCGAAAAGTGCGATACCGAGAATGACGGCACTCTATATATCTTAGGCGACGAAACTGTCAAGGAAGAAGAAGTCGTTAAGGCGTTAGCTAAAACGAAATAATCGAAAATGATCGGCTAGGGCTTCGGCTCTAGTCGCTTTTTTTATGCGTAAACGATATAGATTGGTAACGAATGGAATCGCATCATTTAGCGTAACTGGCGTCGGATCATTCACATTCAAAGAAAATAATGTTTCTAATGCGATTGGGCAGCCGTTATCGGAACCTATCCTCGACAGTGTGTTACAATTAATCGAAGCGGAAAGCGAGGATCTCCAATTGACTGGACGTGTGATTGGTTGGACAGTTTAAGAAGGTTGTATAAAAAAGGGAGATGGCGCAAAGATGGCGAAAGCAAAAGAGAGTGATTTAACGGAGAAATTGGCAGAAGGTCAACGAAAATATGGTGACGGCAACTTTACAATACAGAACATCGGTGATGAAACTAACCCAAATTGGACTGTCGTAAAAAATGTGAGGAAGGGATCAGCAGGCATTAGTGAAGAGGAAGATATATTAAGACTGCGATCAAAATATATAAAATAGTGCGGAAATGGGCGGGAATCACTTCGCCTGTCTTTCTTTTTGTAGACTATATGCGGAAAGTGCGATACCGAGAGGTGCAATTCCAGTCGATTAAATTTAATGTGATGAACAGGTATGCGCCTATATGCGTTCTATTGCGATTTAATTAGATTAAGAGGGGGAACGAAAGAAGGAAAACTGCGTGCTAGAGCTAGTGTAGACGAGATTTTTATGCTTGCGCATTAGGTTAGCGTCAGGATATAATATCCATATGTAAAGAAGCGAACGTCTACGTGTTGGTGTTCGTATCCTACGTTTAACTTTCGGTAAGAACAAATCGGAAGAAGACGGAGGCAAACCGTTGATATTATCGTAATAATCATGCGCCCATAGCTCAGTCGGATAGAGCGGTGGTTTCCGGTACCACGTCTGCCGGGGGTTCGAATCCCTCTGGGCGCGTCAAAAAGTCCTAACTTACGTTTTGTAGGTTAGGACTTTTTTATTTCCCTCTTGTTATATCTAGTTATAAGATTTACTATTAGTATGTGGTAATAACTTTTACGTGTTATTATTTTCTTTCAATATTATTCAAATTTCGGTTGTAAGTTGTAAATCTCATTAATACATATAAATTAATAATATTTTGGAATGGGTGTCTGCGTGAGGATTCTCCTTTTACCAAACTTATTGTACAATAGAAACAAGGGGGAGATTAGTTTGAAGGCAAGTCTTTTACAAGAACAAAGCTTACGTTTGGCAATGACACAAGAGTTAAGGCAAGCGATTACAATGCTCCAGTATAATGTACAAGAATTATCGGAGTTTTTATATGAGCAATCGTTAGAGAATCCCCTTATTGAGTTAGGTGGTTTCGAGAGGGAGAAGAAAAAGAGCTCTAACACAAGTAAAAGTACCGGCAAACAAGTCGAGAATCAAATGGAAATCTACAGTGTGGATTCTACAACGATTCAGCAACATTTATTAAATCAACTACAGTATTATAAAATAGATGAAGAAGAGCGAAAAGCAGCTTCTTTCATTATTATGAACATGGATGGGAATGGCTATTTACAAGAAACTAATGAAGAGTTATCAGAGCTTCTTTCTGCGCCAATTGATGTAGTGGACTGTTCCGTGGAGCTTGTTCAATCGTTAGAGCCAGCAGGGGTAGGTGCGCGTAATATTCAGGAATGTCTATCAATCCAATTGAAGCGCTTACAAAGAAGAAATGGGTTAGCGGAAGAAATTATAGATGATCATTTTAATTATTTCGTTAAGAAAGATTGGCGAAAGCTCGTTCAAGTGTTGAAGTGTACCAACGAGGAATTACAGGATGCGGTGAACTGTATTACATCATTGCAGCCGAAACCAGGTCTTGCATTTTCTTCTGATAAACCACTTTATATCGTGCCTGATATGGCGGTAAAAAAAGATGGCGATCATCTCGTTTTACAGATGAATGAGAGAAATATGCCAAGAATTGAAATTCACTCTGAGTATAGTGCGTTACTAAATAATAGTGAAAGTGAAGTGGCTTCTTACGTATCGGAGAAGTATCAGCATGTGCAATGGATTATGCGCAGTTTGAAACAGAGAAAACAAACACTCTTACAAGTGATGAATATTATTATGGAAAAACAGCATGATTTCTTCTGGGGAGGTCCAGAGTATTTAAAACCACTTGCTTTAAAAGAGGTGGCGGAAGAGTTAGGTGTGCATGAGTCTACAATTAGTCGTGCAACGCGTAATAAATATGTACAAACGCCGCACGGTTTATTTGAGATGAAATCGTTCTTTAGTAATTCTATTTCTACGACGGAAGATGAGGCGGTTTCTACAAAGCGTGTGAAACAATTCATTCAAACGCTTGTTGGAGCAGAAAATAAGAAAAAGCCACTTTCGGATCAAAAGATTTCAAAATTATTAGAAGAAGAGCATGAAATCGTTATTTCTCGCAGAACGGTTGCGAAATATAGAGAACAAATGCATATTCCTGCTTCGTCTCTAAGAAAAACAATTGGATAGGTGAAGAAGATGAAGGTTGTACTATATACAAAAAAAGATTGTGGTCTTTGCGTGAAGGCCAAACAAATTTTAAAGGAAGTACAATGTGAATATTCTTTTCAAATTGAGGAAATAGATATATATGAAGATAATGACCTTTTAGAGAAATACCATCTAATGATTCCTGTTGTAGAAATAGGCGGAAGACAAGTAGAATATGGTAACATTCACAAAGGTGTCATAAT
Organism: Bacillus sp. TH25; assembly: GCF_016650935.1. Lineage (NCBI taxonomy): Bacteria > Bacillati > Bacillota > Bacilli > Caryophanales > Bacillaceae > Bacillus > Bacillus sp. TH25. The sequence continues at coordinate 201,792 of NZ_JAEKEU010000036.1, read as the reverse complement.
AAACTATATAAACAATGCAGTTAAGAGTTGAATAAGTTTCTGTCTCCTGTTACAATAATACACGTAGCAGGGATTATTTTTTTAACCTAAGTGGGACGGAAAATGTCACTACGGGACATAAAGTGACCATGAAGGGAAATGAACCGATGCAGTGAGGAGAAAAGATATGCGCTCATGGATTCAGAACACAAAAAAATTATTACCTGATCTGCTACCTGTTATGCAAACGAGAATGCAAGTGCTTCAGTACATTAGGCTTATGCAGCCGATTGGAAGAAGAAACTTATCTGCAAGTCTCGGTATGACAGAACGAGTATTGCGAAGTGAAGTTCAAGTTTTGAAAGAACAAAACTTAGTTCACGTCGCTTCTTCTGGAATGACTTTGACAGAAGAAGGAACAGCTTTAGTTCTTGCTTTGGAAGACTTTATGAAAGAAATTTCCGGGTTAAAGGTTTTAGAAAAACAACTTAAGGAAACATTAGACTTGGATGAAGTTTTCGTTGTCCCTGGTGATAGTGATGAATCACCTTGGGTCAAACTGGAGATGGGCCGTGCTTGTGTGACTTGTATAAAAGACCGTCTGACAGTGAATAATATCGTTGCTGTGGCTGGAGGAACTACGCTAGCTGCTGCTGCGGACATGATGCAACTTGATTGCAAAGATTTACATATGCTATTTGTCCCAGCACGTGGTGGAATTGGAGAAGGTGTCGAGTTAGAAGCCAATACCATTTGCGCCAAAATGGCACAAAATACGATGAGTAATTATCGCTTATTGTATGTTCCAGATCACGTTAGTAGCGAAGCATATGCGTCTATTGTAACAGAGCCCTCCGTGAAAGAAGTTCTTGAGTTGATTCGATCTTCCAATATCGTCATTCATGGAATTGGTGATGCGTTAACAATGGCACGTCGCAGAAATACTTCAGAAGCAGATTGGTTAAAGATTCAGGCAAGCGAAGCAGTTGGCGAAGCTTTCGGTTACTACTTTAATGAACAAGGAAATGTTGTTCATAAAGTAAGAACAGTTGGTATGCAACTTGAAGATTTACAACATGTATCTCACGTTGTTGCAGTCGCTGGAGGTTCTTCAAAGGCAAAGGCAATACAGGCTGTAATAAAGCAAGGGCACACTTCAATTCTAATTACAGATGAAGGTGCAGCAAAACAATTAACAAAGGGTATTACCCTTTAATATAATCCCCCAAGGAGGAAATTTAAATGACTAAAATTGGTATTAATGGATTTGGACGTATCGGACGTAACGTATTCCGCGCAGCTCTTAACAACTCTGAGGTAGAAGTAGTAGCAATCAACGACTTAACAGATGCTAAAACATTAGCTCACCTTTTAAAATATGATACAGTTCACGGAACTTTAAATGCAGAAGTATCTGCTAACGAAAACAGCATCGTTGTTAACGGTAAAGAAATTAAAGTTATCGCTGAGCGTGACCCAGCTCAATTACCATGGAGCGACTACGGAGTAGAAGTAGTAGTAGAATCTACTGGCCGTTTCACTAAAAAATCAGACGCTGAGAAACACTTAGGTGGATCAGTTAAGAAAGTTATCATCTCAGCTCCAGCTTCTGACGAAGATATCACTGTAGTTATGGGTGTTAACCACGAACAATACGATGCAGCTAACCACAACGTAGTATCTAATGCTTCTTGTACTACAAACTGTCTAGCTCCATTCGCTAAAGTATTAAACGAAAAATTCGGCGTAAAACGCGGAATGATGACAACAATTCACTCTTACACTAACGACCAACAAATCTTAGACTTACCACATAAAGATTTACGTCGTGCTCGTGCAGCAGCTGAAAACATGATCCCAACATCTACTGGTGCTGCTAAAGCTGTAGCATTAGTATTACCAGAACTTAAAGGTAAATTAAACGGCGGCGCTGTACGTGTTCCAACTGCTAACGTTTCTCTTGTTGACTTAGTTGTTGAACTTGACAAAGAAGTAACAGTTGAAGATGTAAACGCAGCATTCAAAGCAGCTTCTGAAGGCGAATTAAAAGGTATCCTTGGATACAGCGAAGAGCCATTAGTATCTATCGACTATAACGGATGTACAGCTTCTTCTACAATCGATGCATTATCTACAATGGTAATGGAAGGTAACATGGTTAAAGTACTTTCTTGGTACGATAACGAAACTGGTTACTCTAACCGCGTAGTAGACCTAGCTGCATACATGACTTCTAAAGGTCTTTAATTCTTAAGTATATAAGCAATCAATGACAAAACGAGGGAGAGGGTTTGTTCCCTCTCTCTCTTCTTTCGTTTTAGAAGCAAATGTGTTAAGCTTTTGAATGGGTTTTGTCAATCCTAACTAGTAGTCGGAGGGAAATCCAATGAACAAAAAATCAATTCGTGACGTAGATTTAAAAGGTAAGCGTGTATTTTGCCGCGTTGATTTCAACGTACCTATGAAAGAAGGCAAAATTACAGATGAAACTCGTATCCGTGCAGCTCTTCCTACAATTCAATATTTAATAGAGCAAGGTGCGAAAGTAATTTTAGCAAGTCATTTAGGCCGTCCAAAAGGTCAAGCAGTAGAAGAATTACGTCTTACTCCAGTAGCAGCACGTTTAGGCGAGCTTCTTGGTAAAGATGTTAAAAAAGCGGACGAAGCATTCGGACCAGTTGCACAAGAAATGGTTGCAGCAATGAACGAAGGCGACGTATTAGTTCTTGAAAACGTACGTTTCTATGCGGGCGAAGAAAAGAACGATGCAGAACTTGCGAAAGAATTTGCAGCTCTTGCTGATATCTTCGTAAACGATGCATTCGGTGCAGCTCACCGTGCTCACGCTTCTACAGCAGGAATCGCAGACTACCTACCAGCAGTATCTGGTTTATTAATGGAAAAAGAGTTAGATGTATTAGGTAAAGCACTTTCTAACCCAGAACGTCCATTCACAGCTATCATCGGTGGTGCGAAAGTAAAAGATAAAATCGGTGTAATTCGTCATCTATTAGACAAAGTAGATAACTTAATCATCGGTGGCGGACTTGCTTATACATTCGTTAAAGCTTTAGGTCATGAAATTGGTCTATCTCTATGTGAAAACGACAAAATTGAACTAGCTAAAGAATTTATGCAACTTGCAAAAGAAAAAGGCGTAAACTTCTACATGCCAGTTGATGTTGTAATCACTGAGGAATTCTCTGAAACTGCAACAACTCAAATCGTTGGTATCGACTCTATTCCTTCTACTTGGGAAGGCGTGGACATCGGTCCTAAAACACGTGAAATTTATGCAGATGTAATTAAAAACTCTAAGCTTGTTGTATGGAATGGACCAATGGGTGTATTCGAAATGACTCCATTCGCAGAAGGTACAAAAGCAGTAGGGCAAGCATTAGCAGATGCAGAAGATACATACTCTGTTATCGGCGGTGGTGACTCTGCAGCAGCTGTTGAAAAATTCGGTATGGCTGATAAAATGAGCCACATTTCTACTGGCGGCGGTGCGTCATTAGAATTCATGGAAGGTAAAGAACTTCCAGGTGTAGTTTGTCTTAACGACAAATAAGTAGCAGCCAAAGAAAAAGGACGGTGCAAAGCATGCGTAAACCAATTATCGCAGGTAACTGGAAAATGAATAAAACTCTATCTGAAGCAGTTAGCTTCGTAGAGGAAGTTAAAGGTCAAATCCCAGCAGCTTCAGCTGTTGATGCAGTAGTTTGTTCGCCAGCTCTATTCTTAGAGCGCTTAGTAGCAAAGGCTGAAGGAACTGACTTACAAGTAGGTGCACAAAACATGCACTTCGAAAAAAATGGTGCATTCACTGGCGAAATTAGCCCAGTAGCACTTAGCGACTTAAAAGTAGGCTACGTAGTACTTGGCCACTCTGAGCGTCGTGAAATGTTTGCTGAAACAGACGAGTCAGTAAATAAAAAGACTCTTGCAGCATTTGAACATGGTTTAACACCAATCGTTTGTTGTGGTGAGACTTTAGAAGAGCGCGAAAGCGGAAAAACATTTGATCTAGTAGCAGGTCAAGTAACAAAAGCACTTGCAGGTTTAACAGAAGAGCAAGTTAAAGTAACTGTTATCGCTTATGAGCCAATCTGGGCTATCGGTACAGGTAAATCTTCTTCTTCTGCAGATGCAAATGAAGTATGTGCGCACATCCGTAAAGTTGTTGCAGAAGCTGTTTCTCCAGAAGCTGCAGAAGCTGTTCGTATTCAATACGGCGGTAGCGTAAAACCAGAAAACATTAAAGAGTATATGGCACAATCTGACATCGACGGCGCTTTAGTTGGCGGTGCTAGCTTAGAGCCTGCTTCGTTCTTAGGTCTTCTGGGGGCGGTAAAATGAGAAAGCCAACAGCTTTAATCATTCTTGATGGTTTCGGACTACGTGAAGAAACTTACGGGAATGCTGTAGCACAAGCTAAGAAACCTAATTTTGATGGTTACTGGAACAAATTCCCTCACACAACGCTTACAGCTTCTGGTGAGGAAGTAGGTCTTCCAGCAGGTCAAATGGGTAACTCAGAGGTTGGTCACTTAAATATCGGTGCTGGCCGCATCGTATATCAAAGCTTAACACGCGTAAACGTTGCAATTCGTGAAGGTGAGTTCGATCAGAACGAAACTTTCCAAAATGCAATTAAAAGCGTGAAAGAAAAAGGTACTGCTCTTCATTTATTCGGTTTACTTTCTGATGGTGGTGTGCACAGTCACATGAACCATATGTTTGCTCTTCTTCGCTTAGCAGCAAAAGAAGGCGTGGAGAAAGTATATATCCATGCATTCTTAGATGGCCGCGATGTTGGACCACAAACAGCAAAAGGTTATATCGATGCAACAAATGAAGTGATTAAAGAAACAGGAGTAGGACAATTCGCGACTATCTCTGGTCGTTATTACTCCATGGACCGTGACAAGCGCTGGGATCGCGTAGAAAAATGTTACCGTGCTATGGTGAATGGTGAAGGCCCTACTTATAAATCAGCAGAAGAGTGTGTAGAAGACTCTTATGCAAATGGTATTCATGATGAATTCGTATTGCCGTCTGTAATTGTTAACGAAGATGACACGCCAGTTGCAACAATCAATAATGATGATGCAGTTATCTTCTATAACTTCCGTCCAGACCGTGCAATTCAAATTGCTCGTGTATTTACAAACGAAGACTTCCGTGAGTTCGATCGTGGTGAAAAAGTACCTCACATTCCTGAGTTCGTTTGTATGACACATTTCAGTGAAACTGTAGATGGTTACGTGGCATTCAAGCCAATGAACCTTGATAACACATTAGGTGAAGTTGTTGCGCAAGCGGGATTAAAGCAACTTCGCATCGCGGAAACTGAAAAGTATCCGCACGTTACATTCTTCTTTAGCGGTGGTCGTGAGGCTGAATTCCCAGGAGAAGAGCGTATTTTAATTAACTCACCGAAGGTTGCAACGTATGACTTGAAACCTGAAATGAGCATTTATGAAGTAACGGACGCTTTAGTAAATGACATCGAAAATGATAAACATGATGTTATCATTCTTAACTTTGCAAACTGTGATATGGTTGGCCATTCTGGGATGATGGAACCAACAATTAAAGCAGTAGAAGCAACTGACGAATGTTTAGGAAAAGTTGTAGAAGCGATTCTTGCAAAAGATGGTGTAGCACTTATTACTGCTGACCATGGTAATGCCGATCAGGAGTTAACTGCTGAAGGCGGTCCTATGACAGCTCATACAACTAACCCGGTTCCTTTCATCGTTACAAAAAATGATGTAGAGCTTCGTGAAGGTGGTATTTTAGGAGATATCGCCCCAACAATGCTTACACTTTTAAATGTGGAACAACCGAAAGAAATGACAGGTAAAACAATTATTAAATAATTTGCTTATATAAAAAGGAGAGAATTTATTATGTCAACAATTATTGATGTTTATGCTCGCGAAGTCCTTGACTCTCGTGGTAACCCAACTGTAGAAGTAGAAGTTTACACAGAAAGCGGCGCATTCGGACGCGCTATCGTACCAAGTGGTGCATCTACTGGTGAGCACGAAGCAGTAGAATTACGTGACGGTGACAAATCTCGTTACCTTGGTAAAGGTGTTCTTAACGCAGTAAACAACGTTAACGAAGCAATCGCTCCAGAAATCGTTGGTTTCGACGTAACTGACCAAGCTGGTATCGACCGTGCTATGATCGAATTAGATGGCACTCCAAACAAAGGTAAACTAGGCGCTAACGCTATCCTTGGTGTATCTATGGCAGTAGCTCACGCAGCAGCTGACTTTGTAGGTCTTCCATTATACCGTTACCTTGGTGGATTCAATGCAAAACAATTACCAACTCCAATGATGAACATCATCAACGGTGGTTCTCACGCTGATAACAACGTTGACTTCCAAGAGTTCATGATCTTACCAGTTGGTGCTCCAACATTCAAAGAATCAATCCGTATGGGTGCTGAAGTATTCCATGCACTTAAAGCTGTATTACATGACAAAGGTCTTAACACTGCAGTAGGTGACGAAGGTGGATTCGCTCCAAACCTTGGTTCTAACCGTGAAGCATTAGAAGTAATCATCGAAGCTATCGAAAAAGCTGGTTACAAAGCTGGCGAGAACGTATTCTTAGGAATGGACGTTGCTTCTTCTGAGTTCTACAACAAAGAAACTGGTAAATATGACCTTGCAGGCGAAGGCCGTACTGGCTTAACTTCTGCAGAAATGGTTGATTTCTACGAAGAGCTTTGCAAAGACTTCCCAATCATCTCTATTGAAGATGGTTTAGACGAAAACGACTGGGATGGTCACAAATTATTAACTGAGCGTATCGGTGATAAAGTACAATTAGTTGGTGACGATTTATTCGTAACTAACACTCAAAAGCTTGCTGAAGGTATCGAAAAAGGTATCTCTAACTCAATCTTAATTAAAGTTAACCAAATCGGTACTTTAACTGAGACTTTCGAAGCAATCGAAATGGCTAAACGTGCTGGTTACACAGCAGTTGTATCTCACCGTTCTGGTGAAACTGAAGATGCTACAATCGCTGACATCGCAGTTGCAACTAACGCTGGCCAAATCAAAACTGGTTCTATGAGCCGTACTGACCGTATTGCTAAGTACAACCAATTATTACGTATCGAAGACGAGCTAGGCGAAATCGCTGTTTACGCTGGTTTACAATCTTTCTACAATATCAAACGATAATTGTAGAAAATAACGACAGACCGTGAGAAATCACGGTCTGTTTTTTTTTGCTAAAATTGTTCGTCTGTCATAAGTGACATGAAGTATTTAAAGAAGAGATTATAATCAAAATCGATAGCAATTTGCTGCGAGGGCCGATTGGTGAATGGGCTTGATCCTACTAAAGAGCGGAAATCACCGATGCTTGCTCCTTGAGCGTAAGATTCGGTCATGACGGTAATTGGTGATTTGTAGTAGGTAAACATAGAATTATCAAGTAAAGCTAATATCGGTATCGTGTCATGAAAAGGGCAGCCTTTTAATTGTGGTAAAATTTTTTCGTAATATCCATAGTAGTAATGATCGAATAGAGGTTTGACGAGAGAAGCCTTTCCTTTCGCCTCAATATATTCAGCCATATCAGGTGTAACGATGGAATACTGAGTTACATTTAACGGGTATATGTACATGTTGGATGCAGATTGTAATACAATGTTAGCCGCGATTGGATCGCCATAAAAATTCGCTTCTGATACGGGAGTTACATTACCTGGGTGCAGAAAGGAACCACCCATTACATAATAAGATTTAATTTGCTGCATTAAGTTTTTACATAAAATAAATAAAGCAGCTAGGGAAGTGAGTCGCCCTAAACTTACAATGATTAGTTCGTCTTTATACTGCTCGATAAGAGGGATAACTTCAAAAAAATTCTCCATTTCTCCGTTTTGTAACTTTTCATTTTGGATGATTGGCCCTAACCCTTCTTTACCGTGAATATTAGTAAAAAAAGCGGGTGGACCTCCATTGAGAGGACGGTCTGAACCACCAAATATTTTCATATCTCTATTTCTTGATTTTTGTTTAAGAAAATGAGCATTTTGTACGGCCATTTCTTTTGGAACATTGCCGTAATCAGCGACAATCCCAACAATTTCAATTTCATCGATAAAGAATGCGAGGAGGAGGGCTATCGCATCGTCGATTCCAGGATCACAAAAAATGAGAATTTTTTTAGACATACGTTCACCACCTACCTTTATATATATATGTGTGCTAGAGAGAAGGCAGAATAAAAATGGAGTGAAGGATTTTGTTTTATTAAAATAATAACCATCAAAATTCAGAAAATATAAACTTTATATATTAGGTCAAGGTTTTTGACATAAATTACATTGGGAAACGCAGTCATATCAAGGGTGTAAGCGTATAATATAGTGGGTTTTCGTTGTCGATTTGATAAATTGCAGGTTTTTACAATTTATACTATGATAAGGATATTAACAGAAGATCGTATAAACATGAGGGATGATGAACATGAAACTTACAAAGATTCTTGTCCAAATTGCTGCTCTTTATGTATTTTATATGGTTGGAAATTGGGTGCAAGAAATGTTGAATCTTCCGATTCCAGGAAGTTTGATTGGGATGTTCCTCCTACTTGTTTTGCTTAGCCTAAAAGTACTTCCAGTGAAATGGTTTGATTTAGGAGCAGAAACACTCGTTGCTATTATGCCGTTTTTATTAATTCCGCCAACGCTTGGCTTAATGAATTACGGTGCTTTTTTTATGAGTAAAGGAATTTCCCTTTTCATTACAGTTGTAGCGAGTACGTTTTTAATTATTATTGTCGCAGGACATACAGGACAATATCTTGCGAATAGAAAGGAAAAAGAGACACAATGAGCCAAATATTAATCGGAATCGGTTGGGTTCTTTTTACGGTGCTATTATATCAATTATCTAAAAAAATCTACAAATTATTTCCAACACCATTTACCATTCCAATGCTTGTTGCAACAGGATTAATGGCTTTCTTATTTATAATGCTTGATATACCATATCAAAATTATATGGAAAGTGGTGGTGGCTGGATTGCGAAGCTACTCGGACCAGGTGTTGTAGCATTTGCAATCCCGCTTTATAAACAACGTCATGTCCTGCAAAAATATGTTGTACCAATTGCTGGTGGTGTATTAGTAGGTACAACGGTTGCTATTGCAAGTGATTTCGCTATTGCCTCACTTATGGGAACAGATAAAAGCTTAATTTTATCTTCTTTACCAAAATCAGTGACAATGCCAGTTGCGATGAGTGTATCTGAACAAGTTGGTGGTGTCCCGTCCTTAACAGCAGCCTTCGTCGTTATCGCAGGTATTACTGGAACAATTACAGGACCAATTTTATTAAAATGGAGCCGTGTTACAAACTCAGTTGGTAAAGGTATTGGCTTTGGATGTGCTTCTCATATTATGGGTGTTATGAGAGCGATGAAAAATAATGAGCATGAAGGTGTTATTGGATCGGTAACAATGACATTAACAGCAATTTTGACATGTTTGCTCGGACCGTTATTCGCAATGGTGTTTATGTAATAGAAGAAAAGCGAGAGCGACACTATAGGCTCTCGCTTTTCTATAGGATTTATGCTAACATTTAAACTAACTGAATCTTTGTAGGAGGTACGCCAAGTGCATACGTTATTATCAGTTTTACTTATTATTGTATCGATTTTAATGATTGTTATGGTACTTATGCAGTCTAGTAATAGCTCAGGCCTTTCAGGCGCTATTTCAGGTGGTGCAGAGCAATTGTTTGGTAAGCAAAAGGCACGTGGAATTGAAGCGGTATTAAACCGTATTACAGTTGTTTTAGCTGTATTATTCTTCGTACTAACAATTGGTGTTACGTACTTAAATTTATAGAGTTAAAAAGAAGAAGCGTTAGCTGATTTGTGCTAATGGTTCTTCTTTTTTAATTTGTTATTCAAAAAAAGTTTCTAATTAGATTATAGAATTATAAATATGGTACACTAAGAATAGAAAGAATACGACTAGATTACAGAAGAGAAAGAGGAGAAGTACATGATGAAATTAGCATCTCCGAAACCATTTACATTTGAAGGTGGAGACCGCGCTGTTTTATTATTACATGGATTCACAGGGAACTCAGCTGACGTACGCATGCTAGGGCGTTTCTTAGAGAAGAAAGGCTATACTTGTCATGCACCAATTTATAAAGGACACGGCGTACCACCAGAAGAGCTTGTTCATACAGGCCCTGAAGACTGGTGGAAAGATGTAATGAATGCCTACCAGCATTTAAAAGATCAAGGTTACGAGAAAATAGCTGCGGTTGGATTATCATTAGGCGGAGTATTCTCATTAAAACTTGCTTATACATTACCGATTTTAGGTGTTGTACCAATGTGTGCACCGATGTACATTAAAAGTGAAGAAATTATGTACCAAGGTATATTGGCATATGCCCGCGAATATAAAAAGCGTGAGCAAAAATCACCAGAACGAATTGAGCAGGAAATGTTTGAATTTAAACAGACACCAATGAATACATTAAAAGCATTACAGGAGTTGATTCGTGACGTACGCAATAATGTTGATATGATTTATGCTCCAACATTCGTTGTACAAGCACGTCATGATGAGATGATTAATACAGATAGTGCTAACATTATTTATAACGGTGTAGAATCTACGTTAAAAGACATTAAATGGTATGAAGACTCTACGCATGTCATTACACTTGATAAAGAACGTGATGTGCTACATGAGGATGTATATAACTTCTTGGAGCAACTAGATTGGTAAGGTCTAGTTGCCTCTTTTTTTCATAAGGGAATTTTTATCCCGCTATTTGTGGGCTAATAATCAGTGGGAACGGACAAAAAACCACTGGTTAAAGTTACACTTTATGAAAGCTGTAAAAAATCATTGGGAGATGATTAAAGTTTCACTTTATACATCCCCCATCTTTCGGATACACTAAATAATATAAGGGTTTAAAGGAGGTATTTCTGCTTGGAAGAAATCATGCAAGAACATATTGATAAGTTGTTATTATTTATGAGGGAAGAAGCGTATAAACCGTTAACGATACAAGAATTAGAATCGGCATTTGGAATCGAAGGCTCTGAGGGCTTTAAAGATTTCGTAAAGGCACTTGTAATGATGGAAGAGAAGGGGCTTGTTATCCGCACACGTAGTAACCGCTACGGTCTTCCAGAAAAAATGAATTTAGTACGCGGTAAATTAATTGGGCACGCACGTGGTTTTGCGTTCGTCGTTCCAGAAGAGAAGAAAACAGGAGATGATGATCTTTTCATCCCGCCGACAGAATTAAATGGTGCACTTCATGGTGATACAGTATTAGCACGTGTTAGCGCACAATCAAGTGGATCACGCCAAGAAGGCGCGATTGTTCGTATTTTAGAGCGTGGAACGAAGGAACTAGTTGGTACATATACAGAGTCAAAGAACTTTGGATTTGTTATACCTGATAATAAACGCTGGACAAGTGACATTTTTATCTTGAAAAGTGCATCTATGGGCGCTGTAGAAGGCCATAAAGTAGTTGTGAAAATTACGGGCTACCCAGAGAACCGTTTAAGCGCAGAAGGTGAAGTTATTCAAATTCTAGGTCATAAAAATGACCCAGGAGTAGATATTTTATCTGTCATTCATAAACATCATTTACCTTTAGCATTCCCTGAAGAAGTGATGGAGCATGCAAACAGTGTACCAGAAACGATTTCAGAAGAAGATATAAAAGATCGCCGTGATTTACGTGATCAAATGATTGTTACAATTGATGGTGCGGATGCGAAAGACTTAGATGACGCTGTTACAGTAACGAAGCTTGAGAACGGTAACTATAAGCTTGGCGTTCATATTGCGGATGTAAGTCATTACGTTCAAGAAGGTTCTCCAATTGATGTTGAAGCAGCAGAGAGAGCAACGAGTGTATATCTTGTAGACCGTGTAATTCCGATGATTCCGCATCGTTTATCAAACGGTATTTGTTCATTAAATCCGAAAGTAGACCGTCTGACACTATCTTGTGAAATGGAAATCAACAATCTAGGTGATGTTGTAAAACACGAGATTTTCCAAAGTGTAATTAAAACGACAGAGCGTATGACGTATGCTGACGTAAGAAGCATTTTAGAAGATGAAGACGAAGCGCTAATTGAACGCTACGAGCCGCTAGTGCCAATGTTTAAAGAAATGGGGCAGTTAGCACAAATTTTACGTGAAAAACGTATGCGCCGTGGTGCGATTGACTTTGACTTTAAAGAAGCGAAAGTACTAGTAGATGAAGAAGGAAAACCGACTGATGTTGTAATGCGTGATCGTTCTGTATCAGAGAAGTTAATTGAAGAGTTTATGCTTGTTGCGAACGAAACAGTAGCGGAGCATTTCCACTGGATGAACGTACCGTTTATGTACCGTGTCCATGAAGATCCGAAAGAAGATAAGCTTGAGCGTTTCTTCGAGTTTGTAACAAACTTCGGATATGCAGTAAAGGGACGTGCGAATGAAATACACCCTCGTGCATTGCAACAAATTCTTGAAATGGTTCAAGGTCAGCCGGAAGAAATAGTCATTTCAACAGTTATGCTTCGTTCTATGAAGCAAGCACGTTACGATTCGAACAGCTTAGGACATTTTGGTTTATCAACTGAGTTCTACACGCATTTCACATCGCCAATTCGTCGTTACCCAGATACGATTGTTCATAGATTGATTCGTGAATACATCATTAATGGTAAAGTAGACAACGAAACGCAAGCGAAATGGCGTGAAAACTTACCTGAGATTGCAGAGCACTCTTCTAATATGGAACGCCGCGCTGTTGAAGCAGAGCGTGAAACAGACGAAATGAAAAAAGCAGAGTATATGGTTGATAAGATCGGTGAAGAGTATGACGGTATGATTAGCTCTGTAACAAACTTCGGTTTATTCGTAGAGCTTCCAAATACAATTGAAGGTCTTGTACACGTTAGCTATTTAACAGATGATTACTACCGTTATGACGAAAAACATTTTGCGATGATTGGAGAACGTACAGGTAACGTATTCCGCATCGGTGACGAAATTACAATTCGTGTTATTAACGTAAATAAAGACGAGCGCGCAATCGACTTTGAAATCGTTGGCATGAAAGGCACACCTCGTCGTAAGTTCAAAGATCGTCCAGTTGTGATTGAACAGCCAAGAACAGGCAGAAAGAAACGCGGTGGACGTAGCGAACGTAGTAATGAGCGCGGTGGTGAACGCGGCACAGGAAGAAAGTTTGATCGTGGTGGACAAGGAAAAGGAAAAGCATCTGCATCCACATCCGCTAGTCAGCCAGGGAAAAAAGATGGTAATAGTAATAGTAATAGTAATGGTAAGAAGAAAAAAGGATTCTTTGAAAATGTACCAGGATTCAAGAAGAAAAAGAAAAAGCGCAAGTAAGAAAAGAGTGGCTTCGCCTTACATTCTGAGCGAGCCACTTTCGCTTTTTGTTGAATCCAGCTACAGTGGCTAGAATGTTTGGCGGCTTCGCTTCTTCCCAGGAGGCAAAGAGCGCCTCAAGGTCAGAGGCTCCATCCACCTCACATTCTGAGCGAGCCACTTTCGCTTTTTAATAACATTTGTTACAATGGTAAAAATAGAGGAGGGACGTTATATGCCAAAAGGTACAGGTAAGGTTATTGCGCAAAATAAAAAAGCATTTCATGATTATTTCATCGAAGAAACATACGAAGCAGGGCTTGTCCTTCAAGGAACGGAAATTAAGTCGATTCGCGCTGGTCGCGTGAACTTGAAAGATGCGTTTGCACGTATACATAACGGTGAAGTATGGGTTCATAATATGCATATTAATACGTACGAGCAAGGGAATCGTTTTAACCATGATCCGCTTCGTACGAGAAAATTACTTCTTCATAAAAAAGAAATTGATAAGCTAGCAGGTTATGCAAAAGAAACGGGTTACGCATTAGTTCCACTTAGAATCTATTTGAAAAATGGATTTGCAAAAATGGCACTTGGTTTAGCAAAAGGTAAGAAGCAATATGATAAACGTCACGATTTAAAAGAGAAAGAAGCTAAACGTGAAATTGCACGCGTGTTCCGTGATCGTCAAAAGATGTAATACAGATATTTACATTTGTAAAACGGCACGCGTATGTTATAATAACTTATGTAAGATTGTTGCACATTGAAAAACAGCTCTTAGTAGCTATCACGATATTTCTTCGTATGCTCCATTTTTATCATGGGGACGTTACGGATTCGACAGGGATAGTTCGAGCTTAGGTTGCGAGTCGAGGGGATCGGCCTCGTTAAAACGTCAAAGCCTATAATTGGCAAACAAAACAATCTTTCTTTAGCTGCTTAATTGCACTAAAGGTTCCTCCCTCCATCGTCCATGTGGTAGGGTAAGGGACTCAAACTAAGTGGACTACGCCGGAGTTCGCCGTCTGAGGGCGAAGGAAGAGAACAATCAGACTAGCAACTTGGAAGCCTGTCGATAGGCCGAAGAGTTCGCGAAATGCTAATATATCGACTACACTCGTAGAAGCTTAAGTGCCGATATTTTTGGACGTGGGTTCGACTCCCACCGTCTCCACCAATACATATTTGGTGGTTTTTTTATTTTGTGTGATATGAACCATAAGTTTGCCGCTCCGGCAAGCTTATGGTTCTTTTTGTTTGCGGCAAACTTATGCTTCCAGGATTTGAAGAATATTTTTAATGTCGCTTTTAAATAAAGTCACGGTGCTTATAAAAAAGATGCGATGTTTTGTCCCTTTGGATCTGTTTATCTAAAGGGATGTTTTTATAGTGAAAAGAAAATCTGAACTGAAAGGCGGATTAAGGAACTGTTGGGCGGCAATAAAGTTACTCCACTAAAGGGCCAGATTGTTGAACATCATATATAAGAAAATTGGATATTTATCTTATAAATACAGAAGTGATTGTAAAGTTTTGCACTTAAACGGCCAGTTTAATTGAATTGTAAAAGAGCGGTCTTTATCCCATTGGGCATTTTAACAATCTTAACGAGATATTAATTCCAGCGTAGGATAATTATGTTATTATAGGTTTATTGTGGGAATATCTCGATCAATTTCACCTATAGAAAGGAGTGGAGAAAAAGATGGGAAAAATAATTCTAATGGTCGCTATAATTCTAGGACTAAATACTTTGATTCCAATAGCTCATGCAGACTCAAATGATAAAATTCATAAGATTGAACAATTTGTTGAAGAACAAATGGAAATTAGTCAAATTCCTGGGATATCGGTAGTTATTGTAGAGAAGGGAAAAACAGTTTATCAAAAAGGTTTCGGGTACGCAGATGTAAAGGAGAAAATCCCTGTTACTTCCCAAACATTATTTGAACTAGCATCAACATCAAAAGCATTTACAGGTCTAGCCATTTTACAATTAGAAAAAGAAGGATTATTAAAACGAACTGATGATGTACGAAAATACATCCCATGGCTGGAGTTAGAATATGAAGGAGAACCACAGACCATTACAATAAATCAATTGCTTCATCAAACCAGCGGGATTGCTTCGAACACCATTGTACATATTCCTGAAAGTAACGCCGAGAACGCACTTGAATTAACAGTAAGAACCCTGCTTGATCAGCCTTTGAATCGTAAACCAGGTAGCTCATTTGAATACGCTACCATCAATTATGACGTTTTGGGGCTAGTCATTGAGAATGTTTCAAAGCAGCCATATGACTTGAATATAAAAGAACAATTATTAGAACAAATCGGAATGAAGGATTCCTATGTTGGCTTACATCAAGTTCAGTCTGATGAGTTGGCAACTGGTTATAAAATAGGATTCATGAGAGAGCAAGAATATACACCGCCTATTTATCGAGGAAATATACCTGCTGGTTATATTGTCAGCAATACAAACGATATCGCAAAATGGTTAAACATACAGTTAGGAGCCATCCAAAACGATACGATCAGTAAACAAACGATCGAACAATCGCACATCCCTGATCAATCCGTAGAGCCTATCCTTCAAGACACCTATTATGCAAGTGGGTGGAGAGTTGAGGAAAAGAATGACAAACGATACATATGGCACGATGGGGCAAATCCAACGTTTTCTTCTTATTTCATCATGCAACCTGATGAACAAATAGGGGTAGCCATTTTATCCAATATGGATACAACCTTTACAACAGCAATAGGTAAAAGCGTGATGGATTTATGGGAAGGAAATAATGTTAACTTGAATCATACTGACGGATATCAAAAGGGGGATAAAGTCTTAACGATTCTCTGTATTATTATTGGCTGTCTAGGGATAATTTTTAGTATTTTATTGCTAAGAAACTTATGGAAGTTTAAAAGAAAACAACGAGCTTGGGCATTGTTGAAAGGGAAGAGAATTTTTCTATTTGTGTTCCATTCACTGTTTGTAGCTGTGATTTTAATACTTGTGATGGTGGCTCCTAAAATACTCAATATGTATTGGGAGTATATTAGAGTATGGGGACCAACTTCAATTTCGATGTTTTATTATATTGGAATAGCAACAATTATCATTTATTATTTATTCGTATTATGGCTAATTATTACCAAAAAGGTATCTTTATTAGAAAGAAAGTAGTATTCACAAATGAAATAATGAGCTATTTTATGTTGAATTTAATAAATTAAGATCTTCCACAATCGGGCGCGATTGTGGAGTAAACACAGGTAGAAAAATGATTAAACTTTTTATAAAAAATTATTCACTAGCAACAAATAACCCAAGCATTTTGATCAAACTTTTTTCAAAATGTTTGGGTTTCTTCTGTTGAAAAATCAATTTTTGTAGCATGCTTTTGATCAAACTTTATTACAAACCAACAGCATTCACGGCAAGCTTATGGGTTAATAATTTATCCACGGCAAAGATATGCTTCCTTTTCCCTCGAACAATCAACTAAATCTCCTCAAAAACATGTAATTTCCGGCAAGGATATGCTTCCTTTAGCGGCAACTTTATGGGTAAAGTCACATTTTGTATGATATGAACCGTAATTTTACCGGATTGGCAGGGTTATGGTTCTTTTTGTTTACGGCAAAGTTACGCTTCTAAAAATAGAATGTATCTAATTCTTCGATTCTTTCAATTCCATCCTCAATGCATCTTGTGTGTGTTCTCCCTTAATGGTTACAATTTTATCCCGTCAAAGCCCGGCGGGGAGCTTATATGAATATTTCGCTTTATTTAAATCTTCATATGTTTTGTGTTTTCATCCATATCTATTGTAAGATTATATAGAGTTCTCCTAATAAGCTGTTATAGTGGATTTTTTAGGAATTTAAAATTTATAAATCTTAAATTATTTTTTCGGAATAATTTTTATCTAACTAAGTTATATTGAAGTAGAGGTGAACCATCGGTGAAGCAGGTGTTGGTAATTAAGAATGAACGGTCTTTAGCAAAGAAAATCGTAAGCGGTCTAACGCAAGAAGGCTATTTCATTTTAAAACTTCACAATGAAAACCAAGGTTTAAATATAATATATGAACAAGATTGGGATATTATCGTATTGGATTGGGATTCATTAAGTATATCGGGACCAGAAATTTGTAGACAAATACGATTAGTTAAAACGACACCGATAATTATTGTGACCGACAATATTTCTAGCAAGGATTGCGTAGCAGGGTTACAAGCAGGAGCAGATGATTATATAAGAAAACCATTTGCGAAAGAAGAATTAGTAGCCAGGGTTCAAGCTATTTTAAGGAGAAGTGACTGTATCCAGCAAAATGAGACAAACTTTTTTCAGTTTAAAGATCTCTTTGTTGATGCATCTAGCCATATTGTGAAAAAAGGTGGTAAAAATCTCTCGCTTACGAAGCGCGAGTACGATTTACTTGTATTTTTAATTAAGAATAAAAATACAATATTGAGCCGTGAAATGCTTTTGAATCAGGTTTGGGGATATAACGTAGTAGTCAATCCAAATGTAGTAGACTTATATATTGGGTATGTAAGAAAAAAGTTAAAGTGCGAGAAGAAAGAGAGATATATTCAAACGATACATGGCAGAGGCTATTCAATGGTTGAATGATAAAAATAAGATAATAGGTAAAGTACAGTTTGTCATAATAGAAAAAACGAGTAAAACTATTTCATACAGTTTTACTCGTTTTTTCTATTAAACCTGATAATCAAATAGTTTCTGTGAAATATTAAAAGACGGAAACTATAAAAAGAAGATTGCTACCAGGCAATGGATTATGAAAAATTAGCTATTAATGGGCATTTTTTTGCAGTAGAAATCATGGTTTATAAGGTGCCCAATCTATTGATTAGTACGTGTGGGGGATGACTCTGGTGCGCATTAGATGAGACTGTATCTAATTTATGTTTAGTTTTATTAACTCACACCATTCACAAGATTTTCACATAATTAATGACTATACTTATTAACAGGATATTCAAATGAAAATGATTATCAATAGCAATTTAGATGCATAAAGGTTACTATCTAATTTAATCTATGGACGTTATCATTTTCGAACTAAATTACATTATAAGGAGTATACGTATGAAAAAAACTATGCTTTTAAAATTAGTAAGTATTTTAGCAATTTTCACTTTAATGTTAGTAGCTTGCTCAGATTCAAGTAAGGAAACTTCGAAAGCTAATAAAGGTGATAGTAGTGATAAGCCAAAAACAGTTGAAATCACTGATGCACATGGAACTGTTAAAGTCCCTGTAAATCCAAAAAATGTAGTTGCTTTGGATAATAGAACTTTTGAAACTTTAGCTGATTGGGGAATTAAATTAGCGGCTGCTCCAAAGGATGTAATGCCTGCAGATTCAGCATATGTAAAGGATAGTAAAGTTCAAAATATTGGAAATCACCGCGAACCAAATCTTGAAATTATTGCAGCAGCAAACCCTGAACTTGTAATCGTTGGTCAAAGATTTGCTGGCCATTACGAAGAGATCAAAAAATTAGTGCCAAATGCAGCTGTTATTGATCTTAATGTTGATGTTTCTGAGAAAGCTACTAAGCCTGGAGAAAACTTAGTAAAAGGACTTAAAGATTCTACAATTTCTTTAGGAAAAATCTTTGATAAAGATAAAGAAGCTAAAAAATTAGTAGCTGATTTTGATAAATCTATTGAAAATGTAAAATCTGCTTATAATGGAAAAGATAAAGTTATGAGTGTTATCGTTACTGGTGGGAATATTGGTTTTGCTGCTCCTCACTCTGGTCGCGTTTGGGGACCAATGTATGAGATTTTCGGTTGGACTCCAGCACTAGAAGTGTCTAATTCTACTGCAGGTCATAAAGGTGATGACGTTTCTGTTGAAGCTATTGCACAAACAAATCCTGATTGGCTTTTCGTATTAGATCGTGATGCTGCAACATCTGATGCTGCTACTTCAGCTCCTGCTCAGGATGTTATTTCTAAATCACCTGCTCTTCAAAACACAACTGCTGTTTCTAAAAAACAAATTGTTTATGCACCAGCAGATACTTACACAAATGAATCAATTGAGACTTATATAGAGTTGTTTGGAAATATTGCGAAAATTTTAGCTAAGTAGTGTAAAGGAGTACGAAACAGTGTCAAAAAATATGATTTCTAGGGTTGAGAATATTTCTCAACCCCAGTTTTATAATCACAATAAAATATGGACAAAACCTTTTATAATAGCGATTATGATTGTTATAATTTTGGGGATTATATCACTGTTTACTGGAGTTTATGATATACGTGGACAAGAGGACGGAATGGAGATGTTTTTCATAACTCGTGTTCCGAGAACAGTAGCATTAATGCTTACTGGAGCTGCAATGGCGATGGCAGGGCTCGTAATGCAACTCATTACACAGAATCGCTTTGTTGAACCTACTACAACGGGGACTATTGAATGGTCAGGCTTAGGCCTGCTTTTTGTATATTTATTATTTCCTGCCCCGACTTTAGTTCAAAGAATGACTGGTGCAATCATTTTTTCTTTTATAGGAACTATGATTTTCTTTCTATTTTTAAGAAGAGTTAAACTTCGTTCGTCTTTAATTGTCCCGATTATCGGATTGATGCTTGGAGCAGTTATTTCTGCAGTGTCTACTTTTTTGGGACTCCTTTTTCAAATGACGCAAAGTATTGAAACTTGGTTTGTAGGTTCATTTGCTAACATTCAGGTGGGAAGATATGAATATTTATGGCTGATTGTTATCATTACTTTGCTTATTTTTATGTATGCTAATAGATTGACTTTAGCTGGACTAGGAGAAGATGTCGCAACAAGCCTTGGAGTTAATTACAATAGAATTGTTCTTTTTGGGACTGGTCTTATCTCTGTTGCTGTTGGAATTGTTGCAGCTGTTATTGGAAACTTACCTTTCTTGGGATTAATTGTGCCAAATATTGTTTCAATGTTTAGAGGTGATGATCTTAGGAGTAATTTACCTTGGGTATGTGTGATCGGAATGGGGACAATAACTGCCTGTGACATCATTTCTCGAACAATTATAAAGCCGTTTGAAGTACCTGTTTCTTTAATACTTGCAACAGTGGGAGCAGTCGTGTTTATTACTATTTTATTGAGACAAAGAAAACCAAGGAGGCTACGATGATCACATTAGAATATAGAAATAAAGAAAATGTCGAAATCGATTCTAGCCTTCATAATGAAAGTAGATCAGCTAGTGCTTTTCGTTCTAAGAAGGAAGCAAGACGTTATTGGATTTTACTGATAACATTGATTGCTTTAGGCCTCCTTTCTTCATATGGACTTTTAGTTTATAACAATCCAGTTCCGATAGATTCACCTTCTTTTATCCCAGTTGTTAAGAGAAGGATAGTAGCTATTGTTGCTATGATTATTGCTGCAGTTTGTCATAGTTTGTCGACAGTTGCTTTCCAATCTATTACGAATAATAAAATTATTACTCCTTCGCTTTTAGGTTTCGAATCACTTTATTCAGCAATTCAAACGAGTACAATATTCTTCTTTGGTGCTAGTGCATTGATAAATTTTAGTGGAATTGGATCATTTTTATTTCAAGTTGTTGTTATGGTCTTCATGAGTTTGATACTTTATGGATGGTTACTTTCCGGTAAATACGGGAATTTACAACTTATGCTTTTAGTTGGAATTATTATTGGTACCGGGCTAAATTCTGTGTCAACTTTCATGAGAAAACTACTTGCGCCTTCAGAGTTTGATATTTTACAAGCAAGGTTATTTGGTTCTGTTAATCATGCAGATCCTGCATATTTTCCTATTGTAATTCCTATGGTCATAATTGTAGCAGTATTAATTTTGGCTCATTCTAAGAATTTGAATGTTTTGTCACTAGGAAAGGATGTTGCTACTTCTTTTGGGGTTAAATATCAACCTAGTGTAATTTATACGCTTGTATTAGTAGCTATTTTAATGTCCATCTCAACAGCTCTAATTGGGCCACTTACTTTCTACGGCTTTTTAGTAGCAACTTTGAGTTATCAGGCGGCGTCAACTTATGATCATAGATATATTTTTCCAATGGCTTTTGCTATAGGATTTTTGATAATGACGAGTGCATACTTTTTAATGTATCATGTATTCCATGCTCAAGGTGTAGTTTCAGTTATTATCGAATTATTTGGTGGAATAATATTCTTAACTATAGTTTTAAGGAAGAGGGCTTTATGATAAAAATTGATAACGTTAAAAAGTTCTATACTGATAAGGTAAAAATAGGACCTTTAGATATTGAAATACCAAAAGCGGGCTTTACTTCTTTAATTGGACCAAATGGAGCTGGAAAGTCAACGACACTTTTGATGATTGGAAGACTCTTAGATATGGATGAAGGTCAAATTCAGGTAGCGAATATGGATGTTTCTGAATCCAAATCAAAAGACTTAGCAAAAGTTTTGACTATATTGCGACAAGAAAATCATTTTGTAACGAGGCTTACTGTTAGACAACTAGTTGGATTTGGGCGCTTTCCTTATTCAAAGGGAAGGTTAACTAAAGAGGATGAATCTATTATTTCTAAATATATCGATTTCTTGGATTTAACTAATTTAGAGAATAGATATTTAGATGAGCTTTCTGGTGGTCAAAGGCAAAGAGCATATGTAGCGATGGTATTGTGCCAAGAGACTGAATATGTACTTTTGGACGAGCCTCTGAACAACCTTGATGTTGCTCGTTCTGTTCAAATGATGGAGCATTTGAGACGTGCAGCTAATGAATTCGGAAGAACAATTTTGACTGTTATGCATGACATAAATTTTGCTGCTAAATACTCTGACAAAATTTGTGCTATGAAAGATGGACAAATTGCTGCTTTTGGAACAGTAGAAGAGGTTATGGACCCAAAAATTTTGACAGATATTTTTGAAACAAAAATAGAAATTATCAATGGTCCTTATGGGCCAATCGCTGTTTATTAGTTACAAAGTGTAAAAAATGAGTATGTTAAAAAAATACTGTAGCTTGCGTAAATTATGCCAGCTACTCTAGTTGAAGTTGCTGTCTGTATTTTATAGGCAGCAGCTTTTTTTAATGCGGTTGCCCATGATAACTCTTAATATTTTTGGCTGCTCGTAACAGTCCTGCATGTATTTCATTACTTCCGGTCCTGCGATGCTTCCAACAATAAACTTGTAAATTACTCATGAAATGCAAAGGAACGCTTCGCATTTTCAAGTATTCACCAAACGAAAAATTTATCTCTGTATAACTTTTTATAAGAATTCAGCTTGTTTTTTTTGTATGTAATATTGCATATAAGAGTGTATTGATAAAAGTGTAAGGGGTCACTATAATGAGGGCATAAAGATAAATCACATTTTCGTAGCAATAAAAAAGGAGGAAATAATATGGAAATCGCAATGGCAGTTTTGAAATTTGTAGGTGGCGTAATCCCGTTAATTCAAGAACTTTTGAAAGCATTTATGTAGGTTTATTAGTTAGCTAGCATTTATCAATCATTATCATATCTTACTAAAAAAAGAACGGGGTGATTTTTCTGAATATTAAGAAAATAACCAAAAGAAGAAAGTTCCTTGCGTGTTTATTAGTTAGTCTATGCACTATTAATTATTCATCTATTTCCTTCGCAGAAACACAAGTAGGTAATGCAACTGATGTAACCAAAAATGCTAGTGGCATTGATACTGGTATAGCAAATCTTAAATATAATAATCAAGAGATTTTAGCTGTAAATGGTGATAAAGTAGAGAGTTTTGTTCCGAAAGAAAGTATCAATTCGAATGGTAAATTTGTAGTAGTGGAACGCGAGAAAAAATCACTTACAACTTCACCAGTCGATATTTCGATTATTGATTCTGTGGTGAATCGTACGTATCCAGGAGCGGTACAACTTGCAAATAAAGCTTTTGCAGACAATCAACCGAGTTTATTAGTGGCTAAGAGAAAGCCTTTGAATATTAGTATAGACTTACCTGGCATGAGAAAAGAAAATACAATTACTGTCCAAAATCCGACATATGGTAATGTGGCTGGAGCAGTAGATGATTTAGTATCTACTTGGAATGAAAAGTATTCTAAAACACATACGTTACCCGCAAGAATGCAGTATACAGAATCTATGGTTTATAGTAAATCACAAATCGCAAGTGCCCTTAACGTTAACGCTAAATATCTTGATAACAGTCTAAACATTGATTTTAATGCGATTGCAAATGGAGAGAAAAAAGTGATGGTAGCGGCATATAAGCAAATATTTTATACCGTAAGTGCTGAACTACCTAACAATCCATCCGACCTTTTTGATAATAGTGTTACTTTTGGTGAGTTAACTCGTAAAGGTGTAAGTAATTCGGCCCCACCTGTTATGGTCTCAAATGTAGCTTATGGTAGAACTGTTTATGTAAAATTAGAAACAACATCTAAGAGCAAAGATGTACAAGTTGCTTTTAAAGCCTTACTTAAGAATAACAGCGTCGAAACGAATGGACAGTACAAAGATATTTTTGAAGAAAGTACTTTTACTGCTGTAGTATTAGGCGGAGATGCGAAAGAGCATAACAAGGTTGTTACTAAAGATTTCAATGAAATCCGAAATATCATTAAAGATAATGCTGAATTAAGTCTTAAAAATCCAGCATACCCAATTTCATATACAAGTACTTTTTTAAAAGATAATGCAACTGCTGCTGTTCATAACAATACAGATTATATCGAGACGACAACTACAGAATATTCAAGTGCTAAAATGACACTGGATCATTACGGTGCTTACGTTGCGCAATTTGATGTATCTTGGGATGAATTCACATTTGATCAAAATGGTAAAGAAGTACTAACACATAAAACATGGGATGGTAGCGGCAAAGACAAAACGGCTCATTACTCTACAGTTATCCCTCTTCCACCAAATTCAAAAAATATAAAAATCGTAGCAAGAGAATGTACTGGTCTTGCATGGGAATGGTGGAGAACAATTATTAATGAACAAAATGTTCCATTAACAAATGAAATAAAAGTTTCAATTGGAGGAACAACATTATACCCAACTGCTAGTATTAGTCATTAGGTATAAAAAGGCGCCCTGTAAGCAGGGCGCTTTTTTACTTAGTCACAAATTTCACTCTTTCCAAAACTGTTCCAATAGAATGACAAGCATGGTACCCATAAGTAATCCATTACTTAAAACATATTGTAAGGAAGAAGGAATTCCGCTAAATGCACTTTCTGGAAGAAACATTATTCCCAAACTGATTAATAATGAAATTCCTAATATAGTTAATCGGCGTTGATTTAATTCTTCACGTAAAATGGATTGAAATGAAATGCCTATTACTTGGACAAATGTTGCTAAAAGTGCGGCATTAGCAATAGGACCTGGTAGCAAGGATATAAAGTTTACAATTGAAGGAATAAAAGAAATTCCTGCTAATATAAGACTTGCTATAAGGAACGACTTCACTTTTCTTTGTCCTGTTAGTTGAATAAATCCTGCTGATGCAGGTAATGGTACAATTCCAATTGTAGAAAACAACGACGAGATAATATGCGATATGCCTCCGGCCCACACGCCGCGGTTCAGTATTTGCTTTTCATTTTCTTTAGATAACGGAGCCACTTGTTTTACAGCCGAAATAGCAGCGATTGTATTTGCAACTAAAAGAAATGTAAATAAAGTTGCAGTTAGAGCCATTCCAATATCTAATCTAGGTGTGCCCCAAGAAAATAGCTCTGGTAACTTAACTAACGGTGTGTGTGAAGGCATATGAGATGATTTTCCTAATACAGCATACAAAAGCCAACCACATGAAATTCCAAGTAACACAGCGTAACTTTTCATCCATCCGTTCCCTTTAATTGATAAGAAAGTAATAAGGGCAAAAACAAAGAGCGCAATAGCAGCCGTTGTATAATCAGGATGAGTTACAGCTCCTTGTAATCCCATCATTCCTTTTAGTAACACACCACTAAGCTGAAGAGATAATATTAAAAGAAAAGTTCCTGTAACCAAGGGTGTAAATAAACGTAGAATTCGATGAACAAGCCCTGTTATACCAAGGACGAAGAGTAATATACCTGCAATAATTAATCCGCCTTCTAGAAGTTGTAATACATCCTTTGCACTTTGTCCCTGATGCATAGCGACTTGTCCCAATATGACAAATATACTTACCCATGAACCGGCTGGCCCATCCGCTATGGGATAGCGATGCCCAAACCATGCTTGTATAAATGAACTTACTCCTACAACTAAAAAAGTTCGTTGCATTAATGTTGAGATATCTTCTATTGATAAATGGAATATGCCACCAATAATTATAGGCAATGCAATTGCATTTGCTAATAAAAACACAAACCACTGTAGAATACTAAAGCTCGTATCAAAGTATTTTTTATTCATATTAGTCTCCTTTGCCGAAAAAGAATTTCATAGTAAAAATCCATCCTTTCTACACAGCTAGATTAAAAAGGATGGATTTTGTAAATCTATAAAATTACTTTAATTATATAGATGGATTTTTAATTAATTACCATGTACGGAACGGTAAGAATTTCCCGTTAAGTGTAATCACGATACGAGGGTCGCCACCTTTTGGATCTTCTTGTGTGTCCACACCTAGATTGAAGTTAATTGCACTCATTACACCTTCGCCAGCTTTTTCTAGAATTAATTCTCTAAGAGTTGGTGCGTATTGTAACATCATTTCATATAATCGATATAAAATTGGGTCAGTAGGAGGCATTTGCATTACTTGACCTCTAAGTGGAACTACTGTTAATGCTTGAACTACTTCTTCATCTAATTCTAATAGTTTTCCGATTTTTTCTGCTTCTGGACGTGTCATTGTAGCTTGTCCTAATAACGCTGTTACAACCCAAGTCTCAGAGTTTTCACTTACCTTTGAAATTTCTTCCCATGTTAAACCTTTTGCAATTTTTGCTTCCATAATTTTTTGCGTAGCTTCTTGTCTATTCATATCTAATAACTTCCTTCCATTTAAGTAATAATAATTAATTTTTCATACCATTTAATGCTTTATATCCATCAACTACTAAATCTAATTTACCTGTGTGAGGATCAATAACTAAACCATGTACAGGAACATCTTTTGGAATAAGTGGATGATTTCTTACTAAATCAACATTAGCTTGAGTTGAACCGTTGACATCATCGAATCCAAATAACCATTTTTTAAGGTCAACACCAGCATATTCAATCGCTGATAAAATTTCGGGTGAAGCTACTCCACGATCTAATATTTTTTGAAGTGTTCCTTTTGGATTAGTTTGACTCGCACCACATCTATGGTGTCCGATAAGGAAGATTTCATCTGCATTTAAATCATATACTGATGCTATAACACTTTGCATAACACTATCGAAAGGAGAAGCAATCTTACCACCTGCATTTCTGATAACTTTTGCATCACCATCGTGTATATCTAAAGCTTTTGGAAGTAGCTCAATTAAACGAGCATCCATGCAAGAAACAACAACCATACGTTTTTGAGGCATTTTTGTCGCTTCACGAGGAGCGTATTCCTTATTTTCTACAAATTGTTCATTGAACGATAGAATATCTTGTAATAACATATTTGTAACCTCCTTTAAATCTAGATGTATTTTTTTGTTACGTCCTCTATGTTATAAGTGAATATAACTGATAAATAATGTGATGTAAGAGGATAAACTAAGTATAGTGAATTGTATCGATAAGCAGAATAAGTTGGCGAAACACTTTCGGGCTTTCTACTTTCACGGTGAAAGGATTGGTTTATATCATTGATCAAACAGATTTTGAGATACTGAAATTATTAGGAGAAAACTCAAGAATACAATGGAAAGAACTTGGTCAGAAAATACATATGACGGGTCAGGCTGTAGGAAATCGAATTAGGAGATTAGAGGATTTAGGGATAATTGAACAATATACAATTGCAATAAACCGAATCAAATTAGGACAAATAGTGACTGCATTTGTTACTTTGTTTGTAACAACAGCTAATCATCAAGAGTTTATGAATTTCTTTCAAGGAGAAGAAGGAATTTCTGAAGTGCATCGTATAAGTGGTGAGGGATGTTATTTATTAAAAACACATTTTGCTTCTAATGAAGAATTGGATAACTTTCTGGGGCGACTATTAAAGTATGGGAATTATCGTGTTAACCTATCGATAGGGAAGTTAAAATAAACTTTCTGCAAGTTTATGGTTCTTTTTGCTGGTGGGAAAGATATGGTTCCAAAAATAAAAGGATTATCTCTTATTAAATAAGAGATAATCCTTTTATTTGTTTTTAATAATTATTGATTATTTTACATCTGATTTTTCTTTTTTCATTATTTGCTTTTGACTAGTGAAGGGAACTTTTTTAACATCAAAACCCCTGCGCTGTATGCAACAGGGATTCTATTATTACTTATCTGACGGTATGATCCTATTTCATTTTATAGCTTATTTAGAAGAATCATGTACAGGTTTTGATTTAGTGTCCTCAGGCATTTCAAAGGTTTGATTATGGTTAGATTTCACATCTTCGTTAGGAATTGCTGGCACTGCGTCTTCAGGTGAATTATGGATTGGCGAAGAGGTTGTTGTTCCATCTAAACTTGTTGTAACTGACATTGGTTGATTTTGATCAATTTTTGTACCTTTGTCCATCTTTTTTGTGGATTCTTTTTCACTTTTATTTGTTTGTCTCCATTCTATTTTTTTCTTCGATTCTAGTTTGTTCGTTTTCATATCTTCTGTATCTACTGCACCACCCGCTAATAATCCTGTACTTAAAAGTGTTCCTGCTAATAATGTTTTAAACATTTTCCATTACCTCCTTGTTTAAGATTACATTTAGCATAAAACAAGTATCTGGAGTTTATTTGGAGTTCATCTAGATTTTATGTAAGTTTTGCATGTAGGGGCACCATACGAAAAAAGAAAATTGTGCGTTTGGACGAAAAGTAGCCGATTCCCTGTATGTTAAGGAACCGTCTACTTTCTATACTACCTTTTTATGTTTATGAAATTAAAAATGATAGAGTAGAAATCATGTATGAAATAAATGTAAGTAACACAAGGAAGAATATAAGCATGGTATTGGATATACATCGTTCTATTCTTTTTTTCATTTAAATTCACTTTATTTTTTCAATTTGGTAGGATCAATTTGAAGTTGACCTTTCCAAGAACCAGATAATTTTCCAATCCTGCTTATATTTACATCTAATGTAAGTGGTTGTTTGAAAGAATCTTTCCCTTCAGGACCTTCGATAAATGTAATGACACCTTCTGGTCTATCCTTAAAACGAATACCTATATGCTTTAATTCTTCACCGGATGCTTTTAGTTCTAATGGTCCATCATTTGCTCCTTGAATAAATGCTAATTGTCCGAAGTACCCATTTTTCTTATACTCTGGGTTTTTTTCTTGTTGACCATTTACTTTGCCATCATCTTTAAGTTGTAACCCCGTTGTATCAAATTCAAACGGTACTACATTTCCATTTTCTTTTTCAATTTTATAATGAACGGATATACGTGCATCCGCTACATATAATTCTTTCAGATGTACTGTAACACCTTGATCTGTAATCTTTTCATCAAGAGGAATAAATTGCCCTTTTGTAACGTCTCTTCCTTCATCAATAATCGTATCATTTGAAATTGCATTGGAAAAATAAGAGGCAACATCTGTAGCTGCCACTCGAACTTGTGGAATCATGGCTGTTGAAAAAAGCCCTGCTACCGCTACTGCTATATACATGAAACGTTTTGATTTTTTATTCATATTTGTAAATAATCCCTTCTTCTGTTCAGGTTTTTGATTGATATAAGAAACATCTTCTAATTTTGCGCGACTTTCAAATGCTTTCCACGCTTGGTCTACATCAATTTTGATTTCCTTTGATGAATGTACTATTTCTTCCTCTAACATGACATTTTCCCATTGATTTAATTTACTAATTTCTAGTAATAGGTCTTGGCATGCGTTACACGTATCTAAATGTTTTGTGAATTCTTTTCTTGTCTCATAAGGTAATTCCCCATCCATATATGCTTGAATAAATCCCACATCATAACAATTCATTTATTACGCCTCCTCTAACTGTTTATAAATCTTACGAAACTTTTGTTTGGCTCGGACTAATAATGTTCCAATAGAAGATATGTCAATTTGAAGCACTTCGGCAATTTCCTTATACTGAAAACCAGAAAATTTCATCAATAAAATGGTTCGATCCCGTTCATCCATGTTACTGAGTACCATTTGTACATTTGTAATTTCTTCTTGTCTAATCCAGTCATCATCTAATGATGAAATATGTTGTACTTCATGATATTGTATGGTTTTATCTACTCTCGCCTTATGTCGTTTTTCAGATCGTAGATATTTATACGCTACATAAGTAGAAGATTTTATTAGCCATCCAGGTAAGTGTTCAATTCTCTTCCAATCGTTGCGATATAGCTGTAAAAAGACTTCTTGGGCTAATTCTTCAGCGATAGTCTGATTTTTGACAATCCATACGATCTGTTTCACAACGTAAACATAGTTTTGTTTAAACAAATCTTCAAATGTCACATCCGAAAAAGGCCTGTCTTCCTTTTTTATTTTTAACATGTCAGTTAAAACCTCACTCTCATTTGATGCCTGTATTATAGAGAACCCGGAATAACGGGTTTTGTGACAAAATTTTTTATTTTTTTATTATGTACGAAAAAAATATTCATCTGTTAAGGTGAAAAAAGGATGGCAGTGTTCGAGTTGTAATAGTGTTTCTAACTATGCACATAAGTGTATTTTACAAGATTAAACACGTCTTATTGAAAAGACGATTAATAATAGTGAGTTGGAAGAGCTTCTGAATGTGCAATTAAGCTCAATCGTGAAAAGGTTACTTCAAGTATTGGAAGTTCTATATACCGGTGAGAGTAAAGGGAGGAAGTATGATTTAACTTCTTTCCAATGATAATTTTGCTATAATAAATACGTACGTATACGAAGGGGAGTTTAAAGAGAAAATGAAATCATTTAATATCGATCATTATATAGCTAGCGTGTTACAGTGGATATTAAATATAGCTCTAATTATATTGTCCATTGTTTTATCTATCTTTTTAATTAATGAGACAATCACGTTTATTCAATACATATTTTCGGCGAAGAAGTATACATCTTATAAATTAGTTGAAAGTATCATTGTCTACTTCTTATACTTTGAGTTCATCGCATTAATCATTAAGTATTTTAAATCGAATTATCATTTTCCGTTACGCTATTTTATTTATATCGGAATTACGGCTTTAATTCGATTGATTATTGTATCTCATGAGGAACCGATGGAGACGTTATTATATGCAGGATCCATTCTTGTTTTAGTCATTGCTTTATACATATCAAATATGAGAGATTTGAGAAAAGAGTAGTAGTGCAGACATCAGTTTGCACTACTTTTTCAACTTGACCTTCAAGTTACTTGAAAGTTTACAATGTAAATAGGGCGTTTGAAATCGAAAAAAATTGAGAAATTAAGTGAAGAGGTTATTTTACTTGGAGGTTATAGAAATGAGTCAGGAATTAAAGTTACGTCCTTTAGAACGGGAAGATTTAAAGTTTGTACACGAACTTAATAATAACGCACATATTATGTCTTATTGGTTTGAAGAGCCGTATGAGGCATTTGTAGAACTACAGGATTTATATGATAAACATATACATGATCAAAGTGAACGCCGTTTTATCCTGGAGAAAGATAATGAGATGGTTGGATTAGTCGAGTTAGTGGAAATCGATTATATTCATCGAAGAACTGAATTCCAAATTATTATTGATCCGAATTATCAAGGACATGGTTATGCAGCGGAAGCGACGCGTTTAGCGATGGATTACGCTTTTTCTGTATTAAATATGCATAAACTTTATTTAGTTGTTGATAAAGAGAATGAAAAGGCTGTACATGTTTATAAAAAGGTTGGATTTATCGTGGAGGGTGAGTTACAAGACGAGTTTTTCGTTGATGGTAACTATCATAATGCGATAAGAATGTGTATGTTCCAGAAGCAATATTTTGAAAATAAGTAGTTGAATTATTTGGAAGTAATCTTGACGCTTCATAAAACCGTATGCTAAAATCCCTTTTAAGTATTAAGGAAGGTGCAGAACATGCTTTATATAAAATTTGTAAAACTCATTAGAAAACTTTGCTCCGCACAAATGTATACGGTGAAGCGTTGTACGGAGCTTAATCAAGGGGTATAAATCCCCGATATTCATCGGCTGAATAACTTTTCTAAAAAAGTATAGTTTATCTATGCTTATTTGGTTTTGGTTTTTAGCTGATGTATAAAATAGATTAAGGGGCCATAGACAATGCTTTGTCTATGGCCCTTTGTGTATATTATTCCGATGAGTTTTTACAATAAATTGGAGTAGTATAGGAAAAAACCACGAAGCAGAGGGCTAGTGTCGAATGACGCTATCTCTCTGCTTTTTTTAATTTCAGGAAAAGAGGAATACGAATGAGTTTACTTAAAGTTGAAAGTTTATCACATAGTTTTATAGATAAAGTCTTATATGAAAATGCTTCTTTTGATTTGCATAAAGGAGAACATATGGGGATTGTTGGACAGAATGGTGCAGGGAAAAGTACGTTAATGAAAATATTAATTGAAGAAATAATTCCTGATAAGGGAGACATAAAGTGGCAGCCTAATATTCAAATTGGGCATCTTGATCAATATGCAGAAATTGATGGGAATTATACCATTTCACAATATTTAAAGAGAGCTTTTCATGATTTGTTTGAAATGGAAGATAGAATGAACAAATTGTATGAAGAAAGTGCTATGACAGGTGATCCTGACAAATTGTTAAAAGCGGCCGCATATCAAGAACAACTTGAGGCTCGTGATTTTTATTCGTTAGATAGCACAATTAATAAAATTGCAGCTGGCTTAGGTATTGATGCTATTGGCATGAATCGTATAATCGCTGAACTAAGCGGGGGACAACGTGCAAAAGTAATTTTAGCGAAGCTTTTATTAGAAGAGCCTAATATTTTATTACTAGATGAACCGACGAACTTCCTTGATAAAGAGCATGTTGAGTGGCTTGCTAATTATTTAATGAGTTTTGAAGGAGCGTTTATTGTAGTGTCACATGATTTTGATTTTCTAGAAAAAGTGACTTCTTGCATATGTGATGTAGAGTTTGGAACGGTGAAGAAGTATTACGGAAAATACTCAGATTTTGTAAGACAAAAGGAGCATTTGAGAAAAGATTATATTCGCCAATATGATGCACAGCAAAAGAAAATTGAAAAAACGGAAGAGTATATTCGTAGAAATATTGCTGGAGTGAATTCAAAAATAGCGCAAGGACGCAGAAAACAGCTACAGCGTATGGAAAGAATTGCACCTCCGAATTTTACTCATAAACCATCTATTCATTTTCGTGAGCTTTCAATTTCAGCACAGACGGTTTTGACAGTAAATGACCTTGAGGTTGGATATGAGTTTGCTTTATTACCAAAGTTGAATTTCTCGGTAGTAGGAGGACAAAAATTTGTTATTACAGGATTTAATGGAGTAGGGAAATCCACCTTATTAAAAACAATCGTTGGAAATATTTCTAGTATTTTTGGAGAATTTCAATTTTCAGAGCAAATAAAGATTGGCTATTATGCGCAAGATTTAAATTGGGAGAATGATTCTTTGACACCACTTCAAGTTATTTCGGAGCAGTTTTCTAAGTTGAATATGAAAGAAATACGCCATCATTTAGCTGCGTGTGGTGTGAAAGATACACATGTTTCACAAGAACTTCGTACATTAAGCGGCGGTGAACAATCGAAGGTGAAACTGTGCGGATTATTATTATCACCGTGTAATTTTTTAATCTTAGATGAGCCGACGAATCATTTAGATGCAGAAGCGAAGGAATCTTTGCAAAAGGCATTAATTCAGTTTAAGGGTAGCATCATACTCGTATCTCACGAAGCAAGTTTTTATCATGATTGGGCAGATAGTATTTTCAACATAGAGAGCGGTTTAATTGAGGAGAGTAAAAAAGATGATAAATGATAATGATTGGAAAGTGAAAATAATAATGTTTTTGACCGCTCAAACGATTTCGTTGTTCGGTTCATCTCTCGTACAGTACGCGATCATATGGTATATCACCCTTACAACATCATCAGGAGTGATGTTGACCATTTCAACTGTTTGCGGTTTCCTACCACAAATTGCGATATCTTTGTTTGCAGGTGTGTGGATTGATCGTTATGACCGTAAAAAGATGATTATGTTATCGGATGGGATTATAGCAATTGCTACGTTAGTTTTGGCAATTTTATTTTTAACAGGATATAAAAGTATTTGGTTACTTTTTATAGTACTACTCATTCGCTCAGCTGGTACAGGGGTGCAAACGCCAGCTGTGAATGCGTTAATTCCACAAATCGTTCCGAAAGATTATCTTATGAAAGTAAATGGGATAAATAGCAGTATTACATCTTTAATTATGTTTCTTTCACCAGCGGCAAGTGCCGCAATTCTTTCTATTGCTAGCATTGAAACAACATTTTTTATTGATGTTATTACGGCTATGATCGGAATTAGTATGATGTTTATTATTCAAGTGGAAGGGCATGTGAATGCAGAGAGTAAGCAAAAATCTAATCTACAAGGGATAAAAGAGGGATTTGCTTATTTAAAAGAAAATGTATTTATTAAAAGGCTACTCGTTTTATTAATCATTGTCATGATTTTAATAAGTCCAGCTGCCTTTTTAACACCGTTAATGGTAACTCGTTCTTACGGAGCGGAGATGTGGAGACTTACTGCTAGTGAGATGACATTTAGTGCTGGTGCAGCGGCTGGTGGAGTATTAATTGCAGCGTGGGGTGGCTTCCGTAATCGTATGCATACAACAGCGCTAGCCTGTGCTTTATATGGTCTGCTTATGATAGGACTAGGAATTGCACCGATATTTATTATGTATTTAATCTTTAATTTTTTAATTGGTATAACAATGCCATGCTTTAATACGCCAGTTACTGTGTTATTGCAGGAGAAAGTAGAACCTTCTATGCACGGGCGGATGTTTAGCCTTGTGCAAATTGCTAACTCATGCGCGCTTCCTTTAGGGATGATAATATTTGGTCCTTTGGCTGATGCGTTTAGTGTAGAGATTTTGTTAATTTATGCTGGGATATTCGTATTATTGTGTTCAATTTATGTTGTATTAAGCAAGAGGTTTGAAGTGTAATATTTATGATTGAAAAGGTTTGTGAGGCGATTTAAGATGCTTCATAAACCTTTTTTTTTTATTCTAGTCAATAATAATTTATTGTGAAACAATAAATTATTATTGACTAATGATTTCGTTTTGGATAATATGATGTTAATTAAGAAGAATTATATGAATAGAGGAGAATGTAAAATGAAAAATAAATACGTAGTAGCTATTTCTTTCATGATCTTAGCGATTATTTCTTTAACTATACATGCTTCAAACAGTAAAGTAGGAGCGGATGGATTTCTTGAAGAACCTTTCTTTTTCCTAGTACCGATAAGTTATGTATTGTTCTTTAGTGGTATTGCTGTATTACTATTTGGATTTATTACTTCAAAGCTGAGAAAAAGTAATAGATAAAGTGAAGTTTAATTAGTGAGGGATTCATCAATCGGGACAAAATACTCACTATGAAATAGAAACATACCATATGGAAGAAAAATAATAAGTGAGCTGAATAATGATGAATCATTATTTTTATAATGGTAGACAAGTAGGGGCAGCTATAACGCTAGCCGGGGCACAGGGGACCATTCATGCTGTGAATCAAGTTATTCAAATGCAGCAACAAGCACAGCTTGCACAAATGATGCAAAGTCAGTATATGCTGTATTCACAGCTTCCGATGCAAATTGTACATTACGATGTGGATCCAGCTGGTTTATCCCGCTATTTGCCGGGCAGTAAAACTCCCACCTCAAAATTCGGCAGGAAAAAAGAAGTTAGGTGGGAGATCAACTGCCCGTAAACGCCCGATTGGTGAAGGCTAATAATCAGTGGGTAAGAACAAAACCCCCACTGATTAAAGTTTCACTTTATTTTCCATTCCGTATGGCGGGACATACTTTTTATGAAAGAAAGCGACTCAATAGAGTCGCTTTTTTATATTCCACCGAGCTTCATTCCAAGGAATGCGAATAGGATACCAATTATGTAAGTAGTACTTAAATATAAAAGGAATGTGTAAATTTTTTTGCGATTGAGAAGCTGAATGGACTCTAATTTAAGTGTCGAAAATGTAGTGAATGCACCCATGAAACCAGTACCTAATAATAATTGCCATCCTGTAGAGACTCCGCGGCCAATTATATACCCGAGTAAAAATGCTCCTGCTATATTAATAAGAAATGTAGCAATTGGAAAGGATGTTTTATTTCTTTTTTTAAACCAATTGCTAATTGCAAATCGTGTAATGGCACCGAAAAACCCTCCTGTTGCGACTAATAAAGCTCCCATCATGAGTAATCACCTTCCGTAAGATGTTTCTTAATTAAGAAATCCCCAAGTGTATAGCCAAGTCCAGACATAATGAGGCCGCCAAGTATGCTACATGCTACATATAAGAAGGCCACGCTCCATTCAGAATGATTGATTAATTGCACAGTTTCTACACTGAATGTTGAAAACGTCGTAAAGGAACCGATGAATCCAGTTCCGATGCCTGTGATAACCTCCGAAGGTAAGATGTTTAGCCGAGCGATATACGTAGTCAGCCAAGCTAATAAGAAACAGCCGATTAAGTTAATGAATAATGTAGCTAATGGAAATGAATGATGCCAAAATACATGAATAGTAAGACCTAAATAATAACGGGAAAGGGCTCCTAATATACCGGCTATGCCAACGATAATATAAATCAAATTCCTCACCTCTTTAAATAGCTTGCTCAAAAAAATAGACTCCTACCAGTAGTTATACTGGTAGGAGTCATTAGCTAAGCAGCAGTTATGGCGAACTCCATCACCTATAATTATTACATATAGTGTACTAAAAATTTCGTTTGATTTCCAGTGGAGAAGTTGGTGTATTTTGTATTTCTCTAATAGTTTAAGATAGGGAATTATTACTCATAAACTAAATATAGTGATATAAGGTTTTCGGTGTGATAAAATGTTTCGTATGTCTGTCATTTTTTTATTTAACTGAAAATAAAGAAAAGTAAAATCGTATGTTTTAGAAAAGGAGTCGTTTGTTTGAAAAAATTATTAAAAATAGTACTTATATGTATTTTAGTAGGGGTGGGAGTTGTAGGTGGGTTTTTAGCGTATATGACACTTACAAAAGAACAGCCGGCTGATGTTATAAGCTTGAAGGTGGAAAACAATAAGGAGCGCGTAATTGCGCCTGGAAATGAATTTAAAGTTACAACATTTAATATTGGATATGCTGGACTAGATAAGGATCAAGACTTCTTTATGGATGGGGGAAAAGGGTCTGGTTCAAGTAGTAAAGAACAAACGGAAACTAACTTAAAGAATATGCTTTCGTTTTTACAAAATGAGAATAGTGATTTTGCACTATTACAAGAAACAGATATAAAATCAATGCGATCATTTGATGTAAATGGGCATGAATTTTTGAAAAAAGGATTACCTGATTATGCTTCGTCATTCGGAAAGAACTACGATACGAAATGGGTTCCGGTGCCAATAACAAATCCAATGGGATATGCTGAAGCTGGATTAAGTACATTTTCTAAATATACGGTTCAAACAGCGAAGAGATTTCAGCTTCCTGGAATGGAGCCGTGGCCAAAGCGTTTATTTGATTTAGACCGAGCGATTGTTGAACATAAAATACCTGTTAATAATGGGAAATTTGTTAGACTCGTAAATCTACATTTATCTGCTTATGATGAAGGCGGGAAAATTAGAAAACAGCAAGTAGAATATTTAAAAAAATATATGAACAAGCATTATGAAAATGGTGATTATGTCATAATGGGCGGAGACTGGAATCAATTACTTTCTAACGTTCAGTTAAGTGATCCTAAGTTTGTGAAAGAGCGTCCTGAGTGGTTAGTAGAATTACCGAAGGACTTTACTGATGGTGGCTTTAAGTGGGCTGTAGATCCGTCTGTTATGACTGTGAGAGATGATGTAAAGAAATACGTGGAAGGTGAAAACTTTGTCACGATTATTGATGGCTTTATCGTTTCACCGAATGTTGAAATTGTAAATGTACAAGGGAAAGATTTGAAGTTTGAAAATAGCGATCATAACCCAGTGAGTGCGGTATTCAAGCTGAAGTAATCGATACGTATGAGTAGAAGGTGGGGCTTCATATATGGAGTGGTTAAAGAGAACTTGTTTTTCTAACCTTGAGAAAGAATCGCAGAAAAATCATTTATTGTTGTTTATCACGATTTGTAGTTTCTTCCTTGGGATAATCGCGATTGGGTATTACGGATATATTTTTACAGAGAGAGCAATAGCATTTTGGATGTGTGGTATTTCTATCGTAGTATTTGGAACGCTGCTTACTTTTATAGAAAGTATGGAAGCAATGTATAAATACATCATGACATGTATGCTACTTATTATGTCTTTCATTATGGTACAAGCTTTTAATGAAAGCCCAGCTGTATTTCAAATGATCTATTTTACATTAGCGGTTTCACTTATTTATTTGAGTGAACGTCTTATTTTAATCCTTGGCGGGGTAGCAGTTGTTGTTACATTTATACTTTGTAGTTATTGGCCAAATCAATTTTTTGCTTATACAGCGTCATCTGAAGCCGCAAATTTCGCAAGCTTGTTAGCGATTGTAACGATCGCAATGTGGGGTGTCACAAAGATTGGTTCTAATCTATTGGCTCGTTTAAGTGATGAGAAGCAAGCAGTGATGAAGAAAGCTCAGGAGTTAGAAGAAACGCAAAGGCTTATTGAGGAAACTGTTGTGAAGTTAGATAGTAATTTCAATCATTTAAGGCAGAATATGAACACGTCGATGGAGTCGATGAGTGAAATTAATTTTGCTTTTGAAGAAGTAGCAGTTGGCACTCAATCACAATCAGTGATGATGTCACGTTCAGTAGAAGTATTGAATGATATGGAGGGAAATATTGACCAAATCATCTCTCAAGTAAGAAATGCTTCGATGCGTGTTGATAAAAGTTTGGAAATCTCAAAGGGTAGTGTAAACACTTTAAGAAATTTTGAAGCTAACATGAGAAGTTTAAATGATGTTGTTTCACAATCAGGAACGATATTTAGAGAATTGATGACACAATCGAAACAAATTAATGAAATTGTAGATGTAATAACGAATATTTCAAGTCAGACGAGTTTGCTAGCTTTAAATGCAAATATTGAAGCTGCAAGGGCAGGAGAACATGGGAAAGGTTTTGCTATTGTAGCGAATGAAGTGTTAAAGCTTGCTGAAGAATCGAATCATTCTGCGGGGAGAATTCAAGGGATTTTGAAGGAGTTTAGTAATCAAGCAAGTAAAGTAGAAGTGCAGGTAGAGAAGTCAGAAAGATTACAAGAAGAATGTAACGAAATGTTAGCAAGTGTTTTGACGAATGTAACGGATTTAGGGAAGTTTATTGATGCGATTAATGATGTAATGAGGGAGATTGTTGGTCATCAAGAAAGTTTCCAAGCTAAAACGACGAATATCGTAAAGGACGTTACACATGCTTCTAACGTAATTCAACAAACTTCTGCAGCTACGGAAGAAGTGTTAGCGAGTGTTGAAGAAGAAAAGCATCGAAATGATACATCGGTGAAGACGTTACATACTGTTAGCGAGCAAGTGAAATTGCTAGAAGATATTCTAGAAAAATAATATCGATGAAAAAGAGCACTTGATAGGAATTTAATTGCTTTTCTCCGCATTTTCTGCCAAGCTTAAGGAGAAAAATACTTCGAAGAAAGAAATATATAGGTGAAGCATATGATTGAAGTTAAGACTTCTGAACTTAGTGATGGAGAATTTAATAGAGGTGTATTTGCAACTCGTGATATTAAAAAGGGTGAGTTGATACACTCAGCACCAGTTATCTCTTATCCGAATGAACAGCATGAACACATTGAGAAAACGTTACTTGCTGACTACGCATTTGAGTATGGGGTAAATCATACGGCATTCCTTTTAGGATACGGCATGTTATTTAATCATGCATATAATCCGAATGCAACGTATGATATTGTCTTTGAGAATCATACGTTTAACTTCTTTGCTTATAAAGATATAAAAGCGGGAGAAGAGATTCTAATCAATTATAATGGTGAAGTTGATGACGATGAGCTATTATGGTTTGATAAGGAAAAAGAAGAGAACGAAAAATAAGTTAAAAAGTATAGAAAGGGCACATTCTGTGGGATGTGCTCTTTTTTTATTGATGAAAATAAAGTAAAGATTACAAAAAAATACCACTTTTCTTTCGTATGGTATAGTAAGATATTGAAGGGTATTACTTTGAAAAACCTATATATTTTACAAATTGTTGTCTATATGGTTACATGTCAAGTTTAGTAGCCCATTTGGGTTGCTTTATTATGCGATATATATTTTAATATGAGTGGAACCTCTTATAATTTAAGAGGTTTATAGGTGTGCTTTATGTACACTGTATTCACCACGTTAGCTGTTGTTTTGTAATGCATTTTTATGTGGGGATATTATGGACCCGTATATAGCGGGATAAAAAGATTATAGAAATAGAGGAATCGTAAAATGAATATGCACGAGGTTTATAAATATTTAAGTACAGTATTGCCTGAAGGTCATGTGAAACAAGATGAAATGTTAAAGAATCATACACATATTAAAGTTGGCGGAAAAGCAGATGTGTTCGTTGCGCCGACGAATTATGATGAAATTCAAGAAGTTATCAAATATGCTAACGAATATAATATTCCAGTTACGTTTTTAGGAAATGGATCGAATGTCATTATTAAAGACGGTGGAATTCGCGGGATTATAGTAAGTTTAATTCACATTACAGGTGTGACTGTAACAGGAAAAACGATTGTAGCACAGTGTGGTGCAGCAATTATTGATGTATCACGTATTGCATTAGATCATAATTTAACGGGTCTTGAGTTTGCTTGTGGTATTCCGGGTTCAGTTGGCGGAGCATTATATATGAATGCTGGTGCTTACGGCGGTGAAGTATCGTTTGTATTAACAGAAGCTGTCGTAATGACAGGTGATGGAGAGCTACGTACTTTAACGAAAGAAGCATTTGAATTTGGATATCGTAAGAGTGTATTTGCAAACAACCATTATATTATTCTTGAAGCGAGATTTGAGCTTGAAGAAGGTGTGCGTGAAGAAATTAAAGAAAAAATGGATGATTTAACGTTTAAACGTGAGTCAAAACAGCCTCTAGAATATCCTTCATGTGGTAGCGTATTTAAGCGCCCACCAAATAACTTTGCTGGTAAATTGATTCAAGAATCAGGACTACAAGGTAAGCGAATTGGCGGAGTGGAAGTTTCTTTAAAACACGCTGGATTTATGGTGAATGTTGATAACGGAACAGCACAAGATTACATTGATTTAATCCACTTTGTACAAAAGACTGTTGAAGAGAAATTTGGCGTGAAGTTAGAGCGAGAAGTAAGGATTATTGGAGAAGATAAAGAGTAACGAAATACGTATGAAAATGTGAATTATTTTAAAAAAACATTTGGG
Organism: Bacillus sp. TH25; assembly: GCF_016650935.1. Classification (NCBI taxonomy): domain Bacteria; kingdom Bacillati; phylum Bacillota; class Bacilli; order Caryophanales; family Bacillaceae; genus Bacillus; species Bacillus sp. TH25. Next base: position 160,635 of record NZ_JAEKEU010000036.1, on the reverse strand, counting down.
TATTGTTGACAATTTGTTTTTAATTCAATATAATGGCTAATAATTTAACAAATAATATACGTTGAAAGAGCCCAGTAGCGGTTTGTCACTGTTATCAAAGAGAGCTAGGGGTTGCTGGAACCTAGCACAAACAAACTTGCGAATTACACTCTGGAGTATCTTAGGTAACGCTAAGCGGACTAGCAATCGATATTATTGCTAAGAGTGGTATGAATAGCTATGCTATTTATGCAAACTGGGTGGTAACACGGTGAATAATCGTCCCTATGTCTATCGTAGACATAGGGGCTTTTTTGTTTTCAAAAAATAAAGGGGATGACAAAAGATGAATATTATTGATGAATTAGAATGGCGCGGTGCTGTGAATCAACAGACAGATGAAGAAGGTTTACGTAAGTTAGTAGAAGAGAAAAAGATTTCACTATACTGCGGAGTGGATCCGACTGGTGATAGTATGCATATTGGACATTTAATTCCGTTCATGATGATGAAAAGATTTCAATTAGCTGGCCATCATCCGGTTATTTTAATCGGGGGAGCAACAGGAACAATTGGTGATCCGAGTGGGCGCCAATCAGAGCGTCAATTGCAAACTTTAGAAGTAGTCCAGCATAATGTAGATGCTTTAACAGCGCAAATGAAAAAGCTATTTGACTTTGGCGGGAATAGCGAAGTGAAGATGGTAAATAACTATGACTGGACACATAAAATAAACATTATCGAGTTTTTACGTGATTACGGAAAAAACTTTAGCATAAATAGCATGTTAGCGAAAGATATTGTTGCAAGTCGTTTAGATACAGGGATTTCTTTCACAGAATTCACGTACCAAATTTTGCAAGCGATGGATTTTCATCATTTATACACAAAAGAAGATGTTCAATTGCAAATTGGTGGTAGTGATCAATGGGGAAATATTACGAGTGGTTTAGATTTAATTCGTAAGTTAGAAGGTCATGAAGCGAAAGTATTCGGATTAACGATTCCATTATTATTAAAATCAGATGGTACGAAGTTTGGTAAATCAGCAGGTGGTGCGGTTTGGCTTGATCCTGAAAAGACAAAGCCGTTTGAATTTTACCAGTTTTGGGTGAATACAAATGATCGTGATGTAATTAAATACTTGAAATACTTTACGTTCTTAACGAAAGAGCGAATTGATGAATTAGCTGTGAAGGTAGAAACAGAGCCTCATAAACGTGAAGCGCAAAAAGTATTAGCAGAAGAAATGACGAAATTCGTTCATGGAGAAGAAGCATTTTTACAGGCAGTGAAAATTACAGCAGCGTTATTTAGCGGAGATATTAAGTCGTTAACAGCTGATGAAATTGAACAAGGCTTTAAAGAGATGCCGACATTCCAATCTTCAAAAGAGACGAAAAATATCGTAGAGTGGCTAGTTGATTTAGGAATTGAACCTTCTAGACGTCAAGCGCGTGAAGATATTAATAATGGGGCTATATCTATGAATGGTGAAAAAGTAACGGATGTCAGTAGGGATGTTACTGTAGAAAATTCATTTGATGGACGATTCATCATTATTCGTAAAGGGAAGAAGAACTACAGCTTAGTGGAATTAGGAGAATAGTTCTTGTGAAAGAGCGGAAGTAGGGAAGATATCTACTTCCGCTCTTTTCATATACACAATTTCGACACAAAAAAGTCAGTATATTTCGATAATTAAAGAGGTTATATTATTCTTTTGCCGAATAAATAAGTTAGAGAAAATTACGGATAAAGTGACACTTTAATCAGTGGGGGGTTATGTTCATCCCCACTGATTATCAGCCCGCAAATAGCGGGATAAAAATAGCCCGAACCATGCAGGGCATGATTCGGGCTTATATTCAGATTAGTATGCTAAGCTGAATAGACCTTTAATGTGTGATAAGTAACGAACGTTACTTGCTTCTTTCATTAATGATGCTGGTAAACCTTTAAGCGGAGTATTGCTTGCTCCGATTGTAGCAACAGCATCTTTACGTCCTAGACTAGCAAGTGTTCCAGAGTTGATAGGTGCGAACTCTTCGAATGCTTTGCCTTCTAGTGCTGCGTATAAGTTGTATCCAATTAACTCACCCATTTGCCAAGCGATTTGTGCAGTTGGTGGGTATGGACGACCGTCTGGAGAGAAGACAACAGCGCTGTCTCCAGCAACGAATACGTCTTTGTGAGAAGTAGATTGTAGATGTGCATCAACAGTTGCACGACCGCGGTTTACTTCAAGACCTGATTCACCAATTAATGGATTACCTTGTACGCCGCCTGTCCAAACGAATGTGTTAGCAACGATTTTTTGACCGTCTTTTAAGTCAATTTCATTACCAGCAACGTTTGTTACAGGAAGACCTGTTAAGAATGTAACACCGCGTGCTTCTAAGCTAGCAGTTGCACGTTCGATTAAGTGGTCTGGTAATACTGGAAGGATTTTTGGACCTGCTTCAACAAGAAGAAGTTTAACTTCTTTTGGATTTACGCCGTGGCTTTTTGCAAGTTTAGGCATAATGTCAGCAAGCTCACCAACTAGCTCAACGCCAGTTAATCCGCCACCACCGATTACGATTGTAGCATCAGCTTCGTTTTTCGTTTTAGCGTATTCACGAATACGGTCTTCAACGTGTTTGTAGATTTTATTTGCATCAGCAGCAGATTTTAATACCATGCTGTTTTCTTCTAGTCCTGGAATACCGAAGTAAGCAGTTTTACTTCCTAAAGCAACTACAAGTGCATCGTAAGATAGCGTAGTGCCACCAGCTAGTTTGATTTCTTTGCTATCAACTGAGAATGACTCAACTGTTGCAATTTTAAGATCGATGTCTTTACCTTTGAAAAGCTTTGTAAGTGGCATTGCAATTGCTTGCTCAGCAACGTTACCAGCTGCAAGGCGGTGTAGTTCAGTGATGATTTGGTGCGTTGGGTATTGGTTAATCACTGTAACTTGTGCTTCTGATTTGCTGTAATATTTACGTACGTTTAAAGCGGCAAGAAGACCGCCATAACCAGCGCCTAAGATGACAATTTGTTTTGACATAGTATGTTATCCCCCGTCTTTACTAATTGTTGTTATAAGTTAAATTATTTATTATTACGTTCTGCACTAATTTGAAGGTATGCGTTCACAAAACGGAACATTTTTTGTGCTTGTGGGTCTTTTAGTAATTTTAATAGACCGAACAGGCCGATAACTTCGTTACTTTCGTCAGCACGATCTTTCGCTTCGATAGCAGTTGCAGCCATGCCTTTTACTGTATCTTTTACAGGTTCTACAAGTTCTGTGATTGCACTAACAGTGTCGCTTTTTAATACTTCATCAGTAGCAACAGTTTGAGCGAAGTCATAAGACTTAGTTAAAATGTTAACAAGCTCAGTTAATTTTGGAAGCTGTTCTACTAGTGTTGTTAATGATTCTTGTACCTCAGGTTTTAACAACTGATCAAGTACATCAAGTTGTCCTTGGCTAGCAGAAATTTGTACAGTTTCTTGTTCTGGCTTTGTTTGAGTCATAGTTTCTGGCATCTCCAATTCTCCTTTACGATAGCAATACTCTTATTTTTGATAGGTAAGATAGTAAACACTTGCGAAACTTTATACAAAGTTTCACAAAGCACAATAAAATGCCTTTAAATTTATGACAGCAAGTAAGCTGAAATCATAAATCCAAAACCATAATGTCCTACCTATTATTTATGAACTGTCCGATACATGGCTTGTCCGCATAATGGAAAGTTCCCTTATCGGAAAGTGTATATAATATATATCCCATATTATATACTATATACACGTATGTTAACATAAAAATGATTCCTAATTATTTGATATTGATTCTGTAACCTAGTACTGACAAGGCATGAAAGCGCATAAATTATTTTATCTATCTTAAAAATGTACATATATATAAAGAAAAAAAGGGGGAAATGGACAAATTTCTGTTCATTTTTTCCTTTTTCTTATTGTTCATCCTCTGTAATTAGCATCGATGTGTTACCACTTTTTTCAAGGTGGCATTCGCCCCAAGTACAAAGAGAATCGAGAATTGATTCTAAAGACCATCCGTAGTCAGTAAGGGAATATTCTACTTTTGGTGGTACTTGATTGTATACCTTTCTTTGAATAACCCCGTCTACTTCTAACTCGCGTAATTGCTGCGTTAACATCTTTTGTGTAATACCAGGCATTAAACGTTTTAGTTCACTCGTTCTCTTTGTACCTTTCGTTAAGTGGCAAAGAATAACGACTTTCCATTTGCCACCGATAACCTCTAAAGTCGCCTCGACAGGAATATTATATTTCTTCATATAAAAATCTCCTTTGATGAATGTAAATTTCAGTTCTTCAACAAAAGAAGCTAAATAAGTTAAATGTTACTTTTTAGTGCCTATAGCACTTTAAAGTACGTACTTTTTATCGTGTTGAATATGTTTCATAATAGCATACGTAAGAGGGAAATGAGTAGTACGGTACTAAAAAGTGCCTATGTTACTTTTAGGTACCTATCGTACTTTAAAGTGCGTTCTTCAAAAAAAGAGTGAAGCCATTCATAATAGCATTTATCAGCAGTAACATTATTTTTGTAGAAGATAAAAAGGCCTTTTTATCACACTATTATGATTGGATTTCTCGTATTAAGGAGGAGTTCAATTGAATTCATATGCAGTATCATCTTCGGCTGTTCAGACGAATCGAAGAAGTATGTTTGCTTTATTAGCGCTAGCAATTAGTGCATTTGGAATTGGTACAACCGAGTTTATTAGTGTCGGTTTATTACCATCTATTTCGGAAGATTTACATGTTTCTGTTACAACAGCGGGCTTAACCGTTTCTTTATACGCATTAGGAGTAGCATTCGGTGCTCCTGTTTTAACCTCGCTAACTGCTAGTATGTCGCGAAAAACATTATTAATGTGGATTATGATTGTCTTTATTATCGGTAATGGGATTGCAGCGGTAGCAACGAGTTTTACTGTGTTACTTATCGCGAGGGTTGTCTCTGCGTTTGCACATGGCGTTTTTATGTCGATCGGATCCACAATTGCGGCTGCACTTGTACCAGAGAATAAACGTGCTAGTGCAATAGCATTTATGTTTACTGGTTTAACCGTTGCGACGATTACAGGTGTACCAATTGGAACGTTTATTGGTCAACAATTTGGCTGGAGAGCATCTTTTATGGTGATTGTGGTCATTGGAATTGTTGCCTTAGTCGCAAACAGCATGTTAATTCCGTCTAACTTAAAAAAGGGTACAAGAGTATCATTTCGTGATCAATTCAAACTTATCACGAACGGAAGACTCTTACTTGTTTTCGTCATTACTGCATTAGGATACGGAGGAACATTCGTAACATTTACGTATTTATCTCCGCTATTACAAGAAGTAACAGGATTTAAATCGAGTACCGTTACAATCATTTTGTTAGTGTACGGGATTGCAATTGCGATTGGGAATATGGTCGGCGGAAAATTATCGAATCATAATCCAATTCGAGCACTATTTTACATGTTCTTTGTTCAAGCAATTGTATTATTCGTACTAACATTTACAGCGCAGTTTCAAGTAGCAGGGCTTATCACAATTATTTTTATGGGGCTATTCGCGTTTATGAATGTTCCAGGACTACAAGTGTATGTCGTTATATTGGCTGAGCGTTTCGTGCCGAGTGCCGTTGATATCGCATCAGCAATGAATATTGCAGCATTTAACGCAGGAATTGCTCTTGGGGCTTATTTGGGCGGTATTGTAACGAACTCGTTAGGATTAATTCATACAGCTTGGGTAGGCGGCATTATGGTAGTAGGCGCTGTTATTTTAACAGCTTGGAGTATGAAATTAGAAAAAAGAGATCAAGCAAAATAAAGGAGAGAAAAATATAATGAAAAATTTACAAAGTAAAACAGTATTGCATAACGGTGTGGAAATGCCTTGGTTCGGTTTAGGTGTATTTAAAGTAGAAGATGGACCGGAACTTGTAGAGGCTGTGAAAGTAGCCATTAAAGAAGGATACCGTAGCATTGATACAGCTGCGATTTATGGAAATGAAAAAGCAGTTGGAGAAGGCATTCGCGCTGGTATAAAAGAAGCAGGAATTTCTCGAGAAGATTTATTCATTACTTCAAAAGTGTGGAACGCAGATCAAGGATATGAAACGACAATTGCTGCATATGAAGAGAGCTTAAAAAAATTAGAACTAGATTATTTAGATTTATATCTTGTCCATTGGCCTGTTGAAGGGAAATATAAAGATTCGTGGAGAGCGCTAGAAACACTTTATAAAGAAGAACGCGTGCGTGCAATTGGCGTAAGTAACTTCCAAATCCATCATCTGAAAGACGTACTGGAAGGTGCGGAAATTAAGCCGATGATTAACCAAGTAGAGTATCACCCGCGTTTAACACAGAAAGAACTACAAGCTTTCTGTAAAGAACAAGGAATCCAAATGGAAGCATGGTCACCACTTATGCAAGGGCAATTATTAGATAATGAAACTTTACAAGAAGTTGCTGATAAGTACGGTAAAACAACAGCGCAAATCATTTTACGTTGGGATCTTCAAAATGAAGTTGTAACGATTCCGAAATCAACGAAAGAACAGCGTATTATTGCGAATGCTAATATATTCGACTTTGAATTAACAAAAGAAGATATGGAAAAGATTGATGCTTTAAATCAGAACCACCGCGTTGGTCCAGATCCTGATAACTTTGATTTCTAAACTTATAGTGGAAGAAAGAGTGCAAATAGTTTGCACTCTTTTTTGTTTTACTTATGCATAAAAAACGTTTCTAACTAAATAATAAACAGTAGTAAATTTGTTATTTTATAAGGGGTTGTAGACATGAATATAAAACGATCGTTCAAGATAATGGCCGCTTTTTTGAGTGTTTTATTTGTATTTGCGAACTTATTATTCCCGCTTCAAAAAGCATTCGCAGAAGTTATGGATCATACGAAGTATGAAATGGATTGGAGTTATAGTAGGTCAAAGAAGAAACCAATTCGAACAGAGCTTATTAAAACGGCAGATGGAAAAATTGCATTTTGCTTAAATGTAGATTTGAAATCTCCGAGCGGTCAAGACTTACCTGAAATGGGTAAAGTAGATATTAACGTATACCGTGTACTATTAAACGGTTATCCGCAGAAGAGTCCACAAGAATTAGGCGTTTCCGATTGGAGAGAGGCACATTACGCAACGCAGCTCGCGGTGTGGAATGCGTTAAAACAAATTGATATTAACGATTTAGATTTCCGTAATAAAAATGTAGAAAAAGTAACGAAAGATATCGTTGCGAAAGCAAACGCTAGTGAAGAACTACAAGAAATTACGATGAGTGTAGTACCATCAGAAGAACAAGAGGCAGTATTAAAAAATGAGTTTTTTGAAACAGGTTTATACACAGTGCAAACAAATGCAAAAAGTGGAACGTATAAAGTGCAAGCAACAGGTGCACCAGAAGGCGCGAAGTTCGTAAATGAAAAAGGCGAGGGAAAAACAGAATTTAATGTAGGAGAAAAGTTCCGCATTTTAATTCCGAAACAAACACCATCGGGTGGATTTAGCTTTAAAGTATCAGGGAATTTAACGAAACTACAAGGAATTGCACATAAAGGTACACCGACTATTCAAAATGCGGTTGTGTTACTTGAGCGTAGTGAAGAAAAAACAAGTCCAGAGTTGGCGGTAAGTTGGAAAAAAGCAAATGGTCATGATAATAAACCAAATAAACCCTATACACCAAATGAACCACATAAGCCGAATCAAATTAAAAGATAGTAGAAAAAGCATTGGCATTTGCCGATGCTTTTTTCTTATCTGAGTAGAAGTTAAATTATATGTTAAAAATAATAAACGGGTATAGATAACATGAAAACAATATTGGGACAGTTTAAACTATATTTTAGAATAATATAAAATATGTTGAAATCCGAACGTTAAGATTAATGGATTATATTCACAAAATTGTAACATTATTCTGATTGAAAAGGCTATCAAACAAAATAGAAAGCGTGTAAAATTCAGTTGGAAAAACTACCTATAGATGGTCATATATGAAGAAAATGTAAGGTTCTATTGTTTTTCACATTTTTAGATGTATAGATGACAAGACTGAAGTACATCTTTTAGTATTCTCTTTTTATGTAGGAAGAGAACTCATCACAAGTAGAAAGAAGTGAGGAGGATACAATACATAAAAATTTTATAATGTAGGAAATTGAATACATTGAGAGGAATGCGGTAGTAATGGATACAGGTGCGCGAGGTGTTAGTCTATTCATTAAATGGTTTTATAAAAATAATAGGATTTTCAATTAAATGAATGTATAGGGTAGTTTGTCTAAAAAAAGGAATAGGGGACACAGATTATGTCAAAGAAGAAAAAGAGTAGGGTATTAGTAGCTGGAGTTTTTTTAGCTACGTTATTAACTCCGTATGGTCTTGAAGTGCCTAAGGTATATGCAGAGATGACGATTGAAGATAAGGAGAAACAGCAAGAAGAGCGAGTGTATCAATTGCTGCCAAAAGGTGATGTAGAAGAGATACGTGAGTTGCATCAGCGTCGAATGAGCTTTTCTCCCTATGAACCAACTGGTATTTATGTAAAGCCAGGTGAAGAAGTAGTTATTCAAGTAGATGGGAATCAAAAGATTAAAGCTTATATTGGCACATATTCTTATGAAAAAGAAGAACCTAAACAATTTAATTTAAATCCTGGTGAAAATAAAATTTCTTCTCCGAATGGAGGGCTATTATACTTTTATAATTATCACAACACAGGAGAAGTAGTTGCTAAAGTAAAAAAAGGTGGTATACCAAATCCTTTATTTATTTTAGGTAAACATACGACAGAAGATTGGAAACGTATGTTGAAGGAAACACCGAATTCATATGCAATCGAGATGAAAGGGGAAAATAGTTTACTAACTATGCATCCTGAGACTGTGGCGGAACATTTGAAGCAAGAAGATCCAGCTGCGTTATTAAAGAAACATGATGAAATAATTAATATAGAACATAAGATATCTGGTTTATCAAAAGATGGTGTGGGTGTTGCGAATCAAGGCAAACATTCCATTCATTATGTTGAAGACTGGTATACGGACAATTATATGTATGCGACTTATTATCGAACAGCTTATAGTAAAGGGAATTTAGAGTCAGTACTAAATCTAGAAGAGTTAACTGCGGATGGATGGGGACCTTGGCATGAAGTGGGGCATCAACATCAACAGGACACTTGGTTATGGGAGGGGCTTGGAGAAGTAACCGTTAACATTTATTCTTTAGCAGTTCAAACTGCATTTGGACATAAAACAAGGTTAGAGCAAGAAAATCGTTATGAAGCCGCATTTGCTTATCTAGGTAAACCGAATGCGCAAGAGAAGATGAATGAATTCGAAAAATTAGTTATGTTTTGGCAGTTGCATTTAGCTTATGGAGACCAGTTCTATCCGAAATTACATCAAATGTATCGTGTGTTACATGATACAGAAATGCCTAAATCTGATGAAGAGAAAAAGCAGATGTTTATTTACATGACGTCAAAAGTAGCTGGGCAAAATTTAATTCCTTTCTTTGATAAATGGGGAATAATTCCAATTGATGATACTAGAGAGAAGATTGAAAAATTAAATTTACCAAAATTAGAAAAGGAAGTTTGGTTATCTACAGATAGCAATCCAATTCGTGAAAAACAAACTGAGTTATATGAAATTCCATATGGCGAGCCAAATAATGAAAAAATACAAAATGTAGTAATTGGTACTACATATGATGAGAAAAAAGCAAAAGAACTTGTACAGAATTTAGGAGAAGGTGTAAAAACAACAGGTGTGATTATGCAAGATAAGCCTGAAGTTGGAGAAAAAACTGTAAAAGTAGAAATTATAGATGAAAAAGGGAATAAAAATTTAATTCCTGTTGTAGTAAATGTTGGTTATGGTGATAGCTTAGTATTCAAAGGGCTCAATTATAGTACTGATATTAAATCGATTGTAACACTGCAACACGATCAGAAAAAGTTTAGTGCGACAGCTGATTCTAATCAAGTGCATTATTATTTTAAAGAAGATGCGTATTTTGAATTCACATTACTAGATCCAAATGGAAATGAGAAAAAGAAAGCAACTGTAAAAGGTGTTGAAAATGCGGAAGAATTCGCAAAATCGATTAATGGGTTAGAGTTCGAGTATGGTGACGTTGTAAAAGTGTATCACGCAGAATCAAATCGCTTTAATTGGTATCAAAATAATAACTTTATCGGCCAAGGTAGGGCGAAGGTAGAGGAAGAATTATTATTTAAAGTAACAGAAAAGGGCTTTGAGAGAATGGAAGCTCAACAAGAAGTAACAGTAGTACCGCAAAAAGTAGTAATCGGAACAGATGCTGAAAGATTAGAAGCAAAAGATTTTGTTCAAGTGAAAGATGGAGAAGTAATCGGATTTGTAGAAAAACCGAATACAACAAAAATCGGTGAACAAAAAGTAAAAGTAGAAACGAAAGATCGTTTTGGAAATAAGAAAGTGACGGAAGTGCCATTGGAAGTAATGTATGGCGATAGTTTAGTCTTCCAAGGTGATGGTAATAAAACGCGTTCTGTCGTAACTGCGGATCATAATACGAAAAAGCTACAGGCAACATTTACGGATTCTAAAGTTCATTATCGTTTTGAGAATGAAAAATATATGGGAATCACGCTATATGATCAAAATGGAAATGAAAAGAAAGTTATTTCGGTAGAAGGGCAAGAGACTTCTGAAAGTTTTGCAGAACAGTTGAATGGTGTAGACTTCGCATATGGTGATGTTATTAAGGTATATCATGCAGAATCAAATCGATTAAAGTGGTATCAAAAGAATGAGTTTGTAGGTAACGGTAAAGGGAACGTGGAACAAGAGTTGTACTTTAAAATAACGGAAAAAGGTTTTGAAAAACTGGAAAGCTTACAAGAAGTAACAGCAGTACCACAAAAAGTGACAATCGGAACAGACGCTGAAAAATTAGATGCAAAAAACTTTGTTCAAGTAAAAGGTGGAGAAGTAGTTGGTTTTGTGGAAAAACCTAGTACAACAAAAATCGGTGAACAAAAAGTAAAAGTAGAAACGAAAGATCGTTTCGGAAATAAGAAAGTGACAGAAGTTCCTGTAGAAGTAACATATGGGGATAGCATAGTATATCAAGGTGTGTCCAATGTAACACGTTCAATCGTTACGTTAAATCATGACGAAAAGAAATTACATGCAACATTTACGAATGATGTGATTCATTATCGTTTTGTGAACGAACAGTATTTAGGTTTTGTGATTTACGATCAAAATGGAAATGAGAAAAAGCATATATCAGCAGATGGTCAAGAAACCTCAAAGAATTTTGCAGAACAAGTAAATTGTACTCCATTTGAGTATGGGGATGTTGTAAAAGTGTATCATGCAGAACCAAGTCGTCTGAAATGGTATAAAAAGAATGAGTTAGCAGAACAAGTAGCTTCAACAGAAGTTGTATTTAAAATCACTCAAAGTGGATTAGAACAAGTAAAGGGAACATTATAATAAAAAACGCGCATAGATATTGTATCTATGCGCGTTTTTTATTATTCAGCTTCAGAAACTACTGTGAAGCGTTCGTTTACGTGTTTTGGAGCTTCGATTTCATCAAGTGCTGCTACTGCGAAGTCTTCGTAACTTACGTAGCTATCGCCTTTTGAGTTAACAAGAAGATTGTCTTTGCCAGCTGTATAAGAACCAGTACGTTTTCCTAATGCGAATAGTGCAGAAGGGCTGATGAATGTCCAAGTGATATCATTTGTTTGTTGTAGGATTTCTAAGTTTTTACCTTGGTTTTGGGCTGTTGCAAGGTATTCGTTAGGGAAACCTGGTGTATCAAATACACGTGTTGTTTTTTCTTCGTCTACAAATAAGCTTCCAGCTCCACCAACAACAAGTAATTTTGTATTAGGTGCACCTTTCACAGCTTCAATAAGTACGTTTCCAGCATCTACATGAAGATGTTCTTGTCCTGCTGGAGCACCGAATGCATTTACCACTACATCAAATGCTTGTAGGTCGTTAGATGTAAGAGAGAATACATCTTTTTCTAAAAATTTTACGTTTTGGTCTGTAATTTTTGCAGCATCTCTTACGATTGCAGTTACTTCATGTCCGCGATCTAATGCTTCTTTTAAAATACGACTTCCTGCTTTACCACTTGCTCCGATAATTCCGATTTTCATAATGAATCCCTCCAAAGTGTTTTGTTAAAGTGTATATGTGAAAATGAATGAATTTGGTGTAATTAGGTTTGTTACAACCTGATGTAACCATTATAGTTACAGGTTGGCTTTTTTGTCAATGGATTATTTATTGTTTTAGTATGTGCATTTTATAAATACAAAGTCATAAAACATAACAAATAACATGATCATGTTATAAAATCTAACATATGGAAGCAATATCCTGTCGAAAAATGTTGATTTTTGAATATTTTTTAAATATAATTCAATTTATGAAGAAAAAAGGGAGGGGACTAATTGTATGAATATTTTAGAACAATTCGTTTCATCAACGAATACGATTCTTTGGTCATATATTCTTATCGCAATGTTAATTGGTTTAGGGCTTTATTTTTCTATTAAATTGAAATTCGTACAAATTACTCATTTAGGGGAAATGGTTCGACTAATGGGTGATGGCTTAACTGGAAAGACACGTAAAAAGGGAAGTGTATCGTCATTCCAAGCATTTTGTATGAGTTCAGCAGCTCGTATTGGTATCGGTAACTTAGCTGGTGTAGCGCTAGCTATCTCTATGGGAGGACCTGGAGCTGTATTTTGGATGTGGGTTATTGCGATTATTGGAGCATCTTCAAGTTTCGTAGAAAGTACGCTTGCACAAATTTATAAAATAAAAGATGGCAGTGGCTTCCGTGGTGGTCCTGCTTATTATATGGAAAAAGGTTTAAATAAACGTTGGATGGGGATTTGGTTCTCTATTCTGATCACAATTAGTTACGGTTTAATTTTCAACTCAGTACAAGCAAATACAGTGACATTAGCATTTAAAAATGCATTTGGTATTGAGCGTTATGTTGTAGGGATTGTACTTGCGGTATTGGTTGCGGTTATTATTTTTGGTGGTGTGAAAAGTATTGCGCGTATGTCAGAAATGATTGTTCCGCCGATGGCAATTATTTATATTGCAGTAGCTGTGTTCGTTGTTATTAAAAATTATTATTTAATACCGGATATGTTTACAGAAATCTTTAAAGGTGCATTCGGTTTAGATTCAGCTGTAGGTGGTGGTATTGGTGCTGCAATGAAGTTTGGTATTCAGCGCGGGTTATTTGCGAATGAAGCAGGTATGGGTAGTGCACCGAATGCGGCTGCAACAGCGGATGTAACACATCCAGCGAAACAAGGTTTTATTCAAACAATTGGAGTATTAGTAGATACATTCTTAGTATGTACATCAACAGCATTTATCGTACTATGTTCTGGTGCATATAAGGCAACAAATTTAGAAGGTATTGAATTAACGCAAGTCGCGCTAAGTTCACAAATCGGTTCGTGGGCAAGTAGCTTCTTAGCGATTATTATTTTCTTATTTGCTTTCAGTTCACTTCTAGGAAACTACTATTATGGTGAAACGAATATTGAATTTATTAAACGAAGTAAAACTTGGTTAACGATTTATCGTATTGCGGTTGTAGGAATGGTACTATTCGGCTCTGTTGCGACACTTCAAGTTGTATGGAATATGGCAGACTTATTTATGGGGCTAATGGTAATCACAAACTTAATTGCGATTACACTTCTTGGCCGATTTGCGTATGCAGCATTAGCGGACTATGTGAAACAAAAGAAACAAGGAAAAGATCCAGTCTTCAGTGCAGATTCTATCCCTGGTTTAACGAACACAGAGTGCTGGGACAAGCCAGCAGTAGCAGATAAAGAAAAAGCTGTATAATAAAAAAGGAACGAGCATCAGTGAAATTTGATGCTCGTTTTTTTGTGTAGTAATAAACTAGGGGAGAGAGGTAAAAGACGAACATTAATGAGAGTTTTATAATAAAATGTATTTTTTTTAAGAAAAATGCAGATGTGAGTTGTAATTTATGTTAGAATGATTAATGGCTTTGGAATAAGAGATTAGACGGATTTTTATATTCATTTTTATATTTTTAGTGATAAAGGGAAAGTTCGGATTATTTCTCATTTCTAATGGTCAGACGTTCAACATTAAAGAAGAGTTAAATGGAGGATTTTATTAATGAAGTTTGTTATGTTTCTGGTAGGATTACTCGTTGTATTCGTACTCGGTTTTCTTATAAGTGCCGATCGAAAGAAGATTAAGTATAAACCAATTATGGTTATGCTTGTTATTCAGTTGGTATTATCATATTTCTTATTAAATACGCAAGTTGGTTATATTTTAGTAAAAGGAATTTCTGATGGATTTGGAGCGCTTCTTGGATATGCGGAAGCTGGAATCGTTTTCGTATTTGGAGGCCTTGTTAATAAAGGAGAGGTTTCATTCTTCTTAACAGCTTTATTACCAATCGTATTCTTTGCGGTGTTAATCGGAATTCTGCAACACTTTAAAATTTTACCGATATTTATTCGTGCTATTGGTACTATGCTAAGTAAAGTAAATGGTTTAGGAAAATTAGAATCATATAATGCAGTAGCAGCCGCAATTGTTGGGCAGGCAGAAGTATTTATTACAGTAAAAGATCAATTAAGTAAAATCCCAAAACATCGTTTATATACACTATGTGCATCTTCAATGTCGACAGTATCGATGTCAATCGTTGGTTCTTATATGAAAATGATTGAGCCAAAATATGTAGTAACAGCACTTGTATTAAATTTATTTAGTGGTTTCATTATTATTCATCTTATTAACCCGTATGATATTACGGAAGAAGAAGATACATTGCAGTTAGAAAATAAGAAAAAGCAGTCATTCTTTGAAATGTTAAGCGAATATATTATGCTTGGTTTCACGATTGCGATTACAGTAGCAGCGATGTTACTTGGTTTCGTAGCATTAATTACAGCAATCAATAGCTTGTTTGATTCAGTGTTCGGCATTACATTCCAAGCTATTTTAGGATATATCTTCTCACCATTAGCATTCGTAATGGGTATCCCGCAATCAGAAATGGTAACGGCGGGACAAATTATGGCAACGAAATTAGTATCGAATGAATTTGTTGCGATGCTTGATCTAGGAAAAGTAGCTGGTGAGTTATCAGCTCGTACAGTCGGTATTCTTTCTGTATTCCTTGTATCATTTGCGAACTTCTCATCTATCGGAATTATCGCAGGTGCAACGAAAGGAATCGATGAAAACCAATCAAACGTTGTTTCATCATTCGGATTACGACTTGTATACGGTGCGACATTAGTAAGTCTTTTATCGGCGATTATCGTTGGTGTTATGTTATAAAAAGGGTGGTCCTAGCTCATAGCTAGGGCTATTTTTTATGGTAAATTTACATAAAAAAACCAATTAATTAGGAATATATTAACATATAAAAATATTTTAAAATTTATATTGCATTTCGATTAGATAACGCTTACAATTTGGTTTGTAGGTGGTATCCATTTCAGACGTTAAATACGGTAGAGAAGAAGAGACTACCTGTTATAAATTGCAATTTATGTAAACGCTTACTGATTTTAGAAGGCAGTTGAATAATATTTAGGGGTTTAAAATTTTTTTAACAACAATGGTCAGACGTCATTCGTTATACGACTAATAACTCGTGGGAGAAGTGGAGGATTCATATATGAAAATAGTAATGTTTCTAGTCGGTTTACTTGTAGTATTTGTACTAGGTTTCCTTATAAGTTCGGATCGTAAGAAGATTAAATATAAGCCAATTGCACTTATGCTTGTAATTCAATTGGTACTTGCGTATTTCTTACTAAATACAAAGATCGGATTTGTATTAGTAAAAGGGATTGCAGATGGATTTGGCGCTATTTTAAAGTTTGCGGAAGCAGGGGTTAATTTCGTATTTGGTGGGCTAGCAAATGACGGACAAGCACCATTCTTCTTAACAGTATTATTACCAATTATTTTCTTAGCAGTATTAATCGGGATCTTACAACATATTAAAGTTTTACCGATTATCATTCGTGCAGTCGGTTTCGTATTAAGTAAAATTAACGGTTTAGGAAGATTAGAATCATACAACGCGGTAGCAGCTGCAATTGTTGGTCAAGGTGAAGTATTTATTACAGTAAAAGATCAACTAAGCAAATTACCGAAAAATCGTTTATATACACTTTGTGCATCATCAATGTCAACAGTATCAATGTCAATCGTTGGTTCTTATATGAAAATGATTGATCCGAAATATGTAGTAACAGCACTTGTACTAAACTTATTTAGTGGATTCATTATCGTTCATATCATTAATCCATATGACGTAAACGAAGAAGACGATATTTTAGAATTACAAGAAGATAAGAAACAAACATTCTTTGAAATGTTAGGCGAATATATTATGCTAGGTTTCTCTATCGCTGTAACAGTAGCGGCAATGTTAATTGGTTTCGTGGCATTAATTACAGCAATTAACGGTGTGTTCGATTCTATTTTCGGAATCACATTCCAAAGCATTTTAGGATATATCTTCTCACCATTAGCATTTGTAATGGGTATTCCAACATCAGAGATGCTAACAGCGGGACAAATTATGGCAACGAAATTAGTAACGAACGAATTTGTTGCGATGCTTGATCTAGGAAAAGTAGCTGGTGAGTTATCAGCCCGTACAGTAGGTATTTTATCAATCTTCCTTGTATCATTTGCGAACTTCTCATCTATCGGAATTATCGCAGGTGCAACGAAGAGTATCGATGGCAAACAAGCAAATGTTGTATCATCATTCGGACTAAAACTTGTATACGGTGCAACGTTAGTAAGTATATTATCAGCGATTATCGTTGGGGTTATGCTTTAATAAATAGTAAAGAAGTCGTTTATCTCTTACTTAAGGGATGAACGGCTTTTTTGTTTTGGTATAATAACGCAGCGAGGGGGAATTAAGTTGAAAGAACGGGATAGTTTAAGGGAGTTTGATGAGGTTATAGAGAACATTGATCATTTAACTGGAGAAGATGCTAGAGCGTTTTTGAAATTGATACACGGATACTTGAGCATAGTAGAAGAAGGAGATGGGACTTTCACTAATAGTGACTTTTGTTGAAAAGGTTTCAGGTCTTTATAAGAAGGATTTGGCTAAGCTTATTCAGCTTAGAAAAGAACAAATTAAAAAATCACCTTAATACACTCATTAAGGTGATTACAATATTACTCAGCTGGAGGCGTAAATGTACGTTTCTCTAGCTCAGCATCTAGCATAAATAGTGCGTTTGAATCGCTTGTAATACGTTTTAATTTTTGGATGATGCTATCGAATGAAGCTTCTTCTTCTACTTGCTCATCAACGAACCATTTTAAGAAGGTAATTGTTGCGTGTTCACGCTCATCCCAAGCGATATCAGATAAGTGATAAATACGTTTCGTTACTTCACGCTCGTGTTCAAGTGCGACTTCAAAAGCATTTAATACAGATTCGTATTCGTTATTAGGATTATCAAATCCAGTAATAATAGCGTGCTCGCCGCGGTCATTAATATAGTTGTAGAGCTTCATTGCGTGGAAACGTTCTTCTTCAGCTTGTACAAGGAAAAAGTTAGCGAATCCATCATAGCTCTCAGCTGTACAGTAAGCAGCCATTGCCATATAAGCGTGGGCAGAGTAAAATTCAAAGTTCATTTGTTCATTTAATGCGTCGTGCAATTTTTTAGATAACATAAAATCCCCCTTATTATTGTGACAATAATATTATATCATAATTGATAATATTCTCATTTAGATGTTTCAAACCTTTTCGAAAGCTTTGTGACGTGTGCTTCCATAATGTCCTGCAAATCTAAATCATATTTTTGCGAAAGAATAATAAGATTAGATAGTACATCACCAAGTTCTTCTTTTAGTTCTTGTTTTAGCTCTTCTTCTGTTTTCGCATCTTCATCAGGACGATCGCGGCCGATTTCAATAGCGCGAACAACTCGTGAAACTTCCCCAACTTCTTCGGTTAAGAAATTTAAGCGAATAAAGGCATTATACTGTGACCAGCTTCGTTTTTCGTAAAATTCCTCAACCCATCTTTGAAATGTAACGATATCCATTTCTTCCTCATCCCTTCAATATGTTGTACAATGTCAATTGTATCATAACAATATATAGTTTCGGGGTGTAGGAATGAGAAAGATTTGTGTGTTTGCAGGTTCCAATTTAGGGGAGAGACCAGAATTTAAAGAGCAGGCAATGGAATTAGGCAAAATGTTTGTTGAGAACGACTATGAGCTTGTATACGGTGGTTCATGCGTTGGATTAATGGGAGAAGTAGCAAACGAAGTTCTTCGTTTAGGTGGACGTGTAACAGGTGTTATGCCGCGTGGTCTATTTCGAGGAGAAATCGTACATACAGGATTAACAGAATTAATTGAAGTAGAAACAATGCATGAGCGCAAGGCGAAAATGGCAGAGCTTGCGGATGCTTTCATTGCATTACCAGGTGGATACGGAACGTTTGAGGAATTATTTGAAGTTGTATGTTGGTCACAAATTGGTATACATGATAAGCCAGTTGGTTTATTAAACATTAAAGACTTCTACGGACCAATTCTGCAAATGGTTGATCGCGCAGCGGAAGAAGGCTTTATGAACCCATCGAATAAAGAGTTAATCGTTTCAGCTGAGACGGCTGCTAAATTAATTCATGAAATACAAAATTATGAGCGTCCTGTTTTGGGGACGAAGTGGAAGCAGTTATCATAGTACATTTTTATAGCGATTTATAGAAATACATGTCTTTTTTATCGTAAAAAGGCATGTGTTTTTAAGTTAGTTAAATATATTAATATTTATATATAACGTTTTTAAAAAGGAGAAAAAGATGGAGGAGTTTGTGTATTTACGTCCTGTTTTTAAAAGTATTTTAGCAGCATCTATTCTTGTTATGCTAATTGTTTTAAGACAGAGGAAAGAGCTGATTAACGAGTTTTCGCTTTGGTTTATTTCGGTTATATGTATTGGTGTTTCTGCGATAACACTTGTTATGTTAGGATTTATTGCCGATGAATATAGTTTAGGCGGCGATGTGCAGTCTTCTAATATGTTTATTGGGATTGTTTTGATCAGTGGTCTGAATTTCGTTATTTACTATAGACGGAAATAAAAAGGAAGGCATTCCATATTACTTTGGAATGCCTTTATCATTTTGATTACTTTGTTTTTTATACAGGTACCAGCCACCCCAACCGCCACCAATAGCTACAACAACGAGGAAAGCATAGTCTTTAACCTCGACACGTATATTGAAAATATTAGCTATGAGTAAGAGAATCCCAACTGTTATTAACGCAAAAAATGCTCTAATTAAGTAGTCTTTCAACTGAACCACTCCCGTCATTTAAGTAGTAAATGATGAACTTGGACAAGCTTTTTGGATCTAATTACTAAAGGGTGTTTCCTATATTTTAACATAAAAGAGATTGTAATATATTGATAAAAGTAGAAAAGGTGAGTGCTAATATTGTCGTGTTTTATCGGTGAATTAGGAAAATCGCTGATATAATTTTAGTGCGATTACTTCATAAAAAAAGCGCCTCTGAGCGAGCCGCTTCCGCTTTTAATCTTATCCAGCTCCAGCGGCTAGAATCTCCGGTCATTTCGCTCTCTCGCTCGAAGCAAAAAGCGCTTCAAGGTCGAGAGCTCCAAAGTCCTGCGATTCTGAACGAGCCGCTTCTGCTTTTAGTTATTATCCAGCTCCAGCGGCTAGAATCTCCGGTCATTTCGCTCTCTCGCTCGAAGCAAAAAGCGCTTCAAGGTCGAGAGCTCCAATGCCCTACGACTCTGAACGAGCCGCTTCTGCTTTTAGTTATTATCCAGCTCCAGCGGCTAGAATCTCCGGTCATTTCGCTCTCTCGCTCGAAGCAAAAAGCGCTTCAAGGTCGAGAGCTCCAAAGTCCTGCGATTCTGAACGAGCCGCTTCTGCTTTTAGTTATTATCCAGCTCCAGCGGCTAGAATCTCCGGTCATTTCGCTCTCTCGCTCGAAGCAAAAAGCGCTTCAAGGTCGAGAGCTCCAATGCCCTACGACTCTGAACGAGCCGCTTCTGCTTTTAGTTATTATCCAGCTCCAGCGGCTAGAATCTCCGGTCATTTCGCTCTCTCGCTCGAAGCAAAAAGCGCTTCAAGGTCGAGAGCTCCAATGCCCTGCGATTCTGAGCGAGCCGCCTCCGCTTTTAAGTGGTATCCAGCTCCGGTGGCTAGCTCTTCGTGTCTAAGAACCTTCCACATAAGAAGGCAAAAAGCGCCTTCTATGTGAAAGAACCTTAGCCAGTCAGAACTGAACGAGCCACCTCCGCTTTTAAATATATTATTGATTCAAGAATGCACGTAGCATCCAAGCGTGTTTTTCTAGTTCTGTGTAGATGCCTAGTAGTAGGTCAGATGTCATTTCGTCGTCAGATTCTTGAGCGATTACCATGCCTTTTTTCAGTTCAGTTAGCATCATTTCGTAGTCTTTCATGATTGCTTCGACCATCCCTTCTGCAGTTTCTCCGTAAGCTGCTTCTTGAATAGAAGATAGTTCTAAGTATTCTTTCATTGTTGCTACTGGTTTGCCGCCAATTGCTAAAATGCGTTCTGCGATTTCATCGATGTGAGTAGCTGATTCTGTGTAAAGCTCTTCAAATTTTTCATGTAGTGTGAAGAATTGAGGTCCTTTTACGTACCAATGGAAGTTATGTAGTTTTGTAAATAAAACGCTCCAGTTTGCTACTTGTTTGTTTAATGCTTCGATTACTTGTGTATTCATTATGATCAATCTCCTCTTGAGTTATTATTTTATACAAATTACTAATTTATAATTATTATAATCTAGTAATTTGTATAAATCAACCCTTTTGCTGGAATTAATTTGAACAAATTATGAACTGTTGTAAATAAAAAATCCCTATTACTGTGAAGTAATAGGGATTTTTTATTTGATATATAGCTCCAGCGGCTAGAATGTTCGGTGGCTTCGCTTCTTCCTGCGAGGCAAAAGCTCCATCCTCCTCGCATTCTGAACGAGCCGCATCCGCTTTTAATTATTATACAGCTTTTTTATTTTCTTCTACATCCTGTCCATCCCAACACTCTGTATTCTTTAAGCCAGGGATAGAACTTGCAATGAAAACAGGATCTTTTCCTTGTTTCTTTTGCTTTATATAGTCTACTAATGCTGCGTAGGCAAATTTGCTAAGGAATGAGATGGCAATTAAGTTTGTAAATACCATTAGTCCCATAAAGAAATCAGCTAAACTCCAAACCGTTTGAAGGGCAGCGATAGATCCGAAGAACACCATTCCGACAACTGCAACACGATAAATCAGTAACCATGTTTTGCTTTCTTTAATGAATGCGATATTTGTTTCACCATAATAGTAGTTTCCTAGTAAAGAACTGAAAGCGAATAGGAAAATAATAATCGCTAAGAAAGTGCTTGCCCACGGTCCAATTTGTGAACTTAATGCTTGTTGTGTTAATTCAATACCTTCTAAATTCGATCCTTTGTAAAGTCCAGAACATAATACGATAAACGCTGTTGATGTACATACTAAGAATGTATCTACGAAAACACCTAATGCTTGAACAAGTCCTTGTTTTACAGGGTGAGATACATCTGATGTTGCTGCTGCATTAGGAGAGCTACCCATACCAGCTTCTGTTGCGAATAAACCGCGCTGAATTCCGAACTTGATTGCTGCTCCAATACCACCAGCGAGGGCTTGGTCTAAACCGAATGCACTGTTAAATATTTCTGTAAAAATGCTTGGTAACATATTGAAGTTGTTAATAACGACAAAAACAGCTACTCCGATATAAATGATTGCCATTGGAGGAACAATCATTTCTGTAATACGTGAAATGCTTTTAATACCACCAAAAATAATTACCGCAACTAATAAAGCTAAAACAGCTCCTACGATAGTTCGTTCTAGTCCAAAAGCATTTTCAAACGCTATAGTTACTGTATTTGCTTGTACTGAGTTGAAGATTAATCCGTATGCAACTGTAATTAGAAGTGAAAACCAGATACCCATCCAGCGTTTATTTAATCCTTTTTCCATGTAATATGCTGGGCCCCCGCGGAATCTGCTTCCATCTTTTACTTTATAAATTTGTGCAAGCGTACATTCTACAAAACTAGTAGCTGCTCCGAGAATCGCGATAAACCACATCCAAAATACTGCGCCAGGTCCACCCATAGAAATTGCTAATGCTACACCAGCTAAGTTCCCGATACCAATGCGGGCTGCCGCACTTAAGCAAAATGCTTGGAATGGAGAGATGCTATCTTTTTTCTTTTCTTTTCGATTGAATCCTTTACTAATTAAACTGACCATCTCACGGAAATGAGTAATTTGGACAAATTTCATTTTAAAAGAGAAATAAAGACCGAAGCCGATTAACATTGCAATAAGAATATATGACCACAGAATATTATTCGTTACCTCAAGGGATCTGCTAAAGATATCAACCATATAATACACTTCCTTTTTTTCATAATAAGAAAAGTATATGCAAAAAATATATCAGAATCAAATTTTCTAAAAAAACATGTTACTTAATTGTACTTTATGTTATGATTAAGTTACATCGTAATATTTTTAGAATTATTTACATTTTAAAAAACTAAATTTAAAGCGAGAAAGAGGGGGATAATTTGAAAGAAGAATCTTTATTGAAAGTAAGTCTTAAGAGTTTGAAAATGAGAAGTAATTTCTTTTTTATTACTACATCTTCAAGTATGTTTCTAGTGGCCACTTATTATTACAATAAAAGATTTCCAAATCACAGGTATCCTGAATGGTTAGAATTTCTAAAATTGATTGGATGAATAAAAGACAGAAAAACAGAAAATTTAAATAAAAATTGTTATGGAGGAGCTAAATATGAATATTAGAGAAAGTGAACTTCCGGGTATTGGTTACAAATTTCAAATCGTTACGAAAGGTAACGAAAAGATGGTGATTGTCATTCATGATGATGGGCGTAGAGAAATGTATCATTTTGATTCAGACCATGAAGAAAGCATCTCAAGTATTTCATTACGTGACTCAGAGGCAAGACAAATTGCAGCAATATTAGGTGGAATGGTATACAAGCCTAGAGCATTAGAGAATGTTGAAATGGTCTTTGAAGGTTTAGCGATTGAGTGGTTTAAAGTAGAGAATACAGCTCCAGCAATCGGAAAAACAATCGGTGATCTTGAAATAAGAAAAACATATAGCGTAACGATCATTGCAGTTATGAAAAAGAATATGAAAAAGCTATTTAATCCAGGACCAGAAACAGTAATTGAAGAAGGAGATATGCTTGTAGTTTCGGGTGAGAGAGAAGAAATTAAAAAAATTATTAATGAGTTACTTTCGAATAGGGGGACTGACTAGATGGATACTTTAATTTTTGAAGTTGGTACAGCTTTAGTTTTAGTAGCAATTGCGGCAGTAATCGCTGGAAAGTTTAAATTCTCAGTAATACCTTTTCTAATTGTTCTTGGCATGTTAGTAGGACCGCATGCGCCGACAATAGGTGTTATCGATCTCAAATTTATTGAAAGTGCAAGTGTAATTTCCTTCCTTGGAAGGATTGGAGTTCTGTTCCTTCTGTTCTATCTAGGGCTAGAGTTTTCGATGAAAAAACTAATTAAATCTGGACGTTCTATTGCGATTGGCGGAACGATTTATATTTTAATTAACTTTTCACTTGGATTATTATATGGATTTATAATGGGCTTCCCTTTACTTGAAATCTTAATTATTGCGGGTATTATTACGATTTCTTCTAGTGCCATCGTTGCTAAAGTGTTAGTGGATTTAAGAAGAACTGGTAATAATGAGACCGAATTAATATTAGGAATTATTATGTTTGAAGATATATTCCTTGCTGTATATTTATCAGTTGTTTCTGGTTTAGTTCTAGGGGATCATGCTTCCTTCTTAGGTGCTCTTACTTCGATTGGAATTGCTTTAGGATACATGCTTCTATTCTTTATTGTGGCCAGAAAGGCTACGCCGTTATTAAATAGATTGCTCAATATTAGTTCAGATGAAATTTTCATTATTGTAGTATTTGCTTCGTTATTCTTTATTGCAGGTTTCTCGGAAACAATTCACGTTGCCGAAGCAATTGGAGCACTTCTTTTAGGATTAGTTTTCTCTGAGACAGAGCATAGTGACAGAATTGAACATCTCGTTGTTCCATTTAGAGACTTTTTCGGAGCTATTTTCTTCTTCAGTTTCGGATTAAGTATCGATCCGTTTTCATTAGGCGGGGCGATATGGTTAACGTTAGGTGCTGTACTTCTGACGATAATCGGAAATTTTGTAGCAGGGATGATTGCAGGACGACAAGCTGGATTATCGCATAAGGCGTCCACAAATATTGGATTAACAATTGTTTCAAGGGGAGAATTCTCCATTATTATGGCTAATATCGGTATCGCCGGTGGTTTAATGTCAGTACTGAAACCATTCTCAGCACTATACGTACTTATACTATCGATCTTAGGTCCACTTCTGACGAAAGAGTCAAAGAATGTATATAAATTTTTAAATAAAATCTTTAAGTGGGATACGAAGACTAGATAAATTTTTAAAAAATAAAAGTACAAGATATTTACTGCTTGTACTTTTATTTTTTGCAATGAAAACAGTAAAGAGAGGTAAATGATGTTAGGAGAGTTGATTCATTCAGTTTTAGTTTTTCTAGAAGGACTTGGTTATTGGGGAATTATGCTGGGATTAATGCTAGAGGTTATCCCAAGTGAAATCGTATTATCTTATGCAGGTTATTTAGTATCAACAGGAAGCATTACATTTTGGGGGGCTGTCGCGTTCGGTACAATTGGTGGTGTAATCGCACAACTATTCATTTATTGGATCGGTCGATACGGAGGAAGACCTGTTCTTGAGCGATATGGAAAATATATTTTGATTCAGAAGAAACATATTGATTATGCTGAAGCGTGGTTTAATCGTTACGGAACTGGTGTTATTTTTACAGCGCGTTTTATTCCTGTTGTGCGTCATGCTATTTCGATACCAGCGGGTATTGCGAAAATGTCACATGCTAAGTTTATTACGCTAACTACACTAGCTGTTATTCCATGGTCAATTGTATTTGTATATTTAGGTTTTAAATTAGGAACAGAGTGGGAAAGTATTAATAAAGTAGCTGGGCCATATGTGAAATACTTTGCACTTGCTGCTATTGTTTGTGCAATTGGTTATTTTATATTAAAAAAAATGATGAAAAAAAAGTGATTACGGAAAAAGAATCTATGCTGACATAGATTCTTTTTTATTGTCATTTTTTAAAGGATGAAAGTGTATGTTTAATATTTACCATATTGTGGCATATATATAGAAAAAGAGAGCTTGGAAAGGGGAATAAAAAGAAATGGAACTCCAGTTTCAAAATGTATATCAAGAAGTTGAGAATTGGTATGTGTTGGATTCGGAGCTTCCTTGGGATGTCAAAAAGTTAAGAAATGATTTGTTTTCTCTTATTGAAGTAAGTGCAACGCCAGTTATTTTTTGTGATACGTGTGATGCGAATCATGTACTTTTATCATTAGGAGAAGAAGAAGAGGAGTTTTTATTCCCAGTAGGTGGTTTTTATCATAAAGAAAAACAATTAATTTTCGTTTGTATGTGGGAAGAGTATGAGCAAGTACTCAAAACGCTATTGCATGAATTCAGGCATGCGATGCAGCATAAGGACGATGTACTATATGTTGGAAATGAACTATACGAAGAAAGATGGATCGAGAAAGATGCGAGGCATTTCGCGGAGAGGAAGCTAGATGAATATAAAAATAGAAATTTAATCTGAAGCATAGTGGAGGAAAATCACTGTGCTTTTATTTGTTGCTAATTAAAAATAAGTAGTTGACCTTTGATAAGTTTAGTTCTAAACTAATAGTATCAAATGAGCGAGGTGATGTAATGAAAGCAGAGGAAAGACTTGGATTAATATTATGGTTTCGTTTATCACGCTTTTATAATAGAAGTATTCGTGAGACGAATCAGCATTTGAAAAAGTGGAATGTATCTGCCGCTCAGTTTGATGCATTAGTTCAAATTGGAGGAAACGATCGTTTAACGCAGCAAGAACTTGGAAATAAGTTGTTTGTTACGAAAGGAAATGTTACTCAACTTTTAAATAAGATGGAGCAACTAGATTGGATTCAGCGTGAACAAGAAGGTACCACGAAATATATTTCATTAACAGAAAAGGGAAAGGTTCTATATGAAGAAATAGTCCCGCCGCAAGAAACATTTCAAGCAGAGCAATTTGATAAGTTAAATAGAGAAGAACAAAAACAATTATTAGAATTACTGAAGAAGTTGCAGTGATAAAATTAAAAATAAATATCTCGATTTCGAGATAATATGAGGTGAAGGATATGTTTAGAAAAGTTGATCATAAAAATATGGGAAGAGCAAATCACGGTTGGTTAAATACACATTTTCATTTTTCCTTTGCAAATTATTATAATCCAAACAACATGAATTTTGGAGCAGTACGTGTTATGAATGATGATTTAATAGCGCCACAAACTGGTTTTGATATGCATCCGCACCGTGATATGGAGATTATCTCTTACGTTATAGATGGTGAATTAACACATGAAGATAGTATGGGGAACCGCGGGACAATTGAGCGTGGGCATGTTCAATATATGAGTGCAGGTACTGGTGTATTTCACAGTGAGCATAACTTAGGAAGTGAAACATTACGTTTATTGCAAATTTGGATTTTACCAGACCGCGACGGTCATAAAGCAAACTATGGTGAGTTTAAATTTGATTGGAGTAAACGTGAAAATGAGTGGTTCCATATGGTATCTCCTTCTGATGGAGATGCACCAATTCATATTCACCAAGATGCAAATTTATATTCTTTATCATTAGAAGCGGGTAAAGAAATTCATTGTCCTGTTAAAGAAGGACGTCAATTGTACCTTGTACAAATTGAAGGTAGCAGCGTTGTAAACGGTGAAACACTTGTAATGCGTGATGCAGCGGAGGCTGTAGAAGAAGAGATTCGCATTCAAGCGAAAGAGAAGTCTCACTATTTAGCAATTGAAATGAAAATGCAATAAAGTGAGGCTTTAATCAGTGGTGGCTTTCCAGCATATAAATAGCGGAATGAAAAGTTATAGGAAAGAGGACATCGTTTTTCGATGTCCTCTTTTTGGTGAGTTTAATTATCAGAAAAAACTTTCTCAATTTTTGAGAGCAGGTATTGGGAAGATTATTCAGAATATTTATAAAGGTGTTAAAAACTTTTAGGGAAATGGGGAGTGTTAGATTGAAAAAGCAAGTAATTTCATCAGCATTAGCATTAACTGTTATCGCAAGTGGGTTTGGGGCATTTGGAGCAACTACGACGAAAGCAGAAGAGCAAAAAATCCAGTATCACCAAGAGTTTAAAACACCAGCTTACATAGGTGAAGAATGGAAGGCGCCGGAAGGACTAGATAAAAAAGAGACGGTCTTTCAATATTTAGAGAGTAAAAAGGATATGTTTAAACTAGCGGGAAATATTGACAAACATTTCAATATCGTTGGTGAAGAAAAAGATGCTGATTCTGGTACAACACATGTGAAGTTAGTTGAGAAGCATAATAACATTCCTGTGTATGGTTCAGATCAAACAGTTACGCTTGATAAAGAGAATAATGTAAAAGCATTTTTCGGACAAGT
This sequence comes from Bacillus sp. TH25, assembly GCF_016650935.1. NCBI lineage: Bacteria > Bacillati > Bacillota > Bacilli > Caryophanales > Bacillaceae > Bacillus > Bacillus sp. TH25. The sequence goes on along the minus strand of NZ_JAEKEU010000036.1, from coordinate 132,798 downwards.
TATTCCGAATTTAGATAATAAAAATATTCCTGCATCTGCAAGTATTAGTGCGGAACAAGCAGAAACGATTGCAAAAGCTAATATTGAGAAAGAAATTGGTAAAGTAAAGAATTATGATGGTGTGAAAAAAGATTTATATGTGTATGAAAAAGATGGTCAATACTATCTTGCATATCTTGTAAAAGCGTCGGTTTCGAAACCAGCTCCAGGATATTGGCATTACTTTGTTGATGCAACAAATGGGAATGTTATTGAGAAATATAATGCTGTAGATAACATTACTGGATTTGGTTACGGAGTATTAGGGGCTAGACAATCATTTGAAATTGCTCAAGATACGAAAACAGGAGCGTTCAACTTATTTGATGGTACACGAGGACAAGGTGTCCATACATTTGATGCAGAGAATATGAACGAAGACTGGTTTAATTTATTCTCACAAATTCTTGGATATACAGGAGAAGAAATTGCAAGTAAATCTAAGTTCTTCGAAGATAAAGCGGCAGTAGATGCGCATGTGAATGCAGGAAAAGTATATGATTATTATAAAAAGACATTTAACCGTAACTCTTTCGATGATAAAGGTGCGAAACTTATTTCTGCTGTTCACGTAGGTGAATCTTGGAATAACGCAGCGTGGAACGGTGTGCAAATGATGTATGGTGATGGCGATGGTAAGACATTCATTCCATTATCAGCAGGGCTAGATGTTATTGGCCACGAATTAACGCATGCTGTAACTGAACATACAGCAAACCTTGTATATAAAAATGAATCAGGAGCGTTAAATGAATCGATATCTGATATTATGGGTGTCATGGTTGAGAAGAAGAGCTGGGATTTAGGTGCCGATATTTATACACCTGGTAAACCTGGAGATGCACTTCGATCTCTGAAAGATCCAGCATCTATTCCAAACCCATTAAAACCAGGTGAAGGTTACCCAGATCACTATAATAAACGTTATACTGGAACAGCTGATAATGGAGGCGTTCATATTAACAGTAGTATTAACAATAAGGCGGCGTATTTAGTGTCTGAGGGCGGCACGCATTACAATGTGAAAGTAACTGGAGTGGGCCGTGAAGCAACAGAAAAAATTTACTATCGTGCTCTTACAAAATATTTAACTGCAAACTCTGACTTTAAAATGATGCGTCAAGCTGCACTTCAATCAGCAGAAGATTTATATGGTAAAAACTCTAAAGCTGTACAAGCTGTAACGAAAGCTTATGATGCTGTAGGAGTAAAATAATAAGAGAAAAAAGACCTGACTGGATTGTCAGGTCTTTTCCTTATTTAATCACGAATACCTAGTGCGATTTTCGCCATACGTGACATACGTTCTTTCGTCCATGGCGGATTCCATACGACGTTTACTTCTATTTCATTTACTTCGGGTACGTTCGTTGATAATATTTTTTTAACGTCTGATACGATTTGGCCAGCCATTGGACAACCGATAGAAGTCATTGTCATTGTAACGACAGCATTATTATTTTCATCTGCTGTAACGTCATAAACTAATCCAAGATTGATAATATCAACACCTAATTCAGGGTCAATAACAGCTTCTAAATTTGCATATAATTTATTTTCAAATGCTTCTTGTGACATAAGTAGCACCTCCTACAGATTGATGATATCGATTCTCATTATAACGGAAATACGTGTAATGTGCAGGGAATGAGCTCAAAAAAATATTCCTCTCAGAAAGAGGAATATTTTTTGAAAAGCTATTCAGTTTTAAAATGAGATACGAGTTGATCTAATTCTTCAACTGTTTGTTTCATTTGTTTTGCAGTTAGGGTCATTTCATTCATAACAAGGACTTTTTTCCCAGCAGATTGTGCTGTTGCGGCAGTTTCACTTGATACTTCATTAGAAATTGAAGTGATGTTATTGAGTGAAGCGTTCATTTCTTCAGCACTTGCAGCCATTTCTTCAGCAGTTGCTGATATGTCTTGAATTTGAGTAGACACTTTATTCACTTGACCAACGATTGTTGTGAAAGAAGAGCCGGCCTCACGAATGACGTTAATACCTTCAAATGCTTCGGAACGACCTTGAGACATCATAGAGCTAGCAGTTTCTGTGTCATTTTGAATTTGATGTAGCAATTGGTTAATATCTGTTGCAGCTGTTTTTGATTGTTCAGCAAGTTTACGAACTTCATCAGCTACGACAGCAAATCCTTTTCCTTGTTCGCCGGCACGAGCAGCTTCAATAGAAGCATTTAATGCAAGTAGATTTGTTTGTTCAGCGATATTAGAAATAGATTGTACAGCTGTATCGATATATTTTGTATGAGTGATTAGACGTTCGACTACTTCTGATGTAGCATTTACAGCTTCGTGAATCGTTGTCATTTGTGTAATAGATTTCTGGATAACAGTATTTCCATCGTTAGCATGTTCAGATGTGGTAACAGCTAGCTCGGCCACAGACGAAGCTGATTCTGCAATACGCTGAACACTTAATGCCATATCATCCATTGCAGTAGAGCTTTCTTCCATACTAGAAGTTTGCGATTGAATGCTTGCATTTAAATTGGACATCGAGCTTTGAACTTTTATTGTCGCATCAAGCGATGTATTGGTCTTTTCTAGCATATTTTCAGAAGCATTTTGTACTTCCACAGAAGTTTTTTGAACACGATTAATGATATGTTGCAGGTTTTCTAACATTTTATTAAATGATGTTGCAATTGCACCAATTTCATCATTGCTATTTACTTGTAGACGGGCTGTTAAGTCGCCTTCTTGAGAGGCTAATTCTTTTAGTTTAGTATCAATTTGTTGAATTGGTTTTACAAGCTTACCAGAGAACCACCATGCAAGAATAATTGCAGTTACAATACAAATAACAAGTGATAAGAAGACAACATATTCAATTCGTAGTGAAGATTGATCGATTTTTTCAATAGATTGTTCACGTAATTTAGCTTGTTCATTAGTGTAATTTGTGAAATCACCGATTACTTTATAAACAGTGCCATTCTCTGTAGAAGCTACTTGTAAAGCTTCTTCCCATTTTTGTTCTTTTGCAAGAGTGAATACTTTCTCTTCAATGAAATTTCTCCAAGTGGATCCTAATTCCATTGTGCTTTTCACGGATTGAGAAGTGTTAGGGTTAGAAAGAAGTTGCCCTTTTGTATCTTCAAGACGTTTACTCATCTCATTAAACTTGTCTAATTCGACTTGATCATGTTGTAGTAAATAACCTCTTAAAGCAGAAAGTTGTACTTGATAAGCGTCTCCGCGCTCTTTCAATTCTGTTGCAAGAGGAGAAATTTCTTTTTGTAATGTTTCAGCTTTATGAGACTGATCCATGGTAAAGAATAAAATAAAAGCTAAGGCGATGCCGAATAAAGCGCAAATCATTCCCATCATGAACATTAGTTTTTTTCGAATGCTAATAAAATTCATATGATTAAAAAACCTCCTTTGTGAAATTCGAGTATTAAGATTACCTCATATAACAATTTAAGAGAAAGCCTTATTCCTATTTAAAGTTGGAATAAAGCTTTCTTATTTCCTTTAGGAATTATAGCAGACAGAGTGGGAGAGAGAAAGATATATTTTAAAGTAAAAAAGAGGGGCTAAAAAACAAATCCCTCTTTTTTACTTTTATACATTTGTTTTGAAATGAGAAACGAGAACTTCGAGTTCTTGTACTGCAGTTTTCATTTCTGATGACTGTGTAGCAATGTCTTTCATTACATTTACTTGGTCACCAGCTGAATGTGCTGTCTGTGTTGTTTCAGCGGCAACTTCGTTTGAAATAGAAGCGATATTATTTAAAGCGGCATTCATTTCCTCAGAACTTGCGGCCATCTCTTCAGCAGTTGCAGACATTTCTTGCATCTGTGTAGAGACTTTGTTAATGTGGTTAACAATTGCTGAGAATGAAGAGCCAGCAGTACGAATGACAGTGATTCCTTGTGAAGCTTCTGATTGACCTTGTGTCATCATTTCATTAGCTATTTTTGTGTCCTCTTGAATTTGATGAAGTAAATGGTTAATGTCGGTTGCGGCTAGTTTAGATTGTTCCGCAAGTTTGCGTACTTCATCGGCGACAACTGCGAATCCTTTGCCATGTTCACCAGCGCGAGCTGCTTCAATAGAAGCATTTAGAGCAAGTAGATTCGTTTGTTCTGCAACGTTAGAAATGGATTGAAGGGCAGTATCAATGTGATTAGTATGTGTGATAAGTCGCTCTACTACTTGCGATGTAGCGTTAACAGCTTCATTGATTGTATTCATTTGTGTAATAGACTTTTCAATTACTTTACTACCATCATCTGCTTTTTCAGAAGTTGTAACAGCCAATCCAGCAACAGAAGAGGCAGATTCTGCAATACGCTGAACACTTGTTGCCATATCGTCCATTGCCGTTGAGCTTTCTTCGATGCTAGACACTTGTGAACGAATATTATGATCAAGTGTATTCATAGTTGCTTGGATGTGTGCGGTAGTATCCATAGATGCAGTCGTTTCGATAAACATATTTTCTGAAGCTTCTTTTACACTTGTTGATGTTTGTTGGACTTGCTTTATTATACGCTGTAAGTTAGCAAGCATTTGATTAAAGGAATTTGCGATGTCACCAATTTCATCTTTACTCGTTACGTGTAATCTAGCGGTTAAATCGCCATCTTGAGAAGCTAATTCTTTTAACTTCGCATCAATTTGTCGAATCGGTTTAACGAGTTTACCAGAGAACCACCATGCCAATAGAATAGACGTTAATGTACATGTAATGAGTGAGAAGAAAATAATATATTGAATAAGGGATGAAGAAGACTCTACGTCAGTAATTAATACGTCCCGTTTGTCATTTTCTTCATTTGCATATTTAGTAAAACGACTTAAAAGATCATTTACATAATCTGTTTGAGCAAGAGCAATTTTGGATGCTTCATCCCATTTTCCTTCCCGTGCAAGAGGGAGGACTTCATTATCTACGACGCTGCGCCATTTTGCTCCCATTAAAATGGCCTCTTTCATTCCTTCTGGGAGTTTTTTATCACTTGTTACTTTCTCCCTAGTATCAGCTAGTTTTTTTCCTTCCCGGTTGAATTTATCCAATCCTTTTTGGTCATGTGATAGTAAATATTCTTGTAAACCAGCGACCTGCGCTTGGAACCAATCGCCACGTTCTTTTAAAATCGTTGCTCTTTTCGATACATCATTCTTTAATGTTTCGATTTCACTTGCTTGATTCATCGCGAATGAAAGAATAACAATAAGAGCAATGCTAAATAAGGAAGAAATGCTTAAGAGTGTGAACAGTAGTTTTTTTCGAATGCTAACATATTTCATTGTTACCCCTACCTTTTTTAAAAAACTATTTATTGTAATTTATAAATATTAAGAACGAAATTAATAAAAACATGATTAAGAAGTTATTAATCTGTTCAATGAAAATTATAGCAGATAATGGAATATGGCAGATTAATGTGAGTAAATGTTCTTAAAATGTATACATTTGTATATCAAAAAATTCATAAATAAAAATCAGAAATGGTATTGTAATTTGAAATAACATCCTGTATACTTCTAATTAGTTGATAACGATTATCACTATCAACTAAACATTACTCTTCGTTATGTTGGTCATACCCCTTTTTGACGACGTAAGTCAGAGACGAATGTTGAAATATCTTGTGTCCTATTCTACAGAATTATGGTAATCTCCAACCTCAACTTATATGCGTAAGCATGCAAAAAAGGATCCTATCCGTGAAGGGATCCTTTTTTGCATGTTGTCGCAATTAATGTGTATAGACCTGGTATACGTTCTTCAATTCCTTCGGGTGAAGTAGAAGAGAAAACCCACCTTTGATGAGACCCGTGTTCTTCAACTAGCTTTTCAATTTTAAAACGTTCTTCCGCAAGTGTTGTAACAATTTCTCCTAACGTCCAGCGGCGTATGTTTGTTTTCGGTAATGATTCTTTCTGCGATTCTGTAAGAAGAATGCTATAAGCAACATCATCTTCAATCAATTCTTCATCGAAATAATTTCCATTGGCCCGAAATGATGGATGATCTACACCTAATAATTTAGTGTAAATAGGATGATAGTCACGAAGGATAAGCATTCCATCTTGTTTAAGTAAGTTAGCAATCTTTTGAAAGAGTGGTTTTAAATCTAAAAAGTAATGAAGTACACCAAGTTCCAGCAATACGACATCAAATGATTCGGAAAGATTTACATCAAGTACATCAGAGACGATGTATTGGATAGAGACACCAGCGGCTTCTGCAAGTTCATTTGCATATTTGGCATTACTCGCTGAAATATCAACAACTGTTACGTCAGATCCTAATAGGGAAAGAGCGACGGCTTTATTTCCTTTTGACCCGAGTAAATTAATAATACGCTTTCCTTTTGGAGATTGTATGTAAGGTAAATAATGATCTACCTCGCGCACGGGATCTTCCATGAGCTTTTTCGCATAATCCTCTGGCGCCCCGTGGCGATTTGTCCAAGCTTCATAAGCAGCTGCGTTCCAGCTTTTTTCATTAATAGTACTTAGTTGTTTTTGATTCAATTTTATCACTCCTTTTGTGAACGTATAGTTATTCGGTGAATGAGTAGGATTTCCTGTTCTTTTGAATAAAAGTTTGATTTTTCTGTTGTTAAGTCGTAAAATACGTTTTATACATAAAAGCGTTGAAAAGGAAAAGTAGAATGGAACCATTCTTTCCAGAGAGCTTCGGTAGCTGAGAAGAAGCAAGAATATTCATTTGAACAATGGCCTTTGAGCTTCGTCCTGAACTTATCAAATGATAATAGTAGGCGGCGACGAGAGTTGGTACTCGTTATCAAAACCAGAGTATAAGAGCACATAGCTCCGTACTTGTTAAGGTTAGTTATGCGAATGACTGACGAAATAAGGTGGTACCGCGACTGTTTATACAGCCCCGCCCTTATCTTTTTTAAGATAAGGGCGGGGCTTTTTATATTTTAAAGGAGGAATATAAGATGAGTATTTTTATTGGAGGCGCTTGGCCGTATGCAAATGGTTCGTTACACCTTGGACACATTGCTAGTTTGTTACCAGGAGATATTTTAGCACGTTATTACAGGGCAAAAGGTGAGCATGTGTTGTATGTTTCAGGAAGTGATTGTAATGGAACACCGATTACAATTAGAGCAAAGCAAGAAGGTGTGACGGTGAAAGAAATTGCTGATAAGTATCACGAAGAGTTTGAGCGATGTTTTCGTAGCCTTGGTTTTACTTATGATTGCTATACACGTACAGATAGTGAGCATCATCATGAAACTGTTCAAAAAGTCTTTTTGCGACTATTAGAAGAAGGTTATATTTATAAAAAAGTAGTTGAGCAAGCTTATTGTGAAACGTGTACGCAATTTTTACCGGATCGATATGTAGAAGGTATTTGTCCGCATTGTCATGAAGCAGCAAGGGGCGATCAATGCGATGCTTGTTCCGCTATTTTAGATCCACTCGATTTGTTAGAAAAGAAATGTAAGTTATGTGGTAGTACGCCATCAGTACAGGAAACAGAGCATTTCTATTTTGCATTGCATAAATTTCAGCAGCAAATTAAAGAGGCCGTAGAAATTGCAAAGCAGAAAGGAACATGGCGCGACAATGCAATTCAATTAACAGAGAGATATTTAAAGGAAGGATTACAAGATAGGGCAGTGTCACGTGATTTACCAATTGGGGTACCAATTCCAGTGGCAGGATATGAAGATAAGAAAATTTACGTATGGATTGAAGCAGTGACAGGATATTATTCGGCGAGTAAAAATTGGGCTGAAGAAACAGGGAAAGATGATCAAGAGTTTTGGGATAAAGGAGCGAAAACATATTATGTACATGGTAAGGATAATATTCCGTTTCATTCAATCATTTGGCCAGCGGTATTACTTGGAATAGGAGAAGAAGCGATCCCGCGTCATATCGTTTCGAATGAGTATTTAACAGTAGAAAAAAGAAAATTATCGACAAGTAAAAACTGGGCAGTATGGGTGCCTGACATATTAGAACGCTACAATCCAGATTCTATTCGTTACTTTTTAACAGTTAACGCACCAGAAAATCGTGATACTGATTTTTCATGGCGTGAATTCATTTACAGTCATAATAGTGAATTGTTAGGTGCATACGGGAACTTTGTGAACCGGACATTAAAGTTTGTTGAAAAATATTATGGTGGTACTGTACCGAAGGGAAGTATTGATGTAGAGCTGAAAGATAAAGTAGAAGGATTATATAAAAGTGTAGGAGAGGCGATTGAACAAACTAAATTTAAGGTGGCACTAGAAACAATATTTGATGCAGTACGCTTTGCAAATAAATACTTTGATGAAAAGCAGCCTTGGAAACAAAGAGAAGACGACCCAGTTTCATGTGAGGAAACAATTTATAATTGTGTTTACCTAATAGCAAACTTTGCACAACTGCTGGAACCATTTTTACCGTTTTCAAGTGAAAGAGTTAGAAATACATTATCGAGTGTTAAAGTAAATTGGGAACCTCAAAATACGTTGCCAAACCGAATTGATAATGTGCAGCCCTTATTTGAGCGAATCGATGTAAAACAAATTGAACATGAGGTAGAAAAGTTATATGGAGCGGTAAAGTGAAATATAAGGAAAAGGCCTTTCAAATAAAGTGAAACTTTAATCAGTGGGGGTTTTGTTCATCCCCCACTGATTATTAGCCCTCACCAATCGGGCTTTTACGGGCAGTTGATCCCCCACCTAAATTCTTTGCTTTCTCTGAATTTTGAGGTGGGGGTCTTAATGCCCGTTAATGCGGGATAAATGAAAGGTCTTTTGTTATGCTGTATAACCCTCTTTCTTATCTTTCAAAAAGAAAAGTACAGCAAGGATTACGAGAATAATAGCCGCAATATCATATGTTATTTTGAAGGTAGTAATAAAGTTTAACATATCGTAACTTTATTCACATTTATATACAAGTTGATGTTGTCACGCACTATGAACACGATTATGTTTTTTTTCTTTCCTAGCAGTAAGTAGTTGTGGTGTGAAAATACCGAGTAATATAACCACAATCCCAATCCACTGCATTGGTGATACAACTTCATGAACAAGTGTAATAGAAGCGATAATTGCTGTTGGTAATTCAGCTGCACCTAATATTGTACCAAGCCCCGTTCCGACTTTTGGTACCCCAATTGAAAAACAAATGACAGGTATAATAACCCCGAACAGTCCAAGGAAGAAAGCATATTTCCATAGGCCTGCTTGTAAAGCGCCGTCCGTTAAAAAGGTAGGGGGGAAAAATAAGCATACAATAAGAGTAGCACTCGTTGTCATAAGAAAGCTTTTCGTATAAGGCGGAACATCTGTAGCAACGCGCCCGCTTACAAATACATAGAATGAGAAAGAGACGGCAGCTAATAGTCCGAAAATAATACCTTTCGTAGAAAAGTTTTGTCCAAGACCTTCAAATACTCCACCAGCAAACAATGTACCAGTAAATAAAATAATAATAGATATAACTTTCTCACGGCTTGGGAATGTCCGGTTGGCAATCGCTTCGATGACTACACCAATCCAAGTGAACTGAAAGAGTAAAACGACAGCGATAGAGGCTGGCAATTCTTCTACGGAAATAGCATAGAAAATACCTGTCATACTCATAGTTGTGCCGACTGTTAGTAACGAAAAGAATTGTTTTTTTGATACTTTATGACGTGAAAAGAAAAGAACGAGTAAAAGTAGTCCAATCCATCCGAAAACATATTGTCCTCCTAGTAGTTGGTGTGCGGAAAATCCGTCGATGAATCCGAGTTTAAAAATAGTTGAAAGTACGCCGTAGCTACAAGCGCCGAATAAAACTAGTAATGAATACTTAAATTTCTCCATGTGAAAACCTCCTTATATAAATAAAAAACGCCCGTTATCCTAATAAGGAAAACGGGCGAACGAAACAGAGTCAGAGACTCTACAAAATTCCGCCACTCATACGAAGTATGAGTTTGGGGTATGAAATTATAGTAGTAGTTTACATTGCTTTTGGGAATACAATAGAGCATTTTACACCTTGAGGTGTGTTTTGTATTCCATAAGGAAACTGATGTTTATCTAATATTTGTTTTACAATATATAACCCAAGACCACTACCTTGTACTAAGCCATGTTTGTCAGGATTTGCGCGATAGAATGGTTCAAATAAATGGGCAAGTTTATCTTCATCAATTTGAGAACCTGTATTTAATACTTCTAACGCGTAACCGTTTGGCTTTTCATAAAGTTTTATATATACATGCTGATGGTCAATTGTATAATGAATTGCATTTGAAATAATGTTAAAAATAGCAGTTTGCATAAATTTAGGATCAGCTAAAATTTGTGCATCTTGTTTAATGTTAGATTGAACATTTAATTGTTTTACAGATACAAAATAATCTACTTTCTTTATAACGTCCTCAATAATATTAGTTAATGAGATAACTTTTAAATTTGGTTTAAATTGAGGGTTTTGTATTTTGGATAATTCTGACACCTTTTCCGTTAATATGTTAATATCTTGCATCATCTCATATGAACGTTTTAAATATTTATCTCTATCTTTATAAGCGCCAATTCCGTGAATCATGCCATCGAGTTGTCCCATAACGGCTGCGATTGGTGTTTTTAATTCATGGGATATCATAGACATAAATTCTTTACGAGATTGTTCTAACTGTTGTTCCTTCTTGAGTTCATTTCTTAAATCTTGATTGCTTTCATGTAAATTTTTCACAATAGTAGGTACTTGTGAGGCAGCTACTTGCAAATTAAAATCTGTTTGATCTGTATTTTTGTTAAGTAGCTTTTTATCTGAGAAATCAAGATTCATAATATCTTTTAAAGCATCGCTCATATATCGGAAAGGTTTGGCGATTATTTTTGCGTAGATTAAAGATCCAAGCAGAGATAATGCAAGCATTGTCGCCCCAATATGTGGAGCTAACTGCTGCAACACATCTGTTAACTTTGGATTATCATGTGTATCATTTGCTTTACTTGCTGCATTTTGTGTATGTAAGGCATCATTGTTAGTAACTTGCTTTTCCGCTTCTGTAAGTGAAGACGTTGTGTTACTTTTCCCCGGAATATTTTGTGCATGTTCTTTTGCTTTTGCAGTTTGGCTAGGCTGCAAAAGATGATTGATGGCTGTAGAGAGTGTTTTCATGTCTATTTGAGAAGATTGAAAATTAGAGATGCTACTCTCTGACACAGCTTTATTTTGCTTTGTTTTACTTTGGTCGTTTTGTTTGTCTGATTCCGCTTGTTCCGCAGTTTGCGTTCCAGAAGCTTTCAAACGATCTTTATCGTAATTTGAGGCTAGAAAATAAATAATTTGATAAAGACAAAGTGATAACAGAATACAAAATAATAAGGTTTTGATGAATATATTTTTGGTGATGTTGTCTTTGCTACGATTCGATTTTGTAGCCAATGCCTTTCACCGTTTTAATATAAGGAATTTCTAATTTTTTTCGTAAGTTTTTAATATGTGTATCTATAACTCTCACATCACCATAATGTTCATAGCCCCATACCTTATTTAACAAATCACTTCTTGATAGTACTTTTCCCCGATTTTGCAGTAAAGTATATATAATTTCAAATTCTTTTGTAGTCAATTCAATTTGATTACCATGAACATAAGCGGCATATGCTGTAGAATTTAACATCAATTCATGGAATTGTAGTATAGTTGCAGCTTCTGCTTCCTTCGTTGCTGCCCTTCTTAATACAGCTTCTACACGTTTTATAAATACGGTGTAATGGAACGGTTTTGTAATATAGTCATCAATACCTAACTCAAATCCTTTAATTTCACTTTCTTCATTATGTAAGCCTGTTAACATAATGATTGGTACATCAGATTGTCCTCGCATAATTTTACAAATACTATAGCCATCTATATCTGGTAACATTACATCGAGGAGGACAAGATCGTATGAATTTTTTTGGAAAAGAAGAATGCCTTCTGTTCCAGCACCAACTACATCAACAGTAAAGTTTTGTGCCATTAGAAATTCACGAATAAGTTCTTGTATATCTGGGTTGTCTTCAATCACCAGTATATGCGTCATAGTAACACCTCCTAAATAACGCTTTTTACTGCAATATTCGAATTCATCATTTTTTGGATGACTCAGATTGTTTATACATATAATAAGCCCCCGCTATAAAATAGTAATGAAAGTAGCAAGGGGATTGTTTAGTGTCACTGAATAGTTCAGAATTACAGTAGTTCTATTATAGTATGTATTGTAAAATTTATAAAATATTATAACTGTATAATTTTAATATCCATGTTTATCAATGTTAAGATGATGTTGAATGCAATCTATTTTTATTATATATGTAAATACAGTTGTTTTGCTACTGTAAATGAATAAATAAAATAAGCCAAGACATAAAATTCTTGGCTACACATAAATCTTGTTCTTAGGCTAATTTACAGTGACAGTAGCTTGCTGCTGAACGCGCTCAAATAACCAGTGAATATCATTGTTAAACATACGAATACAACCAAGTGTTGTTGCTTTCCCGATTGCTTGATTATTGTTAGTTCCATGAATCGCATACGTTGTTCCGTAAGTTCCTGCCATATTTAATCCGAGCCAGCGGTCCCCAAGTGGATTACGTGGATCGCCGCCTTTAATTTTTCCTGTATAGTAAGGACGGTTTTTAATTTTATTTACGATTTGAAAAGTACCCTTAGGTGTTGGTGTTGCTGCTTTTCCAGTAGCGACAGTGAAACTTTTTATGAATTTTCCATCTTGATAATAATCCATTTTATTTATTTTTGTGTTTACGATAAGCTGATCTTTCGTCGTAGCTGCTTCTGCAGTAGTGAATGGAAGAGTTAAAAATCCTAATGATAATAGCGCACTTAATAATAGTTTTTTCATTATATTCTCCTTTTACTTATTGTAGTAGTCTTACATACAATGAATTTGTAATCCTCGTAATGCTTGATTGACATTTTCATCTAATGTTTCAAAGAAGGTAGTAATCTTTGTATTACATTTGTTGTTTTTATCAATAAGTAATCTTTCATTTAATAAAAGCTCACCATGTAGTCCAAAACTTTGAACTCGAATATTTAGTTCATCTTCAGTTTCAGAAATAATCGGTAAGAAATAGTGAAAAGCTTTCGTTGGAATGATGTAGCTTTTGCCAATCATGCTTTCTTGATTTGAATTAACCCATTTTCTCGTGACGATCTTAATGTTCTTTTTTGAAACGATAAAAGACAGCGTTGTAGATTTTGTTAAACTTACGTCAAATTCATTTGTTTCACATATTTGTAAATTAAAAACGGTTTCATTTTGATGAGATTCAACATTCGTATTAATAAAATCGTGCATTTTATAAGCTTCCATTTCTTATTCACCCTTTTTTCAATTTCGAAAAGCGACTTATATTTATTCAGTTTAATGTTTAGTCATATATTAGCTAAATTTTTCAACAAATTCCGATATAATCTTACAATACGTATATGAAGCTAATATGAAGTTCATATGAGTTTGTGGTGGTTTTTTATAGAGAACAAAATAAGGTGGTTTTCGAGTGTTAAAAACTGGATGAAAAATGTATATTAATGGATTTCCTTCGCGTGATATATAGTTGTTAGCTTGTTTTTAAATGCTAATAGATATAAGTAAATAGAGAACAAAAAACTTTAGAATGAGCCTTACAAAAATGTAATAAAAATGTAAGCTATTGTGATAGTTATTTCGACAATTTTTTTATACAATAATAGTAACAAGTTGTACGTGAATGAAAGGGGAGATGACATGGAATGGGTTCATGAATTATTTCAGCAATATGGGTATTATGTAGTACTTGTAGGCCTGCTGTTAGAATATATTGCACTTCCGTTTCCGGGAGAGCCAACATTAGCATATGCGGGGTTTTTAGCACAGAAGGGTGATCTAAGTTTACCTATTTTAATTATCCTATCCTTTATTGGGACAAGTGTAGGAATGACAATCCAATACTTTTTAGGAAATAAGCTTGGTATGCCTTTTGTTCAAAAATACGGGAAGTACGTATTTTTAACACAAAGAAAAATTGATTTAACGAGAATGTGGTTTGATAAGTATGGATATTTTCTAATCTTTATCGGTTTCTTCATTCCTGGTGTACGTCATTTTACAGGATACTTTGCAGGTATCATTAACTTACCGTTTCGCCGTTTTGCGATTACAATTTATTCAGGTGCTTTATTCTGGGTATCGTTCTTCTTAATCGGTGGCTACTGGTTAGGTGGTAACTTACATGATATTTTCGGATTACTGGGAGATCATATCGGTAAAATCATTTTCGGAGCCATTGTCATTGTAGCAATTACGTTAGGTATTCGTTTCCGCAAACAGCTAAAACGAGTATTATTACAAAACGCAAGTTAATATGGAATCCATTCTATGTCAGATTTTAGGAAGGCAGTGCAAAAGCACTGCCTTTTTTATTTTATGTTCCAATCTATGTTAATAAGCTATTGTCTTCTCATATGCTTAATATTCCATATTTATTATATAGATTACCTGACAATTATTAACGTCAAAATGCCAATTATAATTGACAAAGATAAGGATATTATTTACAATTTTAATTAAATAAATGAAAAAGAGGGAAGACATGAAGCTTCAAAATCGAGTGAGGGAATTTCGAGCAAAGCATCGTTTATCACAAGGGGATTTAGGGAAAGCGATTGGCTCATCACGGCAAACCATTAGTTTAATTGAGCGTGGGGATTATGCACCATCTATTGTGTTATCGCTAAAAATCGCACAAATTTTTGGAGCGCCGGTGGAGGAGATATTTATGTTGGTGGAGGGGGAAGAGGACGATGAAGATGAAGAGTAAACGAAAAAAACAATTTGATTTTGTGGGGAAAATAGCATTAAGTATGATGGGTGGCTTTTTAACATCTTATATAGCTTTAAATTTACTCTCGAATGAACCGAGAAAATTATCATCTAATACATTTATAGGTGTATGTACTATTTTTGGAATCTTAATGATGTACTACACTTGGAAGAATACACGTATGTTAGCGGAGGCACGCGATGAAGAAGAGAGCGTACAAGGCAGAAAATTAGGCATTATAAGTATATATTTACGTGTAGGTGATATAGTTACGCAGGCATGGTTTGTATATGCAGTTATTACATGTAGACGTGCACTGTTACAGGATACAAATGTGTCATTTGCAGTGTGGAATTTAGTAGCTTCTATTGTCTGTTTAACTATTGTAGTGGTTATCGGGCTCATAACAAAAAATCGTTATAATCAGCTATATCCTGAACAAGGTGTAACATATATGGAATCTATGAAAATGTGGACGAAAAACGCAGATGAAGGATTAAAGCACATTGTGCATGAGGCTGGATATAAAGCATATGAATTTACGAATACAATATTGGCATATGTATGGTGGGCTGCCGTTATATATACAGCGGCTAGTGATATCGATTTTGTATTAATTGGCTTAATCTCATTTATTTGGATATTGCATCTCGGAAAATTCATGTACGAAATGCAGAGAAAAATGATTTATTAAGGGGAGAAAAAGGTGGATATTTTAAGAAGGCCAGCTGGTTCCATGACGGCGGCGTTAGTTTTGTCCATTTTATACGGAGTAATCCAAACTGGTAAATTAGAAACAATGTTGGATATATGGGCATTATTTGGAGTTTTTTTATTAGTGCTATCCATTCATGAGTTAGGGCATGTAGTATTTGGTTTAATAGGTGGTTTGAATTTTAAATTTATGACAGTAGGACCTATTACTGTGCAAAATGAGAAAGGAAAAATACGAATTCGAGAAAATAAATTATGGGAGTACTTTGGAGGCGTGGCGATGCTAGTACCGCCTTCTATAGAGACACCGAACCTTTCAAAAAAATGGGCGTGGATGACTTTAGGTGGACCGATTACAAGTTTACTATTTGGTATTACTTTTGGTTACATATATATGGTGAGTTATTATCAATATCTTTTATATTTTTCCGTTTTCCATTTTGTGATTTTTGCAGCTACAATCGTGCCGATAAAAGGAACGTTTCTGAGTGATGGCATGCAATTTCTCATTTTAATTAAAGATGATGAAAAAGCTAAGCAGCATTTATATACGATTCAAGTATCAAGTGAGTTATTTAGTTATAAAAGACCGAAAGATTGGGATGAGAGGTTAATAGAACTTAGTGAGGAAAAATTAAAAGAGGATAAAAGTATAAGTGAGATAATGAGTGGACTTATGCTCGTCTTTTATGCCCGAGCTGATGAAGAGGGAATGGAAAGGGCGATACCGTATGTAGAACAAATTGTTCAACTACCTGTAACAAAAGAAAATAAGTTTTTCGTTAGTAGCTTTCATAGTTGGTATCTTTTATATAAAGCTCTTTATCAGATGGATAGCCTTTCTCTGCAAGAAGCAAAGGAACATGCAAAGGCCATTACCAAAATGGATTTAAACGGATATTACCGTACACAAGGAATTATTAAATATTTAGAGGACGATATGGAAGCTTCCCGCATTTATATGAAGAAAGCTGATAAAGAATTGGAGAGTGCTGAGAAGAGTGGAATGGGATATTTACAAGTAGAGAGAGAATGGTTTGAGCAGCTACAGGCGAGGGTATCTTACGATGGGTGAGGTATCCTCTTTTTTATATGTCATCTTATTCGATTTCATAAAAAACGAAGTACAGGTAGAATAAAAGAGATAGGAGGAGATACATATGGAAATTTTATCGATTATTTTGATAGTCTTGCTCATTTATGCTGTTTTTAAAGTGGCGTATGTAGCATTAAAGATACTCGCGATCCTATTAATTATCTTTTTAATCGTTGAGTTCGGCAGTAAGTTACTTGGGGGATAGGCATGTTGTGCGTTTTGAGTGTCGAACCGTCGATATAATGAAAAAATCGCTGATATAAGTGGAGAAACGATCGATATATTTTAAAAATCGTTGATATATTTAATTGAATACTAAGTGGGGTATATGGGAAAGAAGTTGCCGTGGAGGTAACTTCTTTTTATTTTGGTGATGGGGTATGAACACATGCCCATCAACTTAAGATTTTAAAGTAGCCCCTAAACGAAAATTTTGCTTTTTTTAAATTGATTGATAGTAAACAAGAAAGGTTGGCAAATTACCAATCTTTCTCGTTTGGAGAGTTTTAATTTTCAGTTATCAAACCAAAAATAACCAAAATAATATCCTACGCAGTATTCTCCTCATGACTTTTTTTCTAGAGTTTAACGGTTTTTGAGAATCTTTGTAACAAAATCCAATATATCATTTTAAATAACTTTAGGTATCAATAAAGAGAATTTATCATCCTTGCAATATTTAAATAATCAGAAATTTTAGACGGATTAAGGGATTGTATGATAATATATTTATATGCATTACTTTTCCATATTTACAATAAACTTACACATAATTAAAAATATTGAGGTGATTCATTAGTGGTTAATAATACGTGTGAAACTAGAAAGTATAATTCAATACATAAAAAACGTTTTTATAATTCCGTTTTTTCAATCCCTTTAGTTGCTTTAGCTTTATTTATATTATCTTCTGTACAACTAGAATTAACTACTTTTTTGCTTATTACTTTTGTTTCTATTGTTATAGTGCTCTTTCAATTGATTTATTTTTATAGAAAATGGAAAGTTATGTAAAAAGTTAAATTTTATTCAGTTACTAATAACAGTTCTAATTCATTGTACGCCGAAAAGACGGAGTCTGCTTGAAGACTTCGTCTTTGTTTATAGAGGGGGAGCATCACATTACTATTAACCTAAGATGATTTTATACCCATAATTCATAGAAAGCGTTATTCTTTTTTTAGAAATATAGAGAAAGGGTGGCGTTTTTGTATGAATCTATCGATTCAAGATGAGTTTCATTTGTTCGCTGAAGAACTACAGCAATATCTATCCCCACATATTCTTCAACAACTTGCACAAGAGACAGGTTTTGTAAAACGCAAAAGTAAGTATGGCGCAAAAGATTTGGCTGCTTTATGTATTTGGATCAGTCAACATGTAGCAAGCGATTCTCTTACTCGATTATGTAGCCAGCTTTATGCAAATACAGCTACACTTATGAGTCCAGAAGGACTTAATCAACGTTTTAACCGATGTGCTGTTTTATTTCTACAGCGTGTATTCTCCCTTTTAATCAAAAGCAAACTAAACGATTCGTCGCGAATCTCAAACCAATACACCTCTTATTTTCAACGTATACGTATTTTAGATGCTACTATTTTTCAAGTACCCAATCATTTGGCTTCTATTTATCCTGGTTCAGGAGGATGTGCACAAACAGCCGGTATTAAGATTCAGCTAGAGTATGATTTACATAGTGGGAAATTCCTCAATTTTCAAATGGAACCAGGTAAAAATAATGATAAAACCTTTGGTACAGAATGTTTGGATACCTTACGACCAGGAGATTTATGTATTCGAGATTTAGGATACTTTTCTCTAAAAGATTTAGACCAGATGGATCAACGAGGGGTGTTCTATTTTTCACGGTTGAAATTAAATAATAGAGTATATATGAAAAATGAATCTCCAGAATTCTTTCGGGATGGGACAGTAAAAAAGCAATCTTTATATGCTTTACTTGACCTTGAACATATCATGCATCAGATAAAACCAGGAGATACATATGAAATTCGAAATGCCTATGTTGGACAACAAAAATTACCCTCACGAGTTGTAATATACAGACTCACATCAACTCAAGTTCATAAACGTAGGAAACAGCAAACTTATATTGAAAAGAAAAAAGGAGTTACATACTCTGAAAAAAGTAAACGATTAACAGAAATCAACGTTTATATTACCAACATACCATGGGAAATTGTTCCGATGGAACAGGTTCATGATATCTACTCACTACGTTGGCAAATAGAGATTGTATTTAAAACATGGAAATCTCTTTTTGGTATCAATCATTGTCACAATATTAAGCGAGAGCGTCTAGAATGTCATCTTTATGGACAGTTAATCGCTATTTTTCTTTGTTCTTCCACTATGTTCAAAATGCGACAGCTGTTACTACAGAAAAAACAAAAAGAATTAAGTGAATATAAAGCAATTTATATGATTCAAGATCATCTGTACTTAGTATATGAAGCTATACAAAAAGACACCCAAGAAGTATCAAAAATTTTCCTTCGTCTGTTTGACCTCTTACAGAAAAACGGACGGAAATCGCATCGATATGAGAAAAAGACAGTCTTTGATATTTTAGGTGTCGTTTATCAGTGCACTGTATCCAATCTAAAGCAGAAAACTGCATAATCTTTAAAAATACACCATATCAAGGTTTATTTGGTATGCGTATTTTTAAAAACAAATAAACAAAATATCAAGCATGTAGGTAACATGAACGGAAGTTCATAGGAAACCCAACCTTAGCTTGATGGGCATGGGGTATGAACAGGAAAGAACAGGAAACAAAAAAGCTGGAAAAGTGTCTTCCAGCTTAAGAGTTGCTTTCAATTTGTTGACCATTTTCTTCTTCGTGGTCTTGTAATAGGTTGAATACGTCTGCTAGGCAGAATGCGATAAACCAAGTCCATAGACCGTGGAAGAAAGCTGAGCTTAATTGAAGTGGTAATGTATAGTTTGTCATTGAGTAGGAAATACATCCGCCAACGATTCCGATCATTGTTAATAACATTGTTTTTTGAGCATTTTCTTCTGGATTGAAGAGGAAGAAAATGTATCCGCCTAAAATTGAAGCGCTTACAAGGGTTTCGATTCCATTAAAAATGATATTCTCTCCAAGCTCTGTGTTTGTCCAGAAGCAAATTACGCCGCCGATAATGGCAAACAGGACAGCTATTGTGTATCGTATATGTTGATTCATATGTTCATCTCCTTATGTAATAAGATGATTTGGAAGTCAAAAAGGTAGGTATAGTATATTGAAGTGAATTTTAGTTGTACGAATCTTTTTATAAAAAGATCAGTGAAGAATAACTAAGATGAGCAGCTTTTTTAAGCCGTTACGTGTATGGTGTCTGAAATATACACGACTTCTTGTTTCTTTTTGCTTATATAAATAAGAGAAACTTCCAAGTCTATATACTCTTTTTTGTAAGTCTACTTTTATTATAACACATTTATTGCCACACTAATAGAATTATCTGATTTTGTAATAAGTGTAAAAAATAAAAAACGCAAGGAACTGTAGCTCCTTGCGCTTTTTTATATACGTTTGAAACGTCCAACGATTTCAACGGTTTCAGTAATATTCATAAATGCTCGATTGTCTACTTGGCGAATAATTCGTTTCATTTCGCCTAACTCATAGCGAGTTACGACAGTGTAAATCATTTTTTTCTTATGGTTTGTATAGCCGCCGACAGCATCTACCATTGTTACGCCACGTATGCCGTGATGTAATAGTGAGCTTTTTATTTCCTCACCTTTTTCTGTAATTGTCATTATCGTTAATTTAATATGTTTTGTATGCACGGCATCAATTACTTTGCTGACTACAAACCGACTAATTAACGTATAAAGCGTAATATCCCATCCGAAAATAAATCCTGCTGCAACAAGTAAGATTAAGTTGAATCCAAAGATGATTGCTCCAATTGAAACATCGCGATGTTTCGCCACAATCAATCCAACAACATCAAAACCACCTGTTGAAGAAGCAAATCGGAATATGATTCCTGAGGCAGCACCGCAGATGACACCACCGAATACAGAAGAAAGTAAAATATCGTCTGAGACTTGGTGTACTGGGATAATGTTCATCGCTAAAGATGATACAGCTACAAAGTATGCCGTTAAAAAGGTTGTCTTCTTTCCTAAGTAAAAGTGACTTAAAATAAGAAGCGGAATGTTTAGTAAAAAGATAAGTGCTCCGATATTGTAGTGCATTAAATAACCGATAATCATCCCTACACCAGCGAACCCACCACTAATCATATTATGCGGGATAAAAAACATATTCATAGAAATTGCATACAAAATAGAAGCTATAAAAATAACAACTAACTGTATCATAAATTCTAAGTGAAATGTTTTAGCTGCTGGGAAGGATAAAAAGGCGGTGTCGGGAACGTAATCGGCGTCTCCTAGTTGACCCATAGTATGTTTCATCTCCATATTCATTTTTGATTACAAGAAGAGAATAAAGGTTTTTTCAAAAACTGGCAATAGTTTTATTATAATGCGAAAATTTTATAAATTTCTAACAAATTAAACCTATTCAAAGATACGTGTGAATATACTAAAGAAAGCGAATACATTAGTTTTTTAGTATAATTTTTTGAGAAAATATGCAAAATTCTTTTTTGAAAATAAAAGGAAATAGAGAATGTTTGTGGAATGTGCTAAAATGACTTTATTAAGGATGTGAAGCGATGGAATTTTTATTGCAGGATGCAATTCTATATATATCGTTTGTAACGACAGCGCTTTGTGTATTAGAAGTCTTTTTTCTTACTAACGTGTCTCGCTTTGTGCGTCAGCAAGCATCGAGCGGTAGACAGAGAGCTTTTAAACTAGTTGATACGTGTGAAGAGGGTACAAGAAATGTACCGCTATTTTCTATTTTTTATAAATATGGAATGATTCGTTCTGTCCGCAGACAAGAATCGAGTGGAGAGAGTGACGAGGTAGGTCCGTATACACCAATGTTTCGCTAATTAATTACGAAACATTGGAGGAATGAACATGTTAAAATCATACCGAGCTAGGCTCATTAGTTTATCATTATTACTTGTTTTTGTTTTATCTGGCTGCAGTAATGCAGGTACAATTGATTCACATAGTACGGGAATTTGGAACCATTATTTCGTATATCCAATCTCATTTATGATTCAATTTGTTGCTCATCATATACCTGGAGCTAGCTTCGGGATTGCAATCATTATCATTACGCTTGTTGTTCGTTCAGCGATGATTCCATTAGCTGTTTCGCAATATCGTAGCCAAGCGAAAATGAAAAAAATGCAACCTGAATTACAGAAGCTGAAACAGAAATACGGTGATGTGGGTAAAGATCTTGAAAAACAAAAGCAGTATCAAAAAGAAATGTCAGAACTAATGAAATCAGGCGGTTGGAATCCGTTAGCTGGGTGCTGGCCAATCTTTATACAAATGCCGATTTTCTCTGCTTTGTATTATGCGATTAGCCGAACTGAAGAGATTCGTACATCTTCATTTTTATGGGTGAACCTAGGACATGCAGATCCATATCATATATTACCGATTATCGCAGCGTTAACAACATTTATTCAAATGAAGGTGTTCCAATCAAATATAACGCCTGGAGAGCAAGTACAAATGTTGAAAATACAGCAAATTATGATGCCAGCAATGATTTTGTTTATGGGTATTGCCGCACCGTCAGGACTTGTGCTGTATTGGATTACAGGTAATTTATTTACAATGACACAAACAATTGTATTAAGAAAAATAATGGAACGTGAAGAATTACAATTACAAAAAGCTTAGATAAACGCCGCTCGTGATGAGCGGTGTTTTTTTGTCCCGTAAAAGCCCAATCCGATTAGTGTAGGATGAACGCCCCCCACTAATTAAAGTTCCATTTTATTTAACTCGTTAAGGAAATTTTAAGAAATCAACATTACTATAGGCATTGTATACGAAAGTGTACATGCTTTAGAAATGTGAAGGAGGAAATTTCCTATGAAGAAGAAAACAGTTGGGTATTTAGCAATTGCAGGTGCTTTATCATTTGGAATTATAGGAGGAATTGGTGTACCAGCATTTGCGGCAACGAATACTCCAGCAGCGGATCAACCTACAAAAACAGCGAAAAAAGATTTAGATGCCGCTACAAAACAAAAAGTGAAAACAATTATGGATGATACAAAGAAACAATTAGAGGAACTAGGTGTAAAGCTTCCAGAGAAAGAGAAACGTAAAGATATGTTTGCGAATCTAGATGAGGCAACAAAAGAAAAAGCGAAGGCGATTCTAGAACAAGAAAAATCCGGGAAACTAACACGTGAGCAAGCGAAAGAAGAATTAACAAAACTAGGCGTGAAATCCCCAGAAAAGGGTAATCACAAAGATATGTTTGCAGGGTTAGATGAGGCAACAAAGGAAAAAGCGAAGTCGATTTTAGAGCAAGAGAAATCTGGGAAATTAACGCATGAGCAAGCGAAAGAAGAATTAACAAAACTAGGCGTGAAATCCCCAGAAAAGGGTAATCACAAGGATATGTTTGCAGGGTTAGATGAGGCAACAAAGGAAAAAGCGAAGTCGATTTTAGAGCAAGAGAAATCTGGGAAATTAACGCATGAGCAAGCAAAAGAAGAATTGACAAAACTAGGTGTGAAATTCCCAGAGAAGGGTAAGCACAAGGATATGTTTGCGAATCTAGATGAGGCAACAAAAGAAAAAGCGAAGTCGATTTTAGAGCAAGAGAAATCTGGGAAATTAACGCATGAGCAAGCAAAAGAAGAATTGACAAAACTAGGTGTGAAATTCCCAGAGAAGGGTAAGCACAAGGATATGTTTGCGAATCTAGATGAGGCAACAAAAGAAAAAGCGAAGTCGATTTTAGAGCAAGAAAAATCCGGGAAACTAACACGTGAGCAAGCGAAAGAGGAATTAACAAAATTAGGTGTGAAACTTCCTGAGAAAGAAAAGCATGAAGACATCTTTGCGAACTTAGATGACCAGGCGAAAGAAAAAGCGAAAGCGATTCTAGAAAATGAAAAGAAACAACTAGCGGAATTGAATGTTGATCTGCCACATCATAAATTGTTCATGAAAAACGAAGATAAATAATTGAATTATGTAGTATCTTTCGTGTGGGCAACCGAAAGGTACATATTTAGGACCGATTTCTTAATGTGGAAATCGGTCCTTTTGATTGGAAATTAGAGAAATATAATAGCTTCTGTTATAATATAAGAAAAGAAAAATTTTTTTGTTATATAAAATATATATTGATTTTTTCTAACAATTCAATATAATGAACAATAACTACAAAATTCGACATCAAGAAGTGATGATGAGGACATGATCAATTTTTTACGATTCTCAGAGAGGGAAGCCTTTGGCTGTGAGCTTCCTAATACGAGAAAATCGATTACCACCTCTGAACTGCAGCAGTGAACGGATACCTAGTAATTGCTTGCCGGCAAAAACCGTTATTTGGACTTGAGAAATTGGTGAAGTGTGTAACTTTACGAATTGAAACAAGGGTGGAACCACGAATACAACACTCGTCCCTTTTTTAGGGAGGAGTGTTTTTTTATTTTATTTTTGCATCACACTAGTATTGGAAGGAGGATACGCAGCATGCATCATGATGAGAAAAACAAAATTGGTTTAACAGTAGCACTTTCTATCGTAGTAGGAACTATTATTGGGTCTGGTGTGTTTATGAAACCAGGGAGCGTATTAGATTACTCAGGGAGTTCTAATATGGCAATCCTTGCTTGGGTAATTGGTGGTCTGTTGACGTTAGCAAGTGGTTTAACAGTAGCCGAAATTGGGGCGCAAATTCCGAAGAATGGTGGGTTGTATACGTATTTAGAAGAGATTTATGGAAGTTTTTGGGGGTATTTATCTGGCTGGATGCAAACGATTGTTTATGGGCCAGCTATTATTGGAACGTTAGGTTTGTATTTTAGTTCTTTAATGATCAATTTTTTCTATTTAGATAAAGTATGGAATTTACCAATCGCAATTGGAACAGTTGTGTTCCTAGGCGTTATAAATAGTTTGGGAACAAAATATGGGGGCATCGTCCAAACGGTTACGACAGTTGGGAAGATGATTCCGATTATATTAATTGTTGTGCTAGGGTTTTGGAAAGGGAATAGTGATATCTTCAACGTAGTTGTACCGATATCAGAAAATCAAAGTATCGGGATGGCAATTTTAGCAACTTTATTTGCTTATGATGGTTGGATTTTACTCGCTTCTATTGGCGGAGAAATGAAGAATCCAACAAAGTTATTACCGAAGGCAATGACAGTTGGGATTGTAATTGTAACAGCTGCTTACGTATTAATTAACTTAGCGTTATTAAATGTATTACCAGCAGCGAAAATTGTAGACCTTGGAGAAAATGCAACAGCGACAGCTGCGGGCATGTTACTTGGAGAATATGGCGGGAAAATTATTAGTATCGGTATTATCGTTTCTATTTTCGGTTGTTTAAATGGAAAGATTTTAACATTCCCACGTATTCCGATGTCGATGGCAGAGCGTGGACACCTTCCATTTTCTAAGTTTATTGCAAAAGAAAATTCGAGATTTAAAACACCAGCAAATGCGATTACTGTTGAAATCATTTTAGGAATTATTTTAATGCTTATTAGTGATCCGAATAAGCTATCTGAGATTTCCGTATTCATCATTTATATTTTCTATGTAATGACATTTATCGGTGTCTTCATTTTAAGAAAACGTAACAAGGATAAAGAGCGTGCGTATAGTGTACCGTTATTCCCGATTGTACCAATCGTTGCGATTTTAGGATCATTATTTGTACTTGGAAGTGCGATTATTAATGATCCGGTAAGTTGTTTCTTATCAATTGGAATTGTATTTACTGGACTTCCGGTGTATTGGTACTTAAATAAGAAGAAAGAAACTGGAGTTTAATGATTGAA
Source organism: Bacillus sp. TH25 (assembly GCF_016650935.1). Taxonomy (NCBI): domain Bacteria; kingdom Bacillati; phylum Bacillota; class Bacilli; order Caryophanales; family Bacillaceae; genus Bacillus; species Bacillus sp. TH25. Next base: position 107,135 of record NZ_JAEKEU010000036.1, on the reverse strand, counting down.
GGGCAGGCGTATAATACGCCTGCCTGTTTTGCTGTAAAAAAATTATACTTGCGTCCACTTTCTCTTTTGGTTACTATAATAGTAGTAACCAAAAGAGAAAGTGTGGGGGAAGACTTGAATTTTCGTGTATATATTTTAGCTATTGCGGCTTTCGTAGTCGGAACGGTTGAGCTAATTATAGGAGGAACGCTTGATTTAGTTGCTAATGATTTAGGTGTGTCGATTAGTGCAGCTGGTCAGCTTATTACAATATTTTCAGTAGTATTCGCTCTATCAGGGCCGGTTTTATTAGCATTAACAGGCAAGTTTGAAAGAAAGAAATTGTATGTTGTGGCATTATCAATTTTCTTAATTGGAAATATCATTTCGGCATTTAGTGTGAATTACGAGATGTTAATGTTTTCAAGGGTAATTTGTGCAGCGAGTGGATCGCTTATTATTGCACTATCTGTAACACTTGCTTCTAGTGTAGTAGAGCCACATTTCCGTGCGCGTGCAATTGGAATCATTTTCATGGGTATTAGTGGATCACTCGTACTTGGAGTACCGCTAGGTCTTGTGCTCGGAAATGCATATGGATGGCGTGCACCATTTGTATTAATTTCAATATTAACGGTTATGGCGATTGCTTGTATTTCGTTGTTCTTAACGAAAGTACCAGCGACATCGGTATTATCAATAAGAGAACAAATTGCTACGTTAAAGGATAAAAAAATTGTAAGTGCACAGTTAACATCATTTTTATTTTTAACAGGACATTTAACGCTATACGCATATTTAACACCGTTTTTAAAAGATGTGATGCATGTTGAAGCAAATTGGATTAGTGTGTTTTACTTCATTTTCGGAATTGCAGCGGTACTTGGAGGTGGCCTTGGCGGCTGGCTTGCTGATAAATGGGGATCGAAGAAAAGTATTATTTCCATCATTATCGTATTTGCATGTGCAATCTTTATGTTGCCGATGATGACATTCTCATTCCCGCTCTTCATTATTATGATGGGGCTTTGGAGTATGCTAAGCTGGGCAATTTCGCCAGCGCAGCAAAACTATTTAATTGAAATTGCGCCAGAATCAGCTGGTATTCAGCAAGGTTTAAATAACTCTGCACTTCATTTAGGAATTGCACTTGGCTCAACAGTGGGCGGAGTTGTTATTGAGAAATCATCTGTTATATATAACGCTTGGGTAGGCGGCGTTTTCATTATATTGGCACTGCTTTGTGCGATTTTCTCTATTACGAGAGGACGCTCGAATCAGCTTACGAAAGAAGAATCTATCATTTGATAGGTTCTTTTTTTGTTTGTAAAAAATTGCAGGTTTTAGTAGAAAAGTGGAGAAATTGTATGTAGCGAGGTGATGTATATGTATACGAATTTTTCGATTCTTGGCTTTCTAATTTCAATGCTTCCGTTGTTCCTTATTATTCTTGCACTTAGATGGGTTCGTTTCATCTATCAAAACTCAGAAAAACAAGTGGAGCAAAATGAAAAAATTATTGAGCTGTTAATGGTGATAAAGGAACAAAATGAAAAGGAGTCTAGGTGAAGAACTAGACTCCTTTTCATTATTCAACTAGTACCTCAACTTCATAAGCAGACTCTTAATTTCCTCATCCTGCATAAAGAGATCATGGTGCTTCTCTGTAATTTTCGCAAGTGCAACATCATGATAGAAGAACTCCGTAAAGAACTTCACGAAAGGTTGTGACATTGTTTTCATCGCTTGCCATGATTCTTGCTCTACACCAGCAAATAAAATTTCACGATCGTCAACGATGAGTAGTAAATAACGCTCTAATGCGTTAGGTTCTTGAGTTGGGATTAAAAAATGCATGTTTTCTAAGTCAGTTTCCACTTTTCCAACTATGAGGGACTCGACTTGGACGCCTTGTTTTTCTTTTTGTTCTAGTAAAGGAAGATATTCTAAAAGGGTATCGTTCCATGCGGAGATGCGTATGGATTCTTTCGCATCCTCTATAAGTTGCCTACTTTGTACTTTAATAGAAGACTGCATTTTTAAACTCCAAACACGGTCATCTGTAAATGATTTTTTAGAAATATTATTTTCAAGTTCTTTAATATTAGATTGGAATTCTGTCGTTAACTTTTCAATTGCTAGCTTGAGTGGCAATGCTGTATACAATTTTTTCTTTTCAGAAACAGAATCCATTACCATCCCTTTATCAATGAGTCGTGCTAACACTTCGTATATTTTTGCTTTTGGAACACCTGAATGTTTAACGATAGTTGTTGCATCTAATGGGTCATTGCTTGATACGACAACTTCATAAGCTTGGCTTTCATATTGTGAGAAACCGAATTTTTGTAGCATAGTTCCCTCCGAACGAATGAGATTATATGTTAAGGATAATGAACTATTTGTTTTTACACAAGTGTTGAGATAACAAGTAAGTTGATTGAAATGAGAATAAATTTCAATTTTTTAAACTATATGGATTGAGCTTTCCGATTTATCTATTATACTTAATATAGTGATTAATACGATTAAATTTTACCGAGAAGGGGATGCTTGAGGGAATATGTTGAGAAGTTTACGTTTGAAAATTGCAGTAGTATTTTCGGTACTTATTTCTATGATGTTTGTAATATTAGGTACAGCTGTGTATCAATTGCAAAAAGAGAAAGAAACGCACTCCTTAGATCAGTATTCTGAAAATACGATGGATCTTGTGACAGAGCAGTTAACTGCATTTATGCAGCGAATTGAAGAAGATATGGGTCATTATGGATCTCATGAGGATATTCAAAACATGCTACAAGATGGGGTTACTCCAGAAGAAGAGAGTTTTATTTTAAAAGAATTTTCAAGATTTAAAAAGAATCATCCTGATATTTTAGATGTATACATTGGGACGAAAGATAAAAAAACGTTAAGTGCAAACCTTGCTGATGGAGGAAAAGTACCTGAAGGATATGATCCAACAAGTCGTCCGTGGTATAAAACATCTGAAGCAGATACAAAATCGATTATTTGGGGACAACCACAATATGAAATCGCGACAGGTAAGTTAAGTATTGGAGTTTCAAAAGCCATTGTCGGGCAAGATGGTTCTGTGTTAGGGGTTGTAGCAATGGATGTATCACTAGGAACGATTCAAAAGCTACTCCATAATATTCAATATAATAATGGCGGAGAAATGTTTATTGTAAATGATAAAAATATTGCCATTGTGTACCCGGAGAAAGTAGGAAAAGATGTTTCGAAAGAACCACTTGTAAAAAGTTTAAATAAAGATGAAACGAAATTTGCGGTGACGACATTGGATGGGAAAGATGTAGTAGCCTATAGTCAAGTGTTTGATAAGATGAAATGGAAAATTGGGATTGTATATCCGAAAGAGTCAATTGATAACTTACTCGTAGAAACAAGAAATACAGTTATTATAATGGCATGTATAAGTTTATTAATTGGAATATTAGCTTCATATTTATTCTCAAGAAGATTAGCAAGACCGTTACAATTATTAACGAATCACGTTCAAAAAGTAGCGGAAGGTGATTTAACGTTGCAAATGAAAGTGACAAGTAAAGATGAGGTTGGTACGCTTACGACCCACTTTAATCATATGGTTGAGCAAATGAATGAAATGGTAAGTAAAATTAAAAATAGTGTATCGACAGTACAGAAATCGACTCACAATCTGCATTATTTAACGAATGAAACTGTAGCAGCTAGTAGAGAAGTTTCAGGTGCAATGGATGATGTGAGCGGAGGCGCGTCTACTCTTGCTAATAGTGTAGATGAAGTTTCAGCACAACTTGAAAATATGGCACAGTCGATGGAACAGATGAATAGTTCCGTTGGTGAAATAAAGGGAGTGACCGGCAAAGCAGAGGAAGCATCTAAACAGGGGCTCAATACGATGCGGAATTTAGTTCGTACGAGAGGACAATCATCTTCTATCATTGTTCATACAGAGGAAGCGTCTGGTAAGTTAGAGCAAAGAGTTGGATCGATTCAAAATGTTGTAGAGCTTATAAAAGGTATTTCGGATCAAACAAATTTACTTGCTTTAAATGCTTCGATTGAAGCAGCACGTGCAGGTGAACAAGGTAAGGGATTTGCGGTTGTTGCTGAAGAGGTTCGAAAATTAGCTGAACAATCAAAAGAGGCAACCGGAGAGATTGCAACGATGATTGGTGATGTACAATTAGAAGTAAAGCGAGTTGTAGAAGTTGTAAGTAAGTTGAAAGATATTGCTGATATACAAAATAAAGTTACGACAGAGGCGGAGACAGAATTCCGCACAATCATGTCAGTCGTAAGTACAATTAGTGCTTCAGTAGAGAAGATTGTAGCAGAAGTGCAGAATATAGGTCATGAGCAAGAAGAAATTACAGATGTTATGCAAACAATCGCTGGTACGAGTCAAGAAAGTGCAGCTGTTTCTGAAGAGGTAAATGCAGCGACTGAGTCACAAGTTAATCATCTAGAGAAAGTTGCTCACACGATGGAAAGTTTGACAGAGAATATGAGAGACTTAGAAAGATTGATTGAGCAGTTTAAAGTAGAAGAGTAATGTATTAGTAAAATGATGAGGATTTCGGTAAAATAGACAATGGATATATAAAAAGCAGTAATAGGAGGAAGATTATTATGGCGATTGTTGATGTATCGATTATTCCAGTAGGAACAGGTAATCCAAGTGTTAGTGAATATGTAGCAGAAGTACAAAAGGTACTAGAGAAAAATGCTGATCGTGTGAAGTATCAATTAACACCGATGAATACAGTAATTGAAGGCGATCTTCCTGTCATTTTAGAAGTAATTCAACAAATGCATGAAGTGCCATATACGAAAGGTGCACAGCGTGTTGCAACAACAATTCGTATCGATGATCGTCGTGATAAAGTAAGCACGATGGAGAAGAAATTAAACTCTGTTCGATCAAAATTATAAGAAAAAGCAGCGATCTTCGCTGCTTTTTTCATATAGGAGGAAATAAGATGAGTGAAAAGTTTAACGAGCAATTTGACGGATTGCTAGAGAAATACACGGAACTATTACTTGGAGAGAGCAACGAAGAGCGAAAAGAGCAGGTACAGAAATGGGCACTTTATTCTTATATGGCTAAGACGATGCCAGCTTTAGTGAAACATTGGAATGAGACGTATCCAGATGCAAAAGAAGAGATGGTACAGTTAATTACGAATATTAAAAAGCTGAATGATGAGAAGCGAAATGAGAAGTAAGAAGGCTTGAGATAATGTTACCTCAAGTTTTTGTTATTAATATCCTCATATAATTTAGATTAAGTATAAATGGTTTTGTGAGCATGTCGAATATTTTCGGCATGCTCATTTTTTCCCTAGTAAACTCGTTTTTTTGAATGTCGAAAAATATTTTCTTCATATTTACAAACGAGAATATAGGGTTTTAAATGTTTTGATAGTATTTTATAAATTATCTAAATAATTATTTGTATCAAATAATTTTAAACAGTGATATAATTTCGAAGAGGGGTAAAAAACAGATAAATTATAGTCGTAGGGGTGAATTACATGGAACAATTAATGCGAAATTCGTTTCTTTTCTTATCTAAAAATAAAGCGCTAACAAAACTGGCTAAAAAGTACGGTTTACGCTTTGGTGCAGGTCGCTTCGTCGCAGGGGAGACGATTGAATTAGCGACAGCTGCAATTAAGGCATTAAATAAGCAAGGTCTTTGTGTAACAATCGATTATTTAGGTGAATTCGTTGATAACGAAGCGGAAGCAAATGAAATGGCTAGCGAATCGATTGAAGCGATTCGTGCAATTGGAAGAGAAGGTCTTAATTCACAGCTTTCTTTAAAGATGACTTCTATGGGATTAGATATCTCTGACGAAATCGTAATGAACAATATGCGCCGTATTTTAGAAGCTGCAAAAGAAAATGGTGTGTTTATTACAATTGATATGGAAGATTATACGCGCTGCGGAAAAACAATTGATATCTTTAAACAATTAAAATCTGAATACGATAATATTGGTACTGTTATTCAAGCTTATTTATATCGTACAGAAAAAGATATTGAAGATTTAAACGCTTATAATCCTAATTTACGTCTTGTAAAAGGGGCCTATAAAGAATCTGAAGAAGTAGCGTTCCCGGAAAAGAAAGATGTAGATGACAATTATAAAAAAATTATTAAAATGCACTTATTAAATGGAAATTACACTGCAATTGCTTCACATGACGAAGCGATTATTGAATATACGAAAAAACTTGCGGAAGAACACAACATTCCAAGGGATCAATTTGAATTCCAAATGTTATTTGGTATTCGTACAGAGCGTCAACTTGAGCTAGTAAAAGAAGGTTACAAAATGCGCGTTTACGTGCCTTATGGAAACGACTGGTATGGCTATTTCATGCGCCGTCTAGCAGAACGTCCAGCAAACGTTGCGTTCGTATTAAAAGGTATGATCAAAAAATAACCAAGGAGAAAATACTCCTTGGTTATTTTAATTGCTGAAATGCGTAGTGCGCCATTTTCTTCGTATCAGGATATAGCTGCGTACGAGTAGAAGATAACACGACGTTAATGACGCGTTTACCGTCTTTTTCATCAACTGTTACGACTGTGTATTTTCCGAGTGCTGATAAACCGCTTTTACTTCCAATCGCATATGGATCGTCATAGAGTTCTTCTCGTCCATAGTTTGCGATTTTTGGAGATCGCTCTGAAGTATGTAGAGTAGTATGGGTTGAATTCATATAATCTAAAACAATTGGATACTTTAATGCTTCTTTCGTAATAATAGCAATATCATAAGGTGATACTTTATTTCCAAGTGCATCAGCACCACTTGCGTTTTTGAAAGTCGCATGCTTTGTACCAAGTTCCTTCGCTCTAGCATTCATCATTTTCACAAACTTTTCTTTTGATCCCGCAATATGTTCAGCGATTGACTCAGCGATTGGGTCTGCACTAATAATAAGCATAAGTTTTAATGCCTCATCACGTTTTAACTTTTCACCCGAGCGAAGCTTAATCTTTGCACTTTGACTTTCTGTTTTAATCGCATTCTCTGTAACCGTAATTTCTTCATCTTCTTTTACATTCTCTAGTAAGAGAAGAGTTGTCATCATCTTGGCTATACTAGCCGGATAAGAGCGTTCATCTTCACGTTTTCCATACAAAATTTCCCCTGTGTCTGCATCAATTGTAATCCCGTATTGCCCAGTAATGTTAGGTTGATCTGCTCTTACAACTTGTTGCCTATGCGCATAAGAGAAGAAAATCATCCCTGTAAATAGTGTGGCGATCATTACAATCATAATTATTGTTCGTTTCATCGTCGTTCCCTCTTTTGTTTTCCATATGTACAAATAAATTGGGCAGAAAAAGCAGCCATTAATCATTATGCCACGTTCTCTGCCCAAAAATATAGCGTTATTTTTCGCCCATATTATGCTTCTTATATTGTTGGTTATTACTTTGACGCCCTTTTTCAACACCGTGATTATGCGGACCTGCATTTCCAGTTACACTCGCTGCGCTAATTCCAGCTTTTGAAGGGTTCTTCTTAAGTTTTGCCATATATATTCCTCCAGTTTCGTCAGATTATAAAAAGGAAAAGTGCATTTTAATGAAGAAAATACACATGTATAGCATAGCCAAATGAAAGAAATATATTTATTTCAGAAAATTTTATCAATAAATATATTGCGAAAATTCAAACTGTATCATATATTTATTAGTAGAGGCTCACTCATTGATTGCGACTCATGTCGAAAAATTGAATGAGCATTCATTCAAGAATAGGGGGAGAAATGGATGTTCCAAATTAAAAAGGCTGCTGTTCTAGGTTCAGGCGTAATGGGTTCAGGGATTGCGGCACACTTAGCTAATATTGGTATTCCGACATTATTGCTTGATATTGTACCACCGGCGCTTACGAAAGAAGAAGAGGCGAAGGGACTTACATTAGAACATAAAAGTGTGAGAAATCGTTTTAGTAATACGGCTGTGCAAAAACTATTAAAGCAAAAACCAGCTCCTCTGACAGTGAAAGGAAATTTAGCACTGATTGAAGCAGGTAACTTAGAAGATGATCTTGAGCGTCTTGCTGATGTAGATTGGATTATTGAAGTAGTAGTTGAAAACTTAGATATAAAGAAGAAACTATTTGAAAAAATAGATACTGTTCGTAAACCAGGCTCAATTGTGAGTTCAAATACATCAGGCATTTCCGTTGAAAAAATGGCAGAAGGTCGTTCAGACGACTTCCAGAAACACTTCTTAGGAACACACTTTTTTAACCCACCACGATATTTAAAACTTCTAGAGGTAATACCGACGAAAGAAACTGATCCACAAGTATTAAGCTTCATGAAACTATTTGGCGAAGACGTTCTTGGAAAAGGCGTTGTTATCGCAAAAGACACACCAAACTTTATTGGAAACCGCATCGGTACGTATGGCTTGCTTGTAACATTACAAGAAATGATTAAGCGTGGCTATAGCATTGGAGAAGTTGACTCTGTAACAGGTCCATTAATTGGTCGTCCAAAGAGCGCAACGTTCCGCACATTAGATGTTGTTGGTTTAGATACATTCGTACACGTTGCAAATAACGTATATGAAAATGTACAAGAAGAAGAGCGTGATGTATTTAAAGTACCTGCTTTTATGCATGACATGCTTGATAAAAAATGGCTTGGAAGTAAAACGGGTCAAGGCTTCTTCTTAAAACAAGGAAAAGAAATTTTAGAATTAAACCCTGAAACGATGGAATACGAAGCGCGCAAAAAATTAAAAGCCGCGTCCGTAGAGTTAAGTAAGCAAGAAAAAGGATTAGCGAATAAATTGAAAGCGCTTGTATACGCGAAAGATCGCGCAGGAGAGTTGTTATGGAATATTATCACACCGACTCTTTTATACTCTGCAAAGCTTCATAAAGAAATTGCTGACGATATTGTTGCAATTGACCAAGCGATGAAATGGGGCTTCGGATGGGAGCAAGGACCATTCGAAATTTGGGATGCAATCGGCGTTGAAAAGTCTGTTCAAAAGATGGAAGAAAACGGCGCAGTTGTTCCTACTTGGGTGAAAGAAATGGTAGAGAAAGGTTTCACTACTTTCTATAAACATGATAACGGCGATAGCTACTATTACGACAATGGTGAATATAAGCTAATCGAACGTAACAAAAAAGCAATTTCTCTTAAGCAGTTAAAAGAGAAAAACGGTGTGTTAAAGAAAAATAGCGGAGCGAGCTTAATTGATTTAGGCGATGGTATCCTTTGCTTAGAATTCCATTCGAAGAGCAATGCAATCGGTATGGATATTACGCAAATGATTAACTACGCTGTTGATGAAGTAGAGAAAAATTATAAAGGTCTTGTTATTGGAAACCAATCGAAGAACTTCTGCGTTGGTGCGAACCTTGCAATGATCTTAATGGAAGCACAAGACGACAACTACTTTGAAATTGAGTGGGTTGTGAAAAACTTCCAAGATGCAATGACGAAAATTAAGTACTCTTCTAAGCCAGTTGTAGCGGCGCCATATGGTATGACGCTTGGCGGCGGTACAGAAGTTTGCTTACCAGCTGCGAGCATTCAAGCTTCTAGTGAGACTTATATGGGCTTAGTAGAAGTAGGTGTTGGCTTAATCCCTGGCGGAGGCGGTAACAAAGAGTTATACATTAAACACTTAAACAAAATGGCAAACGGTGTAGAATTCGACTTACAAAAAGTTGCGAATAAAGTATTCGAATCTGTAGCGATGGCGAAAGTTTCTACATCAGCACAAGAAGCTGTATCGAACAACTTCTTAGGCGATAAAGACGGTATTAGTGTGAATGGTGATCACTTACTATATGATGCGAAACAAAAAGCACTTTCTTTATATGAAGCAGGTTATAAAGCACCTATCCGCAAAAAGATACCAGTTGTTGGTGAGACAGGATATGCAGCGCTTGTACTTGGCGCAGAGGCAATGCATTTATCAGGTTACATTTCTGAACATGATCTGCACATTGCGAAGAAACTGGCATATGTCATTGCGGGCGGAAAAGTGCCGTACGGAACAGAAGTTGATGAGCAGTATTTATTAGATGTAGAACGTGAAGCATTTATTAGCTTAGTAAGTGAGATGAAATCACAAGCAAGAATGCAGCACATGCTTGTAAAAGGAAAACCATTACGTAACTAATAACGAGGGGAGATATCGTTCATGAGAGAAGCTGTCATTGTTGCGGGAGCAAGAACACCAATTGGAAAAGCAAAGAGGGGTTCATTAAAAACAGTTCGTCCTGACGATCTAGGGGCGTTAGTAGTAAAAGAAACGTTAAAGCGTGCGAATTATGAAGGACCAATCGATGATTTAATTTTCGGTTGTGCGATGCCAGAAGCAGAGCAAGGTTTAAATATGGCTCGTAATATCGGCGGGCTAGCAGGACTTTCTTACGATGTTCCAGCTATTACAATTAATCGTTACTGTTCTTCAGGTTTACAAAGTATCGCTTACGGAGCAGAGCGTATTATGCTTGGGCACTCTGAAGCTGTATTATCAGGCGGAGCGGAATCAATGAGTTTAGTTCCAATGATGGGACACGTTGTTCGTCCGAATAGTCGCCTTGTAGAAGCAGCACCAGAATATTATATGGGTATGGGGCATACAGCAGAGCAAGTTGCTGTGAAATATGGAATTTCTCGTGAAGAGCAAGATGCATTCGCGGTAAGAAGTCATCAACGTGCTGCGAAAGCATTAGCTGCAGGGAACTTTGCTGATGAAACAGTATCTGTAGATGTAACATTACGTACTGTTGGATCAAACAACAAACTGCAAGAAGAAACAATCATTTTCGCACAAGACGAAGGTGTAAGAGCAGAGACGACGCTAGACATTTTAGGTAAATTACGTCCAGCATTTAACGTTCGCGGTTCTGTAACGGCTGGTAACTCTTCACAAATGAGTGACGGTGCAGCATCTGTACTATTAATGGATCGTGAAAAAGCAGTGAGCGATGGCATGAAGCCACTTGCAAAATTCCGTTCATTCGCAGTAGCTGGAGTACCACCAGAAGTAATGGGAATCGGCCCAATTGCTGCAATTCCGAAAGCGTTAAAATTAGCTGGTTTAGAGCTATCTGATATCGGTCTATTTGAACTAAATGAAGCATTCGCTTCTCAATCTATCCAAGTTATTCGTGAACTTGGTTTAGATGAAGAAAAAGTAAACGTAAACGGCGGTGCAATCGCACTTGGACATCCACTTGGCTGTACAGGAGCAAAACTAACACTATCTCTTATTCACGAAATGAAACGCCGCAACCAACAATTTGGTATCGTAACAATGTGTATCGGCGGCGGAATGGGAGCAGCGGGAGTATTTGAATTACTATAAAAAAAGTGCAGGCGGCTCGCTCAGAATGTGAGGGGGATGGAGCTTCAGACGAAGAGGCGCATTTTGCCTCGTAGGAAGAAGTGAAGCCACCGAATATTCTAGCCGCTGGAACTGGATTATAAAAAAAGTGTAAGCGGCTCGCTCAGAATGTGAGGGGGATGGAGCTTCAGACGTAGAGGCGCTCTTTGCCTCGCAGGAAGAAGCGAAGCCACCGAACATTCTAGCCGCTGGAACTGGATTATATAAAAAAGTGCAGGTGGCTTGCTCAGAACAGGAGGGCGTTGGAAGCCCTGACGAAGAGGCGCTTTTTGCCTCAAAGGAAGGGGTGAAACGACCGACTGTTCTAGCCACCGGAACTGGATTGTAAAAAAGTGTAAGCGGCTCGCTCAGAACAAGAGGACGCTAAAGCAAAGAATGGAAGCAACAAAGGGGTATGAAAAATAAAAGTGAGAGTCAGCTTTCCAAAAATGAGAGAAGCGGCTTATGAAAATATAAAGGAGGAAATTTTCATGGAAAAAACAGTAGGAAATGCGGTTAAAGGCGGTAGCTTTTTAGTAGAGGAAATTACGATTGATCAAGTGTTTACGCCAGAAGATTTTTCATCTGAGCATAAAATGATTGCAAAAACGACAGAGGACTTTATCGTAAATGAAGTTCTTCCGGAGCTTGAATATTTAGAGCAACACGAATTTGATCGTTCTGTGCGTCTTTTAAAAGAAGCTGGTGAACTTGGTTTACTAGGCGCTGACGTACCAGAAGAGTACGGCGGAATTGGTCTTGATAAAGTAAGCTCAGCGTTAATCGCAGAGAAATTCTCGCGCGCTGGTGGTTTTGCAATCACTCACGGTGCTCACGTTGGTATCGGATCTTTACCAATCGTATTATTCGGTAACGAAGAGCAAAAGAAAAAATATTTACCACTACTTGCAACTGGTGAAAAATTAGCGGCATACGCATTAACTGAGCCAGGTTCAGGATCTGACGCATTAGGTGCAAAAACAACTGCACGTTTAAATGCAGAAGGTACGCATTACGTATTAAATGGTGAAAAGCAATGGATTACAAACTCTGCATTTGCTGACGTATTTATCGTATACGCAAAAATAGACGGTGAGCACTTCTCAGCATTTATCGTAGAGAAAGACTACGCTGGTGTATCTACAAGCCCTGAAGAGAAGAAAATGGGTATTAAATGTTCTTCAACTCGTACGTTAATTTTAGAAGATGCGTTAGTACCGAAAGAAAACCTACTTGGTGAAATCGGTAAAGGCCATATTATTGCGTTCAACATTTTAAATATCGGCCGTTATAAATTAGGTGTTGGTACAGTTGGATCTGCGAAACGTGCAGTAGAAATTTCAGCACAATATGCAAATCAACGTCAACAATTCAAACAACCAATCGCTCGCTTCCCATTAATTCAAGAGAAACTTGCGAATATGGCAGCGAAAACATATGCAGCTGAAAGCTCTGTATATCGTACAGTAGGTTTATTCGAAAGCCGCATGAGCACATTATCTGAAGAAGAAGTAAAAGACGGTAAAGCAGTAGCAGCTTCTATCGCTGAATATGCAATCGAGTGTTCTTTAAATAAAGTATTCGGTTCTGAAGTACTAGATTATACAGTAGATGAAGGTGTTCAAATTCACGGTGGTTACGGATTTATGGCAGAGTACGAGATTGAAAGAATGTACCGCGATTCTCGTATTAACCGTATTTTCGAAGGCACGAACGAAATTAACCGCCTAATCGTACCAGGTACGTTCTTACGTAAAGCGATGAAAGGTGAATTACCACTTCTTCAAAAAGCACAAAAATTACAAGAAGAGTTAATGATGATGATGCCAGAAGAAGTAGGCGATGAGCCATTAGCACTTCAAAAATATTTAGTAAAGAACGCGAAGAAAATCGGTTTAATGGTAGCTGGATTAGCTGCTCAAAAATACGGTAAAGCATTAGATAAAGAGCAAGAAATTCTTGTGAATATCGCTGACATCGTAAGCAATCTTTACGCAATGGAATCAGCTCTTCTTCGTACAGAAAAAGCAATTAAAACAACTGGTCTTGAAAAGAATAAACAAAAAGTGTTATACACTGAAGTATTCTGCCAAGAAGCATTCAACGAAATCGAAGCAGATGCGAAAGAAACACTTATCGCAGTTGAAAATGGCGACATGCTGCGCATGATGTTATCATCATTACGTAAATTAACTCGCCACACACCACTTAACGTAATTCCGAAGAAACGTGAAATTGCTGCGAAAATTTTAGAAGATGAGCGTTACACAGTTTAATAGCTGTAAAGAACAGTAGTCGTATAAACGGCTACTGTTCTTTTTTTTTTGCAAAAATGAAATTTTTAGTGACATAAAACTAATGCCATTAGTATAATAAAACTAATGCCATTAGTATAATAAAACTAATAGCATTAGTTTTATTCGGAAAGGGAGCTGGAAATATGAGAGTGATACATGAAAAAACGGTATATCAATTGTCATTTTTACCAAGAGTGTTTCCTGTGAATTGTTACTTTGTGGAGGAAGAAGATGGTTTAACTTTAATTGATGCGGCTTTGCCATATAGCGCAAAAGGTATTTTACAGGCGGCTGAGAACATAGGGAAACCCATTACTAAGATTGTATTAACACATGCGCATGATGATCATATCGGTGCACTAGACGCATTAAAGGAAGTACTTCCTAATGTTCCAGTCTATATTTCTAAGCGGGACGCAAAGCTGTTAGAAGGAGATACGACGTTACAAGAGGATGAACCGAATATACCGATAAAAGGCGGTGTACCTAAAAAGGTAAAAACGGTACCTGATGTTTTATTGGAAGATGGCGACCGAGTTGGATCGCTTCTTGTGATTATGACACCGGGACATACGCCAGGATCCATGTCGTTTCTTGATGTACGGAATAAAGCTCTTATTGTCGGGGATGCATTCCAAACAAGAGGAGGTATGGCTGTTTCGGGTCAAATGAAATTTTGGTTTCCGTTTCCTGCGATGGCAACGTGGAGCAAAGAAATATCATTACAAAGTGCAGAGAAGTTAAGCGAATATGAGCCTTCCTTGCTTGCGGCAGGACATGGGAAAATGATAAAGAATCCAGGCACTGTCATAAAACTTGCTATTAGGGAAGCTAAGCGGAATATAGAAAGTAGGAAAGAAGGTTAATTTATGTCACCGAGAATCGGACTTACATTACAGAAAATCGTAGAAACAGCGGCAGAAATTGCAGATACCAATGGAATACAAGGAGTAACGTTAGCTTCATTAGCACAAAGGTTAGGGGTACGTTCGCCCTCGCTATATAATCATGTGAAAAGTTTACAAGATGTACGGAAAAATCTTGGTATTTACGGAATAAAACAGTTGCATAACAGACTGGAAGAAACGGCCGAGGGTAAACGTATGGATGAAGCAATTCATGCTTTAGGAGAAGCGTATGTAGCATTCGTCCGCAAACATCCTGGACTGTATGAAGCAACCTTTTTACGAGACGAAGAAGTAAGAAAAGCAGGTGGCGGAATTGTAAAGCTTTGTCTTCAGGTTTTACAACAGTACGGCTTAGAAGGAGAGAATGCACTTCATGCGACACGTGGATTCAGAAGTATTTGTCATGGATTTGCGTCGATTGAACAGCAAGGTGGATTTGGTTTGCCGCTAGATTTAGATACAAGTTTACATGTATTATTGGAAACGTTTATTAAGGGATTACATGTAATGAGAGATTGAATAGGAAGCAAAAAAACGTGAATTTGTTACTGATCATGCTTTTTGTATAGTAGGCTGCGGTTTGCTGGAGACAAGATTACAAAAGGATGTGAAGTGAAATGTTTGCAGGACATTTTGGCTTAGCGGCAGTAGTGAAAACAAAGTCACCTAAACTACCACTTTGGGCTCTCATGTTAAGCACACAATTATTGGATGTCATTTTTTTACCGCTTTATGTTTTAGGAGTAGAGACAATTGAGCCTATTAATAGTAATGGTTATGGTGAAGCAATCATTCACGCAGATTATTCACATTCTTTAATAGGGGCATTGTTTATTGCCTTTGTTGCAGGAATAGTAGGTATGAGATTTTGGGGCAAACGGAGTGGCTTTGTTGTTGGGGCTGTAGTTTTTAGTCATTGGATTCTTGATTTACTTGTGCACCGCGCTGATTTGCCGCTACTTCCAGGGAATTTCGGAGACTTACCTATGCTAGGTTTTGGGTTGTGGCGATTTCCGGCTATTAGTATCATATTGGAATGTATTCTTATTGCGGTGGGTGGCATATTATACTTCAAATTTACCGTTTCCAGTGTGGGTGAACAAAAGAAATTTATAGCAAGAGTAACCGGCGGATTGGTAGTTATATTATTAATTTTTTCGTTACTTATAAGTATGGCGTTTTGAGTATGAATAGCCAGAAACCTTAGAAGCGATTCTAAGGTTTTTTAGTGCATATGATTCCAAAAGAACCGTAGGCTTTTTCTCATTAAATGATATTATCTTGCAGGTTTGAAAAATGTGTATATGGCTAAGGAAAAGCAAACGAAAATAAATGCGATAGGGTCTTGATAGGGATTAGGTTCAGAGCCCTTCTGGATTTCTGTAAGGAAGTCATGTGTTTTCATGTTCATTTCTCCTTTAATTAATAAGTTTTATATGATGCGAGGGTTATGGTGGATAGATAAGAAATTTTTGAAATTCCATCTAATAATTATTCTATAGTAATCTAGTTTCAAAAACTATATAATACAAAGTTTTCATGATATGTAAAATTGCATATTATTCTTTTTGAAAATTTTGTTATATTATCTATATATTTGTATTAAGTGTTTTTGTTAAGGTAATGAAAACAAATGGAGGAATAGTATGAAAAAAGCAGTATTAGACGCGTATAATGCAGAAAGAGAAGTAGATAACATAACATATAAAAATCTAGTTGTAACGATTGCAAGCATTCTAGGGTTCTCACTCTTAGGGGGATTATTCCTTGCTTTAGCCCTTGGAATTTTTGGAGAAGAGGTATTACGTGCTAATTTAGAGGGATATTATTTACTTCTATTTGATGCAGCTGTTGTTACTATTGTTTTATTTGCTTATAAACCAGTGCTTCATTTTATTAAGAACATTTGGGATGTATCTGTTTTAAAAAATGGGAAAACCTACTTGTATTTATTAATAGGTTTTATCATCATTGCATTAACTCAGTATATAATGTTAGAGTTGTTTAGCTTTGAAAGTGCAGAGCAGCAACGAGATCAATTAGGGAGCTTAGGACTTCAAAATAGTCTACAAAGTATTATATATGTGTTAAGTGTTGCTATAATTACACCAATTAAAGAAGAAATTTTATATAGAGGTATTTTGTATCGATTTTTTGAAAAGAAATATAGTTTTCTAGTTGGTACCATTATTTCTTCCTTCATCTTTGGGATTCTTCATGGTGGTTTTCCGATTACGGCAATGATTATGGGGATTGTATTTGCTATGTTATATAAGAAAACACAATCTATTGTACCTAGTATCATTTTACATATTGTATGGAACCTACTTGTGAGTATAAGTATGATTGTTCCTTTATAAAATTGAATGAATATTTAGCAGAAAAGATGAATGGCCTAGCTATTCATCTTTTATTTTGTTTATATGTGGGAAAAGTTAATGAATACAATCCAAAAAGAACCAAATACTAATGATGAATGAACAAAGAAAGGCGGGTATGTTATATGCAAAACTTAACAGAGCTTGAAGTTGAAAACTTACGTCATTTAATTGGTGGACATGCGACGATTATTAACAAATTGGAACAGTATGCACAGGCTTGTACGGACCCAAAGCTAAAGCAAATGCTTGAGAAGGATGCACAAGATGCACGAAATACGAAACAGCAGTTAATGACTTTTCTAGGATAGGAGGAAGAGAGAAATGAATGAAAAAGATATGGTAAATGATTATTTAGCAGGGTTAAATTCAAGTTTAACAAGTTATGCAAATTATATTTCTCAGTCTGATAATGAACAGTTACATCAAACGTTAATTCAAATTCGTAATCAAGATGAATCCCGTCAACGTAATATGTATGAATACGCAAAGCAAAAAAGTTATTACAAACCGGCAGCACCTGCTAATCCAATGATTGTACAGCAATTGAAAAGTCAATTAAGTGCGGAATAGTGTGATGAATGAAACGAGCGAATGGATTCGCTCGTTTTTTTGTTTGGTATATGTCAATAAATACATAAAAAATATTTTTCCGGTTGTAACAAATATGACGAAAATGTAATATAACAATTCACAAAAAGGACAAAAGTTTGCTCAATATTTCACAAAGTATCCATGGTTTCTATCGTGGGAATCTCTATAATTAGGGTTGTAAAGAACAAAAGAAATAGACCACATGATCAATTAGGAGAGATTGCTATGAATAGAAACACAAGAAAAATTGCAATTATCGGTACTGGATTAGTTGGATCAAGCTGTGCGTATTCCATTGTAAACCAAGGGATTTGCGAAGAGCTATTGTTAATTGATATAAATCATGAACGTGCAGTTGGAGAAGCGATGGATTTATCGCACTGCATTAACTTTACAAATACAAGAACAAAAGTATATGCAGGAAGTTATGAAGACTGCAAAGATATGGACATTGTCATTATTACAGCAGGACCAGCGCCGAAGCCTGGACAAAGTCGTTTAGACACTTTAGGAGCAAGCGCAAAGATTATGGAAAGTGTTGTGAATGGCGTAATGGAAAGTGGATTTGATGGTATTTTCTTACTCGCATCGAATCCAGTTGACATTATTACATATCAAGTGTGGAAGTTATCTGGTTTACCTAGAAATCGTGTGATTGGTACTGGTACATCATTAGATTCTTCTCGCTTAAGAACTATTTTATCTGAAATGTTACATGTAGATCCTCGTAGTATTCATGGGTATTCATTAGGAGAACATGGTGATTCTCAAATGGTTGCTTGGTCTCACGTAACTGTTGGTGGAAAATCAATTCTGCAAATTTTAGAGGAACAAAAAGAACGCTTAGGTGAAATAGATTTAGATGAAATTGTTGAGAAGACTGCAAAAGCTGGATGGGAAATTTATAAGCGCAAAGGAACTACTTATTACGGAATCGGAAATTCTTTAGCTTATATTGCGCGCTCAATTTTCAATGATGATCACCGTGTTATCGCTGTTTCAGCCATTTTAGATGGTGAATATGGCGAATACGATATTTGTACAGGAGTACCAGCAATTATTACTAGAGATGGTGTAAGAGAAGTGGTAGAACTAAACTTATCAGAAGATGAAGAAAGTCGCTTTGCAAAATCAAACGATGTTTTACGCGATTATATGAAAACAATTGGTTACTAAATTATAGGAGAAGGTGAAACAAATGAAGGAATATATAATGTCTCGTGTGTTTAAAGCTTCAGCCGGAATCGCACAGGGTATTTTCGTATCCCTTGGAATTGGTTTACTGATCGAAAATATAGGAAGAATTGTTGATATCCCATTACTTATTACAATCGGAGTTGTTGCAAAATCACTTATGGCACCAGCAATTGGAGCCGGGATTGCCTTTATGCTCGGTGCAAACGGACTCGTAATTTTCTCAGCAATGGTAGCTGGAGCAATTGGAGCAGGTTCCATTTCAATTACTGAAGCTGGTCTCATCATTAAAACAGGTGAACCAATCGGTGCATTATTAACAGCGACTTTAGCAGTTTATATTGGTAAACGATTAAGTGGAAAAACTGCTTTAGATATGATGCTCGTTCCATTTGCAGCAATATTAGGTTCTGGTTTAGTCGGTATTTGGTTAGCTCAAAATATTAGCCCAGTTTTAAATACAGTTGGAGCATTCATTAAAGATAGTTCAGCTGGTAGCCCGTTTATCGCTTCTATCGTGATTGCTGTAGTTTGGGGATTGTTACTTATCTCACCGGCCTCATCAGCAGCGTTAGCAATAGCAC
The DNA here is from genome assembly GCF_016650935.1 of Bacillus sp. TH25. Classification (NCBI taxonomy): domain Bacteria; kingdom Bacillati; phylum Bacillota; class Bacilli; order Caryophanales; family Bacillaceae; genus Bacillus; species Bacillus sp. TH25. The sequence goes on along the minus strand of NZ_JAEKEU010000036.1, from coordinate 87,800 downwards.
TTAGTTTAGACGGCGTTGCAGGCGGTGCAGCACTTGCAGGATGTGTTGCTCAATTTATCGGATTCTCTGTTATTTCAGCGAAAGAAAATAACTTAGGTGGCATATTAGCCCAGGCACTTTGTACTCCAAAAGTGCAGTTACCGAACATTACTAAAAATCCAATGATTCTCGTCCCAACTGTCGTCGCTAGTGCAATAGTTGGCCCAGTATCGGCACTAATTTTCCAACTGGAAGCAGGAAAAGAAATTGCAGGTCTTGGATTAAGCTCTCTTATCGCACCAATTAATTTAATTTCCAGCCAAGGGTGGGAAGTTGTCCCAGCGATGGTAATCACTTATATCATCATTCCAGTAGCTGTTTCTTATATACTTTACATTGCTCTTAAAAAAGCAGGTCGTATTCATTCTGGTGACATGACTGTACCACAATCTTAATTTGAAAATCTCCTTAATATAGAGAAAAGCAGACTGAAGCCACAGTCTGCTTTTTTACATTTTATGATTTTGTTTTACTGGAACGCGTACTGTTTCTTTTGCTAATAATAGCTGAACACCAAAGTATAGTACGCTTGCAAGCGTCATTCCAGAAATGGCGTCTACAAATGCATGCTGCTTCGTAAATAATGTTGATAAAATAATAAGCGTACCGAAGAAAGTAAGGATGTAATATTCCAAAGTATGCTGTTCTCTACGCTTAAAGGCAGCTAACATAATTACAAATGTCGTAAGGACATGAATGCTTGGGAAGCAGTTTACTGGATGATCAATACTATAAATATAGCGGACTAGTTCGGAAAATACATCTGTTCCAACGACGGTTGGGCGTGGTACAGTTGTCTGCCAAAAAAAATAAATCGAAAAACAAGCAAGTTTTCCAAGAATTACACTACTTAAAGTGACATAATATTGCTTTCGATCAGCAAAACAGTAATAAATAAGTGCACCGTATAAGTATGGAAACCAAAGTAAGTAAGGAATAATAAATGCTTTCACAAATGGAATCCAATCATCTACTACAGTTGTGACATCTACTGCGTGAACAGTAGATTTATTTAATACATCGTAAAGGGGACTTACGAGTACGAGTAGAAGTATATAACTTAACGGAAGAAGAGATGAAAGTTTAGATTTCTTCATGATAATCTCCTATGTTTTAGTAATGTAAATAAATTCAATTGATTATAATATAGAAAATCCAATTGGGCTATCGATTTTACTTACATTTTCTTGAATTCACCTTACATTTTTGTCACTTGACTTAAAAGAGGGGGAGGGTGCTATATGAAGCGTTCACTGTATTTCTTAGTTTTTATATTGTTATGCCTAGTGAGTACTGGGTGTGCAAAAGATAAAGAAGGAGAGAATTTAGAATATAACGGGAGAGCACTCGTCATTGGAGTTGTTGGTGAAAAGCCGAAAGATACATTTAGAAATATAAAGTTTGAAAAAGTGAAGTTAGAGGAATTGGAAAAGAAAGCTAAGGAAGTGGATGGTTTTCTAATAATGAAAGATCACTTTCAAGAAGCCTCAACAGAGCAGTATAAAGATGTATTTTCATCGCTAAAGCAACCAGTATTTTTTATTGGTTTACAAGATAAATCATATTCAACTTTTATTACAAAAGGGATAGAGTATAACAGTGCACGAAAAGATGTAAATGCTATGTACGTGCAAGGTTTTGCAAATATTGGAAGTGGCGAAGGGCAACAATGGGGAGTAGGTTTATCGAATGGTGGAAATACAGAAGAAAGTATTCATAATATGTATATAGTAGTGTTTCAAACCATTTCGGACTATTTAAGTCGATGATGAAGGAGCCTGTAAAAGGGCTTCTTATTTTTTAAATAAAGTGAAACTTTAATCAGTGGGGGTTTTGTCCATCCACACTGATTATTAGACCGCACCAATCAGGCTTTTACGGGCAGTTATCTCCCACCTAACTTCCTCGCATTTGCCGAATTTCGAGGTGGGAGTCTTACTGCCCGCAAATAGCGGGATAAACGTTTGTTTAAGATATATGTTCGGTATAGAAAATCATGTATTCCAAAGGTGATGTAGAAAAACATGAAATTAATCAAACGTTTGTTTAAGAGGTATGTTCGGTATGGAGGAATTCATGTATTCCAAAGGTTGGGGTAGAAAAACATGAAATTAATCAAACGTTTGTTTAAGGTATATGTTCGGTATAAAAGAATCTACGTATTCCGAAGGTTGGGGTAGAAAAATATGAAATTAATCAAACGTTTGTTTAAGATATATGTTCGGCGTGGGATGAGAAAAAAATTTTAAAAAATTATATATTTATTTTTTCTTAATAAATGGCGGAAAAATAAGAAAAATTAGCAGGATTATTAAAAATTATCACGAAATAAGTAAAAGTTTAGCGAATAATCGTTTGAAATAATAAAATGTTTTCTATATGATAAAGGTAAAGGTTAGTAAAAAAGTAGGTGAATTTATGACAGTAACATTTTATTCATATCCAAAATGTGGCACATGTCAAAAAGCAAAGAAATGGTTTGAGGCAAACGATGTAGCATATGAGATGATTCATATTGTTGAAAATCCACCGTCAAAAGAAGATGTACGTAATTTACATGAGAAAAGTGAATTACCATTAAAAAAATTCTTTAATACAAGTGGAATGCGTTACCGCGAACTTGGTTTAAAAGATAAGTTAAAGGATGCAAGCGAAGACGAAATGTATGAGCTTTTAGCATCTGATGGCATGTTAATTAAACGTCCAATTGTAACAGATGGAACGAGTGTAACACTTGGTTTTAACGAAGAGCAGTTTGAAAGTGTGTGGAAAAAGTACCAATAAGGTATTTTTACATAATTAATACATTCACTGGAGGTACAGTCATGAGCATTCCAAATAATTTACGTTACTCTGAAGAACACGAATGGGTAAAAACAGAAGGTAATGCGGTTGTTATCGGTATTACTCATTTTGCGCAAGGTGAGTTAGGCGATATCGTATTCGTTGAACTTCCTGAAGTAGGTGCAACAATCCAAGCTGACGAGCCATTCGGAAGCGTAGAATCTGTTAAAACAGTTTCTGAATTATACGCACCTGTAAGTGGTAAAGTTGTAGCAGTAAACGAAGAATTAAGTGACCAACCAGAACTAGTTAACGAATCTCCATACGAGGGTGCATGGATGGTTAAAGTTGAACTTTCTGATGCAAGCCAAGTTGAGAAGTTATTAACTGCAGAAAAATATGCAGAAATGACAAACCAAGACTAATTATAGTCGAAGAAAAAGGACAGCCTTTGTGCTGTCCTTTTTTATGTTGTGTACATAATGAATTTAAAAACATATATATTAATTATTATGTAGGAGAACGTTTTTGAAAAACTTTTTTCATGGAGGTTTCATGCTGAGCGAGCGGCTTGCGCTTTTCATTGTCTAGCTCCACCTCCTAGCCCTTCATGTCTAAGAACCTTCCGTACGAGAAGACAAAAAGCGTCTTCTGTGCGAAAGAACCTTAGCCAACAGGGCTGAACAGTCGGTTCCGCTTTTCGTTATTGTCTAGCTCCAGCGGCTAGATTGTTCGGTGGCTTCGCGTCTTCCTGCGAGGCAAAAAGCGCCTCTACGTCAGAAGCTCCATCCCCCTCGCAATCTGAACGAGCCGCTTGCGCTTTTCATTGTCTAGCTCCACCTCCTAGCCCTTCATGTCTAAGAACCTTCCGTACGAGAAGACAAAAAGCGTCTTCTGTGCGAAAGAACCTTAGCCAACAGGGCTGAACAGTCGGTTCCGCTTTTCGTTATTGTCTAGCTCCAGCGGCTAGATTGTTCGGTGGCTTCGCGTCTTCCTGCGAGGCAAAAAGCGCCTCTACGTCAGAAGCTCCATCCCCCTCGCAATCTGAACGAGCCGCTTGCGCTTTTCATTGTCTAGCTCCACCTCCTAGCCCTTCATGTCTAAGAACCTTCCGTACGAGAAGACAAAAAGCGTCTTCTGTGCGAAAGAACCTTAGCCAACAGGGCTGAACAGTCGGTTCCGCTTTTCGTTATTGTCTAGCTCCAGCGGCTAGAACATTCGGTCATTTCACTTCTGAACTTGAGGCAAAGAGCGCCTCTAGTTCAGGAGTTCCAAAGCCCTCTTGTTCTGAGCAAGCCGCTTCCGCTTTTCTTTTGTAAAAATAAACAGGAAACAACATGAAAATAACGAATATACTATATACTAAGTTAAAGGTTGTATAGTATATGGTGATCGGGTGATGACGTATGATTTATGTGGAAAAAGTCATTATTGTAGAAGGTAAATCGGATAGAAGAAAGATTGAATCTATTATTCGTGAACCAGTGGAAATTGTTTGTACAAATGGTACAATTGGTTTGTCGAAAATGGATGAGCTCATTGATCAATTTTTTGATAAGGACGTATATGTGCTAGTGGATGCTGATGATGCAGGGGAAAAGTTAAGGAAACAATTCCGAAAAGAATTTCCGCAAGCAGAGCATATTTATATTGATCGCTCGTATCGCGAGGTGGCGACTGCACCTTCTTCACATTTAGCAAATGTATTATGGGGAGCTGACATTGACGTTTATACAGAATATTTACGGTAAGGAATGATAGAAGTGATTGATTGGACAGGTGCCGAAGCTACAGCCCTAATAGGAAATGAAGAAAAAACAGTGTTATATGTGTATACACCAATGTGTGGAACATGCCAATTAGCAAAGAAGATGTTAACGGTCGTTGAGATGACGATTGAAGATTTGAAAATTGGAATGTTAGATTTAAATTATGCCCCGCATTTAGCGAAAGAGTATGGGATAGAAAGTGTACCGTGTTTACTTATTTTTGAAAATGGGACACTGATGAAGAAAATATATGCATTTCATTCGGTTGAATATTTATATACGGAATTAAAGTAGGCGGCAAAGTTTTTGCCGCCTCGACATATTTCTTGGGAAATATGTCGACATGCGTGATAGATACAGTATTTGTCGAGCGAAAGTAACAGGATTGCGCTTTAATAAGAGGGAATGGTATGTAATAGAAAGTGATATGAGGGATGTGATTTAGGATGAAATTATATTCTTTGCTTCAATCATTTGTAAATTACGCTAATGGTCAATATCATTTAGAACCGCTTTTAAGGCAAGGAGAAAGAACTGTTAATTTTCGCTTTGGAGATGAATGCTGTTCGTTACAAATTTCAAGAGATTATATAGAACTTTTGAAAGAGGCGAGAGGAACGGAACAAATCGTTTGTTTAGAGGAAGAGGATGTACAAAAATTAGTGACTGGAAATATGAGGTTGCAAACGTTAATGAGTGATGGACGGGTACAATATTCTGGAACGTATCGCACGATGTTATTAGTTGAATCGATGTTTCATATATGTAAACCGATGTCAGTCGGAGCTTAAAATTTTGAAGTTTCTTTTTTTGCGAAAATTCCTGTTGACACAGCGTGTGGATATTGATACAATTCAATTCATAAAATATAGACAATTTCATAAATTTTAAATCAGACGAAAATTTAATCTGATTTCTCTTATTAAGAGAGGTGGAGGGACTGTGCCCTGTGAAGCCCGGCAACCGTCAACTTATGTTGAAATGGTGCCAATTCCTGCAAAGCAAATGCTTTGAGAGATGAGAGAGAGGGATAATGTTGTTATATACGCATATAAACCTTTCTGCTTCTCTAGAAGCGGAAAGGTTTTTTGTTGTTTGAATGCGGAGGACATTCAAATAATAAGAGGAGCTATAACGATGGACTACACGTATCAGAAATAAAAAAATGCGGAGTCTATCCAAAGTTTTATGAAATCCAGCTTCAGCGGCTAGAATGTTCGATGGCTTCGCTTCTTCCTATGAGGCAAAAAGCGCCTCTACGTCAGAAGCTCCATCCACTTCACATTCTAAACGAGCCGCTTACGCTTTTTATCAAATCTAGCTCCAGCGGCTAGAACAGTCGGTCGTTTCATCCCTTCCTATGAGGCAAAAAGCGCCTCTACGTCTGGGATTCCAACGCCCTCTTGTTCTAAACGAGCCGCTTGCGCTTTTTATTTAAAAAAGGGGTGAACATCATGATTCTATTAGAGAATGTAAAGAAGATATATAAGGCAAAAAGCGGTGATGTCACTGCTGTAGATAACGCCAACTTACAAGTAGAGAAGGGTGAAATATTTGGTGTTATCGGATATAGTGGCGCTGGGAAAAGTTCTTTAATCAGATTGTTTAATCAGTTAGAGAAACCAACTTCTGGCCAAATTACAATTGCGAATCGTGTCATTTCAGCGATTACTGGAAATGAACTTCGTAAGGCAAGACAAGAAATCGGAATGATTTTTCAGCATTTCAACTTACTTTGGTCAAGAACTGTGCGTGAAAATATCGCATTCCCACTTGAAATTGCAGGTGTCGATAAGGCGGAGAGAAGAAAACGTGTCGATGAGTTAATTCATCTTGTTGGATTAGAGGGAAGAGGAGACGCGTACCCATCTCAGCTAAGTGGTGGGCAAAAGCAGCGCGTTGGGATTGCAAGAGCGCTAGCAAATAATCCACAAGTACTTTTATGTGATGAAGCAACGTCAGCTCTTGATCCAGAAACGACGGATCAAATTTTAGATTTATTATTAGACATTAATAAGCGTCTCAACTTAACAATTGTATTAATTACACATGAGATGCACGTGATTCGGAAGATTTGTAATCGAGTGGCGGTAATGGAGAAAGGGAAGATTGTAGAAACGGGTCCAGTACTTGACGTATTCCGTAATCCGCAGCAAGACATTACAAAACGATTTGTACAGCAGTTAACGGATTCTGAAGATACAAATGAAACGATTGAAAGTTTAATTGAAAAATACCCAGATGGAAAAGTAGTTCGCTTGCAGTTTGTCGGTGAGGCTGTAGAAAGACCAGTACTTCAAAGATTAATGCAACGCAGCGATATAGAAGTTAGCATTTTGCAAGGAAATATCGCACAAACGAATAACGGTTCTTACGGAAGTTTAGTCGTTCATTTAAATGGTGAGGAAACAGCGATCCAGCAAGCGATAGAAGGAATTCATCAAGATCAAGTAGAGCTGGAGGTGATTGCACATGGATAAGTTAATCGCAAATATTGATTGGAATCAAATGTTAGAAGCAACTGGTGAAACGTTATATATGACGGCAATCGCAGCGCTTGCCACATTTGTGTTAGGACTTATTTTAGGACTATTACTCTTTATGACAGCGAAAGATAATTTATGGGAAAATAAAGCGATTAATACGGTGATTGGAGCATTCGTAAACATTTTCCGTTCTATACCGTTCATCATTTTAATTATTTTATTGATCCCATTCACAAAAATCCTTCTTGGAACAATTCTTGGAGCGAGTGCAGCACTGCCAGCTTTAATTATTGGAGCGGCACCATTTTACGCGAGAATGGTTGAAATCGCACTTCGTGAAATTGATAAAGGTGTAATTGAAGCTTCAAAAGCAATGGGAGCAAAAACAAGCACAATCATTTTGAAAGTATTAATTCCAGAAGCGTTACCAGCTTTAGTATCTGGTATTACGGTAACGACAATTGCTTTAGTAGGCTATACGGCAATGGCAGGAGTTGTTGGTGCTGGTGGCCTTGGAACACTTGCTTATTTAGAGGGGTTCCAGAGAGGAAATAACGATGTAACAATCGTTGCGACAATTTGTGTATTACTAGTTGTATTTTTCATTCAGTGGATTGGTGATAGTTTAACGACTCGAATAGATAAAAGATAATGAAAACAGGGGGATATTTCAAATGAAAAAATTATTACTTACAGCACTTATTTCAACTTCAATTTTTGGGTTAGCTGCTTGTGGCGGGAAAGATAAAGATGAAAAGAAACTTGTTGTTGGTGCTTCTAACGTACCGCACGCTGAAATTTTAGAAAAGGCAAAGCCATTACTTGAGAAAAAAGGAATTGAGTTAGAGATTAAAAAATTCCAAGACTACGTGTTACCGAATAAATCGTTAGCAGATAAAGAATTAGATGCGAACTACTTCCAGCACATTCCATATTTAGAAAAGGAAATTAAAGATAAAAAATATGACTTTGAAATAGCAGGAAAAATTCATTTAGAACCGATTGGTGTGTATTCTCAAAAATATAAGAGCTTAAAAGAACTTCCAAACGGGGCGACAATTATTATGAGTAATTCTGTTACTGATCATGGTCGTGGTTTAGCAATTTTACAAAAAGAAGGCATTTTAAAAATTAAAGACGGAGTAGAGCCAGTTAAAGCAACTCCAAAAGATATTGCGGATAATCCGAAAAACTTAAAGTTCAAAACGGATATCGAGCCTGGTTTATTGCCACAAGTGTATAACAATAAAGAAGGCGATGCGGTTCTAATTAATTCTAACTATGCAATTGATGCGAAATTAAACCCAGAAAAAGACGCGATTGCAATTGAAGGAAATGATTCTCCATACGCAAACATAGTAGCTGTTCGTAAAGGTGATAAAGATAAAAAAGAGATTAAAGCTCTTATAGAAGTACTGCATTCCAAAGAAATTGAAGACTTTATTAATAAAGAATATAAAGGGGCAGTTGTTCCTGTAAAAGAATAATTGTTTGAAGAAGGGCTGGTGTATGCTGGCTCTTTTTTCTAACTACATAACTATAGGGGAGAAGGGGACATCATATGAAAAAGATTATATTGTCAGTTGTTACAGCACTGTCTGTATTTACATTAGCCGCTTGCGGGGGGAAAGAGGAGAATAAGCTTGTTGTTGGAGCTTCTAACGTGCCGCATGCTGTTATTTTAGAAAAGGCACAGCCGATATTAGAGAAAAAGGGTATTAAATTAGAGATTAAAAAGTTCCAGGATTATGTTCTGCCGAATAAAGCGTTAGCGGATAAGGAAATTGATGCGAACTACTTCCAGCACATTCCGTATTTAGATAAAGAAATTCAAGAAAAGGGATATAAAATTGTCAACGCAGGAAAAATTCATTTAGAGCCAATGGGCATTTATTCTAAGAAATATAAAAGCTTAAAAGATCTTCCAAATGGAGGAACAGTTATTATGAGTAATAACGTAGCTGAGCGTGGCCGTATGTTAGCGTTGTTACAAAAAGGCGGCGTTATTAAATTAAAAGACGGTGTAGATGTTGTTAAAGCGACAGTAAAAGATGTTGTAGAAAACCCGAAAAATTTAAAGTTTAAAACAGATGTAGAACCTGGACTTTCATCGAAGCTGTACGAAAACAATGAAGGTGATGCTTTATTCATTAATTCAAACTACGCAATTGATGCGAAATTAAATCCAAAAAAGGATGCAATTGCAATTGAAGGATCAGACTCTCCTTATGCAAATATTATCGCAGTTCGTAAAGGTGACGAGAAGAAAAAAGAAATTAAAGAGTTAGTAGACGTATTGCATTCAAAAGAAATTCAAGATTTTATCAATAAAGAATATAAAGGTGCTGTACTTCCAGTAAATGAATAAGTGCAGGAAAGGATTGGGAAATTTCCAGTCCTTTTTTCTTTATATATATAAGAAGAAAAGTGTATCATATAAGGATGCAAGGGAAATACTTATATACATTTGTGAAAAAATTGTTACTTTTTTTCGTCGTTTGCGATATCATTTTATTTGCTATAAGATTAGAATGAGAATAAAATGAGAATATGAACGTTTTAGGAATTTTTAAAATGTATATAGAGGATTAATGGAGGTATTGAGATGGCTGGTTCTACATTAACGGTTAAAGACTTACACGTATCAATCGACGGTAAAGAAATTTTAAAAGGTGTAAACCTTGAAGTAAAAGGTGGAGAAATCCACGCAATTATGGGACCTAACGGAACAGGTAAATCAACTTTATCTTCTGCGATTATGGGTCACCCAAAGTATGAAGTAACAGAAGGTAGCATCATCATCGACGGTGAAGATGTATTAGAAATGGAAGTAGACGAGCGCGCACTAGCAGGTCTATTCTTAGCAATGCAATATCCAAGTGAAATTAGCGGAGTAACAAACGCTGACTTCTTACGTTCTGCAATTAATGCACGTCGTGAAGAAGGCGAAGAAATTTCTCTTATGAAATTTATCCGTACATTAGATAAAAATATGGAATTCCTAGAAATGGATCCAGAAATGGCACAACGTTACTTAAACGAAGGTTTCTCTGGTGGAGAGAAAAAACGTAACGAAATTCTTCAATTAATGATGATTGAGCCAAAAATCGCAATCTTAGATGAAATCGACTCAGGTCTTGATATCGATGCATTAAAAGTTGTATCTAAAGGTATTAACCAAATGCGCGGCGAAGAGTTCGGCTGCCTAATGATTACGCATTACCAACGTTTATTAAACTACATCACTCCAGACTTCGTTCACGTTATGATGAACGGTCGTATCGTTAAATCTGGTGGCCCTGAGCTTGCACAACGTCTAGAAGCTGAAGGTTACGACTGGATTAAAAAAGAATTAGGTATTGAAGACGAAACAGCAGAGCAAGAAGCGTAAGAGAGGAGCATAAACATGACAATCGGTACATTACCTTTCGATCAAGAAACAATCCGTCAGCGCGCAAGCGAAGTAAACGAAGCTGCTTGGTTGACTGAGTTCCGCTTACAAGCTCTTGCACAAGCAACTGAACTTCCAATGCCAACGCCTGATAAAACGAAAATTGAAAAATGGGACTTTATCGGAAAAGGCGACGCTGCTAAGCAAGAGCCTGTAAGTTCTTTAACAGAGCTTCCAGAAGCAGTGAAAAACTTAATCGATGAAAATAACAGCGTACTAGTACAACGTACTGGTACAACTGCGTTCGTTTCTTTAGCAGACGAAGCAAAAGAAAAAGGTGTTATTTTTACAGATATCGTAACAGCTGCAACAGAGCATGCTGAACTATTACAAAAGTATTTAATGAAAGACGGCGTGAAAGTAGACGAGCATCGTCTAACTGCACTTCATGCTGCATTAATAAACGGCGGTGCATTCGTATATGTTCCGAAAAACGTTGTTCTTGAAACTCCACTTCAAGCTGTATTCTTAGTAGACGGCGAAGAAGCTAACGTATATAACCACGTATTATTCGTAGCTGATGCGAACAGTGCTGCAACATATGTAGAAAACTACGTTGCAAATGAAAATGCTAAAGGTATTGCAAATATCGTAGCAGAAGTAATCGTGGAACAAGGCGCACAAGTGAAATTCGGTGCGGTTGATCTATTAGCAAAAGACGTAACAACTTACGTTAACCGCCGCGGCGTTGTTGGACGCGACGGCCGTATTGATTGGGCTCTAGGCCTTATGAATGACGGAAATACAATCTCAGAGAACGTTACGAACTTAATGGGCGACGGATCATTTGCTGATACAAAAACAGTAACAATTGGCCGTGGTAACCAAACACAAAACTTTACAACTAAAGTTGTTCACTTCGGTAAACACTCTGAAGGTTGGATTTTAAAACACGGAGTACAAAAAGATAGTGCAACATCTATCTTTAATGGAATTGGTAAGATTGAACACGGTGCATCTAAATCAAATGCACAACAATCTTCTCGCGTTCTTATGTTAGATGAGAAAGCTCGCGGTGATGCAAACCCAATTCTTTTAATCGATGAAGATGATGTAATGGCAGGTCACGCAGCTTCAGTAGGCCGCGTAGATCCATACCAATTATACTACTTGATGAGCCGTGGGATTCCAAAACGCGAAGCAGAACGTTTAGTCATCCATGGATTCTTAGCACCTGTAGTAAATGAGCTTCCAATTGAAGGAGTAAAAGCACAGCTTGTTGAGGTAATTGAAAGGAAAGTTCGCTAATGAATATTCATGAAATACGCAAACAGTTTCCAATTCTTGATCAAAAAGTGAACGGCAAACAACTTGTTTATTTCGATAGTGCAGCAACTTCTCAAAAACCAATTCAAGTCATTGAAACGTTAGAACGTTATTATAAAGAATATAATTCTAACGTGCATCGCGGTGTTCATACGCTCGGTACGAAAGCTACCGACGCGTATGAAGGTGCACGTGAGAAAGTTCGCAAGTTTATTAATGCGAAATCAATGGAAGAGATTATTTTCACGCGCGGAACGACAACTGCATTAAATACAGTAGCAGCTAGCTATGGTCTTGATAATGTAAAAGAAGGCGATGAAATCGTCATCTCTTACATGGAGCACCATAGTAACATCATTCCGTGGCAACAAGTTGCGAAGAAAACTGGCGCAACTTTAAAATACCTTCCGCTTCAACCAGACGGTACAATTTCTTTAGAAGATGTTCGTCAAACAGTTACACCGAATACAAGAATTGTTTCTATTATGCACGTGTCAAACGTACTTGGAACGATTAACCCTGTAAAAGAAATCGGAGCAATCGCACATGAAAACGGTGCAATCATGATCGTTGATGGAGCACAAAGTGCACCTCATATGAAAGTGGATGTACAAGATTTAAACTGTGATTTCTACGCATTATCTGCTCATAAGATGTGCGGACCAACAGGTGTCGGCGTATTATATGGTAAGAAAGAATTGCTAAACAATATGGAACCAATTGAATTTGGTGGTGAAATGATTGATTTCGTAGACTTACAAGAGTCTACTTGGAAAGAGCTTCCGTGGAAGTTCGAAGCAGGTACACCGATTATCGGTAATGCAATCGGACTTGGTGCGGCAATTGATTTCCTAGAAGAAATCGGTCTTCATAATATTGAAAAGCATGAACATGAATTAGCGCAATACGCTTTAGAGAGACTATCAGAAGTAGATGGCGTTACAATTTATGGTCCAAAGCATCGCGCTGGTCTAGTTACATTTAATATTGATGAAGTACATCCTCACGATGTAGCAACTGTATTAGATGTAGAAGGCATTGCGGTTCGCGCAGGACATCACTGTGCACAACCACTTATGAAGTGGCTGAAAGCTTCTTCTACAGCACGTGCGAGCTTCTATTTATATAATACAAAAGAAGAAATTGATACATTTGTTGAATCGCTAATCAAGACAAAGGAGTATTTCACAAATGTCATTTAATAATTTAGATACGTTATATCGTCAAGTTATTATGGATCATTACAAAAATCCTCGTAACCATGGCGTGTTAGAAGATAGTGTTACCGTTAACTTGAACAATCCAACTTGCGGCGATCGTATTCAACTTACGATGAAAGTAGAAGAGGGTATTGTACAAGAAGCGAAGTTTGAAGGCGAAGGATGTTCAATTTCAATGTCTTCAGCTTCAATGATGACACAAGCAGTAAAAGGAAAGAAAATTGAAGAGGCTCTTAAGCTTTCTAAAATTTTCTCTGACATGATGCTAGGAAAAGAGTATGATGACAGCATTGATTTAGGAGATATTGAAGCATTACAAGGCGTATGCAAGTTCCCGGCACGTATTAAATGTGCAACATTAGCGTGGAAAGCGTTAGAAAAGGGCTTAAACGAAGATAAGTAATGTTAAAGGTTCCTAAAAACGAGGTTATATAAGGAGGGACACACCAACATGGCGAAGCAACTGCCAGATATCGGCGATTATAAATATGGTTTCAAGGATAAAGACGTTTCGATTTTCCGTGCTGGACGCGGTTTAACAAAAGAGATCGTTGAAGAGATTTCACGTATGAAAGAAGAACCACAGTGGATGTTAGACTTCCGTTTAAAATCACTGGATAAGTTCTATGAAATGCCAATGCCACAATGGGGCGGCGACTTAAACGACTTAGATTTCGATGAAATTACGTACTACGTAAAACCATCTGAGAAATCTGAGAAGTCTTGGGATGAAGTACCTGAGGAAATTAAAGCGACATTTGATAAATTAGGTATTCCTGAGGCTGAGCAAAAATATTTAGCTGGTGTATCTGCACAGTACGAATCTGAAGTTGTATACCACAACATGAAAGAAGACCTAGAAGATCTAGGAGTCGTCTTCAAAGATACAGATAGCGCATTAAAAGAGAACGAAGATATTTTCCGTGAGCATTTCGGAAAAGTAATCCCACCAACAGACAACAAATTCTCTGCATTAAACTCTGCAGTTTGGTCTGGTGGATCATTCATCTACGTTCCAAAAGGTATTAAAGTTGATACACCACTTCAAGCGTATTTCCGTATTAACTCTGAAAATATGGGACAATTCGAGCGTACGCTTATCATCGTAGACGAAGGCGCACACGTACACTACGTAGAAGGTTGTACAGCACCTGTTTACACTACTAACTCACTTCATAGTGCGGTAGTAGAAATCATCATTAAGAAAGATGCATATTGCCGTTATACAACAATCCAAAACTGGGCGAACAACGTATACAACCTAGTTACAAAACGTGCGGTTTGTGAAGAAAACGCAACGATGGAATGGATTGACGGTAACATCGGATCTAAATTAACGATGAAATACCCAGCAGTTATCTTAAAAGGCGAAGGCGCTCGTGGTTTAACATTATCTATCGCGATTGCTGGTAAAGGCCAACACCAAGATGCTGGTGCGAAAATGATTCACTTAGCACCAAACACGTCTTCAACAATCGTTTCTAAATCGATTGCGAAGCATGGTGGTAAAGTAACTTACCGTGGTATCGTACAATTCGGACCAAAAGCGAAAAACTCTCGCTCTAACATCGAGTGTGACACGTTAATCATGGATAACCAATCTACATCTGATACAATTCCTTACAACGAAATCAAAAACGATTACGTTTCACTTGAGCACGAAGCGAAAGTATCTAAAGTATCAGAAGAACAATTATTCTACCTAATGAGCCGCGGTATTTCTGAGCAAGAAGCTACAGAAATGATCGTAATGGGCTTCATCGAGCCATTCACTCGCGAACTTCCAATGGAATACGCGGTTGAAATGAACCGTCTAATCAAGTTTGAGATGGAAGGTTCTATTGGTTAATATATTAAGGGAGCGCCCTGCTATGCAGGGTGCTTTTTATGTTGTGTGTAATTGGTGTTGGGGGATACTCGGGTGGGTGTTAAACTAAATATATCAACGATTTTTCAAATATATCGACCACAACTCGGAATATATCGGCGATTATTTCAATATATCAGCGGTTCGACAAGGAATATCGATTTGTCGACAAAGTAAGACAAAAGAAATCCCTCATATACCCCTCAACATTCAAATACGAGAGGAGCACCTATATGTAAGTAAGGTAAAGATACTGACAAATCTCCCCCCACCAACTAGAATCATTTCACAAAAAATCCCCCTCAAACTAATCAATAGACTAGAAAAAGTAATGTGAAGTTTTCCATATTAAAAGGACAATCTTTTGCTTTTTCTTATAATGCGAGTACAATGTAGAATAGCAAGAAAAGACGAAAAGTATTTACAGGATTATTGCGTACGTATAGCGTAAATGGCAGTAAGGAACTGAGAGGAGGTTTTTTCTCTGAATATAAATAAAGAAACAATCATCCACCTTTATCATACAAACGATATACATAGTCATTTTGAAAATTGGCCGCAAATTTCTCGGTTTGTACGAGGGGAGAAAAAGCGAAGACAGGAAGCGGGAGAGACTGTTTTAACTGTGGATATTGGCGATCATGTGGATCGTTTTCATAGTATTTCGGAAGCGACAAATGGACTTGGGAATACAAAATTATTAAATGAGGCGTTATATGATTATGTAACGATCGGAAATAATGAAGGAATTACATTGGCGAAAGAGCATTTGAATCGTCTATATGATGATGCTGGGTTTGAGGTGCTTGTAGCGAATTTATTTGAAAAAGAAGGTGTACGTCCAGCTTGGGCGCAGCCTTATAAATTACATACAACGACAGATGGGATCACGATTGCCTTTATTGGATTAACGGTAGCTTATCCAGAGTTTTATCATATGTTAGACTGGCATATTGAAGATCCAATCATCCATTTAGAATCTATTTTAGAAGAAGTTAAGGATACAGCTCATATTACTGTTGTGCTTTCTCATCTTGGAAAAAGTATGGATGAGTATATGGCGGAGCATTATGATATAGATGTTATTTTAGGGGCACATACGCATCATTTATTTGAGCGTGGCGTTCTTGTGGATAATACTTTGCTTTGCTGTTGTGAAAAGTGGGGACATTACGTTGGTCACGTTCAGCTTACTGTGGATAAAGAGACGAAGAGACTGTTGAAAAAAGACGGTAGAGCGATTAAGACAGAACGGTTAGGTGCTTATAGCGAGCCGTTATCCACAATTGAAATGCTAAAGGAAGAAAGTAAACAGATAATGGCTGAGCCTGTCGTTCATTTAAAAGAATCATTGCCGGTTGATTGGTTTAAGGAGACGACGTTTTCTCATATGTTGGCAAGTGCACTTAAAGAGTGGTGTAATGCGGATGTTGGGATGGTGAATGCTGGTGTACTTCTTGAGGGATTAAATGAAGGTGTTGTGACGCGCGGAGATATTCATCGGATTTGTCCACATCCAATTAATCCATGTCTATTAAAAGTACCAGGGAAAACGTTAAGAGAAGTTATTTTGAAAGCGCGCCGCCCGAATATGGAGAATCTTGAGGTGAAAGGATTCGGATTTCGTGGAAAAGTAATGGGGAAAATGATTTACGATGGTTTGGAAGTGATTCCAGATACGATTCCAGGGAATAAAATTTTACTAGAAGATGTATTGATTAATGGCGAATCGCTGGAATTAGACCGGATATATATGGTAGGAACGATTGATATGTTTACATTCGGATACTTATACCCAGAGCTATCCACACTTTCTGACAAACAATATTATATGCCGGAATTACTTAGAGATGTGTTAACAGACATGTTGATAACTTATACATCTTCAGTCAAACTATAGGCTAGTTGACTTGTAACACTCATTTTTCTCTTGTCATAAAGATAAGAAAGAGAGGAGTGTGAACTATGGTTAATGTGGAGCCAATTATAATTGATAACTATACGTTCATTGCTGTTAGCGTAAAACTTCCGAAGACAAATTTGCTAGCTGTAATGAGCGATAAAGGATATATTATGTGCGGTGCTCTAGATGTAGGTCTTTTAAATGAGAAGTTAGGCGATCGAGGAATTATTGCTGGCCGTGCGGTTGGTGTAAGAACGATTGAACAACTTCTTGAAGCACCGCTGGAATCAGTAACGATTGAAGCCGAAGCTTTAGGGATTCCGGCCGGCACAATCGGAAAAGATGCACTATTAAAAATGAGATAAGCATATATCGTCCCTCCTTCTTGCATAGAAATAATATAAGAAGGAGGTTTTTTTTATGAGCATATTTCGTTCGAAAAATTCGCGGTTTCGAAGGGGACCGATTTCCTTTCGGTATATACTGCTTATTTCGTTTATCATTTTTATCGTAATGGTAGTTCAAGGGTTATGGATTGTAAATAAAAGTATTCAGCCAACGTTAATTAAGTATGGGGAAACAGAGACGCATAAAATGGCAACAGCAGTTATGACGAAAGCGGTAAAAGACCGAATTAATGAAGGGTTTGATGTAGATTCATTAATGAAAGTACAAACGGATAGGAACGGGAAAGTATCTACAATTGATTTAAATACAAAACAAGTAAATGAAATATTAACATCGACTACTGCATACATAGAGAAATATTTACAACAAGTAGAAAAAGGGGATACGAAAGCACTTGGTATTTTTGAAGAGAATGGGGTATCTATGTCAGTTCCTTTTGGACGCATAACTGATAATGCGCTTCTTGGTAATATAGGACCAGATATTCCGATTAATTTTACGCCAATTGGTCATGTGAATACGGATATTAAACAATTAGTTGAGCCGCAAGGAATTAATAATACAGCGATCAAAATTATTATGGAAGTGGAAGTGACGTTACAAGTTATGATTCCGTTACGCACGAAAGAAATTAAAGTGAAGCAAAACATTCCGATTGCGACGCGCATCGTTCAAGGTGAAGTGCCTACTTATTACGGAAGCGGGGGTGTTGTTGTACCAGATAAAAAATAACCGTAGCAATTCGCTACGGTTATCGTTTTGTATTTGCTCGTTCTTTTCGTTCCCAAAGGCTTAAATGCATGTATGGATCGAAAGCCCATTCTGTATAGCCATTGTCTTTATACATGCCGAAATGTAAGTGGGGCGGGAATTTTCCAGCTGTACCAGGAGGACCGTAGCCGGTACTACCGACAAATCCGATTACTTTTCCTGGTTCGACAATTTGTCCGAGCTGTATTTCTTTAGAGAACCCGCCTAAATGAGCGTAATAGTGGTAATTATTATGAAGGTCACGAATACCAATGCGCCATCCACCAAGACGATTCCATCCTTTTGTTTCAATAACGCCATAGCAAGTTGATCGTACTGGTACGCCATATCCAGCAAAAATATCGGTTCCTTCATGAATCCTCCTGCCGCCAAAACTTCTACCAGCACCAAAAGTACTACGATAGCTATTGTCACTGCGAATCGGGAGAGGGAAAGCATTTCCTTCTAAATTAATGCGGCCATAATGTTTATAAATTTGGGCGTATTCTGTAATTAATTCAACTGTTTTTGCACGTCTATAATATTCCCAAAGCATAATATTAATACGATCTTCTGACGTTCCTTGTTTCTTTAAAATAGTTGCTGCTGTATGCAGAAGATCACGATCGGTATTTGCATTTGCAAATCCATCTTTGTCACCATCTAAACCAATTCCGCCAAATAGAGAAATCGTATGGGGGAGAGTATCATTACTATTAACAGGTCCAGCCCATATTTCAGGCTTGAAATAAAGGGAAATGATGGCATCTGGTTTTTTCGGAATATCCTTTCTTACGCTCCGTATGTTTCTTTCGTATTGATCCATTGCAGCTAAGTAATACCACGGAATACCTGAAGATTGCTCAGTTTCTTTATATAGTGCCATGCGCTTTTCATATATGCTTTGCTGATTATCTTCACCGTAAGCGATGTTTTGGTGGAGAAGAAAGCAAATCGAAAGCAAAAGAGAAATTTTTCGAAGCATGAAATAGACTCCTTTCACAACATCACTCTTTTTAGTGTGGGATATACGGAGTATTTCATTATAGGGAACGATTGGAAAAAATCTTAGAATCTTCATTTGAGCAAATCGCTTTCATACGTTAGAATAGATATGTTACATTGAAAGAAGCGAACACGGTAAACTATTTCATATTGTGCGGAGTTGATAACCATGACAAAACAAACAGAGTATAAGCGCAAGCCCGAATGGTTGAAAATTAAGTTAAACACGAATGAAAACTATACAGGCTTAAAGAAAATGATGCGTTCTAAGAATCTTCATACAGTTTGTGAAGAGGCGAAATGTCCGAATATTCATGAATGCTGGGCTGTAAGGAAAACAGCAACATTTATGATCTTAGGTGCGGTTTGTACACGTGCTTGTCGTTTTTGTGCGGTTAAAACAGGCTTGCCAACTGAGCTTGATTTACAAGAGCCAGAACGCGTAGCAGATTCTGTAGTACAAATGGGCTTAAAGCACGTTGTTATAACAGCGGTTGCACGTGATGATTTAAAAGACGGCGGAGCAGCTGTTTTTGCTGAAACAGTACGCGCTGTTCGTCGCGAAAATCCATTTACGTCAATCGAAGTATTACCATCTGATATGGGTGGGGTAGAAGAAAACTTAAAAATGTTAATGGATGCAAAACCAGATATTTTGAACCATAACATTGAAACAGTACGTCGATTATCTAACCGAGTTCGCGCTAGAGCAAAGTATGACCGTTCATTAGAGTTTTTACGTCGAGCAAAAGAAATGCAGCCTGATATTCCAACTAAATCGAGCATTATGGTGGGCTTAGGTGAAACGAGAGAAGATTTAATTGAAGCAATGGATGACTTACGTGCAAACAATGTGGATATTTTAACTCTTGGACAATACCTACAACCATCTAAGAAGCATTTACCAGTTCTTAAATATTACCCACCAGCAGAATTTGCAGAGCTTAAAGAAATTGCACTTAGCAAAGGATTTAGCCACTGTGAAGCTGGCCCACTTGTGCGTTCTTCTTATCATGCGGACGAGCAAGTACGTTCTGCGAAAGAAAAAGTAGCAGAAGCGAAATAAAGAAAAAGGAGAGCTAATATTAGCTCTCCTTTTTCTTATACTCTAAAACTGTATTTTGACACGTTGATAAAATTCTTTTTAATTCTTCTGTGGATAATTCAATTGTAAATTCAGGCACACCAGGTGTGATTAAAACTTTTTTGTAAGTATAAATTGAACTGTCCACAATAATCGTTACATCTTGTGAATAACCGAAAGGAGCTACACATCCTGGCATGCAACCAGTCTCTTCTCTTAGCTCATCAGGAGAACAGAGAGATAAGCTTTCTCCTGTTATTTCTTTCATCTCTCCTCGGTTGAGGCGAGTTCCCTCTAACGTAAAGAATACGTAATACGCCCCGGATTTTGATTTTAAAAATAGGCTTTTACTTGGATTACCTTGTAAGCCGAGCCTTTCACGAACGATTCGATCAGTCTCATAGTCAAGCACTGGTTCGTGTTCAAATTTTTCATAAGAAGCATTTGTTTTATGTAGTAAAGAAAGTACGTCTTCGTACATATTGAATGATACCCCTCTCTATGTTTTACTGCAGCCCTACCATACCTTCTCGCAGTGTCAACTGAATGTATTGGAAAGGGATATTACTTGGATGGCGCTTCCCATAATCGTTTTATGATAGATTGTTCATCAAGTGTAATTTCATAAATATCAGGATTCGTTAAAGTTTTCCATTCGTCAAAGCCAATAGTATGATCAAAGTGCTTTAAAATTAATGTGAGTAAGTTGCCGTGTGTAACGAGTAATGTTGTGTCATGCTCTAGTTTTAAAACTTCCTGAATAAGTGAGATGGCACGGTCTGTTGCTTGTTTTGTTGACTCTCCGCCTGAAAAGGCAATATCTATGTTTGTAAAAGTAGATTCTAGTTTTTGCATCCAGTCATCCATCGGAACGTTGCTTAATATACGTTCAGCTAATCGTTCATCCTCTTCGATAGATAGGTTAGCTTTGGGCGCATAGTGCCGAATGGAATCGATAGCTCGGACAAATGGGCTCGAAATAATATGATCTATTTGTAGCTGATTTTCTAAGAGGAATGTAGCAAGGGTGTTAGCTTGATCTTTTCCGGCAAACGTTAATTCGGCATCACGTTTTTGTCCAGTTGCGGAACAATGTCGTATTACAATAATTTTCTTCATAATTCATCCCTATCTTTCAAGTTGACGATATATACTTCGACAAATGTGGAAAAAATTCCTTTTTCTTGGAAAGGGCATAGTGATCTAAGGATGTGGAAAAGTAATGTGGATAAATGAAAATTTGAGGTGCAATTATGAAAAAAATGATATGCATTGTATTCAGTATTTGTTTTCTCATACAATTGTCCACAACATATGCACAATCCAATCAAGAATTAGAATACCCGAGTAATCAAAATAAGTCGTTTGTGAATGAAGATCTATTTTATGAACAGTTAGATAAGAAGGTCTATAAGGAATACAAAAATGCGGCGTATAGTGTTCGTAAAAAAATCTTATTTAAAGAAGTACAAGATGCAGAATTTGTCTTCCGAAAAAAAACAGCTGTCGGCTGTCGCAGTAGAGTGGTGCTTCAAGATTCGTTTATTCATCCTGATCGCCAAGTATACTTTTTCGCTTCCTTTTCTCAAAATGAAGTAGAGGAGTTGCATAAATATATCGTTATAGATGCAGAAACAAAGAGGGAGCTGCAAGGAGGGAAAAGTTATCATCATTGCGATAATCCACATAAAAAATAAACCACCAAAATTGGTGGTTTATTTTTACTCTGAAGCACTCACTAATTTCTCTTTCATTTTGCGAATAAGAACGAAAGCACCAATCGCGAAGAGAAGAGTAATTCCTTCTGCTACAAAGATGTTAATCATTTTTGTTTGGTAAAGTGCTGCGAAAAAGTCTACAAGTGCGTGGAATAGTATAGCGTATACGAGGAAGATGTATTTCTTTTGTTTTACTGCGTATACGACAAGCATTGTAAAAGCAATTTGCAGAACGAGTGCCATAATTCTTTCTAAGCTACCGAGTAAGTATAAGTAGGCAGGTTGCTCTATTAACAAGTCCTTGATATGGCTCAGTTGTGGGTATTGTTCAACCATTTGAGCGAAGCTACCATTGTTAATAGATGTTGCAAAGGTAAGAGTTTGAAGCCCAGCGAATCCACCGACTAAAATCGATTCAATACCGCCGTGTCCAATTCCGTACGCAAGACCGTCTTTATAATCTCGATATTTTTTCAGTAAGTAGTAAAAGGCAACGAAACGACCTAGTTCTTCAAAAATACCAGCAGTTAGTCCGCCGAAAATCGAAAAGATAAATGGGCTCTTTAAAAACTCAGCTGTTGTGGGATTACCACGCATGAATAATTGGAATGGTGTTTCGAGAATTTGGGTAAACCCGATAAAGATAAGGATACCAACGCCAACTATTTTCCAATTAATATTATATTTCTTACGGAAATAAACGAGTACAATAATTGGGACCAGAACCGAAACAACGAGTTGAATTATGATACTGGCAATTACAGTATTTGAAACCATACTTTCACCGCTTTCTAATGTATGTACATATATATTATGCATGAAATGTAGGGGAATGTGGAGAGATGAATCTTTCAAAAACAAAATGAAATTTTTATTGACTTTAACGTTACGTCATACTTTATCGTATGTATTAAGGGGGAGATACGCATGACAATGAGGATAAAAGAAGTAGCTAATTTAGTTGGAATTAGTGTGCGCACACTGCATCATTACGATGAAATTGGGTTGTTAACCCCAGATGAGACGACAGAGTCTGGATATCGTCTGTATTCCAATGAAAATTTAGAAACGTTGCAGCAAATTTTATTTTTTAAAGAGCTTGGCTTCCCTTTAAAGAAGATTAAGGAGATTATCATGAGTCCTTCATTCGACCGTGAAGAGGCATTACAGCTTCATAAGAAAATGCTTCTTGAAAAGCGAGCTAGGTTGGATAAAGTGATAGCGACGATTGATAAAACAATTAAGCATACAAAAGGAGACATTGAGATGACAAATAAAGAGAAATTTGAAGGGTTTGATTTTAGCCATAACCCGTACGAAGAAGAAGCACGTGAACGATGGGGAGATGAGGCTGTAGATAAAGCGAATAAAACAGCGAAGGGGATGTCTAAAGAGAAACAGGAGGAGTTTAATAATATTTACAGAAATCTAGCAACACTTCGAAATGGAGCACCTGATTCTAAAGAGGCGCAATCCGCAATCGGGGTATGGTACGATTACTTGCAAAACTTCGGTGAATATTCATTAGATGCATTTAAGGGACTCGGTCAAATGTATGTCGCTGATGAGCGCTTTACGAAAAATATTGATAAGTTCGGCGGGGGATTAGCTCAGTTTATGTGTGATGCGATGGAGGTTTATGCGAATCGTAAGAAATAGTAAAAAGGTGGAGGTTTTCTCCACCTTTTACTTTTTAATCATATCATTCAAAGTTTGATCCCCTGTATTGTTCAAATGAGGATTTTTACTCATTTCACGTTTTAGCATATCAAGACTTTGTTCATATTCTTTATCGTTTAAGCTACCAGATTGAAGACCTTGAATTTGAGAAATCAACTTTTGGTTTGTTGATACATATGCTTTATAATAGCGAGGGACGATGGACAAAGCTGTTTTATATACTTGATCTGTTACGAGTTTCGGATCCGTTGTGTTTGCACGGTATACAACGAACACTTCATCGTCGGTAACGAGTGTAGCGGCATTGGTGACATCAGGAAGTTTGACTGTCATGCTCGTAATCATTTCGGCGACTTTCTCACGGTTAATAGCGCCTACTTGTTTGTTAGATACTTCATGCTTCTGTTTAGAAGAATAACCGACTCTCGTTAACCTTGTATTTGTGTTTTCCGTATGATACATGTCGTTTTTGTTGGAAACAAGAACACGACTTCCTTCTTCACGCTCCATTTCAGCTTTATTAGTTGATTGGCAGCCTGCAAATAAGGAAAGAGTGAGAAGAGAGAGTATAATTTGCTTTTTCACGATGTATCACCTCCTTCTCCATAGCATGCACTAATTTTCAATTTTTTGTATTTGAAATTGTTGGTTGTTATGCTTTGTGATACGATAAAAAGAAGAATGCTTAGAGAGGAAGTTCATAATGGAGCAAAAGCAAGAGATTCATACTACGGTGAGCGTTAATAATGTTCAGTACGAAGTAATTAAAAACTTTCGTGATGGTTTTAGTGAAGAAGCACTTAAAGAGCGCTATGCAGAAATTTTAAATAAATATGATTATATCGTTGGAGACTGGGGTTATGAGCAACTTAGATTGCGTGGATTCTTTGATGATAGTAATCAACGTTCGACATATGATACGAAAATTAGTACTTTATCAGAGTATTTATACGAGTACTGTAACTTCGGTTGTGCACACTTCGTATTACGAAAAGTGAAGAAATGAAAAAATCCTCTTACGATTGTAAGAGGATTTTTTCATAGCAGTTGTACCAATTATGAGGAGGCTGTTTACTTTTGAAATAAACAGCACCTCGGCAAATATAATTATTTTTTTCATATAGGCTTAATGAGACGGGATTACCTGTAAAACAATCTAGGCGTATTCCAGTGTAGGTGTTTTGTGTTGCTTCGTTTTCCCAAAAGGATAATAGTACTTTGCTATATCCTTTGCCTTGCGCGAGCGGATGGATAACGAAAGAGTGGACGATAAGAAAGTGTCCGTCTGTTTCTGACCAGTCAATTAGTTTGTATTCTGGAGACTCTGCTTCGTTTAAGACAACAGCGCCGACAAGTACTTGGTCTTGGAATAGACAATATAATTCGTCTTGTTCTAAATGATAGGAAATGTGTTCTCGCGTCGGATAAGAATCATCCCATTGATAAATTTTGTTCTGTAAGAGTAATTCTTTGCATGCTGTATACATTACATCTAAGTCGTTCAATAAATCAATCGTACCTTTTCTCACCGTTAACATGGGAGTCCTCCTTACAAACAAATTGAAATGTAATCACCTTCAGAAAGCATTTTGTTTGGTTTCATTTGTTGTCCATTTAGTTGGATAGCTCCATTTTTAATTTTATCCACAATGATAGTACGGCTCCAATCTGAAATATATGTGGATAACACTTTATCAATTCGGTGGGAACCAAAAACGATGTCTAATACGATTGTTATTTCGGCTATACCACTTTCTTTGTATTGTGTAATGGAAATGGTAGTACTTGTTTCAGTTTGTTCTTGCTGAGTCATGTCGACAGTTTCGACGTGATCAGTAAATGATTTATAAATATGAAGTTTTTGATTCCACGTATGATCTTTCGGACATTTATAAATTGCAAATCGGTATATATTCTTTCCGTTTGCATTATGCCTGCGAATGTTCGTATCAGTAAAAAGGGTAGTACGTCTGCAATTTTTACAATATTTTTCGATTGTGGATAACTCATTTTCATATAAACTCCAAGAAAGTTGTACTTTCTGCATTTTCCTTCACCTCTTATATTAGTGGCAAAAGAACGTAATACAGCTATTTGGATGTCTTGTAGTATGAAGACATAAGAAGTAGACAAAAATAAAAAGAGGTTCCCCCAAGAGGAACCTCCGTAAACATCATACTACAGATGCGTTACGTTCCTTTGTAATGGGAATGGGCAGACTACTCCCTTGAAAAAGCACGGTGCTTTTTTGAGAGTAATGCTATCCAATTGCTGGTCCATTACAAAGTAAATGTTGGCATACGCAGATAACGTCCTTTCTATCCAAATAGATTTGTTCATAAGTATAACACATAAGATTGAAAATTCAAAATATAAATTGTGAAAAAACACCAGCTAACATAGCTGGTGCACTAGATAAATTATATAAGTTCAAATAAAAATGAGCGTAATTCTTCTGCATTTTCTTCAGACATCGAAAATGCATGCTCTAAGTAGCCTTGTTCGTTTAAATCGTCAGGACCGATGATAGCAAATTTGTTGCTCTGCATATCAAGGACTATCGTTTTACCGTAATGACGATCGGAGTATAAAAGCGCTAAATCATGACGCTCATTTTCCCCCAAAAAGCTAACGAAACGAGTTTTTGTAGCGACTGTATCGTCGTACAGAAAGAAACGTTCTTCCATACACATGGCTCCTTTATTAAATATCTAAGTTTAAGTGTGGTTTATGATCTAAATGGTGATGCGTTTTAATGAATCGTACCGTTCTTGTTTTGTAACGCATAACGATAGAATATGTTTCAGCTAAATCTCCGCCAAGGAATTTCACGCCGTCTAATAATTCACCAGCAGATACACCTGTTGCTGAGAAGATTGCGTCATCACCAGCTACTAAGTCATCTAACATAAGAAGTTGACGAGGATCTTCTAATCCCATTTCACGACAACGAGCTTCTTCTTCTTCGTTCATTGGAACTAAGCGAGCTTGCATTTCACCTTCAAGGCATTTTAATGCTGCTGCAGAAATAACGCCTTCTGGAGCTCCGCCTACACCTACGAATAAGTCGATACCCGTTCCAGGTAAAGCTGTAGCGATTGATGCACCAACATCTCCATCACCAAATAGTTTTACGCGTGCACCTTTTGCACGAACACGGTCAATAATATCTTGATGACGTTCACGTTCTTGGATGATAACCGTTAGGTCACGAATTTTTTTATTGTTTGCTTCTGCTACAATTTCAATTGTTTTTTCAATTGGATCATCTAAGCTAATTTTACCAGCTGCTTTTGGACCAACCGCGATTTTTTCCATGTACATATCCGGAGCATGAAGAAGGTTTCCTTTATCTGCGATTGCGATAACTGCCATTGCATTTGCAAGGCCTTTCGCAACGATGTTTGTACCTTCTAATGGGTCAACAGCGATATCTACTTCTGGACCGTTACCTGTTCCTAGTTCTTCACCAATATACAACATCGGTGCTTCATCAAGTTCTCCTTCACCGATTACAACTGTACCTGCCATGTTTACTGAATCGAACATATCACGCATAGCTGTAGTTGCTGCATCATCTGCTTCATTTTTCTTTCCGCGGCCCATCCACTGTGCGGATGCTAAGGCTGCTGCTTCTGTTACACGGACAATTTCTAGTGCGAGTTCACGTTCCAAGGTTGCATTCCTCCAATTTCAAAAATCATACAAATATAACTATAACAAATAACGAGGAAAAGGTGAATTCGAAAAATTGTCGATTTTTTCAGAAGAAAGCGTTACAATTAAAATGTAAATGCTTTAATTTCCAGGTAGGTGACATTCATGTACTTCGTAGACAGAAAAAAAATAGAACAAATGCTAGTATGTTTAGAACAAGCAACAAATACATTTCAAGAGAAAAAGACATATGAAACCGAGTTTGAATTTTACGCATTAGAGCGCATGGCGCATCTTATTATCGATTGTATATTAGATGTAGGGAATGCGATGATTGATGGATTTATTATGCGCGATCCAGGAAGTTACGAAGATATTATTGATATTTTAATGGACGAGAGAGTTATAAGTGGAGAAGAGGGAGCGCATATTAAAGAAATTATTCTTCTTCGAAAAATGCTTACGCAAGATTATATTCAAATGAATCATGATGAATTATATAAGACGATTCAAAAAAATATCGCAGTGGTAGAGAAATACCCAGCGAATATTCGTAGTTATTTAGAAAAGGAATTAGGACCTGTATCTGCATTTGTACCAGAATAATTATGCTTATAAGATCCCCGGAGATTCCTTTGGGGATCTTATATTGTATATGAGAGAGAAAAGGGAGAAGGGTGAAATATGGGGGAAGCACGTACTACGAAAGAAGAGATTGTACAATTATTGAAGGTAAAGGGTGAGCATACTGTAGCAGATTTAGCTGAAGCTTTAGAGATTACTGAGATGGCGATTCGAAGGCATTTAAGTAAACTAGAAAATGATGAGCTAATCTATTCAAAGATGGTAAGACAGCATGTCGGACGACCAACATATTTGTATGGATTAAGTCAAAAGGGAGAAGATACATTCCCGAAAGAATATAAGCAATTTGCTATTGATATGCTAGAAGATTTAGCTCGAATGGGCGATGAAAAAATGCTGCGTCACGTCTTGCAAGCGAGAACGAAACGAATGGAAGAACAGTTGCAAAAGAGGATAAGTAATCAAAGCAATTTAGCGTATAAAGTTCAAGAAGTAGCTGCTATGCAAGAGAGAAACGGTTATATGGTTCAAATAAAGCGAGATGGGGAGCATTCTTTCATATTTGAAAAGCAAAACTGTCCGTTAAAGGAAATTGCAGAGAGATTCCCGCAAGTGTGTGAAGATGAAAAAGATATGTATAAGCGGTTATTTGCAGATGCAAATGTGAAGACGTTAGCAAACATGTGCGTGGGCGATTGTAATTGTTCGTACCAAATAAAAGAGAAAAAATGAACGTTATGGGACGCTTTAGGGTAAAGCGTTTTTTTCTTTTGAAAAAGGGGTTAATATAAGAGTGGTATGATAGATATGAACGTTAGCATAGAAGGAGAGGCAAACAGATGTATAAAGGCTATTTAATTGACTTAGACGGTACGATGTATCGCGGTGAAGAACAAATTGAAGAAGCAAGTGACTTCGTAAAAGCATTAGGAGAACGCGGTATTCCATATTTATTCGTTACAAATAACTCAACTCGTAAACCAGAACAAGTTGCAGAAAAACTTGTTCGTTTCGATATTCCAGCGAAAGCGGAGCAAGTATTCACAACGAGCATGGCTACAGCGAACTTTATTTATGAGCGCAAACAAGATGCAACTGTATATATGATTGGTGAAGAAGGCTTACACGCTGCTCTTGTGGAAAAAGGATTTGAACTTGTGGATGAAAATCCTGATTTCGTCATTGTTGGTTTAGATCGCGATATCACATATGAAAAATTAGCAAAAGCATGTCTTGCTGTGCGTAACGGTGCAACGTTTATTTCAACAAATGGGGATATCGCAATTCCGACCGAGCGCGGATTATTACCGGGTAACGGTTCATTAACATCAGTTGTAGCAGTATCAACAGGTGTGGATCCAATCTTTATTGGAAAACCAGAATCAATCATTATGGAACAAGCGTTAAAAGTGCTTGGCGTAGGAAAAGAAGAAGCTTTAATGGTTGGGGATAACTACGATACAGATATTTTAGCGGGGATAAATGCTGGTATGCATACCCTTATTGTCCACACTGGAGTAACAACTGTGGACAAGTTAACAGAATATGAAGTACAACCGACGCAAGTTGTGCATAACTTGACGGAGTGGATTGAGAAGATGTAATGAAAGGCAGGTAACCGGAAGAGGTTGCCTGTTTTTTTATGCACAATTGCATATGTACTATAGGGATTTAAAATGTAAAATTTATATGTAATGATGTGAAGGGGGAAAATAAGAGTGTACTGGATGTCATGTATTATGTTTATTTTTACATTATGTGTTTTATTCTTTGTTCTATGGAAGATATATAAAATAAATGAAATGAAAAAAAGCGCGGGAAAGCTTATTGCAGCATATCCTCGGGTGAAACGACGTTGGATTGCCTTACTTGGACCAGCGTACTTTATCGGACAATGTATGTATATATATGCTCAATACGTAAGTGGTGATATTGGTACATTTGAACAGTTTCTCATTCAGTCAGGTAGTTATGCTGTAGCAAGTTGTTTTATGACTTTAATAGCTATCCATCTTATTAAAAGTGTACAAATATATGAAAAAGGTGTAATAGACGGATTGAACTTTTATTCATACGAAGAATTAAAAGGCTATAAAACATCAACATGGGAAAATCCAAAAGAAAATATATTTTTATATCGCGGGCGAGAAAAAATGAATGACAATGTAAATTTACTTATTAGACAGGAAGATATGAATGAATTAGAAAGCATTCTTCAAAGATATATTCCGAAATTGATGATGAAATAAAAAACTCCGGTTGTTATAACCGGAGTTTTTTATTAAAATACGCGATTCACAACTTCTTTTACTTCTTCAAGATATTGTTTACGCACACTGTCATCCACAGAAGGAACACTTGTATAGAATGTATGCTCAAGTGTTTCAATGCCCGTAAATTCAAAAATACCAGCATCAGTTGTTTTTTTCATTGCATCAAACATCCCGCCTGCTGTGTATACTTCTTTCGAATTTCCCATCGTAGATAATAACAATCCTTTTTTACTGCTTAATAACTTTTCAATACCATTCTCACCGTAAGCATAAGCGAAGCCGTGGCTAAATACACGGTCAACGTATCCTTTTAAAATAGCAGGAAGACCCGCCCACCAAACTGGGTAAATGAATGTAATACTATCAGCCCAAGAGATATGCTTTTGTTCTTCTTTAATATCTTCTGGTGTGTTTCCTTGGGAAAATGAGATGAAATCGGAAGCACCTAATACTGGATTGAAGTTTA
This sequence comes from Bacillus sp. TH25, assembly GCF_016650935.1. Lineage (NCBI taxonomy): Bacteria > Bacillati > Bacillota > Bacilli > Caryophanales > Bacillaceae > Bacillus > Bacillus sp. TH25. Next base: position 57,389 of record NZ_JAEKEU010000036.1, on the reverse strand, counting down.
ATTCGTATAAATCACGAACGCGTACTTCATGACCTTTTCCTTCTAATTCACTTTTTACAGTTTCTAAAATTGCATGGTTGAAGCTTTCTGTATTCGGGTGTGCATAAACGATCACATGTTTCATTGTTCTTCCTCCTAATTGTGGATATGTGAATAGTTTTTATATATCCGTGTAACTATTATGGTTACTTCCGTTGCGAGAGTCAACTTTTCTGACGTGAGAAATAAAGTGAAATTTTAATCGGTGGGGGGTGTCCATCCCGCACTGATTATTTGCTCACACTAATCGGGCACTTACTGCCGGTTAATATAAATGTTAGTATGTGACAAAAAAATACAAAATAGTAGGGATTTTGCATTTTCGAATAGAATATATAGATTGGTAAATAGAGAGAAAAGGGGATATCGGGATGAATATTATTGAAATTGGAGGGTTAGAAAAATCGTTTGATATTGGGGATAGTAAAGTAAAAATCTTAAAAGATATTAATGTTCAAATTCAAAAAGGTGACTTTGTTTGTATTATGGGGGCAAGTGGATCGGGTAAAACGACTTTACTTCAGCTGTTAGGTGGATTAGATATTCCATCGGTAGGTAGTATTCGAGTTGATGGTACGGAGATTTCAACATTAAAAGAAAAAGAGCTCGCTTTATTTAGAAGGCATAAAATCGGTTTTATTTTTCAGCAGTTTAATTTAATTCCAGTGTTTAATGCGGAGGAAAATGTAGGGTTGCCTTTACTATTAGATAATGTTTCGCAAAAGAAGGCAACGGTGACAGCAAATCGTTTATTAGAGCTCGTTGGATTGAAAGGAAAAGAAAAGCATTTACCAGCACAGTTATCAGGTGGGCAACAGCAAAGGGTTGCGATAGCAAGGGCTTTTGCAAATGAGCCAGCTATTATATTAGCTGATGAGCCAACAGGAGCATTGGATTCAGAAAATAGCAAAAATATAATCGCGGTACTTCGTAATGCATGTGATGAATTAGGGCAAACAGCTGTCGTTGTAACGCACGATCCGTTCGTAGCGGCCCATGCTGATAAAGTTGTTGTCTTATTAGATGGTGAAGTAATTCATGAGCATGCTGAAAGTAAAGGATGGAAATTTCGAAACATCCCGCAACAAGTTACTCAAATTCAAGAGATTATGAATCGTCACTTTAAAGTAGGAGGTAAAGGTGATGCGCTGGGTAATTAAGTATGCGTTGAAATCAATGCAACAAAATTGGTTGCGAAATATGTTGATTGCCCTTGGTGCAGCTTTAGGTGTTATGTTAGCGACGATGTTATTACTAGGCAATCAATCAGTAGAGCAAAGTGTGAAGGAACAAGTAGTGAGTCGGTATGGAGATTATCATTTACAATTTGGCTATATAAAAAATGATATATATTTAAATAATGAAAGTTTAAAAGGAATAGATAGCCTAGAAAATGCTGAAAAAATATCAAAAGCACTTATACCGTATCCTTTTCCACATTATAAAGAGTTATCGGGAAAGCCATCTTATTGGGGTGTTGAGCAAGATTCTCCAGAAATGCATTCTTATAAAATATTAGAAGGACGATATCCGAAAGAAGGTGCTGAAGTAGCACTGACAAAAGGGTATACAGATCGTGAAAATATACGTGTAGGAGATACGATTAAACTGCCATTCCCGCAGCATGGCGAAAAGGCTGTGAAAGTTGTCGGTATTTTAAATCCACCGTTAATGGCGTCAATGGGGCATAGTGCTTATTTTCCAATCCATTGGCTTCAAAAAGAATTAAATTTACCAAATCAATTCAATCTCGTTCAAGTGAAAGTACAAGATGTAAATGTGAAAAAAGCGATTGCTTTTGATGTACATAAAAAGATTGAAAATATAAAGGTGGACCAACGTACTTATGTAGATAAGGCATTTGAACGACTAAATGTAATGAAGCCATTAATTTTTAGTTTAGGTGGTATTGCCTTATTTGTTGTAGCCCTTTTAATAATGGGAAGTTTCTTCTTATCTGTCAGAAGTCGATTTAAGCAATGGGCACTATTACGTGCACTTGGTAGTAATCCAAATCAAATTATATTAGTCGTTTTATTAGAGGCTTTATGTATTGGGGCAATCGGATCGCTAGCAGGAGTTATGCTTGGAGCAGGTACGCAAACAATTGCAGCATCATTCATTAATAAATGGGTGAATATTGAGGGGGCAGGGAAAGAATCATTCTCAATTTCAGGTGAGATTTTACTCATTACGTTTTTACTAGGGATTGTTATGTCTGTCATAGGGGCAATTATACCTGCCTTCATGGTTAGAAAGATTCCACCAGTTCAAGCACTTCGGCCAGGACTTCCTAGTAATGAGAAAAAAGAAAAAAGATGGAGTGCTTTTAGTTGTAGCATTTTAATCATTGGTACTGTTATTGGACTAGCAGGTAACGTATTAGAGGAGTATATCGGTTTTAATCCAAGTGCGATAGGAGCGCTGTTATTTGCAGTTGGTTTGTTATTTGCGATTCCGTTATTTATTCGTATGATAGCGCCAGTTATTGCGAAACCTTTGCAAATGGTATTTCGAATTGAAACGACGATTAGTAGCCGTAATGTAATTCGTTATCGGAATAAGGCAGCGGTGTCAGTTGCTATATTAGCATTTGGTTTTATGTTAGCACTTGTTGGAACAATGTATGTAAACTCCATGTATGAAGGCACGAAGAAAGGATTACAAAAGCATTTACCAGCTGATTTAGTAATACGTGTACCGATGGAATCGCAAGGAATTGAAACTTTACCATTTAGTTGGATGGAGAAGGTTAGAAAAGTTGACGGTGTAGAAGCGAGTGTAGGGAATGCTACTGATTTCACAGCAAAACTTGTAAATTATGATTTTAAAAAAGCCAATCAAGAATGGTATGAATATGTGAAAAAAAATAATCTTAACTATGATTCAATGGAAGTTATAGGTAATGATATTGTAGCGTATCAGAAAGTAACAAAGGCAAAAGTGATTTCAGGACAAAATTTAAATAAGCCATTACAAGACGGTGAGGGAGTTGTTACGAAGGAAACGGCTAAAAAATTAGGGCTTCAGTTGCATGATACGTTTGAAGTACAAGGGAAGGGAAAAGAAAAACAAACGATTAAAGTCGTTTCGATTATTGAGCAAGGATTAAGGTTAAGAGGATCAGATGTTTTTGTAAATGAACAATGGGCCCGTGATAAGTTTCACGTGCAAGGATATGAAGCGATTCAAATTATGACAAATTCTAATCAATCATTTGAAGCAATTAAGAAGCAAGTAAAACAAATTACAAATAATAAAGAGAACGTAGAAGTTATTAATAGCCATGATTTATTAAAAGAACAGGAGCAGTTATTATCGCAAATGATGATGTTAATTCGCTTGTTAGTTGTAATTGTTTTCATTATTTCTGGTATAGGGTTAATGAATGCGATTGTCTCAAGTTTACATGAAAGACGTGCTGAAATTAGTATGATTCGTGCGGTAGGAGCTATTCCGAAGCAAATGAGACGGATTGTTTTATTAGAGGGCACTTTACTTGGAGCGATAGCTGGTTGTATTGGCATTTTTGGCGGGATTTTATTTAGTTATATTGTGTTATCAAGTTTAGAATTAACGGTTATTATCATTCCGTATAATCAAGTTTTCATATTAGCTCTAGCTAGTCTAGTGCTCGGAGGAGGAGCGGCAATGATTGCTTCATTACAATTAAGAAAGTTCAAATTAAGTGATACTTTAAAGGAATTATCAGCATAAAAGATTACTATACCCCGCTCATACAAAGTACAAAGAAGACGAATAAAATGATAACAATACCAATGCCAAAGTTAAATACAAGAGTACTATCCATATATGTAACCTCCTTGTTTGAAAGTAAAAAGCACTCTGGCTGGAGTGCTTTTTATTATCCGAATCTGTCGCAACGAACGCTGCAACATATAGAAAGGGAATAATACGTTTAAGAGTTATATTAATTTATGCATTAATTTTGTAAATGAGCAGGTCCTGCTCAGGTATAGAAAAAAAAGACACTCTTTCGAGTGTCTTTCATGATGACAAAATGTGTCAATTGCTTGAGGTCGATAAGACGCTAATTTCCGTTTTAACGTCTTTTCTTTAATCAAGAAGTGTAGCAACAGCGATTCAAATAAATTTTAGCATTTTTTAAAGGGGTGTGCGTATGTAACTATGCATATTACGATTAGAGGAGAATCAAGTATGGAAAATGAATGAGTAAATACATATAGATTAGTAGAGTATTTGATAAGGAGCGAGATGAATGGATATACATAAGTTAACAGAAGAAGAAGCGAAAGAAATAAATACGTGGAAGTATGAAAATCCCTATACGTTATATAGCTTTTCGGGAGATGCTGAAGTAATAGAAGAGTTGCTAGATGGGACGTATTACGGTTGTTGCGGAGAGAAGGGAGAATTCATCGGCTATTTTTGTTTTGGAGAAAATGCACAAGTTCCGGGCGGAAGAGATGCCAATTTATATGAAGGTGAAGATGTAGTAGATATAGGACTTGGAATGAAGCCCGAGTTAACAGGGAACGGGATGGGGGAATTATTTTTTCAAGCGGGAATAGCATTTGCTACTGAGGAATTGAATTCGAAAATGTTTCGACTGAGTGTAGCGACATTCAATAAGAGAGCGATTAGGCTATATAAAAACATTGGATTTCAAGTAGGACCTCTTTTTTTGAGCCGTGGAAGAGAGTTTATGCTTATGGAATATGAAAGGCCGTCAGTATGAAACTGACGGCCTAGATACGTTACTCTGAATGCTCAGCACGGTGCGCTAAACGGCTTGAAGCAGCGGCAGCGATTCCGCCAACGATATCATCAAGGAATGTGTGCACCTTTCCAGTTGATTTATCATTTAAGTATTCTAAAATACCTGGTTTTAATTTATCGATATATCCAAAGTTCGTGAAGCCAATTGACCCGTATACGTTAACGATTGAAAGTGCGATAACTTCATCAATTCCATATAGTCCTTCGTCACGCTTTACGATATCTTGTAACGGCGCGCTTAACATTCCTTTTTCAGCAAGGACATCAAGTTCAATCCCTGTAATAAGTGCGTTTTGTACTTCTCGTTTTGATAGTACACGCTCAACGTTATAGCGACATTCTGACATCTCTAAATTTGAATGGTATTTCTTTTGAAGAAAATGAACAAGTTCAGCAATATCGTCAATTGTTACACCGCGTTCTTGTAATAGTTGTAATGCTCTTTCTTGTAGTTGATTTGAGTCTTTCATGTTTATCACCTTTTTTTCTTTTTAGTATTTGTATACGTTTCGTTGCTTTATCATGTGCATAGGAATGAAAGGCGAGCACAAGCTCATATATATAAAGAAAAACCATAGGTGGCGACTGCGATGATTCAGCATATTTATGAGCATTATCACATGCATGTTAAAGAATTAATCCCCCTTGGCCCCTATAAAAGCTTTTGGATTCGCAACAAAGTTTATGTACTTGTTCCAATTGGAGAAATGGAGGAAGAAGTACTTGTAGAGATGAAAAAGCTCAGTGATTATATGAACCAGCAAGGGGATATAACCGTTTCGACTTTCGTTCCGACTATACACGGCTACTATGTAAGTGAGATAGAAGAAAAAAATTATTGCTTATTAAAAGGTATGCGTATGTTAGAACGACATGCTACATCATTAGGAAGTGAGCTTTCTATATTTCATAAACGTGGTGCATTCTTTCCGGAAGAAGTTGAGCAATTAAGCCGCATTGGTGAATGGAAAGCATTATGGGAAAAAAGGCTCGACCAATTAGAAAGGTTTTGGCAATCGCAAGTGATGAACCATCCTTCAGACGTATTCGATCAATTGTTTATTGAATCCTTCCCGTATTACTTAGGAGTTGCAGAAAATGCAATTCAATATGTTGTCGATACAGAAATGGACGATACACCACAAATAACTGACGCAGCAACAATTTGCCAAGAACGATTTACACCTCTATTATGGCATGAAACGAAGCGTTTAAAACTTCCTTTTGATTGGGTATATGATCACCCAAGTAGGGATATAGCAGAATGTATTCGCTATATGATGATAGAAAAGAAGAAAGATTGGGAGCAGACGGTAGTCCAATTCATTACAGATTATGAACGTAATTATTCGCTCTCTTCATTTGGTTGGCGCTTATTATTCGCAAGGCTTCTGTTCCCGCTTCACTACTTTGAAACGGTTGAACGATATTATCAAACAGGAAACGAAGAACAAAAAGGCATATATAGAGCTCGTTTAGAAATCATTTTACATGATGTGAAGCGCACTGAGCAATTTATGAATCATTTTTACGAGTCATTTCGTTTACCAGTTGATAAGTTAGGCATTAGGAAATTAGATTGGCTATCTTAAAAGTATAAAAAAGAGACCAAGTGAGGTCTTTTTTTTATGCTACAACCGATACCCATGTCTATCTTTATATAATAAGAAGCTATGCTCCTACTTTTTGATCTGTACATATAGTTAAAATAATGTGGTGTCTTTCAATTTTTTCATTTACCTTTTTTAATAATTCTTGTTGTATTTCTTTAAATAAAAATTGATAGCTCGTATTCCATGTCGGTATAACGGGTGAAAGACTTAATAAATATTCTTTTTTCTGTTCTAATTCTTGAATTGTTACAAAAGTACTCCCTATTTTTGGCATACGTCTTCCCCCTACGTTTTTCGCTTTATATGTGTGAACGATTCACTATATATTAATTATCGCATTTTTTGAGAAGGATTTCCAATTTTGTTTTATGATGTTAATAGTGTAGGGGAGTATGTCTTGTTTGCGTACAAAAAAAGAGACCAAATTTGGTCTCTTTTCTTAGAAGTAGCTTTGAACGAGCCGCTTCTGCTTTTAGATATTATCCAGCTCTGGTGGCTAGCTCTTCGTGTCTAAGAACCTTCCGCATAAGAAGGCAAAAAGAGCCTTCTATGCGAAAGAACCTTAGCCAGTCAGAGCTGAACGAGCCACCGCAGCTTTTAAATAATGTCTAGCTCCAGCGGCTAGAACAGTCGGCCATTTCGCGCCTTCCTGTGAGGCAAAAAGCGCCTCTTCGTCAGGAGCTCCAATGACCTTCTGTTCTGAACGAGCCGCTTCCGCTTTTAGATTAAAATACTTGTTCTACTTCAATAACGCCTGGTACTTCTTCAAGTAGTGCGCGTTCGATACCAGCTTTTAGTGTGATTGTAGAACTTGGGCAGCTTCCGCATGCACCCATAAGGCGTAATTTTACGATACCTTCTTCAATGTCTACTAATTCAACGTCTCCGCCATCGCGAAGTAAGAATGGACGTAATTTATCTAATACTTCTAATACTTGTTCTTGCATATGTGGGTTTTCCATTTTTATCGACTCCTTTCATCAGTTTTATTATAATCAAGATAGAGGGGAAAATCTATTTTTTCTCTTCTTGTTTTATTGTCAAAATATTATATCGTGTGTACAACGTGTTTTTTCAGTATAGGGGTATGGAATAAGTTTGTAAAATGATGTGCTTATGAAATAAGACATCTGAATATACTGTTGAAACAAGAAGCGGGGGAGAAGAAATGGTTAATGTGCAAGTGTATGGGACGAAAGTAATTTGTGCGAGCTGCGTTGGAATGCCATCTTCAACAGAAACGTTTGAGTGGTTACAAGCGGCGATTGGTCGTAAATATGAAGGACAAGAAAATAAATTTAAGTTTGAGTATATTGATTTTCAAGAAGAACAAGAAGATGAAGATAAAAAAGTATTCGCAGAGCGAGTAGTGGAGGAAGATCTATTTTATCCAGTCGTTCTTGTAAATGGTGAAATCGTTGGAGAAGGAAATCCACGTTTGAAGGATGTTTATGAAGAAATCGAGAAATATTTATAAAGCATGAAGCCTTTGCGAATTTGCGAAGGCTTTTTTTATTGGAGGGATATATGTGGAGAATGGAATAAAGCAGGCTCTACCAGAAGAAGTAAAAAGGTTAATGGAGCAGTACACAGTAGAATTAAAAGAAATTTTTTTGGACGAAAAAATAGTCGGGGTATACATTTACGGATCGATCGCGCTAGGAGCATTTCATATAGAAACGAGCGATGTTGATTTTGTTACGGTAATAAGTGATTTCGTGAACGAAGCTGAAAAAAAGCAAATTATAGAATTGCATAAAAAGCTTAGTAAAAGTACGTTAGGTAAAAGAATGGATGGTATGTATATTCCGCTTGCTGACTTAGGGAAATACAATCATGAAATGAATGAGTACGTGTATTGTGCAGAGGGGAAAGCGGATAGTGGTTATTGGGACATTAATGCGGTCACATGGTGGACATTGAAAAATCAAGGCATTAAAATTATCGGGAAAGAAGCGGAAGACCTTCCGTTTCAAATAAAATGGGACGATGTAGTAAATACAATGAAATATAACGTAGAACATTACTGGAGTGAAAAAGCGAAGCGTCCCTATTTGTTTTTCATAGAAGAATGGGTAGAATCAACTGTCGTTACGATGGGACGTATTTTATATACGTTAGATCATAAAACAATCGTTTCAAAAGATAGAGGGTTGCAATATATGTTGGAACTTTACTCTCATAAGTGGGAGCCTTTATTAAGAGAAGTAGAGCGAATGCGGCATAATCCAAAGGAAAAGCGAAAGATCTCTAGTTGGAGACGGGCTGATATGACGAAGAGGTATTTGCTTAGTGTGATTGAGGAGTGTAGGCGAAAGTGGTAGGTGAATAGTAAAAGCATCCTTTGTATGAAGGGTGCTTTTACTATTTTTAGATAATGAAAAAGTACTTTACAAGAAATGAGAAGTAGAAAGGTAATCCGGAATATGGATAGTTTCATGTGAAACATTATGTAATAACTGGTTCTGTTTCATATGTATAGGCTCTATTCTCGTTCGTAGAATGTAATCAAATTATGAAGTAAATGTGCCTTCTGCAATTGAATTGCTTCCGTTTCTTATCGGAGAGATGATGGTATTGTCCCTAGGAGAAGGCAGAATTTATGGTGTTAATATTCAAACGGGTAAAGTGATTTGGAACCATACTACTTTACATGATATTGCAAAGGTTCTGTTATATAAAGATGGAGAAATTTATATTGCTACTTCAAATTTAGAATTAATAATACTTGATGCTGAATGTGGCGAAGTAAAAGGTATTATTAAACTCCCTAAAAATGTAGTTGAAATGGATTTTATTGTATCAATTGAGGAAGTTAATGATAGATTATTCATTAGTTGTGTAAGTGGAAATATGTTTGAAATAGTAGAAAGCTAATTTGTGAAGTCTCTTAAGTCGAGATTTTAGGTTTGGTCATATTACAGGAGTAATTTATATAATAGGAGAAGGGTGTGTCAAAATGATTTTGAGACATCCTTTTTTGCGAATATACAAGATGTTTAACATAGTGTATTAAATATCTTATATATAAGTATTCTAATATATTTAATAGTAAAATGGAATATATAATGGGTAATTGTCGGAATGTATTCGATTTTTGTTCATTTTTATGAAATACAACTATTTTTTGTTAGATTCCTTTTTTTATTTCTTTACAATAAAAATTATATAGAAATAAGAGAAGGATGATGTACGTGAAGGACACTGTTTTACAAGAAACAATTGCTACGCAAGATTTACATAAAGTTGTTAAAAAGAATACAGCTTATTATGACTTTAAATGGGGAAAAGTAGAAAATAAAGCGCAAGGGAATACATGGAATTGGGTAGCCTTTTTCTTCCCAACTTTTTGGTTAGCTTATCGTAAAATGTATAAATTATTTATTATATTTGCGTTATTGGCTATACCTAGTATAGTTGTACCCCCTTTTATAGATATTCCAGATGGGATTTATTTAACATTTAGTTTAGTTCTTCAATTAGGAATGATGATATTTACTGGATGGCAAGGAAACCGTTTATATTATAAGCACGCTGTTCGTATTTTACATAAGGCAGAAGATATGCCTGATCATGAGAAGGTGTATTACTTACAATCAAAGGGTGGCGCTAGTGTTGCTGGTATGATTGGTTTACAAGTTATAGTGGGGATAGTGTTTGGCGGGGCTATGTTCGGACTCTCCCTTTTACCAACTGAACCAAATATAAAAAATGTTGTTCGTTCAAGTGATGAAGGATTTACTTTAGAGGTTATGACTGATAATCCAACTTGGAAGTTTGTAAAGAAAGAAAAGGATTATGACGTAGTAGAGTTTACTGGTTATGATTATGTAGAGAAGAAAAACGTGAAAATAAAATTTGCTATTTATTTCAGTGAGGATTATTTTGAATGGCAAGAAGTATATGAAAACAATAAGAAGTTAATTGAAGAAGAAGCAGAAGAGTATCAAATTTACATTGAAGAAAATAGTTGGGGTTTTTAGAGAGAACTCGTTTATTTGGAAAAGAAGAATCTTGTGAAGGTTCTTCTTTTTGTTTATTGGGGAAGACATAAAAAACGGCATACTAATTAAAATTTTGTAAAATACAATAAAAAATGAGAATTTGAGGTAGGCTTGTCAATAACGTGAGACTATGGCAGTATAAAGAAATGCTATACAAATTTTATTTATCGACATGTAAAAATTCGATTTGATTTTTACGTATAAATAATGAACGGAGGAAATGAATTTATGGCTACTTTACCAAATTGTCCAAAATGTAATTCAGAATATACGTATGAGGATGGCGCTCTTTTCGTATGTCCAGAATGTGCCCATGAGTGGGGTCAAGAAGCGGAAGCTGAAAATAATGATGGTGCAAAAGTTGTCAAAGATGCGAACGGAAACGTTCTTCAAGATGGCGATGCTGTTACTGTAATTAAAGATTTAAAAGTAAAAGGAACTTCTTCAGTTGTAAAGATTGGTACGAAAGTAAAGAGTATCCGTCTAGTTGAGGGAGATCACGATATTGATTGTAAAATCGATGGTTTCGGAGCTATGAAGTTAAAATCACAGTTCGTTAAGAAAGCGTAAGATTAGCAAAGAAAAAAGACGCTCTGTAAGTAACTTGCAGAGCGTCTTTTTTATGATTGTGCTTCAACCTCTTTCAACTGACACCGCTTATTAAAGAACGTTTTATACCCAAGCTGTAAGAAGATAATAACAGAGAAAGCTGTACTTCCAGAAATGCCAAGTATAATCGCAATTTGATATTGAATAGCTGTAAATGGTGATACACCGGATAAAATTTGTCCTGTCATCATGCCGGGAAGACTTATAATCCCCATTCCGACCATAGAATTAATTGTTGGTAAAATAGCAGAATCGAAAGCATCGCGTATAAGCGGGGCGGCTACTTGTTTTGGAGTTGCGCCAAGCATAAGTGCCCCTTCAATATGGTCTCTTTGTGATTTCATACTGTTTAAAAAGGTGTTTGCCCCGAGGCAAATACCTGTCATAGCATTACCGATTAGCATACCGGCAATAGGAACGATATACTGCGGAGCATACCAAGGATCGTGCCCGATAATGACAAAGATAAATAGTAGAAGAGGGCCGATTGATCCAGCAATCATGGAAATGGCAGCAACTCTTTTTAATTCTTTTGACATAGGAAGGTTTATTCGTTTATAAATGTTGAAAATTGCAAAGGTAGTAATAGAAGTAATGAGAGCTATTGTATAAAACGGATTACTATTTTCAAATATGTATGTAAGAACATATGCGACTAGTACGAGCTGAATTGTCATACGTAATGTAGCAATTGTAATTTGTTTCTCACGCGGTATTCCTTTTAATTTCACAAGCCCGATTAAAATAAGGATGAAAATATATGCAGCTGCAAGTTGCCAAATTTGTAGTTCAATAACGCCCTTCAATTGATAGCACTTCCTTTCTAGTTGCACCGTTTGTTTTACTAATTTCAATAATATCGTCTGCGATTTCTTCTGGAAGTTGTTGCGAGTGCGTGATGAAGATAACTGTTTTTTTCTTTTCTCTTGCCAGTAGAGTGAATTGTTTCATAACGCGGCGTTCTGTGTCACCATCTAGTGCCGAAGTTGGTTCGTCTAATAAATAGACGGGCGGATCCATTAGTATAATACGAGCGAAAGCAAGTCTTTGTTTTTCACCGCCTGATAAAGAAGAGGCGCTATCTTCTAATTTTTTATCTAGGCTAACAGTTGTTAATGCGCCTTGCAGGGCATCGTCATTTGGAAATGGCTTTTCAGAAAGGCGCAGTCCCATTAATAAATTATCTTTAATTGTTCCATCAAAAATAGGCGGAGTTTGTCCAAGCATGACAACTTCACGTCGTAATTGAATGGGAGGATAATCTAAAATGGATTTTCCGTTATATTCAATTGTGCCAGATGTAGGTGATTGTAAATCATTTAACATACGAAGTAATGTGCTTTTTCCACTACCACTTTCACCGATAATACAAGTTATTTTTTCTTGTTGAATCTGTAAATAAGGAATGTGTAGAATGTTTTTATATTTGATGTCTTTTAATATAAACATAAATTGCTCCTTTCTGATTCTAGTTATATCGTATCAAAAAGAGAGAAAAATAGAAAAATAAAGTCTCTTTAGAAGGAACATCTTTTTTCTTTGTTTTAAAACTTTGCGCGTGGCAGGAAAAGGCACTGACCGATCCTATACATAGCTAGTCCCTCTCGACCATTTAAAAAAATGCTTTTCTGTCGGTTTTTCATAGAATGACTGAGTAGTTACAAAAAATGAATAGAAAAAGGCTGTCTACTATGTAGGCAGCCTTTAAAGTATTAACCGTTATGATATTTGTACATCCAAAGAAGACCGGATTTTAATAATCTCGGTACACGTCCCATTAATGGTTGGTTTGCTAGTAAACCAAATCCGTGTTTTTTGCCGAGAGAACCGAGAACCCCTTTTAATTTAATAACAGGCAGTTCATCAGGAAGTGGTTCATTATTCCAACGTTTCAATAATATTTGGACAATTTGTTCTCCTTGACCTTCAGCAAGTTGAGCAGATGGTGCGTGTGGAAGTGCTGCACAATCTCCTACGACATAAACGTGCTCGTTATTTGGAATATTGTGATATTTCGTTAAAACAACCCGTCCGCTACCATCTTGTTCAACTGGAAGGTTTCGAACAACTTCATTTGCTTGAATACCAGCTGTCCAGACGATTGCATCACATTCAAGTGGTTCATCATGGTTGTATACAATGTTTGGTTCCACTTTTGTAATGTTAGAGTTTCGTATAATCGTAACTTTATGTTTTACAAACCATTCTTCTACGTATCTACTTAATTTCTCTGGATATGGGAATAAAATTCTATCTTTTCGATCAAATAAATAGATTTTTAAATCTGAACGGCTTTCACGAAGTTCACTTGCCACTTCAACGCCGCTTAAACCAGCCCCAACGACAGCTACTGTTGCATTTGGTTCTAAGCTATTTAATTGTTCATATGTCTTACGTGTTTGTTCAATTGATTGTAGGCTATGTGTATATTCCTTCGCCCCAGGAACGTTATGATATTTATCTTCACAGCCAAGCCCGATAATTAAATCATCATATTGAATCGTTTCACCGCCATCGAGATGAACGGCTTTCGTTTCGAGGTCAATATTTGTTATTGTTCCGTATTGAATATTGAGACGTGGGTGCTCAGGAAACGGTATGCGAATATGCGTTTCTGAAATTGTACCCGCAACTAATGCATAATATTCAGTTTTAAAGCAATGATATGGTACTTTGTCGATTAATGTCACTTGTACATCATCTGGAAGTTGGTTGCTTGGAAGTAGCCGCTGCAGAATTCTCATTCCACCGTAGCCACCACCTAGTAGTACGAGGTGTTTCATGATGGATTACCCCTTTTCTGTTGAAATATCCCCTAATCATACAATTTTATATTAATAAAATATTTTGACTTTACACAATCAAATTATATCGAATTTGTGAACAAATAACAATGCATGAATGAATACTCTGTTGTACAATAAGAAGAAAAGTAAAGTAAGTGGTTTTCATTTTCTAGTTACTATTTACTATTTCATTATGAGTAGTATGTTATATAAAGAAGACTATCTATTATGAAGTGAAATAGTGAAGTAACTAAATAGTTTAGAATATATAACGAAAACAACAAGAAACAGCTTAGTTTTCTTCTTATAAATAAAGTGGAATGGTAACAAGTAGAGAGGGTTACTTATCCGTTTCGCAAATTAGGTATGCACATACCATATGAAGTAAATGGTAATTTGTTTAGAGATACAGGGGGGAGAGTTTTGATTAAACCATTAATCGAATTTTGTGTAGGTAACCTTGCAAGCGGTTCGCAAGCAGCTTTAGAAAAATTAGAAAAAGATCCTAATTTAGACGTAATGGAATATGGTTGTTTAGGATATTGTGGCATCTGTTTTGAAGGTCCATTTGCACTTGTAAATGGTGAAGTGGTACAAGGTGCAACAGTAGAAGAACTTGTAAATAATGTATATGATTATATGGATGAAAATCCAATGTTTTAAAGCGTTGCAAACAGGCAACGTTTTTCTTTTTTCATTTATCCCGCTATTTGCGGGCAGTAAGACTCCCACCTCAAAATTCAGCTGAAGCAAAGAAGTTAGGTTGAAGCCCTGTTGCCCGTCCCCCCCACTGATTAAAGTTTCACTTTATTAGGAGTGTTTATTTCGAAAAAAAAAGGCCCTTTTAGAAGGGCTTTTTTCTTACACGATTTGTGTAAGAACGGCTTATTGCCAAAACACTGTCAAATATGAGAAACGGGGGACATTCATATTGTGTTCTAAAAGCATGCATTTTATACTTGAAATAATAAATTATTTTTGGAGTGAATAAAAATGAGCCAATTTTCTTTTACAAAAATGCATGGTCTTGGAAATAGTTATATATATGTAAATATGTTTGAGGAACAAATTAGAGAAGAAGATTTAGCAATTGTAGCGGAAAAGGTTTCAAATATTAATACTGGTATTGGTGCAGATGGAATGATTTTAATTTGTCCTTCTGACGTGGCACCAGTAAAAATGCGCATGTTTAATAACGATGGCTCAGAAGGAAAGAGCTGTGGAAATGGTTTACGCTGCGTAGCGAAATATGCGTATGAGCATAAACTAGTAGAAGGTAAAGTTTTCACAATTGAAACGTTAGCGGGTATTGTTACGGCAGAAGTAACGGTAGAAGATGACAAAGTTACATTAGCGAAAATCGACATGGGAGCACCTCGTTTAACACGTGAAGAGATACCGATGCTTGGTGAAGGAGAAACACCATTTATTCGTGAAAACTTCTTATACAATAATCACCGTTATGCATTTACAGCTGTTTCAATGGGGAATCCACATGCGGTTATTTTTGTTGATGATGTAGAAAAAGCGCCTCTTACAACGTTAGGACCGGTTCTTGAGACGCATGAAATGTTCCCAGAGCGAGTGAATGTTGAATTCATCGAGATTTTGAATGATGAAGAGATGAATTTCCGCGTTTGGGAACGAGGATCTGGTGTAACACAAGCTTGCGGGACAGGAGCATGCGCAGCTGTCGTTGCGGCTATTTTAAATGGAAAAATGGAACGTGGTAAAGAAATTACAGTTCATTTAGCTGGTGGCAATTTAATGATTGCATGGACAGAAGAAGGTAATGTGTTAATGAAAGGACCAGCAGAAGTAATTTGCCACGGAGTGTATGATTACAAGATAGAAGCGTAAAGATGTATAATAGAATGAGAACAGAAAGGAAGGTGTATTTCATGATTGAAGTAACAGAACAAGCAGCTTTTCAAATTAAAGATATGTTAAAAGATGCTGAAGATGGAGAGAAGTACGTGCGCCTTGCTGTACATGGCGGCGGATGTAGTGGTCTTTCTTACGGCTTAGGATTTGAAGTAGAACCAAAAGAAGACGACACAGTTCTTGAGTTTTTCGGTGTTGAATTTGTTATCGATAAAGAAAGTGCTCCGATTGTAAAGGGAGTGAAAGTTGACTATAAGCAATCTATGCTTGGCGGCGGATTCACAATCGACAATCCAAATGCGATCGCATCATGTGGATGCGGATCATCTTTCCGTACAGCGTCGAATGCTGGTAAGCCAGAAGATTGCTAAGTTTTGTCATCCCTTTATTCTAAGTGGAAATTGAATGGGTAGGTTGCATATAAAGACCTTCTTAGCGATGAAACCAAATCGTTAGGAAGGTCTTTTCTTTTGCGCTAAAAAGAAAAAGAGCATGACAAAGATAACGAATATATGCAAGAAGAAGGCTAAAGAGGATGCATGAAGGGGAAGGCCAATTTCTAGAGTGAAGAAATAATTATGTTTGAACGGTTGTACATACGGATTTTTACTATCTTACAAAAGTGTAATGTTTATGTCATGTTTTTGAATTTCTTCTTTAAAGCTTAGGCTTTAAGATAACAATATAAGAAAAACACATGAGGTGAAGGAATTGAAAAGACATATTGCACTTTTTAGTATTTTAGTTGTATTTGCAAGTTTATTAGTTGGTTGTGATTTAAACCGTATGGGTAAAGATGAGTACTACGTTCAAATTACAACTGATGGAATTGAGAAGAATGAAAAAGCTGGTGACGGTCAGCCGCATAAATCATTCGAGTATAAGTTACCTGCCTTTGATAAAGAAGGTAAAGAAAAAGAATTAGAATTTACAGCTGTGAAAAATCTTCGCAAGGAAGCATTCTTACGTGTATTCCATTCAGATAAGAAAGGCGTAACAGCTTGGGAAGAAGTGAAGAAAGACGAGCTTCCTGCGAAAGTGAAAGAAAAATTAGGTGTGAAATAAGACAGAAAAAAGGAATTGACGAACAGGGTCAATTCCTTTTTTCGTTCTCAAAATCCTCTTCTGAAATGACTTTAAATCCATGTCTTTTAAATAAAGCTGTTGTTACCCCGTAACCGATTTGTTTATTGCCATTAAATTCTCCTGTGTAAATAGTAGAACTACCACAAGATGGACTGCGTTCTTTTAAAATAATATATTCTGGGTTTAAACCTTTTATTTGTTCTAATGCTTTATAAGCACCAAACACGAAAGCCTCCGTGACATCTTCACCATCTTTTGTCATCACTTGCGCTTTTCCGTCTAAAACGTCATCGCCATTTCCTCCAATAATTTCAGCTGAAGGGCGAGGCGTTGGTAATCCTCCTAATACTTCAGGACAAACGAGGATGGTGTCTTCCCTTTGTAATAACTCTTCTATTTTTGAAACGAGATTATCGTTACCGTCATAACGGCAAGCGATACCACCTAAACAAGCGCTAATTACGATCATATTGTCATCTCCAATAAAAAATATTAACTATCACGCCAATTTCGCTTACTGCCTCTTACTTATAAAATGAGGTGATAGAAATGGGAAGCTTATATAATTTAATGAAACCATATAGTGAATTTCGAAGTAAAGAAGAGTTTAATGCCCATCAAAAACAAGTTTTTAAATGTTATCAGTTTCAACTAAATAAGACTGATTCTGCCGTCATTCATTTTTTAGGGAAATATGCGGTTAATGAGAAGAACGAAACAGTTGGTGTTGCTTGTCCGTTAATGGAGACAATTGCGACGAATATTGGAAAGAGTATTCGTACGGTACGCCGCTCGATTGCAAAATTAGAGGAACTAGGAATTATTAAACGTGTTATGACAAAAGAAAGACATAAGCGCGGCGGATATAGTGCAAACTTATATGTATTTCTTACATCTGCGATTGACCGCATGGATGACCGTATGAAAATGTCCGCATGTGAAAGTGGGGGGCATGCAGCTAGCTGTAGCGGAAAGGAGCAAAAAAACGAGGGGGAAACAATTCTTTCTAAAAACATTCCACAAATAAAAGAGAAAAGAAAAGTAACGTACGAGCTTGATGAAACGTATTGTCGTCACGATATACCGAAGCCTTTTATATATGCGCTGGTGCCGATGACGAGTAATCCGAAGAAGATTAATATATTTTGGAGTAAGGTGGAACTTGCTTATAAAAAGAGCGGATTACTAGAACAAGGTGCTTTATTAGAGGGAATATTAGCTGATGAAGAAGTGCGTGGAAATTTAATTTGGAGGGTGAAAAGTGTTGTGAGAGCGTATAAGTACGGAGAAATTCGTAAAGATGTTGGAGCACTGTTGTATAGTACGATGCGAGATTTATTCTTAGAAATTGGATTAGAGTGGGGAGCGGCATTGAGGCGGAGTAAGGGGATACCGTTATTCGATCCATTTAAAAAAGAGTCATGCGTATAATACATGACTCTTAGTAGCTAATCGAATTTCCTTACAACTGGAACACGAATCGCTACAAATAGTACGAAGACGATAACAGCGATTGCACCGCTTTTCATAACCGTTACAATTGGAATACCGATCCCAAGTGCAAGCGATGTAAATGCGTAAGAGAGCGGAATGAATCCCATCGATGAAAGCATGAGTAAACTCATAACGCGTCCCATCATCTCTTCTTTTACTGTTGATTGGATCATTGCCATAAGTGGAACGATAGCCATCGCAATTGTAATACCGTAAAACATTCCAGCTAATAGAGCTTGCCAAAGTACAGTGCTAAAGTTGATGGATAAGAAGAATACACCAGACAGTAGCATCATGATAATACAAAATAGACCACGTCTGCGGTTAATGTTTTTTAACCCGACAATGATAGCTCCTATCGCCATCCCACCGCCGACAGATGCTTCTAAGTAACTAAACTGAAGTGAATCACCGTGCAGAACGTTTTTAACAAAAAGCGGGAAACCGACTTGCATCGGACCGATTAAAAATAAGTTTAGAAAGGCGCTACAAATCAGGAAAGTTGAAAGGAATGGTGATTCCTTTACGTATAAGATTCCTTCTTTAATAGAAGTGAACATGCCTTTGTCTGTTTCATTTTTTTCGGGTACGGTAAATTGTATTTTTTGAACGAGTATTGCAGCGATAATGAGTAGCAGGATTGTAATTGAAAAAATTGTCTCATAGTTCGTAAATTTAATGAGAATACCGCCAAGTACAGGTCCTAAAATGACAGATGCTTGGTTTGTCATTTGAGTAAGTGAATTTGCTTGTGTTAAACGGCTTTTTTCTACAAGTTCAGGCAGAATAGATCCATCTGCTGACCAGAAGAAAGCGTCAGCAAGTCCGAAGAACAAAGCGAACAAAGCAAATGTATATAGTGTTACATCACCGACGATGAACCAGGTGAGAATAGTTGCGACAAGAATAGCGCGAATAATATTAGAATAAAACATAATGTTTTTTTTCGGGAATTTATCAGCTAATGCTCCGCCGATAATCATAAAGATGAGCCTTGGAACACTAAGAGCCACGAAAACAATACCGAGTGAAGCCTCAAGGTTTAATGTTTTTGCTATGTACCATGTTTGTGAAAAAGTAAAAAAGGCTAAAGCAAAACTTGAAAAGAGAGTAGCTGCCCAAAGAAAAAGGAAGTTCGTATTTTTTAATAACGGTTTTCCGCTTCCTTCTAAAGCAGATTTATTTTGTTGTAGTTCCTCCATATTGCTTCCTTTCTATGTACCGATTTTAGACTAAAAAACCTATTAACAATCGTTTTATACAGTTTCTAATAGTTCTATACTGCACTTTCTCATTGTAGACAATAATAATGAATTTGCACAGTGGCTATTTCACGACAAAAAAAGAAGATACCAAGGGCATCTTCTTTTTAATGTTTTAGGCTAATGCAATATAAATATTCAATTGTACGTTATTTGGATCTGTTGCTTTTTCATCATACAGTTCGAAATCTGTTGTAAAGGCACGTTTGTTTTCTTTCGACCATTGCCAAATATATTCCCAAGCCTCGCAAACGACTTCAGAAACTGGTCCCTTTCTCGTTGTAAATACCGCATACGTAGTAGCAGGTATTGTTAAAGTTGTCATATTTTCAGGAACGTCTTCTAATGAAGAAACGGGCATACCAATCGTAAATTGATACGTACCAGTTTCATCTGATTCGTAGTTTGAATAGAAGGCGAATGTTTCTTTTGTTTGTTGATTTGGAATTTGATGCATGATTTGTTCTTGAAAGTAGCGATTCCAAAGCATTGGAATCCTTCCTTCAGTCGATGCTTCCTTTTCGTTAGTCGTCGTAATAGAGACACCGATTGCTTGGAAAGCTTCTTTTTTTACGATAATAGGTTCTTTCATTAATAAAACCTCCCTTCATTAAGTAAAACATACGTTCTATTTTTATTGTAACATATTTTGGAAGGGAGTAGTGTTTTTTATAAAATTGGAATGTATTTTAGTTAGGAAAAGGAGAGAGTATGAAAAGAACTCCTTTCATGTAAAAAGAGTTCTTTTCATTTCTATATTAAAACATACTTGAGCTGTGCATTGGTTGAAGTTTTGCGTTTGGATCGAAGTAAGCTTTTGCATTGTTTACTGCTGTCGGTGCTTCACCAAAGCCGCAAGCAATGAGTTTTACTTTTCCTTCATATGTACAAATGTCACCAGCAGCGTAAATGCCAGGAATATTTGTTTCCATTTTTGAGTTCACGAGGATGCTGTTCTTTTGAATATCTAAGCCCCAATTTTTAATTGGACCAAGCGAAGAAACGAAGCCGTAGTTTACGATTACGTCATCAACATCGATGATAACTTTTTCTTCTGTTTTTACGTGCTGAAGAACAACTTGTTCAATAGTATCATCACCGATGAGTTCAACTGGAACGTAAGGTGTGCTTACTTCTGCACGGGAATTCATTAAGCTTTCTACGCTATGTTCATGTGCACGGAATTTATCACGGCGATGAACAATTGTAACTTTGTCCGCAATCGGTTCTAACATCATTGTCCAATCTACTGCTGAGTCACCGCCGCCGAATACAACGACGCGTTTTCCAGCAAATTTATTCATATCATCAACGAAATAATGTAAGTTTTTCTTTTCGTATTTTGCCCCGCCTTCTAATTCTAAGCGACGTGGTTGGAAAGCACCATTACCAGCAGTAATAATGACAGATTTAGAGTAGTGAGTTTGTTTATTTGTAACAAGTTTAAATATACCGTCAGCTTGTTTTTCAAGCGTATCAACAGCTTCCTCTAAGCAAACAGTTGGATCAAATTTCTTCATTTGCTCTTTTAAGTTATCAACTAACTCTTGTGCACGCACTTTTGGGAATCCAGCTACATCATAAATATATTTTTCGGGATATAGTGCGGATAATTGCCCTCCAAGTTGAGGTAAGCTTTCAATAATTTTTACACTTGCTTGTCTCATTCCGCCATAAAATGCAGTGAATAGTCCTGTTGGGCCACCACCAATAATCGTTATGTCGTAAACTTTTTGATTTTCTGTCACTTTCATTCCCCCTATAGATGGAATTTTAATATTGATTTCATATATTGTTCATATGTACACGAAAATCCTGCAAATGATGACACTTTCAAATAAATGATAGCATATTTCAGTTAATAATACTTCTGAAAACGACTGAATAATAAGTAAGTTTGCGCATAGATGTTTTAGAATCGTATAAAATATAGCGAAAGGAAAATACATGAAAAAAAGGCTGAAAAACCCTTGAAAACGCTATGTTATTTTAAAATATTGATAATTCTCTAGGTGCTTGAATTATGGAATGAAACCGACTAATATAGGGAAGTATTATGTTAAATTTCTATGACAAATTTCGTACGATTTTTTGACTACGTTTTGTTATGATATAGAATGTGATAAATTCCACATTCTTGACAAATAGAGTTTTTAGTACTTGGTATTATTTTTAATTACTATTATATAAAGAAAAGGGTTGTGATTTGGTGAAGACTCCAAAAATCGTAGTTTTAGGTGCAGGTTATGGCGGGATGATTACGACTGTTCGTCTGCAAAAAACATTATCTGTAAGTGAAGCTGAAATTACGTTAGTAAACAACAACAGCTATCACTACCAAGCAACTTGGTTACATGAGAGTGCAGCTGGTACATTACAAGATGATAAAATCTGTCTAGATATTCAAGACGTTATCGATACAAATAAAGTGAACTTTGTACAAGATACAGTAGTAGAGATTAAAGCTGCTGAAAAACGTATTATCTTAAAAGATGGTGAATTAGAGTATGATTACTTAGTAATCGGTCTTGGTTTCGAATCAGAAACGTTCGGAATTAAAGGATTAAAAGAGCATGCATTCTCAATCACTAACATTAATGCAACTCGTCAAATTCGTGAGCATATGGAAGAAAAATTCGCTCAATATGCGACTGAAAAACGCGATGAATTAGTAACAATCGTTGTTGGTGGCGCTGGATTTACTGGTATCGAGTACGTAGGTGAGCTTGCAAATCGTATTCCTGAACTTTGCAAAGAGTACGATGTTCCACGTGAAAAAGCACGTATCATCTGTGTAGAAGCTGCTCCAACAGCACTTCCTGGTTTCGATCCAGCATTAGTAGAGTACGCTGTAAAACAACTTGAGAAAAAAGGTGTAGAATTCCGCATCGGTACAGCAATTAAGGAAGCAACTGAAGAAGGTATTATCGTTGCAAACGGTGATGATGCTGAACTTCTTAAATCTGAAACTGTAGTTTGGGCTGCAGGTGTTCGTGGTAACGGTATTGTGGAAGAGTCTGGATTTGAAGCAATGCGCGGACGTATTAAAGTGGATGAGTACATGCACGCTCCGGGTCATGAAGATGTATTCATGGTTGGTGACGCAGCGTTAATCATCAATGAGGAGATTAACCGTCCATACCCACCAACAGCACAGATTGCAATTCAAGAAGGTTATAACATTGCACACAATTTAACTGTGTTAGTTCGCGGCAAAGGCGAAATGAAAAAGTTTGCATTTGATAATAAAGGATCTGTATGTTCATTAGGTCATGACGATGCAATGGGCGTTGTTATGGGTAAAAAGTTAACAGGTTGGAAAGCTTCATTCATGAAGAAAGTAATCGACAACCGTTACTTATTCTTACTAGGCGGACCTTTATTAGTTCTTAAAAAAGGTAAATTGAAGTTCTTTTAATATATAGTAGAAAAAGCAGAAACGGCTATGAGCTGTTTCTGCTTTTTTTGTATAATACACGTTTTCGATATAGTAATAAAAAGAGGGTGAAAAGTGAAAGGAATTACATATAGAATAATTGCGTTTCCGAAGAAAGAAAATGCAGATTCGCCAGGTCACTGTTTCGTTTTCTTCATACTTACTTTCCCTTCCATATAGTTTTTTAGCAAATAGTTGTAATTCATCAGATACAGAAATAGACATACAAAAACGCCATCCTTTCTTATGATTCTACAGAAAGAATAGCGTATTTTTTCATTTTAGGGGGGATTTTGTTCAACTAGAAAAGATACCCGAAATATTAAAGCATCTTTCGCTAGATAACCACCTTCACACTGATTTCGCCATCGCTCTACTGAATATCAAGTTCACTGCAATCACGATGACTGCGCCGATAAGGGTTGCGAATACACGGTCGAACAGAATGATAAACTGGAACGGTTTTCCGGCTTCCATGATCAAAATAATGAGCGGAATCATGGTTGCAGAGTATACAAGATAATTTCGAACCTTTAGAAGAGGCCGAACACCTGCAAATAGCCCGATACTTATAACTAACCCCCAAATTGGTAGGCTAGTTGCGAGAAGCAAACTCGCAACAATCACGCCGATTACTGTACCAAGCACTCGTTGTGTTGTTTTGATTGGAAAGAGTTCTATTTTCCGCTGAGTAAGGATCGCTACGGTAATTGCAATCCAATAGAAGTGGTGCTCGGGCCAAAGTATTCGCAATCCCTCAGCTATACCTAAACATAATGCGAGCCTGATTGGGAATTGCCAACCGGATAGGTGTGCAAGAGAATTCCGCCATAGAATGATTTTTTTCGATGTTGGACCTTTCACAGCTCCATCCAGCGATGATTTAAAACAACGGTGTACCCAGATGCCTAACAACAAGCTGATACTGACGGTCCAAATCGCCCCTGCTAAGATTGAAAAAATTAGTTCCATCCGGTACTCCGTCTGGTCGACCATATTGAGGATGATGATCAGGAATACGAAAAAGCGTGTTGTTTCCACCGCCAAGGCACGACTATATCCGCCAATTAACGCAGCAAGGCTTACCAGCAGGATCAAGACTCCAAATGTTAGATAGCCATGTCCGAAAGAGAGAACAGCAGCAATCGCAGCAAGCACTATTGATATCAGCGCTGATGCCAAATTTTTCCCATGATTTATAAAACTCGAACCGACTTTCACGCTACTGACTGCCAAACTGCCGACCGATGCAGCAAAACCAAGAGCGGGATAGCCTAGAACTGTGGCGAACAGAACAGGTCCGGCCATACCTATGCCGGCGGAAATGAGTTCTACTATTTCTACCTTGGCCTCTTTAGACCAAGAAAACACTTGAGCCCTATATGTCTTTACATTCATCTATAACACCTCTTCAGACCCAAAGAGTAGGGTACAGTTTAATAATAGGCTCTTTCTTTAATCCATGGACATGTGGTGATACCTATATCCATCAGGCTAATATTTTGAAGTATCCCCAAAATGAAAACTTTATCTTTCCAGAGTTATTTATAATAATTCAGCTCATTTTTTTCAATATGGGGAAATGCCAATTTTTTAAGTCGATGGTAATGGGGCATTACCCTAAGAAAGGAAAAATCACAGTGTACTTAAAAATATAGTATAATATATAAAAAGAAAGAATATTCTGTCCGTTCGGTAGAGGAGGTTATATCATGGGGAAGCGAGGGAAAGTGTGGTTAGCTGTCAGTGGCTTAGTAGCTACAAAAGATGGGAGATGGCTATTCGTTAAGAAAAAATACGGTGGATTGAAAGGGCAATGGTCTTTACCTGCTGGTTTTGTTAATGAAGGCGAGACTGTTGATGAAGCTGTGAAACGTGAAATTTTGGAAGAGACAGGCATTGTTGCTCATGTAAAGGGGATTATTGGTATTCGCTCAGGTGTTATTCATAATGAAATTAGTGATAATATGATTATTTTTCTTCTAGAGCCAGAGGGAGAAGACGTTATCGTACAGGAGAAAGAATTGTCGGAAGTAGCTTTTTTACATCCGGAAAATATTGCAGATGATCAAAATACTTCTGTACTCATCAAATATTTATTAGAAGGAAGAGCAGAGCCGCATTTTGAAATGGACAAAACATTAAATCCAGGAGAGCAATTTGGTTATACGGCTTATCATGTGTTTACGGCGTATGCGAAGGAGAGGGAGAAGAAGTGAGTATACCGGTACTACTTATTTCAATGATGTTGTTCTTTATTTTATTTTTTGGAATTGGATTTTTACTCAACATGATTTTGCGAGCTACGTGGGTAATGGTTATTGTATATCCGATTATTTGTATGCTTATTATTAATAAAGCGAGTGTATGGGACTATTTTTCAAAGCCAAAAGAAACATTTTCTTCATTTGGGACAAGTGTATCGCATTTAGGACACGCAGATGTGTTTATTCTATCTACTGGATTAGTAGGTGCTGCTTTAGCAGGAATTATAATTAAAAAACTTCGGAAAAGTGGATATCAAATGTTTTAATCTCCAATCAATTTGGAGATTATTTTTTTGCATATTCCTTCATCGTATAGGGAATGATTAACGATGAAGGAGTGTGGAATATAAAAATGTTAAAACGATATTGTATTCGCATTATGATGACTTGTTTACTTGCATTCGCATTATGCGTAACATGGCAGGCTTTCACAGGAGTTTCTTTATTAGAGATTATAAAATCATATGAAGGAACAAGTGTAAAAGAAGTACATGCAGCAGAAATTGAGAAAAAAGTTGCTCCGAGTAAAGAAGTGATAAATGCTTTAGAGCAGGCAAATGACTGGTCTAAATATCGTGTTATAGAAATGACTGCAACTGGTTATACATCAGGTATAGAGTCAACTGGAAAGAGGCCGGGGCATCCAGAGTATGGCATTACATATTCAGGTGTTAAAGCAAAAAGGGATTTATATTCCACAATCGCTGCCGATTTACGCGTATTCCCGCTTGGGACAATTCTATTCGTGCCAGGTTACGGATATGGTGTTGTAGCTGATAAGGGCGGTGCTATAAAAGGAAATCGTCTCGATTTATATTATGATACGGTGAAAGATGTTTATAGCCAATGGGGTAAGAAAAAAGTAAATGTGTATATAGTGAAAATAGGAAATGGCAAGTTTTCGGAAGAAGAGTTAACGATGTTAAATCAAGACGAAACGATGCAAGTGTTTCGTGGACAATATTTAAAACAAAGATAGTCTAGTGGCAATAACGCTAGACTTTTTTCTTGTCTTATTTCACCATAGAAGATATTGGAGATAGCATCTTTAACCTGCTATTTGCGGCCGGTAAAACCCCCACCTCAAAATTCAGCTGGAGCAAAGAAGGTAGGTGGGAGCCTTGCTGCCCGTAAACGCCCGATTAGTGCGGGCTGATTAAAGTTTCACTTTATATGAAATGATAGAATTTAGAATTGTCGCATTTTATCGAAAATAAAGTTATAATGGACGTAGAGAAATTTAGGGGGTCTGAACATGTTTCAAATACAAAAAGAATTAGCAAGTCATGAAGCGGTAATTGTTGCCTTATTTGAAGAGGATAAAACGAATAGCTTTGTACAAGAACTGGATAAAGCGTTTGAAGGACAATTACAAGTTTTATTAGAAGAAAAAGAACTTTCAACTAAGAAGAAAGCCATTTCAAAAGTACATAGCTTAGGAAAAACGAATGTTAAGCGTTATTATTTTGTTGGTTTAGGTAAGAAAGAGTCATATACAACAGAAACGTTACGTGCAGCTCTTAGTAAAGCTTTTAAATCGTTACAATCAGCAAAAGTAAAAGACGCAGCAATCTTACTTGATTCTTTCGTGACAGAGAAATTAGATGCGATTGATGTAGCTCATATTGCGGCAGAAGTACAAGGTCTTGGTACATATGAATTACAAACGTATAAATCAGATAAAAAGGATCGTGTAGAGTTAGAGAAGTTCACGGCTATTACAGCAGAAGATGCACAAGAAATTGAAGCAGCATTAACGGTAGGATACGTACATGGACGTGCAACGAATTCAGCTCGTACGCTTGTAAATATGCCGCCAAACGTATTAACAGCGACAAAGCTTGCTGAGTATGCAGTTGAATTAGCGGAAAAATACGATATGGATTATAAGGTTCTTGAGAAAGAAGAGATGGAAGAGCTTGGTATGGGTGCATTGCTTGCAGTAAACCAAGGATCTACTGAACCGCCAAAAATGATCGCTCTTATTTATAAAGGAAAAGAAGAGTGGAAAGATGTAATTGGATTTGTTGGAAAAGGGATTACATATGATACAGGCGGCTATTCTTTAAAACCACGTGAAGGCATGGTTGGTATGAAAGGTGATATGGGCGGCGCTGCAGCTGTTCTTGGCGCGATGGAGATCATCGGTGAACTTCGCCCCGAGCAAAATGTAATTGCTGTTATTCCATCAACTGACAATGTTGTAAGTGGTACGGCATTTAAGCCAGACGATGTTATTACATCTATGAGCGGAAAAACAATTGAAGTATTAAATACAGATGCAGAAGGTCGCCTAGCGTTAGCTGACGGTATTACGTATGCGAAGAAACTTGGTGCAAATTACTTAGTTGATGTTGCAACATTAACAGGCGGTGTAATTGTTGCACTTGGAAATCATACAACAGGTGCAATGACAAATAATGAAGAATTGTTTGAACAAGTGTTAGAGGCTTCTATGGAAACGGATGAGCCAATTTGGCAATTGCCGATTTTTGAACGTGATAAAGAACGTGTCAAAAACAGTAAATTTGCTGATTTAAATAACTCACCAGGCCGTGAAGGACATGCGGTTATGGCTGGGACATTCCTTGGTGAATTTGCAGAAGAAACACCATGGGTACACTTAGACATCGCTGGAACATCTGAAACATCTGGAGCACATGATTTAGGACCATCTGGAGCAACAGGTGCAATGGTGCGTACACTTGCAACACTTGTTGAGCGTTTCGGAGAAGAATAATTTTTGAAGAAAAGGCTGTCTCAAATTTTTGGGATAGCCTTTTCTTATTGATATGGTATGACTATTGTCAGTTTTTGTCGGTAAGTCGATATATTTGGAGTTACGGTTCATATAATTTCATTTACTATTTTACCGTTTCAAAAAGTGCTACATAGTGAAAGATTCGTCCTATAAAGAAATCGTATATAACGTCCCGCCTAAAGCGAATGAAGTACGCCCTGTTTCCTCAGAGACAACTAATATAAGTGCATCAATTTTCTCGGATAAGCCAATTGCAGCCCTATGACGTGTTCCTAGCTCAGGATTGATTTCCATGCTTTTTGTTAATGGGAGAATATTAGCTGCTGAGACAATATGATTATTTTTAATGAGAACGGCTCCGTCATGAAGAGGGTTCCCTGGATAAAAAATCGATTCAAGTAGTGGCGCGGTTAAGTGTGCGTTTAATGTCGTTCCAGTTTGAATGAAAGAATCAAGAGCGTCACTTCGTTCCACGATAATAAGAGCACCGTGTTTTCGAGCGCTTAAATGTTGGACAGCTGTAGTGATGAAATGTGAACTTTCCGTATAAGGTGATAAATATGCTTGAATATAATATGTAGCTGCTAACGTCTGTACATTTGTTAACATATGATGAATATCTTCCATTTTACATAAAATACATTCATCTTCTTTATCGATTGCATGCTTCATGTTTGATAATTCTTTTTCAGCAATTTCAATCATCTGCTTTGTTTTTATTTTGAGCTCTTCTGACAAGCCCCATTCTTGCATAATCCTCATTCCCTTTGGTGGAGTATTTAACCATAGTGTATACAAATATTTATAGTAAAATCCTGTTAGATTTTAAAAAATATTGAGATGCAGGTTGTTTTTTTCATATAATGAAGGTACGACAGGCGAGAGGAGATGGAAGTATGAATTGGAAACAAGAATTTAGTCGCTGGCTTTCATATGCAGAATTAGACGCAGAATTAAAAGAACAGCTAGAAAACATGAAGCAAGATGAGAAGAAAATCGAGGATAGCTTTTATAAAAATCTAGAGTTCGGCACAGGCGGTATGCGTGGTGAACTTGGTGCTGGTACGAACCGTTTAAATGTATATACAGTTCGTAAAGCAACAAAAGGATTAGCTAGGTTTATTGAAAAATTAGGTGAAGACGCGAAAAAACGTGGTGTTGTTGTCGCTTATGATTCTCGTCATAAATCACCTGAATTCGCAATGGAAGTAGCTGCTACTCTTGGTGCACAGGGTATTACAACATACGTATTTGAAAGCTTACGTCCAACGCCAGTGCTTTCTTTCGCAGTTCGTCATTTACATACAGTAAGTGGAATCGTTCTTACGGCAAGCCATAATCCGCCCGAATATAACGGTTATAAAGTATATGGTGAAGATGGTGGGCAGTTGCCTCCAAAAGAAGCTGATGAGTTAATTAGCTATGTAAATGCAGTAGAAAATGAATTAACAGTTGAAGTTGCTGATGTTGAGCAATTAAAAGCTGACGGTTTATTACATATAATTGGACAAGAAGTAGATGATGCATATGCGGCAGAATTGAACAATGTCATTATTAATAAAGAGATGGTGAAAGAAGTAGGAAAAGATTTAAAAATCGTCTTTACACCATTACATGGAACATCAAATATTTCGGTACGCCGTGGTTTAGAAGAAGTTGGATTTGCAGATGTAACAGTTGTAAAAGAGCAAGAGTTACCAGATCCAAACTTCTCTACAGTAAAATCACCAAATCCAGAAGAGCATGCAGCGTTTGAGTATGCAATTCGCGACGGTGAAAAAGTAGGCGCTGATGTGTTAATCGCAACAGATCCTGATGCAGACCGTCTTGGTGTAGCAGTTCGTAATCATGATGGTGAGTTCCAAGTATTAACTGGTAACCAAACAGGTGCATTAATGCTTGATTATTTATTATCTCAAAAGAAAAAAGACGGAACACTTCCAGAGAACGGTGTTGTATTAAAAACAATCGTAACGTCTGAAATTGGTCGTACGATTGCAAAAGCATACGGTTTAGATACAGTTGATACGTTAACTGGATTTAAATTTATCGGTGAAAAAATTAAACAGTATGAAGAAAGCGGACAATATGAATTCCAATTCGGTTATGAGGAAAGCTATGGTTATTTAATCCGTCCATTCTGCCGTGATAAAGATGCAGTACAATCCGTTCTATTTGCATGTGAAGTAGCTGCGTACTACAAATCACAAGGTAAAACGTTATATGATGGCCTGTTAGAAGTATTTAAGAAGTATGGGTTCTTCCGCGAGGACCTTGTATCGTTAACGTTAAAAGGAAAAGACGGTGCCGAACAGATTCAAAAGATGATGGCAACATTCCGTGAGAATCCTCCGAAAGAAGTAGCTGGTTTAACAGTCGTTGCAGTTGAGGATTATAAAGAAAGCATCATTACAACGTTACAAGATGGAAATAAGGAAGAGATTCACTTACCGAAATCAAATGTGTTAAAATATCAATTAGAAGATGGTTCTTGGTTCTGCTTACGTCCATCTGGAACAGAGCCGAAAATTAAATTCTACTTTGGTGTACAAGATGATTCCTTACAAAATAGTGAACAAAAGTTACTTACTATTAAAGAAGATATTATGAATCGTTTATAATAGAATAGAGTGCTACTGATAGGAAAAGAGGAGAACGGAGAACGGCCTCCTCTTTTCTTGTAGTTTTGTTTGATGTAGAGGATTATTACGAGCGAGTGTTATAAATTTACACTTTACTAAGAGAATTAGAATGAAAAGCGAGGGTATTTGTCATGAAAAAAGTGAGAAAAGCAATTATCCCGGCAGCGGGATTAGGAACACGCTTTTTACCAGCAACGAAAGCAATGCCAAAAGAAATGCTTCCAATTGTAGATAAACCAACAATTCAATACATCGTAGAAGAAGCAGTAAAATCAGGCATCGAAGATATTATTATCGTTACTGGTAAAGGAAAGCGCTCTATCGAAGATCATTTTGATAACGCATTTGAATTAGAGCAAAACTTATTAGAGAAGAAAAAGTATGAGTTACTTGAAAAAGTACAAGCTTCTTCTAAAATGGTAGATATCCATTACATTCGTCAAAAAGAACCAAAAGGATTAGGACATGCTGTTTGGTGTGCGCGTAAATTCATTGGTGATGAGCCGTTTGCAGTATTATTAGGCGATGATATCGTTCAAGCTGAAAAACCATGTTTACGTCAATTAATGGACGAGTATGATAAAACACTTTCTTCTGTTATTGGTGTACAAACTGTTCCTGAAGCAGAAACACATCGCTACGGAATTATTGATCCGTTAGAGCAAGAGGGACGTCGTTATCAAGTTCGTAATTTCGTTGAAAAACCAACGCAAGGTACTGCACCTTCAAACTTAGCGATTATGGGACGTTACATTTTAACTCCTGAAATCTTTATGTTCTTGGAACAGCAACAAGTGGGAGCGGGTGGCGAAATTCAGTTAACGGATGCAATTCAAAGCTTAAATGAAATTCAACGTGTATTTGCATATGATTTCGAAGGAAAGCGTTATGACGTTGGTGAAAAATTAGGATTTGTTCAAACAACAATTGAAATGGCATTGCAACACCCAGAATTACGTGATGATATGCTAGTAATGATGAAGAAAATTTTAGAAGAGCAAATGAAGCAAGAGTCTTAATATAATAAACAAGGAGCTGTTCCTATAGGAACAGCTCCTTGTTTATTATGAAATCGTCGAATGAGAACGCTGATAAGCCGAACGACGTACAGCATAGTATATGCGAGGTGCGATAATAGCGCCGATAATTGTAAACGCAATATCCTTTACTGCAAACCACATCATAATCATCCAGGCAGCTTTATAACTCATATTACCACCCATGAAAATATTGACTGCCCCGTACATATAAGTAGTACCGATAATATACGTTAAAATGATTCCGACGAAAGAAGAAATTGCAAAGGTGCTGAATGTTGGTCGTTCTTTTTGTTCTACTAGTTTTCCTGATACGTAAGCAACGATAATAAATGCGATAATAAAACCACCAGTAGGATCTAAAAGTGCTCCAAAACCAGCTTTGAAGTTAGCGAAGATTGGCGCACCTGCTACTCCAACAAGCATGTAAACAGTCATTGATAATGCCCCGAGTCTACTTCCCAGAAGAAGCCCTGCTAAAATTGCGAAAAATGGTTGCATAGATAATGGAACGCCCGCTATTTGCAGGAATGGTGCCCAAGATACAATATTTGCACCAATAGCCATAAGAGCGACGAACATGGCAGCTAATGCTAAATCTAAAACATGAAGTTTCTTCATAATGTTAACCTCCGGTTGTGTTTAGGTTAACATTATCGTAGCGAAAATATTTACTTGTTGTCAATCAAAATATTTTGATAAGAAGGCTTTAAATAGTCTCTAAGCAATGTGTATGGAATACGAAATTGCGGGATTCCGCTTGAATAAGGAGCAATTTCATATAAAGGGAAATAAATCACAAGATTATCCGGTTCTAAAAAGTAGTGAAACTTTTTAGTGCTCGTTACCTTTTCGGCTGCATCAGGAAAATAAATGCTTTCATTTTGTTTAATTTGTCTTACAATCTCTGTGCGAATTATTTCTTTATATTTATCCTCTTGCTGAAATAAATCGTCTAAGTGTAATAATTTTTTTTCGTTTAAATCAAATGTATTTGCCTTCCACGTATACAGTCCGTGCGCTCCGCCTGTATATTGATAGTAATTCACATATAGACTGAGGAAAGGTGGTTTGTTTAAAGCTACTTTATAGTCAACATTTGCAACGTATGGATGAAAAGGTGTGCTAGATCCTTCTGTTTCTTTATAATATTTCTTCGCTTCTTTTTCTAATTTACTTTTAAATTTAGTAGTAGAGTTTTTGTAATAGGAATTCAGCTTATTTTGGAATTGTGAATCAGAAAAATTGTGAAAAGAAGGCCTATTAATTTGATATTCTATATAAGGTTTCTTACCTTTTTGCGTTACAGTCTTCACATCGATTGTCAGGTTGGATGCTTTGGCTGCATGCGTACAATTTGGTACAATAGTGAGTAAGGAGAACATAAGCAGTAGTATACAAAATTTCTGTTTCATTTAGGTGAAACCTCCTTATATAAGTGTTATAGGTAGTTTGAAAGTAAATAGGTAAAAATATACATTTAATTAAAAGTGAGGAAAAGGGGGAAACGATATGTCAAAAACTTTAATGGATTCGCTTGGAATTGAGTTGTTAGAAATGACAGAGGATAAAGTAGTTGCTACAATGCCTGTTGATGAACGTACGCATCAGCCGTTTGGATTTTTACATGGCGGTGCATCTGTTGCATTAGCAGAAACTGTGGCAAGTGTTGGTTCATACAATTTAATTGATCAAGAGAAATGTATTTGTTTCGGATTAGAAATTAATGCAAATCATATTCGCTCAAAGCAAGATGGAATTGTAACAGCAATTGGAACACCGATACATAGAGGTCATTCAACGATGGTTTGGGATATTCGTATCATTGATGAAAATGATGACTTATTATGTATTTCAAGATGTACAGTAGCAATTAAAGAAAAACGTGAAAAATAGAAAAGAGGCGGCTCTTATGAGCTGCCTCTTTTTTTAATTAGAACTGGATTTTTTTCTCTAAGAAACCTTTTAGTTCGCTAATTGGCATACGAACTTGTTCCATTGTGTCACGGTCACGTACTGTAACAGCTTTGTCTTCAACAGAGTCGAAGTCGTATGTGATACAGAATGGAGTACCGATTTCGTCTTGACGACGGTAACGTTTACCGATAGAACCAGTTTCATCAAAGTCTACCATGAAGTCTTTAGCTAGTTCTGCGAATACTTCAGTAGCACCTTCAGATAGCTTTTTAGATAATGGTAAGATAGCTGCTTTATATGGTGCTAAAGCAGGGTGGAAACGAAGAACTGTACGAGAATCGTTTTCTAATTGCTCTTCTTCATATGCATCACATAAGAATGCTAATGTTACACGGTCTGCACCTAGAGATGGCTCGATGCAGTAAGGCACGTAACGCTCATTCGTTTGTGGATCGATATAGTTAAAGTCTTCGTTAGAGTGTTCCATATGACGTTTTAAATCGAAGTCTGTACGAGATGCAACGCCCCATAGTTCGCCCCAACCGAATGGGAATCTGAATTCAATATCAGTTGTTGCGTTACTGTAGTGAGATAATTCGTCTTCACCGTGGTCACGAAGACGCATGCTTTCTTCAGTCATACCAAGTGAAAGTAACCAGTTTTTACAAGTTTCACGCCAGAATGCGAACCACTCTAAATCTTCACCAGGCTTACAGAAGAATTCAAGTTCCATTTGTTCGAATTCACGTGTACGGAATGTGAAGTTACCAGGTGTGATTTCGTTACGGAAACTTTTACCGATTTGGCCGATACCAAATGGAAGTTTCTTACGCATAGAGCGTTGTACGTTTTTAAAGTTTACGAAAATACCTTGTGCTGTTTCAGGACGAAGGAAGATTTCGTTTGTGCTAGACTCTGTAACACCTTGGAATGTTTTGAACATTAAGTTGAACTGACGGATTTCCGTGAATTCTTGGCTACCGCAATCTGGGCATTTTACTTCATGTTCTTTCATTAAGTCAGCCATTTGGTCGAAAGTAAGACCGTCAACGACCATTTCGATACCTTTTGCGTCTAATGCATCTTCAATTAATTTGTCAGCACGGTGACGAGCTTTACATTTTTTACAGTCGATCATTGGATCATTAAAGTTACCAACGTGACCAGAAGCGATCCAAGTTTTTGGGTTCATTAAAATAGCAGCATCTAAACCAACGTTGTGTGGAGATTCTTGAATGAATTTTTTCCACCAAGCTTTTTTGACGTTATTTTTTAATTCGATTCCAAGTGGACCGTAATCCCATGTGTTTGCAAGACCACCGTAAATTTCAGAACCAGGGAAAACGAAACCGCGATGTTTCGCTAAGTTTACAACTTGTTCCATTGAATACATAATAAAATCCTCCTTTTGAAAGTTAACGTATTTGCGATGACGTGATGGGTACTTTGGAAACGAGCAATATATGCTTTAAAAAACATAAAAAAACGCTCATCCCAAGGCTTAATCGCCTAGGGACGAGCGTTTGCCCGCGGTTCCACCCTAGTTGATACACAAAATGTGCATCCACTTTATCACGTATTGCTCGAGACTGCCGTTTCCTCGCGGCTTCAGGCTTTCACTATCCCTGAATCGCTTTTTATGCAAGTACTTATAAGTCCGTCATCGCTACTTATATTAATAATAATGAACATATTTTAACACGTTCTTTTTTAAATCTCAATAGAGGAACGTGCCCATCTAGGATAGAGTTTCGCCTATTTTTTCGTTATTTATTCCGTAATTTTGCTTAATGTGCTTAATTGCTTCGCGTTTACTAAGTGGAGCGAGTTCGTTGTTTTGAACGTATTCCCATACCACATCTGGTTTTGTTTTTGCATATTCGCGAAGGACCCAGCCGATTGCTTTTTGAATGAAAAATTCTTTTGAGGAATGTAGTTGCCCGATAATCCAGAAAAGGAGTTCTTCATCCATTTTTTGTTTATATTTTAGCTGGAATAAAATAGCGGCACGCTGTAACCATATGTTTTCTGATGCAATCCATTTTGGAATATATGCAGAAATTAATTCTGGATGTTTTAAAAAGATAGCACCTAAAAATGTAGGGACGATGCTATCAACAGAATCCCACCAAGATTTTGTGACAATAAGTTCTTCTAAAAATGGGATGTGAGTTTCATTTATGTGTTTTTTATATTTTTGCATGATATCGAGTGCGGCAGCTTGAAATTCACGTTCTGGTAGGTCCCAAAGTTCACGCACGATAATTTGGAAGTCCTTTTTATCTGGGAGAGTATGTATTTGAATTACGTCTTTCAATAACTGTCTTCTCTCAGGAGTTTGAATACCGAGAAACGGGAAGTGATTTTTCATATAACGTGCCATCGGTTCTGCTTTTTCGGGATTTTGATGAGCTGTAAAATGCTCTTGTAATGCCCTTACAAATGGATGCATAGGTATGTACTCCTCTCTCATTATCTTTCTCTTCTTATTATACAAAGAGTTTGGTTAAATTTTAAAACATAACTTGCACTGTAATGAAATATGTTGAGAAGAGAGAGGAGAGGATAAGATGGAAGAACAAGGCGTACTAGCAGGTTTCTTTGCTCTTAGTTTTACGTTTATTCTTGTTATAATAATTTGGGCAATTATTTCGTATTTGTTAACGGCTTTTGCACTTTATACGATGGCGAAAAATGATGGTGCAACTGATGGTGTTCTTGCTTTTATTCCGTTTATAAATAGTAAGATATGGGGTGATTTAGCGAAAGATAAATTACCAGATTTCTTGAAAGAAGAAGCAGGGTGGAAAGTATTTGGCATATATGTTGGATGCTTCATCTTTAATTTCGTACCAATTCTATATATATTAGCAACAGCTGTATCACTTGTACTGTCTATTTATCTTATCTACGCTATTTTGGATAGATACGGAACGAATTCCATACTATTTACGATCGTTCATACAATCACATTTTCGGTTTTCTTGCCGATTCATTTGTTCATTATTCGGAATGAGCCGGTGAGGTATAACGAGTAGGCGTATCAAAGTTGCCCTGCGGTCGATATATTTGGTTTCATAATAATTCGGATATGCTGAAAAAAGAACGAAAGCGCCCTGCTGAGCAGGGCGCTTTTTTCTACTACATAAGATAGCGTAAGTAAATGTAAATATGAGAAATGATTAATGAAACGATCATAATTGGGAATCCGACTTTTAGGAATTCCATGTAGCTAAATTTATGTCCTTCACGGCTAGCGATACCAGCTACGATTACGTTAGCAGAAGCACCGATTAATGTTCCGTTTCCACCTAGACAAGCACCTAATGCTAATGCCCACCATAGTACGTCAATTTGTGCGTCAGAAGGTGATAAACCTAGCCCAACTGCCATATCGTTAATAAGCGGAATCATTGTTGCAACGAATGGAATGTTATCGATTGTTGCAGAGGCGATACCAGATACCCATAGAATAAGGATAGATGCGTGAGAAATATCTCCGCCTGTTATCCCAATTACTTTTTGAGCTAACATTTTGATAAGCCCGATATCGATAAGTCCTCCAACGAGTACGAATAGTCCCGCGAAGAAGAAGATTGTTACCCACTCTACACTTGCGAATACCTCTTCAATTTCATGTTCTTTCACACCGATTAACATAAGTACAGTAGCGCCAGTTAAGGCGATGATAGCTGCATCAATATGGAAAATAGAATGAGTCATGAAACCTAAAATAGTAAGGCCAAGTACTGTTAAAGATTTCTTCATTAATACTGGGTCTTTAATGTATTGTTTTTCATCTAAGCTCATTAATTTTTTAATTTGTACAGGATCAGCAATTAATTGCTTACGGTACATGAAGTAAAGAATTGTTGCTGTAACAGCAATAATGATGATTATGATAGGTGCTAAGTTGAATAAGAAAGCATTGAAATCTAAATGCTTATTTGCAGAACCAATCATAATATTTGGTGGATCACCAATTAATGTTGCTGTTCCTCCGATATTTGAAAAAATAATTTCAGAAAGTAAATATGGAACAGGATTTACTTGCAAGATGCGCGTAATAGATAAAGTAACTGGAACAACAAGAAGTACTGTTGTAACGTTATCTAAAAATGCGGAGCCAAGCGCGGTAAGTAAGGAAAGTGAAATTAAAATTTTAATTGGATTTCCTTGTGCTCCTTTTGCGGCTTTAATGGCAACGTATTGGAAGACACCTGACTTACTTGTAATGTTTACCAGTATCATCATGCCGATGAGTAATGTAATTGTTCCCCATTCAATATGTTTCGTAAAGGCGTTGTGTAAGTCAACGACCCCTGCAATTACCATGAATGCCGCACCAAGAAGTGCGATGACAGCACGGTTAATTTTTTCAGAAATAATAATGGCATATGTAATTAAAAAGACTGCGATAGCGAAATAATACTGCCAGTTTGCGAGTTCTTGCGTTGTTTCGTGCAAAACTCTCATCTCCCTTCATTCACTTTTCTTAGTGTGTCAAAAAATTAACTAGATGGAACACACATAACGTCATTATAAAGTAGAAAAATGGCGGATGTAAATGAAAGGGTTTATTTTGTCATATTTTCTGCATAGGTCATTTTTTCTTATTTTTAAAAATATTTGTGGGCATCTGACATATATATAAGATACATCCAATCTGAATATTTAAAATCGAATCAGCATTCGAGCTTGTTCGTGTAGGAGTGTCAAATAGAAAGGAATGACAAAGATGATAAGGAAGGGATCGTATGGATGAACAACGATTTTTGTTTTTAGACTTTGAGTTTACGATGCCCCAGCATAGAAAGAAGCCAAAAGGTTTTTTCCCAGAAATTATTGAGGTCGGACTCGTTTCAGTTGTTGGTTGTAAGGTGGAAGATACGTATTCATCGCATATTAGACCGAAAACATTTCCGTCTTTAACGGATCGATGTAAAAAATTTTTAGGAATTAAACAGGAAGTAGTGGACAAAGGAATTTCTTTTCATGAACTTGTTGAGAAACTTGCAGAATATGAAAAGAGTTGTAAACCGACAATTGTAACGTGGGGAAATATGGATATGAAAGTCTTAAAGCATAATTGTGAAATGGCGGGAGTAGAATTTCCATTCTTTGGACAATTTCGTGATTTATCGCTTGAGTATAAGAAGTTTTTTGGAGAGAGAAATCAAACAGGGCTGTGGAAGGCAATTGAGGCGTATGGAAAAGCAGGAACCGGAAAGCATCATTGTGCACTTGATGATGCGATGACGACATATAATATTTTTAAGTTAGTAGAAAAAGATAAAGAGTATTTAGTCAAACCAGCACCTCCGACATTAGGGGAACTTGTTGATTTTTCGAAAGTGTTAAAGAAAGTGAGTACACAGTAACGACCAAATTGCAAAATATGTAATTTGGTCGTTTTGTTTTTTAAAGTTTGTAATCTTGCTTCAATTGCTGAAGTGTTTCTAGACTACGCCCCGCAAAAGGTGAATCATCTTCAGAAAATGAATTCATTTGAGTTTCTAATGCTAATTTTAGTGACTCTGTATAATCCGGAATTTCTCCTTCATATTTCTTCACCATTTGCTCTGGAATGTTCGTCTGTTCACGAAAAGCTAAAGCACGTCTTTCATGGAAGAATGGTACGTCAGCTTGTTTTACATTATGTAAATCACCTTGCACCGGATGTTTTAAAACAGCTAGTACTTTTACGACGTAACTGCCAGGACGGCTATTTGTAATTTCGCCGATGTATTTTCCAGTTTTATAAATACCAGTAACGATTTCACCAATTTCAAATGTTTCTCTCATATTTTTCACCTCAAGTTTATAGTAAGGAAAGTATAAGAAGGAGTCAAAGAAATTAGTTGATTTTTGAATGTCCTTGAGAATATGACAGGCTTCAACTATAATTTAAAATGATATAACAGAAAATTCTGATGTTGATTATTTTCATAAATTCCCTGATAAGGAGTGTTCTATATGATGCCTTTATATTTTCCTGAAGATAAAACGGAGTATATTATTCCAGGTATTGTTTGCGTTCTATTTATCATCGGTGCGGTTGCTACGTGGCGTATGTTTATTCGTGTATCAAAACGAGAAGCAGAGCGATTACAGAAAGTAGAAGAAAAGCTTTTAGCTGAAAAGAAACAGTAATTCATTTTTGCATGTTTCCCTCTATGCTCGGACAATCTAAGGGCAGAAAGTATTTTGGAGGGAATTGAATGAAAAGACGGCTTTTTTTCAGTTGTTGTTTGTTATTTCTGATGGCGGGTTGTGACCAAGGAAAGCCGAAAGAAATTGACGTGAAATTACATAATGCTTCAGGTGATGAAGTTGGGACTGCAAAAGTAGTTCAGCAAACAAGTGGAGTGAAGATTAAGATTAAAGCGGAAGGTTTTACACCAGGCCCGCATGGAATACATGTACACGAAATTGGAGAGTGTAAAGCACCTCGTTTTGAATCATCTGGGAATCATTTTAATCCAGACAATAAAAAGCACGGACGCCTCAATCCGAAGGGTGCAGAAAATGGTGATTTACCGAACGTAATTGCAGACGGTTCTGGAAAGATTAAAGCGGAAATCGATGCGCCGCATATAACGCTTGAAGAAGGAAAAACGACGATTCATAGAAAAGATGGAGCGTCTATTATAATTACAGAAAACCCTGATGATGGTATGACACAACCAACAGGAAAATCTGGTGATCGAATTGCTTGCGGTGTTATCGTAAAAAAAGCGTCGGACATGAAGAAAAAATAGAATGTACCGTGAATGGTAGATTTTGTTGAGAAACCACATGATAGTAAGTGGAATTATATCGATTTACCGAAAAAAGGAGGCTGTCCCAAAATGATTTTGGAACAGCCTCTTTTTTTGTTAGGAGAATGTATGACGCAGTCTGTTTAAAATTTCTTCTAAAACAGATCTAGGACAGCCAATGTTAATTCTTATATGGGCTTCTCCACCTGTTCCGTATTTCTCACCAGGATCAACGATGATTTTACCTTTCTCTTCAAGCAAGGCTGTTCGTTTATTTTGAGAAAGGTCCAAGTGGGAACAATCAATCCACAGTAAAAAACTGCCTTCTGGTTTAATTATAGAAAGAGCTGGTATGTGATTTTGAATATACTCACAAGCAAATTGAGCGTTATCTTCAACGTACAATCGAATTTCATTTAGCCAATCATTACATTCTGTATAGGCACTTTGCATTGCTGTATAAGCAAATGTATTTAATCCATGGAATCCTTGTCTATATTGGATAGACATAAAGGTAGTACGGAGATTTTCGTTCGGAATAATAATGATCGATGCTTGCAATCCAGCGATATTAAATGTTTTGCTCGGAGCCATACAAGTAATAGTGCGTGCTGCTAATTCTTCAGATAAAGAAGCAAACGGTGTATGAGTATGGCCTCTATAAATAATATCGGCGTGAATTTCATCCGCGACAACGGTTACATTATATTGCGTACATAACGTACCGAGTTTTGTTAGCTCCTCTTTCGTCCAAACGCGCCCGATAGGATTGTGAGGGCTGCAAAGAAGCATTAGTTTTACACCTTGTTTAAATTGAGTTTCTAGATGCTCGAAGTCTATCTTATATATGCCATTTTGTTTAAGCAAGGGACTCTCACATAATTGTCTATTATTTGTTTTGACCATTTCAAAAAATGGTGGATAAATAGGAGGTTGTACGAGTACGGATTCTCCTTCTTTCGTTATAGCTTGTATGCTCGTACTAAGAGCTGGAACGATACCTGCGCTAAATACAATCCATTCTTTTTGTATTTCCCAATTGTATTGGCTTTTCGTCCAATTACAAATGATATCCCAAATATTTTCAGGAGGAAGTGTATAGCCGAAAATAGGATGTTCTGTGCGTTTTT
The DNA here is from genome assembly GCF_016650935.1 of Bacillus sp. TH25. Lineage (NCBI taxonomy): Bacteria > Bacillati > Bacillota > Bacilli > Caryophanales > Bacillaceae > Bacillus > Bacillus sp. TH25. The sequence continues at coordinate 15,900 of NZ_JAEKEU010000036.1, read as the reverse complement.
GTAATGCAGTTTGAATTGGTTTTGGTACTTCAAAATCCATATCGGCAATCCAAGCGTGGATGAGCTCTTCATTTTTATATGTATCCCATTTTGTACTATGCGTTCCGCGACGATTTACCGTTTTATGAAATAGTTGCATATGTTTGCTCCTTTCTTCTGTCAAACTGTTAAGTTATGAAAATTCTCACTCTTCTTATAGAATAGCTGATGTGATACGATAAAGAAAAGCATTAAAAAGTGAAAAGGCGGGAAGCAGATGGGTGCATATGACAAAATGATTGAGGTTGTGAAAAATTGGGATCCGTTTCAAATGGGACCGGAGTTTTATGAAACAGAAGCGAGCGATGTTGTAAACGTCGTAAGTGTGTTTGATGATCCGAAATACATCGCAAAGAAGATTCAACATATATACTTTATGTCTTTTGAAGAAGTACCTGCACTTGAAAAATGCGAAAAATTAGCAGTAGAGTTACTCGTACTAAAAGAAGGCGGAAGTTGTTCATTATAGGCTGTCGGAATTTACGACAGCCTTTTTGTTTATTTTCATTTGTGCAGATTGATTAAAGCTTCACTTTATCCCGTTTTAACGGGCAGTAAGACTCCCGCCTCAAAATTCAGTTGAAGCAAAGAGGTTAGGCGAGAAATCAAACTGCCCGTAAAAACCCCCACGGATTAAAGCTTCACTTTATTGCGTCGCAAACGTAATAATTTCTTCATAAACATGATCGGGCTTTTCTTCAGGTAGTAAGTGCCCTGTATTTTCGTAAGAAATGAAAGTTGAATTAGGTAGGTCCTTATGGAGACGGTGTCCTACATGTACAGGGACGACGCGATCTTTTTCACCCCAAATGAGTAATACTGGGGTTTCGATTTTTTGTAATTCAGTTGAAGATAAGTCACCCTCGCGGTCTCTTATCATTCGAGTTAAAGCAGGGAATATACGATCATCATAAAAAGGAGCAGCATAGCCTTCCATCATTTCATTGTCAATTAATGAATGGTCATGAACGACATTCATTAAGTTATGGACGATGCCCCTTCGAATAATCCAGTTCTTCACGTATAAGTGGAAGAACGGTAAATAAGAGGAGTACAGTAAAGGTAAGTTTGCGCGTGCTAAATAACTAGAGCTACATAGTAAAATCGTCTTTGAAATTAATTCAGGGCGTAAACGGTTTACAAAGAGTGAAATTTGTCCGCCCATAGAATGGCCAACTAATACAATATTCGCGAGAGATAAATGTTCGATTAAATCGATAATAATAGCTGCTAAATTGTGATAAGAATATTTAAAGAGATGAGATTTATCACTTTTTCCGAATGGTGGTAAATCAAGGGCAATTACTGTACCTTCCTTTGTTAGTAAAGGAATGAGTCGTCGATAGCTAAATGAGGAAGAGAGGAAGCCGTGAACGAGTACGAAAGTAGGTCGTTCTTTTTTAGTATTATGTTCATACAATTCGTAATGAATAGTAGTCCCGCGAGTGGAAAAAGTGAAGTAAGGGCATTTGCATTCATGGTTCATTTTTTGTCACTCCATTGATTTTTGTTCATATCATCTCCCGGCAAGAAACAAAATATGTTAACAAAAAAAGGCAAGATGACGATGTCATCTTGCCTTTCGCATATTTATCCCGCAATTTATCGTGCAGTAGACTCCCACCTCAAAATTCGGCGAATGCGAGGAAGTTAGGTGGGAGATAACTGCCCGTAAAAGCCCGATTGGTAAGGGCTGATTAAAGTTTCACTTTATAATTACCCACGCACAATATTAGGTGGTGTTTTTCCTTGTAATCCTGCTACTAAATTTTCAGCAGCTGTCATTGCCATTTGCTGCCGAGTTTTTAATGTTGCAGATCCGATGTGCGGTAAAGTTACAACGTTTTGTAATGATAAGAGCGGATTCTCTTTTTGAATCGGCTCTTGTGTAAATGTGTCGATGCCGGCTGCAAATATTTTCTTTTCTGTTAACGCATGAATTAATGCAGTTTCATCTACTGTTTTCCCGCGAGAAGCATTAATGAAAATTGCTGTTTCTTTCATTAGTGAAAATTCCTTTTCACCGATAAGATGATACGTTTCATCTGTTAATGGAGTAAGAAGAATAATAAAATCAGATTGTTTGATTAAAGTTTGTAAATCACAATATGTAGCATCAAATTTTTGCTCAGCTTCTTCTTTACGGCGACGGTTATAGTAAAGGACATTCATATCAAAGCCGAATTTCGCTCGTTTTGCGACAGCTTCTCCAATTCGTCCCATTCCGATAATACCAATCGTACTATGATGTACATCTAGTCCGAAGTGTTCTTTTCCAATTTCAGCGTTCCATTCACCATTTTTTACATAGGAATTGAGTTCGCAAACACGGCGACCAGCAGATAACATAAGAGCGAAAACGAGATCGGCTACTGTATCATCTAACACATATGGAGTATTCGTTCCGATAACATTTTGTTTCTCCATCGCTTTTAAATCAAAGTTATCATGGCCAACAGAAATGTTACTTACTACTTTTAAATTAGGAGCAACCTGCAATAATTCTTCATTTATAGTAGATCCGAAATTTAATAACCCATCTTTATCTTTTATTTTTTCTAATAGAACATCACGAGGTACTTTCTCGTTTCGATCCCATTTTTCAAAATCACAGTGTTCTGATAAATAGTTTTCTACAAATGTTGGAACTGGTTCGGCAATATATACTTTTGGTTTCACGGTTCCATCCCCTTTCCTCTTTACCTGGATTGGTGTGTGCTAATAATCAGCGGGTATGAAGCTCCCACTGATTCAAGTTTCACTTTACCCCGCTATTTGCGGGCAGTAAGCTTTCCGCCTTGAAGAACAGCTAAGGCAAAGAATATAAGTTGGAAAGCAACTGTCCGTAAATGCCCGATTGGTGCGGGCTAATAATCAGTGAGATAAAGCATTCCACTGATTCAAGTTTCACTTTATTTTGACATAATTCTCAAAAAAAATCTTCTTTTCAAACTGGAAAGAGTATTTGTATAATTTAGACACAAACTAAAAGGAAGGATGATTTATATGGTGACAGAGAAAGAATTGGAATTATTAGCTTGTCTTGAAAAGAATAGTCGTTTATCTGTAGATACATTAGCGAAGTTGTTAAATATAGAAGTAGAAGAAGTGAAAAAAATGGTTACGAAATTAGAAAGTGAAAAGATTATCGTGGACTATGTAACACATATCGATTGGACAAAAGTGAAAGAACATACTGGTTTAACGGCGATGATTGATGTGAAAGTTACACCGAAGCGTGGTGTTGGTTTTGATGCAGTAGCTGAACAAATTTATCGCTATTCAGAAGTGAAATCCGTTTATTTAATGTCTGGGACATATGACCTTTCTATTACATTAGAAGGAAAGACGATGGGAGAAGTAGCGATGTTTGTTTCTGAGAAATTAGCAACAATTGAATCTGTCGTTTCAACGACAACTCATTTTATTTTGAAGAAGTATAAACATGAGGGGATTATTTATGAAAAGACAGATGATGATAAGAGAATTGTGGTGACACCGTGAAGCAATTTGACCTATCTAGAGTAGCAGAATCTTTACAACCGTCCGGTATACGAAAGTTTTTTGATTTAGCGGCAAGTATGAAAGGTGTTATTTCACTTGGAGTGGGAGAGCCGGACTTTGTTACACCTTGGAATGTAAGGCAAGCATGTATTCGTTCTTTAGAACAAGGATATACGTCATATACAGCAAATGCAGGATTATTGGAGCTCCGTCAAGAAATAGCAAAGTATCTAAAAAAACAATTTGCAGTATCTTATGATCCGAATGATGAAATCATTGTTACAGTTGGAGCGAGTCAAGCGCTAGATGTAGCGATGCGTGCTATTGTAAACCCTGATGATGAAATGCTTATTATTGAACCAAGTTTCGTTTCGTATGCACCGCTTGTTACGTTAGCGGGCGGGGTCCCAGTTCCAGTGGCGACTTCATTAGAAGATGAATTTAAAGTACAGCCAAATCAAATTGAAGCAGCTATTACAACGAAAACAAAGGCAATATTACTTTGTTCTCCCAATAACCCAACAGGCGCAATGTTAAATAAATCCGAATTAGAAAAGCTAGCTGTTATTGTTGAGAAGTATAATTTAATCGTGTTATCGGATGAAATTTATGCAGAGCTCGTATACGACGAAGCATATACGAGTTTCGCGAGTATTAAAAATATGCGTGACCATACGATTTTAATTTCAGGGTTTTCAAAAGGGTTTGCCATGACGGGGTGGCGTCTTGGGATGATTGCAGCCCCTGTTCAATTTTCAGAATTAATGCTCAAAATCCACCAGTATTCAATGATGTGTGCACCAACGATGTCTCAATTTGCAGCGCTTGAAGCATTACGCGGAGGGAATGATGAAGTAATTCGAATGAGAGATAGCTATAAAAAACGTCGTAACTTTATGACGACATCTTTCAATGAAATGGGCTTAACATGTCATGTGCCAGGCGGGGCATTTTATGTTTTCCCTTCTATAGCTTCAACCGGACTATCTTCAGCAGAATTTGCAGAACAATTATTATTAGAAGAAAAAGTGGCTGTTGTTCCTGGAAATGTGTTTGGCGGGAGTGGTGAAGGATTTATTCGTTGTTCATATGCAACATCGCTTGAGCAACTTATGGAAGCCATGAAGAGAATGGAACGGTTCATAGAGAATAAAAAAAGGACAAAACACAATACGTTCTGTCCATAAAAGGGGGGGAATACTAGAAAGCCATGTGTTAGTATTCTATCCTAATATTGGAGAATTATACGTATTACAGGAAATTTTTTCATGAATTTTGAATGAGTTCTATCATAGTGGTATAATTTACTAATATAAGGTGTAAGTATCCTCGGTATTTTACTTAGGATACTTATTCACCAATCGGATATTTAATAATAAATACATCTGCTTTGCTATTTACAATTGTAGAGAAAATGGTAAACGTATGGGAGTGTTTCACATGTCAGAACAATATACAACGGGAGTGGTTGTAACAGGGAAAGTAACTGGAATTCAAGATTACGGTGCATTTGTAGCTTTAGATGCAGAAACACAAGGACTTGTGCATATATCTGAAATTACAAATGGATATGTAAAAGATATTCATGACTTTTTAAAGGTCGGGGATACAGTAGAAGTAAAAGTACTTTCAATTGATGAAGAACACAGAAAAATGAGTTTATCGTTAAAAGCGGCGAAAAGAAAGCAAGGACGAATTCTTATACCGAATCCATCAGAGAACGGATTTAATACACTGCGAGAAAAGCTAGCAGAATGGATTGAAGAGTCGGAGGTAATAAAGTAAAAGAGGAACGCATATGAGCGTTCCTCTTTTACTGTGACTTATGATATATATATTTGCAAATATGATTGCATGCAATCATATTCGTATGTCGGAGGCGAAAAAGACATACTGACTATTGAATTTCATGTGTTTCTGGGTGAGTACCAAGATTCTCGGATGGTTTAAATAGTAAGCCGAGATTGATAAGCCCAGAAATACCAACGATGCCGTAAATAATACGTGCAAGAGCTGAGTTCTGTCCCCCGAAAATAGCCGCTACTAAGTCAAACTGGAAGAACCCGATCAGTCCCCAGTTAACAGCGCCGATTACAGTGAAGACTAATGCGATACGTTGCAAGGTACTCATGAAAAGTCCCCCCTTAATGTGAAGCGTGAGCAAGCAAGGAGTTAATAAGAAAATTTAACTCCTTTATAGAATGGTATAGTTTTGTTGTTTTTATACATGAAAAATGTACGAAAAACGATGTATATACATCTATACCGAAAAATTCGAATTTTTATGCAAAAAATGAACTTTTTCTAAAAAATAAATAATGGTTACGTTTACAATTGTTGAATCGCTTGATTTACAACTTTAGTTTCGCTAAAGTGAATACAGAAATACATATACATAATTGGAGGGAAAAAGATGAGTACACATGTAACGTTCGACTATTCTAAAGCGTTATCCTTCATCGGTGAAAATGAACTAACTTATTTACGTGATGCAGTAAAAGTAACACATCATGCAATCCACGAAAAAACTGGAGCTGGGAACGATTTCCTTGGGTGGGTAGAGCTTCCGCTTCAATATGACAAAGAAGAATTTGCTCGCATTCAAAAATGCGCAGAAAAAATTAAAAATGACTCTGACATTTTACTTGTTGTAGGTATTGGTGGTTCTTACCTAGGAGCACGCGCAGCAATCGAAATGTTAAACCATTCTTTCTATAACACGCTTTCTAAAGAACAACGTAAAACTCCACAAGTGCTATTTGTTGGACAAAACATTAGCTCCACTTACATGAAAGATTTAATGGACGTACTAGAAGGTAAAGACTTTTCTATTAACGTTATTTCCAAATCAGGTACAACAACAGAGCCTGCAATCGCATTCCGTATTTTCCGTAAATTATTAGAAGAAAAGTATGGAAAAGAAGAAGCACGCAAACGTATTTATGCGACTACAGATAAAGCGCGCGGTGCTTTAAAAACATTATCTGATAATGAAGGCTACGAAACGTTCGTTATTCCAGATGATGTTGGCGGTCGTTTCTCTGTATTAACACCAGTAGGTTTATTGCCAATCGCTGTAAGTGGTCTAAACATTGAAGAGATGATGAAAGGTGCAGCTGCTGGTCATAATGATTTCGCGAAATCAGAACTTGAAGAAAACCCAGCTTACCAATACGCAGTAGTTCGTAATGCTCTATATAATAAAGGGAAAACAATTGAAATGCTTGTTAACTATGAGCCAGCACTTCACTACTTCTCTGAGTGGTGGAAACAGTTATTTGGTGAAAGTGAAGGAAAAGATCAAAAAGGTATTTTCCCATCTTCAGCAAACTTCTCAACTGACTTACACTCATTAGGTCAATACATTCAAGAAGGTCGTCGTGACCTATTCGAAACAGTTCTTAAAGTAGGTAAATCTACACACGAACTAAAAATTGAATTAGACGACAACGATTTAGATGGATTAAACTACCTTGCTGGTGAAACGATAGACTTCGTAAACACAAAAGCATACGAAGGTACATTACTTGCACATAGCGATGGCGGAGTACCAAACTTAATCGTAAACATCCCTGAATTAAATGAGTACACATTCGGTTACCTTGTATACTTCTTCGAAAAAGCATGTGCGATGAGCGGCTACCTATTAGGCGTAAATCCATTTGACCAACCGGGAGTAGAAGCATACAAGAAAAACATGTTTGCTTTACTTGGTAAACCAGGATTTGAAGAATTAAAAGCAGAATTAGAAGAGCGTTTAAAATAATGAAAAGCGATCGGGTCTCCGGTCGCTTTTTATTATTTTATTGAAAGGTACATCGGTATATTCAAACTAGAATGGGTATGCTAAAGGAAAAGTCTAGGAGGGATGGGCTTGATTCCGATTCAATCAAAATTAGAAGGATGTACATATGCGTTATATAAGTTAGAAGAGGTTATGAAACCACTTGGATATAGTATTGGCGGCAATTGGGATTATGCTAAAGGATGCTTTGATTATAAAATCGACGAAGAAGAAGGGTATCAATTTTTACGCGTACCATTTACAGCGGTGGATGGGGAACTAGATGTGCCTGGTGTAATAGTCCGTCTTGAAACACCGTATATTCTTTCGCACGTATATCAAGACGAACTAGATGATAATGTTAATGCTTTAACAGCTGGAACGAGTGGATTGGATCAATTTGCGGAGCCGCAAGATCCAGATGGAGATGTGAAAAGAAAGTATGTCAATATTGGTAAAGTATTGGTACAAGAACTAGAAAATCATTTTTTTAATGGTGAATAACGATGAGTATGTCGCTTTCTATGAGAATGAAAGAATGAACTGGATTGATCATATATTGTTCGTCGCGCTTTACACCTAGTAAGAGAATGTTTTGTTTTAAAAGAGTATAGCTACAATTTGCAAAGGATTGTCCGGTGCAGGACGGGGAAATCTCCATCAGTTGTAATTTGTTATCAGAGATTTCATCGTAAAGTGAGAATAGTACACCTGAAATGGAAGGGAATAAAAGAGAAGCGGTAAATACATAGCTCGTTAATTTATTTCCTTCTATAATTTCTGATACGCCAGCTCTCGTTGCATTTTGGATTTGTTCAGAAGTAAGAAGTTCAGCGATGCAGTGAATGTTTGGATTAAGTCCTTTTGCAGTTAAAATATTTAAAATGGACTGTGTATCTGCTAAGCTTTCGTTCTTCTCTTTATCTGATGTTATTAATATAGTGTGAGCTGTTGCAATGTTAGCTTTTAATAAAGTTTGATCGTGATGCGGACAACCTTTTATAAATTCTAAATGATGAAATGGCTTTGGAAGTAAAGAAAGTGTTTCATCAATTAAAACGATATCAAGGTTC
>NZ_JAEKEU010000036.1:0-2500 GCF_016650935.1 Bacillus sp. TH25 | reverse complement strand
AGCGCTTAGAAGTGAGAATGCCGGTATGAGTAGCGAAAGACGGGTGAGAATCCCGTCCACCGAATGCCTAAGGTTTCCTGAGGAAGGCTCGTCCGCTCAGGGTTAGTCAGGACCTAAGCCGAGGCCGACAGGCGTAGGCGATGGACAACAGGTTGATATTCCTGTACCACCTCTTTATCGTTTGAGCAATGGAGGGACGCAGAAGGATAGAAGAAGCGTGCGATTGGTTGTGCACGTCCAAGCAGTTAGGCTGATAAGTAGGCAAATCCGCTTATCGTGAAGGCTGAGCTGTGATGGGGAAGCTCCTTATGGAGCGAAGTCTTTGATTCCCCGCTGCCAAGAAAAGCTTCTAGCGAGATAAAAGGTGCCTGTACCGCAAACCGACACAGGTAGGCGAGGAGAGAATCCTAAGGTGTGCGAGAGAACTCTGGTTAAGGAACTCGGCAAAATGACCCCGTAACTTCGGGAGAAGGGGTGCTTTCTTAACGGAAAGCCGCAGTGAATAGGCCCAAGCGACTGTTTAGCAAAAACACAGGTCTCTGCGAAGCCGTAAGGCGAAGTATAGGGGCTGACACCTGCCCGGTGCTGGAAGGTTAAGGAGAGGGGTTAGCGTAAGCGAAGCTCTGAACTGAAGCCCCAGTAAACGGCGGCCGTAACTATAACGGTCCTAAGGTAGCGAAATTCCTTGTCGGGTAAGTTCCGACCCGCACGAAAGGTGTAACGATTTGGGCACTGTCTCAACCAGAGACTCGGTGAAATTATAGTACCTGTGAAGATGCAGGTTACCCGCGACAGGACGGAAAGACCCCGTGGAGCTTTACTGTAGCCTGATATTGAATTTTGGTACAGTTTGTACAGGATAGGCGGGAGCCATTGAAACCGGAGCGCTAGCTTCGGTGGAGGCGCTGGTGGGATACCGCCCTGACTGTATTGAAATTCTAACCTACGGGTCTTATCGACCCGGGAGACAGTGTCAGGTGGGCAGTTTGACTGGGGCGGTCGCCTCCTAAAGTGTAACGGAGGCGCCCAAAGGTTCCCTCAGAATGGTTGGAAATCATTCGTAGAGTGCAAAGGCATAAGGGAGCTTGACTGCGAGACCTACAAGTCGAGCAGGGACGAAAGTCGGGCTTAGTGATCCGGTGGTTCCGCATGGAAGGGCCATCGCTCAACGGATAAAAGCTACCCCGGGGATAACAGGCTTATCTCCCCCAAGAGTCCACATCGACGGGGAGGTTTGGCACCTCGATGTCGGCTCATCGCATCCTGGGGCTGTAGTCGGTCCCAAGGGTTGGGCTGTTCGCCCATTAAAGCGGTACGCGAGCTGGGTTCAGAACGTCGTGAGACAGTTCGGTCCCTATCCGTCGTGGGCGCAGGAAATTTGAGAGGAGCTGTCCTTAGTACGAGAGGACCGGGATGGACGCACCGCTGGTGTACCAGTTGTTCTGCCAAGGGCATAGCTGGGTAGCTATGTGCGGAAGGGATAAGTGCTGAAAGCATCTAAGCATGAAGCCCCCCTCAAGATGAGATTTCCCATAGCGTAAGCTAGTAAGATCCCTGAAAGATGATCAGGTTGATAGGTTCGAGGTGGAAGCATGGTGACATGTGGAGCTGACGAATACTAATAGATCGAGGACTTAACCATATAATATGAAGCAATGTTATCTAGTTTTGAAAGAATATAAAAAACTTGTTGACTTTAAATGTCGAATAAGTTATGATAATTCTTGTCTTAAATGAATACAGTCTGGTAATGATGGCAGAGAGGTCACACCCGTTCCCATACCGAACACGGAAGTTAAGCTCTCTAGCGCCGATGGTAGTTGGGACCTTGTCCCTGTGAGAGTAGGACGTTGCCAGGCAATTCGGAGGATTAGCTCAGCTGGGAGAGCACCTGCCTTACAAGCAGGGGGTCGGCGGTTCGATCCCGTCATCCTCCACCATTTAGCCGACTTAGCTCAATTGGTAGAGCAACTGACTTGTAATCAGTAGGTTGGGGGTTCAAGTCCTCTAGTCGGCACCAGAAAATCATGGCGGTTGTGGCGAAGTGGTTAACGCACCGGATTGTGGCTCCGGCACTCGTGGGTTCAATTCCCATCAGTCGCCCCATTTTTTCTTTTTAAATTATAACATGCGGGTGTGGCGGAATTGGCAGACGCACTAGACTTAGGATCTAGCGCCTTTGGCGTGGGGGTTCGACTCCCTTCACCCGCACTTTTAATAAAATAACTCAAACATGTCTTGCGGAAGTAGTTCAGTGGTAGAATACAACCTTGCCAAGGTTGGGGTCGCGGGTTCGAATCCCGTCTTCCGCTCCAATTTTCAGTATGACATGCCGGGGTGGCGGAACAGGCAGACGCACAGGACTTAAAATCCTGCGGTGGGTGACCACCGTGCGGGTTCGACCCCCGCCCTCGGCACCATATGCGCCCGTAGCTCAATTGGATAGAGCGTTTGACTACGGATCAAGAGGTTAGGGGTTCGACTCCTCTCGGGCGCGTTT
>NZ_JAEKEU010000035.1:0-65588 GCF_016650935.1 Bacillus sp. TH25 | reverse complement strand
TAAGGAAATGTCACTTATTAAAAAAGCCGATTCCCATCTCAAGGAATCGACTTTTTAGTTCATTAAGTAAGAGGTTTGAAAAAATAGCCTGTATATATTTGAACGATGAATAACTTACCTATTTTCTTGTGTTTGTTTGCATTACATAAAGAAAATTCAGAAAAACATAACGTATTATTTATCTGTTTGTTTTTGCTTCTTTTTCAAATACTCCGCACGCAATTTTTCAAGTTGCTGCTTTTTATCAAATTTGGCAGGCGTCTGTTTTTCATGAAACTTTGCCACCGCTGCCTGACCTTTGTAATCCAATTGATATTTCCCCACTTTGTTCACCTACTTTTCTTGTCTTTAAAGAGAATCTATTCAACAAATATAATATACCTTATTTTACTGAAGTAAACCTTATTAGTCAAAGGAACTTAAAGTAAAAAGCTTGATAATAGGGGAAAACCAATCTAAAAAGTCGCTTTCCTTAGGTAAGGGAAAGCGACTTTTTGTGTAGTCTTATTCAATTAAATGGCCCGATTGTTGAAGAAAGAGATACTCTGCAAAATAGATCTTTTTATCAAACTTTATTTTAAATCAACAATAGGTAAATTTCTTGGCCATTATTTTGCTTCACATAAAATTCTATACAAAAAAGCAACCTATAAATTTAGGTTGCTTTTTATTCCGTCTTTTATTACTTAGCTAATTCTTTCGTTCCTTGCATTACATCAACGAAAAATCCCCAGTTATTCACAACAGAAGAAATACTAATATGTTCATCTGGAGTGTGAACATTAAAGATATCTGGACCGAATGAAATAGCATCTAACTCAGGCATTTTTTGAACAAATACACTGCACTCAATTCCTGCATGTACTGCGAAGATTTCAGCATCTTTGCTGTATTTTTCTTGGTGCACTTTTTCGAATAAATTACGGATAGGCGAATTAGGATTATATGGCCACTCTGGATATTCAGACTCTTTTTCAAATGTTGCCCCTACTAATTCCGCAATATACTTAATTTCATCTACAATATGTTGTTTTAAACTACTTACAGAACTTCTCACTTCGCTTCGTAATTTAATCTCATCTTGCAACGTTTCAATAACCCCTAAATTAGTTGAGCTTTCTACAAGACCTTTAATATCCATGCTCATACTTTGTATACCATTTGGAATTAAGAATAATGAAGAAATAAGCTGTTTTTGTGTTTCTTTAGAAAAGAATTTTTCCGCCTTTTCTTCTACTTTTGTAAGTGAAACATGAACATCCGGATCAACAGCACGCAGCTCTTCTTGTAAAATACGTGTCCATAATTTTAGTTTTTCTTCTACTTGCTGTACATCTTCTGCACGTAATAAAATTGTAGCTACACTTTCACGCGGAATTGCATTTGTTTTTAAGCCGCCTTGAACTTCACTCATATTAAACTGAATGTGAAGTGATAAATCACGTAAAACTCGTCCTAATACTTTATTCGCATTACCGCGTTGTTTATCAATTTCCAAACCAGAATGTCCACCTTTAAGTCCCCCAACATATAGTCGGTATGTGTCCATATCTACTGACGCTTCATTCCAAATCACTGAAATCGTTTCAACTGCTTTCGCACCACCTGCACTACTCACTAGTAATTTATGATCTTCTTCAGAATCAATATTAATAAATATTTTTCCCTCAAAATGATTTGAATCAACAGCGAATGCACCGCCCATTGTCGTTTCTTCTTCAGTTGTAATAACAACTTCTAAAGCTGGATGCGGGATGTCTGTTGAATCTAATAATGCTAATGCATATGCAACGGCAATACCATTATCAGCACCTAAAGTAGTTTCGTTTGCATATAACATATCTCCAATAATTCTTAATTCAATTGGATCTTTCTCAAAATCATGAACTGTCGCTTGGTTTTTTTCACACACCATATCAGAGTGCCCCTGAATGATAATAGCGGGAACATTCTCATAACCAGAAGTAGCTTCTTTTTTTATAATGACATTTAACGCTTCGTCTTGAATAACTTCTAAATTACGTTCCTTTGCGAAACTCACTAAGTAATCACTAATTTCTTTTTCATTACCTGATCCTCTAGGAATCTTTGAAATTTCTGCAAAATGATAAAATACAGGGTGCTTTGTTAATTGTTCTAAAGTAGAATACATTTTTAAGCTCCTCTCCAATTGACAAAATAATATGTACGTCCTTTATTATTATACCATGATTCATTATTTTACTTTTATTTTAAGATTTCAAAAATTCATTATAACCTATTCATTCCATCCTCATATTTTTTAATTTAGTGTAAATAAGCTATACTCTTACAAGATTATAAGAGTGCTGTAATCAAAATCGATTTTTCTATTTAAAAAATAACCGTATACTTTAAATACATAATTTAAAGGAGATAATGAAAATGAAAAATTTTTATCTGTTATTACACTAAGTTTATTTTTTTGCAACTTAACTATCGGGTGTGAAAGAGTTTCTCTAAATAGAATCGGTAAGGATGTATATTACGTACAGATAAAAGGTGAAGGGTTTTTGAAAAGATAGAAGGTAGAAACTTACGGAACTACACATTGCCGGCATATGATGAAGATGGAGTAAGAAAACAAATTAGATTTAGAAGTAAAAAACAATCAAACGATCAAAAATTAAATGAAAAGGCATTTTTGTGCATTTATGTAGACCAAGAAAATAAAGATAAAAATGCAATATCATCGATCGAAGTAAAATCCTATGAAGAAATTCAAAAAGCGGATTTACCTTTAAAAGTAAAAGAAAAGTTTAATGCAAAATAAAAAATAAAGGAAAATGCTCTTATGCATTTTCCTTTATTTTTTCACTCGAGCATATTTCGAACTATTACTATCCATAAGTTTTTCTAAACGATTTATATTTTCTGTTAATGCACCTTTCACAAGAGAGAAATCTGTATTTGATTCTTCTTTTTTAGTTTTAAAAAACGAAGATTTTTGAGCATTTACTTCTGCCATCTCTTCTCCCCCTTTTCAAAAAGATACAGCCTTTTATTTATATTATATAGCAAATGCAGACAGAGTGTACACGTATCATTTTCTTTTTAATTCTTCTTCTAACTCTTCTACTTGCTGCAAAGTATCTCCTTTTATTAAAGAGAAATCTGTTGTATCTTCATTATTTTCTTTAAAAAAATCATTGTCATAATCTTTTATCACTACAATCACCTCTACGTGCTAGTGTAGGAATGATTGTCCAATTTTATACAAGCTTGTCTGAATTTGTTCTCCCTTTATGTATGGTGAAAAGGACAGAAAAAGATTCTGTCCTTATTTACTAAAATAACTATGATGAATTGTTAAATTATATACATTTTCAAAATCTCGATCTTGAAGATTATTTTTCTTCCCATCAATAACAATGAAAACATCACTAACTATTTTCGCTGGTATAATTCCGACATTTTCTACTTGCACCGCTTTCTGCTCATTCAATTGCTCGATGTGTTCTAATGGAACAATAATACTAAATTGAGAGCGGATACCACGAAAGTTTGTATTTAATTCCTTCACCGCTTCAAACACAACAATTTTCGCACCAATCTTTTCCCCATATGAATCTAAAAATGAGTTTAAGCTTTTTGTATATTCCTCTTCCGTATGCCATTCCATTGTCCCAAAGGCTGCTGGATTCACATTTTGAATAATTGTCGTATACATTTCTCCTCTTGCTTTTGAAGCAATTAATGACCTTTTAATTGATTGGACCGTCTTTCCAATATCGCTGAATTTCGCGCCCCATATTTCTGAAATATTAGGTGTCAAAATGAATGCAATATCAACGAAAATTACCATCGCAGTAAACATTAAAAGATTTTTCCAGAGGGTTAAATCTATTCCTTTTATCATGAAATAAACTGTGACTGATATTATAAACAAACCATACCACGTTTTTCGAATTCGCTGTTTCTTCTCCTCGTACAACTCTTCATTTCTCCAATAAAAGAAAACAAGAACTACAAAGGCGATTACTAGAATAAATAAACCGATTCGAATGTTAGAGATCGTCAATCACATCACCCTCCATTCAAAAACTCTTCACGATACCATTACATGCACAAACAGCTCTCTTTATGACAAAAGACGTGGACAACCTTCTAAATTTAGCTATATCGCATATAATTAGAAAGTGCCATGTCTTTTATCCCGCATTAACGGGCAGTAAGACCCCCCCACCTCAAAATTCAGCGAAAGCAAAGACGTTAGGTTAGGGATCAACTGCCCATAAAAGCCCGATTGGTGAAGGCCAATAATCAGTGCGGGATGAACACCCTCCACTGATTAAAGTTTCACTTTATCATGAATCTACATTGTATATGTAGACAAGCATGCGTTTCAAATTTTCATGTTAAAAAGAAATATGTTTCGGAATTTCCCCTTCAGGTACTTCTCCATCCATACTTAAGTAATAATGACGAATCGGACGTAATTTTTCATCTAACTCATAAACAAGCGGAATGCTAGTTGGAATATTTAATGAAACCACACCATCACTTGAAAGATTGTCTAAGTATTTCACTAGCGAACGAATTGTATTACCGTGCGATGATATAATTACTTTCTCACCACTTTTTAATGACGGTGCAATTTCTGAATGCCAATAATCAACTACTCTTTTCTCCGTATCCTCTAAACATTCAGTCAATGGGAATTCATCTTTTTTTAACGTTTTATATCTTGGATTGTTCGCCTCATATCGAGGATCATCTTCAGTAAGTGCAGGCGGTCTCACATCTATACTTCTTCTCCAAATATGAACTTGTTCATCTCCATATTTTTTTGCAGTTTCGTCTTTATTCAATCCTTGTAGTGCACCATAATGGCGTTCATTCAACTTCCATGAGTTATGTATAGGGACCCAAGTGAGATCCATTTCATGCAGTACAATCCATAATGTACGAATTGCTCGTTTTAGTACCGAGGTATACGCAACATCAAATGTATATCCATTCTTTTTTAATATTGTTCCTGCTTCTCTCGCTTCACTTAATCCATTCTTTGATAAATCCACATCTGTCCATCCTGTAAATCGATTTTCAAGATTCCACAAACTTTGTCCGTGACGAATGAGTACAAGTTTTATCATTATAATTCCCCTCTCGGAAATATGAATTTTAAAATTTCAATACGTACACATATAAAGTTTTTGGCAATGTGAATTTTTTATCCATAGTTGCCAAATATACAGATAAAAATTTATGATTTTTCAAACTACAAAACAAGATACTGTTTCTATCTTTTATTCTACTGGTATTTCACGCTTAGACGTCCATGCATCAAATCCTGAACGGCTATTTGCCATTTCATTCATAACTTGATGCCAATTTTCTTCACATGATTCGCCAAACTGTGAGAAAATAGCTCCCATTTGTTCTCTTTGAACATCGCTCAGTTTTTTCTCTAAGTCTGTTCCTTCTTCTGTTAAAGACAGCTGTTTCACACGACGATCATGTGCAGCTTCATTACTCTCAATAAGTCCTTTATCTAACAGTTGGCGCAACGGTCCGTGAAGAGCTTGTTTACTTATTTCTAAAAGTGATAGCAGTTCATTTACACTAAGCCCTGGAAAACGAGCAATAAAAAACAGAATTCTATGATGTACACGCTGTATACTATACTCTTTTATTATTTCATCTGGTTTTTCTGTAAAAGTTTTATATGCAAAGTAAAATAATGCTAATGCCTCATTCATTTGCTCTTCTTTATGTTGTGTCATCTACTTTCCCCCTGTATGTAAATTATACCACAACTCAATTATGAATAATTAAGTTGGTATATTGAGCCTAATTTCTTCATTCTAAAACCAACAAATTTCAACTATTATATTTTTTGAAGGTTGTTTAATTCGTAAACCATACCTTAAAATAAAGTATCCAAATTACTTTTTAAAGACTTCTTAAGGAAATTGGTTACATTCACCTGAATACTTCTTCCAGTTAATGAATTCCATTACTAGATAAGCCAAAAAATTAAATTAGCAGTTTTATATTATATACAAACCTAAAGTTGTTATAAATACAACGGGTAACTAAATCTATTTTAATCTTATTGAATAACGATGGTCTTTCTTCTTTAGTTATAATAATGAAACGTTCTTTAAAAACCAGTGACGTTTGTAAAACAAAAAATAAAAGGGATGATACATATTAATCTTGAATCATCCCTTTTGTTATGACTTTAATGTCACCATATTATTTTAATTATTCATCTCCAGCAAGAGTTAACTGCCAAGACACACCATACTTATCATTTAACCAGCCAAACTTTTTACTAAACGGATATGAACCTAAAGGCATAAGAACTTTTCCATCTTGTGCTAGTTTATTAAAAACGGTTTCGATTTCCTCTTCCGTATCACAAGTTACATAAAGAGACATAGCTGGAGTGAATGTAAAATCATGCTTTACATAACTATCAATACACATGAACTCTTGTCCATTTAGCGTAAAAGTTGCATGAATTACAGTTCCCTCTTTACCTGGTCCATTCTCATCATAACGAGAGATACTTACAATTTCTGATTGATTAAATAGCGATGTGTAAAAATTCATCGCTTCCTCAGCTTTGCCCTCAAACATTAAAAACGTAGTGATTTTTTGATTTGTGTTACCCATTTAGAGACATCCCCTTGTTATGTATTTATGCAAAACATACATCGGACAACAAAACCGAACGTATATTCTTATAAGTGTATTGTCTATAAAAACGATGAGTTTGTCAATTATCTATGTTTTATTTCTTCTTAAATAATGCTGTCCAAAGAAATGATTCTCCAAACATATTATTTGGTTGTTCAATTTGCTTCATTTTTCTAATTTCAATTACTTCAAATTCTTTAAATATCTCTCTTAACTTTTCTTCTGAATATGCAAGACTACCTTGCAAACTCCATCCTCTATACACATCCCAGTCCGTTATTTCCGATCCATTTCGCTCATTCAAATCACCTGCTGCAAAACATGTTAATCCGAAATAACCACCCGATTTTAATGAATTTTTAACTAGATCAACATAATTCATTCTTCTATGTGGTGGAATGTGATGCAAGCAACCGGAATCATATACAAAATCATATTCATCTTGAAAATCCAAATTAAAAATCGATTCACAAACAAATTGTATTTCTATCCCGTTTTCTAACGCCCTCTCTTTGGCCCAATTAATTCCTTCTATAGACAAATCTACGGCTGTTACATCAAACCCTTGTTTCGCTAAATAAATTGCATTTCTTCCTGGACCACATCCAAGCTCTAACACTTTCTCTTTTGAAATCCATTCTGTTTGTATATATGAAACTAAATTCTCATCTGGAACATTTGCAAAAAAAGGAACATCCTTTTCTCTATTCGTGTAAAATTCATTCCAAAATGGTACCGCGGGTCTTAATAATGAATCAAGCATTTTTAATATATCTTCTTGAGTGTGTAACGTTTCACTTTTCATTTATACTCCTCCATAATCAATAGTCAGAAAATCATTATATCTCTTTTTGAATTTTCAAACAAAGAAAAAACTCCTATATTCAATAGGAGTCAAAAATATTATCTCTTTAAAATCCAAGTACAGTTAACCATTTTAACAACTGCTCTTCTCGCACCTTCAAATCATCGTTTCTATACTTACCCATCTGTATTTCGCTAACAATTTCTCCGTCCACCATAAAAAGAACTCTTTCTGTTTTAGCTGCTACCTTTACGTCATGAGTAACTAGCAAAATTGTAGTTCCCATACGGTTTATATTTGCTAAAATATCCATTACCTCTTCTGTCGCTTTTAAATTCAAAGCACCCGTTGGTTCATCAGCAAAAATAATATTAGGTTTATTTATGAGTGCTCTACAAATAGATACCCTTTGTAATTCTCCTCCTGATGCTTCAGTTATATTATTAGTTGCAATTTGACTAATTCCCGTTTTCTTCATCAATTCAAGTGCACGTTTATTTATTATTTTCCTGCTCTCAACTTTTGCTAAATACGCAGGCAAAACTATATTATCAAAAAGATTCAAATTTCTAAGAAGATTGCTCTGTTGAAAAATAAATCCCATTTCGCTGAGTCGTAATTTTGCTAACACCTCTTCTTTCATACATGTTATTTCTTTACTATCAACTTTCACACTTCCTGATGACATTTGATCCATTCCGCTAATATTATATAGTAACGTCGATTTCCCTGAACCAGAAGGTCCCATGACCGATATAAACTCTCCCTCATAAATCTCTAAATTTATATTTTTTAACATATGGTAAGTTTTATTTCCATCCATTGCGTATTTTTTATTTAATTGTTTTACTTCTAAAATTTTTTTCAAATTACACACCTCCTACTCCCCATTTAGCTTTAAATCATTTGTTTGTTTCACTGTAAAACTACTGAAAAGTGTTGCTACGGTCACAGATATAAATAAAATAGCTGGACATATTACATAAGAAATGATCGGATTAACAACAAACTTTATGTGAGCTGCTCCCATAAATGAACCTAACCAGCTTATTAGTGTTTCTCCAAACGTAGCAGCTATAAATGTCCCTGTTAAAATACCTACTAATACTATAGAAATAGAACGAGTAACATATTGTATACGAATATCTTTGTAGGAAAAGCCGATACTTTTCATAATTAATATTTGCGAAGAATCTTTTACCAATAACATTTTAAAAAACATCGCAGTTATTAAAACCGATATCAATATAGCAATCAAAATTGCCACTTGTGTCACGAGTCTTAATTGTTTAATTGTCTCTCCTAAAGTTTGAGATAAATAATTATCCGTATCTGTTATTTTTGCAGAATTAAAATTTTGTTTATACTCCTTCACTTTTTCTTGTAGATTCACTTTGGGTTTCATATCTACATTTACTACGTACCATAATATATTTTCTTTATTATAAGAAAAACTCGCTTTAGCTGTTTTTCCTCCATTCGTTACATCTTGATATATACCACTAATAGTTAGCATTTTCTCTTTTCCTTCTACAAATAAAACGATTTCATCCCCTATATTCTTTTTTAATTCATTTGCGTTCATATAAGAGAAGTGATCTCATTTTCATTTTTTGGTGCCATACCTTTAACATATTCTATTGGAAATTGAGCGAAATCTCCCACTTCTACATTTAAGTTTTCATGTGTACCATCAGCTTTCACCATTTTAAATGTACTCGTTACAAATGCTGCATATTTTTCTACCTCTTCATCGTTTCCGACATACGATATAACGTCATTAAACCGTTTTTCTATATTTTCAGATTGCTGTAAATCTATTCGTATATCACTCTTTCCTGTTCCCATATAATTAACAAATTGCGGTGACTGAATCGTGTACAAAAAGTTAACCGGTACAACAATCATGAACACTGCAATAATTAAAACGATACTTAATACTCGATATAACTTAAATCGTTTCACTACATCTTGTATACCAATAAATATATTTACATTTGTAATTTTAGTTTGATAGAGAGAAAAAATCTTCTAATCTTTCTTTTTCCTAGTTTATCTCTTGATCGTAAAGCGTCTATTGCTGTAATTCTCCTGAAATTCCGCAAAATGATGCGGCAAAAAAGGATAACGGCTAGAAATAACAATGTTGTGACTATCAATGGCACAACATAATATAAAATACTTTTATTAACTGTCCCCATATAAAGTGCGATGTTAGAGGTAAATATTTTTGTAACAAATAACGAAAGGATATATCCACATATACATCCGATAGCGGAAATAACAACATATTTTGTTACATATAGTTTTTGAATATCTTTACTTTGAATGCCGATAGCTTTCATAACACCAATTTCCCGATAATCTTCTTCCATTGAAGTCATAATCGTAAATCTAATACATAAAATCGCGATTAGCATTAATAATGCACTTATTATGATAAGCACTGCAGCTATTATTCCATCTGTTAATGAATTGAGTGTTTTAAAGAGTGAATACGTAATAGAGGGACCTTTTTGAGGTAAGTTTGATGACTGGTATAAAGTTTCAAATCCATTTATTTTATTTAAATCTGTTAGCTGGAATTCAATAAGATATTCACTTTCTCCAAAATTCCCCTTTATTCTTTCGAAGTCATCATCGCTTATTACAAATCGTTTTGAACTAACAAGTGATGGGTTCATTTGAACATCACGAACAAATGCCGAAATAGTAAATTCTAGCTCATTATTATTTTTAACAACCCAAATTTTATCTCCAATACGCAAATTATATTTTTGCATATAATAAATTGGTACACCTATTTCCCCTTTCCTAACATCGATCAATTCATTATTTAAATCTAATAAAAAGTCAAAAATAGTATTTTGCTTAACGAAGCTAATGTCCATTACACTATTATGTTCCGCTTGATTTTTCTTCTTTATAAAAATGTTAGATCCGCCTATTTGAACCATCTCTGCTGTTTGTTGTTTTTTTACAAAAGGAGTTTGCGCTACAAATGAATCAATTGACTTTTGGTTTATTTCTCCGGCATGCATTTGTACGAAGTGCGGTGCGTTTGATACTTTAAACAATTGATCCGTTGAGTTCAATAGATTTATAACGTTACTTGAAGCACTTGCGATTAAAAGACTTGATAACATGATAAACATAAATAGAATGGTATTTATCATTTTATTTTGAGAGAAATCTCTTTTTAACATTCTCCTAATCATATGGAGCTAGTTCCCTTCATTCCATAATATTTTCTTCGTCACTATCGCTATTATTATCATTATGAAACTAATAACTAATATAGGTAAATAAATTTTCATACTGAATCCTTCAAACATAAAACCATAAATGACTTGCCCAATTGGTGCCATACATTGAGATACCGCTGTTATAATTGCCATTACTTTTCCTAGGTTTTCATTTGGTGTTTTCTTTTGGACTACAGTAATCACATAGATGGATACAATTGTCACGATCATTGCAATTAGAATAGAAGAAAGTATAAAGAGGATAAATGGTGGATAGTATCCTAAATTAAGAATAACTGGCGTAACTGATAGTGCCATTGGTAGTACTAATAAAGCTATTAAAAGCATCCAGTAATACAATGTTTTCATCTGTAGCTTTTTCGCAAAAAAACCTATCGATAATGCACCTAAAATAGTAGCAAAATCGATCAATCCCATTCCAATTCCGTATAACGTGTCGCTACTTTCCATTGTTACTCGTATAATAATTGGAGCGCCAACAACAAATAGCGGTGTAAGTATTAAATTTAGTAATGCAGCTAAAAGCATAGATTTCAAAATAAATGGTTGTTTTAAAACATATATAAATCCTTCTTTCATATCCTTTACAATTGTCGGTATTATATGGCTTTCTCGTGCTCTTTTTATAAAAGGTATTTTAATAAACATTTCTAAAATCGCAGATAAAAAGAAAGCAAGACAACTTATTATTACGAGCATTTTCAAACCAATTATGCCGTACAGTATTCCTCCTAATACAGGAGCAACTATATTCGATAATGCTTGCACACCATTTACGATACCGTTCGCTTGCTCTAACTTATTCTCTGGAACTAATTGCGGAATACTCGCCATTACAACAGGTGAATACATTGCACTAACGACTGCTAGTAAAAACATAATTGTTCCAATCAATATAATAGATACAGGTCCAGTAAATAACAAAATTATAAAGCTTAATACAATCGCAGCGTTGATAAAGTCAAAAATAACCATTAAATTACGGCGATTGAAACGATCTGCTATCGCTCCGCCAAGAGGGGCTAGCAAAAACGGAATACTCGTTACCGCATATAATCCTGCGAATATATCAGCACGCCCTGTTATATCTAGCACATATAATGACAGGGCAAAACGTAAAAGTGTTGAACCTAAAATAGTAATAATTTGTCCACTCACCATTAAGTGAAAATCTTTCATCGAAGACCTTATACTAGCTGACATCCTTATCACACCTTTCATTCGATTCAGACCGACTGTCGGTCGATAATATCCAAACAGAAAATTACTATTTCTGTTTGATTAAAACCTCCACCATGTAATCAAAGGCTCCCTCTTTCGCTCCAACAGATGCTTCCATCATTTTGATATAAGCTTTAGCTCTCCTCATCATTTCTTCCGGCTTCCACTGGAATAAACCCTCATCAAATATGACTTGTGCTGAAGAGAGTAATAATTCAATCGTTTCTTGTGGGTATGGAGTAGAAAATATGCCTTCAGCGATTCCTTGTTCTAAAATCTCTGCTAAAACAGGAGATAAATGAATAATTGATTGTACTATACTTTTTTGATGCATTTCCGCATTATTTGGCTGATGAAATTGTTCAATCATTTTATCTTTTACATCTCCTGATTTTGGTGATTGTTCCATTAAAACTCGAAATAACTTATCCAAAACTGGGATATTAGGGTTAGAGACAATTGCTTTCGCTTTAGCAACATCCGCTTTAATAATCCTCATAATAATTTCATCCATTACTTCTTCTTTCGACTTAAAATAATGATAAAACGTCCCCTTTGCTATACCAATCTCTTTTAAAATGTCATTTACTGTAGTTTTCGTATACCCTTTTGTAACAAACAAACGTTCAGCAGTTTCTAAAATTTCATTTCTACGCTCCCCATATTCTTTTACGATCCTCATTCATGTACTCCTTCCTACGGACCGACTGTCGGTTTATTTAAAGTATATGTTTAGTATGTGAAAAGTTTCCTGTTATCGTACATATACAACAACCTACTTTATATTTCCTTTATGAATTTTAAATTTTTAAATACGGTAAATGAAATTTTAAAGGTTGTTTCTATGCAATCACCCTTGTACTTATATCGACTTCGTTGTATAAAAACAAAAAAGAGCCGCAACACTTTGCGACTCTTTTTGAATAATAACTATTTAACGGCCACGTCTTTGCTGACCTTGTTTTGTACTACTTTTCTTATTACTTGGCTTATTAAATGATCGATTGTTATCATTTCTCGAACTATTTCTTGAATCGTTTCTTGGACCACCTTTTGAACCACTTCTTGAACCTTCACGGCTATCTCTTTGACGATATTCACTTGATTTCTTTGGAGCCGGCTTTTGTACCGGTTTTCCATTTTCATCTACATTTTTTATCATCGGTTGTTCGATTATTTCTCTTTGTATTGGTGCACCAAGCGTTTTTTCAATTTCTTCTAAATGTTTTTCATCTTTCGCTGCAACGAACGTAATTGCAAGACCTGATCCACCTGCACGTCCTGTTCGGCCAATGCGGTGAATATAACTTTCTACATCTTCAGGGATATCAAAGTTAAATACGTGCGTTACACCATCTACATCAAGTCCACGAGCTGCTACATCAGTCGCAATTAAGTACTGAATTTTAGCCTCGCGGAAACTCTTCATGACTCTTTCACGTTTCGCTTGAGGTATATCACCATGAAGTTCAGCACAATTATAACCTAGTCCTTTTAAATTATCATAAAGCTTACTTACTCTAACCTTTGTACGACAGAAAATAACTGCTAAAAATGGCTGATCACGATCCATAACAAAACGAAGTGCATCTGGCTTTGCACGATCTGTCGTCTCAATGACACGCTGCTCAATTGTATCTACCGTTACTTCTTCACTTTGTACTTGGATCATTTGCGGCTCTTCCATATAACGTTTCGCCAATTTTTTAATATCTTTTGGCATCGTTGCTGAGAATAACATCGTTTGTTTACTATCAGGTGTCTCATCTAAAATATCTTCAATATCATATAAGAATCCGAAATAAAGCATTTGATCCGCTTCATCTAGTACAATCGTTGAAAGATTACTTAAATCAATTGTTTCACGTCGTATATGATCTAATAATCGTCCTGGTGTCGCAACAACAATATGTGTATTACCTTTTAATTTTCTTAATTGTTGTGCTACATCTTGTCCGCCATATATCGCTAGTACATTAATATCTTCTCTTTGAACAAGCATTTTTTTAATTTCAGTTGTAATTTGCAGGGCTAGTTCCCTTGTTGGTGCAACAATTAAAGCCTGAACATCACTAGACTCTGGATCGATTTTTTCTAAAATCGGTAACACGAATGCTAACGTTTTACCCGTTCCTGTTTTCGCCTGTCCAATAATATCTTTTCCTGACATAATAACAGGAATTGCTTTCTCTTGAATCGGTGTTGCTTCTGTGATTCCATTTTCACGTAATGTATGATTAAAAGTTTCACTAATTCCTAATTCTAAAAAGTTTTTCATATTGACCACTTCTTTTCCTTATTTTTCACATTAGCTTTCATTGTACCATTTGTTTCGCCAAATATGAAAAATAAAAAAATTCTTACCTTCTCTTTTTATATTCATCGTGTACTAGATGGACAAATTCTTTTTGCTTTTTCTCAGATTTTATTAATGCTTCCATGTTAATAGAAGACAAAATGAACTTTTTAATTTTTCTATTACCCCAAATCAAACTTGTGTACTTCGGATCTTCGTGTAGATTTCGAAACCACTCTAATTCACTTAACTTCGCAATATGATGTTTTAATTTCATATCATTTCGGGGATACAACAAAATAATATTCGCTATTACATCGAATAAAGAGCTCATATTCTTCCCTCCTATAACTTCTTTTAAAGTATATAAACTCCTATACATATATATTTCAATTTTACGGAAAGATAGTTATAAGGTGATAAAATTGATTACTAAATTAATAAAGATTTTTTGCATATTTTTCTTACTATATTTTCAATCCACCACAATTATTATGGCTAAACCACAATCTAATGTGATTAATAAATTTAAACATGCTTTACTCAAAAGTGATAAAAAATTAATGCATTCATATGTAACAGAAGGACTCAAAATACCTACTTTCCAAAAAGAAAAACATCTTCATAAAATTTTAGAAGTACCGTCTCCTAAAGAGGATACTACAATTCTTATCGCTTATTTCAAAGACACTAGTGATGTATGTACTATTGGTTTCATTTTAGAAATAGTAACAAAAAACAATAAAATATCTCACATTAATCAAATTTATGATGGAACTAATCCCTTTATGAAAGAAGCTACTATTGTAAAAGAATATGAATTGAAGTTTAAGCAGCATATACTAACAGCCACAAAATTCCCATTCGATATTCAGCAATTTTACGGTTACATCTATAACAATTACTTGGAACTACATTACAATAATGAAGATATTAATGGGATTTTAAAAATCACTGTTTCACCAGTTCAACATAAATTAGACCAATATGTACATAAAGGAACTAAGTTCTACAATTTAAAAAATAATACGAAAGCATTATTTAACTCTCATTTTGATTTAGCATATGAGCTTATATTTCAGAGAGACGGTTTTCAATATAAAATCGCAATTGGTAACAAACTATATATAAAAAGAAAATACAATGCTCAGGATTTGATTCAAATCGCAGAATCTATGAATTGAAAAACCTAGCTTTCCGGCATAGGAAAGCTAGGCTTTTTATTATTTTATATAGTACACATTTTATTTTTTTGAACAGGTACTTTCCTATTTCTTATGGAAATATACAAGTAAGAAAAAATAATAAATTGATTATTTTCTCACTTTTTTGTCCATCCTTTTAAAAAATCTATGTTTTTGTAAAAGGAGTGTTTATATGGAGAAACAGACACTTTGGAAAAAATTCAAAAAAAGCTCAGTAAACCTTGGAAAATCCAGCGTATATGAAAGTATTATTTTATTCTACACAATGAAAAAGAAAGAGTTACCTACTAAAGCGAAACTCATTATATTAGCCGCCTTATCCTATTATGTATTAACAATCGATTTCATTCCAGATATAGCTGCTATTATTGGGATTGGCTTATTAGATGATGTTTTAGCAATCGCTGTAGCGCATAAATATGTTATGCGACATGCTGATGCTGAAATTAGAGAAAAGAGTAAAATAAAAATGGAGTCATTATTTACTTCAGCACACATTTAACGAAGAAAGATAGGCTCTTACTTGTCTTTGCTCACTGCCTAACTATCATCTATAGGTTTTAAACAAATGATTTGAACAGTGTTAATACAGAAAAAAGAACTAAAATAATCTTTTAGTTCTTTTTGGTCAACTCAATTTATTTTTGAACAATAGTTAAAAGAGCCTATTTTAATTTACCAACTAAAACAGGCTCTTTACTAATTTAAATTTACAAGATCATCATCATTTTACGCTATACTTTGCTACTTCAACAACATTTCTCTTTCATCGCTTTCATCATAGACATAGTAGTCTTCATCATTTCATCACATTCATTCATTTTCACCATCATTGCCTTATCCATTTCTACATCCATTTGCATCATGTTATTCATCATCATTTTCATACACTTCATTTCACACATCATTTTTTCCATAGACATCATCATGTTTGTTGTTTCTACCATCATAGTTTTTTCCATATTAACATCCCCCTAGAATTTTTATGTTACAAGTATAAAAATTCCTTTTCGTTTTTCTAAAACCTTCTTAGTTTACCTCATACAAATATTTATCAATATATTTCCCTCTCAATTCGTCATTGATTAACTTTATTTATTGTCACGCTGAAACGTAAATATAATAAAAAGCATCTTATTATAGTTGCTTCCTTTTCTAACAATTAAATTATTAACACTATGAAACTCCATTTGTTTCGTAAACATAGGGTAAATCTATTATTTTTATAAAATTCATAAATCTAACTATAACGTTTTATAGTTTCATTCATATACTGTAGTAGATCACTAGAAAGGAGGCGTATATGTGGAAAGTTGTATTGTGTTCGTAAACGGCCAACCTTTTTTAGTACTCACAGTTGCTGGCATCGAAATTGCTAGATTGGAAATTACTCTTCAAGTAGCACTAGCTTTGAGAGTTCTCGGTATTCCAATCTGTGGATAATTCATTTAAGTAAGTTTAAAAGAGAGCTTTCGCCCTCTTTTAAACTCTTGTCAAAAAATGCACTTCTATACACTTAGCAAGTGTGACTCATAGCCTTGTAGAAATTATATAATAAATATACAAGCATTTACGTTAAAAGAACTTTCTTTAACACACACATCTGCAAACAATTTAACATCCTCCTCATATCACGTTCTTTATAGTGATTCAGACATGCTATTTGAATCCAGTTATTCTTTTGTAAATATGCTGATTCATAATGAACAATATATCCTTGTAATGCTAATGCATCGCCTACTGCCTTAGAACACTGCCCTTCGTTTAATTGAATGGTAAGAACAATTTGAGCGGCATGATCTTTAGGTGAAACAAGCTTTAAACCCATAGTAGTAATAGCTTGTTCAATATAAGCATACGCCTCTTTTATTTTTTCAAATGCCTCTTCATCTTCAAATCGCTTCAATGCTTCTTGCAATGCATAAATTAAATTCCATGAATGGGAGTATGGAATACTATCATTCATTTCATACATACCAATATCCATATACGCAGGTATTGCTTCATTTTCTCTATCATGTGATTATGAAAAACGAAAGATAATCCTGTAAATGATTTAATTGCTTTTCCGCTTACACCACTTACAAAATATACATCCTTCAAATTTATTGGTATTGCTCCAATTGAGCTTATACAATCTACACATAGTTTCATTTGATACTTTTTACAAAGAATGTCTAGTTCTTCTAAATTATTTAACATTCCAGTTGATGTTTCATGGTGAACAAACCAAAGCCATTCATAATTTCCAATTGCCATTATTTTTTCTAATTCTGTATAAATAAACGGCTCTGCCATTTCTTTTTTATACGTATCAAAATTTAAATGTGCACGTTTTGCCTGCTCAATTAATCTATTACCGAACTCCCCGTTCGCTAAAACTAGTCCTTTACCTTTTAATGAACGTAACTGTAAAGCAATTGCATCATTCGCTAACGTCCCTGTTCCTAACATAACTTGTACACGTTTTGCTTTTGTCATTTGCAGTAAACGTTTTTTTACATTTTCCATTGTCACTTGAAATGACTTAGAACGATGCGAAATAGGCTTAGTAGAAAATGCCTTTCGAACATTTTCTTCAATATCCACTGGACCAGGTAAAAACGTATATTCTTTCGTCATAATACCCCCAACACTCGACTCTTCAAACATAGCAGGGGTAACATACATTGGCTGGAAGGCTGCTTCTTCAGTACCAACTAACGTATGGAAAGATTTGAATCCCATTTGCTCATATAAAGGTAGTTCACGTGTTGTAGCAGAAATGAGTGCCAATTCATATCCATTTAGAAGCAAATAACGATGTAAAAAGCGAATTAAACCTAACAATGCTCTTCCATTTCGATATTCACGTTCTACTGAAAGTAAACGAATTTCATATCCATTTTCTCCATTTTCTTGCAAATAAAAATCTAGATTTGGAATTTTATAATCTAACGAGAATGGTCGTTTTCCTCGCAATGCAACCATACCTACTAACTTATCGTCATCTAAACAAATTAAATATGTATTTTCTTCATGGAAACGATCTATACGAACACGATCTTTCGTTTCTTCATGTTGCGGAATTTCTTCTACAAATGTTTTATAATTCAATTTATGTATACTTTCAAATTCCCAAGCTTGATCAGCAACTTTATAAATTAACCCCATGTTGTATCTCCTTTATGTATTTAATAAAAATTATAAGTGGAGATTAACTCCACTTATTAAAAGTTCATTTCATTCTCGATTTACATATAAAATAAGTACAATGATAAGTGCACTTAAAATAGTCGTAACAATAGAGTAAGAATACAAAATCATGCAAACTGGTAAACAAGCGATTGTAATTAGTCCGGGCTTAGTAAATCCTTTAAAGATTAAATAAAATATAATGAAAACAGCAATAAGAGTAAGCGCTATCAAATAATCAAATGCAATTAACCCTCCAATAAATGTTGAAATGCCTTTTCCGCCCTTGCCTTTAAATAAAATTGGGTAAATATGTCCAAGTATAACAGCCAGTAAAGCTAACATTACAAATGTAGAATCTTCAAAAAGGTATTTTGCAATAGAAACTACGATTGCCCCTTTGATCGCATCACCTAAAAATGTAGCGATGAAATACCCTTTTCCATATACGCGCCCCATATTTCTTGCGCCAGGATTTCCGCTTCCTTCATCCCTAATATCAACGTTATGTCTCAATTTTGTTACTATATAAGCGGTTAAGATGTTACCAAATAAATAAGAAGCCACCAAATACAAAAACTGCATACTATTAATCATGTAATCATTCACTTTCTGCATGGGAATACATATACACTATTCAATTACTACGTATTTTGTACGTTTTTCAATCTACATCCCTTCGTACATTTTAATATCATATTTTTACAAATAATACAAAAATTCTCATTTATCTATTTACACTTTAAAATATAAATCCTTCATTAAATAATATGTTCCTTTCACTGCCATTTCTGATTGGGATACAAATGTAAGTTCTTCAATCCTTTCCTCACAGCACTTCTTAAATACATCATATATTTCAGGAACTAAACGTAATATGCTACCACTTACTACAATTGGAGTTGAAAACTTACATTGCATCTTATTAAAAACATCTACTGTAATTCTCGCTAATTCCTTACCGGCTTGCATCATAATCTCATGTGCATCATCATTCCCATTTCTCGCTTCCTGAATAATTAATGGTGCGATTGCTGCAACTTTATCTTTTGAAGAAGTATATACTAGGCTTTTTATATGAGACGGTGTCAAAAGTTGAAACTGCCTTTGAATATTCAAGCTTAATGGACAAAGGCTAACTCCTTGATCGAATTGTAATGACATTCTCTTTAAAGCTTGTAACGCAATCCAATATCCGCTTCCTTCATCGCCTAAAATATGTCCCCATCCACCACTATACTCGTACACTTCTCCTTTCTTTCCAATACAAATTGCGCCTGTACCGCCAATCGTTAAAATTCCATCCTTCCCTTTTAAAGCAGCTGCATGTGCAATCATTGCGTCATTAAAAACTTCAATTTTCGTTTCATATTTCTTTATTAATCGTAATGTTAATTCATTTGTATTCGCTCCACTTATACCCGCTAACCCTAAACAAATACAAACGCAATGCCCATCTATTAAAGCTTTCTTGCATTGATCGATCGCCTCCATAATATGCGAAACTGCTTTTTCATAATCTATTAATATATTTCCAAACCCACTCGTACCTCTTACAACTTCGTTACCCTCTTGATCAAATGCAATTGCTTCTGTCTTCGTGCCTCCACCATCTACTCCAATCATATACTTCATATGTTCGCCTCATTTTCATCATCTTATTGGAGGGAATGTTATATTCCCTAAAACTACAGATTGCTTTGCACCTGTTGCGCTTGGCACATTACTCGGATTACGATGATGCGTTTCGTTTGCTAATATCGCAAAGGCGATTGCTTCTTTCGCCTCTGAAGAATAGCCTATATCTTCTTGAATGAATATCGCGCACTTTTCTTCATTCAATCCATTTCGTATCATGTCAACAAGTGTACGATTATAACTGCCCCCACCACCTAAAATTACTTCATCGATTTCATAATACGGCAGAATAAACTCCTTATAATGATGAACAATTGAACTTGCTGTAAACATCGTGACAGTCGTCAAAAGATTTTCTTTACCATGCTTTTCAAACCGCTTCAATAATTCACTTACAAACTCTTCTCCAAACTGTTCTCTACCAGTTGATTTCGGTGGATTCATTTTCAAAAATGGATGGTTCATACAATATGTCAAAATTTCATCTACAACTACTCCTTGTTTTGCAATCCTACCATTTTGATCATATGGCAACTGAAATAATCTTTGACATACATCATCGATTACCATATTTCCTGGGCCAGTATCAAAAGCAATTACACTCTTATTACTTCGTTTACTTGGAATCACTGTAACATTA
The DNA here is from genome assembly GCF_016650935.1 of Bacillus sp. TH25. Classification (NCBI taxonomy): domain Bacteria; kingdom Bacillati; phylum Bacillota; class Bacilli; order Caryophanales; family Bacillaceae; genus Bacillus; species Bacillus sp. TH25. The sequence continues at coordinate 44,677 of NZ_JAEKEU010000035.1, read as the reverse complement.
CCAATCCCGCCAATATTTTGTAGTAATCTATTTTTAGTTTGATGGCGATACAAAATGACCTCTGAATATGGCACAAGTGGTGCACCTTGTCCCCCTGCTGCCATATCCATTGTTCGAAAATTAGAGATAACCGTAGTGTTCGTTTCATATGCTATAACTGCTGGTTCTCCAATTTGCAATGTCGAAGAAATACTATTGCCTTCTTGCTTTGGCTGATGATAAATCGTTTGTCCGTGAGAACCTATTAAATCTAATTGTTCCAATGACAAATCAGCCTTTTTACAAACTTCCTCCACAGCATTAGCAAAACATAAACCAAGCTTAAAGTTCAAACTGCATATCAATTGAACATTAGATGTATCAATTGATAAAGCCTGCAGTATCTCATTTTTTATATCCTTACAAAATGGAACAGTAGTAAAATGAATGAGTTCGACCTTAGAATCTACACCGTTCCCTTCTATATGAACGAGCGCTACATCTATTCCATCTAACGATGTACCGGACATTATCCCTGCAATATACATAAAATGCATGCCCCCTATTCACTAAAAAACAATTATGTAAGTAAACAACGTACAACCTACAGAAAACAATATAAATCTAATAAACAACTGGACTTTCGATACAAATGTGCCATCAATGAAAGAAACAACGATCGTAAGCAAAACACTTGCCGCAATGCTTGTAACAATCCATATACTATGCATTTGTGATAGATTTAGCATTCTTAATAAAGGTACGAAAAGTAAATTCGCACATATCACTCCAAATAACAATAAAAATACACCTTTATAGCTAAATTTTATATTCATTCCATTTCACCCTCTCTGGACTTAATGTGAAAGAAGTGATAGACAAAATGCCTATCACTCAAAAATAAAATATAAAACTTACGGATTAACAGATTCCCCATCACCATTTTTCTCAATTTCAAGCATGTTTTTGTCGTACATTTTAAAGTATGGTAAATAAATAAGGAATGATATTGCTATGTTTATAAAAACTAATACAATTGCACGCCAATCTCCACCTGTGGCTAAATATGCACCAATTGGAGCTGGTAATGTCCATGGAGGCATTATATGTGTTGGTGTAACAAACCCCATCGCAGTTGCTGAGTATGCAATAGTTGCTGTTACTAGTGGTGTAATGATAAATGGGATAATTAAAATTGGGTTTAGTACAATTGGCAATCCAAAAATAACAGGTTCATTAATATTAAAGATACCAGGCACAATACAAGTTCTTGATAATGCCTTCGAATATTTTGATCGACCAAATACAATCATAGCTAATACAAGTCCTAACGTCGCACCAGAACCACCAATCCATATAAACCATTGGTATAATGGTTCTGGTGAAATGAATGGCAACTGATTTGCTCCACTAGCAACTGCTTCACCATTTTTCCCTAAATATACTTCCCATAATGGCCGGGCAACAGTTCCAACAACCGACACACCATGGATTCCGAATGACCAAAAAAATGTAATTAAAAATACTGGAATGATTACACCGAAGTAACTATCACCAGCTTTTACTAACGGTGCCGCTAATTTATCAACTACATGATGTAAATCAATACTAAAAACTACAGTTACTAAACTCACTAAAATAATTACGAATGCAGCAGGTATAAGTGCTTCAAACGAACGTGAAACAGACGGCGGTACTTGTTCTGGCATTTTAATCATTACATTTTTCGTCTTACAAAATCTTAAAATCTCTACTGATAAAATAGATACGATCATCGTTACGAATAATCCATGCCCCCCGAGATTTGTCATCGGAAGCATAAATCCTTTTTTATCGATTAATTCGGGCGTCAATGTTAAAAGTAGTGAGCATACTGCTAACTGTGCCCCTGATAAAGCATCTAACTTATAACTTTTCGCTAAATTGTATCCTATACCAAATGCTATATATAAAGACATAATAAACATCGTTAAACGATATGGTATTAATATACTTGTTTGATTTTTCAATGCCCAAACTGATATGAAACTATCTTTCGGTAATGGTGGAAATGCTACTATTAAAAAGAAACTCCCTACGATAATAAATGGTAACGCCGAAATAACTCCATCACGGATTGCTTGTAAATGCCTCTGTTCAGAAAGCCTTGCCATCGGTCCAGATAAGTTTTTATCAAGAAACGTGACAAACTTATTCATAACGCTTCCCCCTAACTAATTAATTCATTTACAGTTTTTAATAAAGTCGGTCCACCAAGCGGCGTGTATGCTTGCGGCGGAATAATACCGCACGGAATAGATTCTTGTTCTGTAAGTTTTTTTACAGCGTCAAATCGATGTCTAACTTGAGGTGCAACCATTACAACATCCCAACCATTCTTGACTTCTTCCTCAACCTCATTCGTTCCAATTGCATGCACTTGCATGTTCACACCTTTTTTCTCTGCTTCTTTTTTTAAAGCGTTTACAACAATTGCGCTGGACATTCCTCCAGAACAAACGAATAAAACTTTCATTATTGAATCCTCCTATACTTATAAATTGTTTCTTTCAAATGAAAGAAAGTTTCACTTTACTAACAAGCATATGAAGAAATGAAACGATTTAGTTATACTGAAAGTAAATTTCACTAAAAATATTTTTCCTATTAAATTAATGTTTCAATATTTATTTTTCTCAATTGCAGAGCCAACCTAACATCATATATTATTTTAAATAATCGTATAATAGGGAGGCGTATAAATGATTATGAAACGTTTAGTAATGATGTGCTGTATCGTCATATTGTTTACTCCTTTCTCTTTCATTTCCCCTCACTCTACTTATGCTGAAGTAAATACTACTTACAAAAAACATGAATTACGCGCTGTATGGATAGCATCTGTTCTCAATATTGATTGGCCTTCAAAAACTGGCTTACCTATTGAAAAGCAGAAACAAGAATTTATAAGACTATTAGACGATGTAAAAAACACTGGTATGAATGCAGTCGTTGTACAAATTAAACCGACTGCTGATGCTTTCTATCCTTCAAATTACGGTCCTTGGTCTGAATACATTACGGGTACACAAGGAAAAGACCCTGGATACGACCCACTCGCATTTATGATTGAAGAAGCACATAAAAGAAATATAGAATTCCACGCATGGATTAATCCATACCGAATAACGATGAATCACACTGATATAAATCGATTATCGGATAATCACCCTGCAAAACAGCATCCCGATTGGGTTATACCTTACGGCGGGAAGCTATATTACAACCCTGGTATTCCAGATGTGAAAAACTTTATAACGGAAGGCGCTTTAGAAATCGTAAAAAATTATGATGTTGATGCAATTCATATGGACGATTATTTTTATCCTTATAAAGTAGTTGGCGAAGAATTTCCTGATCAAAAAACATTTGAATCATATAATAATGGGAATTTTTCAACTATCGAAGATTGGCGTCGCAATAATGTAAATGAACTCGTAAAAGGTTTAAATACTGCTATAAAACAAGAAAAATCACACGTAAAATTTGGCATTAGTCCATTTGGCGTATGGCGAAATATAGCTGATGATCCAACTGGCTCTAACACAACTGCAGGTCAAAGAAACTTTGATGACCTTTACGCTGACACACGTGAGTGGATACAAAAAGGATATATTGACTACATTACACCGCAAATATATTGGAATATAGGTTTTACACCTGCTGCATATGATATATTAGTAGATTGGTGGATAAAAGAAACCAATAATAAACCCATTCACCTATACATCGGTCAGGCGGCCTATAAAATTAATAACAACTCTGTCCCTGCTTGGTCTGATCCTGAAGAATACCCAAAACAAATCGCATTAAATCGTCAATATCCTGAAATAAAAGGAAGTATGCATTTTAGCTTAAAAGATATTAATAACAATCCACTAGGAGTTAAAAACAGACTCTCAAAAGACATATATAAGCATCCTGCATTAATCCCACCTATGCCTTGGCTTGATCAAGATCCACCAAAACAACCTACTTTAAAAGGTGCTATTCCAAGAGAAGAAGGTATTGCCGTGGGAATAATTGACAATAGAGATAATGACTCTTCTTATTACGCCATTTACCGTGTGAATGGAAAAAATGAAGTGGATATACAAAACCCAAAACATTTACTTACTACTGTAAGAAAAACAAAACTTGGAGAAATTTACGTAGATAAAACGGCTATTTCTGGAGAAACGTATACGTATGTGGTAACTGCAGTTGATCGATTGCATAATGAAAGCATTCCTTCTAGTTTTACTACCGTTAAGGCAAAATAAAATCTCAAAAAAAAACGCCTTAAAGCTGAGAAATACTTAGCTTTTAAGGCGCCTTTTTTATTTATTCTTAAACTTCTCAGTCGCTGCTCTCATCTTCACATTCAAATCGTGATCAATGGAGTCGCGAATATCACGCTCTACTACTTCCATTTCTTTTTGGAAATTTTGCAAGTAGACTTTTAACTCTTCTTCTTTTTCTGGTCGTTGTGATGGAGGTAATTGCACCACTAAAGATAACATCGCAGTTAAATCTTTCATTAAAAACGTTTCAAGTTTATGTTGTTGTTCAAACATACGCTGCTCTTGATAGTACGGCAATGCATTTAATACTGAAATTGTAATGTCATCAACCGTTCTTTGTAGTGAAGGATTAATCGAGCGTTTATATGCTTGAATTGTATTTAATGCATCTGGATATCGATCATAGAAATACAATTTATAAAACGATAAGTCTGTCGGTTTTACAGTTTGCTGCGTTTCTTGTCTTAAGAAATCTTTCACTTTCATCGCGGCCACATCGATATCTTCATTTGTAAGCTTTTTCGTTGTTTTTGCCATTACATGCACTTTTTTCTGTTTTTCTTTCGGTAACATTGAAAATACTTGTTCTCTCGTACGTTGACCTGATGTACAGAAAAGAGTATTCAATGTATGTTGTTCTTTCTTTCCTTCCGTACGAATCCAGCGATAAAAGAGTGGATGTTGCGTAAACTCTTGTAAAAACGGTGTCGATTTGTTTGATAATTTCTCAATGGAATCTTGTGCTCTCTTATATGGTTTCGTCCATGAAAAATAAAGTTTACGTCCGAAGTATACAACTAAAACAACGACAGTAAATGCGATTAAAAGTAATGATCCTAATAGTAATAATACTCCTTGAATGAAACTCATTTTTTCACCTCCTCTAAAAGTCTGTTATTTCCTTGGACGCTGAATGAGTTTCTGCTTCATCTCATCATTAAATGTATCTAGTTCAATTACAAATTTCTTACTAGACTCAATAATACGTTCTGACGATTTCTCAGATGCTTCAATAGCGGCAAATACATTTTGGAATGATTCACGTAATTTATCCATGCTAATTGCAGGATTTTCAAGGAGTTTTGTTGTTTCTTCTGTATTTTGTTTTAATGCTTGTGAATTGCTTAATACCATTGATTCAATCGCTTCATTTGTTGCATTAACAGCATCAATTGTTTTACGTTGATTTGTTAATGCAAGCTGTATTGCAGCGGAAACCGTTACAACGTTTTGCGTCATCGTAATTGCATTACGAATTGCCTCTGATAGCTTTTCATTATTTTTCTTAATGATGTCTACAGATGCGATAGATTGTAATAATACACTTTTTGCTTGTTGCATATTACGAGTACGCACAAGTATCTTTTCTAATGCATCATTTATTAACGGAATATCCCTTTGACGTTCTGGATTTTGTTTCTCAGCTTCAAGCATACCAGCAAGTTTTCTTCCTAAGTATACTTGTTTATCAAGAGCGTGAATTTTATCGTGTGATTGCTCTTTTAACATTTCAAGACCAACCGTATCCTCTTGCAAGTTATCACGGCCAATGAGAAGTGATCTTATAATCTCCTCGATTTGCTTATCTATAGATTGATATTTATGCACGTAATTTTCAAGCGGATTTTTCTTAAACACTTTAAACATAAGTTTCTTCATACCAGTTGCTTTTAATGAGTTTGGATCAAGTTCTGATACCACTTTTCGTAATTCTAACAATGTATTTGGAATTTCTTCATTCTTTCCATTCATCATCGCTGTCACAGGACGTTTTAAAGCTGATAGCGTTTGTCCTGCCGCTTGCTGCTCTTTATCCCCTAAGTCTCCAAGCTGCGACAATACTTTTGATAAATCTGTATTTTGCTCGCTATTTAACTTTTGTACATAAAGATCTGCTTCTTTATTCAGTTCTTCAAGTTCTGCATCTTTTATTACTGTATCCACTACTACTTCTACATTATTATCTTTCACAATCGATACAGGTTCTTTTTTCTCGAGTTCAGTCAACAAAATCGCTCCTTTATTTATATGTGCGAATTTATGTGCACTATATTTCATCTAATATATCGTATTTCATATACATTTTTGCTTGCTTGAAATCGATTTTTCAAGAAATACCTGCTTATGCAGTCATTCCCTGTTTCATAGTATAAGTATACCTGTTCTCGTCATTATTTTCCTCAGACTTAAGACCTAGAGAACAACATGCTGAAGACGGATTCTTCACAGCTTACCTTACTTATCACCACTGACTATTAATTTTAAATTCCATTTAGTTACCTTCTTAAATTCATATAATGCTCTATCTTTTGACATATACTATCTTTCAATGTGATAATTATATTAGGTCCACTTCTAATTATTCTTCCGCGCAACAAATGCTCCCTTTTGAAAAGCTAATAACACTGTTTCAAACGTAACGTCTTCTTCAATCATCTTTATAAATCCAGCTAATTCCCCCGCATGAGAAGTTGCATTATCAATTACAAGAAAACCTTTTGGCTCTAAAATACGTTTTATATGTTCCCACCACCACATGTATTGCGTGCGCTCTGAATCTAGGAAAATAAAATCAAATGAACGATCTATTTGCGAATCTAAAAATGCCCCAGCCTCTTGATTATGAATATCGATTCTCTGTGTAAGATTTGCCCTTTCAAAATTTTCAAGTGCCTCTCCAACCCGTTCTGAAGAAAGTTCTACAGTTGTAACATTTCCATTTGTTTCTTCTACCGCATTTGCTAGCCACAATGTAGAATAGCCATTTGAAGTTCCAATTTCTAAAATTTTTTTTGCATTGCACCCCTTTACTAATACTGATAAAAACTGCCCCATTTCACGAGAAATATTTCTTAATTTTTCTTCTCTTTTTTCTTTATGTCGATCATGCTCTTCTCCATATTGTTCAAGTTGCAATAATAATGAATCTAGAGTATTCATTTTCTCCATCGCCTTTCCAAGCAATATGATGAAAAAGTACATGATGCCCGTCTACTTTTTATTATATGCGAAATGCACACCTTTTTCCTGTTATACGACAAAGAATTAAAATTTTTTATAGCATATTGTTTCGTTTTTTGGTAAAGTTAATTTCTACGTGCAATTATTTAATTCACATTATTTTACAATCAGTTTTCAATTATAAGATAATCTAAACCCCATTTAAATGAATCGGTATTTCTAATTCAACTAAGCGCCCTTTTCGGACGCATTTTCTTTTGTTTATATATTTCTGTAAGAAAGGATGCTTACACATGAACGTGATTAACTTAGATGCTGCTAGAAGACGTAAACAGCATAAAAAACTAATGATAACTATACCGATTATTAAACGCATTTATGAAGAAGACGGGGAAATTAAATTCGAGGTAGCCGGCGAAAAAGATGTACCTCTTGAAATGTTAGAAAAATAAAAAAAAGACGCACTTCTAAAGAAATGCGTCTTTTTTATACTATTACATTTAAGTGCATAAGTTTTTCAGGATTAACCATCATATAAATGTTTGAAATTTTCTCATCCTCAAATATGAATGAAAGTACATACGTCACTTTATTATTTATTGTAACTATAACGCCTGGTGCACCATTTACTATTTTGAAATCAACACTATACTTTTCTGGCAATCGTTTTGCAATTCCAAAGAACAAACGTATAATTTTATCTGCAGAATAAATCGGATTAATTGCAGTTGTAACTTTACCACCACCATCTGCTTTAAATATCGCATCTGTTTTTAAAACTTCTAACATGCCTTGCGTATCCCCACACTGTAATGATGATACAAATTTTTCCACATAGGCAGCCATTTTCTTCGTACTTAATGTTGATTGCTTCGGCTTATCTAAAATACTTTTTCGTGCGCGTTGAAAGATCTTCCGGCAATTCACACTACTCTTATCAACAATTGAAGCTATTTCCTCGTAGTCATAACTGAAAACCTCTCTTAATATGAAAACAACCCTTTCTACCTCAGACAATTGTTGTAAAAGTAATAAATATGCCGTAGAAATTGATTCTTTCATTACAAATGACTCTACTGGCTCATCAGACTCTTCCACAAATGGCTCTGGTAACCACATCCCTACATATACATTACGTTTATGTGCTGCCGAACGTAATGTATCAATTGAACGATTTGTCGCCATTTTACACAAATATGCTTTCATATTTTCTATAGATTGAACATCCTCTATATTATTTACCGCGATAAATACGTCATGAACGATATCTTCAGCGTCCATAACACTCCCAAGGATTCTATATGCTAATGAAAATAATAATGGTTGATACGCTTCATATAATTGCTCCGTTTCCATGATGAACTGCCTCACTTTCTAATTGCTTTAAAATGTGTAACGCTGCACGTTTCCCGCTTGCTACCGCAGCATCAGCTAATATTTCATCATGCCCAGCCCAATCTCCTGCAACGTAAACACCTGGCATTTCAGGTATATTAGGGCCCGGTTTTTCAACACGGTCAATATGAGGAAAATCATGTACTACCGTTATTTTCGGTAAATATTGCTTTGCAACAACTTCTCTTTTCCAATTAGGATGTAGCAACTCCATCGTATTTTCTAACTGTTCTTGATCATCATGAAAATGATTTATCTCTAGCATAGGATTATGGTACTTAATTACACTCACTACAATTGCTCCATCTTCACTTAATTTGGCTGCTCTTGATTGATTCGTGAAAAATATAGGTTGATCTAACCCTAATGCAAATTGATGTGTAGGATTGGTTAAGCGTCTTAAACCAATATCTAATGCAGCGACGGTAACCCGTACCGATTGTTCACTCCATCTATACAAACTTGTTCCTTCTGCACCTTTTATTATTTTACAAGCTTCTTTCGGTGGAATCGTCACGACAACTGCATTAACTTTAAATACTTCATCATCCGAACAACGAATTTTTTGTATACCTTCACAATTTTCTACTTCCAATACATGCTTACTAGCCTGAAATTGCACCCCAACATTATTCGCTATATCTCTTAATTTTGTTATTATCGTCTCCCAACCACCATCTACATAAAATACTCCTTCTTTTATTGAAAGCTGTATTTGCGTTAGTACAGATGATGCTAACTGTATTGTAGGAGCAAACGTATATGTTGTTGTTCTGCATAACGCATAAAATATATTTCGAACCATTGGATCTTTTATTTCTTTTTCTGCCCATGTAGATAAACTCATTTTTTGAACTTCTCCTACATCTAATTTCCCTAAATGAATCATAAGACGAGAGAATTGTACTTTTGCAGACCATGAAAGTAACGGTGTTGATAAAATGGAGCGAAAATCCGTTGGGATAGTATATACGTCATCTTTCCATATTCCGTGTGCTTTCGTGGACGGCATTCCTCCCGTAAGATTCATACCAAGCTCGTTAAATGTTAAGAACGCTTCTCCTCCGCGGTATAAAGCGTGTGCTCCAAGGTTCATATATATGCCGTTTTTATTTATTGTCATCGCTCTGCCACCAAAACGGCTTGATTTTTCTAATACAACAACTTTCCTTCCTTCTTTCGCTAAATATATAGATGCTGTTAACCCAGCAAGCCCACCACCAACAATCGCTACATCAAATGTATTCATAATAAAATCCCTCCTTATCGTTCTACATACAAGACGAACGATTTAGGAGGGATGTGACATAAAAATAAATTTTTATTTATCTACTTTATTTCTTTTTTGTATTCGGTCATATTGCATACGAAATAACTCAATTGCGAATGGAATATCCTCTTCACTCTTTATATAATAACTTATCCATCCTGATTCAGGTAATACGTGATGTGGTTTCACTAACCCTTCATTCACTAATTCATCTCGCTTTACCTTCGGAAATGGTAAATCAACTAACTTTTCACCATGAAGATGACCAAGTTCTTTCTTACCATAATTTATTTCAATACCACCAAATCGATGAGGTTTTTCAGAAACACCCGCCCAGCTGAGCACTTCATTTCTAATCGTTTCACTAAATGACATGAACATTCACTCCTTATTATTGATTGATGTAATTTTAAATTAACACGTTCATTACTTTTTTCCATCAATCCAAAGTATGAATGCGAATACGAATATAGTTTAATCTCAATATACTTTATTTTTTTAAACAATAATTACAATTTCAAAAGGTCTTTATCATATTATATAGAATTATTATTAAAAATAATTTTAAGGATGGATATATATGTGCAAGGTATTATTACGAAAGGCGAATTATCTTCAATCTGAGGAATTAACACTATTTAAAAAAGCTATAAAGTTTGCAGAGCAAGCACACGATGGACAATACCGTCAAACTGGAGAACCATACATCATTCATCCTTTCGCGGTTACAGAAATATTACTAAATTATAAAGCTGACGTCACAACATTAATTGCTGCGTTATTACACGATGTTGTAGAAGATACAGAGCATTCTCTAGAAGAAGTTAAGTTATATTTTGGTGCGAACGTTCAATATATTGTAGATGGATTAACAAAAGTTAAAAAACAATGTGGTCAAAAGAAAGCATTATACGAAGCAATTAATTTTAAAAAGTTATTACTGGCCTCTCAAACAGATATACGTGTTGGTATTATAAAAGTTATAGACCGCCTTCATAACATAAAAACATTGAGTGTTAAAAAGCCTGCAAAACAAGTAGCTTATGCAAACGAAACACTAACACTCTTTGCACCACTTGCAGAGAGATTCGGTTTATATTCAATCCAGCATGAATTAGAAAATCTTGCTTTTCAATATCTACATAAGGAAAGATATAAAAAAACACATAATCTTCTAACGGAATATGCGCCACGCATTCAAAACAATATAACGAATTTAAGAAAAGGCATACTTTCTTTTTATGATACTACCCTGTCATTTGAAATAAGTTATGAGCTCAGCCCTATTTACTCTGCTTACTCACAACTACAAGAATCTCAAAACGTATCAAGTGTTTCACGAATATGTATCACCACTGCAAGTGTGCTAGATTGCTATAAAATTCTTGGAATGATTCATCAATTATACAAACCAACTATAAACTATTTCGAAGATAATATCGCTCTTGAAAATAGCCATTTTAATAACAATTTAAAAACTAAAATAAATATGAATGATACTGAACAAACAATTATCATTCAAACGCAATCAGCAAAAACATTAAAAGATAATGGTATTTTTTATTTATTGAATAGTAGAACTGTAGATGTTCAAGCAATATCTTATAAAATAATGAATGATACAATTGTGAATAACGATTTATTAACTACAGATCCAATCGCCTTCCACAATTTAGTATCGTATGAACTATTCGAAAATATTATTACGGCTTATACTACAGATTTACAACCTATTTATTTACCAGATGGTGCTACAATTATTGATTTTTCTTTCTCTGCATTTCCAAAAATTGCACATAGCATGAAAAAAGTAAAAGTAAATGGGATGCCTGTTCCACTTAAAACAAAGGTATCTCATTTTGACGTCATCGAAATCCATTTCGATTTAAAACAAAACTTGGAATTAGAGTGGCTAAATTACGCCAATACTGCTAAAGCACAATTAATGATTCATCAAAAACTATCTTAAATAAAAGGCCAATTCCTTTCTATAAGGCATTGGTCTTTTCATATAACGTAACCATTAAAATATACGAAATAAATTTTAATATTTTTACTCCTAACCTAACATCAATAATTCCGCCTTTCATTAGTTCGCTCTAATTTTTATCCGTATTTACATTATGAGAAATAAGAAGCACAACCTATATTATTTATAAAACAGGTGAATTTATTATGATACAGACAAATGCACATAACTAACACTAGGCACATATCCTAAAGTTGTATCCATACTTACCTATAGAAAGGCGGGTAATACAATTGACTTCTAATATCGACTACACTTCCCCCTCAACTAATTTCACTCATGATTTAAGTAAAAGTAATTTTTTTAAGAAAGATGCCCAAAATTATATAAATGTACTTGGCATTAAACAATTAAATACTTTAGAAAATACTTCTTTATTAGATATTTATTTAAGTACAGGGAATGTTGTAGAACCACATATTCATCAAAATGCAGCTGAACTTGTTTACTGTATTTCAGGATCCGCTGTTGTTTCTTTACTTAATCCATTTACGAATCAGATATTAAACTTACCGATAAAACCAGGGCAAGTTGCCAACATTCCACAAGCGTGGTGGCATTATGAAATTGCTTCAGCAGATAATACTCATTTATTAGCTATATTCAATGCCCCAACCCCAGAAGTTATTTTTGGTTCTGATATTTTAAGATTAACTCCCGCTAATATGATGGCTCATACTTATTGCCTCAATGAACAACAATGGAAACAAGCAGTATCCCCAATTCAATCCACTACGGTAATTGGTCCTCCCGGAAACTGTAATCAAAACCGCGACATGATAAATCAGTCAACTCAGCCCCCTACTCAACAACAAAATCTATATTACCAAGATTCTTATTACTTCCCTCTATACTGGGGGTATTAATTAGTATCATTTTAATAGAACCACCATTTATCTCCTCGGAAAATATCGAGGAGATTTTTTATCGTAACAATTAATAGAGTACATACATATAATATTTATATATTTAATTGGAGGTGATAGTACTATGAGTAATTATAACTATCGAAAAAACTACTCTAATAATAAAAATAGTAGCTCTTCAGCATCCTCTCAATCTTCGAACTCTCAATCTTCCGATTCCCAGTCACAAAGAGATTTAGCAGAGCAAGGCTATGTAAAGAAAAAGGATGTAACTGTAATAAAAATAAATAGTTTATTACTAATTTGAGCAATGACATTTCACCGCTCATGATTAACAATTTAACCCACTAGTATATAGTTTATTTAATGGATGAATTCTGTTTTTAATAGAATTCATCTTTTTTGTTTATATGTAATTTTTCAAACTATATAACTTATTCCATAAACAATAAAGTGCAAATCATAAATTTTAATTTTTCTTATATACCAACTTAACAAAGAGTAACTTTTCAATTGATTTATTTCTAATTTCCCACAAAAAATATAGCCCCACCTAATAAAATTAGGTGGGGCTATATACAAATGCCTGTTTAAATTTCAAACAAACATTGTAACAAGTTAGACGATATTAATACCTGCACTTACAAATCCAGCAACTGCAGCTATTGGACTAGCAGCTGTTAATGAAACATATAATAATACTTTATCCCCAGCGGCTACCGGAATTGCTTCAGGTATGATACCTGATGCTGTAGCACCAATCGCTATTACAGCAAATGCTGGTGCTAATAATAAAGGTGCGCCCTGTACTGTAAACGTATTACTTGCTGCTGGTGCAGTTAATATTTGTATCTGCACTTGAACAGGTGATAATGGAGCTAATGCAGCTGTTGCACTAAAGAAACCTGCTAATGACGTAATAGTCCCTGCACGTGGTGCTACAAATGCATAAGAACCTATCCCTAACGCTAATGTGATACTTGTTCCACCCGTTAAAGCAACTCCAGGCTGACTAAATCCAAATCCAAGAAGAGTTCCTGTATTAGCTATTAACGCGTTAACTAACGCAGATGGTGTTGTACCTGAAGCAAACGGAATAATAGCTCCGCCACCAGTTGCTCCTGTTGCTCCTGTTGCTCCTGTCGCTCCTGTTGCTCCTGTCGCTCCTGTCGCTCCTGTTGCTCCTGTTGCTCCTGTTGCTCCTGTTGCTCCTGTCGCTCCTGTTGCTCCTGTCGCTCCTGTTGCTCCTGTTGCTCCTGTCGCTCCTGTCGCTCCTGTCGCTCCGCCTCCTGTTGCTCCTGTTGCTCCTGTTGCTCCTGTTGCTCCTGTTGCTCCTGTTGCTCCTGTTGCTCCTGTTGCTCCTGTTGCTCCGCCTCCTGTTGCTCCTGTTGCTCCTGTTGGACCTGTTGGACCTGTTGGACCTGTTGGACCTGTTGGACCTGTCGCCCCTGGAGTAGCATTGATTAATTGAATTAATAAACCAAAAAGAACTTGTAAAGTTGCAGGATCGATATTTGAGTTGCAGGATATAGGGATAAGATCTAGAGCGAAGAAGAATTGTGCAAGAGCGCTATAAAATTGTTGCAATAATGTTGACAATTGTCCTAAATTAGGTGCTGGAGATTGTAATAAAACTATAATACTTTGAGTTAATTGTTTCAAAAAATTAACTTCTGGGGAAGGTAATAAGGAATTTAAGAAAATTAAAAATTGATTAAATAAATCGAGTAACGCTAATCTGTTTGCATTACTTGGATTTGCAAAAAATGCTGCAATAGCTGATATTAATGAATTTAGTAAAGTAATTAATTGACTTAATTGTTGGCTAGTAATAGGAACTGACTGTGGGTTTTTACAACAATCTGCTGAAAAAACAATCGGATTGCAGTTATTATGACCAAAACAATTATTATGTGACATTTATTTCCTCCTTACTTTTCTTATAGTTGAGTGTTTTCCTATTCTAAGAACTATAAAAGATGCGATTGTAAAAAGTAGTTGAGTTATATGTTTCTCTTAAAATAGGAAACATGAATTATAATCAAACTTGAAAACGTAATTTAATTATGTTCATGACTCACATATTAATTATATGTTTTTAATAATTGACTGCTTAGATTAAACACCTAAACTTAAGAGTTTATTTTATTTTTCCACGTTTATCTATTAGGTCCAAAAGCACATTTTCATTTAAAAATTAAAACATAAATAAATCATTAGCATATATTCCACAAGTAACAACATCATTCTTTCAAATAATTAAAAATGATACCTTTACTAATATTGTGTTCCTTCTATAATCATGAAGCCGTTTCTATTATAAAAAACTTTCATACAATATAGTGGACAAGTTATTCTATACTTCGTTCAAAAAATAATTAAAGGAGTGAAATTTAATTGCCAATTATTCAACCATTTATCGCTTCTAGAAGATTTACATCTACACTAGGAGCTGGAACAGGAACAGGTGCAGCTTTTGCAATTGCTGCAACAGCTTGTTTAAACGATACCGGTACTACTGCAACTGCCTTTCCGACTTTTACGTATTACAACCTCTATGTAAACGGCATAATTCAACCTAGCGTGAACTCCAGTGTCACCACAGGTCCTACTGGTGCTATTACAATTCCTGGCGGAGATGTATTAGACGGTGGAATTCCAATTACAATTGAATTTATCGTCACTTAATTTTAACTAACCAAATTTAGAACAAAAGGGCAGATTTCTCTTTATAGGAAATCTGTCCTTTTTAATTGATAATAATAAATTGTAGGATAATTGAAGATCCTTGTGAGGGTGGTTCAGCATCTAATAAAGTTAACTGACCAGCTGTAACTTCATAAAAAGGTTGTGGTTGAAGAATTCCATTTATAAATAGATTAATATAAGAAACTTCACTTGGTGATAAGATTTGTGTTGTACCGTATTGTGCTATACCATCTGCATTAGTATATATAAGTTTTTCCCCATCTGAAAAAGTAAAATATAATAGGTTTGTTGTTGGGATTGTTCCCGGTATTCCCGTTGGGCCGGTTATTCCTGTTGCTCCTGTTTCTCCCGTTATTCCTGTTACTCCGGTTGCTCCGGTTGCTCCTGTTTCTCCGGTCTCTCCTGTTACTCCGGTTGCTCCTGTTTCTCCGGTTGCTCCTGTTTCTCCGGTCTCTCCTGTTACTCCGGTTGCTCCTGTTTCTCCGGTTGCTCCGGTTGCTCCGGTTATTCCTGTTATTCCTGTTATTCCTGTTACTCCTGTCTCTCCTGTTATTCCTGTTTCTCCTGTTTCTCCGGTTGCTCCTGTTTCTCCGGTTGCTCCTGTTTCTCCGGTTGCTCCGGTTGCTCCTGTTTCTCCGGTTATTCCTGTTATTCCTGTTACTCCTGTTATTCCTGTTTCTCCGGTTGCTCCTGTTTCTCCGGTTGCTCCGGTTATTCCTGTTATTCCTGTTACTCCTGTCTCTCCCGTTATTCCTGTTTCTCCGGTTGCTCCTGTTTCTCCGGTTGCTCCGGTTGCTCCTGTTTCTCCGGTTGCTCCGGTTGCTCCTGTTTCTCCGGTTGCTCCGGTTGCTCCGGTTGCTCCTGTTTCTCCGGTTGCTCCGGTTGGAAAATTAATAGACGGAAGAGGTGGAAATGTAGGACCAATATTTTTAGAATCCATAACTTCCTTAGACATTGGTAATTTGTCATATCGATTCAAATTTGCATCCCCCTTCTATAGTATTTATTAAATGTTAGATGTTCCGAAATGTTAAAAGAATTATCTAAAAAAATACTATTAATCTCTCGATTAAAATCTTTGTACAAAATCAAATTTAATGTAACTTACTAAAAATGAATGTATTTTAAACAGCATGCCGTTACTATAAAAAATATTATTAATAGAATATATGAAAAGTATCTCCTTTATCATAAAAATGAGGTGATTTTAATTAAAAATAAAGATAGAGAAAATCCCCAAAATAATGACGTACAATTATCCTTCCTTATAGACTAACTAGTCCTACTGTAGTACTGGACCCATGAGTAATACCGGACCCACGGGTAGTACCGGCATAAACGTTACAACAAATTCTATGTTTGCAAATAATACAGTGGGTGGAACAGTTTCAGTTGTACTAGGTGGTACTAACATACCACTCTCAAACAATCAAAGCCTTGATAGCTTTGCAGTCAATAGTGCGAATGATTTATTTACAGTCCCTGTAACGGGACGTTATTATCTTTCTTATCAAATTAATACTACAACTGTACTTCTTGCGGGTTCAAGACTAATTTTAAACGGATCTACATCACTTCTGGGCTCAATTCTATCTCCTGCCTTATCTACTTCAAGTTATAATAATAATTTAATTACAATATTAAATGCAGGTAATACTATTTCTCTTCAATTATTCGATCTCTTATCAATTGTCAATTTAGTCGGTGGTGGATCAACTGGCGCCTCTCTAACAATTATACGAGTTGATTAATAAATGATTCATTTTTTCTTCTTAGCTTTAAATGCCATTCCCCTATATAGATAGTAGAAACTATCTATACTAAATATTCCGGATAAACATTATCAATTTACTCTATACGCTATCAATGTTAAGTTATTTATGAAGACAGTTTCTCCTTTACTAATCATCTCAATATGTATTTGAGAAACATTCTCCAATCCTATATGCGAGAGAAATACTGTGTTGACACTCAAATGAGTGTCTTTTTTTGTAATTTTTCACATAATAAAAACCACCTTGTATAGATGGTTTTATAATTACGCTTCCCTTATATTTTTTATGTACATAAAAACTTATGAAGCTGGATAATAAATTGTCATACTCAACCGAGTTAACGTACTTCCTGAATTATAATAAGCGTGAGGTCTATCCGCCTTAAACCTGATTGAGTCTCCACTATTTAATCTATATTGACAATTATTTACCTCAATTGTCAGTTCACCATCAAACACAGTTATAAATTCCTCTGTTCCTTCTTTATGCGCTTCAGCATATAACTTTCCTTCTGTTTCAATTTCAACAGTATAGATTTCAAAATGTCTATCATCTTGGAAAGGAAACGAAGGATACACTTTATATCTCCCATTGTCTTCAGATAATACTTGAACATCGTTTCGTAAAATAACTTTCGTATCTGGCTGTGGATTATTGATTAAAGAAGTAAAAGACACTTTCAGGCCATTAGCAATTTTCCAAATCGTAGTTAGTGTCGGGCTAGATTCTCCCCTTTCAATTTGTCCGATCATCGTTTTACTTACACCACTTAATTGAGAAACTTTTTCTAAGCTCAGCTTTTCTTTTTCTCGAATAGCTTTTAAATTTTTTGCAAGGATAAGTTGAATTTCCTCCATAAAAAACACTCCTATACAATATAACGACCATTATGTATAATAAAAAGTACACGTTATATTGTTCTTTTCGGTCATTATAACATACAAATTAAAAGGGAGGTTTGAAATGCCTATATTTTCTTTTTCATTATTCGTCTTTATTAGTAGCTTCACACCAGGTCCTAACAATTTTTTAGCTATGACATACGCCAACCAACATGGGTTAAAAAGTAGCATTAAATTTTGCTTCGGAGTGGCTTTCGGCTTTTTCATCATCACTTCATTATGTAGTTTCTTTAATATTATACTTATAAACATTCTGCCAATAATTGAATTTCCTTTAAAAATTTTAGGTGTAGCTTATATGCTTTATTTAGCTTTTAAAATACTCAATAGTAAAAGTAGTGCAAATACAAATGAAAAAAGCAATAAAAACTTATTTTTAGTAGGAATTATGCTTCAATTCGTTAATCCAAAGGGAATATTATTCGGGCTGACTGTAGTATCAACTTTTATTCTCCCTTATTACAATTCATATTCTAGTTACCTTCTTTTTTCATTATTTTTAGGGGTAGTCGGTTTAATGAGTACGTTTAGTTGGAGCCTATTCGGTTCAATATTCCAAAAACTTTTATTAAAACATAACCAATTCTTTAACATTATTATGGCAGTTTTATTAATTTTTAGCGCTATTTCAATTGTTATCAACTAACTCCATAACCATCCCAATTCTTAATTTAACAGTCAATCCGAAATAAATAATTATCCTTACACCTATCATCTTTGTTTTTCTAGTTTTAAGGTGGGAACCTTCTAGCGATAAGATTCCCACCTTATCGTACTAAATAAGAAATGTGTTATATAAGAAGGAGGTTTTCATTAAGACTACTTTAAGTTCTCATTTTTACAATGAAGAATATTTACTTCCATGGTGGTTAATGCATCATACAAAACTATTTGATCACGATATTCTAATTAACCGAGGATCTACTGACCGTTCAGTGGAAATATGTAAGTTATTTGCACCTCATTGGGAAATTCGCAATTCAAAAGTATTAGAATTTGCATCTGCTGTGATGACCAAAATGATTACTATGCAGAACAATCACATTCTCTTAACCAAAAGAGTAACTGTTTTATTGAGACTCATACCATAGCCGGTTCGGGAACTTCCTCAACTGGAAATGTACCTCTAGATATTATCGTACCCCCTAACTCTTCAAGAGTGGTTTTTGAAGATCTTACTATTAATCACAACAAAACATTACTTCAAATATCTGTTCCTAACGATTCCGGTCCCATTGAAGTAACTATTCAAACAAGGATTTCTAACACACCAATTATCGCTACGATAGTTCCTAATGAAACAAGGATTTTTCAAGTAGAAGATTTCCAAAAACTTACCCTCACAAATAATTCCGATTCCTTTGATTTTATTGATATATTTATCAATAAAACGTTTTGTATTTGCTGCAATGATCAGAACAGCCCTTGCGATGAATGTTGCAATGAATACGACAACGATTATGATTGCTAGAATAACCGAAAAAGAAATCTCTCCTTTTACATTTTCCCATTAATACAAGAGGATGCTGTTAAAACATTTAGTGAGAGACTATTCGGATAGCAATGTTTGCAAATACAAAAAATGCGGTTTCTCTTATCACGAGAAACCGCATTACATCAATATTTTTGTTAAATTTTAAACTGACTTGTATACAAATCAAAGTAGAATCCTTTCTCTTCCATAAGAGATTCGTGATTTCCTCTTTCAAAAATACTACCATCTTTAATTACAAGTATTTGATCTGCTTTTTCAATCGTTTTCAGCCGATGAGCGATTACAAAACTTGTTCGCCCTCTCATTAAATTATTTAATCCCGATTGAATTTGTAATTCTGTTCTCGTATCAATATTAGATGTTGCTTCGTCGAGAATTAATATATCTGCATCTGCTAAAATCGCTCGTGCAATCGCAAGGAGTTGTTTTTGTCCTTGACTTAAATTCGAACCTTCTGAAGCAATTTCCGTTTCATATTGATTCGGTAGATGTTTTATAAAAGAATGTGCTGATGCTGCTTTTGCTGCTGCAACTACTTCTTCATCACTTGCATCTAAACGTCCATATCGAATATTTTCCATAATCGTTCCTGCAAATAAATACGTATCCTGTAAAACAACCCCTATTTTACTCCGCAAAGAATTAATATCATAATCCTTTATATCTTTTTCATCAATGCTAATTTGCCCTTTTTGAATGTCATAAAAGCGAGTTAACAAATTAATAATTGTTGTTTTTCCTGATCCAGTTGGACCGACTAAAGCGATTGTCTCCCCAGGATTCGCCTCGAGACTCACATCTTTTAAAATCATGTTGTCCTGTGCGTATCCAAATGAAACTTTCTCAAGCCTAACATGTCCTTGTAAATTTTTTACAAGTACTGCATCTTTTTTATTTTGAATTTCTGGTACTTCATCCATAATTTCAAAGACACGTTCTCCTCCAGCAACTGCCGCTTGAATCGTATTCATTAAAGTTGCAAATTGACTAAGTGGTCTTGAAAATTGCCGAGAATAATTAATAAAAGCTGCAATGACACCTACTGTTGTCATTCCGTTTAATACCATTACCGATCCAGTTCCAATTACAAGCCCCATTCCTAAGTTATTAATAAAGTTCATACTTGGAAAAATAAATGCTGAAAACGTTTCAGCCTTCGTTGCTGAAATTCTTAGCTGTTCGTTAATTTCATTAAAGTTATGTACAGTTTCTTTTTCTTTTCCATATAACGTAGTTACGTCTGCGCCTGTAATAGCTTCCTCAATAAATCCATTTAATTCTCCTAAATCCTTTTGACGCTTCGCAAAGTTTTTCCCACTATAAGCAACTAGTTTTTTCGTAACGAAAAACATAATAGGTACTGTAATTAAAGTTACAATCGCTAAAATCCAATCTAATGAAAACATCGCAATTGTTACACCTATAAACGTTAACGCTGATGAAATGATTTGCACAACACTTTGTGTCAAAGCTTGATTTAAGTTATCAATATCATTTGTCACACGGCTCATTAAATCACCTTGAGAACGTACATCAAAGAATCGTAGAGAAAGTGTTTGGATTTTTTCAAAAATATCTTGTCGTATTTTTTGTATAGTCTTTAATGCAACATTAATCATTACAAATGTTTGTAACCATGTTAATAATACGGTTATCCCATATATTGCAATGAGTAGCATGCACATTCTGGCTGTCCCGCTTAAATCCTTCGGTACAATGTATTCATCAATGATGACCCCCATATAATATGGCCCAAGTAAACCTAGTAATGTCGTGATAAATACAAGAATAATAACGAACATAAGAGATGCTTTTTGATACCCCATATAGTTCCATACTCGCATTATAGTTCCTTTAGTATTCTTAGTTTTTCCCGTTTTCGGATTGTTACGTCCACCTTTATTTCCAAATTGTCCTTGAAAATTACGCACGCTCTTCCCCTCCTTCTTGCTGCAGGCTACCACCTTGGGAAAGATAAATTTCCTGATACACTTCACAAGTTGCCAATAAATCCTCATGCGTACCATTTCCAACTAATTCACCGTTATTCAAAACGAGGATTTTATCAGCATCTATAATAGAAGATATTTTTGATGCAATTAAAAATGTCGTTGTGCCACTATATCTTGTCCTTAACGCTTCCTGTATTACAGCCTCTGACTTCGCATCAACTGCCGATGTAGAATCGTCTAATACAAGAATAGATGGCTTTCTCACTAGGGCTCTTGCAATAGATATACGTTGTTTTTGACCACCAGATAGATTGGTTGCACCTTGTGTTAAGTTATATTCATAAGAGTCTTCCAGCTTATTGATAAACTCAGTCGCACAAGCAGATGAAGATGCTAATTCCAATTCATCATAAGTTGCATCTTCTTTGCCATAACGTAAATTCTCTTCTATACTGCCTGAAAAAAGAAGTGCCTTTTGTGGAACGAAGCCAATGGAAGCACGAAGTTTTTGCAAATCGTATGCTTTCACATTAACATCATCTATACATATTTCACCTTGATCAACATCGTAAAGTCGTGGCAATAGTTTCGCCAATGTAGATTTACCACTTCCGGTCGATCCAATAATCCCTATTTTTTCACCTTTACGTACAGTAAATGAAATATCTTTTAAAACATATTCATTATTTTTCGTATAACTATAGCTAACATTTTTAAACTCTACATTACCACCCACTTGTTTTGGTTCATATACGTCGCCTTCAGTTGTAATATCAACTTCAGTATGTAAGACTTGTTGTACACGATCAGCTGATGGAAAAGCACGGGCAATTTGAATAAATACCATACTAATAGACATAAGTGACATTAAAATGATATTTAAATAGTTAATAAAAGCTAAAATGGCCCCTACTTGGAGTGTACCGTTAAAAACTTTCTCGCCACCAATCCATAAAGTTGCTACAATTCCGCTATTTACAACTAGCATAATAATTGGCATCATCAATGAAATAATTTGTATTGCACGAATATTTATTTCAGTTAAACTTGTATTAACTTTCTCAAACTGTGCGATTTCATATTTTTGTCTTACATATGCTTTTATAACACGTACACCGGATAAATTTTCTTGTAGCTTTGTGTTTACTTTATCTAATGCTTCTTGTACTCGCTTAAATGAACCGCTCGATTGACCTGCAATCAATACAATTGCAACTAATAATACGGGTACCACAACAAGTAAAATTGGAAATAGGTCTCTCGCTGTTACAAAGACTATAATGATACTTCCAATAAATAATAACGGTCCACGGACAAGTACACGTAACGTCATCGTCATTGCCGATTGAATAGATGTAATATCATTTGTCACGATTGTTAATAATTTACCTGTTCCAAATGAATCACGATTTTTGCTAGAAAATGTTTCTATTTTCGCAAACACATCTTTTCGTATGTCTGTAGCGAAATTAACAGCAGCTTTTGTAGAATACATCATACAACCAAGTCCTCCAACTAAACCGATTGCTGCTGCTCCTATCATAAGAAGCCCCATTTTTATTACATAATTCAAATCCCGGTTTGCAATTCCAACATCAATAATATGTTGCATTATTGTCGGTTGAATTAAGTCCATCGCAACCTCAAGTACCATAAATAGCGGTCCAATAATAGCGAAGAACATGTATGGTTTTAAATACTGTAACAACTTGCGAAATGATTTCATACACAATCTCCTTTTTTCATGAAATTACCATCGAATAATTTATAGTCCTCCTTATTTGAGCGATATAGTCTGTAATTTCTCCATTAGTCCTATTATATTAGGCAAATTAATATTTAACATTATTAAATGATAAGTTTTAAATCATTTTTAGTCAATAAAATGGAACTTTAATCTACCAGGCATTTTCACTGCCAGTTGATGCGAATACTCTTTAACTTAATAAAAACCGCATTCTCATTTAGTAAGAATGCGGTTTTCCCATCTATATTTGTTCAATTTTAAAATCGAAAACCTCGGTCTCGAATCCATTATTTTCAGAAGGACTACACGTATAAAAACCAATTTTAACAGGCTCATTACCTATGTCCTCCATCAAATGAGCGATTCTTATTTGTTCCCATCGCTGACTCGTTTTCACATATATTGTATAATCGCCAAGTTTTCGAATAATTCGAAAACGTAATTGTTGCTTAGCAAACTCATTTGGATAGTCTTGCGTTGACCAATCAGAATAGCCATTATTCGTTACGACAGCACCTAAATGTGATGGCCCTCAGGAATATATTCTAAAGATGTTTTTAACCAACACTTCTCAGAAATCATAACAAATAAACCCGCTTAATCGTATGTCGCATTTGGATTCATGCGCAATTGAACTTCAGCCTGAAAATCTGTCATTATCTCATCATAAAATACATGGCCATTCATTACTTCAAAACCATAATGGGTTTTCAGCCAAAAATCTGTTTCTTCTTTCGAATGGACAATGAATGTATCATTGTCTTCAAGTTTGTAAAATTCAGGTGCGTTCATTACAGTAAGTTGCTCAATATGGTTTGGTATATATGATGTTTTCATAATTCCTCCATAAAAAAGCATTTAAATTAATATTTAAAACTCAGTTAATACCGGGAATTTATAACCTTTAAAATCTAATTCTTTATTACTTCGAACCATTAAATACTTACTAGTCTGTAATTCTGTATATTGTACATCATCAATTCCTAATTGATCTGGGTAAAAATAAAATTCAATCTCCGTAAATTCCCCAGGGATTTCCTCACATAATTCATCTAAAATCGGAATTACCGGCGCAAATACTCCAAATAATTTTAGTTTTTGATTTTCTACTGTAAAAATAATCAGCGCATCTAATTTCTCTGAATAATACAGGTTTTCATTCCATGTTGAATCATACATATTTAAATAAAATGAAGAGCGGTAATTTAACGTTGAAAATTTATTAGAAAGCCTTTGGCCATTTTCAATAATCTCATATATTAATTGTCTATCCGCTTCATTATAAAAATCTAACTTTTTAAGTTGAGAATCTTTATTACTCTTGTTTTCGTATGATACTGTCATCAAATATTCTTGCACAATTTGAAAACCAAATGGTTTATATAGTTCCGGATTTTCAGTAAACAAGACCGTACACTCGAATTGCTCATCAATTTCCTCTATCATCTTACTAAACAATTGTTTCATTAATCCTCGTCTACGATAATTCGGATGTGTCATTACTGATTGAATACCCGCTGCATTTATTTTTTCACCATTAATTAAAAGCGGAAGTGAAAATGCCGCAACATTTGCAATCGCATTATCATCTTGTAAAAATGATAATGCTTTATATGTATAATCCCAATACCCTTTCTCCGAAAAATCATTCAATGTTTGACTTGTAATCCCAAACACTTCTTCAAATAAAGGAAATAACTGTTCTCTTCTCGGTTCTTCTAATAGAAAGTTTGCCATTTTTTCAACATTCCCCATGTTGTCCCTCCATACGTCGATTCCATTAATTTAGATATACTTATATGACCTGCTCTCAAAAAATAGGCCTTTCAAATAAATATAGTATCATAAAACTTTTAAAAATGGTTTAATTTATTTTATGTTTTGATTAGTTTATTATATAAAAATAGTGCTTTCTAATTAGCTTTTACTAATAGAAATGCACCATTTATAAAAAAAATTTATTCTTTCGTTCCTTCAAGCCTCTCCTTCGTATTAATTTCTTCTCCACTCATACGCTTTTCAAATGTCTTTCTCCAACTAGTAGAAAGTGCATTTACTTCTAAAATTCTTTTTAATCCTTCAATATTTAGTTTTTCCTTATGCATGATACGATTAGCAAACGCTACTGTAACACCTTTTTGATCAGACTCCAGCCGTTTTAACGTATCGACTGGTGATACCCACCCTTCTTTTAATACACGAAAATAAAACCCTGTGTATCCTGTATCTTGAAAATATAATGGCAACTTTGGAATATTATATTTCTTCGCTAATTTAAAACAAGGCTGTCTTGGTTGCGTTATTTGTACAATCGCTTCTCCAAATTGAAACATGTCCCCGATACAAACATCCTCTTCTCGCATTCCTCTTACCGTTATATTTTCACCGAAAGCTCCATATACAAGTTCTTGATTCAACTCTTTTTCCCAGTAAGGATAGTGGTCACCAGTATAAACACAAACCGCTTTATCTACCCCTCCATGATGAACTAAATCCGCCTGTCCGTCTCCATTAAACTTTAAAAATGATAAAAAAACAGGTTCCTTTACTTGCTTTTTATTTATCCCTGTTTGAATTAACTTCCCACCATACATAACCTCTTTTGGAAATCCTATATTTAAAGATAGGATTTCATATACTTTAGTCATTCAAATCCCTCCTCTTAATTGCGGCACAACTTTTCAAAAGACTCATTTATTATTTCAAACCCTCTATCTATTTCTTCGTTTGAGATAACTAGAGGTGGTAAAAAGCGTAGTACATTATCAAATATCCCTGCTCCAATACTTATAAGCCCATTCTTCCAAAAATCTTCAATTAGCTTTACTGTTAGTTCTTTTGCAGGTTCTTTCGTTATGCGATTCGTTACAAGTTCCATTGCAACCATCGCACCGATTCCACGAACATCACCAATCACTTCGTACTTTAATTGCATTTGATGTAGATGTGACATTATTCTATTTCCAATTTGCTGAGCCCTTTCAACTAGATTTTCTTCTTCCATTATTTCAAATACAGCAAGACCGGCTGCACATGATAACGGACTCCCGGCAAAAGTTCCACCAATTTGTCCTCTCCCAGGAATGTCCATCAACTCCGCACGACCGACAATAGCACTTAATGGTAAACCGCCAGCAATTGATTTTGACAAAGTCATTATGTCAGGTTCTATATAAAAATGTTCCGTTGCAAACCATTTCCCTGTTCGGCCAAATCCAGTTTGCACTTCATCCATTATCATTAAAATACCGCATTGATTACAAATTTCTCGTAATCGTTTTACAAATGAAATGGAAGGAACAATAAACCCACCCTCTCCTTGTACTGGTTCCATTACGATTGCCGCTACTTGTTCAGGTGATACTTCTTCTAAAAACCTTTCAAACTGATAGATGACTTGAGAATCCACTTCTTCAAGAGAAGCTCCTTCTTCAGCTCTGTAATAGTACGGATACGGCAATATATGCATGTCTGAAACGAACGGACCAAATCCTGCTTTATATGGATTTTCTTTGGTCGATAGAGACATTGTCATTAATGTTCTCCCATGAAATCCTCGTTCAAATGAAATTATTTTACTCCTCCCTGTTACTTTACGTGCGATTTTTACAGCATTTTCAATCGCTTCCGCACCACTATTGGCAAACATCGTTTTTTTCTTACTTGTACCTGGCACTTTCTCATTAATTTTCTCCCCTAAAGTAATATAATTTTCATATGGAGTTACATGAAAACAAGGATGAATAAATGATTCTGCTTGTTTTTGTACCGCTCTTACAATCTTCGGATGACAATGGCCAACATTTTGCATACCAATTCCACCAGCAAAATCAATAAACTGATTTCCATCTACATCTGTGATTATCGCTCCCCTTGCTTCTTTTACATATAAAGGCGTTAAATGATATATTCCTGTCGGTACAGCCTCCTCATACCTTTTTTGAAGTACTTGTGAATAACTGCCCGGTAATACGCTAGATTTCAACAATTTTTCTTCACCTCATCTAATTTTTTAATCAATCCATTTCTGATAAAATGATTATAAATCCCACAAAACCATTGTTCAATTCAATTATTTATATAATAATGATAGGTATATCCTATGATTAAACTTGAGGTGATTTCAATCGAATTACGACAATTAGAATACTTTTTAGCTGTTTCGAAAGAATTACATTTCACAAGAGCAGCCGAGAAATTAAATATTTCACAACCTTCACTAAGCCAACAAATACGTGCATTAGAACATGAAGTAGGAATGCCACTTTTTGATCGAATTGGTAAAAAAATATCTTTAACTGAAGCAGGAAAAGTTTTATTATCGCACAGTAAAACAATCTTTCACGAAGTCGAACAAGCCCGTTCTGCCATTCAAGATTTAAACGGATTACAACATGGATCCTTAACAATCGGCTCATTGTTAACCGTCGTAAATTATTTACTACCACCAGCCATTTTAAATTTCAATAATTTATATCCCAATATTGAACTTTCTGTATTAGGTCTTCGTACAGGGGAAATTCGTGAAAAATTATTACAAAATGAATTAGATATTGGCATTACATTTCTTCCAGTACAAGATAAAGAAATTGTTTCTATCCCACTATATAAAAGTGAACTTACATTAGTCGTGCCAACCGGTCATACTTTAACTGAACATGATCGTGTATCTATTGCAGAATTACAGAACTATCCTTTAATTCTTTTACCTAAAAATTTCTTTTTAACTGAACTAATTACATCCCATTGTCAAAACTTTAACTTTAAACCAAAGCCAATTTTAGAAATTAGTACAATGGAATCTTTAATTCAAATGGTCGCACAAGGTATGGGGATTACCGTGTTACCAAAACCGTATATAGACTTTTTGCAAAATGAGCACATACAAGCTATTAAAATTGAAAACCCCACTCCAACAATAGATATAGGACTTATTTATAGAAGAGATAAATATATGTGCGCTGCTACCCGGAAATTTATTGAGCAACTCAAAATAACAGTACATTCTTTACAAAAATAAGCATAAAAAGAGATTATCCTATGCAGCCGTTACACAACGACCTATTAGAATAATCTCTTTTTATAATGATATAAAACATTACATTTTATGGTTTCTTTTCTAATAACCTATTATTCATTATAAGTGCTAAATTATTATCGTATTATTAAGCTACACATCAGCGATATTTTATGTCTATTTCGTATAGGTGTTAGCAAGTCCGTTTGCAAACTTGTTAGCACTTTTTATAAAAATTATATAATGCTTCACAAAGTAGGAATCCGTTTCGATCAATCTTTTTTCAAAATGGATTCCTTTTGTCTCTTATCAATATTCAAATGTTACAGCAGTACCATTAAAACCATCAAAACAATTAGAGCAATTAGAGCAACCACCACAACCAAAACAACTAAAGCAACCGAAGCAACCAAAACAACGGAATCCACCACAACGACCACCGCCACAGCCGCCACAGCGACGAGCATCATCTGTAATATAGTAATATGGATATTGGTTTTGCTGGTCCCAATACACAATATTTCCAGGCTGATAATCATTAAGGCTTAACGCTTGTAGTTCTTGTTGAAAATTCTTCATCTTCATGACCTCCGTTTATAAACTAAAACCCCATCGATACTTTCCTATATTTCTGTTCGTTAAATCTAAGTAGAAATAGCGCTATAAAGTGAAACTTTAATCAGTAGGGGTTTTGTTCATCCCCCACTGATTATTAGCCCGCACCAATCGGGCGTTTACGGGCAGCAGGGCTCCCACCTAATTTCTTTGCTCCAGTTGAATTTTGAGGTGGGAGTTTTACTGCCCACAAATTGCGGGATAAACTAAGTTCAATACGTGCACCAACAAAATATGACCTATCACTAGATGATGCACCTTGCTCATATGCCTATTTTTAGGTTATTTTTACTATGGGCTCATTTTTATAAAGTGAAACTTTAATCAGAGGGGGTTTACGGGCAGTTAATGCGGGCTAAATGGACATTATAAAATATGAATTTAAACAATAATATTTAGATTTATGTCATCATTTTCTAGTTCTATAGTCGTATATTCCATAATTTTGTTTGGTCATCTTCGTATTTCCAATATGCACTCCCATCTTTATTTTTCTTCGCTTCAATATCTGCTATATCAGAGCTAATTTTATAAGTATTTATAATTAGTGATTTCTGCTAAGAAAAGTCTATTTTTATGAATGGCAAATCAGCGATGTTTTATGTCTATTCCGCATACGTGTTAGCACTTTCTTATATTTCTTCTATTGCATACACCTTCATAATTTCAATATATTTCCCCTTACCACATGGACATGGTTGCTCTCTTCTATATGATTCTTCCCAGCTCATTTAAACACACCTCTTTAACTACTTAATTTATATTATTATATAAAAAAGCCCTGCCACAAGGCAGAGCGAGTAAGATGGATTACACGTATCATATAACAATTTATATCAGTAACACAAAAGATCATAATTTCATCTTCACTAAAATAAAACCACGTTCATATAATCCCTAAAGCAGTAGCTATCAAACGGATAGCTATTTTTTTATTCTCATAAAAACTATCACGCCTCATCATCAATTCATTATAAACATAGGAATCTTTGACTTTCTCACTCCCAAAATACTTCAATTCAATTATCTGACGTTGATCATTATCAAGAGCATATTTCAATGTCCGTTCAATTTGTTTAAAACGTATCTCATGATTCTTATCGTCACCTTTTATTTTAGGAAAAAGAACGATGCCCCCGCTTGAGCCTGTTCTTCTTGATTTTTCATCCGAACGCACAATGCTTTGTAGTTTTTCAGCTCCTTCACCACAAGTCTTCGCATCTCTTTTTCATCGATGTCTTCAGAAAATGACAATTGATTCATACGATACGGTTCCCCTCCGTTCGATCTACTTACTTATAAAAGGATTATTTTATTAAGTTTTATTTCCACTAAACAATCCAGTCTCTTAAATGTATTAAGATACTGGAAAAAATTCAAATCAGATGCCCGTTATATGGAATGCGAGTCATATTAATAAAATCATATGTCATAATATCTTCTATTCCTATGATTACAACATCCTATTAGTAACTAAGTATTGATTATATGTACTATAAAAATATCTTCATTTTATTTATATATATGATTACATGTAAAATAAGATCATCTTCACTTTATTGACATATA
Source organism: Bacillus sp. TH25 (assembly GCF_016650935.1). Taxonomy (NCBI): domain Bacteria; kingdom Bacillati; phylum Bacillota; class Bacilli; order Caryophanales; family Bacillaceae; genus Bacillus; species Bacillus sp. TH25. The sequence goes on along the minus strand of NZ_JAEKEU010000035.1, from coordinate 14,074 downwards.
CTTTGAAGGAAGAAAAATTTCTGAACATTTCATATTAAACATATACCCATAAATACTTTAAACTCAGTTGCTAATATAGATTATCAAGACATACCTAACATTTTAAATTTTTTAGAGGAGTTATTTATGAGATATAATAATAAGTCAAACTCACCAAATTCGTGTGATAAGTTTCAGCTCCCCTGCTTTATTTCTGTATCCCCTTGTAATCAAAGTAATTGTTGTACACCTGTTTTTTTCTCAAATTCTCAACAACAAGAATTATTGCAAATAATAAACCAATTAAACCAAGCTATTCTTTCTTTCTTCACAACACCAAATCCTACAACTAGACATATACTCCAAACAGCATTACAGGCATTAAATGATTTATTAATAGCAGTACAACCAAATACACCAAATAGAAATTTAGTTTTAAGAACTATAAACCAATTAATCAATTCCTTACCTACTGCATCTCTCACTCAAATCTCAGCATTATTCCAATTTCTATTCCAAAACTTGTCTTCGCTTATTAGTTGTTCAAATATATCGGACCCCTTGTTACAGCAGACATTTAGCTTAATCTTACAAGGAGTCTTGAATAGTTCACTATTAAACATTACTGGAACGACAGGGCCTACGGGGCCTGAAGGACCTCAAGGCGTGCAAGGCATTCAAGGAACTGAAGGGCCTGAAGGACCTACTGGACCTCAAGGCGTGCAAGGCATTCAAGGAACTGAAGGGCCTGAAGGACCTACTGGACCTCAAGGCGTGCAGGGCATTCAAGGAACTGAAGGGCCTGAAGGACCTACTGGACCTCAAGGTGTGCAAGGTATTCAAGGTATTCAAGGACCACCAGGACCTACTGGTTCAGGGACAGGAACAGGAGTTCCTGGGCCACCAGGACCTACTGGACCTCAAGGCGTGCAAGGCATTCAAGGGCCTGAAGGGCCTGAAGGACCTACTGGACCTCAAGGCGTGCAGGGCATTCAAGGAACTGAAGGGCTTGAAGGACCTACTGGACCTCAAGGCGTGCAAGGTATTCAAGGGCCTGAAGGACCACCGGGACCTACTGGGCCATCGGGAGATTGTGATTGCCCACCGGGGCCAACTGGACCGACGGGACCTACTGGGCCTACTGGGCCGACGGGACCTGGATGTAATTTCCTTGTTTATGCTACAAACGCAGGAGCCATTGATGATCCTGCAGATGATACAGTATCTGTAATTAACACCGGAACAAATACAGTAGTCGATACAATCACTGTAGATAATGCACCTCTCGAAGTAACAGTTTCACCAAATGGGACTCGTGCTTATGTTACTAATATTTTTTCTAATACCGTTTCCGTTATTGATACTGCCACTAATACAGTTATCGCTACCATCCCTGTTGGAACTAATCCAATTGGTGTAGCTGTTTCTCCAAATAACACAACTGTTTATGTTGGAAATCATGGTAATAATACAGTTTCTGTTATTAACGCTGCTACCAACACAGTTGTTGGTACCATTAATGTTGGAATCGCTCCGCAAGGAATTACTGTTTCTCCAAATGGGACCCTTGCGTATGTTGCAAACGAATTAAGTAATACAATTTCTGTTATCGCTACTGCTACCAACACAGTTGTTGGTACCATTAATGTCGGTATTCGACCTAGGATAATCGTCTTCACACTAGATGGGACTCGTGCTTATGTCACAAATCAAAACAGCAATACTGTTTCTGTTATTAACACCGCTACAAATTCCGTTATTGATACAATTAACGTAGGTACCGAACCTGTTGGTATAGCTATTACACCGGATGGAGCTCGTATTTACGTTGTAAATAAAGTAAGTAATAATGTATCTGTAATAAGTACGTTGACAAACACCGTCATCGATACCATTCCGGTTGCACTATCACCAGACCAAGTGACTATCATACCAGATGGCACTCGCGCCTATGTTACAAACCAAGCTAGTAATACTGTTTCTGTCATCAATACTGCTACAAATACGGTTATTGATACGGTCCCAGTAGGTGTTGCTCCAACTGGTATAGCAACCGGATTTATTTGCGAATAATATAAAAAACAGAGAGACACTAATCATATTTCTCTGTTCTTCCATTAATCCCCATCATATCCGAGCAGTTAGCTTTTGCTAGCTGCTTTTTTTATAAATAATAATTAATTTGCCCAAGAGCATTTCAAAATATTTTCGTATGATATGGTGTATTTCTTTCTTTTGAGTGAATGATCTCGTCATGAGAGCACTTTATTAAGTGCTCTTTTCGTGTTTCAAATACATACAAAATAAAATTTTTATATTAATCTTAATTACACATTTAATTGAATATTAATTCATCAGATACGAATCATTTCTTATAAGGGCGCTCTGTACTTGCGCCCTTATATAAATACTCAAATTTATTTCCTCGCATATTTTTATAAATTGTATACAGTTCCATATGGAATTGTTGAAACAGAAATTCCGTATGGTGTAATATGATGCATTGGATAATAATACTCCATAGATGAATAGTACGGTTGTATGCCTTGCTGTATTTGTTTCATTTGCTGCTGTGCTTGTAACGCTTGTTGAACAGCTTGAATTGTACTTTGTGCTCCACTATACGTAATACCCGCCGTACCATACGGACGCATTCTATCTCGGGTATCAAAATATGAATAAAACATTAGTATTCAACTCACTTCCATATAAGTTATTACAAAGTATATTATGAGTGTTAATTTCAGTGAGTATTAAAAACTAGTCCACTAGCTTTTATTCAAATAACGTTTTTGTTCAACTGCCTTTTTTTAATCTCCACGCCTTATCAAAATATAATCTTATATATCTTTCAATTTATTATGATGCAAGTGTCTACACTAAATTGTTAGACAAGCATAAAATAAATTAAGTCTAATAATAAAGGAAAAATAAATATGCAAAACCGTTACATGCTTACAGTCAAACTCACCTCATTTAACGGGACAACGCTGACTGGCATTACTATAGAAGGTATCACGTTGACAGCGAACGTCACGTTAAGAACAACCTATCATCAAGCACTTCTCAATCGATTTCCCCCTCAGGACCCAGTTCGTCCCCTAGTCGTGAACTATAACGTAGCCGTCAAATCTGGCAGAAAATCTGCTATCTTGAATGCCGTGACGCAGCTCGCGAATGCTGGGGTAAGCGCGCAGGTCCGTCTGGATTCCTGCAACAATACCGTGGCATCCTTCCGTCCCGTTCCCTCAATAATATAAGTCAGATACCCGTCACAATAGGATAACGACTGTGACGGGTACGAAGCTGTTCGAGTGAATAGCCCTCAAATTTGTCCCCATTCCATTTCCCTTCACTCCTTGAATATTTTTTCAAAACCAATACATACTATTTTCAAGCCGCCGTATCCACGACTAATACTTCTTTCTTTTGTTACAGCAGAAGCAGGTAGATTCGTCACTTATCTGCTTTCTCTGTATATTTTTTAAAATATCGAAAAGACTACCTACAAGCTGTTTGAACTAGCAGCTTCACTCTTCTTGTAATGGGAAAGCAATTTATCACAATTAGCTAACTCATTCTACTCACTGGCAGACAACCAAAATTGTTGTCTGCTTTTTGTATGGAATTTTTCATTTTGCATATACTACTTTTGATCCTGTTTACCAATGCAAGCCATTTTGGTGTTTTGAATTCCGACTAAGCTTTTTTGTTGCATAGATTATTACATCTTTGACAACACTGGTTAAAAGCGCGTTTTCTGGTTATTCGTAGTTCTAGTCCAGAATAATTTTTCTCCTATAAAGGACAGTAGGTACGACTGCTCGTCCTTTTTTACTTATATCGCATACTCTCCCTTTTGACAGCTATGAACCACATTGCCTTCTTCATCGAAGTAAGCAATTTCCCAATAAGGGTGGCAGTTGTACGCTTCTATTTCCCCATCGAACAAATTAGTTTTCTAGTTTCCAACGATCGTACCCCACTTGCCAGCTACATTTACTCGCATACCCATGTAAGCAAAATGTAGATTTCGGTGGTTCTGCATTTTCTTGAAAGCTTTTTCAGCGCTGTACATCTGCTTGATGTCAAAAACACCTTCGTTCTCGCACTTTACAAACTTCATGAATTCTGTCATTGACATTTGATATCTCTTTAACTTTAAGGGTATATTCTCATGTCTTACCCAATATGCAAGAAGATGCAGCGAAAACATTCGCGAAGGGTATATTTCGATATGTGTTTACAAAATGTTTGCAAACACATATCGAAATGCTCAAAAGCATTGATTTAAAGGCATCTATAGCACATTGAAATAAAACATTACATATAAACTCATGTAATTTTAGTGCACCTTTTTTGAGATTGGAATATATTTTGTAAAATACGCCCCCACTAGCAACAATACGATTGAGACTAGCCAAGTAAAAATACCGCCAAAATGAAGCCAATATGCAAACAAATTTAAGATTGCAATTAAAAAGCAACAAATAGAAGTTAATGAACTTTTTAATCCTTTTATCCCCGCTTTTTTTCTTTTTTGATATGTTATATACATCAAATCGACTAGAAAAAGGATTAGAACAATTGGTAACATAGCTTGTAGCAATGGCAATCCCCCCTGTCTATTCCCACCCCTTCATTTTACCATCTTATTCCTTTTTAATCTTTAGGAGTCATTTCATTTTTCTCTTCTCTCCAAAAGTCAGCATAAGTTTTATTTTTAAAGTTCACATTCACTTCGGAAAACGGAAGGCTTTCTCCAACTTTCAATGAGTACCACTCGTTTAAAAGTGGCGATCCGAAGCAAATATTCAATGTACGATCCTGTAAATCAAATAATACAGAATGCAAAGTCCCAAACCACTCTTCATAATTATGCACCGTCACCCCGATAGGATATTCTTCTTCTACCAATCCTTTTAAAGATTCCATGCTCACCTGTTCATTTCGATTTAAATGCTCATGTAAAATGTGATATCTTTTTGTAGATTGTTCTAATTTCCTATTATTTAATTTCTGAATAGGTGAACTGACTGCATGGTTTGTTGATACGATAAAGCCTTGACTGTCTTCTTTAGTTGTTGTTGATTTAAAACCATCAAAAATCTCTATATGTGCCGCTTTTAAAGGATCAGCTACAATTATATTAATGTTACTTGCAATTGGCATTTCTTCTATTAATATCTTAGCCTCCTGCACATTTTGACATTTCTCCAATAATACCCGAATTACCGCAAAACATTGCAAACCATTTACCATCGGCTTTCTTAAACCATCAATATTCCCTACAGGTTGACCACATGCCGAAAATGTAACAGATAACCCATGCTCGTTAATTCCTTCTGTTCGTCCAAAATATTGAGTAGAAAAGCCACTATGTGCATATGCACCTTCAACATGCGTCGAGCAAAAACGCATATCATCTATTCTCGGTGATAAATCATAATTTCTTAATACATATGTATGCTCTGAATCAGTTTTTCTAGGTAATACTGCACAATGACTACAACCTACTTTTAATAGTGTTTGATAATAATACATCATATTTCTAGAAGGAATTTTCAATACTTCGCAAAACCCTTCAATTTCTTCATTAATTCCTGGACAATATTGTTTTAGTACATTTCTAGATTCTGTCCAATGGCTATCTGATATTAAATTTTCTTGCTGCATAAATTGTGGAATGAGATACGGATGATTTTTCACAAACTCCCCTTGCTGTTTTCCAACTTCATAATGACTTCCTTTTAGCGATGAAAAGTACCCCTTTACTTGATACACCATAATCTCCCCCTCACATTGAATATATTCCATATCATACCAAAACACTTTTGTTCATTCTTGATGTTTTTTGCTATTTCCCCCATCACAACCACGGTTTTCCTTTTCAAAAGTCATTATTTGCTGTCTAGTTAAAACCTTGTTAAGATTACCGTAAGAATAGACTTTTAATAGGTTGTAAAAATAAGTTCAACATTACAAAACTAGATTTAATAATATCAAATGGATAACACTCTACATTGAAACTTCTTATTTGCGATCAACTATTTATTGAAACGAGCAAACTTGTATTTATAGGATTGCAAATAGCCACATTTTACAATTAATGAATAAATTTTTTACTCATCCATTTTCAGGGCAAAAGGAGTATATATTAATGTGTAATAGCAAACCAATTGATTAATTAACTATTGAGGACCTGAAACAAAACCCAATATGGGAATGGGCAATAGACGAAGCGGAAAATGAAGAGTGCGATGAAACGTGGGTAAAACCAGTGGAAACAATAAATTTTACAGAAGAATTAAACGGTTCAATAGTACTTGGCGAATTAATAATACATAATGATGAGAAATTCCCTATGATGTGTAGTATTGATATTGAAAATAATGAGGTATTAATTAGTTCCATTGTTTTTATAACGAAAAAGAAGATGAGTATATTGCTATAGAAGATGTAGTGAAAAAGGTTGAAATGCCTTTATCACTTAATATTAATCTCACAATTAACGGAGAGCCTAGATTTTTAAAATTCTCTGCAGATAAAGTTGATATTTATAAAAACACTATAAAAACTAACTTAAATTAAATTTTAATTGAAGTAAGAGGAAAATACTCCTTAAGTAAAAAACAGGAAACCATTATAATTAACGGTTTCCCAAATATCCTTCTATTTTCAATATTTATATAAATCCATACTAAATAATCCCATTTTCCACCAATGTCTCTGCGATTTGAACTGAGTTCCAAGCAGCACCTTTTAATAAATTATCAGAAACGATCCAAAGATGGAATCCTTTTGATGTATCAGGATCTTTACGTATTCTACCTACAAATGTATCTCTTTTACCCTCTGCATATAATGGCGTTGGATAAATTTGTTCACTAGGATTATCTTGTAAAATAACACCTGGTGCATTCAGTAGTACTTCTTTAATTTCTGCAACGGTCGCTTCTTTTTCAAGTTCAATATAAACTGATTCAGAATGCCCCGATACAACTGGAACTCTGACGCAAGTAGCTGCCATTTTCAGATTTGGATCTTCTAAAATTTTCTTCGTCTCTTGAATCATCTTTACTTCTTCGAATGTGAAATCATTGTCTGTAAATATATCCACTTGCGGCAATACATTAAATGCAATTGGATAATGTTTTTTATCTTTTTTCGCTGGTAATATAGTGCTCTTCACTTCTTCACCTGTAAGCATTGACTTAGCTTGTTCTTTTAATTCATGAATCGCATGAATTCCTGAGCCTGATACGGCTTGATACGTTGAAACAATAATTCGTTCTAAACCAAATGATTTTCGAATTGGCTGAAGAGCTGTTACCATCTGTAGTGCTGAGCAATTCGGAACTGCAATGATCCTTTTATGTTCCCTTAAAGTATGTGCATTTACTTCTGGAACGACGAGTGGTACATCGTGTGCCATTCGGTATTCACTTGTGTTGTCAATTACGATTGCACCACTAGAAACTGCATGATTTACATATTGTCTAGAAACTTCTCCCCCAGCGCTAAAAAAGGCAATGTCTACACCTTCAAAACTAGTTGATTTTGCCTCTTGTATTTTAATCTCTCGCCCTTTAAATTGTACTATCTTACCAGCAGATGGTTTTGACGAGAGTAATGTAATTTCTTCTATATTAAATTTCGTTACCCTCTCTAACAATGCAATGATTTTTTGCCCTACTGCGCCTGTAGCTCCAACTACAGCTACATGATAGCTCTTTTCACTCATTTTTTCTCCTCCAATTCCAATTGAATGAATTTCTCCACAACTTAATTTTAAAAGAAATTTAATGATTTGAAAAATTGAAATACATGATATAATCATTCACAAATCATGATAATAAAAGAGGTATCATTTATGGAAATGAGACATGTTAAAACATTTTGTGCCATTGTTAAATATGGTAGCTTTTCTAAAGCTGCTCATGCATTAGGTTATGCGCAATCTACTGTGACAGCCCATATTAAAGCATTAGAGAACGATTTAAACATTCCTCTATTCGATCGATTAGGAAAAAAAATACTTCTTACAAAAGCAGGTCATCAATTTCATCCGTATGCATTAGAATTACTTACTATTTATGATAAAGCGCAAGAAATCCCTCAAAACAGTGACCATTTAGAAGGAACATTGGCTATTACATCTAATGAATCATTGGCAGTGTATCGGTTACCACAATTATTACGTACTTACAAACAGGAAAATCCGAAAGTAAATATCGTACTTGAGACAAATACCAATGAGCAAGCATTGAAAAAATTACATGAAGGAGAAACCGATGTTATCTTCATAATTGGAGAAAGTATAGAGCATAATGATTTTATTACGTGCAATTTATGTAATGAAACATTTGGATGGATTTTCCCTGCTCATTTCCCTTCAAACACTGATCCACTCCTTTTATTACAAGATACTCAATTTATATTTACAGAACAAAGCTGTGGCTATAGACCAATGGTAGATTGTTTTTTACGTCAAAGCGGAAAAAATCCTAATAAAACATTTGAGACTTCCAATGTTGAAGTCATTAAACAATCCGTTATGTGTAAGTTAGGAATTTCTATTCTCCCTTACATCGTTGTACAAGAAAGTAATCAAAAAGAACAACTCTGTTTTCAGCCCATCGAAACTCCAGCCGTCATTCAAAGCCACGTAATCTATCATAAATCTAGATGGATATCCCCAGTTTTGCAATCGTTTCTTACATTATTAGAGAGAATAGAAAAGTAAGCGAGTAATAACAAAAATGAGTAACTGCTCTAAAAAGCAATTACTCATTTTTGTTAAAATATTTGTGTTCATAACAGTAAAGGTGTTTCAAAATCAATATGTATATTATTTATTAGCTTGTACCTCACCTGCAATTAATTTACTACCTGAATATGTACCTTTTTGTATAAAAACTTGATTAATTAATTCTTTTTGCTCCTTTTCTGACATTACTCCTTTCCCTTCTCCTAAATTCCCACTTTGTAATTTCCAAATCTTGTTGTGGTCCACATCAATCTTTTCATATTTTCCTTGTTTCCATCGTTCTAAAATATCCACATATGTACTTTTTTGTGCAACATCATTACTGTTTATAATTTCAAGTAAACTTTCAATACGTTCTTGTGTTATAAAAATATAGCCCCACTTTTGATCAGCTTTCGTTTTTTGATGTGCCATTTCATGTAATGCTGTCTGTATGTTCTCATCTGTCCATTTAAAATTTTTGTTAAAACCACTATTCGGTAATGAATGATTGCCATTTTCTAAAAGCTTCGCATCTTCGGCTTTTACATTACTATCAGCTAACACTTCTACTGCCGGAGCTGCTGGTGAAGCTTTTTTAGCAGCAGGTTTACTGTTATTCAAATAATACAGCATACCATATGTTACACCTACGCCGATTACTGCCATACCAGCTATAATCCCTATTATTTTAAAAAGTGTTTTCATCTCGCTTGTTCCCTCCAAAACATCTCAGTTCTTACTACCTGATTATTTCTTATATAAAACCGTTACTTCATTCAAAATATATCATCCCATCCCCTATCATATTATTTATATATATTTCCTTATATTGTATTTCTTTTTTTGCGGAATTGAAAGATTATTCTGTTAAACATTAAAAATATTCTACAAAATTCACCTTTATATTTATAAAGAAACAAAAAAAACAACGAGCACCTTCTACACCACTCGTTGTTTTTACTTTATGCACGATTTTCTTTTAACCACTCCGTAATAGCATCTAACCTAGAAAGATCAAAACGTCTATCTTCACACACATTTAAGTTGTTTAAACTCGTCACAATTTCTAATTCATTCGACTTTACACTTTTCGCTTCAATCAATTTACAGTACCCGTCTGCAACGTTATTTAAATTTTCATAATACCGCTGAAATACTTTAGATATATGTAAATGTTTTTCAAAGTTTCTTCTGCTTTTCGTCTCATCAAATTCTTTCCGTTTTCTAAGCTCTTCATCATCCGTGTATAAATAAAAATATTGATCAGGAAAACCAATTTCCTTATTTATTAACTTTTCTTTATAAAAATTTTCTATTAAAGATAATGGTTGATTAAATATATCAAAATGGAAACACCAATTATAACTAAGTGGCTGATAAATATCACCATCGAGTATTACTATTTCATATTGCTGTGATTTCTGCACTGCCATATTCCAGCGCTCCACTTGTTTTTCAAAATACCATGTTCTATGTTCATTTCTAGGTCTTTCAAATAAAACGTTAACTTCTGGAATAATAAATGCACCGTAATTTCTTTCTAATTCTCGACATGTTGTACTTTTACCAACAGCGCTCGCTCCCTCAAACGCTACAATCCCCATATTTTCTCCCTCTTTCATTAGCTAATATCTCGTTGTTTCACTTTTCGCCCCCATAACTGTTTCCATAAAACGATTGAAGCGATAGAAAGCATTATTGTTGTAATGATACTACCTTCAATACCAAATGAGCCTCCATGAAGCACTTCTGACCCATTTGTTACAGGTTTAAATAGCGGCGTTGAATATATCGTCATGCCACTAACTGCAAAACCATAGACGTTATATTGCGCCCAATTCCAAATGGAATGCCACGCACATATCCCCCAAAGACTACTGTCTTTTAAAACGTAAAATGCTGTAAATACACCAACTAATATTATATTCGATATTGAAAGAATTGTAATACCGGGATTAAGTAAATGAAGAAAACCGAATAAAAAGGACGTCACTATAATCCCAACCCATATACGACTTCTAACAGAAATAACTGGAAACAACCAGCCTCGTACAATAATTTCTTCCGTTGCACCTTGTATTAAAAAAGCAATTAAAGATCCTACAATACCAAATATGGCGGTTGCCGTAATTTGTTGCATTTGTAGTTTTACAATCCCTGTTAATACAAGTACAATTACTGGTATTGAAATGAAGACAAATCCTATTAACGCACCTCTCAAATACTTTCTCATCCATTGCACTTTCCAAAAACCAATGGATGAAAATGACCTTTTTTCTACAAACCTAATCCATAAAAAAATAAAAAATATAGCCCCACCAAACGTTAATATCATCTCAATATTATTATAAATTGCCTTTACAAATGATGTATCCGCTTTCGGTAAAAACAGCATAAATAACATAAAAAATTCACCTAAAGTTAAAAATACAATAGCTAGTATTACAGCTAAAATAGGATGAACTTTTATTCTTCCTTCTTTCGCAGCTTCGATTATTTTAAATTGAGTATTTCGCAATATTCTCTCCTCCTAAACAAATAAATCACAACTGTTCTTAAATATATATATCCTTTCCCTTATACATACTTATTAATTAAAATGTTCTCAGTTTAGCATAAATCCAAATTAGGCATAATATATAAATAAAAGAGATGTCTTTGTGCCTTTTTGCTATAAACCCCCCTATTTTTTCTTGATTTTCCCAACACTTGCTATTTCCCACCATTTGTTGTAAGATAGTAATTAAGGTCAATTTAGTACTATATTTTCTTTGCATATTATCAAGTATCAATCAGGAATGTTTTGTACTCCTTATGGATTTTTGATAATATGTGAACTTTTATTTCCAATCGAATAAGGCCGATCATATTGTAATCTTTTTAAATTTTAGGAGGCATTACCATGACATTAACAGGTAAAGTAAAATGGTTTAACAGCGAAAAAGGTTTCGGTTTCATCGAAGTTGCAGACGGTAGCGACGTATTCGTTCACTTCTCAGCTATCACTGGCGACGGCTTCAAATCTCTTGACGAAGGTCAAGAAGTTAGCTTCGAAGTTGAAGACGGTAACCGTGGACCTCAAGCTAAAAACGTTGTAAAGCTATAATTCAATCAATAAAAAGGTTGTTACCAGCTCGGTTAACAACCTTTTTAATATATAACTAAAAATTTTTACATAAAAGGAGTGGTTACATGTATCGCAATCGAAAGAACGATGTAGCAGAAGTACCACCAGAACAAACCCCTGTTTGGGAATGTGAATCAGAGGATTGTTTAGGATGGATGAGAAAGAACTTTTCATTTGAAGAAGAGCCTAAATGCCCTTTATGTAAAAGTAGTATGAAAAGCGGAGAACGTTTATTACCTAAAATAGGTTGATTTTTACAAGCCCCTCTTATTTTAAATAAGAGGGGCTTTTTTATTAATAATGAATATCCTCTACATCTGTTCGTACAATAGAATACATTAATGCATCGTGTTGTTTATTTCCTTGATGAATGTATCCACGTAACAGCCCTTCTTGTTGAAAACCTAATTTAGATAACATATTACACGAAGTTATATTTTCAGGATATGTAATAGCTCCAATTCTAAATAAGCCTAAATCTCGAAATCCATAAGTAATAATTTCTCGAGCAGCTTCAGAAGCATAACCATTCCCCCAATAACGAGGATGCAAATCATATCCAATCTCTGAGCGTTTACTCCAAAGTTGTAAATTATTTAATCCAATTGTTCCTACTAGATTATTTGTATCTTTTAATACAATCCCCCAACGCATTGCCTTTTTCTCAAAGTAATTTTTCGAAAAAGATTCAATCATACGTGAAGCTTGTCCAAACTCAGTAAAAGAATTCATACCGTAATAACACGTTACCTCATCTAATGAGAATATTTCATATATTTTTTGACAATAAGATTGTTCTATTTCAACTAAGCGCAAGCGTTCTGTTTCTAACATAGGAAATACCATAGGATCACTCCTTTCTCTCTACTCATTTATTATAGCAGAAAAAGTATTTCTAATTAGGAAAGTCCTTAATGTCCCACAAATCAAATATTTCTAGCGATGTTTTATCCTCTTAATAATATATAACTTCGTTGGATTTATTAATTCCCCTCTAAAAACCACCCCTAATTTATACCCTCTCATGTTAAAATATAGAAAAACAGTAAATACTTCTTACGGAGGCGCTTAAACTTTATGTATATTTTCATTGGCTTATCCCTCTTGCTCATTTTACTCATTTTTTTATTCGCAAAAAAATTCACACCAAACTCATTTATGATGACAAGTTTTAAAGGAAATAGCTTTAAGACATTTTCAGTTGGTATATTAATCGCTGCTACACTCTCTCTTTCATACGGAATGTATCACGCAGCAACATATCAACCTAGATATTTAGATATTAAATTGCAAAATCAAAATTTCACTGTTTTTGGTAATGTTGGTGAGTTTGGTTATTTCTCAGAAGAATTACTAAAAAAAGAGACAGAAGTTGAACTGTATTTTGTCTCTTGGGAAACAATACAATTAAATAATCCAGAAATAATAGTAGACTACCCTTCAGGCAAACAGGAAACATGGAAGCCTAATATAACATTAATTCCTACAAATAAATTAAAAGAAAAACATAGTATTAAAGAACTTTATCGGCTCTCACCGTATTCCTTTGAAGAATCTGGAAAAATAACATTAACTATTAAAGAGAATAAAGACAATCATAAAAAGATTGCAATTAATGTGAAATAATTACAAATAAAATGTCCCTCCATTATGTTGGAGGGACATTTTATTTACATATGTATTCAATATTATTATTTTGACTGTTCATTCAATGTCGTAATTATTTCATTGGCAGTATTCTTTCCGTTTCCAATACAAGCACCAATTCCTACACCGTAATATGAAGCACCAGCTAAGTATACATTAGGATAAAGCACGGCCAATTTTTCTTGTAATGATTGAACAGCTTGATTATGTTCTAAATGATATTTCGGCATTAAATCTTTCCAATTTGTAACTTCAATTACTTCCGGTTCACCTTTAATTCCGAGGCTCTTTTCAATATCATATAAAGCAACTCGTACTAATTCTTCTTCACTATAACTTTTGATCGTTTCATATACTGGATTAGTGCTCTTATAAAACATTCTTACTAATAGCTTTTGTTTACCAGATGTATGTTTCCACTTCCTGCTTGTCCATGTGCAAGCATCACAATGTAAATCACTGTTTTCCGTTACGATAAAACCTGTGCCGTCAGCCGGTAGTTGTTCATCTAGTATGTCAAAACCTAAGTAAATACTTATAAGCGATGAATTTTTAAATTTATTAAAATG
>NZ_JAEKEU010000034.1:0-49905 GCF_016650935.1 Bacillus sp. TH25 | reverse complement strand
CCAAGTGCAGGTAGCTCTGCTGGAGATATGATTTCTACTGCTGACGACTTAAATAAATTCTTCTCTTACTTGCTCGGTGGCAAATTACTGAAGGAACAGCAACTAAAACAAATGCTTACTACAGTTCCTACAGGAAAAGAAGGAATCGATGGATATGGTCTTGGAATCAGGGGATAGGGATTGGATCACTGGCTATTAAGTTTATAGAAGAAGAGTTTCCAAGCGTAAGGATTTGGGATCTTGAGACGTCTAGTAGACAAGTTAATAATCATCATTTCTATAAAAAAATGGGCTTTGAGACAATTTTTGAAACAGAAGATGAATATTGCTATGTAAAAAGAATAAAGACAGATTCAAGCGAAGAGAACTTAGTTAAAAATAAAGATATGAAAAGTGGGCAATACGAAAACTGTAATTTGGCAAATACAGAGTATTATCAGGTGAATTTAAAGGATAGTTCATTTGTTAATAGCAATGTAATGCATATGAACATGAGTAATTGTAATGTAAGTCAATCAAAGTTTAAAAATATAAATCTAAGGAACTCCTCATATGCAGATTTAAATCTTTCAGGCAGTAAATTTAATTTGGTGACTTTAGGTGGAGTTCAATTTAAAGATACAAGCCTTGAAGAAGGTAAGGAGTCTATTTCTTTTGAAAGATGCGATCTTGAAGGTAGTAAAGTAATTAATTGTAATCTTAAAAATGTTGAAATACAAAATAGTGATATAACAGGTATGAAAATAAATAATATTGCTGTAGAGGAACTACTTGAATTGTATAATCGGGTGAATAGTTAAAATAAAATCGCTTGGATTTTTTAAGTGGTTTAGAGTGAAAAGTGTTGAGTTTTAAAAATGTTAATAGACAACACTTTCACTAAACCCTTTAAAAATCAAGCGACCGATTGCCCCAATCTACGTAATATTGTATTCCGAATTTATTTTTAAGATTACAATTAATTACTTTACTACAACTCAAGACATCTTTCAAAAAGGAACTCACCCTATTCCAGACTGTATCTTTAAATTGAACTTCCTTTAAAGTCTAGAGTCCCTTGCCTGAAAAAAAATTTAAATCATGAAAGAGTTCCTAGATCTGACTTACTACAATTACTCATGTTCTATAGTAATATCTAAATTCACCTGACCTGTGACTGCCAAGTAGTTTTCGTATTGCCCACTTTCATATCTTTATTTTTAACTGTTCTATATCTCAAATCTTGTCTTTTTGCTTTAATAACAATTCTCTTCTATCTCAAAATCGGCCGTGATTGGCTGTCACTTAGACTCCGTTTGCAACTGAACTTCTTCTACCCTAAACAATAGCCAGTGTTAATCCTATCTAGACCACTTCTTTTTTGTAGGAGCAAGCATTTATTTTTTGGACAACACTAGTACCACCGAGCTAAGTAAGAGAAGAATTTATTTAAGTCGTCAGCAGTAGAAATCATATCTCCAGCAGAGCTACCTGCACTTGGGTTATAATAAGTAACGTCTTTTAGCTCACTTGCTCCGTCTGGTTGGACATATCCACGGGCATGGTTAGTGCCTGGAATAACACTTGAATTGCCTGGTAGGAATGTATTCGACAATTCGAGTGGCTCAATAATCCGATTTTCAATCTCTTCCGCATAGCTGTTTCTGGTTACTTTTTCAATAAGAATGCCCAGTAATACGTATCCTGTGTTTGAATAAGACCAGCCATCTCCTGGGGCAAAGTCTGGAGGCAGAGAAACCCCCATCTTCACTAACTCTTCAGCCGTATACGATTTTTTTGTATCCGTAAAATCAGCGTTTTTTGACCTTGAGTATTCAGCGATACCACTTGTATGGTTCAATATCTGCCGGATAGTAATCTGGTTACCATCATATCCATTTCCTTGAATGACACCAGGCAACCAGTCTTCGATGTAGTCGTCTAGATTCAGGCGATTCTCTCCAGCTAATTGAAGTACAACTGTTGCGGTGAACGTCTTCGTCACACTCCCAATGCGAAAGCGAAAATCTGTTTTCATTGGTTTCTTGGTTCTCAGATCCGCTATTCCAGCGGCATACCCCCACGTTTTTCCACCCTCAGAAGTTTTAGCAAGTATCCCCGGGTATCCAAGTTGCAATGTATCCCGCATTGCTTGCTTGACGGAAGTACGATCTCGTTGAGTATTTGTTTGTAACGAACTAGATACATTTTGAGTATCTTTCTTTTGATTTTGATAAATCTCATCATAGAAAATCCAGAATGAATCTTGATCTTGTTTATAAATTGCTTCACCGGCAGCTGCACCTAAATCAGAGTCTTTTCCGATAAACGGGAAGTTAATAAAATATAACTGCACTTTACCTTTATCAATATACTCTTCTTTTAATCGTGGTAATACTGTTACATCCCAAGTACGACAAGCTGGACATTTAAAGTCTCCAAATTCAACTACCTTAACTGGAGCATCATCTTTCCCTAAAGATTGTTGCGTAGAATAAGCAAACATCTCATTCCCTTTATCTTTCTTGTCATTTATGATGCTATACACAATCGTCCCGATTACAATCAATACTGCGATAGAAAAAACTATACCAAGAGCCATGAGTTTGTTTGATGATTTCATATACATTCCTCTTTAATTTCATATTCTGTATACATCATTGTACACAATACACATAATATCAATACTTACATAGGTCACGCAATGAACACGCTCACATAAATTACAAAAATACAACGTTTGTGACAATATTGTGTCGCCTTTTGTCACAAATTATTAAAAAAAGAAGCTCCTATGTAGGAACTTCTTTTAACTTACTGCTTTTTCACGGGCATTTTTTAACATGGATTGCTCTGTTTTTATATCATGGCGAATTACTAATTTCTCACTAACTGCTTGCACATATTCATCATGATTTATATACCCTTCTTTCTCCATTAGCCTTAAAACTACATTCCGTCTCTCAACTGCTTTATCATAATTTTGTGCAGGTGAGTAATAAGCCGGTGCTTTTACTATAGCAGCCATCATTGCACTTTCAGCCAGTGTTAATTGATCCACTTTTTTACCGAAGTAAAGGTTTGCTGCTTTTTCAATCCCCCATGCGAGCTTCCTCAATTTCTCCGCATTTAATACAAGAAATAATTTGATTAATCATTTCTTGCCATTGTTCATTATGAACGTACTCTATATTACGTTTTGCAATCCCATCTTGATAAATACCTGCTTGAACAGTCGCTTCTGTTGCAAGAAGAGCGACTGTTTTTGTATTTTCAGGAATTGCTTTTAACGTCTCATCGACTATATTCAAAATAGGAATGGTAATAGAACGCTGTAATTCCTCGGAAATAAAGATGCGCTGTACTTAATATTTGTATACATGGAGGTTCATTATGGAACAAATCATATCAATATCACAAGCAGTCATAAGCGGGGAAAAAGAAAAGGTAGTAGAAATCATTAATACGGATCCAAGTGTTGTTAACTCATTTAGTGAAGATGGATGGACACCGCTTCACTTAGCTGCTTATTTTGGACAGAAAGAACTAGCAAGCTTCCTTTTAGAACAGGGTGCAGATATACATATTAGAGCAAAAAATGAAAATGAAAATACGCCACTTCAAGCAGCAATTGCGAACAAACAAAGCGAGCTTGTAGCTTTCTTAATTGAAAAGGAATCAGATGTGAATGCAGTTCAAAGTGGTGGCTGGACAGGACTTCATGAAGCAGCGTTATTAGGAAATGAAGAAATCATTATATTACTTCTTGAAAATGGTGCTAATAAAATGATTAAGAAAAATGATGGGAAAACCGCATATGATATTGCTTTAGAAAAAGGGCATGAATCCCTATTACATCATTTGCAAGAGGAAGTGAGCTTATGATTAGCCACTGGAATGTAGGGGTTTTTCTTTTTAATGAAGTGGAAGTGTTAGATTTTGCGGGTCCATTTGAAGTTTTTTCCGTTACAGCAACAAGTGAAGGTTAACCATTTACAGTTCATACTGTTAGTCAAGATGGAGAAATGATTACAGCGAGAAATGGATTAAAGGTACAACCGGACTATAGTATCGAAAACTTGCCTCCAGTTGATATTTTAATTATTCCTGGTGGGTTAGGTGTTAGAGAAAAAGAAATGAAAAATGAAATAATAACAAATTGGATCCGCGAGCAAATGAAAGAAGTGAAGTTAATGGCTTCTGTTTGTACTGGAGCGCTTTTACTTGCGAAAGCTGAATTACTCGATGGCTTCAAAGCGACAACACATTGGGCAAGTATTGAAAGTTTTAGAAATGATTTTCCGAATGTGGAAGTATTAGAGAATGTAAAGTTTGTAGATGAGGGGCATATTATTACGTCTGGAGGAATTTCAGCTGGAATTGATATGTCATTTCACATTGTGAGAAATTTGTTAGGTGCTCGGGTTGCTGAAGAAACAGCGAAGAGAATGGAATATGATATAGATTTAAAATATTAAAAGTAAAACAAGACCAGCAGTTGGATATTTCCAGCTGCTGGTCTTGTTTTATATTGACTGAATATGCGCTAATTCCTCATCTGTAAGAATTGGACGGATAGATGAGTCTGCATTTTCTTTCGCTTGTTTTTCTGTTTTTGCGCCAGGAATTGCGACCGATACCGCTGGATGAGTGAGGACATAACGAAGTGCAAGTTGCCCTAAGGTTTGATTTTCATTTGAGAGTAATCGTAGTTTCTCTACTTTTTGTAAATCTTCTTGAAACCACTTTTCTTTTGGCCATTCTTGGCGTAAATCTCCGTCAAGAAAAGTTGTTTTATTTGTAAACTTTCCAGTTAATATCCCCATTTTTAAAGGGCCGCGTATAACAGCTCCTAAATTGTTCTCTTGTAGGTAGGGCAGTATGTCGTTTTCTGGTTTTCGGTTTAATATGTTGTAATCAAGTTGCACAACATCAATTTCAGCGTTTTTATTGAAGTGTTTTATATATTGTATGTCGTGAGTTGAAACTCCAACAGCTCTTACTTTTCCGTCCCGTTTTAATATTTCAAATGCACGTAAAAATGCTTCTGTTTCTTCTCGTTTATCCCACCAAATGTGACAGAAATAAACATCAATATAATCTGTTTCTAGGCGCAGTAAGCTAGTTTCAAATACTGCGATCACTTTTTCGGCAGTATTATAAACAGGCTCTCCACTTGGATCATAGTGATGCCCAATTAAACCGCCTTTCGTTGATAAAATGATATTATTACGGTGCTCTCTTATCGCTTGAGTTACTAACCTTTCACTATGTCCTAATCCGTATACATCAGCAGTATCAATAAAGTTTACGCCGCATTCAATTGCTTTCTTCATAGCGGTTATAGATTGTTTGTCGTTAACAGGACCCCATTCATCGCCGCCAATCGCCCACGCTCCAAAGCCAATTTCAGAAACAGTAATTCCAGTTTTACCTAATGTACGGTAGTGCATCATTTTTCCTCCTTGTAAGCATGTTATAACATCGGTATGCAAAACTAGAATTTATATGTGTAAAAATGTTTTCTACAATTGGGGAAAAAGAATAACATAAACTACTATTTTATAGCAGCATAAATAAAATTTTTTATTTTAAATACAGAGATGTCGTCGAACGCTATCTCTAATTGGTTAATTTGTGAGTTTTTTTGGTGAAGGAGCTTATTTTATAAGAATAGAATTTAAGTTAGTAAGAGATCGTGCCGATGGTAGTGAAAAAATATGGGTTAGGGGGATTTGAAAATGAGGAAACTCAAAAGAGTAAATGTTCCTAATATACCAGAGCAACTATCACAGCCTAACGACAAGCGAACTATAAATAAGAAGAAGTTAAGGCGTTTTATTTTCATGTTCATATTTATTGCTGCGACTACTTTGTACGTTCAATATATTTTAACGAAACAACAAGAAGTAATTAATGGCAAAAAAAATACAATAACAAATCAAAAGAAACAATTAGTTTCTTTAAAGAAAGATCAAGGTTCTTTAAAGACTAACATTGAGAATTTAACAGATAATGAAGAAGAGATTTTAAAGTTTGCTAGAAAAGAGTATCAATTTTCTAAGTCAAACGAAACAATATTCGTATTGCCAAAGTGAAGTGGTGGAACAGTTAGCGATAGCTAACTGTTTTTTGATGTATGAGGGAAAAGTTGTTTGTAGTGTGAATGTCATGGTACAAGGGGAAATGACATATTGTAAAAATGAGAAGTTTGAGCCAATTTTAATTGTTTTAAGACATTTTCATAATTATGGAATATATGTCAAAATAAATATTGTTAAAATTCTGTCAATTGTATATAATACAAGGTAAGCGGATACATTTTTTAATCAACGTTGAGTTAACAGCTTATACGTCTGTTAAGAAAACCGTTATCCTCGTATAAGAAAGGAAGATAGCTGTGTACGCTTCAAATACAATTTACGTCGTAGGGGATGCGAAAGCACCTCAAAATAATCCCATTACCGAAAAGTTCAAAAGTTATTTTGTAGCATTTGTACTTGAGAAGGATACAGGGGAAATTGTAGATGCAGATTGCTCAGCCACAATTGCATTAACATCTCAATTTGTTAAATATTTGTTTCTACATAAAAATATTAATGACCCAGCGTTAGTAACAGAAATAAAAAATCGGTACTTCGGTTCGTCTCAAAAGGCGCTACTTGTAGCGCTAAAGGATGCACAGAAAAAATATAATCAGATCGCTGCTTTGTCTACCCATTCATAGACAAAATCCAGCCGTAAGAATCTTCTTATGGCTGGATTTTTTTGTTTCGCATTAACGGAAAAGCCACCCGGATATTAAAGTATCACTCTATAAACAATGAAAGGATGAACAAAATGAAAATTACCGATGTGAAGGTAAAGCGCCGACATGTAAAGCTTCATACACCGTTTAAAACTGCGCTTCGCACTGTAACGGAAATCGAAAGTATAGATGTGTTTATTCATACAGATGAAGGGATTGTTGGAAAAGGAGCTGCTGCAGCAACACCGGTTATTACAGGTGATTTTGCCAACGGGATTGAGGAAGCAATATTAGGGCCAATTCGCTCCGTATTAGTTGATAAAGATGTGCTGCAATTTCAAACGTTATTGTTACACATTCAAATGAGCTGTATAGGAAATACAAGTGCGAAAGCGGCGGTAGATATGGCTTTATACGATGTATATTGTCGATTTCACAACATACCGTTATACGCATTACTGGGTGGGAAGAAAGAGATTTATACTGATATTACAGTAAGTGTGGATGAACCTTTATTAATGGCAAAAGAAGCGAAAAAGCATATCGAAAAGGGATTCCAAACATTAAAAATTAAGGTGGGTAAAGAGGCACATTTAGATTTAGAACGCATAGAGGCAATTCGAAATGTAGTTCCAAAGAATACGACGTTACGTTTAGATGCAAATCAAGGATGGAAACCGAAAGAAGCGGTTTCTATTATTAGAGAAATGGAGAATAGAAATTTAAATATAGAATTTGTAGAACAACCAGTTCATGCGAAAGATTGGGAAGGATTAAAGTACGTGAAGGACAATGTACAAACGCCTATTATGGCTGATGAAAGTATGTTTTCGGCAAGCGATGCATTAAAGATTGTCCAAGGAGGATATGCAGACCTACTTAATATTAAATTAATGAAATGCGGCGGCATACGAGAAGCCTGGAAAATTGCAGATATTGCGGAAGCAGCAGGTGTGAAGTGTATGGTTGGAAGTATGATGGAACCGTCACTTTCAGTTAGCGCTGTTGCCCATTTAGCTGCGGCACATCCGAACATTCATTACTTTGATCTTGATGCACCGTTATGGTTAATGGAAGACCCGGAAGGAATGACTTACAATGGTCCAAAGGTAAACCTGCATTCTGTAGTGAATATACAATCTTAGAAGTAGTACCTAGTAAACTATCTTTTAAGGGGGATATATATGAAAAAAGTAGGAACTGCATTTTTAACAACTTTATTTATATTTTCATCGTTTACTTCGGTCAATGCTGAAGAGAAGAAGGATAGTAAAGCATTTATAGATGTATCTGCTGCAACGTTATGGACTGCGCCTGACTCATTACGACCAATTGATGCACCGAGCGCAACAAATCCAGCTGATTTGTGGAAGTGGACGAAATCAATGACGCTTGATGAGAAGCTTTGGTTAACGAGTGCAAATAAATTAGAAACGCAAGCGCTACTCGGTCAAGAAGTAACGGTAATTGATAAAAAAGGTGATTGGGTAAAAGTACTAGTGCACGGACAGCCAACGCCGCGAAATGAAGAAGGGTATCCAGGGTGGATGCCTGAAAAACAATTAACGTATAATCAAGAATTTGTAGATAAAACAAACGAACCTTTCGTATTAATAACGAAACCGACAGCAATTGTATATATTAACCCTTCTGAAAAACATAAATCACTTGAAGTCAGCTATAATACGCGTTTACCGCTATTAAGTGAAGATACGATCTCATACCGCGTATTGTTGCCAAATGGTCAGAAGGCGTGGCTACGGAAAAATGATGGAACTGTTTACCATTCTCAAAATGATATTCCGACTCCAACCGCTGATGACTTAATAAACACCGGAAAAATGTTTTTAGGATTACCGTATATATGGGCTGGTACAAGTGGTTTTGGATTTGATTGCTCTGGATTTACACATACGATTTATAAATCACATGGCATTACAATACCGAGGGATTCTGGGCCACAATCAAAAGCAGGAATTGCGGTTGATAAAGAAAACCTACAAAAGGGCGATTTAATATTCTTTGCACATAATCAAGGAAAAGGTAGTGTTCATCACGTTGCCATGTATATTGGTGATGGAAATATGATTCACTCACCAAGAGCTGAAAGATCGGTAGAAATTATACCGCTAAATACACCAGGATATATAGAAGAATACGCTGGTGCTCGTCGTTACTTACCTTAAAAAAGATAGGGGGGGCTTTATATGAAGAAGGTTGTTCGCTACTCATTAGTTAGTACTCTACTTGTATCTTCATTTTTAGTAGGCTGTGCTAAAGAAAAAACAGCTACAAAGCCGAAAGATGAGAAGAAAGTATTGCAACTATTAGAAACGGGTGAAATTCCGTCACTAAATTCCGGAAAAGTAACAGACGCCGTATCGTTTAATGTTTTAAACAATGTAATGGAAGGGTTATTCCGTTTATCGAAAAATGATGAAGTGATCCAAGCGGGAGCACAAAAATATGAAGTGAGTAAAGATGGTAAGACATATACATTCCACTTACGTGATGCGAAATGGTCTAACGGAGATCCAGTAACAGCTCATGATTACGTATATGCTTGGAAGCAACTTATAAATCCAGATACAGCCTCTCAATATGCATATATCGCGTACGATGTGAAAAATGCGGAGAAGATAAATAAGAAACAATTAGGCTTAGAAGAATTAGGTGTGAAAGCAAAGGATGATAAAACGTTCGTTGTAGAGCTGGAACATCCTGTACCGTATTTTACGAAACTACTCATTTTACCATCTTTCTATCCAATTAATGAAAAATATGCGAAGGAGCAAGGCGATAAATACGGGTTAGAGGCAAATAAAGCGGTGTATAATGGGCCATTTACGTTGTCGGAGTGGAAGCACGAAGCAAGTTTTACAATGAAGAAAAATGATAAGTATTGGGATAAAAAAGAAGTGAAGTTAGATGAAGTAAACTATCAAATTGTTAAAGAAATTTCAACTGCAGTAAATTTATATGAGACAGATAAAGTTGATAGAGCTGTCATTTCAACAGAATTCGTAGATAAATATAAAAATAATAAAGAGCTGAAACAATATACAGATCCGGTTATGTATTTCTTCCGTTTCAATGAAAATGTGCCGATTCTTAAAAATAAAAATGCACGTCTTGCGCTAAGTACAGTGTTTGATAAAAAGGGCTTGGCGACATCATTTTTAAATGACGGATCAGTTGCGGCGAACTACTACGTACCAAAAGGATTCTTAAAAGGACCAGATAAGAAAGATTTTAGAAGTACGGCAGGTGAGTTTAATAAGACGGATGTAAAACAAGCGAAAGAATATTGGGAAAAGGCGAAGCAAGAGACAGGCACAAATGAAGTGACGTTAGAGCTATTAAACTATGACTTAGAGAACTTTAAAAAAGTAGGAGAATATATTAAAGAACAGCTTGAGAAAAACTTACCAGGGCTAAAAGTAAATGTGAAATTACAACCACATACGCAAAAACTAGCGTTAGAGAAGAAAAAAGAATACGAAATGTCGTTATCACGTTGGTTACCTGATTATCCAGATCCAATGACATACTTAGAAGTTTTCCTTTCGGAAAGTACCGTAAATAATACAGGATATGCAAATCCAGAATATGATGCGTTAATTAAGAAGATTAAAACAGAATTAGGTAATGATGAAAAAGCTCGTTGGAAAGCACTGCAAGATGCGGAAAAAGTGCTCCTTGATGATGCGGTAATTGCACCAGTATTCCAGCGCGGTCTTTCTTACTTACAAAAACCATATGTGAAAGAATTATATGTACATCAATTCGGTCCAGCTACAAGTTTAAAATGGGCAGATGTACAAAAATAAAGTGATGGAGAAACAGACTTCACGTATGTGATAGTCTGTTTTTTCTTATAGCTTCAAATGAATTATAGACATTTTATAAGTTTTTTCATCGCTTAAAAATAAAATTATTACATAAATTCCAGTGTGAAATTTATGTAGAATCTTGTATAATTAACATGTTTCTTTGGAAGCATTTTCTTTCTCTATGAATGTATGAATTTGCAGAGAAAAGAGAGGAATACATACATGTATATAATAGATAAATAGAATGGAACATGTATAGAAAAAAGGAGAAAAATGATGACGTGTCATAAACAAGGGTTACAATTTATTCGTAATAGAAAGAGGAACAACCGATGAAGATGAAGCATGCTTTTGGTCCAATTATTTTAGCCTGTGTACTCTTTTTCATTGTATTGCTTATTCCATCTAAGAGTTTAGTATCACTATTAAGCGATAAAAAGATAGAAGATGCAGCAACTTCCTTACAAAAAGAGAAATTACAAAGTGTTTTCTTGCAACAGAAAATGTTAGAGAATTCGCAGTATTTACCGATGTATGGTTCATCAGAGTTTTTACGAATGGATGCATATCATCCATCTAACTATTTTAAAGTAAATCCAGCAGGTTTTACTCCATTTTTAATAGGGACTGGTGGTACGCAAAGCTTGGCTCATATATTAAATATGACGTCTACAATGGATGAATTAGAAGGTAAAAAGGTAGTCTTTGTTCTTTCACCACAATGGTTTACAAAAACCGGTGTATCACAAGGGGATTTTACAAATAATTTCTCCAAACAACAAGCCTATCACTTTATTTTTAATGACGAAATAAAGCCTGAAATGAAGAAAAAAATCGCGAAACGTTTACTAGATTATAAAGTTGTTCGTAAGGATGCGATATTAAGTAGTTCGCTAGAAAGTATTGTATATAACGATACAAAACATAACATAAAAGCTGGACTAGCTAAACCGCTAGCGTATATGTACCGGAACATTTTAGATCATCGAGATTTATTTAACTCTCTATTTAAGATCGAACCGATGAAAGAGGAAACAAATATGGGATTACGTTCGCTTTCTTGGGAAGATGCACGTAAACATGCGGAACAAGAAGGTAAAGTAGGATCCACAACAAATACATTCGGAATTGAAAATCCATATTATTATAAACATAATTTAAAGAAAAAATTAAAAGGTTTAAAAAACTTTAGAGCAAATGAATCGTATGATGATTCACCAGAATATGATGACTTACAAATTGTTTTAGATCTTTTCAAAGAAAAAAATGTAAAACCACTCTTTATTTCTGTGCCTGTAAACGGACCGTGGTATGATTACGCTGGTTTCCCAAAAGAACGTCGTGATGTGTATTACAATAAGGTTCGCGATCAAGTCGAGAAAGCAGGATACCCAGTAGTCGATTTTTCTAGCCATGAATATGATAAGTATTTCTTAAAAGATACAATTCATTTAGGCTGGAAAGGCTGGATCTATTTTGATGAAGCTGTGCAGAAGTTTTACTCTGAAAAATAATATGTAAACAATAGAAACAGGAATGGCAATAAAGCCGTTCCTGTTTTTTAGTATAGAGGATTTTGGTGTGGGCAATTTAGAAAGGCATGTATATCTTGAATTTGTCTAAAGTCATAATGTTTCATGGCGAACTGGGCTTGGTAAAGGTATTCGTAAACAAATAATTGATTATTTTGAACGCCGCATAAAACGCCGGAAGTTCCTTGCCCATTAATAAGAGAAACACCAACAGGGCGTCCGATTAAGTATGGTACTTTTTGCTGCCAATGCATAGGGGGATCACTCCTTTTTGAGTTACTATACGAAATTACAAATGAATTGTAACTTATCCAAGTAAATCTTAAACTGGAGGGTTTTAATGAAATGTCTAGAAATCATTAATATGAATGAATTATTTGTGTGGAAGAGGAGTGCATTATGGAGAAAGGAAGGATTCTGGAAGAAAAGTTAAATCTAATAGAATGGTGCCAAACATTGAATGGAATATCGGAGGATATATGGTTTCAACCATTCAAAAAAGGTTCATGGGCAATTGCGGATGTAATTTCACATTTTATTGTTTGGGATGAGTTTCTAATGAAGTATAGAATTTCATATTTTGTAAGCGGGAAATCTGTACCTATCGTTCCAACAGATGTTGAGGAAATGAATAAGGGTGCAATAAAATATGCAAGGTCTGGTATTTCAAAAGAAGAACTAATAGATCAATTTAGCTTTACTCGTAAACAATTAGTAGACCAAATTGAGCGAATTCCTGCTCGGAATTTTAATAATGACTATCAATTTGGCACAAAAAAATTGAGGTTAAATAATTATTTTTCATCACTTATCGAGCATGACTTAAAGCATAAAAAAGAAATAATACAATTTCTAATACATGATCAAGCCGATAATAAAAACCGCTATAATTCTTAATGAATTTATAGCGGTTTTTATTATAATCTTAAGCAAGATTTTTACGTTTTTTTGTCCACTTTTTTATTACGAAATATAAAAGTATAAGTACAACGCCACCGATAGCGAACGATTTCACATACGGTCCAGCAATATCGTTAATATTCTCCCAATTTTCACCTAGTTTCTCACCTAAATAAATGAAAATGATAGACCAAGGGATGATCGCAAGTGCTGTTAATGTAGTGAAACGTAGTAATGGCATTTTTGTAATACCAGCAGGAATTGATATCGCATGACGAACGATAGGAATGAAACGTGCAGTGAAAATTACGCCAGTTCCGTAACGATTAAACCAATCTTCAGCAGCATCCATTTGTTTTTTATGTATGAAAATATACTTACCGTAACGTTCTAATACAGGGCGACCACCATATCGACCAATCCAGTAAACAAAGATTTGGGCAATAACACCACCAATTGTACCGAATATAACTGCGCCTACAAATGAGATACTACCATTGAATACTAAGTATCCCGCATAAGCAAGGACAATCTCACTTGGAATAATTTCAATCATAAGTCCGAGCATAATGCCCCAATAACCTAATCCTTCAAAAAACGTTAATACTGAGTGAATAAAACTACTTAACATTGTTGCACCTTCTAATTTATGAATTTTGAATATAAGCCCCTTTATTTAATAATATAAAAGGTTCACTTTATGTAGATTATACCTTATTTATATAGGGGATTGCCATTTCAATTCTTTTATGTCTCTCATAAGTATTATAGTAAAGGATATAAGCCCAGTTTTCATGAAGAGATAATGAAAAGATTATTAAAAATTTCTCATATATTAGTGAGAATAAAGGTGTCTACATAAAACTTTTTTAGTCTCCGAAAAAGTTCATGAAGGGCAATTTCGAATTTCATGTGAGCTTAATAGTACAAAAGATATATTGATATAAAAAAACAGGAGCAAATCTGCTCCTGTTTTTTAAGGTTTCACATCTAAATTTTGTAAAAATAACGTTGCTGAAACGTAACGTTTTGCTAGCATTTGTACATAAGCGGTATGTACAGAAAGTGTGGCGATAATAATAGCGTTACGAATTGCTTCGCGTTGTTCGTTATTAATTTGATCGAACTTACTTGCTATTTTATCAGCTTTTTCTTTTACGATATTTTCGATCGTATGAACTGTATCTGTAGCATTTAGTTGTAAGCAATTCCCTTGATTCAGTTCTTCAAATAAAGAAGAATAAGCTACATATAAATGAAGAGGATTAATTAAATCATCACTTCGATCGGCCGGGTCATTTACGATGAGTCGTAATAGTTTGCGAATAGATTCAAAATCAAGCGCTGTTTTTAAATCTTCGACAATGAATAGTAATGCTGCTTGTTCGATTGAGTATTTTTTCCCTTTTTGAGGTGAGCCAATCATTTCTTTTATATCTCGTTTCACCCAGTTTTGCATAGCAGTTACAGAGAAGCTCGTATTTTCAATCTGATTGCCAAGCGCAACTATTTCATTTAAAGAAAAACCGACATCAGTATCGTCAATCTTAATCAATTTTTCAAAAATAGGTGAAAGTGCGGTTGTAATAAAAGCAGTAACGCTTTGTCCGCTTTCAATATCTTTTTTATGTGACTTTGCCCAAGCTTCTTGTAAAATGCCGAGAGGCTTCTTCGTATTCCATCCTCTTAGTGATAGAAGGAGCGTTGCCATTTCGTTTCGTGTGAGATGAAATGTTTCCATCTTTTCACCTCCAAAATTATAAAAAGTTCTTATGAACTTATAATATGTTTTGTTTCATTTAAAGTCAATTCCGTTTTGCTTAATTTTTCCTATGTCATGAAATTGTCGTAAGTAAATAATGCTTGCATATTTCGACAAAAGTTCATATAATAAGTTCATAAGAACCTTTAAAGTGGTTTTAAAACAAATCTATCATTCTGAATTTACTAGAAAGGTAGATTTCACATATATCTATATAAAAGGAGAATGGATATAATATGTTGAAAAAACTTGTAGCAGTAATGACAGCATTCATGGTTATCTTTGGGGCTAGTAGCTTTATGTTCGTAGATCATGCGGCAGCGAAAAGTTACAAATCTGGTAAAAAATCATATACACCAAGTTCAGGTCAAAAGTCAAAAGTTGATTTAAACAAAAAAGATTCTAATGTGAATTCACAAAAAACGACAACTGATTCAAAAACAAAAGCAACAAACACAGCGCCAAAAAGTAATAAAGGTGGCTTTATGAAAGGCTTATTACTAGGTGGTCTTGGTGGTTTACTAATGGGTAGCTTATTTGCAAATATGGGAGCACTTGGTTCTGTATTAGCGTTTATGGTAAATATGTTAGTAATGGCTGGTATCGTAATGTTAGCAGTTCGTGCATTTAAATACTTCAAAAATCAACGTAAGAAAAAGGCAGATGAAGTAGCATGGAAACAATAAAAATTTCTGAGCAAGAATTAATAAATGCGCTTTGTGTATATATCGCTGAAAAAAGACAAGTTGGTCCAGAAGAAGTTTCAGTTGAACTAATGTATGATGACGACTACGGTTTCTCTGCAGAAGTAGAGGTAAATGGTCGCCAGCAAATTTTAATTCAAGCAAACTTAATCGAAGCACTACGCTTACTACTTGATCGAGAATACAACGTCAATTCATTTGCAGCAAGATTGCAACTTGAATTAGATGATGAAGAAGGTATTTACGCATTAGCGAAATTTAATAACGATGAACAATAAAACTGTTAGAGCTGTATGCTCTAACAGTTTTTTATTTGGATTAATATTACTAGTATGTTTCTTCTTTTAGAATAAAATCCAGTATTTCAAGTGTCTTCAATTTAGTATTTGCATCATTTTATCTATCTAATCCAAAGTTGGCTATCCAAATAAAAAATATTTTTGACAGAAAACGATTTTTATTTATCTATTCGACGAATTGCGACAAATAAATCACAGCTATATTTGATATGATATTTCAGAAATCTTATATTTTATTATTCAAAGCGAGGTAGAAGAATGATGGTTTGAATTTAGCTGAATTTGCTCATAAGGCTTCTGGTAAAAAAGTATTTATATCAAGAATGTTAGAAAAGTTCGAAAAAGGAGAACGGAACATGGAAATACAAACTTACAAGTATCCTAGACAAAAGATTAATGGGATTTGGCTAATAATTGCTGGAGTAGCAATGTTTTTACTTTTAATAAAACATAACGGCTATCCAAATGTTTGGCCTTTTATTATTGTTTATACATTAGGAATGATATGGCAATTGAACCCTAAAACTAGGAAGAAATTTGCAGTTGGTTCTGGAACATCGGAACAAAAAAAGTGGGCTAATTTTTCAATGATGCTTTTGGCTATTTTAGTTTTTCTCATTTTTCATTTTGTCGGCGATGATTATAGAAATTGCTGGCTATTAATTCTTTTAGCTGTAGGTGTTCATTTTTTAATGTTTATTCCCGTACATGGAAAAGTGATGTTTTTTCTGTCCGTTATTTTAATATTCAATTCATTCATAGGATTAATCATTACCAACGTAAATCTAGATGTATTTTTTGTAATAGATGGTTTAGTGAAAATTTTAGTTGGTGTAATTTTTATTAGGTTAAGTCCTATTGATTTTTAAAATACAGTTGATAAGTATATTAGAAAAGAAGGCGTAGTAATGCTATTTTTTATGTTAGCTATTAGTGTAGGATTAATATTTTTTGTTCATTATATAACGAAACAGATGTTTAAATACGAAGCAAATCACCTAAGTTCAAAAAACGCTTTTTAATAAATCTTTTGCAATTTGTTAGATTTGCACCAGTAATTGTATTACTTGTAATATGCATACTGGTATTAACAACTTTGCACACGAAAACAGGTATTCGACTATCTCATGCATGGTATGCTGCGCAATTTTGGTCCTATTATACGTTTTTGTATTGTATTTATATGATAACTAGGAAAAAACTGCTTCTTTTTTCAATGGTTATATCCTTAATTATGGCCATTTATTACACTCCGTTGTTCCACTTTGAAAACCAATTTATAGGATTTTATGTAATTGTCGCTGATATTTGTGGAAGTTTAATGTTTATAAATTTATGGATGTCGATATCGAAAGTTTTAGTCGGAATGAAAAATAGGTAATACCTTTGGTTCCTGTAAGTGACAGAAATACTAGCATATAAAAAAGGCGGTGGAAATGAATCCACCGCCTTTTTTATATGCTAGTATTTCACGCTTTCATTTGTTGATTTTCCTCAAATGATTGAAAATCACGCCAAATCTCATTCATCTTTTGTCTACCAACATCAACCATCGGATTAAACTGAATCGCAGCTTTCTGACGTACAGTGTGAACATTTTGAATTGCTTGTTGTAAATGTTTTTCAACCGAATTAGATGTTTTATTAGCCTGTTTTACGATTGAATATCCAGCGACAGTACCTTGCGCCATCGCGATTTTCCCGCTTTCAATTCCGGTAATATTTCCAGCTACAAATAAACCTGGAAGAGGGGTTTCCATTTCTTCTGAATGAAGCGGGACATGTCCGCCTAATTCCGGAATGTAATGGAAAGGGCATCCCGCTACAGCGGCAAGTTCAGCAAGCGGATATAGCCCTCCGGCAATACAAACGAAGTCAGCCTCATATATCTTTTCTGATCCATTAATAATATTTCCTTTAGAATCAATATTAGCTACACGGACACCTTCAACTTGATCCGTTCCGATAATTTCAAGCGCAGCTTTACGAAGATGAAGTGGTGTTCCGTTTATTTTCATTCCGCTATTTGGATAAAAGGTTAATCCGGCTTTTCGAATCCAATCATACTTCATAAAACGACTACCTATACGCAAAAAAGCAGATGGGGCAAGGTGAGCCGCATTTAAGAGTGAGTTTAATACTTCTTCGGGTTCACTAGCTTTTCCGCTCAACTCGCTTTTTTCAGGGAGTACAATATGATCCACTGTAATTCCAGCTAATTGCAATTCATTTAAAATGGCGAAAGACAAAATGTTAGCGCCAATTATGATTCCTTTTTTCCCAACTTGAACTCGGTGAACATTTGTCATAACTTGAGCTGCTCCAATTGACATAACTCCTGGAAGTGTCCAGCCAGGAAGGGGAATAGAATACTCGGCAGCCCCAGTAGCAATTAGTACGAACGGTGCTTCTAATGTACCGATATTTGTATGTACGAACCAAGAACTCTCATCTTTATCTAAATTATAGACGGAAACACCGCACCGAATATCGACTGAAAGCGATATTGCTTCTTCGTGAAGGCGTTTTGATTCTTCTATTCCGTTCCACCATTCGCCAGTAGGCTCTTGATGTAACTGTCCTAACAGTCTCCCGCCAGGTTTCATAAATTCATCAATAACAAGTACGTTAAGTCCAAAACGTGCACAAGAGATGGAAGCTGATAATCCTGCCGGCCCTGCACCAATTATAATTACATCGATCATCGCTTTTTCACCATCTCTCTCACGATATTTGGATGCTGTTTTCCGCTTTCAACAACCATATCGTTTTCTACAACTGTTAAGCATGCTCGTACATTCGTTTGATTGTTTACAGTCACTCGGCATTCAGAACAATGCCCGATATTACAATAAATACCTCGCGGCGTCCCGCTATCTTCATGGACTCTTAACGTTCTTATTCCGTTTGCAAGTAGAGCGGCCGCTATCGTTTCATGTTCATATGCTTCATATTGTTGACCATTAAATTGAAAATTGATACGCTGACTACTATTTAAACTACCTAAAATAGGGTGATTTATAATTCTATTCATTTATTTTCACCTACCGCCCCAAAAGTAACTGCACGCACTGGTGGTTGATATTTTAATGGAATCTCGTCAGGAGATGTACCAGGGTTAGCGTTTTCGATCATTCGATCTAGTGTTGTTCTACATGTACGTCCCCCGCAAAAACCCATACCAGCACGCGTTCTTAGTTTTAACTCACGAGCTGAGCAATTATATTCAGCAATTGTCGATTGAAGTTGTCCGTATGTAACTTCTTCACAACGACAAACAATTAAATTCTCTTTATTCGTCATATGTATTCCTCCTCTAGTTCGGTTTACACAAATTATTATGCAATAACTATGCCAATATAGAGGAGGAGAGGGATTATCCCGCTATTTGCTGGGCAGTAAGACCTCACCTCAAAATTCAGTGAAAGCAAAGAAGTTAGGTGGGGGTCGGGCTGCCCGTAAAATCCCGATTGGTGAGGGCTGATAATCAAGTGGGGATGAACAAAACCCCCACTGATTAAAGTTTCACTTTATTGTAACCCAAGCCTTTTTAAGCGGTTATATAAAGTGGCC
Organism: Bacillus sp. TH25; assembly: GCF_016650935.1. Lineage (NCBI taxonomy): Bacteria > Bacillati > Bacillota > Bacilli > Caryophanales > Bacillaceae > Bacillus > Bacillus sp. TH25. The sequence continues at coordinate 30,575 of NZ_JAEKEU010000034.1, read as the reverse complement.
CTCGTTACCCCGAGTTGTTTCGCACATTCTAATTTATTACCATCTAAAATGTGTAAAGCTCTTTCAATTACCTTTTTCTCGTGCTCATCCATTTCTTCTTGTAAAGAAAGAATCATATTATTATTGCTGAGTAATAGGGAATGAGATGTTTTGTTCTCTAAAGTATCATTTGTATGAAATGGTAAATATTCTTGTTTAATAATGCCGTCTGTCGCAAATACGACGAGTCTTTCAACTACGTTTCGGAGCTCGCGAATATTACCAGGCCAATTGTAATGAAGTAGTTCATGCATAATATTTGAAGGTAAGTCTCGAATAGGCCTGTTATAGTTTATTGAAAAATCGTTTAAAAAGGAGTAGGTCAATTCGATAATATCCTCTCGTCTTTCGCGCAGCGGTGGAATAAGCAAGCTAACTACATTTAAGCGATAGTATAAATCTTCTCGGAAAGTTCCTTTTCTCATTTCTTCTTGTAAATCACGGTTTGTAGCAGCGATAATGCGGAAATCAATATTGATTTCTTTTTCTCCACCAACTCGGTAATACTTTCGTTCCTGCAGTACACGCAAAAGTTTCACTTGCATATCGAGCGGCATTTCGCCTATTTCATCGAGGAATAAAGTACCGCCTTGCGCGAGCTCTATTTTCCCTTTCTTCCCTTTACTATTTGCACCAGAAAAAGCCCCGCGCTCGTAACCAAATAATTCACTTTCAAATAACGCTTCAGGAATTGCACCGCAGTTAATTGAAATAAAAGGGGCATTCGCTGTCTCACTTGCTTCATGAATTGCTTTCGCAAACACTTCTTTTCCAACTCCGCTTTCGCCGAGTATTAAAACCGTGGACTTCACTGAACAAACCTTTCTAGCTAATTGAATCGTTCGTTGTATAACAGGGCTTTTTCCATTCATCGCAAGGAAAGGATCGGATGTATCTTTATATTTTGCTACTTCTTGTTCTAATCGGTGCATTTCATGCGACATATTAAATAGTTTTTCATTCAAAGCGACTTGATTTGTAACATCAGTTTCAGAAACGACTGCTCCTATAATTTCATCGTTACAATAAACTGGATTTGAATTAATTAATACGAACAAATCCGGACGAGGCTGATGGAACTGAGCGATTATGCTTTTTCCGTCATGTAATGATTGTAAAATTTCTAAATCTTTATAATCAAAAAAACGTGTAATCGGTTGTCCAATAATTTCGTTATGTTTGACTGAAAAGATTTTTTCAGCGCCATCTGTCCACGTACGAACGCATTCTTTCTCATCAATGACGGTAACAGAAGAATCAGTCGTTTGAATGACAGTGTTATAAAAAGCTAGCAGATCATTGTAAGATTTATAAAGAAATGGAATCATTTGTTGAGCAGTTATACAGCATATAGGCTCTAGATTTTCGTTCACAATTACAACTGCCGAATTGTTAGAAAAAGATTCGATTAACGTAGTGAAAGAGTCCTCTTCATAAATAACTGCGCAACTACATTCTTCAGTAGATGAAGGAAGGTAATAAAAATTTTTACCTTCCTGTTTCATGTGCTGAATGGTGCTTGTACAATCAATTGATAAAATTTTTATAAACTCTTTTATTGTTGGAAATGAAAATGTCATAGTGTCCTCCTGGTATGTATAAAAATTTAGACAGTGATAAAGAAATAATACACCTATTTACGATAAATTTAAAATATTTTTACAAATAAAAATAATTTCATATAAATAGTTCTGTATGTAGAGTTGGCACACCAATTGCATAAATAAAAAATGAGAGATTTAGGAGAAAGGAGGAGTGCTATATATGAGGCACTGTGACGTTTTAATAATAGGCGGTGGAATTATAGGATGTTCTATCGCTTATTACACTTCAAAATACGGAAGAGACGTAACGATCATTGAAAAAGGAGAATTTGTCAGTGGAACGTCTTCACGGTGTGACGGGAATATTTTAGCGATTGATAAAGACCCAGGGTTTGATAGCCAAATGTCGTTAGTAAGTCAAAAATTAGTAACAGAACTAAGTGAAGAGTTGGAGCACTCATTTGAATATAGGGCACCTGGAAGCATTCTCGTTTGTGAATCAGACGAAGAGATGGAGGCAGCGCAGCAATGGGTGAATCGTCAAAAAGAAGTGGGCTTACCGTTTCGCATGCTTGACAGGCAAGATATAAGAGAGGAATCACCATTTTTTGCGGATGATTTATTAGGTGGTTTAGAATGCGCAACTGATTCGACTGTAAATCCATATCTTCTTGCTTTTTCCCTACTTGCAGAATCGAAGAAATTTGGTGCGAAAGTTTTTAATCATACAGAAGTAAAAGAAATGAAAAGAGATATAGATGGTTCCTTTATTGTAGAAACAACAAATGGGACGTTTACTGCGAAGCAAGTAGTGAACGCAGCCGGTGTGTGGGCTCCTAAAATTGGACAGATGTTAGATGTGACTATCCCAATTGAACCGAGAAAGGGACATATTATTGTAGCTTCAAGGCAACAACACGTAGGTTGCCGTAAAGTAATGGAATTTGGTTATTTAATTTCTAAGTTTGGTGGAAAACGAAAAGTGGATGCTTTAACTGAAAAGTACGGGGTGGCACTTGTGTTCGAGCCAACAGAAAGTCAAAATTTTTTAATTGGTAGTAGTAGAGAATTTGTAGGATTTCATACGAGGATAAATAACGAGGTTATTAAATGTATTGCGAACAGAGCAATTCGTTTTTATCCGAAAATGGCAGATATGATGGTGATTCGTTCATATGCTGGTTTACGCCCGTGGACAGAAGATCATTTGCCGATCATTTCACGAGTGGAACATATTCCGAATTATTTTATTGCAGCAGGACATGAAGGTGATGGAATTAGTCTGGCAGCAGTTACTGGAAAAGTGATTGAAGAGTTATTAAATGAAAAAGAAACAATCATTCCTATTGAACCACTTCGTTTGAGTCGTTTTACAGAAAGGGTGTTAAACGGATGAGGTTACAAAGAGTCTTTACGACGATTGATACACATACAGGAGGGAATCCAACGAGGACATTAATTAGCGGACTTCCTAAGTTAATTGGAGAGACAATGGCAGAGAAGATGTTACATATGAAAAAGGAGTATGACTGGATTCGCAAATTGTTAATGAATGAGCCACGTGGTCATGATGTAATGTCAGGAGCACTATTAACAGATCCGTGTCATCCTGAAGCTGATATAGGTGTTATATACATAGAGACAGGTGGATATTTGCCGATGTGTGGCCACGATACAATCGGTGTATGTACAGCTTTAGTTGAATCAGGTTTAATTCCAGTAATTGAACCGGTTACTTCTTTAAAGCTAGATACACCAGCTGGCTTAGTTGAAGTAGATATTTCTGTTCAAGATGGGAAAGCGAAAGAAGTCTCCTTCTGTAACATACCAGCTTTTTTACTGAAAAATATTTCTGTACACGTCGAAGAAATTGGAACTGTAGAGGCGGATATTGCGTATGGAGGGAATTTTTATGCCATTATCGATGCGAAGTCAGTAGGTTTAGAGTTAGTACCAGAAAACGCATCTACAATCATTGATAAGGCGATTCATATTAGAAATACAATTAATGAGAAGTTTGAAATCATTCATCCAGAGTATTCGTTTATAAGAGGATTAACACATGTTGAATTTTATACAGATCCTACTCATGAAAGTGCGCATGTGAAAAATACAGTTGTTGTTCCGCCAGGAGGAATTGATCGATCTCCATGTGGCACAGGAACATCAGCGAAGTTAGCTGTATTATACGCTCATAAAAAAATTAAAATCGATGAAGAGTTTATTCATGAGAGTATCGTTGGCTCATTATTTAAAGGGTGTGTCATAAATACGACATATGTGGAAAATATTGAAGCTGTAATAACGAAAATTACAGGATCAGCTTGGCTTATGGGTATGCATAGATTTTTTTACAATGAAAAGGATCCACTTAAAGAAGGCTTTTTGCTAATTCCGCCGATGGAACATGAAACGGAGGATGTAAAATGAACATTCAAAAAATGTATACAGCAGTAGACGTACACGTAAATGGCGAGGCGTTTCGTGTAATGAAAGACGTACCATGCAAATACTACTACAGTTTGGAGCAATTAAACGAACAATTTTCAGGTGAATTAGCAGAAGGAATGAAGCTTTTATTAAATGAACCACGTGGTTTTATCGGTTTAAATGGATGTATTGTCGTTCCTTCTATTCATAATGAAGTTGATGCAGCTGTATTGTTTTTTAATCATGAAGGATCCATTCCTCTTCATTACGGAGGCATTGTCGCAGTAATAACGATGTTACTAGAAAGCGGGTATTTAAAAAAGAGAGAGTCTAATCAATACAAAATCGAAACGCTATCTGGAATATTTTCAGTGGATGCATATGTAGAGAATGATGAAGTTGTATCTGTTTCGTTTGAAAGTAAACTATGTTATATGATCGAGAAAAATTTAAAGGTTGGTAATATAAGTTACTCTCTCATACAGGCAGATAAAGTATATGCAGTTGTAGAAAAGGATACGTATTCGCCAGAAATCAGTATTGAAAACATCTCTAAATTAAAAAAATGGGGTGAAACTGCACTTCAAGCTATACAAAAACAGTCATTAATAAAAAGACTTATTTTAGTAGATTCTATGCAAAAAGAAAAGAACCATATAAAGTCGATTACATTTCATGAAGATAACTTTATAGTACGTTCACCAGGTTTTGTTTCTACTATTGTGTCTTATGTTCATGCTTTATTTAAAAATGAATATATAGCGGATAAACCTTTTAAAAATGAAAGTATTTTTAATAGCTTTATAACAGTAGAAAAAGTGGAGAAAGAAGAACTCGGATACATTTTTCGATTTGAAAGTAGAGGGTTTATTACAGGTATGCAAACATTTATATTAGATCCTACCGATCCGTTTCCAACAGGTTTCTTATTAAAATAATATGTTAAAGGGAGAGATAAAGATGCAAAATATTAAAGGGGCATTTCCAGTATTAATAACACCAATGGATGAGTTTCAAGAGATTGATTGGAAAGGTGTAAAACAAAACGTAAACTACTTTATTGAGCAAAAAGTAGCTGGAATTATTATTAATGGAAGTACGGGAGAATTTGTTAGTTTATCAAAAGAAGAACGATTTAACATGGTAGAAACAGTATTAAAAGAAGTTGATGGCCGTATTCCAGTTATTGTTGGAACTGCTGCGGAGACGACGAAAGAAACGATTGAATATACGAAACATGCAGAAGCGCACGGAGCAGATTGTGCATTAATTATAAACTCGTATCATTGTAAACCGAAAGAAGAGGAAATCTATTTTCATTTTAAAGAAATCTCAAACGCTGTAAATATACCAATTATGCTATATAATAACCCATTTACTTCTGGTGTTGATATGAGTACAGAGCTAATGCTCCGTATTGGAAAAGAATGTGAAAATGTTACACATATTAAAGAATCTAGTGGAGATATTCGAAAAGCGAGAGATTTAGTAAGACAAGGCGAAGGTGCTTTTCAAGTCTTCTGTGGGTCTGAAGATTTAGTTATGGAATCTTATTTAGTTGGTGCGACAGGATGGGTTTCGGTAGCAGGAAATATTGTTCCAGGACTTGTTACGAAAATGTATGAGCATTTTCAAAATGGTGAATTAGAAAAAGCGTGGGAAATGAACGATGCTATTTTACCACTTTGCGAGTTTCTTGAAGGATCAGGGAAATATGTACAAATCGTTAAACGTTCAATGGAACTACACGGGCAAGTTGGCGGACCTTCTCGTTATCCGAGATTAGGATTAACTGAAGAGGAAGATCAAAAGCTTCAAACGATTTTATCAAAAATTGCAGCTCATGCAGCTGTTTAAACAAGGAGGAGAGTATATATGTTAACGACAAACATTGAGTTGAAACCAAAAGTGAAAGCGTTTTTAAATGAAGAAATTAAAATGTTTATTAATGGCGAATTTGTTCCTTCTATTAGTGGAAAGACATTTGAAACATACAATCCAGCGACAGAAGATGTGCTAGCCGTCGTATGTGAAGCACAAGAAGAAGATATTGATATCGCAGTAAAAGCGGCGAGATTTGCTTTTGAATCAGGCCCGTGGGCAGAGATGACTACTGCTGAAAGAGCACATCTTATTTATAAATTAGCAGATTTAATTGAAGAGCATAGAGAAGAATTAGCACAGCTAGAAGCTTTAGACAATGGAAAACCATATCAAGTAGCACTGGATGATGATATTTCAGCAACTGTAGAAAATTATCGTTATTACGCGGGATGGGCTACAAAAATTATCGGGCAAACAATTCCGATTTCAAAAGATTATTTAAATTACACACGCCATGAACCGGTTGGTGTTGTAGGTCAAATTATTCCATGGAATTTTCCGCTCGTTATGTCTTCTTGGAAAATGGGAGCCGCTCTTGCGACAGGTTGTACGATTGTATTAAAACCAGCAGAGCAAACACCTTTATCTTTACTATATACAGCGAAGCTTTTTAAAGAAGCTGGTTTTCCAAACGGTGTTGTAAACTTTGTACCAGGTTTCGGCCAAGAAGCAGGAGCTGCAATTGTAAACCATCATGATATTGATAAAGTAGCTTTCACAGGTTCAACAGTTACAGGGAAATATATTATGCGTCAATCTGCAGAAACAATTAAACATGTAACACTAGAACTTGGTGGTAAGTCACCAAACATCATTTTAGAAGATGCTGACTTAGAAGAAGCGATTAACGGTGCGTTCCAAGGAATTATGTATAATCATGGTCAAAATTGTAGCGCAGGATCTCGAGTTTTCGTTCATCGAAAGCACTATGAAACAGTCGTAAATGAACTTGTAAAAATGGCAAATGAAGTGAAGCTTGGGGCAGGTATGGAGGCGGAAACTGAAATGGGACCGCTCGTATCTAAAAAACAACAAGAGCGTGTGCTAAATTACATTGAACAAGGAAAAGCTGAAGGTGCTACTGTTGCAGCTGGCGGTGAACGTGCATTTGAAAAAGGTTATTTTGTACAGCCAACCGTATTCACAAATGTTACTGATGATATGACAATTGTTAAGGAAGAAATCTTTGGACCAGTTGTCGTTGTACTTCCATTTGATTCGACAGAAGAAGTAATTGAAAGAGCGAATCGCTCTTCATATGGGCTTGCTGCGGGTGTATGGACACAAAATATTAAAACAGGGCATCAAGTTGCCAATAAATTAAAGGCAGGAACAGTGTGGATTAATGATTATAACTTAGAAAATGCTGCTGCACCATTTGGTGGATATAAGCAATCTGGTATCGGACGTGAATTAGGTTCATATGCCCTTGATAATTATACAGAAGTGAAAAGTGTTTGGGTAAATATAAAGTGAAACGCTATTCGCTGAGGAGTTTTACTGCCTGCAAATAGCAGGATAGAAGAATAAAAGAATGATGAAATATAGTAAGAGATGCGGACAACTGGTAGGTAGGATAAAGGTTGTCCGTTTTCTTATATATAAAATTGCTTTTTCAAAAGAATTATAAGGGGGATTTGGATGGAGAAATTAGTAGAATGGTTAGTAGGGCAAGTATGGAGTATTGGTTTAGTTGTTTTCGCATTAGGAGCAGGAGTGTATTTCACAATTGCAACTCGTTTTTTACAAATTCGTTATTTTAAAGAGATGATTAAACTATTATTTGAAGGGAAGAGCTCGGAGACGGGAATATCATCCTTTCAAGCATTTTGTTTGGCGTTATCAGGTAGGGTTGGAATAGGGAATATCGCAGGGGTCGCGACAGCTATCGCTTTTGGCGGACCTGGAGCTGTATTTTGGATGTGGATGATGGCGCTATTAGGAGCGGCTAGTGCATTTGTTGAATCAACATTAGCACAAGTATATAAAAGTAAAGTAGGAAATGAATACCGCGGTGGTACACCATATTTCATTGAAAAAGGTTTGAAAATGAAATGGTTTGCGGTCATTGTAGCAGTGGTTGTAACACTTTCATATGGCGTTTTATTACCAGGTATTCAATCAAGTAGTATCGCGGTTGGATTTGAAAATTCTTCTGGCATTAGTAAATATGTAACTGGTATATTTTTAGTTGTATTATTGGCAGCGATTATTTTTGGTGGAGTAAAGAGAATTGCAGGCGTTTCACAAATGTTAGTTCCATTTATGGCAATTGGGTATGTAATTGTTACATGTATCGTATTAATTGCGAATATAACGGAAATTCCAAGTATGTTTGCTTTAATTTTCTCTAGTGCATTTGGTGTAAATGAAATGTTTGGAGGAATCGTTGGGGCAGCTATTGCATGGGGAGTAAAGCGTGCAGTATTTTCAAACGTTGCTGGTGTAGGAGAAGCAACATATAGCTCTGCAGCTGCTGAAGTATCGCATCCTGCAAAACAAGGGTTAGTGCAAGCTTTTTCTGTATATATCGATACAATTGTAGTATGTACAGCAACAGCTCTTATGATATTAATAACAGGTATGTATAATGTTATACCTGAAGGGAAAAGCGCAATTGTGCGGAATATAGGAAATGTGGAAGCAGGTCCAATTTATACACAACAAGCAGTTGAAACTGTTATGACCGGATTTGGTCCAATATTTATTTCAATCGCAATCTTCTTCTTCGCATTTACAACTTTGCTTGCTTATTACTATATCGCTGAAACGACGCTTACTTATTTAGATCGTGGGCTCAAATATAGCTGGTTAAAACCAGTATTAAAAATTGGATTTTTAATTATGGTATACATCGGTAGTGTAGAATCAGCTTCGTTTTTATGGAACCTCGGAGATTTAGGAATTGGTAGTATGGCATGGTTAAACCTTATAGCAATCCTATTGTTAAGCAAAACTGCATTAAAAGTGTTAAAAGATTATGAAACGCAGAAAAAAGAAGGAAAAGATCCGGTTTTTGATCCTAAAAAAGTAGGAATTGAAGGTTTAACGATTTGGGAAGAGCGGAGTAAAGAGGTTGAAAGGAAAAGTTCTAAAGAAAAAGTATCGGTGGATGATGGGATGAAACTGTAGACGTGCAAATTTAAAAGTAAAATAAACTGAAAATTCGTTCTATTATTAAGGTAAATATTTGTATATGTCCTTCATTTTATCTCATACTAAAGTAAGTGTGAATAAAATGAATGGAGGATATACAATGGAAAATCAACAATATGGATCTATAAATGATGTATTACTTCATTACAAAGAAGGTATTGGGAATTTTACGCAACAAATCCCTGAAATTGCAGAAACATATAACGCTTTTACACAAGCATGTTTTCAGGAGGGTACATTAACTAAAAGAGAAAAGCAGCTCATTGCATTAGGGATTAGTTTAGCAACACAAGACGAATATTGTACGATTTATCATACGAAGGGCTGTATTGACCAAGGATGTTCTGATAAAGAAATTTTAGAAGCTTGTGGTGTTTCAGCAGCATTTGCTGGGGGAGCTGCAATGAGTCAGGCAGTAACCTTAGTACAAGAGTGTATGGTGGAATTGAAAAATAAAAGTCATTAAACGCGAGAAAGCTCTCCTTAAAATAAGCTTGTAAGGAGAGCTTTTTATTTTAGCCTAATTTTTTTGAAAGAGTTTCAATTGTTTCATATAATCGATAGCTTTTGTTTTATTCCTTTGTGTAGAAACATATTGTGCCTCGTTTATATCTCTATAATAATTATTAAATATTTCTTCAGAAAGAATTCCGTCAGAGACAGCCTTTTTAACTGCACAGTGTGGTTCATTAGTATGCGAACAGTTAGAAAATTTACATCTCCTAGATATACTCACTATATCTTCATATCCAAAATCAAAGTTATCTTTATGTTCTATTAAGTCAAATCCCATTTTACTAATAATTTATCCCTCCACTTTTGAAAAAGTTTTGTAGAATCATACAGTCAAATTATATTATTTTTAATATGTACCTATTTTAATATTCTATATTTCCGTAAATTGATTTCTCTACATCAGGGAGAAGTGTGTATATACTCTTACCGATTAAAGATTCTAATTCATTCTTAATTGTGTAGAATCCCTTCCAATGTAAGGAGGTATGAGAGGTTGTTCCGTGTCGTAAACCAACTGAAATCAATCTTTTTTCAAGAGTAGTAAAGCCTTCCGCATCAGCAAGTGCGTCACAAAGGGTAATCACCTTATTGTATAAGTCGTAGTCACTGTTTTCATTCAATAGTTCAATTAATCGGCTTTCTATATAATCAGGAACAATGCTCCACTCTGCCGCGATATCTAAATGCTCATTTTTGCAAGGAAATGAATGCGTCACACATATAATGGCGTTTCCTGTATACCCTAAATCATTCATATACATATAACCATCATAGGAATGAATAACAGATTTAGTAAAACCTTTATATCTTCCTACGTCATGCAGGAGGGCAGCGTTGTATGCTATATCAGCATCTAGGTCGTACCCATTATTAATAAGTTCAACAACTATCTTTTCAGTTGCAAGGGCAACATTACCACGGACCTGGGTTTTGTTCATATGCCCACTGGAGTAATTCTCTTGCATATTTCCTATCTAATATATATTTCATATAGGTATCCTTTCTCTAAAAAATCGTATTTTAAATAATTTCATCTTAGTATTTCATTATTCCTGCTTTAAAAATTGTTACAATGAAACAAAAGGGGGATTAGTAATGCAAGATTTAGTAATTGAAGAGATTAAGCAACTAGAAAATGATATTGAAGAGCTTTCTGAACTGTTGAAAACTGTAGTAGATGATGGAGCGTCGATTGGTTTTTTACCTCCACTAGAAGAAAAAGAAGCAGCGAAGTATTGGCAAACTGTATTAGCGCCAGAAGTGATAGTGTATGTTGCTAAAATAAACAATGAAGTGGCGGGTAGTGTTCAATTACATTTAGTTACAAAGCCTAACGGGATCCATAGAGCCGAAATTTGCAAGTTAATGACTCATCCAAACTTTAGACGTAACGGCATTGGACGTTCACTTATGCAAAAAGCAGAGGAACGAGCAAAGCAAGAAAACAGGTCTCTTTTAGTGTTAGATACTAGAGAAGGAGATCCCTCGAATAGATTGTACAAGTCGTTAGACTATCAAGAATCCGGTAAAATACCAGGGTATGCAATTTCTCCGAATGGTGAGTTAGATGCAACAGTAATTTATTATAAAATGATTTAGTTTTTTATTTGAAAAGGGAGATAATTTCAAACGACATATTTGTTATTATGTCTGTGTGTTGATTGACAAAAAGATTAATAATTCAAAATAAAGTTTGATAAAATCCTGTATAATAGTTTTTTTCTTTTGACCCTTTAACTTCATCTGGAATGTTTAATTTAAAGGGCTAGTCTGTAGAGAATTTTAACAGTTTTTTAGATTTTGATTTTGAAGTCTTTTGGTGAATATTAAATGTTAATCTAAAAGATGGAGGTTGCTGTCATGTTGAAACTGTTTCAATATAATTGGCAAGTTCGTGATGAGTGGTTTACATTGTGCGAAGACATGCCGGATGAAGGACTATTAAAGAAACGGGTCGGTGGGTTCGGTAGTATCCTACATACTTTATTTCACATTGTAGATGTGGAATATATGTGGATCTTAGGTTTGCGAGGTGAGCCAGTTCCTGAGGAGCCATTGTTTGAAGAGTATGCCAGCTTGCAAAAAGTAAAAAATCTCTCAGCTCAATATCACGAGAAAGTGAAGCCATTTGTGACATCTTGGACAAATGAAATGGATTCTCGGAAACTTTCAGAAACTGATTTCAATGAAGAACCGATTAGCTCTAGAGACGCATCAATTAGGCGCCGAGTCATTGAATGTACACACGGAGAGATAATACGTCATGTCATTGTCCACGAAATCCACCATATCGGCCAGTTATCTATATGGGCACGTGAAATAGGAAAGGAGCCTGTTTCCGCAAATCTGAGAGGAAGAGGGCTATTCGATAATTAGACTGCCTTTGCCAATTTCGTAATTTATTTATAAACGAATGGTTTAATTGAGTATATTTAAAGCGTGTTTAGATCAATCTTTTTCAAAACACACTTTTTCTTTGTATTATTTTATCTAGCTTTATAGAGTTAATGTAATCAAACTTTTTTCGAAGCTACACTGTGATATATAATTGTAAGTAATTATTAACTACTTTAACGCCGTTTGTATTTTCAGACGGTGTTATAAGTATTTAACAATAAAACGACAAAATAAATAATAGATTTGATAACTGGTAATTAAAATGTGAAGAAGAATTGATATTTTTGTAGCTAAACGAATTTGAGAAAGTTTTTAGAGGGTTCTTTTAGTAATGCTCTTCCACTTATAATGGATGTAGAGAAGATGACTAGGCAACTATAGTTATTTTCGTTTCATTTTTGGGAAGGGGATGAAAGAATGAAAAAAACAAGTTTACAAAAGATAAAAAAGGTTATGTTAAGTGGTGGGATATTACTTACTGGATTATTAACATTTGGATTTTCAGAAAAGGCTTCAGCTCATGGGTATGTAGAATCACCAGCGAGCCGATCTTATTTATGTAAGCAAGGGGTAAATGTAAATTGCGGTCTAGTTCAATATGAACCACAAAGTGTAGAAGGAATAGGCGGCTTTCCGCAATTAGGACCTTCTGATGGACAAATTGCAGGTGCTGGTCATTTTCCTGCTTTAGACGCTCAATCAGTAGATAGGTGGAAGAAAGTTACGTTAAACGGCGGGACGAATACATTCAAGTGGAAACTAACCGCACCTCATAGTACGAAAGAATGGAAATACTACATTACAAAGAAGGATTGGAATCCAAATATGCCTTTAACAAGGTCTAGTTTAGATTTAGTGCCGTTCTATGTGAAAAATGATGGCGGAGTTAGACCGGGGACAACAGTAACGCATGAAGCAAATGTACCAACTGATCGTAGTGGCTACCATCTTATTTTAGCTGTTTGGGAGATTGCGGACACTGGAAATGCGTTTTATCAAGTTATTGATGTGAACCTTGTGAATAATGGTTTAAATTCCAATTTTGCGTTTAACAATGTAGTGCAAGTTCCTACACTATTTTAAATTAAATATACATTTTGATCATCTAATTCATTTTAGATGATCTTTTTTATGAAAAATATAGAAGAAAGTACAATTATTTATAAAAATTCGGCTTTAAATATTGTCATATTTGCTTCTTTAAGATATCCTTTTCATGAAGAGGTGGAAAACATGGAAAAAGTACTAGTTTTCGGGCATAAAAACCCAGATACAGATGCAATTTGTTCTGCGATTGCTTATGCAGAATTGAAAAAAGAATTAGGAATGAATGCTGAGCCTGTACGTTTAGGCGAAATCAGCGGTGAAACTCAATTTGCGTTAGACTCTTTTAAAGTAGAAGGACCGCGTTTTGTTGAGACAGTAGCAAACGAAGTGGACAACGTTATTTTAGTTGACCATAACGAGCGTCAACAAAGTGCTAACGATATCGAATCTGTTCGTGTGTTAGAAGTTATTGACCATCACCGTATTGCTAACTTTGAAACAAGCGATCCTATATACTACCGTTGTGAGCCAGTTGGATGTACAGCTACAATCTTAAACAAAATGTACAAAGAAAACGGCGTTGCAATTCGTAAAGAAGTTGCAGGTTTAATGTTATCTGCAATCATTTCAGATTCTTTACTATTCAAATCTCCAACTTGCACAGAGCAAGACGTAGCAGCAGCTCGTGAATTAGCGGAAATCGCTGGTGTAGATGCAGATAGCTACGGCTTAGAAATGTTAAAAGCTGGTGCTGACTTAAGCGGAAAAACAATGGAGCAATTAATCTCCCTTGACGCTAAAGAATTCCAAATGGGTAACGCGAAAGTTGAAATCGCACAAGTAAACGCTGTTGATACAAACGACGTTCTTGTACACCAAGCGGAACTTGAAAAAGTTATCTCTGCAGTAGTAGAAGAAAAAGGTTTAGACCTATTCTTATTCGTTGTAACTGATATCTTAACTAACGATTCTGTCGGTCTTGCGATTGGTAAAGCAACAAACGTTGTTGAGAAAGCTTACAGCGTAACATTACAAAACAACACAGCTACTTTAAAAGGTGTTGTATCTCGTAAAAAACAAATCGTTCCTGTACTAACAGAAACATTCCAAGCTTAATATTATTGAGTATGGATAAAAGAAAGGACAAGTAGTCATATTGGCTACTTGTCCTTTTTATTATAAAATTACAGAAGAGCCTATTGGATGGAAATAAAAAAGGATAGCAATAGCTATCCTTCTTATCATTTATTCATAAGATCGTTTCTTATTTATATAAAATGTGATAATAGCAGCAATAATGAAAATAGGTATTGCGTACGCTTGCCCAACAAAGAATTTCCAACCTACAGTATTATAGCCCTCAGATGCTGGAATGATAATCGCGATGATACAAACAATAATATAAGCTAATAATGCTGGGAGTATATTTTTCATAGTTGTTCACCTCCTTTTTATACTACATTTATATATTGTACTATTGAATAGAAATTGGGAGATTAAGTGTACTTGATTTTACGAAATCTTTACAAATTCACTAAAGGATGAGGAGCCTGCATGCTGTATGAAAGTGACTTTAGTACGGTGTGTTTATGTAATAATACATATGCTTAATAGACTGTTCTGAAATAAATTAAACCAAATATAGGAGATAATGTAATTTTATCTTTCGAGATAAGTATATAGTATTCTGTAAAAAAATGTACTGAAAAATTGATATTTCATAAGAAATATAGAATAGAGGTAAGAAATAACGATGAAAAGGTTATGCATAATTCCATGCGGAAAGAAGAAAATTTGGGATAAGTACTCAGATTGCGGAGAGGCAGAGGCAAAAGATGTATATATTAGTCCATTCGGAAAAGCATGTCAGGCGTATGCAACTGAGTTTTTCGAGAATTGGGTTATATTATCAGCAAAGCATGGATTTTTAAGACCAAATGATATTGTAAAGGAAAATTATGATCTTGCATTTGATTCAAATAGTAATGAGATTATTAGCATAGAACAATTAAAACAACAGATGATTGATAAAGATTTACTTCAGTTTGAAGAGATCGTCTTACTTGCGGGGAAGAAGCATAAAAAAGTAGTGACGAAGTTATATCCAGAAGAAATCATCACATATCCGTTAGCGGGATGTAGAGGGATTGGGTATATGTTACAGAGGTTGAATGGGGCAGTGGAAGGGCAGAAGGAAGTATAGGGATAAATTAGTAATATAGATACAAATCATACCAAATTAATACATTTAAAATAGACTAGTAAACAAGCCTTTTTACGTTTTTAAACATAGAATATGATGAATTCTATTTTATATTAGGGGGAATCATATTCATGTGTAATAATTGTGGTTGTAGACGCAGAGATTGTAATAGATTTTGGGATGATTTAATGTTTGGAAGATGTAGACGTAGAGATTGTGATGATTGTGGTTGTAGACGTAAACGTGACTGTGATTGTGATGATTGCCGTCGCAATCGTAAACGTGACGACGATGATGATAAATGTCGTAAGTGGTAATATTTTAAAAAGAGTACTTTGAAGTAAGTACTCTTTTTGTGTATAAACCTTTTAAATTCCATCTTGAACAGATTTTTTTCAATTTCCCATGAATCCTGTTTTATAATCTTTAAAGCTACATTAGTACCATTAGATTCCTTATAAAAGATATATCCGTGGTTTGATTTAACGTAAGTTAAAGGTTCGCCAATGCAATCTTTAGAACAAGATGTGTTGATAAGTTCAATTAAGGATAGTTCGCTAGGATCGGTTTTACTAGCATCTATAAGTGTATCAAGGTTCGTTTTACGAAAACCTTGTAAGTTTACATCGAAATTCTTTTCTATTTCTCCAGTAACGCTAGTATTCATTACTTCAACTGAATTTTTCTTTTCTAGAAGAAAACCATTTCCATAAAGGAATTTTGTATATCCAATCCATGCGATTAAAAATAGTATAAAAAACATACCAGTTGTTTTAAGTTTTCGAAGCCGTTTACTTACGATTGATTCTGAATATTTCATTCAGCCTAATCCTCCAATGTTTTTATTTTAAAGTATGCGTGGGTATATATATTTAGAAGGAGATGAAAGTTAGAGAGTTACTGATTCAAAAAAAGAAAGCATCTGAAGTTAGGTGCTTTCTTTTTGAATACTGTCCGCTATCTGTTAGTTACTTGTTTCATAAGCGGTCTTATTTCTTTAACAGGTGGTTTTTTATCATAGGCATCAACGTAAGAAAAGTAATAATTTAAGTTTCTAAGAAGTCCCTTTCCTATTTTTGCGCTTAAGAAGGGGAATACTTGTCCAGTATAATCATCGAGAGATTTACAGTAGTATTTTTCGTCTAAGTATATGCTGTATTTACATGTTAGTTCTACTAATGAGTTACCTTCATCATCAAATACTTCTTTAGAATCAATAATGTCTATTAGTGCGAATTTTTCATTCAGATAAACTTTCTTCTTTTTCTCGTGCTTATTTGTGAGAATAAATACGAGACCAATTGCGTTAATCAAACTATTTCCTCCTATAAAAAACGGATATTAATAAAATATATCGATATACGTTAAATGTAAAGAGGAGTAGTGAAATATCATTGATAGAAAGCTAAATAAGCCGATTTGTTTTTTCAAATCGGCTTATTTTTATTGAAATACTTGCGGAAATTGTTTTACGATTGCGTCTGTTATCATGTCGGCCATTTCTAATGCTTCTTTTTCAATTTTATCGTATAGTTTTACACTGGCATCATAATCTTTATTTAGGAAGGCAAGTGCTTCCGCTTTCGTTAACGCTAAATGCTCATAAAACATTTTTCTAAATGCTTCTTTTTCTATATATGGGTTGATACTGGTTAGAAACTCAACGATTTCATCTCCATTAGCGTACCACTTCTTTTCTATAGCGGCCGCTGCGTTTTGATCACCAGTTTTTGCGGCTTTAACAAGATCAGCAGCGATTGTTAAGTGGTCTTTAATTAATGCACTATATTTTTTTACTGCATCTTCACCGTAGAATGGTTCAAGTGATAGCCCCATGTGTGTTGCATTTTGTAGAAGACGTCCAACGGTAACGTTTACGTCGGGCAAGTTAAAGACGATGCCTATTATAGCTAATCGAGTCCAAGCGACGTGTTGTTCCCATAAAGAACGCATATATCCTTTTAAAAAGTTTTCGTTTTTACTAACTCGGTAATTTCGTACAAATGAATCGACGTTTCCATTAGTGATATGATAAGGGGAGTAATACGATTGCCAATAAGTATACATAAATAGTTACACTCCTTTGAACATGTATACCTCACAATATGATAAACGTTATTTTTAAGTTACGTGTCCAAGAGTTTTTTGAGAGTTGGAAAAGGAGAAAGTTGAAGGGGAATGAAAACCATGATTATGATATATATGAATCAAAAGAATTTTAAAATAATAGAGGTCCTGCAAGGGAAATTACAGGACCTCAAAAGGGTATTGCCGAGATGTCGGACTCGACTACGTAATATTAACATAAAATCTTTTCGAAAAAACCTGGTAAATGTGTCCAAATGAGAAGGGTACTTTTTAATAAAGTTAAAGGGATCTGCTTCCCGCGGCAGATCCCTTTAACTAGATAATGTTGATGAGCAAAAACTCATCTGGAGTACTTTCATATTAACAAATGAAATTCACTTTGTGTATTGAGAAAAAATGAATTACTTGTATGAATGTAGCAGATTTATATTTTGCTTTTTGGAATTATAATCATTTGTGGAGAGCGGAATAGGGTTCTAAAATGGAGAAAAGACTTTTCAGCCAGGCTACGATACATTGCAATATGTAAGTATAAAAAAAGACCTGCTAATTTAAGCAGGTCAACATAAGAGGTTTATCTAACAGATTATTATATATGGTAACAACTGTATTGTAGTAAGTCTATAAGTTATATGTTGAGAAAATTTGTTTGAATGATATATATTTGGCACATGTATTAACGTTTAAAAAGTTGAGAAAGGAAATTCATAAGCTTGCTATAAGAAAATAAGGGCTGATACTTATAAAATGATTCATATTTCCACGCATCATTATTAGAGAATTGGAGTTGTTTATTTGACGCTTTAGGTTTGTTGGAATTATTGTAACGACGCTTCATAATTTAACCTCCTCAAATTCATATGTATACGATTAGTAGTATTCTAGGAAGGTAAATTAAATGAATATTTATTTTGAAATTCTTTCTTCTTGTGTACTAGATTTATTTTTTTATGTTGGAAAACGTAGGAAGCAAATAGAACTCAAATACTTATAAAATTCAAAGTGGCGAGAATCAGTTTGATGATATAATAGGAATAGATGAAAGATATAGAAAAGCAGGTGACTCTTTTTTGTTTACAAAAGCACAAGAACTTTTAGCGTCTTATTTCGGTTATTCGTCATTCCGAAGAGGACAAGATGAAACAATTAAAAATGTATTAGATGGGAAAGATACAGTCTGTATTATGCCTACGGGGGGTGGTAAGTCAATTTGTTATCAAATTCCCGCATTAGTATTCGAAGGAACGACATTAGTTATTTCACCTTTGATTTCACTTATGAAAGACCAAGTAGATACATTAGTACAAAACGGTATTTCAGCTACTTATATTAATAGTTCTATTTCTATTACAGAAGCAAATCAACGAATTCAATTAGCGAAACAAGGCCATTATAAGTTACTTTATGTGGCGCCTGAGCGTCTTGATTCAATGGAATTTGTTGATCAACTTATCGATATGAAAATCCCGATGATTGCAATTGATGAGGCGCACTGTATTTCGCAGTGGGGACATGATTTCCGTCCTAGTTATTTACATATACATCGCATATTAGATTATCTTCCAGAAAAGCCGCTTGTATTAGCGTTAACTGCTACGGCAACACCACAAGTTCGTGAAGATATTTGCAACACGCTTGGAATTAATCAAGAAAATACAATTATGACAACGTTTGAGCGCGAGAACTTATCCTTCTCTGTCATTAAAGGACAGGATCGTAATGCTTATTTAGCGGATTATATTCGTCAAAATCAGAAGGAATCTGGGATTATATATGCAGCTACAAGAAAAGTTGTCGATCAGTTATATGAAGATTTAGGGAAAGCAGGAGTTTCGGTATCGAAATATCATGCTGGTATGAGCGATCACGATCGAAATGAACAACAAGAACTCTTTTTACGAGATGAAATCAGCGTTATGGTAGCGACATCCGCGTTCGGAATGGGGATTGATAAATCGAATATTCGTTACGTAATCCATTATCAACTTCCTAAAAATATGGAAAGTTACTATCAAGAAGCTGGACGTGCTGGTCGTGACGGATTAGATAGTGAATGTATTTTGTTATATTCCTCTCAAGATGTGCAAGTACAACGCTTTTTAATCGATCAATCAACTGGAGAATCACGTTTTTCAAACGAACTTGAAAAATTGCAAAATATGACCGATTACTGTCATACAGAACAATGTTTACAATCATTTATTTTGCAATACTTCGGAGAAGAGCCGAAGGAAGATTGTGGCCGCTGTGGTAATTGTACGGACGATCGTGAAAGTATCGATGTGACGAGAGAATCCCAAATGGTACTATCTTGTATGATTAGGACGAACCAACGATTCGGAAAGCAAATGATTGCACAAGTATTAACTGGATCGAAAAATAAAAAAGTTATCGAGTTTAATTTCCATACTTTACCAACTTACGGACTTTTATCAAATCGTAGTGTGAAAGAAGTCAGTGAGTTTATTGAGTTTTTGATTTCAGACGAGTTGATCGCAGTTGAACATGGTACATATCCGACATTAAAAGTAACGGAAAAAGGTAAAGAAGTACTACTTGGTAAAGAAAACGTTTTACGTAAAGAACGAGTAGAAACACGCCAAATTGTTCAAGACCATCCTTTATTTGAAGTGCTTCGTGAAGTGCGTAAAGAAATTGCACAAGGTGAAGGCGTACCTCCGTTCGTTATTTTCTCTGACCAAACGTTAAAAGATATGTGTGCGAAAATGCCGCAAAGTGACTCTGAACTCCTAACTGTAAAAGGAATTGGAGAACACAAACTTGTGAAGTATGGCTCTCAATTCTTACAAACAGTGCAGCACTTTATTGAGGAAAACCCAAACTATGCTGAAACAATTAAGACGGAAGTTGTTTCAGAACGTAAAAAGTCAGGGAAAGCTTCAGCAAATTCTCATTTAGAAACATATGAAATGTATAAACAAGGTATTGATCTAAATGAGGTTGCAAAGGAACGTGGGTTATCGAGACAAACGATTGAAAACCATTTAATCCGTTGCTTTGAAGATGGTATGGAAGTAGACTGGAATAGCTTTGTTCCAGCAGAGTATGAAGCTCTAATTGAAACTGCCGTGCAAAATGCAGAGGGTGGTCTGAAATCGATTAAGGACCAACTTCCAAATGAAGTGAGTTACTTTATGATTCGTGCTTATTTACAAATTAGAAAGTAGAGACATATAAAGGGGATAGGGATTCATGCATCACGTTTTCGTGTATGGCACGTTAAGAAAAGAGCAAACGAATGCTCATTTTATGCAAGGTGCAATATGCATCGCAGACGAAGCATGGACGTATGGTAAATTATTTGATACATACGAAGGGTATCCTGCGATGATTTGTTCAAATGAGGACAAAGTATACGGAGAAGTTTATGAAGTAAATGATGATGTTCTGCAAAAGTTAGATGAACTTGAAGAATACACAGGTAATGCAGAGAGTGATTTATATGACCGAATCACCGAAACGATTTATTTAGGTGATAGAGAAATACGTGCATTTGTGTATATTGCTCAAGATAAAGAGATGCTAAAGAAAGTTATCATTTCTGGTGATTGGGTGGAGTATCAACAAGGAAAATAAAAGCAGCTATAGAGCAGATAGTGGAATCGACCATTATCTGCTTTTTATATTGGTACTTTCAAAATTCCTATTATTTTGATAAATTGTAAATATAGAGAAATATGAATGGTTTTTTTTCATGGGTGTCAGAAATTTAGTTTCTCACCTGTAGCAGAAAAATCTAGTGCAGGAGGAGAATAATAATGAACGAATTAAATGTGAAGGAATTTTACCAAAAACAATTCGAACTGTCGAATTACGATATCAATACAGAAAGCTGGTTAGAGCAGGTTGCTAAAGAAGTTCAAGAACAAGTTGGTCATCCATTTCAAACGATGTTAGAACTTGGTGCGGGAAATGGTGGATTTGCACGAGCGATGTCTAAGTTACATGTGAGAATGACAACTGTTGAACTTGTATCAGAGCTGGTTTCCTTTGCAAAAGAACATTCTAGTAGTGATATTGCCATTCATTGTGGAGATTTTTATCAAATTAACTTTGAAGAAAAATTTGATGTGGTTAGTTATTTAGATGGATTTGGTGTAGGAACAAATGATGAGCAATTGTTTCTACTAAAACGGATTAAAGATTGGATGAAGGAAGATGGATGTGCACTTATTGATATTTATCAACCTTTGTATTGGAAAAAGGTAAGTGGACAAGAAATGCCATTAAGTTCAGCGATGCGAAAATATGAATATGATAGTATAAATGAAAGAATGTTAGATCATTGGTGGAATCCTAATCAGCCTAATGAGATTGTAACACAGTCTTTACGTTGCTATACAGTTGAAGAGATTAGCGATCTATGTGATGAAGCAAATTGAAATATTGTAGCAATTTTCCCGGGTGGCGCATTTGATTTTGAGAAATCGCGATATAAAGAGCAAGCTTCTTTACATGAGTGCTTATCGTATCGTATAAAAGTAAAAAAGAAATAAAGAAATAAAGAATAGATTGGGCGTCTCCCTCGTACACATTAAGCTGAATTTATGTGAAGGGAATTTCAAATTTATAGAATCTAATAACGAAAATAGTTGCTTGAGTGCTTCTATACTCATATAAATATCTTTGTTAGCTTCTAAAAGACTGAAAGGTTGGGTTAATGAAGAATGAGCTATGTTTTGGCTAAATAAAACACAAAGGTATATTAGTTTTTGTGAAATATATTCACTAGTTTGTTAAGCGAATCAAATTTTTCTAACTAATCACTCCAAATTATTAGGCGGCATATATCATTGTATGTCCTTAAAAACTAATACTAGTTCATTTGAAATTGATAAATTTATATTAAAAACGCCATCCTTTTTGTGTATTTCTATAAAAAGAATAGCGTTTTTTTTCGTTATATGGATACAAATTTAGATTTTCTTGATAATAGTAATAGGGTGAGAATCTATTATGTTTAACCAATAATAAAATGACACAATTGACAAAATACACCTCAGTGTTATAATGATAAATTGTTACCAAGGTAACAAAATAATGTTTTTGCATTAAGGGTGTGAAATTATGAAACAAAATAATGAACAAATAAATGAAAAAAACACAAAAATTAAAGTTGAACGTGTGCAAACTGGTATTAGGATGGAAAAAAGAATGGTAAAAGTTTTGAAAGCGATGGCAGAATATCATGATATTTCGCTGGGCGTTCTTCTTGAAAGAATCGTTCTACATTCTTTTGAAAATAAACCTGTGTTTAGTGATGAAAGTCTTGAAAAAGTTAAAGCTATAAAAGAAGTTTACGATATGGATTATGGCCTAGAAATAAGTCGTCAGTGGAATGATTCGGATAACTAGAATGATTATTTTCACATACAGTTCCTTTTGTAAGCAATCTATGAAATGAAAAAAATAAAGAGAGAGAAAATTTTGTTTTAAAGATACTTTAAAAGCTTAGATGAAGAGGCGTATTTTTTTGTGTTTTTCTTTAATTCGGAAAATTCCCAATCGAACTATTGACTTTATGAATGGATTTTTAATACAATTATATTTCGACTGAAAAAATTGGAACGGACAGGAGGGAATCATCAAATGAACAACATTTTTGACGAAGAGTTACAAAAAATGAAAGATACTTTAAGTACGATGGATGATCAATTAGAACAGCTTGAAAAAATCCCGGTTTATTATGGAGAAGATTTTAAAGAGCAAATTCTTGAAAGTATGAGGGAGTCTAATAGACAAAGCTTACGTATTGGTGTACATGAGCCGTATTTTGGAAGATTAGACTTTCAGGAGGATGGCAAGGAAGACGTAATGCCGATTTACATCGGTAAAGTAGGTGTTTCAGATAAAGATACGATGAAACCAATTGTAATTGATTGGCGTGCACCTGTCGCAAGTATGTTTTATTCATTTACCGGTGGTGAAGAATTAGCATTTTATCATTCACCAGACGGATTAGTAGAAGGCGATGTTTATTTAAAACGAAACATTTCGATTCGAAAGAGAGAACTAGAACGTGTTGTTGATACATATGTGAAAGGAAATGAAGATGTCTCACATGCTGATGATTTTCTTCTATATCGATTAGGTGAGAATAAAGATAATAAATTGAAAGATATCGTTTCGACTATACAATCGGAGCAAAATGATATTATTCGTGCGGAAAGAAACTTACCGTTATTAATTCAAGGGGTTGCAGGGAGCGGAAAAACAACAATCGCTTTACATCGCCTTGCTTTTTTAATTTATGAATATCGTGAACAACTTGAAGCGGAGAGAATGATCGTATTCGCTCCAAACAGTTTGTTTTTAGACTATATTTCAAGTGTACTTCCTGAGTTAGGTGTAGGAAATATTAGTCAAACAACGTTTCCAGATTGGGCATTACGTACGTTAGATGGTTCGGTGAAACTGAAGCAGACAGAAGAAAAATTGAAAGAAGCTTTCTCAATTAATCGCGATGAAAAAAAGGTTATGCTAGGTAAATTGAAAGGCACGCTGGAATTTAAGTCGTTTATTGAAGAAAGAATGATTCAATTTGAAAAAGATTTAGTGCCAACAAAAGATTTTGAGGCATGGGATAAAGCTGTTATTCCAGTGGAAGACGTTAAAAAATGGATGCAGGTTGAATATAAACACTATCCATTAAAGAAAAGAAGAGAACGTTTAGTCGGCCGTATGAAGCGCTGGATTGAAATTGAGCTTAAAAAGTTTGGAGAAACAAACGAGAAAAAATTACTAAAAAAAGAAGCGACAAAGAGATTGAACACATATATGAATTTTTGGCCGAAAATGAGCCCGCTTTTACTATATAATTCAATGATAAAGAGTAAAGAAATACTCGAAGTATTACCTGAAGAACTTGTTCAAGAAACAGAAAAGAATTGTCGTAAAAAAGAAGTGTATGTAGAAGACTTACCAGCTTTAATTTACATACAACATCGCATAACAGGAATTGAAATTGGACAAAAGTTCCATCACGTCGTTATTGATGAAGCGCAAGATTTCTCGCCATTCCAAGTATATGTATTAAAAGAAATTACACTAGGTAATTCTTTCACTATATTAGGTGATTTATCTCAAGCGATTTATGATTATCAAGGAATTGAAGACTGGAATGCTTTTAAGGAAGTATTTCAAGAAACAGGTTATTATGAACTGACGAGAAGTTATCGTTCTACAAAAGAAATTATTGAATTTGCGAATGAAATAATAAAAAATGCAGAAATTCCTGTAGGACTTGCTACACCAGTTTTCCGTAGCGGTGAAGACGTGAAAGTGATTCGGGCAGAGGACCAATTTACTGAAGTTTTAAAGACATTACAGCATTTGCAAAATGAAGATGTGAAAACAATTGCGGTAATTGGAAGAACAGATGATGAATGCCGTGATATATATGAGAAATTAACAGATGCAGGGTTGACTGTTAACGTCATTGAAGCAGATCAAAGTAAATATGAAGGTGGCATTTCGGTAGTACCTGTATACTTGGCGAAAGGATTAGAATTTGATGCAGTACTTCTAATCGACGTTGATGAAGAGCATTACAAAAATACAAAACATGATGCGAAATTATTGTATGTCGGATGTACGAGATCGCTTCATGATTTATGGATTTTCCATAGTGGGGAAGCGTCGCCATTAATTAAGGGATTAAAATAAATAAAAAAGAGGATTTTCTAGTAATAAACAGAAAAACCTCTTTTTTTTCTATATAAAGATATAGGAGGAATGGATATGATTACAAAAGTAATAACAAAAAGAAATTGGGAAATCGCAAAAACAACTAGAGAGATTAATGAAGCCTCACTTAAAGAAGAGGGGTTCATTCATTGTTCATTATTAGACCAAGCTTTAAAAGTTGCGGAAACACATTTCAGTCATGAAGAAGATGTTTTATTACTCACAATTGATCCATCCCTAGTAAAAGCAGAAATAAAATATGAACTTGCTTCTAACGGTCAAGAATACCCGCATGTATATGGAGTAATCAATTTTGAGGCAATTGTAGGTGTTGCTCCATTTCTTAAAGAAAAGGAAGATTTTTTATTACCAGAGGAACAAAGTTAAGAGTGTTATAGGTATTTAAGTTAGCTAGAAAAGCACAAATCATATCGTTTGTGCTTTTTATTGTCTATTTTTTGAAAAATCATTGTTTTTGTCACACTAATACTGTACGATACATAGTATAAAACACATACTGTATGACATATAGTAATGGAAATGAGGTGGGTGAATGGATAATTTATTAAATTCATTAATTACTGAGCTAAGGAGAGGGACATTGACATTAGCGGTTTTAAGTCAACTAAGAACGCCGCAATATGGATATTCGCTTGTCCAATTATTGGAGAAATCAGGAATCATGATAGATCAAAGTACTTTATATCCACTACTTCGCCGATTAGAAAAGCAGGAGCTAGTGACGAGTAGTTGGGACAAAACTGAGAGTAGACCTCGTAAGTATTATGTTTTAAGTGAATATGGATTAGAGATATTTTTACAATTGAAAAAGGAGTGGATAAAGGATTCAAAAGAGCTTTATAACCTATTAAAGGAGGAGGACGAGAATGAGTTTGATTGATATGTACGTCCATGAAGTTGCGAAGAGATTACCTGAAAAAAATCGTGAAGATATTACGCTTGAACTACGGTCGACAATAGAGGATATGTTATCAGACGATTATAATGAAGATGATGTGAAGAGCGTTCTCGAAAAATTGGGGAGCCCAGTTTCATTGGCTAATGGGTATTTGGATAGACCGATGCATTTAATTGGACCACGCTATTTTGATGTGTATACGACATTATTAAAAATGATCCTACCAATTGCAGCTGTTATCGCACTCATTGCAATGATTGCAGAAAATTTTATAGGCTATACTGGTGATCAAGCGGTATTAAATGTTATTTTAAAATTGATAGGTAAAGGCATTGGGGAAATTGTCGAAGTAGGCCTCCATGTATTTTTCTGGTTGACACTTGTGTTTGCTATTTTAGAAAGAACAGATAAAGACAAAGGTACCCAACCGTTGACGACAAGTTTAAAAAAATGGACTCCTGATGATTTGAAAAATATCTCGTATGTTCCAAAGAAAAAGTCGATCTCAAAGTTTGAAGTTTTTGGAGGTTTGATGTGGACAGCAGTTTGGGCTACCCTTTACTTTTATGCGAATCATCTTGTTGGCGTATATAATGGTGCAGCAGATGGACTGAAATTTGTCGCACCAACTTTCAATCAAGATGTTTTAATTCAGTATTGGCCAATCGTTGTAATTATGATCGTTTTCGAAGTAGCTATATCTCTTTATAAGTTAGTACAGGGACAATGGACAACAAGGTTGGCAATTGGGAATGCAATCCTACAGTTAGCTGCAACAATAGTATTCATTGTAATTGTAGTAAATCCTCATTTATTTAACGAAGGATTTATTATGTATGTGGCAAATATGTTTACAATTTCTCCAGAGGAATTTAAAACGTGGTTAATTGGTGGAGGGATAATTATCTTCATATTATCTGCGGTACTAAATACAATTGATGGTTTTCGAAAATCTAGAATTCGGTTGTAAAAATAAGTTTGTATTATTATTAGGTAGATCAGTTGAAAGAAAGGTACAGAGAAAGATCATTATGAAGGGAAGAAAACAATGATAAGGGAAGCAATGAAAAAAGATGTAACATTTATTTTAGATATTTATAATGATGCAATCCTTAATTCAACAGCTGTATATGCGTACAAACCTGTAACCCTTGAAAATAGAATAGATTGGTATGAACAAAAAAAGGCTGATTGCTATCCAATTTTAGTCTACGAGCTAGATAATAAAGTAGTAGGATTTGCGACATTTGGTCCATTTAGAGCATGGCCTGCCTATAAATATTCAATTGAACATTCTATATACGTTGATAAGGAATATAGAAAAAATGGAATTGGGAAGTCTTTAATGAAAGAACTAATAGCTATTGCACAGAAAAGAGAATATATGACCTTAATTGCTGGAATTGACGCAGAAAATGAGAAAAGTATTGCCCTGCATCAAAACTATGGATTTATTCATGCAGGAACAATAAAAAAAGCCGGTTATAAGTTCAATCGATGGCTAGATTTAGCTTTTTATCAATTGGAGCTTAATGGTCCTAAAAATCCTACTGAAGAATAGCTGTATCTATTACTGTAAAAATAATTTTAAAAAGAAATTGTATATATTACAAAAGATAGTATGAAGAAATCTCATGCTATCTTTTTCTTATTGTATTCATGATTATCATTTAACAAAAAAGGATTCTTATATTCTATATCGAATTTTGAGAAGATGATAAAACGATATAAGAAGAGGGATGAATATGCAGGCTGTCATTAGAAAAATAAAAGAAATACAAATTGGTCAAGTTGGAATACTTGTTTATTCAACAAAGAATGGAAATATAGTTGCTACCCATAACAATGAGCTATACGTTCCTTTAGCATCAGCAGCAAAAGTGGCAATTGGATTTACAGTAGCAAAGATGGTAAAGGATAAACTAATTAGTTGGAGTGATACACTTCATCACATTAAGTATAATCCAAATGAGGATAGTGCGCAGTTATATCCTCACTTACAAGACAGAGCTACATTAACACTTAGTAAAGCGGTTGAAGTAATGATAGCGTGTCACGACAGCTGTATAGCTCAGTCAATTGTTATGCACTGCGGAGGATGGGAAACTGTCAGAGAAAATGTTTTAACGTACTTTTCAAAGATTCATATACAGGAAAACCCTAGAGATGAGCAAAATGTCGGAGAGTTAAATCAAGTTCTTTCACTTTTAGTACATATTTTTCAAGGATATAAATCAGAACCAGAATTATGGGAACCCATTATTAATGGAATGGTAAGGCAACAAGGTGATTATGAAGGGATACCGTATTATCATTTAGCTCATATGACAGGTGGTTTATCCACCGCTATAATAAATATTGGTATAATAGGAATGTTTCATAAATTTCCGTTTCTTTATGTAATTGGGGGAAGAGATTTACCTAATCGATTTGATAATAAACAAGTTGATGAAACCGTTATAGAAGCTTTGAGGTACGTATACAAAGAATATAGTTATGTTAGGGGTGAGTGATTGAAACGAAACTTAAAGACTCCAACAATCATTATTTTAATCCTTACGATTATTGCTCTTGAAGTTGGAATTGCGCTATACAATCACACTTTGTCATTAGATACAATTTATTTTGCAGCGATTCTCATTTGTATTGTATTGCTTTTTGGTACACGTGTTTCTGAAGTGAAAGAAAGTACATCGAGACAAAGACGAAGAAAAACAGCTCTTATATTTTGGCCATCTATTTTATTATTAATCGCTAGTTTTGCCGTTATAAGTTATGTGAGAACAGGCTATGTCTCTGTACCAGGGATAATTGGTTTTTCATGCTTTGTTACATATGCTGGATTTATATTCATCAGTATATTAAAGAGAAGAAGTAAAAATTAAATGTAGCTTACTAAGTTGAAAGGAAGAAATATATGAAAAGCATAGAGAATGGTACTCGCACTGAAGGAGAATACATTAAAAATAAAGTAATTCAATATAACATGTCTATTTTAACAGATGAAGTAAAGCAACCAATGGAACAAGTAAGCTTCGTAGTGAAAGATGAAGATGGGAAAATCTTTGGCGGGGTAACAGGAACGATGTATTTTTATCATCTTCATATAGATTTTTTATGGGTTGATGAATCTGTTCGTCATGATGGTTATGGTAGTCAATTGTTACATAAAATAGAAGGAATTGCGATGGAAAAAGGATGTAGACTCATTTTACTAGATTCATTTAGTTTCCAAGCACCAGATTTTTATAAAAAGCACGGATACCGAGAATATGGTGTTGTTGAAGATTATCCTAAAGGGCATAGTCAACACTTTTTAGAAAAGAGATTATAATAATATTATGTATACTGGTTGAGGGGAGAAAAAATGTACACGTATAAATTACAACATGAACAACCAATCTGTGTAGAAAAAATAAAGAAACTTTACGATTCTGTAGGCTGGTGGCCAGAAAGAAAAGAAGTCGATATTCAAAAAATGTTAAAGAATAGTATAGCAATTGGAGTATGGGAAGAAAATGAATTAATTGGATTTGCTAGAGTTGTTACTGACGGTGTTTTTCGGGCGTATATTGAAGATGTTGTCGTACATGAGAGTGTAAGAAACAAGGGAATTGGTGAGAAGATGCTTACAATGTTACTTCAACAGGTATCTCATATTGATATTGTTAGTCTATTTTGCGGAGAGAAACTAATAAAGTTTTATGGTGAACAGCAATTTCAAGTTACGAAGCAAATTGTGATGCATCGTAATCAAATAGTGAAAGAATAAGAGGTGCCAATTAGAATGAATGCAACAAGAGCATATTGTTTATCGAAAAGAAAAGCGACAGCAGATTCTCCAGATGGCTGGAGTGCAACATGTATGAGGTTAAATAATAAAATATTTGCGATAGTGAATCATGAAGAAGATGAAAAAGCTGCGATTACATTAAAATGTGATCCAGAACTCTCTTTACGAATAAGAGAAGATTACCCAGAAACAATAATTCCTGGATATCATATGAATAAAAAGCATTGGAATACAGTGTACATACATAAGGATGTAGGACAAGAACAAATCAATAAGATGATAGATTGGTCATATGATTTAGTATTACAATCGTTTTCAAAGAAAAAGCAACAAGAGTTAATGGATTAAATACAAAGTGAAATCGACTATAAATAGCTAGTAAAATGATTATATTTTACTAGCTATTTGCAGTTTTACATTATATATTAGGGGATTTTGAAATGAATACGAAACGAAATAGATTACTATATGTAATGTTTACTATAGTTGTTATTATTTTAGGCCTTAGTTCCAGAAAGTTTGCTTTTGTATTGCCTGATCTATTAAATGATTACTTAGGTGATGCGTTATGGGCATTAATGATTTTTACTGGATTTGGATTTTTGTTTCCTAAAATAGAAACGAGAAAATTAGCTTTTATTAGTTTGATATTTTGCTACGGGATTGAAATTAGTCAATTGTATCATGCGGAATGGATAGATAGCATTCGAGCAACGACTTTAGGTGGACTCGTATTAGGTTACGGATTTTTATGGAGTGATTTAGTGGCTTACACAATTGGTGTTGGAGTAGGAATGCTTGGTGAGTTTATGCTACGGAAGAAATAAAAGATGTAAAAAGGGGTATTTATGC
>NZ_JAEKEU010000033.1:0-3101 GCF_016650935.1 Bacillus sp. TH25 | reverse complement strand
CTGTAAGACGAGTCAGAATGACTCGTCTTTTTTGTGTTTATAACTTCTTATCAGCCGCAAGTACCATTTTAAGTTGTAAGTAATCCTTATTCTTTTAATCCTCTCATATTCAATTTCTTTCATCATTTTCGATGTGTAGTTTAAGATTTTCTATTTTATTTTTTGTAGAAGTGATCTGCCAGTGTGTTAAAATAGTGCAGTTGTTTTTTGAAGTACTTGAATATAAGAAGATTTAATTTTGAAAAAGGAGATAATATGAAAAAGATAGGTGTAATTACTATAGTAGTTTTAGTCCTTCTAGCAATTGCTTATATGTTAGTCGGGAATTATTTTTATAATTATGCATTGAATGCGAAACAAGAGAAAGAATTTTTAGAGGATAATCCTCACTTAGTAGAAACAGTGAACGCATCGGGAGGTGTGTTGGCTACAAATGAAGAAAAGGATGCGAACTTTGTATCAAATCATAAACCTAATACATTGAACATAAATTCTTTCGATAAGTTGAAATTAACAGGTTATGAATATATGAATGAACAATCTAGCCATAAATGGGCAATTGTAGTTCATGGATATGATAGCAGGGCATCGAAAATGACGAAATATATCCGGGAATTTTATGAACAGGGTTATAACGTCATAGCGCCAGATCTTCGTGGGCATGGAAATAGTGAAGGCGATTATATCGGCATGGGCTGGCATGATCGTAAAGATATTTTGATTTGGATTCAACAAATTGTAAAGAAAGATCCGAATGCTGAAATAGCACTATTTGGTGTTTCAATGGGTGGAGCAACTGTAATGATGACTTCAGGTGAAGATTTACCTGCTAACGTTAAAGTTATTATTGAAGATTGTGGATACTCAACTGTTATTGCTGAATTTACTTATCAACTAAAAGATTTATTCCACTTGCCGAAGTTTCCTGTTATGAATGCAGCAAATACAGTGACAAAATTAAGAGCTGGATATGATTTAGAAGAAGCTTCAGCTATAAAACAAGTGGCGAAAAGTAAAACACCTATGCTATTTATTCATGGGGATGCTGATACATTCGTTCCTTATGAAATGTTAGATGAAGTATATAATGCTGCAAAAGTAGAAAAAGAGAAATTAATTGTTCCAGGTGCTGGACATGGAGAAGCTGAAAAGGTAGATTCGAATAAATATTGGAATACCGTATGGAAGTTCGTGGGGAGATATATTCCAGCATAATTAGATTGTTTTAGAGTTGTATATACGATAATCAGAAGGTAGTGTTTTTATACTTTTGATTATCGTTTTTTTCTATTCGTAAATTCATTTTAGGTTGTAGTATATAAGGCTTGAAGCATAAATTTTTGAATTCTTTAGTACCAGTGCTACAATGATTGAAAACTACATGTTAATGAGGTGTTTCTATGAAAATTGAAGTATGGTCAGATTTTGTATGCCCATTTTGCTATATTGGGAAACGTAGATTAGAAATGGCTTTAGAGCAATTTCCACATAAGAAGGATGTTGAAGTTGAGTTTAAAAGTTTTGAATTAGACCAAAATGCTCCAATCTATTCTGGAACAAGTATTAATGAAGTACTTGCATCAAAGTATGGGATTAGTATTGAAGAAGCTAAGCGTAATAATATACAATTAGGAAATCATGCAGCTAGTATGGGTTTGGATTTTAATTTTGAAGAGATGAAGCCGACAAACACTTTTGATGCGCATCGTCTGGCGAAGTTTGCAAAGGATCAAGGAAAAGAAAAAGAGATTACGGAAAATCTGCTTTTTGCATATTTTACTGAATCGAAAAATTTAAGTGATGTGGATACGCTCGTTACTATTGCTGAAGCTTCAGGTCTAGATAAGCAAGAGGTTTTAAATGTTATTAATAATAAAAGTGCATATGCAAATGATGTTAGAGTGGATGAAGCGATTGCTCAGCAATATCAAATTTCGGGAGTACCTTATTTTATTATTAATCAAAAGTATGCTATTTCAGGTGCACAACCACTTGAAACTTTTGTTGGTGCACTTCAGCAAGTGTGGGAAGAAGAGAATCGCGCACCTAAGTTACAAGAGTTTTCATCAGAAGAAGGAAGCGATATGTCTTGTACTGATGGAAGTTGTTCGATCCCTTCAAAAGAACAATAGTTTTTATGATGGAATAGCAACCCATAGGGAGTTATATGGGTTGCTTATATATAAGTATAGAAGAGATATTTAAATAGATAACTTGGTAATATAAATGAGATTTATAAAAAATGAAGTTTTTTATAAAAATCCATTGACTATTATTATTTATAAGTGTAATATAGGACAAGTCGCCGATGCAATAACGCAGAACGCGGCAAACGAAATAAAAAACTTAGTTGACATTAACTAACGAAGATGTTAACATAAGAAAGTCGCAAATGAGCGACAAACAAGTTCTTTGAAAACTGAACGAAACAAACAACGTGAACGTCAATTTTTATTTTTAGATGCTAGACAAACTAACTTTATTGGAGAGTTTGATCCTGGCTCAGGATGAACACTGGCGGCGTGCCTAATACATGCAAGTCGAGCGAATGGATTAAGAGCTTGCTCTTATGAAGTTAGCGGCGGACGGGTGAGTAACACGTGGGTAACCTACCCATAAGACTGGGATAACTCCGGGAAACCGGGGCTAATACCGGATAATATTTTGAACTGCATAGTTCGAAATTGAAAGGCGGCTTCGGCTGTCACTTATGGATGGACCCGCGTCGCATTAGCTAGTTGGTGAGGTAACGGCTCACCAAGGCAACGATGCGTAGCCGACCTGAGAGGGATAAGGGCTCTTACTAGTTACTCTATGCTTGTTTTCTTCTTCACCACTTGGATGCCAATCTTTCTCCTTTTCTCATTACAGAGTATTTACAATCCTTTACACCTACTACCTATTTTTAAAGATGGCTTATATCCTATTGTAAAGGCAACAAAAGAAACCATTACTCCTTATGCGGGCTTAGAAATTGCATATTTTATTTATCCGTTCTTACAAAAAAAACAAAAAGCCATAAAAGGAATACTAATAGCGAATACTGGAACCATGTTTTTCTATCTATATGTGACTATTCTTTCTTATATATACTTTAGTCC
>NZ_JAEKEU010000032.1:0-9713 GCF_016650935.1 Bacillus sp. TH25 | reverse complement strand
TACGTTAAGTTCCTGGGGGCTAGCCCCCAAACCCCCAGCCAGCACTCACACCCAAAAACAAGGGGAAAACCTCTTTTAGGGGTACCTCCACATCGCTATCAAGCTAAGAAATACAAATATCCTCAAAACGAGCTAACTTCTCATGGATAACTGTGCAATGACCATTTTTATGGCTTATTCAATTATTTCTTACAAGATTTAGGGGGCGAGTTGAAAACGGATTGATTTTAGTGTAAAATTACACTAAATAAAACATTTGTTACTTTTGGAGGGGAGAAAGTGAATAAGGAGCTTACAATTGAACTCATTTCAACGAAAATAAAGTTAATACGTACTGAAAAAGGATATACACAGGATAAAATGGCTGAAGTTCTCGGCATTTCAAAAAAAACGCTTGTTCAAATTGAGAAAGGGAGAACGAATGCAGGTTGGACTAACACCGTTGCTATTTGTGCATTGTTTAGGGATAGTGAGGTTTTACAGTCTTCTCTTGGGGATGATCCATTAGTAGTAATCGAAACAATGGCCCACAATAGAACTAGCAACTTCAAAGAAAAAACATTGGGAGGAAAAGTCTGGTGGAAACAGATTCAAGAAAAAGGGAACTTTCGTTTACAACAAAATCTGATTAGTCAGCATTATCGTATTTTAGACAAACATGATTACCGTTGGTTTAATTCGTTTGATCAAGAAGAAGCACTAGATCAACTTAATAAATTAGCAACAGATTCAGAAAATCAAATAACCCCTTAAAACTACAATGAGCGAAAATAAATAGGAGGAAATTACATATGATCATCTTGAGTCTTCTTTGGATTCTCTATGTACCTTATCTTGTATTGTGCGGTTTTGTCGGTGGGATTTATCTAATTATTACTGGTGTTAAATATCATAAATTACTAGCCAGTGTAATGGGATTACTCAGCGTTTTCTTTGTCGTACTGCCTTATGTTTTTTGGGGTATTGGGGTTGATGGAGATAAATATCTTCCCATTCCAACCGAACTATACTGGATTCTATTTTCTTTAACTGGGCTACTAGCGGCATTCATTGGATTACGGTCAAAACTTAAAGGCATACGCAATATGGGATTTATTATTTTTACTAGTGGAATAGTAGGCGACCTTTTCTATTATTTAATGTCTGTACCTGATTCAATGTATATCAGATAGTTTTTACTAAACTCAACGCATCTACTACTATATGGGGTACCTCCACATCACTATCAAGTTAAAATTTTATAGTATCCCCAGAACGAAATTTTGTGCTAACTTCTAACAAAAAACTTATTTTTGGAGAGAGGATTTTAAATTCTTAAGTTGATGGGCATGGGGTACCGCCAGCATTTTGGAAAAAACCATGCTAAGCAAAAAATAAAATAAGCCGCCCATATGGACAGCTTATTTACATAGAATTCGTTATCAGAAGTAAAATTTAACTCGAAAATAGCTAATTTTATCAATTGTTGAATGTCTGAAAAAAATCAAATCAATGATATTGTCGAGATCCGTTGGCAACTTCTTGCTGTGATGACTATCATAGTGACTTTTTCTCCAGCAACCACTATTAGTGGCTAGTTACCATAAGGACTTATTTTTGAAATTTGCTATTTTTTAGAAAATATGTTAATCTAAGAATGACCTATTTTTGT
This sequence comes from Bacillus sp. TH25, assembly GCF_016650935.1. NCBI lineage: Bacteria > Bacillati > Bacillota > Bacilli > Caryophanales > Bacillaceae > Bacillus > Bacillus sp. TH25. The sequence continues at coordinate 8,062 of NZ_JAEKEU010000032.1, read as the reverse complement.
TCGGTTTGAGATTAAGAATAAATTTTGTTTTTCGTCTAAGGTATTTGAGCAAGGGTAGTAACACATGTGTGGGTATCCATACTAGGAGGCAACAATTATGGAACAAGGTAAAGTAAAATGGTTTAATGCAGACAAAGGTTTTGGATTCATCGAGCGTGAAGGTGGAGAAGACGTATTCGTACATTTCTCAGCTATCCAAATCGACGGTTTCAAATCTTTAGACGAAGGACAACGTGTAACGTTTGGAGTAGAACAAGGACAACGTGGCGCACAAGCTACTAATGTTCAAATAGCTTAATATTAGCTGATGAAAGACCCTCTTGTAGGGTCTTTTTTTGATTTTGTTACAATATTCCGAATACAACTTTTTTAAGGGGATTTGGGGTGCTTAACTTTTAATGAAAAAGAAGACGTTAGAAATCATAATTTTAGCATTATGGGGTACCGCCAACAAAACGCGAATTTTGTACGCTAAGCAAAAAAAAACAATAAGCTGTCCACTTGGACAGCTTATTTACATAATTTTCGTTATTGAAAGTTACTTTTTGTTTTATTTTTTCTCACTAATTTTAAGTCGTTTTGCATTTATGAAAAATGCGCTCCCAATTACGAATATAACAGAAGAGATATACATTGTTATCCCTGAATATTCATTATCAAATATTGTAGTATTAAGCAAATTAACAAACACCATCAATATAAGTGATATGTACAATCCTTTAATATATTTCACTTATGTCCCTCCCTTACTTTTTTCTTTTCTTCTTTTTCCCTATTTTACCATTTTAAAAAGATGATATGTTGTTTGATTTTGGTTGTATATCGTATTCATGTGAAGTTAACATAACGTCTCATTATCGGTAGTAAATACTTTGATAGAATCCTTGATTTTACAAGTCTTTTTGTCTCTATGTCTATTTATTTTTTATACGTGATTTTATACATGGTTGATATAGCGGGGATCCGGAGGATCCTTTCTATTCTTTTTTTGCATAAAATCTTGTATAAATAAAAAAGATTTTGATGCTGGTATCCAGATGTAATGAGTATTCAATTTTAAAATTTATATGTGTTCCTAAGATTGGGTCTGTAATATGAACTATACAAATTATCTATGTAAAGATTATGGGAGTTAAGAATTTGAAACAAGTGATACGTGAATTATTAGGAAAAAGGGTATATCATTGCTATAGCGAATATATTTTTGAGGTGAGACGCTATGAAGACGTTATATAGTCCTGGCGACGTGGCAGAGCAATTAGGTATCCAATCTAGTACATTACGTAAGTATGCTGATGTACTAGAAAAAGAGGGTTATACTTTCATAAAGAATGAACGTGGGCATAGGAAGTATAGAGAAAGTGATGTAATGGTGTTTCGTAAGGTTATCAATCTAAAGAACGACACAGACATGACATTAGAAAACGCCACAAAACAAATAGTATCATGGCATCAAGGCGTTGAGGTATTGCCATTAGAGCGACACGAAATTGAGCGCTATGAAGAACCGGATTTCAGCGCTACAACGCTACAGACGATGCTTCAAGATCAAAAAGAGGTCATTGAAAAGCAAAATGAATTACTACAAGAATTAAGCAAACGTTTAGTCGAACAAGACCAGCGATTCGCACAAAGAGAATCAGAGTTATTGAGCGCTATACAAACGATACAGGAATCCCAAACGCTTATAGCGACGAATACTAGTGAAGACGTAGCGAAGAACCAGAGACGCGATGAAATGCTCATGCAAACAATAAGGGAAGTCCAGGAAGTTAAGAAGATGATTGCAGCAAGTAAAGATAAGAAATGGTATGAGTTTTGGAAATAATCTTTTGAAATTTGATTAATTATCTCTTGTCACTTCTAAAAAATATAGGAAAATGAATACAAAAGTAAAGCTTAGAATTATATGAGAACTCTGAGCTTTTTGGGATACTACTAATAATTGGATTTTATGTGAACTAAATCTTAGGAAGAAGGAATTGAAAATGAATAAGAAATGTCCTAATTGTGGTTCTAGAGAAATCGGGCAAGATTCATTAAATGCCCAAGCATGTTTAAGACTTATTAGTACGAATAACCTTTTTAATCAATTTTCAAGAGTGATTGCTGATGTTTGCACGGAGTGTGGTAACATTTTATCTATGAAAGCAGAACATCCAGAGTATTTTAAAGTAGATAAATAAAAATTACTGATAATATAGATTATGTGAATGAAAAATCCCTTTAGAAGGAAGATCTGAAGGGATTTTTTTATAGATTTTGAGATACATGGACTGCTGATAAGTGGTGTTATGGTAACTTTGGTTGTGTAGAGAATATATATTGGTTTTTTTTGCCCATAAAGAAAGGACACTCTTATAAGAGTGTCCTTTCTGATAGTTTTTTTAGCAGAAACAAGAAGCTCCAACTATGATTAATAAAATAAATAATACAACTAATAAAGCAAATCCTCCAGCAAAGCCGCCGCCTCCACAACTACCACAACTACCACCAAATCCCATAATACTTCCTCCTTCAGATAAGAGGATCAAACACGGGGTCACTCATGTATTTTAACGGATTCACTTTACTTTATGTTTTTACGTATTAATTGAGCAGGTCCTTTTGAAAGTAAAGAAGATATTGATTTATGATTCAATATCTTCTTTACTTATAGTGTTTTGAATGTATACTTTTGTTATGTATTTTGAGGATATCAGGGGAATTGGTGTGAAGTCAATATTTAAAGGGAAATGAATGTAAACTAATATTTAAAAGTTTACATTGAAGGATAAGAAAAGTTCTGAAATTCTCATGTGTGTTTTTAACTGCGAAAAAAACAGAATTTTGTTATAATTAAGACGACAAAGAGAAATTTATATGACAAAGAGAAATTTATTTGTTTTAAAGGGGGATTCTTAATTGAATTTATTGAGTGTATCTGATGATTCTACTAATTATTTAACAATGTTTGGAATTGAAGGAAATCAATTTGGTCATAAGGTAATTTCTTTACAGTGTACAGTTGACTATGTTTTAAAATTTTTAGAGATTGATAATTCTGTACAGCGTGACATGCTTGAAAAGCAAGTTTCGTCTATTTCTAAATATATTCAGTATGGTTTAGATGGAAATGATATTTATTTTCCACCTTTGATTTTTTCTGCGAGAGGAAAAGGAAAGTTTAATCTTTTGACTAATGAATTTTCAATTAGAACTCAAGATAGAATGGTTATTTTAGATGGACAGCATAGAATAAAAGCTTTTGAAATGATAATAAAGAGATTAGAAACAAGTAATGATTTAGAAGATAAAAGAAAGTTAGATTATGTGAAGAAATTCCCTCTTACAATTCAAATATTTAGTAATTTAAATTCAGAACAAGAGAGACAATTATTTACAGATGTTAACACTAAATCTTCACCAGTTAGTAATACTTTATTAGTTATGTATAAGGATAATGATTTATGTGGGAAATTAGTTAAAAGTGTTATTTACAATCATCCTTCTATTTCTTCAGATAAATTTGAAATTAGAGCGAAATCAACACAAACAAAGTTGATGACAGCTTTTGTTTTATATAATTTAGTACTTACATTAAATGAGGCTATTATTGTTGTTAAGGGGACAAATAGTAAATTGAACCCTGGAAATTATGATTTATATAGAAAAAATATAGAAGACTTTTTAACTTTATTAATAAAGTATGCTCCGGATCAAAGTCTTAATAGAAATAAATATATTATTATGAATCAAAATGTTTTAAAAGGAATTGCTAAAGCAATATTTATATTAAAAAAAGAAAACGATAATTTTAATATGGAGGAATTTTTCAATCAAATTGTTTCTCCATTTGATTGGTCACATAAGAATAAAAAATTTAAACAAGTAGGTATTCCTTATAATCCTAAAAATAAAAAATATAGAATTAATATAGGTACTAGAACTACTTCGCAAATTTGTGATCTTTTATTAAATGAGTTTTCCCAAAAAAAGGAGGTAGTTATCAATGTTTGAAACTAAATTAAAAGGAATAATAAATATCATAAATGGTAACAAAGGTATGATGACTACCCAGATTCTTGTTAGAGATGTCCTTGATATTTATAGTATTGATAAATCAGTAAATAGAGATATAAATTATAATAGGTTAAAACCTCTTTCTACTTATATTAATTCGTATGATTCTGAAGTAGGTATCTTTTTACCTTCTCTTATATTTTCTTTTGATGAGGATCCATCTTATTTATATAATATGGTTACAAAAGAGCTAACTATCCCTTTGGGATCAAAATTAAAAGTATTAGATGGACAACATCGTATTAAAGGATTAGAAGACCTTTTAGAACGTTCGGAAGATCGTGGAAGAAAAGATGATATATTAAATAGTAGTATAACGGCTCAAATTTATTTTAATTTAAAAGAGTATGATGAAAAGAATTTATTTGCTGATATTAATTCTAATGCTAAGCGTGTTTCAATGTCATTAGTAACTAAATATGATACAAGAGATATTACAAGAGTTTTAGTAAGAGATCTTTATAATGTATCTAAGCCTTTGCAAGTTGTAGGTGTAGAATTTAATAAAAGTAGGATAGTAAGACCTACTAGTACTTCATTTTTTACTAGTGCTCGTTTAAAAATATTTATTATGAATTTTCTTTTTGGTAGAGTTCAAAAAGTTTCTAAGAAGATTGAAAAATTGCTTAAAGAAAATTATGATGAAGTGTTAGTTTTTCTAGAGAAATTCTTTACTATCTTGTTTAATATACTTCCTTCTGATCCTGGAGATGTTAGAAAGTATGTATTAGGGCATGAAGCTTTGCAAACAGCTTTAGCCTTATATTTACATGAGGCTATAATTTTAGAATCTGAGAATGATTTGAACTGGTTTTCTGATTGGGAAACAGAGATAGAAAGATTGAAATTAATAGATTGGAATGTTTCTAGTTCATTATGGCAACCATATTTAATGAAAAATAGAGTAAATACTAATTATGAATTTGATGGCTTTATAGAGAATAATCCTAATGGGTCATTAAGTGTATTACATCGAGAGTTGTTAGAAAACTAAAGTTATAAAAAACTAAAGTTATAAAAAACTAAAGTTATAAAAAACATTAAGTATTTTATGTCAACGGTAAGCGGAACGAAGTGAGCATTAAGGAGTTGATATAATCACTACACCCAGACCCTCTTGTGGTTTGTCAAACGGTACCCCCGTTTGACCCTGCCTACCGGCGAGGGAGCCCCCTCAAAAAGTGAGGGGGTTGGGGGAGTTTTTGAGGAGGTCTGGGGAATGTTTCCCCAGTGGGTTTGGGCAAAGCCCAAGGTTTGTTTTTGCCATGCTAAGCATGGCTCGGCAACGCCGAAAAGCGTCGCAGACCCCTATTGATTTTGATGCGTAGTGTCAAAATACGTATAGGGTTACGTCAATTGACACAATTTCGTCGCCTTGCTAGACTTATTGTATCAATTAATCTAGGGGAAGTGGTGGCACTTTATGTTGTTCTCTATCTCATTTAATCAATCTCACCAAAGTTCATTAAGCCATAATAACAGAGAAAACATTTATGGGAATCCTGGCATCGATCCATCCAGGTTAGACGAGAATATCTACTTTGTTCAAAAGGATATCCGAAGTGTATACAAGGATGTCTTTCAAGAAGTGGTGGACAAGTATAATGAGAAGCAAAAACGAAATGACCGTAAGATCCAGGACTACTATGACAAAATACATAAAAATGAAAAGACACATGAGCAACGAGAATTGGTTGTAGCGGTTGGAGAGGGTAAAGATGACCCAAAGTATAGGGAAGCTAAAAAAGAAGCGTTAAAACAGTATGCAGAGGCGTTTCAAGGGCGAAATCCAAATCTAGCAGTCTATAACATGGTTTTACATGATGATGAAGCGAATCCGCATTTACATATTAACTATGTACCGAATTTCGAAAGTAGTCGAGGATTAACGAGGCGTGTCGGAATGGATAGAGCCTTGCAACAACAAGGTGTCGAGGGAACGGGAAGAAAGTTAATTGCACATTGGAGAGAATTAGAAACGGCCTATATTGAGCAATTGACTAAAGAGAATATTCCGAATTTTGAACGTGCTAATGTAGGTTCACATAAGTACATGAAAGTCCGTCAATACAAGGAATATGCTGAAGCAGTTTCTAATATAGAGAATCAATTTAACGAGATAAGCAAGCGATTACCTAATAATAAAATTACGTTAAAGACCAAAAAGAAAGAGATCAAGACAGAGGTAAAACCAAAATTAATTGGTAAACCGGAAATCATTGAGAAAGAGACAGGTAATTATGTTTTTTCTCCAAAGCAACTCGAAAAAGTAGAAGAATTGATAACTGCAGCAGTCACTGTAAAAAAAGATTATGAGCGTTTGCAGAATACTGATTTGGTAAAAGAAAATAGGGAACTAAATCGTCAAGTTGATAGTTTGTATGATTCTTTAAAAGAATCCCAAAAGATAAATTTAGAGTTGAAAGAGGAAAATAGAAAATTAAATACTGAAATAGGCTCATTAAAAATTCATATAAAGGATTTGAAGGAGAATATAAGAGTTTTGTATCAACAGACGAAAAAAGCTTTTAAAGAGAAATTTAAGGTGTTTAGAGGGATTATTAAAAATGAATTGGATAGCAAGGGAATAGATAATCAATTTGAACGTGAACATAAGAGAGAAATAAGCAAACATCGGAACTTTGATAGGGAAAGATAGGATTGATAATGATGAAAGCATTGAATTGTATGAGTTTGAAGCAGAAAAAGAGGATCGAATGTTGTGTTTTTGTAAGAGATGGAAAGCTTTAACAAGGTGTTTCATGTTATTATAAAGAAAGACGTATAAACGAGAAAAACCGCCCATGCTTTGGACGGCAGGCGGTTTTTCTTAATAAGGTTGGAATCAACCAATATATATTCTATATACATTCTAACATATAAAAGTTGATTCCTTCCACTAAGGGAGAGAATTATTTTATGACAAAAGTTATAGATTTTGGACAAGCTGAAAAAAAAGCGAAAATAAGAGATAGCAAGATTGATAGTATTTATGACCAGTTGCAAACTGGTGGTTATTCGGAAGAAGAAAGAGCTATGCTTTTACAGATGTTAAGTAAAATGTCTGGTGGGGAAGAATATTTCATAGGTAAAAAGAAAAAACCTACAGATCGGGTGAGATTTGTGCAAATTATAATGGATAATATAGATTATCTGATTGAAATAGGTTATCTAAGCAGTAAGGAAGAAGCTTTTTTATTCAAATTAACTTCATCTGTAGAATTTAAAACCAATGTTCTTGTAGAACGTGAGACAAATAATCCAGCATCACCTACATATTTAGCTGAAAAGTTTAAAATGACTCGTCAAAGTATTTCTAGTGTCATGAATGGTTTATTAAAAAAAGGAGTATTAGCAGTTGCACAATCAGGTGTTACAACTGAAGATGGACGAGTTTGTACTAGTCGTACATGGTTTGTAAATCCAAATGTTATGTGTTGCTCTCCTAAAGATGGAATAGATAAAGCCACTCAACATATTTTTAGGGATTCATTAAGAAATTTTAAAATTGAAGATCAAGGAAAGAAAAAACATAAATTACCCATTTATTTATTTTAAAAGAATGCAAAAATTTTCTTGCATTCTTTTTTTTGTTTTTATTTACCTTTTTTTAGGTGTCACTTTTTTTTGACACTGGTGTCGCTTTTTTTTGACACCCTATCTTCTATAAACCCTTGATATTACTGACTTTCTTTACTTTGCTCTTCTCACTCTTATATATAGGGCTAAAAGTTCCGCAAGGAACGGGTTGTATTTTTGAGAAAATCACTCAAAAATCTCCACCCTCAATATCAAAAAGTCGGTTCGTTAATCCTCACCTAAAGGCTATCGCCTTCTCTTTTTGATATTGTCCTTGCAAAACTTTTTTCGGCGGGTTTTTAGCTTTCGCCAAGCCGAACAGACCAAAAACGGGATTAAGTTGTTCGACTTGGATCAGCAATTATACCCGCCGAACCGCTAGTTCTATCGATTTAAATAATAAGCTTATTTCATATTCAGT
>NZ_JAEKEU010000031.1:0-93480 GCF_016650935.1 Bacillus sp. TH25 | reverse complement strand
CTAAACGTTCTGCTTCGCGTTTTGGAATCCCACGGCTCATCAAGTAGTATAATTGGTATGGATCTACGCGGCCTACTGAAGCTGCGTGACCTGCCATTACATCATCTTCATCGATTAAAAGAATTGGGTTTGCATCACCGCGAGCTTTCTCATCTAACATAAGAACGCGAGAAGATTGTTGTGCATTTGATTTAGATGCACCGTGTTCAATCTTACCAATTCCATTAAAGATAGATGTTGCACTATCTTTTTGTACTCCGTGTTTTAAAATCCAACCTTCAGAGTGTTTACCGAAGTGAACAACTTTAGTTGTAAAGTTTTGTGTTTGGTTACCACGGCCAATTGTTACTGTTTTTGTATCAGCAAATGATCCGTCGCCCATTAAGTTCGTAACGTTCTCTGAGATTGTATTTCCGTCATTCATAAGGCCTAGAGCCCAATCAATACGGCCGTCGCGTCCAACAACGCCGCGGCGGTTAACGTAAGTTGTTACGTCTTTTGCTAATAGATCAACCGCACCGAATTTCACTTGTGCGCCTTGTTCCACGATTACTTCTGCTACGATATTTGCAATACCTTTAGCATTTTCATTTGCAACGTAGTTTTCTACATATGTTGCAGCACTGTTCGCATCAGCTACGAATAATACGTGGTTATATACGTTAGCTTCTTCGCCGTCTACTAAGAATACAGCTTGAAGTGGAGTTTCAAGAACAACGTTTTCGGTTCTTGTTTGTTACTGGATTAGCCGAAAAACTGTATAAAACCTTGCATGCTCTTAGCATGGTTTTTTCCGAAATGCTGGCGGTACCCCATCGCCATCAAGCTAAGGTTTTGAAGTACCCCCAAAACCAAAATTCACTTTCTCTACAGGTAGTTACTTTGAGAAGTCAGCTCATTTTTTTCGTTTTGGGGGCGTTTATTTTTCTTAAGTTGATGGGATTATAAAATGACTGATTTCTATTCCCGTCTTTCAAAAAGTGATGTCGCTGTTCTTCTAGTGGATCATCAAACCGGTCTGATTTCCAGCCTAGTGCACTACTCATTAGATTAATAAGGGAATTACACCAATAATAAGTAATAACACATATTTTTTACTATAAATACATATAACAATTTCATCTTTCATGAAAAAAACGTTATAATAAGGTGTAGCCTCTACGATTACGTTATAAAGGAGATTAAAACAATGGCTAAAATTAAAGTATATCAAGCAAAAGAAGAAAATATGGATGCAGTAAAAAACATCATTGATGTTGAGGAACAAAACCCAACTGCTGAAAACTTACAAAATCTATACGCATGTGTATTAGAAACTGAAGATATGGCATTGCCTGAATCATACATTGAAGAAGATATCTTAATTGATTCTATGGAAGTTATGGTTAATGCTTCTCAAAACAAACTAAGAGACTTAGGTACATACGATGTAATCGAAGTTCAAAACAAAGGTAAGAAAACACAAGTTTTATTATTAGCAGACGAAGAATACGAAATTATCGAAGGCTAATCTAATACCGTACATACGACAAAAGCTCCTTTCAAATTTGAAAGGAGCTTTTTCATTAAGATTTTGATGTTTCACTCTTTATATTCTTTTGTTCTTTCTGAAACACCATGCGCTCATTTCCCATAAAGAAAATGAATACGAATGCTAAACCAGCTGGTACCAATGCCCACATGAATGTTTGAACGATTGAACTAGAAAGAGCGTCAATAATTTTATCTAATATTTGTGGCGGAATTTGAGATCTAGCCGATTCTGATAAAATGGCTCTTGAATCTCCTAAAGCGTTTGAATTCATTCCCCCGCTCATACCTTTAAACGCTTCTTCTAATTGATCCTGGAAACCCGTTCTTTGAATCATTCCGAAGATTGTAATACCAAGTGTCATACCTAATGAACGAATGAAGTTACTAGTTGAAGTCGCAGACCCGCGTTGCTCCATACCGAAGTTATGAATAGCAGCCATACTTAGTACAGAGAATGAGAAACCAACTCCAAAACCGATAATAACCATATAAATTGTTAATAATATACGACTTGTTTCTGGTGTTAACGTGCTTAATAAGAATAATCCAATTAGCATAATAACAGCAGAAATAATCATAATGTTACGGTAGCTAAGTTTCGATGTTAAAAATCCACCTAACTGCGCTGTAACTACTGATCCTAACATCATTGGTAATAACAATAATCCTGAGTTTGTTGCCGTACCACCGTATACACCTTGAATAAATAACGGAATATACACAGTTGCTGACATAAATGCCGCCCCATAACATAAGGCAATAATTGTACTCATTCCAAACAGACGTTGCTTAAACATCTCAAATGAAATGATTGGTTCTGCTACTTTTCGTTCAATAACAATAAAAGCAATTACTAAAATAGCGAATCCAGCAAATAAACTTAAAATAAAGCTAGAATCCCAATCATACTTTTGTCCGCCTAATTCTAAGGCGAACATTAAACAAACTACTGCACCAACTAAAGTAATTGCACCAAACCAATCAATCTTTTGTTCTCTATGAACTCGTGACTCTTTATAAAATAATGTAATAAAAATAAGTGCTAAAATTCCAAGTGGTAAGTTAATATAAAACACCCAGTGCCAGCTAATATAATCCGTAATATATGCGCCAAGTAATGGCCCGAAAATACTTGATAAACCAAATACTGCTCCGAATAATCCACCCATTTTCCCGCGTTTTTCTGGAGGGAAAATATCAAAAACGATAGTAAATGCGATCGGCACTAGTGCCCCGCCGCCAATACCTTGAATGGCACGATAAATACCTAACTGTGTAATATTTTCAGCAGTTCCACAAAGAGCCGAACCAATCATAAAGACGATTAAACCGAAAATAAAGAATCTCTTTCTACCATACATATCTGATAGTTTACCGAAAATCGGCATGCCTGCCATTTCTGCGACCATATAGGCAGAAACGACCCATACAAAGTTTTCAAGACCTCCTAAGTCACCAACAATCGTTCCCATCGCTGTTACGACAATGGTATTATCCATTGATGCCATTAAGATACCTAGCAATAAACCGGCAACAACGAAGCCGATTTTATTATTCTTCTCAACCATAGCCTTGCTCTCCCTCATACTACTTATATTTGTTTATGTTCTTTTACGACTGTATTACCTTTCTGATTAAAACTAGTATGATATTCTACAACACTAATTTCACAGCCAGGGCCTATTATAACATGATTTCCTCTTACTACGTCTGCTATTGTATGTTCTAAATAAATATCATCCCCTTCAATAATTGATGTTTGAAGGCTTCCTGCATGACTTGTAAAAGGAATAAATCTCGCTTTTTTACGTACTGTAATCTTTTTTCCGCCGATTTCTCTTACTTTACTTCCTTCATAACGAAGTGAGATTTCAATATTTTCAGCATTAAGCAAACCATCACTTTCAAGACCGCCAGTTAGTAATAATTCCTCTACTTCTATATCTCCCTTCACATTTAAAGCGCCTTTCACATCTACGAAATCACCGGCTAGCTTCCCTTTAAATTCTATCATACCTCTAACTTTTATTTTATGAATTTGTCCGTCGCCTTGTACTTGGGCATTACCATATACTTTTACATATTCCGCCTTCATATTCCCTTGCACTTCACTATCTCCATACACGACATAGTTTTTAACTTTCATATTACCGCGTACATCACTCGTGCCATACGTTTTAAATTCATTACAACTCATATCATTAGAAATTGTTCCTTCGCCGCGTATCTTTACTTTGTTATAATCTCCGCCTGCTGAGCTACCTGATCCATTAACAGTAAGACTATGTTGATTTTCCATATCAATTGCTCCCTTCTTTACACCTGCTTAATTTCTTTTACATTTGCGCTTTTATCAACAGTAAGAACTCCGGTATATTCAATGAGTTCAATCTCACAGTTCGGTCCTACTGTAACATTATTTCCTCTTACCGTTTTTATGTGAGCATAATCAATATCGATATTGTCACCTTCTAGCAGTTCAGCTTCTAACTGCAGGCCAAATACTGTTTTAAAAAGTCTACTAAAAGTACTTAATCTATGTCTTACTTTAATCGTTTGACCACCAATTTCTTTCACTCTACATGTACCGTGAATATTTATATTAATTTCATCTGCGCTTAATAATCCACCAACTGTAAATTGTCCTTCTGAAGAAAAAATATCAACTTCACAATTACCATCAATCGTCGCTTGACCATTGATTTTAAATTCTTCACCAGTTACATTACCACCTATCGTCCCTTTTCCTGCAATTTTCAAAGTGGTCGCCTTTACATCTTGTGTAATTGTCCCTTTCCCATCGATTCGCATCGTTTCTGCACTAACTGTACCCTCAACTTTGCCTGATCCGCTAATTCTCGCATCGCCACTTTTCAAATCACCAGTAACAGTTCCGTAACCATTACATTCAAATTGATCGCATTCAACGTTTCCATTAACAGTTCCTTTTCCATTTAGTTGCACTTTATGAAACTCTCCACCGTTTGATGAACCATATCCATTTATAATTAAATTTTCTGTACGCATTATTTCTCCTCCACTACAACAGTTTAGTTTTTAATGCTTCGGTATATTTCATAATTGCTACACGTAAAACAATCTTTGTTCCCTTTTCAAAAATTAAATCCTCAACGCTTGATACTAAGAAGCATGTAGAAATCCCTAACTTCCGAATAATAACTAAGTCACAATTTTTATGTTTAATCGCTTCATAATTTTCACGTAAAACTTGTAAAACCATTTTCCCTTCTTCTAAGCTAACGTCTCCTGATTGAAGAAGTTCTTCTAACACGTATACATAAAGAATATCTGCAAATTGAAAATCTGCCGTTTTGTTCGTTTGTTCTATGAAGAATTGTAAAACTGGCTCTGATGCAATACCCTTACGTAACAAATCATCTTTTGTTAAATGAATTTCTGTCACGCTCGGTGAGAACATATTTGCTAATTCATCAAGTGATAAATCCTCTTTCATCGTTTGGATTTTATCAATACGTTCTAATATCTTTTCTTTCGGGAAAAATGTTTCCTGGCCTGTGAACGTTGACTTCCGTACAAACCAATCTTCCGGTATTAAATTTTTTCTCTTCCACCTATATAATTGTCCGTATGAAATACCAGTTAGCTCTAATAAATCTTTTTTTGAAATTAAATCTGTACTCAACTGTATATCACTCCTTCTGATAACAATGTAACATAACACTGTTACGCTGTAAATAGACTTTTATAACAAGTAGCGTAACAATGTGTGAAACAAACCTGCCTTACATACAAAAAAGGTTCTTGCGCATACCTTTAAAATGCGTAAGAACCTTTTTATATCAAGCTTTAAACCATATATCATAAAAATCAATCCAGCCCTGTGAATTAATCATTATATTTTGTATTTTTTCGTGTGAACTTACTCGCTGTTTATTGCGATATAAAGGAATGATATGTATTTCACGCAACAGTGTGTCCTCAGTATCGCGTAACAGTGTCATCCGTTTCTCTAATTGTTTTTCTGTAAAATAAGGCTGTAATACTTCGTTAAATTTTATATTGCTATGCTGATGAATAAAGCTGTTTTTTGTAAGAAACATATATAATAAACTTTCTTCAATACGCTCACTAATTGTCGCACTATCATGCATTATATCAGCCTTTTGTATCGTACTTGTTTGCAATAACTCTTTTGTTTCAAGTAAAACGACTTCAATAGTGACGCCATACTTCGCACACTCGTTTTGTATCCAATATGAGTCTTCAACATGATCTTGTTCTGTAAATGTATATAGTCGCAGTGTTTCATTACGGTAAGAGCTCTCTTTAATAAGCGTATATATATCCTCTTTTATATGTAATGTGTCATCCTTTGTTAGAACCAATTCTTCTGCTATTTCTCCGCGCGCTCCTTGCAATTCCTCAATAAGCGCATGGCTATGAATGATTTTATATAGAGCTTTCCGAAACATCGTGTTTTGCATAGGTCCTTCTTTTGCGGTATTTAATGTAATGTATGTTACATTCGACTCCAGTCTAGTTAGTTCTTTATGATACTTTTCTATATTGTTATAGTGTGCTTTCGCTAAAATATCGCACGTATTTACACTGTGCTCTACATTCCATAATTCAATTCGATCGAGAAAAGATCGCTCGCGAAAATAAAAATCGTGTGCTTCTAATACGAATACATCCTCATTATTTTCACATAACCGAAACGGTCCTGTACCAATTAAATTACCTTTTCCATCTTCACTTATAATAGAACACTGTTCTGCACTTAAAGCATGTAAAAACAGCTTATTATCTGTAGATAACCGAATCTGCACAATGTAGTCATCAAGAATATGTAAACTTTCAACGTGCTGTAACATCCAAGCATGCGGATTATTTTTAGCTTTCAAGAATCGTTCAAATGTATGTACTACGTCATAAGCGGTAAATTCTTTCCTGTTATGAAACTGAACGCCTTTTCGTAAGTAAAAGGTCCATATATGTTTCTGATCATCATATTCCCAATAAAACGCCAGTCGTGGCTCTACATTGTTTGTACTTCCGTCTACATACACTAACGTGTCATATATATGTTTGACCATATGACATTCCGAACGCATCGTGGCGTATACAGGATCTAATGCAATGTCTAGATTCATTTGAACTTGCAAACGTAGCACATCTCTTCTCCCTTGAGACGTCCTTTCAACTTGATAACCAAATATTGAATCAATCCAAGTTTGAAATTGTGGTTGGAGCGATGGAAAATACGAGCTATACCGTTCGATAAAAGCGATCCCGCTTTTTACGTCCCCTTGTTTCGTTATTTCTTTTCCTCTTTCTAAAATTAATAAAAGTGGATGTTTTTGAAACAATACCTTTGAACGATTCCCTCTCCCTCGGCCTGGAAACCACATAATCCAACTTGCTTCTTCCAGTTTTTTTATGATTAGTTTACTATTTCGCTCTGTACAAAATAATGTTTCAGATATATTTTGTATTGTTATTTCTAATTGTTCCCCCTCTGATCTCCCTTTTCCATACTGGAGCCATAGGTGCATATATTGCTCCAAAATAGTCATAAAACGCCCCCTAAAAGATGAAAAATCTTCCTCTTTCATTCTACCCTTTTTCATTTCTAGCTTCCATCTTATCATTTTAATATAGAAAGGAGGAATTAGAAATGAATCATCTTTTAAAACGTTATAATAGGCCAATCCTCATTCGGTTGTTCGGTGAATTGTTAGTCCGGACAACTGAAGCAATGTTAGCTATCATTTTTATCGTTCACGTTAATAAAGTGTTAAATGGTAATGTCATCGTTACAATGCTTCTTTTCGGATTGCAGCCTCTCGCTGATATTGTGTTTACATTAATCGCTGGAGGTGTAACAGATAAATACGGTCGTAAGAAAATCATGTTACTCGGATTAGTTTTACAAGCTTTCGCCGTAAGCGGGTTCGTTTTTGCTGAATCGGTCGCCTTTTTCGCCTTATTGTATGTCGTAAATGGTATTGGCCGCTCTTTATATATTCCGGCACAGCGCGCTCAAATCGCTGACTTAACGAAGGAAGAACAACAGGCAGAAATATTTGCTGTTCTGCATACTACGGGAGCGATTGGCTCTGTAATCGGACCATTAATTGGTGCTTTTTTCTATAATAGTCATCCTGAATATTTATTTATTTTACAAGGTGTAGCCCTTACGCTATATGCCATTCTCGTTTGGACGCAGCTTCCTGAAACTGCCCCGCTTATAAGAAACAATGAAAAAATGAAAGAAGTATATTCGCCAAAACAATTTATTTCAAAACATTATGCTGTATTTGGGCTCATGGTTTCTACGCTACCGATTAGTTTTTTCTACGCTCAAACCGAATCGAATTATCGTATATTCGCCGAAAGTGTATTTCCAAATTTTCTATTTGTACTGGTGTTTATCTCAACTTGTAAAGCAGTCATGGAAGTGATTCTCCAAATTTTCCTTGTGAAATGGTCTGAACAATTTTCTATGGCTAAAATCATTGTTATTTCCTATACTTGTTTTACTTTAGCTGCTATTGGCTACGGTTATTCCACGACAATATGGTCATTACTCTTAACACTACTCTTTTTAGTAATTGGGCAAAGTATTGCTTTAAATCATTTACTACGATTCGTTTCACAAATGGCTCCAAGTCATAGACGTGGATTGTACTTTTCTATTTACGGTATACATTGGGACATTTCAAGGACTTGTGGGCCTTTTGTAGGTGCACTAATATTAAGCAATTTTAGCGGCAGTACTCTATTTTATATTTGTGCCTTCTTATTAATAATCGGCGGTATCATTCAAGCTTTTTTTGTTCAATCGTTAGAAAAAAGCAAAGTAAAAGAGCTGTCCCTATAGGAACAGCTCTTTTATTTAACCTGCCATTTTATTAATACTATCCTCCGGTGAGAACACAGAAATATGATCTACTTTACCAGTCGATTTCGGAATAACGAATTTCAACTCAAACTGATTATTTACTTTATAAATGTATATTTTATCATTACCGTTGACTTTAACAGACGCCGGTTTTCCTAAAGCCTTTTCAATTTCTTGTAACGTAATCGATTTGAGTTCTGAATGATACGAGCGGACGTCAAATACTTGCGATCCTTTGTTAAAGCCAAATGCCACATTTTTACTTGTAAAAGTTGCATACATCCCGTTTCCTGCTTGCTCAGTTTTATCTGCTTTCCCCCACGCCTTCTCTATTTCTTCAATATCTCCTGTATGCGCTGCATATGGAACATTAGGTACTTTTCCTTCTTTCGCTTGCTCAAATAAATCTTTTACATGGTTAATTGCTTTTTGATTAAGCGCTGTATTTTTCGTATTAGACTCCATTGAAGGTTTTACCGAATCTTGACCTTTTGGTTTTTCCACAGACTCTTTCTCTTTTTTCGAAGCGGTGTCCTCATTCTTTTTACCCGTTTCTGACGTATCGCTCTTTTTTTCCGTACTATTTTCTGATGTTGAATTAGTTTGTTTCTTTTCCTCAGCGTTATTACACGCGGTTAAAGCCGCTACACACGTTAAAGTTAGGAAAAATATAAGTACTTTCATATATACTTTCATCATTTTCAGCCTCCTTCTTCAACATATTCACTTTTGTAACCATTCCATTACACTACTCTTCAAATTATTTTTTCTCCAAAAAGTAAGTGCTTCGGTTTCTCCGAAAGCATGGACCATATACTCTATATATGATGTTCCTAAAAAATAGCCGAGTCGGTTGTATCCGAAATAATACGAATGTCTTCTAGTTTTGCAGGATACTTTTCAATCGCACTAGAAAGACGTTCCTCCGTCTTAGGACAGTGAAACTTAAAATACTCTTCGAATGCCTCTGGGTGCATATCATAATATTTGTTCAAGTCATGTAATCCTATTTCATTGCTTTCCAAAAGCTTGGAATTGTATTGTTAATCATCTTATTCCTCTCCTTGTATACACCTTCTCTCCATACTCGTTATATCCTTTTTTATAACTTAAAATAAACTATCACAAAAGCTCCTTTAAATGCTAAAAACCAGCAGGAAGTGATTAATCTTCCTTGCCGGTTTAATTTTTCCCGAAATCTAATTAAACAACCTGTCGCCATCAAAACTTCATTAAGATTGCCTATTTATATAACTAAAAAAGCTACCCTATTAAAGGACAGCTTCAATTATGTATTTTATACTTCGATAGATTTACCATCTTCAACGATATGGTAAAGTAAGTGTGCTAAATGATGAATTGGACCATTTTCTTCCTCTTCTTCATTTGTTTCACCTTGGAATTCAAGATCATTTAAGTATAGTGCTAAAAATTGATAGAACAATTTCAAATCAAAACCGTAGCAAGCACTTGGTTCTTCATGATCTCCTTCATATTGTAACATTAAGTATTGCTCGTTTCCTTCTGTATCTTCAGCATCAAAGAATACGAAGAAACCAACGTTTGTATCTAAATCAAATAGATGACGAGTACCTTTTTCTGTTGCTTTCTCGAAGTCCTCTTCACTTAATTTATGTACTGTTGTTGCCTTTGCATTATCTTCTTGATGGAAATTTACTGTAAATGATTTCAATGCTGACACCTCCTGATTGTATAACAGTAGCATAACAGATTAGACAACATAATACAAAGGGACTGCTTACAAATGTAAACAGTCCCCTGTATTCATTTCCGCATTGCACGGAATATAAAGCTTACGATGAAAATCAAAACAATCGCACCTATTAAAGCCGGAACAATCGCATATCCACCTATAACAGGTCCAAATTTACCAAGTAACGCTGTACCAAGCCAAGAACCGACAATACCTGCAATAATATTACCGATTACACCGCCAGGTACATCCTTCCCAGTAATCAAACTTGCAAACCATCCTAATATACCACCAACGATTAAAGACCAAATCATATCATTTCCTCCTTTATAATTGACCAATAAAAATTATAATCAGAAACAATTGCTTACCATTAGTTATGTTTCATTTTTCGTAAGTTATTCGTCTTATGAAAATCATTCAAATCTGCTCAACCTTTTAAGGACAATCTGGCTTCAATATTGTTCTCATAAATTCGTCTTTAAAAGCTTGATAATTAAATTCAACAGCAATTCTTTGTACAGGCCGATTATCAAATGTCGTCGGCTCAGCTATTTTTCTAAAATCAGCAACACTTTGACCTCTCGTTACATCATTTGTCGTACTTATCCAAACTGCTGATTTTTTATATTCAAAAATATCATCATTTATAAATGAAATGAACGGAAGTAAATCGTGAATCGGACTCCCAGTTATACCTGGATATTCTTTTTGTAAAAGTTCTCGTAATAAAAATCGATCATTGGCTTAATAAGTTTCGCCTGTCCTGTTCCTTCTTTATCAATAATATCGACCATTTCAGGGGTGATAAGAGCGCGCTGCGTTACATTTAACGGATATATAGTAGCATTCTTCGCGTATTTCATCACGATATTCGCCGCAATTGGATCGCCGTAAAAATTAGCCTCCGATACTGGTGTAACGTTTCCCGGAAAAAGAAAAGCACCACCCATTATATAATAAGAACATACTCGATTCATTAAATTGGGGTACAATAAAAATAATGTTGCAAGTGTTGTTAATCGTCCCGTCGCGACTATAATAATATCTTCTGGACAAGGCTCAATTAATTTAATCAATTCACAAAAATTTTCTCTGTCACAAATTCTCATTTTCGGTGGAATAATTGGACCTAAACCGTGATCCCCATGAATTTCAGGGAAAAACAAAGGTTCTTCAGCTGTCATTGGTCTACTGGCACCTTCAATAATCTTCACTTTTGTAGCATAGTATCTTTCTAAAAAATAAACATTTTCCGTAACAATTTCTCTTGATACATTTCCATACTCTGCAACGATACCTATAATATCTAATTTGCATGTTTTATTCGCATAAATTAACGTCACTGCATCATCAATACCAAAATCTCCGAAAAAGATTATTTTTTTATTAATTTTCCTCACCCCTCTCCAGCATAATCTACTATCATTATTATGCGAAAAAGACAAGGTGGTGAAACAGAGATAATTAAAAAAGCCGCCTATTTATTGGCGACTTCAATCTTTTTATAAGATAAATATGCTAGTATACTTTTGCTTGAATCATATTTCGGATTATTCCCTTTTCTCGGTTCTCTCATATGTGTTTTTTCAAACCCAGGAATGTCAGGCATTTTCTCTAAAAATTCAAGCATCTCTTCCTCAGTTCCCTCAATACGTACACGAATCATTATCACTATTCCTCAATTCTCATTTTCTCTGTACTAAGTATATCGTACATGAGAAAGACTGCAAGAAATTTATCTTTTTAATGTTGAACTTTTTTTACATACGAACAGTGCCATTTCAGTATAAAACGATTCTATTTTATTGTTTTCAAATTGAATTTTGAAAAATCCTTGCATTTCATTTGATGTTTTCATCATACACTCTGTTAACTTTACACGTTTTTGCATAGGAACATCCATCATATCGCACCACCAATCAAAATCGAACTTCTTGTCAAAAGTATGACATGACTGCATTTGCAAACCATGTTTTTCTAATAAAGTAATCCATTCTGTTTTTTTCAAAGCTCGTTCATGGCTTGGATCTCTCTTCTTTTCGATAAAGTTATAAAATGTATCAAACTCATTATTTTCTGGTGAAACGTTATCAATTAATATAAATAACCCATTATCTTCTAACGTTCGATTTACTTCAAAAATAAATTGCAAAGGATCAACAAAGTGATGTGCTGCAATTCGGCATGTAATTGTATCAAAGGATTCATCAGCAAATGGTAAATTTTCTGCATTTCCTGCTACAAATGATACATTTTCATGCCCGTTCCCTTCTATAAAACCTTTTGCTTTTTCTAACATTTTTTCTGTTAAATCAAGAGCGACTACCTCTTTAAACATTGGGGCTAACAAATTTGCAACATGTCCACCACCAGTAGCAATATCAAGAAGACGAGTATTATGACGAGTTTCAACCTGCTGAACTACATATTGTAAATCCGGTCCTTTTGCATGAATTTTACTTTCCACATACTTCTCTGCATTACTACCAAATTGTTGTTTCACAAGCTCTTCTTTACTCATTTTTATCATCTTCTTTCTATAAGTATTCATATAATTAATAAGTTCTCTTTATATAATTTCAAATCCTCTTTTAGGATCTATCCCTTATAAAAGAGGACTAGTATCAAAATAAAATAACTCGTGAATTTTTATTTTCAAAACAAAAAAAGGTTACGGGAACAAACCCCATAACCTCGAAAAATAACTCTTACATTGTGGTACCTATATATACATCTAAATAATTCACATTCTCCTTTAACCTCATAAAAATTTCTACTTCGTTAGGTGTAGCCTCTCTTGCATACAATCCAAATTGATTCATGCCAACCCATATCCAGCCTGGTGAATTATAAAGCATATCAATGTTGAAATGCTCCAACTTAGTAAGTTCTGATCTAATAAATTTATCCCTAACGGCGATTTGCTTATCTATCAAACCATATTCTTTTCCATTTTCGAATAGCGATATAACCTTTCCTACAAGTGAATGTTCACGAACAATAAAGTGATATTCCTTTTCATCTATATTCGCCACAATCATACGAGTATCAGATACATCAAATCTAAAATTCGGTATATTCATTTTGATCAGCTCCTTTATTGGTTTCACCAATATCATAACAAATGAATATTTAAATAACGTTAATATAATGTAAAAAATATAAAAGCTGACTTCCCTTTAGAAATCAGCCTTTACAAATTTTTATAACGTTTCTTTCTCCTCTTCATTTTCGGAAACTAAATTCCCTAAAGCATCCAGCGTAACTTCAACTACAAATTCACAAATCCCTGCTACAACTTCTCCAATTACTTCCTCCATCTTTCTACCCCCTTGTTTTATGGAACTTATTTGTAGTATAGGAGATATTGGTTAATTTTAACTATCGGCAAAGGTGACAAAAACATTACAGATTTGTAAGCTATTTCAATGTTTTTTAATTTTATACTTCTCCCCTTTGAAACTTTAAGTATTATTAACAACCAGATAGGTCATCATAATATAAAGTATTTAAGAATCCTAATTTAAAGGAGGCGTGTAAAATATACTACGTAAAATTAATTAAAGGTCAATCTTTCTATGCTTTTGATCATCGATTCTTAGTGTCTCATGAAGAAGAGGTTTCAGAAAAAATTTTTAATTACTTACGCCGGAATGAATTCTTCGAAGTACGTAAAGAAGAATATTCTGCCTAAAGTATGAAAAGCATCAAAAAATGACTCTCATAATTGGGATTTTTTCTTGATGCTTTTATATTATCTCCCTTTATTCAACATTACTCCTCAATTCTCTTAAAATCTTATAGTATATGTCCAAGCTAATTCATCGTTACCTTCATATTTTAGTATATGAGGAGGTGACGAATATGACTCATATCATTGATTATCAAGCTACTCAACCTTTAAATAAAACAGGTGAAACAACTTTTGTAATTCCCCATTCCCCAGAAAAAGCAATTCTAGCAAGTATTAAATTAAAAATTTCAAGAAGAGATTCACGTAATAATCGAGTAGAATTAATTGCTACAGTTGGGGTTAAAGGTATAACTGAGATTTCACAAGTTTTATTCCGAATTTTCCGTGACAATACAGAAATCTTCAACGCTCAAGTAGGGATTGAATCTACAGATTCTGAGCAATTTTACGCGCAAACATTTCAAGCTATAGATCAAAATGTTAGCTGCGGGACTCACGAGTATTCATTAACTGTAGAAAACCTTACTAGTGGTGCAAGTGCAGACATTGTTGGTCCTCTGTCTTTTAGCGGTTTAGCTATTGGGCAAGATCATAAGTGTTGCTAATTTAATCTATTTTGGTTTTTTGAGAAAAGTAAGACGTATTATCTGCGTTCTTACTTTTTTTTATTTTCCCCACACTTACCTTCCCTTTGAATTTACTTGTGAATTTTTTGTATTTTTAGTTACCCATTGTATCGCTTAATTCATCATTTTTTTACAAATCAAAAAGATTGAAATCCATTAATGAAACACGTAATATAGACTCTGACTCTAAAAAAGTTCGTTAAAAATAATACATAAAATAAGGAGGTTTTATATACGAGTTTTTCATTTTAAAAGACGGAGAGGTTTTACATTATGTGGCGTAATAAAAATGTTTGGATTGTGTTAATTGGGGAGTTTATTGCTGGTCTAGGGTTATGGCTTGGTATTCTTGGTAATCTTGAATTTATGCAAAAATATGTCCCTTCTGATTTTATGAAATCCGTTATATTATTTATCGGACTGTTAGCTGGTGTTCTAGTTGGTCCAATGGCTGGGCGTGTTATTGATCAGTATGAAAAAAAGAAGGTTCTTCTTTACGCTGGATTTGGTCGTGTGATTAGTGTTATTTTCATGTTTTTCGCTATTCAATATGAAAGTATCGCATTTATGATTGCTTTTATGATTGCACTTCAAATTTCAGCGGCATTTTATTTCCCTGCATTACAATCTGTAATCCCACTCATCGTTAGTGAGCATGAGCTATTACAGATGAACGGTGTACATATGAATATCGGTACAATCGCTCGTATTGCAGGTACTTCACTAGGTGGAATTCTTTTAGTTGTAATGAGTTTACAGTATATGTATGCCTTCTCAATGGCAGCATACGCTTTATTATTCCTCTCAACTTTCTTCCTACAATTTGAAGATAAAAAATCCGCTACATTAAGTAAACAATCAGCTAAAGATAATAGTTTTATGGAAGTATTTCGTATTTTAAAAGGAATCCCTATTGCTTTTAAAGCACTTATATTAAGTATTATCCCTCTTTTATTTATAGCTGGATTCAATTTAATGGTTATTAACATTAGCGAAATGCAACATGACCCAACAATTAAAGGATTCATATATACAATTGAAGGTGTAGCGTTTATGTTAGGTGCATTCGTTATTAAACGTTTATCTGATCATTTCAAACCTGAAAAGTTACTATACTTCTTCGCATTTTGTACCGCTTTTGCACACCTTTCGTTGTTCTTTAGCGATATTAAATGGATGGCACTTGCCTCATTTGGTTTGTTTGGATTTAGTGTTGGCTGCTTCTTCCCTATTATGTCGACAATTTTCCAAACGAAAGTCGAAAAAAGCTATCACGGACGTCTCTTCTCATTCCGTAATATGTTTGAAAGAGTTATGTTCCAAATTGTCTTACTCGGCACAGGCTTCTTCTTAGATACGATTGGATTACAGTATATGGTTCTAATTTTCGGAGTCATTTCATTGGTAATTATATTTATTTCCTTATCTAAACAGAAACGATTTGAAAAACAAACGTCGCAATCTGCGAATTTATAAAACTAATACTTCTTAAGAATGGATCCCGTATTTTACTGGGTCCATTCTTTTTGAATTTCAAGGATTAAAATCTATTCTCTTTATGTAGTTCAAATATTTAAAGGATTATCCCCTACTACTTTCGAATAAAATAAATTATAGATTTTTCAAAAAGGAGCTGTGGAAATGTCTGATGGCATCCAATTATTAATTATCCTTCTTTTTTCATTGATCATGTTTGGCGTCCTTAATTTTTTAGCCATTTCCTTATCTCAAAATAACTTTAAAAGAAGGATTGTTGCAGGTTTCCTATTTTTATTGTTAACTCCCATTATCTTTTTGACTACTACAGCATTCACCTCTATATTCGATAAAGGTGGTTTGGGAGCAGCTAACCTAGTCTTCGTTATTGTAAATGTATATATTGTAAATGGAATTGTCATTCTTCTTTCCGCTTCATTTATCCTCAAAAGACATAACATAAGATAGACCATTAGGCATGAATCTAGCATTACACTAGATTCATGCCTTTTTATTTTGAAAATCTCACCTTTCTCCAAATTTTTATGTGAAATTTAATAATTCTTTATAAAAATTTAAACTTTATTTTTTACAATATTCCTATCGTATTCGCACGTTTATAAAAACTAATAAGAAAGGAGTACACAATGAAAAAGTTTCTATTTATTTTCCCTATATTAATCGTTCTACTTAGTGGATGTAGCAATAATGATATATACGGCTCTTGGGAAGTCATTGATAATAAAAAAGGTGAATGCCCTGTATATTATAAATTTGAAACAGTTGTAAAAGAAGAAAAGAAAGAAAAGGTTGTTCACAATTTAGTGGAAATGCAAACAACAAATAAAAAAGAGGATTTATTTAAAGGATCGTTTGTTAAAAATTCTAACGTGTATCGTATTGATTATGGTAACTCGTTTACATCGGATCAATCTTTAAAAGTTGTCGATAATAAATTAAATGTATACTTTTTTACAACTGAAAAAACATGTACATACAAAAAAACAAACAAATAATTGTCATTTATAACGTGGAAAATATTTTCTGCGTTATTTTTATTTCCCCCTTACTATCCTCCCTCTAAATTTGTCAATCGTTTTAATTTTCATAAAAAAATGATAAAATGTAAACATGTGTTTTCAGAATAATTAAAAATACAGAAAGAAAACACTGTTTTTAGGAGGGGTTTTGATGACTTACACTTTAGCAACTAGAATGAAAGCATTCCAATCTTCTATATTTAGTGAATTAGGGGCCTATAAAAAAGAGAAAATTGCAGCAGGTCATAAAATGATCGATTTAAGTATCGGGAATCCTGATATGCCTCCTGCTAATTTTGTGAGAGAAGAAATGGTACATACAGCAAGTGCAAAAGAAAGTTACGGATATACATTATCTGGTATTCAAGAATTTCACGAAGCTGTAACTGAATATTACAACAACACTCATAACGTTATATTAAATGCTGAAAAAGAAGTTTTATTATTAATGGGTTCACAAGACGGACTCGTTCATTTACCGATGGTTTTTGCAAATCCGGGAGATATTATATTAGTTCCTGATCCAGGATATACGGCTTATGAAACAGGAATTCAAATGGCCGGTGCAACATCTTACTACATGCCATTAAAAAAAGAAAATGATTTCTTACCTAACTTAGAAGTTATCCCTGAAGAAATCGCCAATAAAGCAAAGATGATGATTTTGAACTTCCCAGGAAATCCAGTTCCAGCAATGGCACATGAAGATTTCTTTAAAGATGTAATTGCATTCGCGAAAAAACATAATATTATCGTTGTCCATGATTTTGCTTATGCTGAATTTTATTTTGATGGTCAAAAGCCAATTAGCTTCTTATCTGTACCTGGTGGAAAAGAAGTTGGCGTTGAAATTAATTCTTTATCTAAAAGTTATAGTTTAGCTGGTAGCCGTATTGGTTATATGATTGGTAACGAAGAAATTGTCGGCGCGCTTACGCAATTCAAGTCTAATACAGATTACGGTGTGTTTTTACCAATTCAAAAAGCTGCATCCGCGGCATTACGACACGGCGCTGCATTTTGCGAAAAAAACCGTAGAATTTACCAAGAACGTAGAGATACTTTAGTGGACGGATTCCGCAAATTCGGTTGGAATGTCGATAAACCAGCTGGAAGTATGTTCGTTTGGGCTGAAATTCCGAAAGGATGGACTTCGCTAGAGTTCGCTTATGCACTTATGGATCGTGCAAATGTCGTTGTCACACCAGGCCATGCATTTGGTCCTCATGGCGAAGGTTTTGTACGTATTGCACTTGTTCAAGATAAAGTAGTATTACAAGAAGCAGTTGAAAACATTAAAAATAGCGGTATTTTCTCTATTGAAAAAATAGAAGAATTAGTTAAGAATTAATAATAACTCCCCTGCTTAACTTTAGCAGGGGTATTATTATTCCTGGAGGTACGATATGAATATTAAAGATACTCTTCCCCATCGCTATCCATTTTTAATGATTGATAAAATTACAAACGTTAAAGAATCTCAATCAGCTACAGGATACAAACTGATCACAAATAACGAGTGGTTTATTAATGAAAATCAAAACTATATGCCTCATATGCTAATTGTAGAAGCACTGGCTCAACTTAGTGCTTTTGTAAGTACAGGTGAATCTGAAGGACTTGGTTTCCTCTCCTCTTTAGATGGGGTGGAATTTCATGAAAATGCGTATCCCGGTGATAAACTTGACTTACATTATGAATTAACACGTAACAGACGAGGTTTTGTTCTTGGGAAAGGAATTGCCTCTGTAAACGGTCAATCAATCGTTACCATTGAAAAGCTATTAATATATCAAGCTGATTAAACAGATTACATAGTAAGGGGTAGGGAAATGCGGAATGTTATTGGTATTGATGCTGGGGGAACATTAACAAAAATTGCTTACTTTAACGAAATGAACAAATTAGTTTTTGAAAAATTTTATTCATATGAACAAGAAAGAATTAAAGAATGGCTTCATAATAATAATTCAATTACACAATTATGCATTACAGGTGGTAAAGCTAAACAGTTAGAACAACTCCTTTCAAGTTCATATAAAATAGTAGAATTAAACGAGTTTGAAGCTACTTTAGCAGGAGTACGATACATACTAAAAGAAGAAAAACGTGCTATAAACAACTTTGTACTAACAAATATCGGTACAGGTACTTCCATTCACTATGTTCACGACAAGCAATATGTTCGCGCTGGTGGAACTGGAGTTGGCGGTGGTACTATTATGGGTCTTTCAAAACTATTAACAAATATAGATCATTTTGAAGACGTGATTCCGCTTACGAAAATTGGTTCAAGAAACAGTCTAGATATTACAGTTGGAGATATTTATGGCGGGATTCTCTCCCCTCTTGATAATAACTTAACTGCTAGCAATTTCGGAAAAGCGACCATTACAGACTCAAATTATAGTAGTTCAGATATACTAGCTACCGTTCAAGGACTTGTCGGTGAAGTCGTCACAGCATTAAGCCTTCAATTCGCCGAAGCAAAAAACATTGACCATATCATTTACATCGGTTCTACTCTATGTAATAACGTACATCTTCAAAATATTATAAGTAGCTATACAGAATATCAAAACAAAATACCTGTCTTTTTACAAGACGGCGGTTATAGTGGTGCGATTGGTACTTTACTTCATGGTATGAAATAAAAAAGCTGACTTTTGTCAGCTTTTTTGCAATGGTACTTCAAATTCAATAATTGATTCCCCATTCTCACCAATTCGTTCCACACTAATTCTATTGATTACACAGTTCAACTTCTCATGAAAACTAGGAATATCCTTCGCTATTTCAGCCGCTAACTCTGTGCTATGTTTTCTCCCCACTGTTACATGAGCGACACCTCAAACAGAGCAATTTAAACGTGCAGTAAATGCTCGTATGAGAGCATTTGAAATAGGTTCTGTTAAAGATATTTCGAAAATTGTATTACAAGCAAATAGCCTATAAAAATAAAAACTTCTCAAATGAGAAGTTTTTATTTTTATATCACATGATTACTATTCCCGCGCCAAACTTTCCTAAACTTTATATAACAAGCAATTCTCCACGGAATAATATACGATACTGCAACTACGTAAAATAATAAACCTATTGTTTGCTGATCTAAGTCAACAATATATTGTCTTGAACCATATCTTAAAATAACAATTCCGATAAAAGTAATTAAAAAGGCAGCACTTTTTTTCGTATAAATGTTTCCGTCTTCTCTTCGCTCATAGTTTGTTAGAAATATAAGTGGGATTGCGAAAATCACCCCAATGGATGCTGCTATAGTCACTTGTAATATAGCTGGATGTACTGGACCAAAAAACAATAAAATACCCGGTGTTAAAAATAGTAATGGCCACAAAATACGTTTTCCCGTTCCCTTTATCGGCTTATACATAGAACGATATCGTCGCCAAAAAATTAACAGTGCTACGCATAAAAAGACGGTTATTAGTGAAGAAGTATCTCCCATACAGTCTTCCTTCTCTCTTAAAGTAATTGTGCTTAAATCGTATCCTCAAAAGAAACTTTACGAATAAATAGAGCGCTAATTATAAAGTATATTAAAATAAGCACTATCGAAGTTGATATAAAATTAGGTATATCAAGTAACGATTTACTATCAATAAATACCAATTCTTTCAAACCTACCTTACCATAAATTGTACTCGTCAACCCCAAGAAAAAATCACACTAAAAGCAAATCCTATCCAATTAAATCTTTTCTGAAAAATAGTTGTTAATTGAAATAAGCTAGCTAATAAAAGATAGAACACGAACTGTGCAAAGAATTGTTCGATTGTATGTGCTCCTAAATTTATATGTTTCGTTTCATAAAATGTACCTTGTAAAAGCAAAACTTGAAGAAATGAAAAAATTACTGATTGTAATATGATAAAACATACTGAACCAATAAAGAATTGTAATCTAGTAACGCCAAATGAGACAACTGTACGAAATATGTCATCTTGAACAAGAAAAACACTTGCCACAATAAATATCGCAATTGCAATAGATGAATTATTGAAGATATCATGTAAAAATGCTACCTTTAGTCCCTTTATATCAGTTGCAGTTGTTGTCCATTTTATAAGTAATGCCACACACCAAAAGATAAGAACAGCCTTATAATGAAATTTCATATGTAACTTTAATTGTTTTAAAAGCATTTTCATTTCACCTCATTATCTGTTAGATAAATAAATAGTTTTTGCAGTGTTACTCTGTCTATTTCTAACCCTTCAGTTTCTATCAGCTCATAATCTCTAGCAGAAAGATCTTCCCATATCGCAGAAATCTCTTTATTCCCATACAACTCTTGTTTTACAACATTTTTCCCCATTAAAAAATTTGTCACTTTATCTTTATGTCCTGATATTATGTGTCCTTTTTCTAAAAAATCTTCCACAGAGGATTGAACAGCTAATGATCCTTCTTTTAATATGATTACATTTTCTATAACATGGGACACTTCCTCAACTAAATGTGTTGATAAGATGATTGTTCGTGGATATTCACTATAATCTTCCAATAGTAATTCGTAAAATAACTCTCGATGTGCTGCATCTAAACCGGTAGTCGGCTCATCAAAAATAGTAATTGGTGCTCTACTAGCTAACCCTTTAATAATACCAACAATTGTTTGCATACCATGGGATAACTCATAATATTTTTCTTTTGCATTCAATTGAAATTTTTTAATAAGTTCCTCAGCATATTCTTGATCCCAATTTTCATAAAACATGTTACACAAATAAAAAACATCTTTTACCTTACTACTTAAATTAATGTTTTCTTTCACCTTTACGAAACAAATATTTCGCATCGCTTTACTATTTTCAAAAACATTTTCGCCAAATACAGCTACGCTTCCACTACTTGAAATAATTTGACCAGCGAGTATGTTTAATAAAGTTGTTTTCCCCGCTCCGTTTCTTCCAAGCAAACCATATATTTTATGCTCTTCCAATGAAATAGTTACTTCGTTAACAGCTAATTTCTTTTTATATTTTTTAGACAAGTTTTTCGTTTCAAGTGCAATCATCCCTCTTTCCCCTCCTTCGTAATTTTGTGTATCATGTCCATCAATTCGTCTTTTGATATTTCTAGTACTTTTGCTTCTTCCCACACTTTAGGTAAATACTCGGTCATAAAAACATGCTGTCTTTTTTTTAGTACGACTTCTTTTGCTCCCTTTGTAACAAACATCCCGATCCCTCTCTTTTTATATAAAATCCCCTCATCTACTAGTAGATTTACTCCTTTTGCAGCTGTAGCCGGATTAATTTGTAACATCTTCGCAAATTGATTTGTCGACGGAACTTGTTCTTCTTCAAGTAATATGTCTTTTAAAATATCAGATTCAATTGTTTCTGCAATTTGTATGTATATTAACTTATTTTGTTCTAGAGTAGGTTTCACGATTTCACCACCTTAGGTTCATAGGTTCATAGGTTCATAGGTTCATTACTTATGTAATCAACCATAGCACAACGTTATATTTTTTTCCATAATTTTCATCAAAAAAAGAATCATTCGATACTGAATGACTCCCTTTAAAAAATGTCCGTATTTTCAATCGTAAAATAATCACATCTTCCTCCATATCACTTAGATTCCCGCACAGAATGTTCATTAAAAAATTGCTTTCTAAAATCTTTATTATTAACTAGCTTTTCTATTTTTTCTTGATTACCGTAAAAGAAATTCATTACGATTCCCTTATTCCATATAAGATCATCCTTTGGCAAATCATTAAATTCTTTATACAGTATGGGTAAAAGTTCTTCTCTTTTTAATGCAAAACTTTGATTTTCAATCTGAAACTCATACCCTTTCGCATTCGGTACTAAAACTGCAAGATAAATAGCATTAAAGAGTAAATTCTTCTTCATCGTATCCTTCCCATCAAACCAATACGTCTCAATCATTTCTTCTGTAAGATTTCCATTCTCTTTTGCACCATATTCCACTTTAATATTTTCATTTTCTAAATTTAAACTTTGAACTGTTTCACCACCAGGTAAGTTTGTAACAATCGCAATAACGTCGGAATTATTTCCAACGTATGTCCCCGTATATTTTTTAAAAGCCCCAGGTTCAATATGTGATATTTCTTTTATTTGCTCCCCATTAGAACAAGCAGTAACAACTAATAAAATTGTTAGCATAACACCTGCTATTCTATTCATATACTTCATTAGACACCCCCACGTTCTATTTATTATCCAATCCATACAATGTATCCTTTAAAAAGCCCTTTTAAATATACGCATTTTAATCAAAATTAAAAATTTTCACTTTTCATGTTTACAATTATCCATTAATTGTATATAATTACTAACGTAAGAAAAATATTCTAAAAGGAGGTCGAAGGAAATGATGAAATTACAATTACATGCTTTAACTTTAGCGTTAACTGCACTTGTGTTTTTCGGACAATTAAATATGAATTCGACCACCCTAACGGAGAATTGAAAATCGTACTTTATTTCTATTAATTCATAAATTCGCCACAGGAGGTCGTATACTTTCCTGTGGCTTTTTCACGCCTAGCCATAGGAGAACGATACCTTCCTGTGGTTTTTTTATGCGATTTTTTAGTCTCTTACATTATTTTTTTAAGAAAGGAGCAACATTCGATGACTATTAGCGTATTGTTTTTAAGTATTACGATTCAAAGAAATAAACTTTCCAAAGCTGAAATTCTTCATAATGAGCAAATTACAAAAGCTATGAATGATGTTAAGGAGCGCCAAGTGCTTTATTGCGATCACCTGTAATTCCTTTTCGAAAGGAGGAATTCGTCTATGACTTTTCATATTTTCTTTTTTACGACAGCACTTCAGAAAAAAACGTTATCTGAAGCTGAAATCTTTCGTAAACAACAATTAAAACAAACTATGGATAAAATAACGGACATTAAAAGTTCGTATTATACACAAATGTACTAAAAATATTTTTAAAAGGGGCAATATCCTAATGAAATTCAAAACTTTCTTTTTAACTATCACCATTCAAAAACGTAAATCTTCAAAAGCTGAAATCTTACGTGAACAACAAATTAAAATTATTATGGACGAAGTAAAAGAGCGTCAGTCCTCTTATTACAATCGCCTTTACTAAATAAATTATAAAGGGGTAATTTCCTAATGAAATTTAAGGCTTTCTTTTTAACGATTACCATTCAAAAGCGTAAACTTTCAAGAGATGAAATTTCTCGTGAACAACAAATTAAAAATATTATGGATGATGTGAAAGAGCATCAGTCCTCTTATTACAATCGTCTTTACTAAATAAATTATAAAGGGGTAATATCCAATGAAATTCAGAGTATTATTTTTAACAATTACCATTCAAAAAAACAAACTGTCTGAGTCTGATATGCTTCATGACCGACAAATTGAGCAGGCTATGTACAACGTAAAAGAACGACAAAGTCATTATTGTAGTCACCTGTAATTCCTATTCGAAAGGAGGAATTCATGTATGAAGTTTCACCTTTTCTTTTTAACCATTACGATTCAAAAAGAAACTATATCTGCAAATGAAGTAAAACAAGAGGAACAGTATAAAAAGATTATAGATGAAATTCGTGATCGTAGAAGCAAGTACTACACTCACCTATAATTGTTTGAACTTATATTAGAAATGAAAGGAGTCGATTATGATGTTAATAACGCGGTGTAAAGAAATGATTTGGATAGTTCAGAGGGATTCCACATAGTTCATTTAACAAAAATTCACCGCCTGATTTGATGTGTAAAAAATATACAATAATAAGTATTTCATACACTAAAAAATAAAAGATACACCCCTTTTTATTAAGCGGTGTATCTTTCTCAACATATTCTATTTCCGTTTACTTCGTTTCGTCTTAAACAATCTCACTAAGTTCGAAACAACTGTTTTTGTTACCGCATAAGCTGGTACTGCTAAAATCATTCCAATAATTCCCGCGAAATTACCTACCCCTAAAATAAGGATGATAATTGTCAACGGATGGATATTTAATTTTGAACTCATAATACGCGGTGAAATGATGTTACTTTCAAACTGTTGTACGATTGTTACTATAATAATTACGTACAGAGCTTGCATCGGAGATACGAACAGACCTATAATGACAGCTGGTGCTGCTCCGATAAATGGGCCCAAGTTTGGAATGATGTTTGTAAATGCTGCGATAATTCCTAAAACGAAAGCATACGGTAAACCGATGATTAAATAACCAGTAAATGTAAAGGCACCAATAAACATACAAACGAGCGCTTGACCTTGAATATATGCAGATAATGTTTCGTTCGTTTCCTTTATGATACGAAGTCCTTCTTCACGGTAAGACTCTGGTAATACACTAACAGCTTTTCCTGGAAATGCATGTCCATCTTTAAACATATAAAATAAAATGAACGGTACTGTAAAGATAACTAACGCCACGTTCGTGATAATACCAAATAAAGCCGTTGCACTCGACGTAAGTGTGTTTGGTATTTCCTTTAAGTATTCAATTGCATTTTTCTCAATTGTCTCAATGGAAACGTAGTTTTGTGTAGATAGCCATTCAAATAATCTATGATGGGATAGATCTTGTATGTATACTTTTCCCTCTTTTATGTAAGTCGGCATATTTTTTACTAAATCCATTAACTGTTGTGAGATGGTTGGAACGACTACTCCAATAGCAACTCCAGTTAATGTGATGATAAAAAGATACAGTAGTAAGATCGCTAAACCTCTAGGTACTTTTTTATTCTCCAAAAAGACTAACACAGGGTTAAATATGAAGTATAAAAATAGCGCGATTAAAATTGGGAAAAATAATGTTGATATGAAGATACCAATCGGTTGAAATAGAAACGATATTTTTGTGCAAATAAATATAATTCCTACAACCATCAGCACTTCTAATGTCCAAAAGTGCACTTTCGATTTCAAAAAAACGTCCTCCTTTAAACTAGCACTTCTCTTCATTGTACCAAATTAAACTTAGATTTCACATAATATTTTCCTTTACAATATTCCAAAATCCCATTAAATACACTACAATGAGATTACAGACAAATTTGCAGGTAAAGGTGATAAATATGACACAATGCATCATTTGCAGAAAAGATACGAAAGAACTTAGTGAACAATATGTTATTCCAGAGATATTATGTGGATATTATTTCATAAACTCAATTTGTGATTCATGTCATGAACATATGACAACAAATATTGATCGTCCTTTAATTAGACATAAATTAAGTCAATATAAGATTGAGCAAATGAAAAAACAAATCGATTCCCCTCTCTATACGAATGAACATGGTGAGGAGCTAGCAGCCGCTGAGACAGATGTAGTCGAAGTAAGTGATGAGATACTTTATTCCAATGCATTAATTATGAAACTATGTAAAAAGCACGATATTTCATTACATAATGAAATTTGGAAAGAAGAGCGCGTAACAAAAGTAGCTAGTTCTATTCAACGTGAATTGCTTTTAGATAACCGTAAATATAAAATGAGTGTATTAAAAATGGCTTATACTTTTGCTGTACAAACAATTGATGGCTACTTTGACGATCCAGATGCGATTGATATTTCTACCATTCTATTAAATGCCGATTTCATGGAATTAAAGGAAAAGAGTATCGTTCGTGACTTAAGCAAAAGCTCTTTATGGAATACATTAAATACAACGAGCGAAAACCATTACTTTATTTTACTTAGTGATAAAGACGGGCTATTCTGCTTCATTCGCCTATTTGATATTTTTGATGTTGTTGTTCATTTATCAGAAAAAAGATACAATCTTCCATCACCAATTGTCGGCGTAAATAATGTAGACAAAAAAGGATTTTTTGTGGAAAGTTTAAAACAGTATATGGATGGGCTATTTAAAGAAACTACACGTTCTATTTAATCCATATAGGAACATACGGTCTCCTTTCTTCATGAAAAGACACTGTGTTATAATGAGTGTGAAAAGAACAATACAATCACATAAAACAATTAAAACCTGTATATAAATAAAAAAGACTAGTGTGCGGCTACACACTAGTCCACGTAACTTAGCAGATTGGATTGTTCATTTATCCTATTTGTTTCGTACAAACACAACAACCCACATTCTATAGGCATAGGTGGGTTGTTATTTTTTGAGCTTGTCAATTAAGACGACAATAAACGTTAACAATGCAATGAGAAACAGTCCACCTTGCAGTAACAACGCAATTTCACTCACTTATTATCACCCCCTCCTACTTTGGAGAAGTGATAATTGAACAACCAACCGTACCATAAGTTACCTCTTAATTTTATCATATTTTTTAATTGTTTACGACGAAAACCCGCAAGCTAGTAAGCTGCGAGTTTTTTTATTTTTCATTATTTTTTTAGTGCATATGCATCAGCAATCATTTCACCAACAATTTTATTTTCTTGTTTCTTTTCGTCTTTCAATAGTGGGAATAATAATTCTGCTACTTCATACGCTTCTTCTAAATGCGGATATCCCGATAAAACAAACGTCTCAATTCCTAACGCTTCATATTCTTTTATCCTTTTCGCTACTGTATGTGGATCTCCTACAAGTGCAGTACCTGCACCACCTCTTACAAGTCCGATGCCAGACCATAAGTTAGGACTTATCTCTAACGAATCCCGTGTTCCTTTATTTAAATGTGTCATCCGTTTTTGACCGACTGAATCATATCTTGCAAATGTTTTTTGAGCGAGCTCAATTGTTTCATTATCTACATATTGAATTAACTTCTCAGCCTCTTCCCATGCTTCTTCTTCTGTCTCCCTTACAATTACGTGTAGCCTAATACCAAATCGTACGTTACGCCCCTTCTCTTCCGCAAGTTTTTTTACTTCTTCTATTTTTTCTTTCACTTGCTTTGGTGGCTCTCCCCACGTTAAATATACATTGCTGTGTTCCGCTGCAACTTCTTTACCTGCAGCAGACGATCCACCAAGAAAGCATTCAGTCAACTAGTTTCTTGTTTTTAAAAATAAAATCAATATAATCTCATTTGCTACTCCACAAAAAAGCCCCTTCTAAATTAGAAGGAACTCCAATACCATTATTATTTTACTACCTTCACTTTCAGCCCAGTCTCTTCTTCTATTTCTCTATAAAGTCCAGCTAATAATGATTCTCCATCTTCTAAACTACCACCAGGTAGATCATATCGGTTTCTGTATGGTCCTTTAATTTTATCGATTACTAATAATACTATTATTTTCGATACAAATGCCGTACACCAAACGCACGATGATATTTAGGAGCTTTACTCATGTTTTAACTTTCCCTTAACTACATCATAAAATTTCCGTTCATCGTCTACATTTAAGTGAATACGACTTACTGTTTTAGAAAATCCATATAACAACTGCGCTTTAATTGGCTCTTTTAACGTTATTTCAAAAGTTGGAGGTTCCTTTATAAATTCCATAACAGTTGCGTCAAGAACCTCTTTCTCTTCTTCTTTCTTTAAAGGTTCGCCTTTATAAAACGCAATGTTATCAATTTGTGTAAATGATATAACGATTTTCTTTCCTAATCCAATTTGAATAATCACTTTTTCTTCCGCAACGATAATTGGATTTTTACGCATCGCTTGTATTTCAGCTAAAAAATAAAACATCGCATATATGTTTAAGATGAGTAAAACCCAAGCTATTACTGGATTCCATTGATGAAGTAAATAATGAAAACCGATACTTTCAATTAATGTTGCATGAATAATCATGATATAAACACCTATTGCACCGGTCTTTTTATGATATGAGTATGTGGATTCACTTTCTAATACTTTTTCACGCCACGATAAAAAAGCATAATAGAGTAATTTACACTCTGTTAGAATGATATTTACTGTCTTACTTCTCTTCATATTAGCATCAAATGCTGCATCAATCGCATAAGAAAATGAAGAATACTCACTTCTATATTCTTTATGTCGTTTTATTATTTTAGGAAGTACTCTTATAATTTTATATATAAGAAACAGTTCAAAACATACGAACACAATTTCTCCAGCAACTATTACATACGAAATAAATGAAAAAGCTTGTAAATAATCACTAGGAATTATAAATCTTGCGAATACATATCCAGCTATAACTACAGGAAACATATACGTTAACGAATATCTTTTCCGTATAATAAAGAAATATGTGATGACTGGAATTACAAACATAAAATCTAATAATGAACCGAGGACTACTTCTTTCGGGGCAGCTGGCACTATTGGAAGGGCATACAATAAATAGTTTGATAACATAATTAAAGATACGAGTCCAATCCAAATGCCTTTTTTCCTTCGTGAAATTGATGGATTCATTCCTTCTCTCCTCTATTCAAAAACCTCATTTAAATGGTCTTTATAAAATGAAATAGCACGTTCAAATTCTTTTACCTCATCTACTTTCACAACTGTCTCTAACAGTAATTTCATCGCTTCTTCATGTTCGTTTACGTTATATTTTGCTAATGATAAAAACACTTTCATCACGTCATTTTCCGGGAACTTCTTTATCCCTGCTTCTAATACAGTAATCGCTTTATCATATTCCCCTATACAACGATACGTACTGCCAAGACCGATATACGCACCGCAAAGGAATTCACCATCAAGTCCGTTCGCAATTGCCTGTTCATAATACGGAACCGCCTCCGTTTCAAGACCCATTACATCATGTATCCAAGCGCATTGATATAGCACTTCTGCATCCCTCGTAAAGTTTGTTAATCCTATAAGTATCTCTCTAGACTGCGCATATTTCTTTTCATTTCTAAGTTTAATAGCTTGCTTTAATAAATGTTCCATACAATCCACTCCTCACAAAATGTTCATTATGCATATATCATGTATTACACATTTACGAGCAGCTAATGGCCTATTTCATTGATTTGATTCAATTTAATAATTAGTGAGGGATACGTTCCCCCACTAATTTAATATTAACTCCATTATATACTATGCGACTGCATCTCTTTCTAAAAGCTTAAATCTACATAGTAGTGATACGATTACATAAATGCTCTAACATATTGACAATTTCTTTTGCAGTTTCATCTTTCCCATTACATAACTTCACATTACCGTCTTGTCCAATAACGTGATGCACAGCACCGCGAGAATATAAAGAATGCGGTGAGTTCGCTACCATTACACTTGCTTTTGCATCTTCCATTCTTTTACTTGCTCTTTCAATAAGTTCTGCTTCATTTACGTCACTTTCAAGTTTAAAGCCAACGAGTATCGTTTCTGGATCCCAACTCTTTATTTGTTTTAATACTTTTGGCGCTTTTTGAAAATGAATAATTGGAGCGATGTCACTTGAAATCTTTCCGTTCATATTAAGAACATTTCCATCTTGATCACAAATCTTTTCGACAACCCAATCTGAGCCAGCAGCAGCCATAATAACTGCATCTACTTTTTCATGTGTAATAATACTTTTCATCTTATCTTGTAAATCAATAATCCCCTCAAATGGGTGCAATTCTAATTGGTTATTTACATCCATTGGCTTCTCAGCGAAATAGCCATGCAAATATATTACATGTGCGCCCTTTGTCATTAGCTCTTCCGCAATAATTCTTCCAATCGTACCTTTTGCTAAATTTGTATGCCCACGTACTTGATCCCATTTTTCTAGGCAGCCGCCGCTCGTAATTAATACTTTTTTCCCCTGCATAATAACCATCCCTTACTGATTTTTCGCACGAAACCACTCTGTTCCAAAGTCAACTGCATCACGCTGCCTCATAAAACGGCACGTCGCATTCCCTATCTTCCCACGCGTAACTGTTCCTTTAAGCTCATATTCAACTCCGATTTCTACAAACGTATCAGAATCGTAGTCCATTTCAACGAATTCTTTCCATACTCTTACACCTTCTTCTATAATAGGTGCCCCTACCTTTATTAACTCGCGTGCACCTGTACGTACCTCAGATAAATGTATAGACGTATTAGAGTCATAACCGACACCAAGTAATAATATGTATCCATCTAAATCGTATATTTTTCGTAATGGCGATTCTTCACCAAAACTTATGGAAAGTGAATGATTCGCTGTAATTTCTTCTGCGTGTTGCCCCCATGCTGCAAAACTACTGAGTGGATGATTACTGCGCAATACATTCGGATATGTACGAAAACATTCAACTACTTCTCCCATTGCCCTTGTTGGTGTTATACGCGGATCAAATGCTGGGACGTTATCCCGAATAATTTGCCACCATTCTTCTGGTACAGGTGGTCTTGACCAATGTTTTGGATCGGATAAATCCGAAGATTGCGTCGGCATAATTATCGTTCCTTCTTCTGTAACAACTTTCATTAACGCTTCTACTACGGCAACTGCACCGCCTGATATCCAACCGATTGAACTTAATGAAGAATGTACAATAACTGTCATTCCCTTTTCTATCCCTAATGCTTTTAAATCATTTGTAATTGTTTCGATTGTATTTGGAAATTGTGTATTCGCCACTATGTCATTCATTTTCACGATTGTTCCCCCATTTTGCTTTAAACTAATACATACATATATTATCATATTCTTCTTAATTTTTAACATAATCATACAGATTACTATAGACCTATCGTTCTTATCATATCGGAAACAGTTAAATTATGGTGTATTTATTTAAAATTAATAAAGGAAGGTGCACACAATGAAGAAAATTATATTACCCCTTTTCATATTAGGGATTATTAGCTTAAGTGGCTGTACTTTTTCTAATAATGAATATGAAGATTTTTGGGTGTTAGAAAAATCTAGATATAACGAAGGTGGATATGGCCCTTCAAACTTATATGAAAAGGCACAGGAAGATCCAACTATGATTCATTACTCAAACGATAGCATTAGTGAAGGAAAAAGGATGGTATATTTAGCATTTGGAGAAAAGTATAAAAACGATAAAATTACAGTAAAAGAAGTTACAGACGAAAAAGATACATTAGTTATCGTCTTACGTATTGAAAAAAACAAAGGAAAAGATAAAAAACCCTGTTATGTATATCGGTGTGCCTAAACTTAGAGATTCTATTAAAATTGTAGATGAAGATGGTATGAAAATTTTTTGAAATGAAACAAAATGAAAGCGTTACATCAAAGCAATGATCACTCTAGCACTCTTAATTCAAGCTTTATACTCATATGAAAGAGCCCATCACAAATGATGCGCTCTTTGTTAATTACCTTTTAATTCAAATGTTGCTACCCTTCAATCGTAACTCCAGTAAACATCGATAAATTCCCTGTTATTCTTTCACCTACTCGTAAAAACAGTCCAGCGGCTCTTCCGCTAATACAATGAGAACCGATAAGTAGTTTACCAGTATACGGTCCATCCCACGTATCAATTGTATAGTCAGGCATGTCTACATATTGCTGATATATTTTTCGTTGTTCAAAATAATACTCTGTTTGATCTTCAGCCAATAGTTCATCATTGTCATAAATAGATACTCCGCCGCCTTCGCGACCAAATAACGGTTTTGAAACATATGATTCTTTTCTTTCTAAGAATCGTTTATTTGTGAAATACGTTGGAAGGAAGTATTTCTTAATAATCTCTCGCTCTTCTTTTTCAAAGAAAACTTCATCTTCATAAAGTTGCCAAATTAATGCGAGCATACCTTTATTTTGCATAACAAAAGCAGCCGGTGGGTTAATAATTTGCACCTTTCCTTGTGCGATATGATTTAAAAATTGCAGACCGATTCTTTTACCATTTTTATCAGTATCTGAAACTAAATATTCAATTGGATATAAACGATATAAGTATTTAATTTTATCGCCTGCCGGGGTGTATATTCCATCATCTGCAACAACGATATCTTGTATTCCTACATAATCGGTTTGTTGCTGTAAACAATAACTTCTTAAAAACTGAACGGTTTGATGATCTTCATCATGCCAATCGTAGCTTGTAAAATAAATCGTTTCGTCAGGACTTATTTTGTAATCATGTTTAATTTGTTCCCAAGCTTGAACGACGTGTTCTTCAATATGATTCGGATGATTCACATCGTGATATCGACACAATACTTCATTAGCGACAGATGGTTCTAAATAACCTGTCGGAGTATCGCAATTTACTTCAATTAATTTAATATCATCATGATTTACGATGAAATCAAGCCTTGTAAAATATGAAAATAAACCAGTATGTTTCATTCTTGCAATTTCCCACGTCTCTGGTGGAAAACCAAGTTTTTGAAATTGTGCTGGTGTATTTGTAATGTATTGATATGTTTTATATAACACATACATAATTTCTTCTGTCGCTTTAGAAATTGCAGTATATGTACGTACTGGCATACGATACATACTAGTTGCCATATATTGATTCCATTCTTCACTCTCTAACAAACTCGGCCATGTAAATCCATTTCTACCAGCCTCTTCTGCAAGAGAAAACCAGATTTTCATATACTCTTCCTGTTCTTTTTCTGTATACATTTCTCCATTATCCTTTCAAATTAGGATCCAGCTGGTGCTTTTGCGTTTCCAATTCCATTTGAACCAGAATTCACTTTTGGCGTTTGTGTAGTAGATGATTTTGACGTATTTGAATCTGGCGTCACTTTAGTTGAACTGTTCGGCTGTTGCTTATTCAAATCCACTTTCTTTGAAGAATCATTATTACTACTAGTGCCACCGTAATACCCACCACCGCTGCCACCACTTCTTCGCTCATCCTTTTCACGGTATGGGATAATATTATTTTCATATGGTTTCTTTGTAAGATTTGGTTTCGCAGTATTATACATATTCGACGTCTTACTTGCTAATAAATATCCAGCAACGAACGGAAGTATTGGCAGATGGGAGCTCTCATTATTAAATGAAGCAGGTGAATTATTATCTCTACATAATTCTTCTTTTTCTATATTTTCTGTCGTTGGCGCTTTATCATCACAATTTAATGTTTCTTGTTCGCTTTCTTGCTTCATACCATCTGTTTTTACCGCACTACTTTCTTTTTGTGCGTTCTCTTCATCATTATCAGCACATCCTGTTAATAAAAAAGATGACACTCCTATTGAAGCTGCAATTTTCACAAATTTGCTTTTATCCATTTTCATGTGTTATACACCTAATTTCCATTTATCTATATTTTTCCAATTACCTTTATTATATACTGTATATATCATTTTTTTCAAACTAAACTAAATATGTAAAATTACATATTTCGCATACTTTTAAACTGTTCATTCCCGAGATAGCAATGAAATCTTTCCACCCCCGGATATTTTTCTCCCAGACTTTTAATCTTAAACCTACACTTTTTATAAAATTCGACTGCCTCTTCGTCTGTCTCTGCCTCTATATACGTTAACTCATACTTCCTAATTATTTCTCTTATCATTTGAAGTGCAATTCCTTGATGACGATACATTTCAGCAACAGCTATGTGACACATTTCCGCTCTATTTGTATCAATTAATGCA
Organism: Bacillus sp. TH25; assembly: GCF_016650935.1. NCBI lineage: Bacteria > Bacillati > Bacillota > Bacilli > Caryophanales > Bacillaceae > Bacillus > Bacillus sp. TH25. The sequence goes on along the minus strand of NZ_JAEKEU010000031.1, from coordinate 59,042 downwards.
ATACCTATGCAACCCATATTCCCATATTTATATAGCACTGCATGATTATTTGCATACAGTGACACCGCTTTAATTAAGCTTACTTCACTCGGACCGGTCGCATGCTTTAATACTCCCTTAATTGGATATATTTCTAAATGCTCAACACGTTGTAACATCATACTTCCATATCCTTTCTTATGAAAAAAGACTAGCTCTTTATTAAAAAAGAGCTAATCTTTTTACGCGGTTATTTTTTCCTCTTTTTTTACAACTACAGCTACATAACTATGCAATATCATTCCGACAATTACAAGACTCATTCCAACCCACGATAAAGAAGACGGAATTGGAGCCGATAACCAGATCAGCTCTCCTACTAATGCAAATAAAACTTCACCAGACTGTGTCGCCTCGACTGTTGCTAATTTTTGTGGATTATCTTTTACAAGATCTGTCGCAAAGAAAAATAATACTGTCGCAATTAAACCTGAGCTAACCGCTACAATAAAACATTGGAAAACTTGGCTACTTGACGGTAATCCGCCTGTAGATACTTCGTAACCAGATAGTATAAACCAAAATGGTAAACTTGCTAATGTCATACCGAGAACCCGCTGGAATACATCTAATTCCCCTTTACAAACTTGCATCATTTTTCGATTTCCAAGAGGATACGCAAATGCTGCAATGAGGACAGGAACTACACATAAAACGGTTTCACGAATTCCTAATGAAGAAGCATGTTCTACTTGCATAAGTACAACACCGAATAAAATAATGCCCGACATAACTAATTCCTTCATAGGAAGTTTCTTATGCAATGGGTCTACCGCAAAAAATGGTGTTAACAAAATCCCTGCGACGATCGTAATTTGCCATGTTGATGCTACAAGCCAACCTGGTCCGAACGCACCTGCAAAGCTAAGTGGTGCATAAAAAAGACCAAATCCAACAATACTCCATAACAACCATTCTTTCGGATTTTTTTTCATGTATTGAAAGAGTTGTTTTAAGTTCCCTCTATACATGACAATTAGTAATAGCATGGGAACCATAAAGTAATACCGTAATGATGCACTCCAAATCCAACTTCCACCTTCTAAGTCCATCGATCGGTTTAACACAAAGGTAAAGGCAAAGAAAAACGATGCCAATATCCCTATTGCAATAGCTTTCATCTTAAAACCCCTTATATAGTTTCTCCTTTTACTATATAACAAAATGAATATAATTAATATTCAAAAATCTAATTATGGATGTAGTCTTTAAAGAAACAACACCATATTTTCATCATCACTATACACACCATTCACCTTTATAGCTCTTTTTTCAATTCCATACGTTTTAAAGCCCATTGATCCATACAATTTTTTTGCTGGTTCGTTTGTGGATACAACTCCTAAGGTTAATTGCTCTAGTTTTATTACTCGCGCTCTTTGAATGGCATTTGCTATTAACTCATGTGCCAATCCGTTCCGCCTGTTTTGTGCATCTACATACATCGCAACGATATGACCTTTATGCTTATATGCCTCTTTCTCTTCCATTAGTAAAGTGACAACTCCAATTAATTGATTTTCTTCATTAAAAGCACCAAATGTACAACTACTATTAGATGATAAATTACTAGCAACTCGCTCAAGAGGATTCTCCTGGCTCACCGCTTCTTCATAAGTTGTTATAAATGCCTCTGGATTTACTTGCAATGCTTGTAAACGTAACTCCCAATATTTTTCCGCATCCTCTTTTGTAAGTAATCGAATCATCTTTCTCTATCCCCTTTAGGTTTACATAATATTTTTACAAACTACTAATTATAGATTGATATTCTTCTCTTAACATACTATAACGATAGCGATGAATGAACTTACCTTGACGTAATCGATCATTTCTCATTAGTCCTTCGCAAACAAATCCAGCGTTTTCATAACTCTTTCTAGCTTGTAAATTATCTTCGTCTACTCGTAGCCAAATTTTTTCTAATTGGAATTCAGAAAAGCCGATTTGTAACATACTGTATAGAGCTGCCATTCCATATCCTTTACCCCAATATTCTTTATTTCCAATTGCAATTCCTAGTTCAGCATTTTTATTTGTATTATCAAAGTTTTTTAGGTCTACCCATCCAATGTGTACACCCTTATCAGTTAGAACAGCTCTTTGTTCATATCCATTCTCTCGACTTATACACGTTTCAATCCACCTTCTCGTATCTTCACGAGTGAACGGTGGATATTGATCTGGTACAACTAAGTGCTTTGTTACTTCTGTATCTAATGACCACCTGTACCGATCTTCTACATCATCTAGTAATAGTTCTCTTAATTGAACAATTGGTAAATTCATTTTGCTACCCCTTCTCATTTCCCTATAGAAAATCCTTCGAACATTCTTCCCCCATACTCTTCTAACGTTTTTTCTATAAAAGCGATTAACTCCTTTTTCTCACCTGTTTTATAAAAGTGATCAAAAACCCTAACAAATTTCTCCGCATATACTTCGTCATACCTTTTCAACACTCTAATGAACCATTTTGAATTTCCAAGCCATTGTCCATTTACCCTCAAAACATATTCATGTACTAAATCAGCTAATAAGTTTGCGATAAACAACTCTTCTTCTCTCTTTGTTGCACCAATGAAGTCATCCAAAGTATCCGTAATAAAATAGCGTTTCTGCTTCATCGTTTCCTCTGTCCATTTTTCTGGTCCTTTATTTAATAAATCATTCGCTTCTCTTTTGAGTATCTTTACAATTTCATCTTTTCCTTTTAACACAATACCTTCTGAAACTAATTGAGGTAATGAAGGTCTCCCGCGCTCACAATCACTTTTGAAAAAGGTTTTATACGTTTCAAAATTATGTACGAATACTTCAACAGGCCAACCATTACTATAGAAAGATTCTCTATAACAAGATGACAAACTTTGGTCAAATATTACAATATCAAGGTCAGATGTTTTCGTAGCCTCTCCCCTAGCAACACTTCCCCCTAGTAAAGCAACATCACAATTCGAAAATTGTGATGTGATTATGTTTTGTGCCGCTTCAATTGGTTTCATAGCCTTTCCTCTTTTCTTATTTCACTTTCTTTTTTTCAGCTCTTTCTCTTGTCTTTTTCATATAGGATTCTGCATCTGGTGTTTTACATGACGTCGCACCATGATCAACTTCTACTTTTCCAATTTCGCGTGCAATTTCAATTGCTTGTTGTTCTAAAGCTTCATTTCGAACCCCTATCGCAATTAAAGCCCTATTCATCGCTTCTCTTTTTCGATTTTTTTCATTATGTATATGAACTTTAATCTCTTCTAAATACGATAAGAAAAAGTCATCGTCTAACGTTTTATTTTTTATTGCGATATTCGCTAATAATGACCAACCAGCTCTTCCAATCCATTCATCATCAGACTTCGTCCATTCTTCCATTCTTTCTATCGCGATTGGCGACGTACATATAGCTGTCATAAGAACGTCCATTAAACAATAATAATCAACATCCTGAACCCATCTATTTAACTGTTCTGACGTTAGTTTCTTCGGATCTAAAACCATCGTTGCTAAAGTCATTGCGTCCATATTTTTTGTTTCCCATAATGAGATTGCTAAATCATGATCCTTTTTTATCTTCTTTTTCAACAATTTTAAATTTGCAAAACTAACTCCAAATAACGGCTCTTTTGCCCCATGATTTTTAAAGGTTTTACGGTTTTGTTCTGTTCCATATTCTTCTAGTTGCTGCATTACTTCTTCAAGTAACATAGATCCACCTCTTTTATATATTTTGTTGCCTTCACATATGTATGTACGATATATTCTACATTATTTTTTGGTTTTCCTATATTTTTTTTTAAAATACGGTATGTGAAATTTTATGGATGTTCTTTAAAATAAAAAACATCCTCTTCCTTATTTTTCACACGGCTGTTCATTCACACTCTGTATACAATACTCCTCTAGCGCATGTAGCGGGTTTATTATGTTCCTTCCTATTATATTTTCTACCCTTGTAGCAGCGTCTACCATAGATAATTGTGCAACTGAAAGCATTTCGTTTCTATCTTTCATAATTTCATATAAATACTTTTCTAATTTAGCATCATGCTCTTCTTTACGACCTTGCATAATTAACTCAAATATCCCTTCTATCACTTCTACTTTTACATGTATGGATTTATTATTCTGCCGAGCGTATTGTTTTAAACGTTCCATCGTTCCTGAAACCGTACGATTATTTGTAAAAAGTATTGTTTGTGGCTCTTTAACCTGACAAATCATTTCAAAGAATGGCTCATCAATTTTCAATATAGGTATGTCAATTTTGAAATTCTCATCTACTAGCGGAATGTCATATTTACAACGCATTAATGCATCTTGCAACTTCGCTTGAAATTGCAGTGCTTGTGTTTCTTTATCCAGGAACAATGTACCGTGGATCAGTGGTCTGTATCGATGAAAGCCGACTGAATCCTGATACGGTTTACCAACTGGTGTTTACAAATAGAAAAAAGGAGACTTTGTTTCCTGCCTTCTTGTTGTATGTCCATTTACATCAGTAGTATCTTGAATGAATTTTAGTACACTAGTTAAATCAGATGAAACCAAGTTCATTCATAACCTCTCCCACTCTGTCTTCAAGCCAGCGTAATTAATAGGAGTGTTATTCATGCCAAATACATTAAGACTCGTTATCTTTATTGTTGTTGCAATTGGTGCAATCATTAACTTATACCTAGAGTTTAAAAAGCCTAAAAAAGTATATTCTCAATAATTTTTCTATCGATACTCCTTATTGGGGCCTCAGGATTAATTAAAGATATTTTATCTCGACTTTTATAGATGAATAAAACTCAATATTCCGTCAATATTATAGATAGGCGATAGCCAGAACTCATTTAATGAAGTCCCTAACCTTTCTCCTTTCCCCCTTTTTGGAGAACCGAGCAATTAGCTTTTGCTAGCTGCTCTTTTATTTCGCATCATCTATATAAAACTCAGCAACATGTGTAATTAAGTTGGCTAAAGTTTTAATTACTTCTTTAGAATTCTTCTTATCTTCAACTGCATTTTCGATATATGGCTTCAATTCTTCAAATAATTCGTAATCCATAAATTATCAATTCCCCTTTTCTACAAAATGAAATTTTTATTAAGTTCTCTATTAATAACGTATATTGATTTCTTTTCTGAATTAGTTTAAAAGTAAATAGTTCAACGTTGAACTGTTCAGTGTTACACTAAGTAAAAAAGAAAGGAAATGAGTATTATGAGTTTAAAAAATCTAAGTTTCAAACAAGCAGGAGAAGTTGTCCAGTCATTCGCAACAATAAACAAAGAAATTATAAAGTTCACACATCAAAACGCTTCCAGTTTAGGATTAACAGTACAACAAATGGGTATCTTAAATACAATTTATGCAATCCCTAATATTACTCTTAAAGAGATTTCAGAACGTCTTTCAGTTCCTAAAAGTACAGTGAGTGTGAATGTAGATGAATTAGTTAATCTAGAGTTTATCGAGCGAAAACAATCAGATGAAGATCGTAGGGAAATAAAATTAAAAGTAACAAACCAAGGACAAGAAGCATCGAAAAAATCCATTGAAAACTCTACTTCCTACAAAGCAATGGAACTAGCACTACAACAGCTTCAAGAAGATGATGTTCAAACATTATTGCGTATTCATAAAGATTTATTAATCTCTCTACAGCAATTTCGTTAATTGATGTAAACCATTTTAAACACAAATTCTAATTCTTATTTTCCAAAGAACCGAACATTTAGCTTTTGCTAACTGTTCTTTTATTTAAAATAGCGTTTTTGTTCGAACTGATGCCACATATATTTGGACACATTTACCAGTATTTTTACCAAAAAATTCATGATATGGTTAATTAGTCGAGTACGTCATTACTTGACGATTACCCTTAGAATCCCCGCAGACAAACGGGGTTTCTTTTATTTTAGTAGCTTTTTGGTTAAAAGCCTTTCACACTTAAACTAGACAAGCATACGTTATTGTATGGAGACCCTCCAAGCATAGCGAACCTTTCACCTTTTAACTGGACAAGCATATGTTATTGTATGGAGACTCTCCACTCATAGAAATCTACCTTTTTTGTCAAAGAGCATACTTATATGTGTGCTCTTTTTCGCTTGTTATGAAAAAAAAGATTTTGTTCTGTGACAGGCTCAATACATCTAGTTAAGGCATACAATATTAAAAATTCACTCATGAAAATCTGATTACGACTTTTCGAATTTTTTATATCTCATGAGACATTCACCTGCCTTACTAAGAGTGCATATAAAATGTGCTCTTTTACTTTGTTGTTAAATAACGCTTTTGTTTGGTTTTATATCCTTTTATTCCTCGTAATTGAGTTTCTCTCTAAACATTCTTTTTAATCGTTGAAGTCTAAGTTCATCGCCTTCAAAATCGTCTTCGTGTAACTCTTTCATTACTTCAAAGTGTTTATCGAAATAATATTCGTTTTCACAACCTACAAAATGCATCATCTTCACTTCATCAACTGTAAAACACTCGCCTTTTTTCTCATCAAAGCACATTTCGTACTCTTTCCCTTTGATAAAACAATGATCTGGTGTTCCGTCACTATTTCTTCCTGTACAAGTTAATAAAAGTGTATCTACATCACTTTTGGCTATATACTTTATAATATCTTTTAAATTATTTCGTCCTTGTTCTTTTTCAAAATCGCAATCTTTTTTTAATATGCGTGATAAGATGGGATCTACAAAATGGAGTATTTCGATTCCAAAAGATTGCAACGCTCGGTCAATGTATTCAATATTCGAATGATGAGCATGTAAACAAGCTAGTTTTTTCATACTTATCCTCCCTTTCTAAAACAAAAAACATGAATGAACCATTTTACATACAGTTCCATTCATTTAATTCTTGTTTCATTTTTTCAAACCTGTAAAACAGTGAAATCTTGCATACTTTATTACAAACTTTTTTGCGCTTGTAATAAAGTTTTTTTGCATTTCCCCCTCTAAAATTGCTAATATAGTAGAGTAGAACTTTTATAGAGAGTAGGAAAATTATGCACAATGGAATTCGGATGACAACTTTAGTGAAAAGGGCTCTGTTGATTTGCGTCGGGGTATTGTTTACATACGAAGCTGCTTATGGATCAACACATACTGCTCTAGCAAGTACAGAGGATGAAACTAAATCTGTTCAACTTGTAAGTGAAATCCAAACATCCCTAGCACCAAAAGAAGCTCCAAAACACTATAACGGGCAGGTTAGAAAAGTCGCTTACTTAACATTTGATGATGGTCCTGGAAAATACACAGCTGAGCTTTTAGATATGTTAAAAAGTGAAAATGCAAAAGCAACATTCTTCCTAATTGGTTCAAACGTGAAGGCTTTCCCTGATCTTGTAAAACGTGAAAATACTGAAGGCCACTACGTTGGGATGCACAGTATGACTCATAACTACAAGAAGCTTTACACAGAAGGTCATTACGTTGATGAAATGAAAGAAGACCAAGGCTTAATCGCTGGCGTTCTAGGAAAATCACCAGTATTAACTCGTCCAGCTTACGGCTCAATGCCGGGATTAAATGAAGCCCTTCGCAACAAAGTTGTCGAAAATGGTTTAAAAGTTTGGGACTGGACAATTGATTCATTAGACTGGAAATACAACAAAATGCCAGTAGACGCTGCATCTGCTAAAATCGTAGAAAACGTTCTACATGGTGCTACAAACCCAACAGAAGTTATTCTAATGCATGATATTCATCCACAATCAGTTAAAGCAGTACCTGGAATTATTAAAGGGCTGAAAGAAAGAGGATATGAATTAGAAGCCTATAATGAGAACGAACACTTCCCATTAAACTTCTGGCATGATAATCGTATGTAATAAAAAGACTTGATTCCCTCTTGTAGGTTATCAAGTCTTTTTTTATCGTTTTGGGAATTTCCTTTGTTGCTCTTCAATAGAACGAATCATATTCTCTCTATCCTCTTGAGTTATACTGATAGAAAATTCGTACTCCTCTTCCTTACACCATGCGGGTTTAAGTTCCAGCGATAAGCGAATAACAAGATGAAACTCCTCTTCTTTTTCTCCCATAAATTCAAACTCTAAATTTGGTTCCATGAAAGCTAGTTCGTTATATGTAGGGTTTGGTAATGCTTGAAACCATTTTATCATGTACTGTAAGTCGGAAGTTTGTAAAAAAGGATCCATCGTTTCAAAAACTTTATTTTCTTCTGATAGTTTCGCTTTTACTCTTAACTAATTTCTATCACACTCGTCTTTTGCATCTTTATATTGGTAATTTACAACCTCTAAATGTAATGATATTTTTTCATTTTTAAAATTCATGCATAGACCCCTTTCATTTTACCCTATTTTGAAAATATACTTTTCTGTTTTAATATTAGCCCTCAAGAAAAATCAAAAAGTGTACAAACAATCAATACAATAATAACACATGTTATTTCAAACTAACTCCTATATTCAAATCCCCTCACTTTCTTACACTATAATATTTACATTTAATAAAAAGACTTGAATTCATAATTAGAATTCAAGTCTTTTTATGCTCTATTCTTTAGAAAATATTACCCAGCAATTTCGCAATTTCACTAATTAAAATACCAACAACAGCAAAGTCAGAATCACCGAATGTTGTATTTTCAAATCCTAATCCACCTAATATAGGTAGTAATATAGCTGGTAGGAATGAGATTAATAATCCATTTACAAAAGCTCCAAGTATTGCTCCTCGTCTTCCTCCAGTTGCATTTCCAAATACAGCAGCTGTTGCCCCTGTGAAGAAATGAGGGATTAATCCTGGCACTATTACACTTAATCCGATAAACGGAAGAATAAACATAGATAGTAATCCAGCAATAAAACTTGTTAAAAAGCCAATAATAACTGCATTTGGCGCGAATGGGAAGATTGTTGGACAATCTAATGCTGGTTTGGCATTTGGTACAAGTTTATCTGCTATCCCTTTAAATGCAGGGACAATTTCTGCAATCAACATACGGACACCAGCTAGAATAATATATACACCCGCAGCGAATGTAATCGCTTGCATGAATGAATACACGAGATAATTTTGTCCGTTACTTAATTCTGTTTCGATAAAGTTTTTCCCAGCAAATGGTGCAACAATAAAGAATAACACAGCCATTGTTAATGACATAGAAACTGATGTATCACGTAAAAACCCTAATGACTTCGGTACTTTAATTTGTTCTGTAGATTTTTCCTTATTTCCAAATTTACTACCAACAAATCCTGCTGCTAAATACCCAACTGAACCGAAATGGCCAATTGCGATATCATCCATTCCCGTAATTTTTCTAACATACGGTTGAAGTAGAGCTGGAAAAATGACCATAAGTAATCCTAAAATAATAGACCCACTAATAACTAGTGAAGCGCCTTTCATCCCTGTAGTTGAAAATACAGCTGAAATTAAACATGCCATGAATAAGGTATGATGACCAGTTAAAAATACATATTTAAATCTTGTAAATCGTGCAATTAGTAAATTAGCAATCATCCCAAATACCATAATTAATGCCGTTTCTGTTCCTAAAGTTTGCTGCGCTATCGCAACAACAGCTTCGTTATTTGGAATAATCCCTTTAATATGAAATGCTTTATCAAATATTTTACCAAAAACATCTAAAGCCCCTATTAATATAGTAGCTCCGCCTCCTAAAACGACGAAGCCCATAATTGTTTTTAATGTTCCTGAAACTGTATCTGCAAAATTCTTTTTTTGCAATAGTAAACCACACATAGCAAACAATCCAACTAATATTGCAGGCTGTCCCAAAATATCCTTCATTATTAAATCAAACATAGCACTACTCCCCTTTCACAGTTTCTACATCAGGTGTTTTTGTAATGCTTCTTTAATTTCATTTAAATCTAGAATGTTTGTTAATCCAGCAACTGTGCGAGTACCATCTTCAAGGTTGCAAATGATATCTTTCGCACCTAAATATAGATCTGCTTGTTCTGATTTACTTGATGCTAAATCCGTATGAGAAACTTCAGCTTGCATACCAAGTTCAGTTAATATTTTCTTTACATTCATTTCTATAATAAAACTACTTCCTAATCCATTTCCACATACAACTAATACTTTTTTCATTTCAATCTCCCCTTTAATTAGAATATTTAGCTATCATTTCTAGCATTTTATCTTTTGAATTTGAATGCATTAACATTTCTATGTTCGTTGGTTCAGATAACATCTCACTTAATTGTGCCAATGCCTTCAAATGTGTCTCGTTATCTATAGCTGCTAATACAATAATTAAATTTACAGTATGCTCTTGTTTTTCTGAAAATAACACACCCTCTTTTAGTTGTAATAAACTCATCCCTAATTTTTTGACACCTGCTTCTGGACGAGCATGAGGTATAGCGATTTTAGGTGCAATTACAATATACGGGCCTAACTTCTTTACATTCGCAATCATTTCAGAAATATATTCTTCAGAAATATGTCCACTTTGTAATAAAGGTTCCGACGCAACACGAATTGCTTCCTCCCACGTCTCAACGTGATTCTCAAGCTCTATAAATTCTCTAGTTAATAGCTCGTTTAACATAGGCTTATATTTCTCCTCCTTATCAATATGTACCGGACCACTCATAAACTCTCTCAATTCATTTTTTAAAGATTTTTCATCTAAAATGTCTGTGTATTTTTGGATAATACCCATCATCATATCAACTGAATCATTTTGATTTTCGCCATATAAAGTTACATTAACTTTTCGTAGTAACGATGCTTTTTCGGAATCGGTCAAAATTGGATTTACCATAAAGATAGGAATTTTCCCCTTCTCCAGTTCAGTTGTAGTAATAATACAATCTACATCAAATGTATTTGATTCATATTCCCGCTTTGAAATGGCTTTTAAAATATCTACACTTGAAAACACTTGCTCTAATTGGTACTGCAACATACGTGATGTACCAATACCATTTGGACAAACAAGTAGCGCGGTTTTTCTTGGGCTGGGAACGATTCCCTCTTTCCTCATCCAAGCACCAAAGTGCATAGTAATATATGCCATTTCATCATCTGAAACTGTTTTTCCAACATATTCTTCAAAATAATGAATTACTTTTTTTGTAAGAGTATATACTTCTTCATAATTTTGCTGGATTGTATAAAGTAATGGATTTTCTATTTCAATCCCGTACTTTACACGATAATATGCCGGTTTCATATGCAGATATAGGTCTGAAGCAAGTCCTTTAAAATCTTGAAATATAACACAAGCATAATGTTGAAAATCCTTTATCATATATCCGACCATTGAATGTATTCCATCAATCTCACTTTTTTCAAAGTCTTTTTGTTGAGCATTTACTTTTGCTCCTAACAAATGAGTCGTAATATAATAAATTTCATCTATTGGAAAATCCACGAAAAATACTCTTTCAAACTGTTTTGCAATATATTTTGCTGCTTCAAATTGTTTTGTTTCTCTTAGTACATCCTTTTCAGCATCTTCCATCTCAACACATTTTCCATTTACAATACGATTGCGGAATAAATACATGTAAACGCTTAAACTTTCAAGTACCTCATCTGTGTACTGGACCCCTAAAAGCTCTTCACAATTTGATAAAATATTTTTTATTATAAGAAGTTCCTCGTGATCTTTATTACCTTTTACACTTTTATTATCATTCGTAATATATTTCACATGCGATATTAAATATTCCCATCCATGCTTTGAAATTATTTGTGAAAGATTTAAGATTAATATATTTCGTTTTCCATGTTCATTCCCTATAATATTGTAGCCATGTTTACGATTAAAGTTTAATGCGAGCTTAAACTTCACTAACTCTGCTTTTATTTTTTTTAAGTCAGCAAGAGCAGTATTACGACTGACTTGCACAAGTTCTATTAAGTCTTCTAATAGAATCCTTTTCTCCGTTGTTAGTATATAAAGAACCAGCAATATTTTTCGTTCATGTGGAGAATATTCATATTGGCTTGTTGTAAATCCATTTAACTTTTTTATCACTCTTTGCTTCGTTTCATTATCAAAACAGTAGCCTAAAGGGCGAATATATTCATATGAATTTAAATCCTCTGCAACTAACCAGTCTTCTATTTTCTTCATATCATAATAAATTGTTCGCTTTGAAACTTGTATGACTTCCATTAATTGAGATACAGAAACATAGCTATCTGCTTGAATAATTTGCTGTAAAATACTTATACTTCGATTATCTAATATCATATATGATATACACCCTTTCTATACTTGTTCTTAAATAGAATTGCAAGTATAGATACTAACTTTGCAAAATTAGAGTTTGAAATCGCTTTCTATTAATATCTTATCTTGTATCTCTTCTAAAATTAAGTCCAAATTCTTGTTTATGCACAGTGCAATGATTGTACTTTCATTTAAAAATTTTACTATATACATGCGGCATATGAAATTATACAATACGATTTTTTATTTTAAAGACAATTTGTCAATCTAAGTGCGACAGTTCTTCCTGAAACCCTTCATGGGCAGTTTTCTGTATGAAGTAAGTGATGTGATAACTTCTACTTTATACGAAGCGATATGGGCTTTTTTCTTTAGGTGTCGCACTTAATAATACAATGTGTCGATACATAAAATATTTTTAACTCATTACCCTCTGTACATGAAATAAATTTGATTTGCAATATAATCTGAACTAAAGTGAAGTCCATTCCTTATCCACCACATGATAATACCTACCAATGAAGCTGTTTTAATATCAACCGCAACATAATCATCAGGCAGATCCTTTTTCGTATTCTCTCTTCTCGTTTCTATTAACTCTTTTAAAAATAAAAATAGTTGCTCCTCAAATTGATGCATTTTAAATAATATAAATAAATAATTTCGATGGATATATAAATAATCAAGTAATTGTGTTAGCTTTTGTTTTTCTGATAAATCTTTTGCATGTATTAAATCAGCTATTTTATTTGAAAGTTCATTTGAAATCTCATTCGTGATTTGGTCTAGTAAATCTTGAATATCTTGATAATGTAAATAAAAGGTTGTTCGGTTTAATCCTGCTTTTGTTGCGACTTTTTGAACCGTTAAACTTGAAATACTAGGATTCTCACATAGGAGAGAAAAACAGCATTTTTAAACATTGCTCTTGAACGAACTGTACGAGGATCTTCTTTTTTAGGTGTAGACATTTTGAAACTCCTTTATAGATTTTCTCTTTACTTACTCGACAGTGCATACCTTCAGTGCCGAGTAGTGAACATTTTCAACAAAACTGTTCATGGTCAAAGAAAATTTATTTTGTTACCATTAATTTTATCGACACAATGTCGATAAATCAAGACAACAATGAAGGAGTTTACCAATGCAAAAGGAAATATCAGAAAGAAATAAAAAAATTATATTAATTGTGCTCATTTCCGGTTGTTTTTTATCAACATTAAATCAGACGCTATTAAATGTAGCGATGAGTAATTTAATGGAAGTATTTGATGTTACAGCTGCAACCGTACAATGGCTATCAACAGGCTTTATGCTCATAAATGGCGTTCTCGTGCCAATTACTGCATTTTTAATGAAAGGATTTACTACAAGGCAGCTATTTATTAGCTCGATGCTCTCTTTGTTTATTGGGACTGTTCTTTGTGCATGCGCCATGAATTTTGGCACTTTGTTAACAGGAAGAATGATTCAAGCAGTTGGGGCAGGAATTATTATGCCACTAATGATGACAGTTATTTTATATTTATACCCTAGTGAAAAGCGTGGCAGTATTATGGGAACCATCGGTTTCGCCATAATTTTTGCGCCAGCCATCGCCCCAACATTATCTGGCTTTATTATTGAATATGTATCATGGAGATGGCTATTTATTGGATTAGCTCCCTTTGTATGCATTGTTATTATTCTCGCACTTAAATATTTAATGAATGTTGCTGAAACAACAAAAGCAACATTAGACATCGTAAGTGTCATTTTATCAACGATTGGCTTTGGTTGTATCATATTCGGATTTAGTAGTGCAGGAAGTAAAGGATGGGATCATCCAGTTGTTATTACTACAATTATCATCGGAATAATTGTTACAACTCTATTCTGTTTACGTCAAATAAAGTCTAGCGATCCACTATTAAATTTATCCGTATTTAAGTATAAAATTTTCACTCTTACATCAGTCATTAACGTACTCATTACGATGATTATGTATGCTGATTTAATTCTTTTACCGATTTACTTGCAAAATGGACGAGGTTTCACTGCTTTTGAATCAGGTTTACTTCTATTACCCGGCGCTGTAATTAATGCCTTCTTATCACCTATCACAGGTAAAATGTTTGATAAATACGGGGCAAAACCACTCTTTATTACAGGTTTAATATGTATCATTATATCGATGTGGGGTGTAATTGATTTAACCGAATCCACCACTTATATGTATTTAATGGTTCGTACCATTATTCTACGCATTGGACTAAGTTTCATTTCGATGCCTTTAAATACAGCAGGTTTAAACGCTTTACCAAGAGAACTGGGTTCACATGGTTCCGCAGTAAATAATACCGTACGTCAATTAGCAGGTGCTATAGGAACAGCAGTCATTATCACTGTGTATACAATTCAATCCACTTCACATACTTCACAGTTATCTAGTGAGAATGGAAGCATATCAGCTATGCAAGTAACGAAATTAGCTTCTATCTTCAGCTCAAGTGATGCCTACATATTTATGTTAGTCTTATCCTTTGTAGCTTTGATTATTGCATGTTTTATGCCTAAAAAAGTAGCACTCCAAAAATCCGAAAGTAAATCTTAAAACAAAAAATCCTACTCGTTTTCTATACGAGTAGGATTTTTTATTATTTATTTCGTTTCCCCGTCTTCAGTCGTCTTCACCTTCGTTTTATCTTTATCACGATTGTTATAGTTATATTTAGAAGGTTCTACCGGTGTAAATCCTTCTGGTGTGTAAAATCGTAATAAGTCACCGTTAACAACTTGGTCGGAGTATTTTAGTGATTTTTGAACCATTTGTTCATTTTGTTTTATTTCATCTGTAAATTCTACAGGTTTCCCAGTCGTTGTATCATAGTATTTGCCGTTAAGTGCAGTAACTGTTGGACTTACGTAGTTACCGTTACGGAACGGAACGACTTGTTTATGCTCTGGTGATAATAAATCTGATCCGAATTGGACATAATTTTTCGTATCTGTACCTAGTAAGTGTAATAAGGTTGGTAGAACGTCAATTTCTCCGCCGTATTGATGTTGTACGCCGCCTTCCATTCCAGGTACACGAATGATTAATGGTACACGTTGTAATTGAGCATTTTCAAATGAGTTCATTTCTTTACCCATTATTTGAGACATTGCTGCACTATGATTATCTGAAATACCGTAATGATCACCGTACATAACGATAATTGAGTTATCGTATAAACCAGATTGTTTCAAGTAATCAATGAATCCTTTTACAGATTCATCTAAATAGCGTGCTGTTTGGAAGTACGTATCTACTGATGAATCACCTGTTTTAGCTGGTTCAATCGTTGCTTCCGCTTTATCAATCGGATAAGGGAAATGGTTCGATAACGTAATGAACTTCGTATAGAACGGTTGTTTCAACGTTTGTAATAACGGAATTGATTCATTAAAGAACGGTTTATCTTTTAAGCCATAGTTTACTACATCTTTTTCATTCATATCGTAGTATGACGCATCAAAGAATTTATTAAAACCAAATGATTTATAAATTTCATCACGGTTCCAGAATGTTTTGTAGTTACCATGGAACACTGCTGATGTGTATCCTTGTTGTCCTAAAATAGCTGGTGCTGATTGATACGTGTTATGAGCTTTATTTGTAAAAACAGATCCTTGTGGTAATCCGAACATTGAGTTCTCTAACATGAACTCCGCATCAGATGTTTTACCCTGTCCTGTTTGATGGAAGAAGTTATCAAAGTATAACGTATTCGCATCTTTTGTAAATGAGTTTAAGAATGGTGTAACTTCTTGGCCATTTAGCTTGTAGTTTAGTAAAAAGTTTTGGAATGACTCTAAATGAATATAAATTACGTTCATTCCTTTTCCTTTACCGAAATACTCAGGATTTGGACTTGCATAAGTTGATGTAAGATAGTTTCTAACTTCTGTCATATTATCTCCATCCGCTAATGCTCGTTCTGTTGATGCTTTCGCACTTTGAATACCATCATAAATCGTAAAGTTGTACGCCCCTAAATATTTCACGATATAATTACGGTCAAATGTTCTTGTTAACAATTCAGGACGGTCAGATTCTGCCAGACCTAAGTTAACGCTAAAGAATAAAATACCTGCTACAAATACTAGAGATAATTTATGCTTCGCAACACGAATTGGTTTAGGATTTACAAATTTCGTTGCAACTAAAACAATTAAAATGATTGTATCTAAGAAATATAGTGGATCATATAAGTGTAGCAATGCAAAAATACTACCACCTAAATCTCCAAAGTTATTCGATTGTGTTAATGTCGGGAACGTAATAAAGTCACTGAAAAAGCGATAATATACTACGTTTGCGTATAAAAGTATAGACATTAGCAAATTAATAATAATTAACCAAATGTAAGCTCGTTTCCCTTTTGCGAATAATGCGAGTCCTAAAAATAGAACTGCTGAGCTTAACGGGTTGAAAAACAGTAAGAACTTTTGGATTGTGTTCGATATCCCTAAATTAAATTCTGTCACATATGCTGCATATGTTTTTAACCAAAGTAAAATAACGGCAAATACGAAAAATCCAAAATGATTACTTAATACTCGTTTACTCTTTAATAAAAATTGTTGCATCTCTCCACCTCTTTTGATCATCCAAGGCTTATTTTATATAAGTCTGTCTCTCTATTTGATTTTTCTTCTTCAAATAGATTTTATTTGTTTAACTATATGAAGAATATTAGTAATTATAATTTGTAGCTTTTATTTATTCAACTATTTCTTTTTAAACAGTTTGACTTTGGTTTCTATTTTACAAAATACATTTGTAACATTTCCTGTTTTCTCCCAGGGGCCCATCCACTAATTATGACTCCACAAACTATAATCCTTTATTTCCTCATTTGCAAACTAATCTATCTCCAATTTTGGTACATATTTCACATAAGAAAAAGTGTAGTTTGAAGTAATTGCTCAAACTACACTTTTTCTACAATCTTATCCTTTGTAACTAACTCCCTCCTACTTCAGGAGTATTTCCCGTTACTTTATCCGTCCCCTCCAATGTAAAAAACCATTTCTTCATCATTTCAGGGTTTATCCACGCTTCAAAAATTTCTTACCATCGCTAATGTTATTTTTGAATAATTATTCATTTTAATCCTCCCCCCACTTTATATTAAAACGAATATTTGTTTACTTAAAAAACCCCCGCTCTCATAAAAGAGAGCGGGGGTTTTAATCATTCATTATTAACCTTTGTACATTGCATCAACTTGTTTTTGAAGTTCTTGACTTTCTAAGAACTCATCATACGTCGCTACCTTATCGACTACACCGTTTGGCGTTACTTCGATAATACGGTTTGCAATTGTTTGTACGAACTGATGGTCATGAGAAGTGAATAGTAATGTTCCTTTAAATGTGATTAAACCGTTGTTTAATGCTGTAATAGACTCAAGGTCTAAATGGTTCGTCGGATCATCAAGTGTTAATACGTTTGCACCGCTTAACATCATTTTAGATAACATACAACGAACTTTTTCTCCTCCAGATAAAACAGAAACATTTTTCTTTACTTCTTCACCAGAGAATAGCATACGGCCTAAGAAACCACGTAAGAAACTTTCTGACTCATCTTGTGGAGAGAACTGACGTAACCAATCAATTAAAGTGTAATCACTCTTCTCGAAGTACTCAGAGTTATCTCTTGGGAAATGAGCTTGAGATGTTGTTACACCCCATTTGAATGAACCGCTATCTGGCTCCATTTCACCCATAAGAATTTTAAATAATGTTGTCATCGCAATATCGTTACGTCCGATAAATGCAACTTTATCACCTTTATTTAAAGTAAAGTTCACATTATCTAATATTTTTTCGCCATCAATCGTTTTCGAAATACCTTCAACTGTTAATAGGTCATTTCCTACTTCACGTTCTGGTGTGAAACCAACGAACGGATAACGACGTGATGATGGTCTAATATCATCTAATGTAATTTTATCTAACAATTTTTTACGAGAAGTTGCCTGTTTCGCTTTAGATGCATTTGAGCTAAAGCGTGCAATAAAGTTTTGTAACTCTTTTACTTTTTCTTCTTTTTTCTTGTTAGAATCTTGCGTTAGTTTTAATGCTAATTGGCTTGATTCATACCAGAAGTCATAGTTACCAACGTATAATTGAATTTTACCGAAATCAAGGTCAGCCATGTGCGTACATACTTTATTTAAGAAGTGACGGTCATGGGATACAACGATAACTGTATTTTCAAAGTTCATTAAGAAGTTTTCTAACCATTGAATTGCTTTTAAGTCCAAATGGTTGGTAGGCTCATCTAGTAATAGAATGTCAGGTTGACCGAATAAAGCTTGAGCAAGTAATACTTTTACTTTCTCTGCCCCTGTTAATTCAGACATCTTTTTATCATGAATATCTTCACCAATACCTAATCCTTTTAGAAGGATTGCAGCTTCTGACTCAGCTTCCCAACCGTTTAGCTCAGCGAACTCACCTTCAAGTTCTGCAGCACGCATGCCATCTTCATCACTAAAGTCTTCTTTCATGTAAATTGCATTTTTCTCTTGCATTACTTTATAAAGACGTGTGTGACCCATCATTACTGTTTCTAGTGCAGGGAATTCTTCATATTCGAAGTGATTCTGTTTTAATACTGCTAGACGCTCACCTGGCGTAATATGTATGTCACCTGTTGATTGGTCAATTTCTCCAGATAAAATCTTTAGAAATGTTGATTTACCAGCACCGTTTGCTCCAATTAAACCGTAGCAATTACCTGGCGTGAATTTTATGTTAACATCTTCAAATAATTTGCGATCTGCGAAACGCAAACTAACGTTACTTACTGTAATCATTTGTGTCCTCCTACTAATACCGCTTATTTCAGCGTTTTCTCACCGATTGTCTTAAAAAATCGCATATTACGACTCAATTATTGTAGACTATAGCTATTATATAGTAGAAGCTGGATGAATAGCAACGGTTGATTAGCTTTCTACAACGAAATCGAATAGTTTTTATCCATTCCCCTAGCTATTTTTTGTATATCATCGACCTCTTTCTAATATCCCTATTCGCTTCTCATTCTATAATACATTGAATCATTTTTTTATTTCATATTTTATATACAAAAAACCTGTAGAGAAAACATTCCCTACAGGTTTTTCTTATTTCGTATTTATTATTTTCTCTTTATAACTCTTCAATTTACTCGTCAATCCTATTAAAGCAGGTAACAATATCGGCATTACAATTAAAGCTAATAGTAAAAGAGCAACGCCAACAACGGATGCTACTTGTATAAGTGTCAATACTCCTGAAGGAATTAACGCTGCAAATGTCCCTCCTAAAATAAGTGCCGCTGATAATACGACTCCTCCTATGTGACGAGATGCATTTACAATTTTCGTTACTGAATCCCCTTCTAGCTCATTGTATCGCATCATAACGAAGATGCTATAATCCACTCCTAAAGCGACAATCATAATGAAGCTAAAGAATGGAACATTCCAGCTTAATGACTCTACGTTTAATACATGTGCACTAATTTGTTCACTTATACCAAGTGATGCAAAGTACGCTAAAATTAACGACCCAATAATAAAGATTGAGTTTAAGAATGAGCGTGTAATCACGATTAATACAAGCGAAATCCCTAATAACATAATCGTAGCAGTACGTAGGAAATCTTGCCCGGTTACTTCTTTTAAATCAACGTTTCTAGCTGTTGTCCCGCCAATTGCTTTTTTCGCATCATTTAGTTCTGTTCCCTTTAACGTACCATCTATCGTTTTATTAATTTCTTGAATGATAGGCATCGCTTCTTTTGAATACGGGTTTACGTCTAAAATAATTGTCATTTTAGCAGTCTTTCTATCATGTGACATGTACGTATTCAATGCTTTTTGGAAATCTTCTCCCTCTAAAACTTCTTTCGGAATATAAAATTTCTCAGAGCTTTTCGACTCATTTAGCTCTCCTAAATATTTTTGAGCATCCCCTAGGCCATTACTTACTTTTCCTAAACCCTCTGTACTTTTAGATAAACCTGATTGCAATTGCCCCATCTTTTCTTGTAAATCTTTCAGTCCAGTTAATAACTGTCCTTGCCCATCGTTTATTTTCGTTAATCCAGATTGTAAGTCAGCCGATTTGTTCGAAATTTGTTTTGAACCTGTAGCTCCTTCGTTCAATCCATTTTTCAATTCAGCAGCTCCTTTTTGTAGTTGCGTTACTCCATTGTTCATTTCCTTTAAACCATTATCTACTTTTAATAATGATTGATTTGCTTCTTTAAATGAACTCATCGCTGCTTTGTGCTGCGTCGCTAATTGATTTAATTCGTTGGAAAGCCCACTCAATTGCTTCTGAGCCTCTTTTGCAATTCCTAATGTTTGCTGCACATTAGGATCATTTGCTAATTCTGGTTTTGTTTGAATGAAATTGTTCATTAGCGTTTCAATTTGTTCATATCCTTTTTTCGCACCATCAATCGCTTGAGAAATACTTCCGAAATATTGATCGTACGAACTTAAACCTTTTTCTAACTGAGCATAACCAGCATGAAGCTGCGAAGTTGCATTTGACAGGGCATTGATATTTCCGTTTAATGATGCTAGCCCATCCTCTATTTGCTTCGCCCCTTGTGCTCCATTGTTTATTCCATTCGATAATTGATTTAAAGCTGTCCCTAATGCTGATACGCCATTTTTCGCTTCATTTGTTCCATCAATTAACTTTTGAACATTTGCAAGACTATTTGAGTCATTACTACCCATTTTATCTTTCGCATCAGTTAATCCTTCATTAATTTCTTTTATGCCACCATTTGCATCTCCTAAGCCTGTATTCAATTCTCCGGCTTGTTTATTTATATATAATTCTTTAATCTTATCTCCAGTTGGACGCGTCGGTGAATATACTTCTGAGACTCCTTTAACTTTCGAGATTTTATCAGTAAGTTCATCTAAAGTTTGTAAAGAAGTCGCCTCATCTAACTTTTTATCCGATTGAATGACTAACGTACTTGGTGAAGAAAAACCAGGCGGAAAATGCTCTTCTATTACGTTAATCCCCATTTTTGATTCATATTTATTATCCACTTCAAATAAATCATTGTAATTAAGCGTGTTAGAATATTTTAATACGAATGGAATCGATATCACGAATACGATAATTAAAGCGATAAATGGTCTTGCTACTGAATTTTTCGCAAAGAATCCCCATAAACGACTATCCTCATGTCCTTTAAATGTTTTAACTGGATAAAACATTCCTTTTCCTAAAAGCACCATAAAAAATGGATTTAAAGTAGTTAATACGAGTAGTAATACTGCAACACCAATTGCTACCGCTGAAGTAGATTGATATAATTTAAAACTCGCTAAAGCAAGAGATGCAAAGCCAATTAGTACTGCTATCCCGCTATATAAAACGGTTTTACCTGCCGATTTAAACGTTTCTTTCGTAGCCAAAAATGCATTTTCTTGTTTACTTAATTCTTCTTTAAATCTTGTATATAATAAAATGTTATAGTCTGTTCCCACTCCAAACAGGACGACTACTACAAACACTTGCGTAAAGTTTGAAAACGGAAAATTAAATTGATCTACAAGATGGGCAATAATCCCCATTGAAATTAAATACGAAACACCAACTGTAAGAAGAGAAATAATCGGAACAACTGGTGAACGGAATACAATGATTAATACTACAAGAATGAAAATGATCGAAATAACTTCTGTCTTTTTCACGCCCTCTTGAGAGGATATAAGAAAATCACCCGCTATTAAATCACTTCCTGTTAAGTACGTTGTAACTCCTTTCGTTTGTACTTTTTTATGAAGATTATTTGCAACTTTTGATATTTTACCATATTTTTTATCTACCGATATTTGCGTTAAAATAGTCGTATTATCTTTAGAAACTAATTGTTTCTCCAGTTCTTTATTATCTAAATGTGAAACGACTTCCTTAATTCCTAATTGCTCTTTTTCATTTTGCAGGGCGTTGATCGTTTTTGTTATTTCCCCTTTCTGTTCATTCGTTAATGCGTTTTTATCTCCACTATTAAAGACGGCTATAATTTCATACTTTTCAGCCCCTTCTTTATCCATTTCTTTTATCATCTTGTCAGCAATACTGCTTTGTTCTGTACTAGGGATTGTAATTTGCCCTTTTTCCTTCACTAATTTATCCATATTAGGCATTGTTACGATCATTGCAATAGTAATAACTATCCATAATAGAAAAGATAAACTTCTCCAACTTTTTAGTTTGCTCATTTGAATCATCTCCTGTTATTAGAGTTTCATGGTGCATAGAGAATGAATATTCATTCCCTGTTTTTGAAAATATCATTTCAGAATGAACGTTCATTCCTATTATCCTATTAAATTATTTTTCAATTCTATCAAATCACTACCCACGGAATGAATATTCATTCCGTGAATTGTGCAGTTATATCAACTCCTGTAATCGTTTTTTTATATTTATTTAGGAATGAATGTTCATTCCTGTCCTTATAAAGCTATAGAATCAAATGATTCTAATAGCATTCCAAGAGCTCTCTTCCAATTCTTTTACTAATTCTTTTGAGTATTCTAATTGCCCTGTCGCCATTACTTTTATTAATTTTTCAAGCGGTTGATATACAATAATAATTAAAGCAATTATAGGCAATGGACGAAGAAAACCTTTTTCGATTCCATCTTCAATAATATTCATAAAAAAGCCTATAAAATCATCAAATATTTTCTTACTCTGTTCATCAAGAAAATAACTATCACAGTGAGAATTTGTAAAAAGAAAAGCATCCACATTGTTTCTCGCAAATTCAAATAAACGGTTATACGTATGACTAAACTGTTCACGAATATTTGCTTCAACAGGAAAATCAGTCTTTATTGTTTCAGATAGCTGTAGCATGCTTTTTGAAAATAATGAGTTAACGAGTGCCTCTTTATTTTCAAAATAGCGATAAATAGTACCAGCGCCGACATTTGCTTTTTCAGCGATCATCGGAATTGTCGTACCATCGTAACCACGCTCTGCGAAAAGTTTTATAGCAGCATCAAAAATATCCTCTTGCTTATTTTTAGCCATTTTTCTCACCTCAATTTTCAGGAATGAAAATTCATTCCGTTTTTAATTATAAATTACATGGATTAAAAGTCAAGTGGTTAACATTCATAATGCTTCGTTAAAAGCAGCAATGTACTATAACTAATTATATTTAGTTATAGTACATTGCTATTTAAACATTAGTATGCCGCACAAAGCTTTACAAAATCAAAAGAAATCATAAATAAACGGCTTACGCACCGGCACTACATTCTCAAATGCACGTATCTCCTCTTCGCTACCGCTTATTAAGTCTATTTCATTTAATTCTAGCGGTCGCTTGTAACCAAACATAATAGTAGATAACGCATTAATATCGATTTGAATTCCATTTTCTTTTGCTGTTTCTTCTTTAACGATTGTTATTTCATTATTTTTAAGTTGAACCGTTACGTTATTCCACGGAGCAAATGAATCTGTAATATATAAAATTACTTCTTGCTCTTCGTTGTTCCAGTTCCATTCATATTGTTTGAAAAACTGTTCTACATCTACAATTCTCCCCATGAAATATGGAGTTACTTCTGCTTTTACTCGTGGTTCTTGTAATGTGTAAAGAAGTGGTTCTGTCTCACTTAGTATCATTTCTAGATCTTTAATCATAGAATCATGTTGGCAGATGAAGTTCCAAAGACCATTTCTCGCTTCATTATGTAATGGGACAAATTCTTTTACTGTCATTTTAGAATTCTCTATTTTGTATAACATGTAACCAGCCGCCGTTTTATTTTCATCATAGTAAACTGCCAATGTTAAATCATGATACACCGCTTGTAGCCACCATTTACGTCCGCGAACTAACATACCAGAAAATCGTTCTGCAAATGTTTCATATAGATTCTCTACTTCTTCTGGATGATTATCTTTACTAAAACGTTTCACTGTACCATTCACTTGTTTTTTAATTATTAAATCGCTCTTTGTCATCTGACATACGATTCGATTCGCACAAAGTTCCCAGCCGTATTTACGATAAAATGAAACGGCAAATGGATGTAACATCGATACACTATATCCATCTCTTTTCATAGTTTGCAGTGAATGCTGAAGTAACTCTTTTACATATCCACTTCTTCTATATTCCGGATACGTCGCTACCCCCGCAACGCCGCCCATTTTAAACTTTTCTTTTCCTATGTAAATATGAAAAGGAATTAAGTGCAACTTTGCAGCTAACTCTTCTCCTTCCATAATACCGTATATTTGATGGCTTTCCTTCATTCGTGTAATTTGCTGCTCTACTCGTTCTTCATCTGCTTTATATTGAAAAGCATATTCTGATAAACGTAATGCTTCTCTAAACTTATCTTCTTTTAATTGTATAACGTTCATATATTTCTCCTCCATTCCTCGTTTGAATTATATCATAATTCAAACTATTATAGTTCGGTAAGTGAAATTGCGAGGATGTTTCAACAAAAGATATCGATTTAGAAACAATCTAACATAAAGGCTCTTTTCAACTGCTTTCTATTGGCGGCATAAGAATATTAAACGCCTTGCGTTCTCTTGGGTTTGCGAAGCTAAGAGGTACCATTGAAAGTGATGAAACTTATGACAACGGCAACATTACGGGCATAAAAAAACCAGTTGATTGAGAGAAACTGGTTCAATAAAGGTTTTAGTTACAATTATGCGTAAAAATCTCATAAAATCAATAAGGATAACATTCTTACGCAATAAAGCAACATTATTTACGAAAAAAGCCAACATAAAAAAGCAGATACATTGCATATCTGCTTCTCATCACTTTATTTAGCTAACATTTGCAGTTCTTCAAAAAATGTAGGATACGATACACCTACTGCTTCTGCATCTTCAATCGTTGTTTCTCCTTCAGCTATACAGCCGGCAATCGCAAGCATCATTCCAATGCGGTGATCACCGTGACTATGTACTGTAGTTCCTTTTAGCTTACATTTACCGTAAATAATCATTCCGTCGTCGGTCGCTTCAATACGAGCTCCTAGTTTCGTTAGTTCAGCAACGACTGTATCGATACGATTCGTTTCTTTCACTTTTAGCTCGTGTGCATCTTTAATGACTGTAATTCCATCTGCTTGTGTTGCCGCTAAAGCGATAATTGGGATTTCATCAATCAGTCGTGGAATGATATCACCACCGATTTCGATTCCTTTCAGCGGGGATGTTTCAATTGTAATATTTGCAGCAGGTTCTGATGCTCCTTCGTTAATCTGCTCTACAGTAAACGTAGCGCCCATTTTCTCAAGAACATCAATAATACCTGTACGAGTCGGATTCATTCCCACATTTTGTAATAGTAGTTTACTATTTGTAATAATTGCACCTGCTACTAAGAAAAATGCCGCTGATGATACATCACCTGGCACTTGAACATCTGTTGCGGTTAACTTCTGTCCTCCTGCTAGTTTCACTGTTTTCCCCACGCGAGTTACTGTAACGCCAAACGCCTCAAGCATTCTTTCTGTATGATCGCGGGAAATATGAGGTTCTGTAACAGCTGTTACACCTTCTGCGCGAAGGCCTGCAAGTAAAATAGCTGATTTCACTTGCGCACTTGCTACCGGTGAAGTATATTCAATCGCCTTTAAATTCCCGCCTCGTATTGTGAGCGGCGTAAACGTTCCTTCTTTTCGGCCATCAATTTTTGCACCCATTTGCTTTAGTGGATTTGTTACACGTTGCATCGGTCTCTTCGCAATTGAAGCATCACCTTGCACGCAAGAAAAGAATGGTGTGTTTGCAAGTATTCCTGACATTAATCGAATCGTTGTACCAGAATTACCAACATCTAATACAGCTTTTGGCTCTTGTAAACCTTCTAATCCTGTTCCAATTACCGTAACTTCGTCTCTATTTTGTGTAATCTCTACTCCCATTTCTTTAAAACAAGAAATAGTACTTAAACAATCCGCACCAGGAAGAAATCCTTTAATTGTTGTTTTACCTTCCGCGATTGCGCCAAACATGACAGCGCGATGGGAAATTGATTTATCTCCAGGGATTGTAATTGTGCCATTCAATCCGTTATTTACAGTTTGTACTCTTTTTTCTTTCACGTTGTCACCCTCCTCATTAAATTGTTTCATACGTTTGGTATTCTTCTTTTCCGAGCGCAATTTTTGCCTGCGTTCGATCCTCTTCTCTTTGGAAACTAATTCGTAAAACTCCGAGCAATCCTTCTCGCGCTTCTAATATTTGCAAGTTCGTAATACTAATTTCTTCTTCTGCTAGAATGCTTGTGATATGGGCTAATGCCCCTACTTTATCTAAAACGTCGACGTATAAGTCGTGATAGGCAGGAATCGCCCCTCTTTTTCGAACTGGTAAAGAGTCACGATATTCTTTCGCATCTGCAAAATAACTTTGTATTTCTCCTGCATCTCCTTTAGAAACCGTCTTATATAGCTCTTCCATTTCTGAAATCCATTCTTCTAATAGTTCCAATAAATGCCCGCGATTTTGCTTTACGATATCACTCCACATTTTCGGACTACTTGATGCAATACGTGTTATATCTTTAAATCCGCCTGCCGCTAGTTGATGAATAAGCGGATTATCACCAGCATGTTTCTCAACTTGTTTTACTAATCCTGCTGCAATTAAATGTGGGAAATGACTAACTATTCCTGTTATATAATCATGTTCTTTTGTATTTAATACAAGAAAATGAGAGCCTGTTCCTTTTAACCATTCTTTTAGCTCGTCTACTTGATCCGCCTGCACGTGATTCATTGGCGTTAAAATGTAAAATGCGTTTTCAAAAAGGTGTGCCTTTGCACTTTCAACTCCTGTTTTGTGAGAACCTGCCATCGGATGACCGCCGATAAACGAAACTTTCTTTGTTAATAAAGCTTCCGCTTCATTCATGATTGTCCCTTTCGTACTTCCTACATCGGTAACAATGACATCTTCTCGTAAATGAAATGATGCAAGTTTGTGTAACAACTTTTTCGTTTCTTCAACTGGAGAGGCAAATACAATTAAATTTGCCTCCTCACATGCACGCTGTAAATCTACTGCTACTTCATCAACTACATGTAATTCTTTTGCGCGCTCTACTTGCTCTTTAAATATGTCATAACCGATAATCGTTACATCGTGCTCTTTTTTAATCGCTAATGCAAGTGAGCCTCCTATTAATCCAGTACCGATTAATACTACCTTTTTACACATTTGCCTCATCTCGAGACTTACCTTTTTTATTTTCAAAGTGTTGTTTTAACACTGAAATCACTCCTTCATTTTGTTCCCTAGTTCCGATTGTAATACGGACACCATTTGGGAACGGACGAATAATAAACCCTGCATGCGCACAAGCTTCATAAATTTCCCCAGCATCATCTACCGGCAAGAAGATAAAGTTCGTTTGTGACGGATAAAATGGAATTTCATTTTCCGTACAAAAACTCTCGTATTGTTGTAATCCTTCTGTATTAACACGAACTATTTCTTCAATAAACGCTTCATCGTTAAAAGCAATCGTCGCTACTTTTTGCGCTAATGAAGATACGTTAAATGGCAAACGTACGACATTTAATTTCTCGATTAACTCTTCCTGTCCAATCGCATAACCAACGCGGAAAGAAGCTAATCCGTACGCTTTAGAAAATGTTCTAAGTACAAGAATGTTGTTATGTTTTTCTAGAAGCGGTAATGTCTCAGGGAAATCTTTTGCTGTTACGTATTCATAGTACGCTTCATCAATGACAATTAACGTATTTTCACTAATGCTTTCAATGAATTGAGTCAATTTTCGCTCATTCACATATGTGCCTGTCGGGTTGTTCGGATTACAAATCCATACGATTTTTGTATGTTCATCAACTGCTGAAGAAGTTTCATCTAGATCATATACACCGTTCTTTAAAGCAATTTCTTTCACTTCACAGCCTTCAATAATTGCATGATGACGGTACTGAGGGAATGTCGCGCCGGCAGTTACGATATTATCTCCTTTACAGAGCACTGCACGACTTATAATTTGAATGACTTCATCAAGTCCACTACCACAAAGCACTTGTTCCATTTGCACTTGTAATTTCTCTGCAATTGTTTGACGGAGTACTTCAGCACCTCCGTCAGGATATAAAGCATGTTCCTGCCACGATTTTTGTAATTCTCCTAAAACACGAGGTGAACAGCCAAATGGATTTTCATTTGATGCTAACTTAACAAATGAATGATTCCCGTATACTTCTTTCATTTGCTCTGGTGATTTACCTGGTTTATACGGTTGTAATGATGATAGTTGATCTTTTACTCGCATGTTAAATCCACCTTTTCATTAAAATTCTTTTGCGTATTTGTTATGTTGCGAAATATTTTGTTTTAGTAATTCCATGCGATCTTTTCCGAATTGCTCGACTAGTGCACCGGCAAGTTCCCATGCAACGACAGCTTCAGCTACAACACCTGCTGCTGGTACTGCACAGCTATCAGATCTCTCAATACTCGCTTGGAACGCTTCTTTCGTATCAATATCTACGCTTGCTAACGGTTTATATAATGTAGGAATTGGCTTCATTACGCCTCTTACGACAATTGGCATACCTGTTGTCATACCGCCTTCTAAACCGCCGGCATTATTCGTATTTCTCGTGTATCCTTTTTCTTCATCCCATAAAATTTCATCGTGCACTTTACTTCCCGGCTGTCTTGCCGCTTCAAAACCAATTCCGATTTCAGCACCTTTAAACGCATTCACGCTCATAATAGCACCGGCAAGTTTTGCATCTAATTTGCGGTCGTAATGAACGTAGCTACCAACTCCAATTGGCATTCCTTCTGCAATGACTTCGACAATACCGCCTATAGAATCTCCGCTACTTTTCGCATCATCAATCGCATTCATCATCTCTTGTTCTACTTCTTTATCTAAACATCGAACTGGTGAATTTTCAGTTATCGTTTGAATTTCTTCAATTGGTAAGTTTGAAATACGCTTCGCTTGTACCCCACCAATTTCAAGAACATGCCCTGCAATTTCCACGCCTAATTCTTTCAAAATTTGTTTCGCAACTGCACCAGCAGCAACACGAACTGTCGTTTCTCTTGCAGAAGAGCGCTCTAATACGTTTCTTATATCACGATGGCCGTATTTAATTGCCCCGTTTAAATCCGCATGTCCTGGACGTGGTTTCGTTATAGTACGTTTCATTTCTTTACTTTCTTGCTCCGAAATTGGTTCAGCACCCATTACTTTCGTCCAATGTTTGAAATCATCATTTTTTACGATTAACGTAATCGGTGATCCAAGTGTCATTCCGTGACGTACACCACTTGCAATTTCAACTGTATCTGTTTCAATTTGCATGCGTCTTCCGCGCCCATGCCCTTTTTGTCTTCTTAATAATTCTTTATTAATATGTTCCGCTGTTAATGTTAAACCTGCTGGTACACCTTCTAAAATAACTGTTAACTGCGGCCCATGTGATTCTCCAGCTGTAATGTATCTCATTTCTCTTGCCCCTTTACTATTTTTTTGTACAAAAAAGTCCCTACTGAGCGCTCAGTAGGGACGATGTTTATCGCGGTACCACCCTAGTTGTAGACTTCTTTCGTCTACCTCTCTTCTTCTTTAACGATCGTTTGACCGTCTTTCTCTCCAAAAGTTGGCGGGAAAGATGCTCCAAGGCTGTAATTCATGCTTACCTTTGTACTGATTCACACCGGCCATCAGCTCTCTTTAACAGTGAGATAAGCACTACTGTTTCCTCTTCAGTGCATTTATGATATGGAATTAAGATAATTTATTTTTGAAACCTTTTAACTCATCCATGAATCTATGGAATTCTGGAATATCCATTTGTTGCGCAGAATCTGATAACGCAACTGCTGGGTCTGGATGAACTTCAGCCATTACTGCATCTGCTCCAATAGCAAGTGCTGCTTTCGCTGTTGGTAATAGTAAATCTCTACGTCCAGTTGAATGTGTTACGTCAACGATAACTGGTAAATGTGTTTCTTTCTTTAAAATCGGAACTGCTGAAATATCTAATGTGTTACGTGTCGCTCTCTCGTATGTGCGAATACCGCGCTCACATAAAATAATTTGGTCGTTACCTTGCGCAATAATGTATTCCGCCGCATTTATGAACTCATCAATTGTTGCTGCTAACCCACGTTTTAGTAATACTGGCTTGTTAACTTTACCTACAGCTCGAAGTAAATCGAAGTTTTGCATGTTACGTGCTCCAACTTGAATTACATCAACGTATTCTAGCGCCATTTCTACGTCATTCGGATTTAAAATTTCACTAATAATCGCTAAGTCGAACTCATCTGCTACTTGTCGTAAAATTTGTAAACCTTCTACTCCTAAACCTTGGAAATCGTATGGAGATGTTCTCGGTTTGAAAGCACCACCGCGCATTAATTTTAAGCCTTGGTCTTTCATAGCTTGCCCTACTTGGCGAACTTGCTCTAAGCTTTCTACTGCACAAGGTCCCATAATGAACGTTTGTGTTCCGTTTCCAATCAATTCGCCTTTCACATTAACGATTGTATTTTCTTTTTTCTTTTTACGTGAAACTAGTAACGCTTTACGGTTATCATCTTCTTGTAATTCTAAGCTTGCTTTGAAAATCGTTTTGAAAATATGTTGAATCGTTGACGTTTCGAATGGTCCTTCGTTATGCTCTGCAAGCATATCAAGTACTTCACGCTCACGTACTGGATCAAAGCGTTTCGTACCTTGTACTTGTTTTTGCTCCCCAATCTTTTGAACGATTTCACCGCGTTTGTTTAATAGGTGTAATAATTGTAAGTTAATTTCATCTACCTGTTTACGTAATTGATCTAATTCATGATTTGCCATTTGGAAATCCTCCTCTAATGTTTTAAAAGTATAGTAAGAGAATGAAAAATTCTCTATTTTCTGAACTGGTTAATTATACAAATTTAAAGTGGAATCGATACCTCTTCTTATTTTAAACTAATAATTACCATAAAGACACTATCTACTAGTTAAAAAACCACTTTTTTTGTACAAAAAAGCCCTACTGAATACATCAGTAGGGACGATATTTATCGCGGTACCACCCTAGTTGTAGACTTATTTCGCCTACCTCTCTTCATTGTTAACGATCATCTGACCGTCTTTCCCTTCATAAAGACAATAACTATCTTTACTACGAAAAAGATGCTCCAGGACTGTAATTCGCTCTTGTTTTTGTACTGGTTCGCACCAACCACCAGCTCTCTGTTACAGGGAAACAACAACTACTGCTTTTCCTTTCAATGCATGACTATTTTATTTTCAAGTTGGACCACTAAAATACAAAAAGTCCCTACTGAATAAATCAGTAGGGACGATATTTATCGCGGTACCACCCTAGTTGTAGACTAACTTTCCGTCTACCTCTCTTCACTGTTAACGATCAATTGACCGCTTTTTCTTCATAAAGACAATACTATCTTTACTATGAAAAAGATGCTCCAAGACTGTAATTCATGATTATCCCTGTACTGGTTCACACCAACCACCAGCTCTCTGTTACAGTAAGACTAACCACTACTGTGATCTCTTCATTGCACTTTGTTTATTCAAATGTTTTTGAAATTGAATAAGTATGATTCGTATTATAGAACGCTTTTCAAAACACTGTCAATAACTTTTTATATATTTTTTTAAAATTCCACTTCCGCCCTATGATTCCTCTTGTAAATTCTCCGTTACGATTCCGATGCGAATTATTTCATTTTCTATTAAATTTAATACATGTCTTTCTACTTCATACCTGGTTAATAGTTCTTTTATTTGTATGATCTCACTTTCAAGTAAATCGGCTTCTTGACACGTCTGAAGTAAAGTGAAAAACACATTTGCATACAATTCTTTATACGCTTTCATACGCTCTTTCTTTTCAAGTATCTCTATAAACAACTGTTTCATTTCTTCTTGATTAGATTGTCCTTCCACACCTTGAAATTTACTAGAAATAATATTTAAGCCTTTTTCTAAAACCTCATCCATGCATAAAGCAATACGTAAAAGCATCATATATTCTCTCGTTGTTATTACGCCCATTTTCGGACGCTCTCTTAAAAACACACTAAGCCACGCTGTCCAAAATTTTTGTTGTTCCTTACCACTTAACGTTTTTACGTAGTAGCATAAATACTGCATAAATTTAATTTTATTCTCTTCGTTTTCTTGCATCAAAAGTGGATATAACCAATCTGTTTTTTGCTCCCAATATAATACGCATTTAATAAATACAAAGCTAAGCCATTTTAAAAATGCTTCTCTCGTATATGGATGTAGTGCATCTAAATGTTCTACTGCATACTTAATATATCGTCTTATTTCTGTAAACAAAGGTAGATTAATTTGCGTATAACATAATCCCGCCCACGCATATTTCGTAAGCTCACTTTCTTTCTTTAAATCTAAGTAAGGTAGTACATTTTTCCGACACCATTGCTTCTCAATATGGTATAAAAACGTAATATCTGCTGTTAAACGCACAAACATGAAGTTCGTTCTTTCCGAAGTAACCCTTACCTGCTCCTCAAATAAAAATAAATATTCATACACGTTGCGATCGTATAAATGATCATATGCTAGCAGTTTTAGTAATACAGCAGTCATCTTCCCAACAGGATGCTGAATAGATTCATTGTAAAACTCTTGTTTTCCAATCTTAAAATCCGATTCCCCTCTCATAACTTGTGGAAGTACAGAAAAAGCAAAGCGTTTTACAATCCTTATACTATTTTCATCTAACTCTTCTAATCGATTACTAATTTCATATAGAAAACTACTAATTAACCAATGAAAAGCAGTATTTCTAATAAATTTCTGCAATAACGGAATGATTTTTTGAATTTGTTCATTCGCCAAATTCCGGTTATTTCGCCACTCTCTAATACATACAAACCATACTTCATTACTAATTTCGTGCACGCCTACTAGTTGATAAGCAAACGAAATACTCCACTCTACATTCAATTTACACGCTTTTGATAACATCTCTAAAAAATGGCGTTGTTCAAAAACACCGTCTCTTGAAAATTGCCGAACTTGCTCCATTATTTCATCGTCTTTCAGCTGCAGTAATCCATCAGCTGTTACATTGCATGTAATACGTTGTTCATTTGCCTCTTTCTTTGGAACACTGTATAGATCTGAAGAAAAATGGGGGTGTTTCTGTTTCATTAGCTCGTATCCTTCCGCCGTACACTTACTATTCGAATCACACGTGAATAGTAAGTCTAATACAAGACAAGCATCAAACGCCCTCTCTTCTGCAAGATACTCTAATACATGTTGAATTACTTCTTCTTTCGTTTCCTCTAAAGCATCTGCGTAATAATTCTTTAAAAGTTGAAACACTTCATGTTTACATGTGAAATCTAACAGAACATCTACATGTAACAACCACTTCAGTTTATCATCCGCTGTAACGAATACATTATTAATCATTGCTTCAATTGCAATTCGCTTTTGAAGTACACTATCAGTTTCTATCATTTCTGTAATATAATGATTTGCTTTTTTCTCATTGTTTTCACATAAATATGTAAGACACTCTTTTACAATTTGAATTAAAAATGTAAAATCATTTTGCTGTAACTCCTGCTCTGAAATTTCTCTATCTCTTCTTTTCAGTGCATTTTGTCTTAATGACAATAGTTGTATCTTTTCTAACCCCGTAACCATAATCGGATTTGCGTAGTAAGTAATATGTGGTCTCATTTTCTCTTTCCAAATTCGCTCCACATGAGAAAAAATAGGCATCGGTATACGACTCGATTCCTCGAGTTCAATCGACTCTTGCGTATCATTTCCCCATCTTCTTACACGCTTCAATTTAAGTTTCCCGTCTAAAATAAACGTTAATAGCAACAAGCCAATTTCTTTATGCTGAGGGAAAGAACATTTTTGCAATAAATATGTGATCATTTCAATAGAGCTACTATCTTTCTCTGCTGTTTCTAATAAAAGCAATGTCCATCTTGCAAACAACAAAGGGTCCATCGTTTCTTTCGTTTCGTTTAAGTAAGTACAAATTGTTCGCCACCATAACGGGGATATTTTAGAATGATTTTTAAAAATCAATTGAAATAGTTCTTTTTGATGACTAAATAGAAATTGCTCCACTAACCATTCCGCAAGCAATTCATCTACTTCATCATAATTTGCTGTAAGCAGAAATAAATTTCTTAGTTTCCCTTCTGCTTCAAGCCATTCCACCCATTCATAATCACGAGCAAATTCAACGAAGTACCGAACGGTTTCAATTTTTTTTATTGACTGTTTTATATAGGATAATTGCTCCTGCTCTACTGATGGAGGAACGGTTACAATATCACGAATACGCATTCTTTTCGTAATATAATTATCCCCCATTAATTCCGCCCACCGCTTCACCGCTTTCACAAGCGCCTGATGATTATTTGCTTTATTCGGATACACAATCGGTCTTATCCCTAAATGCTCCCAATGATATGTATTATCACCTTGTGCGACGAAAGCATAACGCCTTGTACTCGGTGGTAAGCCTGTTGCTAAATATTTCATTACAGGATCATTATGACTATACCCAACGAATAAAACAGTGTAATTTGAGAATAAATCAACTAAAAATCGTCTCGCCCA
Organism: Bacillus sp. TH25; assembly: GCF_016650935.1. Lineage (NCBI taxonomy): Bacteria > Bacillati > Bacillota > Bacilli > Caryophanales > Bacillaceae > Bacillus > Bacillus sp. TH25. The sequence goes on along the minus strand of NZ_JAEKEU010000031.1, from coordinate 24,093 downwards.
TCCTTCTGTTAAGTAAGCCCTTCCAAAATCACCATCCGTTAAAATTAAAGCTTCTTTCTCTTGTTCTACATTCCCATGTATGTAAGCCAACCCTTTAAACGCTCTCCCTGTCGGTAAAGCAGGTGCATAATAAATATTCAGCTCTCTATTCATTTCTGTAATTACAGACGTAAAATGTTGATCAAAGTTTGTCGTTACAATTCGAACATCCGTATCTAACGGAAACAGCCTTGGAATCGCATAGTGTAATGGATTTGGTTTTGATTTTTCTATATTAACGAGGTCTCTTGCAACTTGATGCACATCTTTCGTTTTCGCAATTTTACCGAGATAATAATCGTGGGGTTCTGTCATCTCACGCCTTTCGACATATAAAGCTTTCGAAATTTCATCAACTAAATCATCGAAATTCGGTAAGTTTGATTTCCCCTTCATAGAAACTCCTGCTCCAACGAATAATACTAACTTACCTTGTTCAAGGTGATCGATTAACTCATCTGGAATTTCTACTTCTGAAGTTATCCACATCCCGGATTCCCCCTTACCTAAAAATGTCATACGCTCTCATTTCACTATAACATTTTTTAATTGTTTTTTTAATATTTAGATAAAATTTCAGCATGATAAAGTTTTATATAAATTAAACCGTTCCAATGTATGAACTCCTGAATTTATTGTAAAACTATGTATAAATGGGAGGTGTAAATATTGAGTGATATTACTGTAATACTTATCAAATTTATATCATGCATCATCGCTTTTAGTATCGGACTAGCTCTATTTTTCCCAGCAACGCTCGTCCAAATCATTTCTTTTAGTCTCTTCGTCACAATCGTTTCTTATATGTTTGTTGATAAAATTATTTTAAATCGAATTGGCAATTCCGCTGCCATTATGACGGATTTCTTACTTACGTATTTAAGTGTTTGGATTTTCGGTAATATTTTATTAGACAACTACATGCAAATTGCATGGGGCAGTATCCTTTCTGCCATCGTCTTTACATTATCTGAAGTAATCGTCCATCGCTTTTCTAATTCCCACACAAGGCACAGCAATGATAACATTCGAATTAATCGCCGGTTTGCATATGGCACGGAGTTTGCTGAAGAACAGAATGTGTTGGATAAAGATAAGAAGAAATAAAGCCATAATTACTGGTGCAAAAAAGTAGCTGTCTCATCAGTCGAATTTTTGACGATGTGGCGCTCCTTTTTGTTTTTTGTACTATCAATACGGTGAATGAAATTATATCAACGATTTTGGAAATATATCTATCGTAACTCTAATTATATCAACGATTCGACAAGAAATATCGATTTATCGACAACGTTTGATAGCCTATCTTCAAATAAAAAAGCTGCCCCATTAAGAGACAGCAACTTCTGTAATTACGCTTTTACTTTTAAATCTTTTAACGTAATAACATCTGCAAATGATCCAAATACAACATTATGATGTTTTACAATATCTTCAGCGCGTAATACATCTGCGTCAAATGTGCTATGTGCATCACTTACTAATGTTACTTTATACCCTTCACTAAACGCTCTTCGCGTTGTCGTATCAACACAGTACTCTGTTTGCATTCCTGAAATAATAACATGCTCAATCCCTTTTCCTTGTAACACTTCGTTTAAGTTTGTCTTATGGAATGAGTCTGGAGTCGTCTTTTCAACGACAAGCTCCCCTTCTCGCGGAGCAATCGCCGCATGCACTTTCCAGCCATCTGTACCTTTTTCTAACGGATGATCTTTTGGCCCGTTATGTTGTACATAAATAACCGGAATACCATTTGAACGACATTCCCCAATGAGCTCTTGCAACGTTTCTAAAAACTTTTCCCCATTATGTACTGGGATTCCTGCTGTATACATACCCGCTTGCACATCAATAACTAGTAATGCCTTTTTCATTTCACACAGCTCCCTTTATTTTTATAAGCCCCTGCATATTTATTATAATTGTTTATATTCTACCATCCAACAATCTTCTAATTTCCCCTCATGCAGTTCATGTTTCTTTAATATCTTCACCTTTTTAAATCCGCACTTTTCATAACAGCTTATCGCACGTTCATTATTTACTTTAGGATCCATCGCAATTGCTTCTGCACCCACTTCTTTCATAATGTATGTAATTGCTGCTTGAACGAGTTTTGTTCCAATTCCCTTTCCCCAAAAGAGTGGTTCACCGATAAATTGGTCCATTCCCCATACATTTTGTGATTCTTCATATCCATATAACGCTTTCCATTCAGAATCAACTGGATACATTTGAATGTAACCGATTGGAACGGCATCAAATTCTATTAAACATCTTTTTTCATGACCGTTTGGATGATGTATAAAATGATCAAGCACCTTTTCTACAGATTGCGGATTATCTCGTCCTTCGTAATACTGCAGGACTTCTGGGTCTGTTAGCCATTTTGAAATGATAGGTGCATCGTTTTTTATTACGTATCTAACTAATAATTTTCCCTTTTGGAATAACATAGGTCACCTCCTTATTAGTTACTCTTATAATAACTTTTCTATATGCGGATAGTAAATTTTCAAACCAGCTTTACTTGCATAATCCCACAATAAGAAATTATTCTGTTCAACTTATACTGAGTATCATAAACTATTACTTAACTAAAAGAATGTTTCCCATAATGAAGTTCTTTTGTAGCAAGACCTAAAAAACTAAAACATTTTGGAGATGAGACTTTGAAATCAACATTAATCATCCTTCGGGGAAACTCCGCAAGCGGCAAGACAACTATCGCAAAAGAACTGCAAGAATATTTTGGCCAAGGGACACTTCTAGTCTCTCAAGATGTCGTGCGTAGAGATATGCTAAAAGTGCACGACACAATGGGTAACTTATCTCATGATTTACTATTTGAAATTACGAAGTACGGAAAAGAAAAATGCGAATTTGTTATTTTAGAAGGAATATTAAACAGTCGTAGATACGGTGATATGTTGAAAGAATTAATACAGTATTTCGACGACAACGCTTTTACATACTACTTCGATTTATCATTAGAAGAAACGATTAGACGACATAATACGAGAGAAAAACGGTATGAATTTGGTGAGGGCTCCCTATGGAAATGGTATAATCCGCACGATACACTTGAAGTGAATAGAGAAACTATTTTTACAGATAATTTCACACAAAAAGACATATTTCATGCAATTCTTAATGAGGTTACAAAACAAAAATAAGACTGACAGAATGAGTCAGTCTTATTCTTAATAGTTGTATTTTATAGACATGATACAAGTTTCATTTTTTATTTATGTTTTAGTGCAGATTTAGTAATACTCCCTTTAAAACTCCTATATTAAATCAACATGGTTTTTCAATGAATCACATTAACTCAAAAAATAAAAGCCAGTCTCAATAAAGAGAACTGACTTCTTTTTGGATAACTATCGTTATTATAGAACTTTTACTTTAACAGTTTGTCTTCCCCAATTCATTGCCTTACTTTTTGAACCCATTAAAACATCAATACGATTACCTTTAATTGCACTACCAGTATCACCAGCGATTGCTTCACCATAATTTTCTACCCATACTTTTGATCCTAATGGAATTACTTTCGGATCAACTGCGATAATTCTCATATTCGGATTAGCCGTTAAATCATGCCCCATCGCAGTTAAAACGCGTCCACCATATGTACCATTTTCACTTGGATCAGCAGTATAAGCTGTCGCTACTACCGTTAGCTCACGTTTAGCAGACTGTGTGTTATTTTTAGATACTTCTTTTGCTTTTGCTTCTTCCTTAGCCATTGCTATTTCTCGTGCTTTCGCTTCTTCTTTTGCTTTGGCTATTTCTTGCGCTTTCGCTTCTTCCTTCGCTTTGGCTATTTCTTGCGCTTTCGCTTCTTCCTTCGCTTTGGCTATTTCTTGCGCTTTCGCTTCTTCTTTTGCTTTGGCTATTTCTTGTGCTTTCGCTTCTTCTTTTGCTTTCGCTATTTCTTGTGCTTTTGCTTCTTCCTTAGCCTTTGCTTCTTCTTGTACTTTTACTTCTTCCCTAGGCTTTGCTTCTTCTTGTACTTTTACTTCTTCCCTAGGCTTTGCTTCTTCTTGTACTTTCGCTTCTTCCCTAGGCTTTGTTACTTCTTGTATTTTTACTTCTTCCCTAGGCTTTGCTTCTTCTTGTACTTTCGCTTCTTCCCTAGGCTTTGCTTCTTCTTGTACTTTTACTTCTTCCCTAGGCTTTGCTTCTTCTTGTACTTTCGCTTCTTCCCTAGGCTTTGTTACTTCTTGTACTTTCGCTTCTTCCCTAGGCTTTGTTACTTCTTGTACTTTCGCTTCTTCCCTAGGCTTTGCTTCTTCTTGTACTTTTACTTCTTCCTGCGCTTTTGCTACTTTCTGCGTTTTGGCTTCTTCCTTTGCTTTTACCGCTTTTTGTACTTTCGCTACTTTCTTCGTTTTCTCTTCAGCTTTCTTTTCACTTGGTGCTGTACTTGATAGGAAAGAAACATTTGCATAAGCTGTTTTTCCTTTATACTCAAATTGTAGCCATCCATCTTTAACTTGATGTGTTGATTCAATTACATCATCTTTTTTCAGTCTGCCAAGAATTTCTGATTCCGTGTTTGCTTCAGTACGTACATTTAATAGGTTTGCTGTTACATGATAAATATCTTTTGTATACTCCGAACTTACAAACAATTCTTTACCATTTAGATCAATTTTTGACCATCCTTCTTCAGTATGTATGACCTTTAACTTTTGTCCTTCTTTTACTTTTTCGACAACTTTTGATTCCGTAGTTGGCTTTTCACGTACGTTGAGTACATCCGCTGTTACGATAGTTTCTGCGATAGCAGATGTGGTAAAAGCCCCCAATCCAAGAACTGTTGCTGTTGCTGCGCCAATTATTTTTTTCATATTAGCCTCCATTGCGTTTTTTTGAGTTCTATCAAATGCTTCCATAAAATTAGGTGATTTCATGGAATATCAAAACATTCGCAATCGTATATTGATATCGCTTAATATACTGCTATTAGAACCCTTTGCTTCAATAGTATCAAATTCTCATTTTTAATTCTATAAATTATAAATCTACTTACCTTATATAAACGTTTCCTATCTTTCTTTTTTATACTAAATAGTTGTCGCAATTCCTGCCAGAAATAAACTTACAATTGCTAAAAATGGAGTACCCACTATAGCCCCTCTTAAATGAAACATATAATCTTTATATCCCTTCATCCCATCCGTACAAGGAATAACAACAAACCTCGGGGTAATCCAGCAAAAAATAAGCCAATCGATTATTAATAAATCTACTAAATTGAAAATCATTAAAATACCAAAAGTATGTAAATAGGCCTCAATATACAATAATGTTTCATGTTGATTTAGTATATAGGTTGAAACGAAAGGAGTACCGAAGAGAATCACATTGTATGCAATATTAAAGTAAATCGTTTGCTTTTTTTCATGAATTGATTTCGGAAAAACTACCTTTTGAATATCTTTCGGATAATCATTTAACGAAAGACGAGGATTATAATATAAAGACCCCAAAATCATTACAGAAAGTACAATAGACATGATTACACCAATGTACATCATTTGCTCTAATTGACTCATAAGCCTCATTCACCCTTTTCAGTAATTACTATGTAGATCATTCACTTAATTACACATTGTATGTACGGATACAACCAAAAATTAACAATTGTCTTTTTTCACCAAATCAAATTTCTTGCAATGTACATGCAACTTTTATACAGTGGAAGCCTAATTAGTACAGATAGGATTGGTGAAACCTATGAAAATCGAACATATCGCAATTTGGGTAAATGATTTAGAATTAATGCGTACTTTTTATACGAAGTATTTCAACGGTAAAGCAAACTCTTTATATCATAACGAAGCAAAACAATTTGAATCTTATTTTATTACGTTCGAATCTGGAACGCGGATTGAACTTATGCGTAAAAAAGGTATAGAAAACGAACCTAACCTTAATATAACTGGCTATGCACATATAGCTTTCTCTGTTGGAAGTGAAGAACGTGTGAATGAACTGACAAAAACGTTAAAAGAAGCTGGTTATCCTTTATTAAATGGACCACGTTTCACTGGAGATGGCTATTACGAAAGTGTAATAAACGATCCAGAAGGCAATCAAATTGAAATTACGATTTAACTTATCTTTTTCTTTTCTGAAGTACAAATGAAAATTAGTTTGGAGGAAGCATATGCATAAGCTACATTTCAAAAAATTTGAAGCAACAGATTTTAATCACTACTTCCTGCTCGTATCAAATGAAAGAGTAATGGCACAAATTACAGAGCGCACCATTCCGTTAGATGAAGCACAAAACGACTATGAAAAATTGTTAAGGCGCAATGAAAAACATAAACTGTATGGATCTTATAAAGTTTATAACAGTGCAACAAATGAATTTATCGGACTTGGACATATAACAGTAAATGAGGATGATTTTAAAGAAGCTGAACTTGGTTATATGTTATTGCCAGAACACTGGGGAAAAAGATATGGTAGTTGTATTGCAAGAGAATTAATTGAAATAGCGAAGCATACTGATGTAAACGTACTAAAAGCAATTATCGATCCGAGCAATATCCCCTCTCGGAAGATTTTACTAAACGTTGGTTTTACATCTGAAAAAGTTTGCGAGATTGATGGATTGCCTGGGGAGATTTTGAGTACATATATTTAACTATACAAAAAGGTGATGCTACCATACACAAAAGGCGTTTACGTTAATACACCTGACCTTTCCATTAAAGACTGGCCAGATGCTTACTACAGCTGTAACTTTGACCGGTTAATGGACATAAAGGCTAAATATGACCCGAAAAATGTTTTCAACTTTCCGCAAAGTATTCCGCCTTTTTAATAGTCCAAAATGAAAGTTATAGTTTGTATTTCTCACGAAAAAACGAACGATTTTCACAGGGAAAATCGTTCGTTTTTTATGTTGGAAATAATTCATTTCTTTTGCATGATAGTGATTTGGTTTCGCGCCTTCCCATCAACTTACATAAAGCAAGTGAACACGAAAGCCGGTGGAATATTCCAGTTTATTTTCTTCACCTCAATATTTGCAAAAAAAGAACGGAAAAATTGTTGTTTAAAGCGTGTATATTGGAAAGTAATAAATTTCCCTTCTTCCCCTAATACTTCTTTTGTTACCTGTAATATCTTTGTAGAAGTATCAAGGGATAAACTGGTAAATGGCAATCCTGAAATAATATAATCCACTTGGGTAATTTTATATTTCTGAACATACTTTTCCGTATATTCGGCAGAATCATGAATAATGTACACATTTTCCATGTGTGAATATCGCTCTTGAAGTATACGGTAAAACTGTACGTTATTCTCAATGATTAACAATACTGTTTCATTATGTTTATGTTGAATGAGCTGTTCCGTAAACACTCCAGTTCCTGGTCCATACTCAATAATGCATTTTGCTTGTTCAAAATTTATAGGGGCTACCATTTGTTTTGCAAGTTGCTTAGAACTTGACAATACTGCTCCTACAGTTCTTGGGTGCTTTATATATTCACTTAAAAAATGTAGTACATGCATAGTCTTCTTCCTCTTTCCTTGTAGGATACAAGGTATACACTACTAAAAAAATATTAAAATCTGATGAGAAATACATAAGATATTCTTAATGTCCCCCTAAATACAAAAGACACTTAATCGATTAGTCACACATGCTTTAACATGGGGAAACAAGTATAATAGCGCCAAACACTTGTTATAATGACGGTCTTGGCATGTGAGTCATGCTTGTAAAGACTCCATGTCAAACTATTATTTTGCAGAAAACGACCAACGTAGGATATCAAATGAAGAGTATCAATTTTGCTGTATTTTCAATGTCGCGAACAAAAAAAGGATATACTTTTTTAACTGTATTTGTTAAATAAAAAAGACACTTTAGAAATTTCTTTTTTTCATCTTATTTTAATGATTTTTTCATCCAAATTTCATCTGAATCTCATTCTTATTAGTTACACTCTGTTTATAAATTGGCGTTGGCCATAAAAAACTAATAAGGAGGAATCCTACATGAACTATTATGAGAAGGATCAGGATAAGAATAGAGAAAATCCATCCATTTCTGATGAAGTCGCTTCCGTCTCATCACGAGGCTGGCAGATGCTGAACAAAGTTCCAGAAGTCACGATTTTCTTCTGGATTATCAAAATCATGGCAACTACAGTGGGCGAAACAGGCGCAGACTTCTTAAATACAAACCTGAACTTTGGCTTGACTAACACGACCTTTGTTATGAGTGCTCTCTTGCTCATCACACTGTTCTTCCAGTTCAAATTGAAGAAATATGTTCCAGGAATTTACTGGCTCACTGTCTTGCTGATTAGTGTTGTCGGCACGCTAGTCACCGACAATCTTACGGACAACTTCGGGGTCGCTCTAGAGACGACCACCATCGTTTTCACCCTTTTCCTACTGGCAACTTTTGCTGCTTGGTACGTGAGTGAGAAGACACTGTCCATTCACTCTATTTACACGACAAAGCGAGAAGCATTCTACTGGTTGTCTATTCTGTTCACCTTCGCCTTAGGTACCGCAGCTGGTGATCTCGTAGCAGAGAGTCTCAACTTAGGTTACTGGATTTCAGCGCTCATATTCGCCGCATTAATTGGGGCTGTAACCGTCGCTTACTACCGCTTCAAATTAAATGCAGTGTTGGCCTTTTGGATCGCTTATATTTTAACTCGTCCTTTCGGTGCCTCTTTTGGCGATTATCTATCACAGCCTCACGATTCCGGTGGCCTTGGTCTCGGTACGGTAGGAACAAGCGTAATCTTCCTCGTAATAATCTTGAGCTTAGTTATTTATTTGACCAAGACGAAAAAAGACGCGAGCCAGAGCCTAAATTAATATATATTTTGTCTAAACCTTAAAATAGGTGACATGATTGCCTAATCGTTAGTACAAAATTTCAAACAAGAGAAAATGAAAAGGCAATACTACATTTAAACTACCAGTAGTATTGCCTTTTTTATAAAACAAATCATTATTTCGTCTAATATACTATGAATTAAAGAAATAAGAGCTTGCTTTGTATCCTCATCTGTAACTTTTGCATCATCACTAAATTTAGTGCGCACAGACTTGATTAATAACGAGCCATTTTGAACGACGGTTGTATATTCATTAATTTTGTTTACATAATAATATTATGTAATAAAACTATCCTTTTAACGAGATTGCACCTGTTTTCCTACTAACATACATACCAACTACATTACAAATGAGCGCTAAAGTAAAAATAACTGCACCCATTAAAAATGTTTTATTAAAACTATATACAATTCCTTGTTTATGTTGCTGCTTCATCTGCTCGTATAACTAGTTGCCCTCTTCAGACTTTAATATGCTGTATTGATTTTTATCAATTCCTTTCATCGCTTGCAACACTTGTTCTCTTTCTATAGTTGTTAAATTACTTTTTTCAATCACAGTCAGTACTTCTTTATTTACTTTTTCTTTTTCAACTAACAATTGATGATTCAAAAACATGACCAGTATCGCTACCCCTACAATACTTCCGACCGTTCTAGAGATATTACATACGCTTGAAGCAACACCTGTTTTCTCCGTAGGCACACTTAAAACCGCAGTTGTTGTATACGGTGCTAAAGTGCACCCTGTTCCAATTCCAACGATCACTAATCGCCATATATAATCCCATGTAGTAAAGTTTGAATCTATATGACTAAATAAATATGAGGCTATGATAAAAGCAATCATCCCTATACTACCTATTAATAAACTACCTCGTTTCGCTGCAATTGGTGTTACTACCCCTGTAACAACCATAGATACAATTGCTAAAGTACTAATAATTAAGCCTGACTGTAGTTCAGACATACTTTCTACTTGAACGAAATAAAAAGCAAGTATAAATAAAAAGTTCATTAATCCCATACCAACGAAAAATAAGGAAAGATTTGAAATTGAAAACTCTATGTATGAAAACAATTTTAAAGGTAACATTGGATTATTATTTTTCTTTTCGATAATAAAAAATAATATAAAATTTATTAATGAGAGCATAAAAAGAAGAATTAAGCTTAACATACTTAATTGATTTGTATTTACTTGTATGAGTGCATATACAAGTATGCATAGTGCGGATGCAGAAGTAATCATACCCGCCCAATCTATTTTAGAGCTTGCAGTATGATCATACGATTCTTTAATACAAAGAATCACGAAGATTAAAGATAATATGCCAACTGGGACATTAATAAAAAACACCCAGCTCCAATTCAATTTATTAGTTAAAACACCACCAAGTGAAGGACCAATTGCCGCCGCTAACCCTCCGAAGGCCCCCATAATACCGCCTATCATACCTTGTTTCTCTTTCGATACTAACTCAAGGCCCAGAGGCATAGCAACTGGTACGATAATTGCGGCCGAAATCCCTTGCAATACTCTAAAAACTACTAGTGTATGAAACGACTTGGCAATACCACACATAAGCGAACTAATAGAAAACCCTAATAAACCTATAATATACAGCTTCTTGCGACCAAACTGGTCCGCAAGACGTGCTGCAATTAATAAACACGCTACAAAGGCAACATTATAACTATTAGCAATCCAAGAAATGGTATCAATTGATGTATGAAATGTCTTTGTCATTTCTGGTAATGCGATATTTACAATGTTTGAATCTAAAATTGCCATAAAAAAACCTGCAATTAAAGCAATTAATGCAAATGTATTCCTCAATTCCCCCACCCCTATTCGTTTTCTTTATTTAAAATCCCATTCATAAATAAATTTACACATGTCTCTATATACTCATCTAACTGAATTTCTTCTTCCGCTATACTAACATTCATAATGTATAAAAACAGTTGTCCGTAAAACATATTCGCTATTAAATGGTAGTTACATGAGGAAATATGCCCCTTCTCTCCAAGTTGCTTTAAATAAGTTTCTAAATGATCCACTAAATGTGAATTCAACTCATGCAGTAATGTTTTCATTTCACTATTTTGTCTTGATTCAATTAACGCAGCCCAAATATAATTTAGCTTCGGCAAATTGATTTGAATATATGTTTCTGCTACTTTCGTAAGGTCCTTATGTAAATTACCAGTAAATTGCTCTTCTATTTCCTCTAACAAAGCCACTGGTGTCGTACGTAAAATAATACTCTCTCTAAATAGGTTTTCCTTATTTTTAAAGTTACGGAATATCGTTAATTCGCTAACCCCTGCTTTTTCCGCCACTTCACGAATTGTTGTCGCTGTATACCCCTTTTCACCGAATAATAAAGTAGCAGCTTCCATAACTTTTTCTCGTGCTGTTAATTTCCCCATCTTTATTCCTCCATTCAATATGTAAGTAAGTAATTACTAACATATTATCATAAAAGAAAAATGAAAGTAACTACTTACTTTCATTTTTCTGAAATTTCATTATCTATTCAACAACTGAAAGTAAAACTTTCTCAAGCTCTTTTTTAGACAACATACTATCGTTTATATACACTTGGTATGCATTTCTTCCTTCTTTTGCAGGTACTACTATTTTCATAGCCCGGACATTCGACTCTTTATACTCACCAAATGTAATATCGTATCCTTTTAGTTTATATGTTTTAATGTCTTTATAAAAATTTGGTCCTTTTTCAGTTGCTTTATCAAACGGTTCTTCAATAAAATAATCTTTTTTATCATCTTGATGTATTTCTAATTGATGAATTGTAAATCCTAATTCCGCGTTTGATGTAGATGGCTTTTTTTTCACATTACGATCTTCATATCTCATTGTAATTAGAGGGATTGGTTTTCCCACTGTTGCATTCGCCTTTGCTTCTTCAAATACTACTTGATACCCAGAAGGAATATATGTGGGATGCTTTATTAGAAAACCAGCTATTTGTTCAGCGTGTTCAAATGTATATGTAAAATGTTGATCTAATCTTTCTTCATATTTGTTTAGCTCTTCCATTACCTCACTATCTCTTTTTTCTTCATCAGCATTTAGACGATCTGTAGCTGTATATTTTCTTTCTCCGTTCTCTACGACACTAACTTTTTTATAAAAATGATATGTTTCTTGTAATAACTCTACATATTTTTCAAAGTCCTCTTTTGCAAATAATTTTTTAGCAACTTCTACCCTCTCCATCAATCCTGTATAGCCGTCTTCTGACATTCCCATATCTTTTCTCGCTTCTTCTGGTGTACCTATAATTTTATCGATTATTGTTGTACCCGCAAAAGTACCGGTTGGAATAAGAACAGCCGCAGCTATAAAGCCAAGTAATAACTTTTTTTTCATAGAAGTTTTCCCTTTGTTTTTCATTTGTTGGTATTTATGAAAAGAGGTTTGTACTTTATTTTCTAGATTAGTATTTGGTTCGATTGATTCCGCTTTTCTTTTCAATTCATTCGTTATATATTTTTCAAAATCCATTTACTTCTCCCTCCCTTATTTCTGGCATATGTTCCATTTCTGTTCTTAATTGTTTTAACGCTGTATGTAATCGAGATTTCACTGTGCCAACAGGGATTTGAAGAAGCATTGCAATTTCGTCCAGGCTATATTCATGGAAGTAACGCATAATAACGACTTCACGATGCTTATACGATAATTTTTGTACAACTTCTACTAGTTCATTACGTGTTTCTTTATGTAAAATGCCCTCATCCATTATATATGACCGGTCTTGCTCATACATTTTCTTCTTTTCAAAGATTCGAAATCGCCGCCACGATTTACGACGCCAATCTTGCACTTGTTTTACAACGATACCATGTAACCAAAAACGAAATGAACGGTTCATATCATAATTCGTTACTGACTTCCACATTTTGATGTATACCTCATTAACTATATCGTCTACATCTTGGTGTTGATTCCCTAATAAAAATAATACTGTTCTATAAATATCTTTACTTGTTAATTCATAAATAACTTGAAAGGCTTCTTGGTCCCCTGACTCCATTTTATACAGCCATTCTTTTAATTCTACTTCATCCAAAATTACGTTCCCCTCTCATGATCCTTCACACAATATTCGTCCGTTTCTCACAAAAAGTTCATTTTACATAAAAATTTATTTATTACAATAAAAATATAATATATATTTTACAGAAAGGAGGATTCGTATAATGAACAAAGAAGACAAACTTTATGCAGAAAATGTATTAAAACACCTCTTCATAGGAGCATAAGTTGATGGATTGCAATTTGGTATTTCTCCAGCAACTATAAAGATTCATTTTACAAATTTTGAAGCTGCAGTTGATTATGATGGGCAATTATATGTCAACATCGAATCGAAATGGTTTTTATTTAATACTCCACCAGAAAAGTACCCTTCTAATGAGGATGAATTTGACGATTATTCCGAGGAAGAAGAATATAATAGAATTTTTAAAATGAGAAGGCAGAAAGTTATAGACGTACAATTAGGTAAGGAAACTCCACATTTGTTTATCCTATTTGAGGACGGACAAATCTTGTTTGTAAATGGTTTTCACAACTATTATGAATGTTGGCAAGCTGGGGTCCAATGTGAGGATTGGCTTGTAGTTGCTGCACCAGGTAATGAAATCGCTACTTGGACACCCGATGAGTTTACCAATAAATAAAGAGTTGATTTTTGTGGAGAAGTATCGAAGATAGTTTACAAATTAGCATAACAATATACATTATCATCATTTAAATTAGCAGGTTAATTTCTAAGTTTCGTTTACTGTATTTTTCTTGTACGAATATTTATTACAATGTGACTCTTAAACGAGTGATTAAATTTAAAAGAATTACATAATGATTCAAAAAATGCTTTGGATTTCTCCCAAGCATTTTTGTGTGCTACTTATATTTTTATTCCTGTAACCATTTATACCGTGATTTAGCTTTTTTCTCCATGTTGTTCAAACTATTCAAGATTCTTCCCTCATCTTATTGATTTGAAATATACATGATAAAGCCCATGACCAGTAGAGTTACCTTAGCATAACGTCTTATCCCCAAACCCCCAACTAAACCATCTCCCATGCCCTTCCGTTTCCCCAACAGTTTCACAATATTCGTTTCCGTTAATATAATAATCAATATGAAGGTCCCGGTCCCACATGTTGTTATATAGGTGGAATACGTCACGTTTTGCACCTATTTCTTTAATTTGTTTTTCTAGCGTATGTTTTACATTTTCAGGTATTTGGTTTGCCACATGTGTATGGAAAATACAAATCACCGCATCTTCACTTATTTGATTTGCAATGGCCGGGAGAAGCGCTACACCATCTCCTTCAATTAATTGCGCTGATTGTTCTTTTACAAGCGTTGCTGCTTGATCAAATAGTTCAAGTCTTTCTTTATGTTCTGGCCAAATAAGCGCTCGTAACCATAAATAGTCTTCGTCATCATTTAGATCGTTCACGTGTAAATCTAGTCCGATTCTTTCTACGACAGGTGGACTTTGTTTTAGCAGATTCGGCATATTCTCCCCTCTTATTTCAGAGGTTAACTGAACATTCGATTGTGTATTTCCATACACTTCTCCCATTCCATATGAATAACTATATTGATCCCAAAATAGTTGTAATCCTGAACTTGTACCAATTTCTATTAACGCTAACGGTTTGTTCACTTTATTAAATATGTAACAGAAACTTGGATACAAATAGGCACATCGTCTTACTTCATTCGTTTGAACGAGTTTCGTTTGTAATAAAGTAATTATTTCTTCACGATATACATGGCAAAAATCTTTAAATTGATGAAAGGCATTTTCAAAATTTGTATCAGCATCTTCAACTAAACTATAATAATACCTTTTTAAACTGTGTTCTTTTCCTTTTAACAATAAATAATGGACTGCACCTAATAATAAGTTTGGGATTGGTTGACCAGGTTGTGCGTAGGAAGCTAACGTAAGAACTTCCTCATCTTCAGAAATTTTTATTGATAAATATTCGTATAAGTCACTAGATCCTTTACATTCATTCACAGAAAAG
This sequence comes from Bacillus sp. TH25, assembly GCF_016650935.1. Classification (NCBI taxonomy): domain Bacteria; kingdom Bacillati; phylum Bacillota; class Bacilli; order Caryophanales; family Bacillaceae; genus Bacillus; species Bacillus sp. TH25. Next base: position 9,067 of record NZ_JAEKEU010000031.1, on the reverse strand, counting down.
TTTCGAAATAAGTTTGCGACTTGTTCTTTTGTAAGCATTGGTATCCCTCCTTAATTATTTTCAGAATAATCTTATCATTTATTTGTTATTTTTTTCAAATAAGATGTAATAAAAACAGATTTTTACAAATTCCCAAAGATTAAAACTTAAAAATAAAAGTATTAGTAAGTTTTTTTGAGATAACATCAAACTGGAATTCTTCTCCAAATTCCGCTTTACTACAATGCTTTTTACCCTTATAGCAGAAGAATTCTACAAAATAAAGCGTTAAATAGTTTAAAATTATCAGATAACACTAGATATTTTACTCTATTAATTATTATAATAGAGTATGAGATGGTTATATAATTGAGACAAAAAAGGTAAATACCTAGGTGGGGCCTAGGTGGTGTTTTCTTTTTACGGCTTAGATATAAAAACACCTACTCTTTTTTGCCAATATAGGGGATGGAGAGATTATCATGAGCAACATGCAGCAAAAAACAGACGTTATCTTAATTGGCGCTGGAATTATGAGCGCAACGTTAGGATCATTACTTAAAGAATTGGCACCTGAATGGGAAATTAAAGTATTTGAAAAACTCGCTAATGCCGGAGAAGAAAGTTCTAACGAATGGAATAATGCTGGTACAGGACATTCTGCGCTATGTGAGCTTAACTATACATCCGAAAAATCTGACGGGTCTATAGATATTGGTAAAGCTGTAAAAGTAAATGAGCAATTTCAACTTTCAAGACAATTTTGGGCGTATCTTGTTAAGAGAAACTTAATTCGTAATCCACAAGATTTTATTATGCCACTACCTCATATGAGTTTGGTGCAAGGAGAAAAAAATGTGGAGTTTCTAAAAAAACGTTTTGAAGCGCTTTCAAAAAACACTCTATTCCAAGGAATGGAATTTTCTGATGCTCCTGACACATTAAAAAAATGGCTTCCACTCATTATGGAAGGCCGTAACTCTAATGAACCAATGGCTGCAACGAAAATTGATTCTGGAACAGATGTTAACTTCGGTGCGTTAACGCGCATGTTGTTTGATTACTTAAAAACTAAAAATGTTGAGCTAAACTACAAACATAGTGTTGAAAATATTAAACGCACGAAGAATGGTTTGTGGGAAGTAAAAGTTCACGATATGAATAGTGGCAAAATCGAACATCATACTGCGAAATTCGTCTTTATCGGCGGCGGTGGCGGTAGTCTACCTCTACTTCAAAAGACTGGTATTCCTGAGTCAAAACATATTGGAGGATTCCCAGTAAGTGGACTATTTATGGTATGTAAAAACCCAAAAGTTGTAGAGCAGCATCATGCAAAAGTATACGGAAAAGCTAAAGTTGGTGCTCCACCAATGTCTGTACCTCACCTTGATACGAGATATATAGACAATAAAAAAGCTTTACTGTTTGGACCATTTGCAGGCTTCTCACCTAAATTCTTAAAAACTGGCTCAAACCTTGATTTAATTGGTTCTGTAAAACCGAATAACGTCTTAACGATGTTAGCAGCCGGTGTAAAAGAAATGGGATTAACAAAATACTTAATCCAACAAGTTATGTTATCACACGAAAAGCGTATGGAAGAATTACGTGAGTTTATTCCGAACGCTAAAAGTGAAGATTGGGATACTGTCGTTGCTGGACAACGTGTGCAGGTAATTAAAGATACTGATGCAGGTGGTAAAGGAACACTTCAATTTGGTACAGAAGTTGTTAGTGCAAATGACGGATCAATCGCTGCGTTACTTGGCGCTTCTCCAGGTGCTTCTACTGCTGTTCACGTTATGCTTGAAGTATTAGAAAAATGCTTCCCAGAACGTATACTAGAATGGGAGCCAAAGATAAAAGAAATGGTCCCTTCTTACGGCGTGTCACTTACGGAAAATCCAAGACTGTTCCAAGAGCTTCACGCTTCAACAGGACGCACACTTGGGTTAAATGAAAAAGAAGCTGTTCACAATTAATGAATAGATTTTAAAAACGACATAATAAAAACGTCCGATATATTCGGACGTTTTTATTTTCTACTAGAAATTATACTTATCAATATTATCCTTCGTAAATACAACTCGTTCAGGTAATACGATAATACCATTTCCTTCTGCCTCATAGTCATACCCTTGAATAGAGTTCGGCTCTACTTTCACTTTTCCGATTCCTTTTACTTCAAAGCTATCCCCGACTTTTAACTTCTTCCCTTTTACAACAATTTCATTTGCAACATACGTTGCGAGGGCACCTTGTTGTTTTACATCCCATAATCCAAATTGTTGTACTGTTCCTCGTTTTACATAATCACGCATAACGTTCGGTGTCGAAAATCCCGTTACGACTACTTTCTTATCCATTTTCAAATTCTCAGCTGCTTGCGCCATTGCTGGTAGTGCTGTTGCATCTGGACATATTACTGCGTTAATATCTGGATACGTTTGTGAACTACCCGCCACTTAACGCTCTTACGAGCTGTTTGAAGTGGGGGCTTCTCGGTTAGTCGTTACTTTTATTAGCTAACGAATTAGTCGTAAGACCGCGAGCTATCTCCCATGTCCCATAGGTTATTTGATACGATTTATGATAATTCTAACAAACGTATAGCTTCGTTTTTGATGTTGATTGCAGAATTATAATCTCTATCTATTGACGTACCACAATCACAAACATACACTCGTTCAGATAGTCCTAAATCCTTTACGTTTCCACAATTACTACATGTCTTTGTAGAAGGAAACCATTTATCAATTTTTATAAGCTGTTTGCCTCGTTCTTGTAACTTATAGGCTAAAAAAGTCGTGAACATTCCCCATCCATTATCAGTAACACTTTTTCCAAAGTTTAGTGCTCGTGACATTCCTTTCATGTTCAAGTCTTCAATTGCTACAACACCAAAGTTGGTAACTAATTCTTTCGATTTATGATGAAGAAAGTTCTTACGTTGATTTGCTACTTTTTCATGCAATTTAGCTACAAGAATCCGTTGCCTATTCCAACGCTCTGAGCCTTTTATGCGTCTTGATAATACTCTTTGAGCCTTTGCTACTTTTTCTAATACTTGACGGTAGAAGCGAGGATAATTGGCTTTCTCATTCTCACTACTTACATATAATTCAGACATAGAAAAATCTAACCCAACAACAGTTTCCGCTTTTTTTTGCACAATTTCTTTTTCATACTCAGTCAAGATAGAAACATAATATTTCCCAGTGGGTGTCATGGAAATCGTACATGACTTAATCACATGGTTTTGAGGTATTTCTCTATGTTGTTTAATCTTTACAAGCTTCAATTTCGGTAATTTGATATGACCATTCAGCAACATAATATTTCCGTTGACCACATTCGTTGTATAAGGTTTTCTATCCTTTTTACTTTTGAACGTCGGGAAGTCATTTTGACCACTAAAGAAATTTTTATAAGCAGTTTGCAAGTTTAATTGAGCATTCGCTAATGCTAACGAATCCACTTCTTTCAGCCATTCAAACTCTACCTTATACTTTGCAGGAGTAGGGAATTTTTGTTTCTTTAATTCTTCTTTATTCCCTTTGTGCTTCTCATACACTTCCTTTCGTTCAGCCAACATCTTATTGTATACAAATCGCACACACCCAAAAGTTTTACGTATAAGATGTGCTTGTTGTTCTGTAGGATACAAACGAAATTTGTACGCTTTATTACGTATTGTCATATCATTTCACCTCACTTTTCCCCTTGATTTTCAATATACCTTTTTACTACATCTATTGGTGAACCACCAGTAGTTAGTAAGCAAAAACTTCTTGACCAAAACATCTCTTTCCAAAGCTTCTTTTTTACTTGTGGAAAGTCTCTCTTGATGAGTCGAGAGCTGGCACTTTTATACGCATTGATGAACTTTGTTATTTCTGTATTTGGATGCGATTTGAATACAATATGAACATGGTCATTGTCATGATTCCACTCAACTAAAGTTATGTTATAGCTTTCTGAAAGCCTTATAAACATATCTTTTGCATAGTTAGACATATCATCATCGAATACCTTTCTTCTATATTTCACAACTAATATAAGATGATAATAAAGTAAGAATACTGAATGATTATTACTATCTAATTTCATTGATATACCGACCTTTATACTTAATAAGACTGATTATATCAGAGTGAGATTGAAAATAATAGAAAGAACCTTTCGGCTAACGCCAAACCGAAATTCATCTCCCACCTACCGTTGGGCTATCGCCCTGCACACGCTTGAGGAAGGAGAATTCTTTCGGATAAAGCGTTAAAATACTCTCCCCTACTGATAAAGATTTTTGCGCATTATTTTCACCATATTGCGTCGTTACAATTTCCCAATTCGGATATTTCTCTTTAATAATCTCTTGCGCCTTCGTTACCCATTGATTAAAGTTTCACTTTATCGCCTCAACTGGAATAAACAAAATAACGAGCACATATGTTTAAGCAGTGGTCAATTGTTGAAAGGGATGAAGAGCATGTCACAGCTGAACTTTGAAGACAATTTGTTAACAAAAGTAGCTTGGTACTATTATAAAGATCAATTAACCCAGCAAGAAATTGCTTCACTTCTTCACATTTCAAGAAATAAAGTCGTTCGGTTGTTAGATAAAGCACGGACGGAAGGTGTCGTCACATTTCACATAAAAGGTACTGGTTTGCACTGTTTAAGCATCGAACGTGATCTTATGAAAAAATTCCATCTAAAAGATGCTTTCGTTATTCCAACTCCACCTGAGGATTATGCATTTTCACTCGGAAAAGCTGCCGCACAATATTTAGAAACTCAATTGCAACAAGGTGATTTACTTGGGATTGGCTGGGGAGAGACGATAAGTAAAATGCTAGAAAACATTCATTTTGATAGCTCTATGAGTCTTTCAATCGTTACTCTTACAGGAGGCGTAAATCACTATATTCCAAGAAATCAAAGCTATTTAAACTACATGCAAGGCGATCTTCATATTATTCCTACCCCTTTTCTTACATCTACAAACGAAATGACACAAATTATTCTATCTGAACCGAGCGTGAAAGATATGCTTCACGTCGCTTCACTCGCTCATACAGCAGTAGTTGGCATTGGCGGCTTATCTCAAGACGCCACAATTGTGAAAGAAGAAAAATTAACACTACGTGAAATGACTTATATACGTAGTCAAAACGGGGCTGGAGATATTTTAGGGCAATTTTATAATACTGACGGAAAACAATTAGAACTTCCCCATCATAACCGTCTTATCGGCACACCACTCTCTGTTCTTCAAAATATGAAACATGTCGTTGGTGTAGCTGGCGGTACGGAAAAGATATCTGCAATTTACGGCGCCTTAAAAGGAAAGTTCATTCATACATTAATTACCGATGAAGAAACTGCCCTCTCCTTATTAAGAAAGGAAGGTGACTCTTAATGTCTACTCTATTAGCTTACGACGCTGGTACAGGGAGCATTCGAGCAGTTCTTTTTGATTTAAGCGGTAATCAACTTGCTGTTAGTCAAAAAGAATGGATTCATAAATCAGATAGTCGTTACCCTGGTTCTATGAATTTTGATGTAACTGAAAACTGGCAGCTCGTTCAACAATGTACGAAAGAGGTTCTTCAAAAAAGTAATACGTCCTCCTCTTCTATTAAAGGTATTAGTGCAACGAGTATGCGTGAAGGCTTTGTTTTATACGATAAAAACGGGCAAGAAATATGGGCTTGTGCAAATGTTGATGGCCGCGCGTCAGCGGAAGTTAGTGAACTAAAACAAATTCGTTCCGAAATTGAAGAGGATTTATATAAAAAGTCAGGTCAAACTTTTTCATTAGGTGCTTTACCTCGCTTGCTTTGGATTAAAAAACATGAACCAGACGTGTACAGGAACATTCATTCTTTCACGATGTTAAACGATTGGATTTTATATAAATTGTGCGGCGTACTGCAAATTGATTCTTCAAATGGATGTACGTCCGGTATATTTGATTTACAAAATAGAGCTTGGGATAACTGGGTTGCTGAGCAATGCGGTCTTACTCTAGCCTTTTCTCCAAAAGTAAATGAAGCTGGTACAGTTATCGGGAATATCACAAAACGAAGTGCTGAATTAACAGGATTACATGAAGGAACACCGGTCGTTGCTGGTGGTGGTGATGCACAAATGGCATCGCTTGGAACTGGAGTTGTAAAGCCTGAACAAACATTTATATGCGGGGGCAGTTTTTGGCAACAAGAAGTAAATATAACAAAACCAGAAACTGATCCAAATGCGGCGATTCGTGTAAATTGCCACGTCATTCCTAAGCTATGGCAATACGAAACAATCGCTTTCTTCCCTGGCCTTGTTATGAGGTGGTTTCGAGATGCCTTTTGCCATGAAGAAAAACGGCTCGCTGAAAAACTCGGTGTAGATGCTTATGAATTACTAGAAGAACAAGCGAAAGAAGTTCCTGTAGGCTCACATGGCATTATCCCTACTTTTTCAAATGTAATGAATTATATTTCTTGGCGACATGCTGCACCATCCTTTTTAAATTTAAGTTTAGATGCTGAAAAATGCGGTAAAAAAGAAATGTTCCGGGCAATAGAAGAAAATGCCGCCTTCGTTACATTCGGCAACTTGAAATTAATAGAGGCTCTCACAGGTAAATTTCCTTCTGAAGTGATTTTTGCTGGCGGCGCTGCTAAAGGAAAACTTTGGCCACAAATCTTAGCAGATGTCCTCGGAATCTCTGTTAAAGTACCCGTTGTAAAAGAAGCCGCTGCTTTAGGTACGGCAATTGCCGCTGGGGTTGGTGCTGGCATATATTCATCTATGGCAGAGACTGCCGAACAATTTGTACAGTGGGAAAAAACATTTGAGCCAGTCACTGAAAATCACGAACTATATAAGGAATTCTATGAAACATGGAAAACTGTGTATAACAGTCAGCTCGCTTTAGCCGATAAAGGGCTCACCTCACATATGTGGATTGCACCCGGTGCTCTGTAACACATTACATAAAGGAGTGAAATGTATGTTAAAAGCGAATGAAAATGATTTCACCTATCGCTTCGGTGATAACGGGCCTAAATATTTAATACAAGGTCCAAATATCGATCTTGGCCTAGTCGTCATTCAGCCTGGGCAAGAGTTTCAAAATCACTATCATACAACGTGCGAAGAAGTCTTCTATGCGTTAGAAGGCGAAATAGATTTCTATGTGAATAACGAAAGAATTCCAATAAAACAAGGAGATGTCTTGCAAGTTCGCCCTCATGAATCCCATTATCTTATTAACCATTCTGATAAGCCTTTTAAAGCTGTTTTTATAAAGTCACCACATTTACCAAATAAAGATACTGTACAAACTGAAAATCCAATATTAACGAAGGAGTGATTCCTAATGACTTGGGGATTTAAAAATCGATTAAACACAATTTTACCTGACGGCAGAGCAGTTATGTTAGCGATAGATCACGGCTACTTTTTAGGACCGATTCACGGACTAGAACAACCGTTAGAAACAGTTAAAAACTTGCTTCCATATACTGATTCCCTCTTTTTAACACGAGGCGTATTAAGTTCCTGTATTCCTGAAAACTGCAACACACCGATGGTTATGCGTGTATCAGGCGGGGCAACTGTAGTAGGCAAAGATTTAGCGAATGAAACAATTGTTACACCTGTGAAAGCAGCAGTAAAACAAAACGCAATTGGCGTCGGCGTTTCTGTCTTTGTTGGATCGGACTATGAAACACAAACTATTTCAAATCTCGCAAACGTAGTCTCTGAAGCTCACGATTACGGCCTGCCAGTACTCGGTATTACCGCCGTTGCGAAAGAACTACAAAAACGTGAAGCTCGCTTTCTAGCACTCGCCTCCCGCGTATGTGTTGAAATGGGAGCTGATATTATTAAAACGTACTACTGCGAAGGATTCGAAAAAATCACAAGCACATGCCCTGCTCCAGTCGTAATCGCGGGCGGCCCAAAACTAGATTCAATCGAAGACGCATTAAACATTACTTACAATGCGCTGCAAGAAGGTGCAATTGGAGTAGACATGGGCCGAAACATATGGCAATCCGAACATCCAGCTGCGATGATTCAAGCAATTCATGGCATTGTGAAAAATAGATTGAATGTGAAAGAGGCGCTGGAACTATATAATGATGTGAAAAATTAATGTAAAAAGATGGACTATTTATTATAACGGGTTCAGTTAAGAGGAGTAAAACTTGTTTTGACACCAAACTACAAAAGGAAAAGGATGGCAAGTGCCATCCTTTTTGACATACATTGAACTTTTACTGTTTTTTTACTGTTTTCAAGTTTCCTTCTTCGACTAACGAGCCAAAAATTTTAATCAACCTTTAACTTTATAGCTTTTGTAGCAATAAAAGTTTTAATATGCTTATCTAATATCCTTGTTCCACCAAAATCATCCTCGTAAAAACCCGTTATAACAAAACCAGCTTCAACTTGACCTTGGATTTGATCTTCTAGAGTATGTGCGTATTCTATTGTTTGATTTAAATTAATATAATCTTGAACTTCATCCTCTGGTAAATAATCCAATGTTGATGAAGGTATTGAATGTTTAACACCCAAAATACCTTTTTGTTCTTGGTTGTCATCAAAAATCCATAGTAAAGGATTTGTAAATCCAGAAATAAGAATACCTTTATTCTTTAAAACCCTTGAAATCTCATTCCATACAAGATGAACATCTTTTACAAACAAATTAGAAACAGGATTTACGACAATATCAAAATATTCATCTTCAAAATCACTAAGGTCTGACATATCTCCTTGTACTGTTTTTAAAGTTAATCCATCCCGTTCCGCTACCATTTCATCTTGTTCCAATTGCTTCTTAGATATATCAGTAACTGTTACATCTGCTCCAGCAGCAGCCAGTACTGGTGCTTGTTGCCCTCCACCTGATGCTAAACAAAGTATCTTTAATCCCTCTAATGACTTTGGAAACCAATCTCTAGGAACTGGTTTTTCTGTGGTGACTGTGATTTCCCATTCACCTGATTTACTTTTTTCAATAACTTCACTACTTACAGGTTGAGTGTATCTAGAACCTTCTTCAACCTTCTTA
>NZ_JAEKEU010000030.1:0-7947 GCF_016650935.1 Bacillus sp. TH25 | reverse complement strand
CATTTGTTTATCGAAACCAGTTAAAATATCTTTACTTCCTTCAATAATTGTTACTACAGAACCAAGGACAGCATATGCAGAGCCTAATTCAGTACCAATATAACCGCCACCGATTACAATCAATTTACTTGGAACTTCCGTTAAATTAAGTGCACCTGTAGAGTTAATCACACGTTTTGTAAATTTAAATGTTGGCATTTCAACTGGGCGCGAGCCTGTAGCTATAATTGCATTTTTAAATGTATATGTTTGAACTGCATCTTTATTGATTACCCGTATAGTGTTAGCATCTATGAAATAAGCTTCACCTTTTATCACATCTACTTTATTACTTTTTAATAACCCTTCTACACCATCTACTAATTTTTTTACAACGCCGTTTTTAAATTCTTGTACTTTTGCAAAATCAACATTTACACCAGAAGAAAAAATACCCATATTTTCTGAATGCTTTGTTTCCTCAAAACGATGACCTACAGAAATAAGTGCCTTAGATGGAATACAGCCAACGTTAGCACATACGCCACCAAGATTCTCTCTTTCTATAATTGCCACTTGTTGCCCTAATTGTGAAGCTCTTATTGCAGCAACATATCCTCCAGGGCCAGATCCAATTACGATTGTTTCAAATTCTCTCATATCCCTTTTCACACTCCTCCAAAAATTAGAAACAGGTAGTCCGAAATCGTTCATATTCTACACATTTTTCAATTTACTATTTTGTATTAGTACCATTCTTCTCTCATCCGTTCTTTCATAGTTCCATCATGGAATTTCTATTAAGTGATCACCCCCTCAAAAAAGAAACTGAACAGTCTCTTTTTTGCGATAAAAATTACGGCTTAGTTAGCCGTAATTTGTTTTTCCAATTCATCTAAAAGTCGTGACGATACTGTATCAATATAAACTGTATCTTGGTATAAGCGTGACAAGGCAAGTGCTCCTTCAAGAGAAGAAATCCAGATGATAGCAATCTGTTTTGCTTGAGTATCTGGTTTTAACTCTCCTTGCTCAATCCCATACGTAATAACCTTTTCAATTATTCCAAGTAATTGATTCATCGCTATCTGTGCTTGTTCTGCCATGAGAGGATGGGAATCATCTGCTTCTAACGTTACGTTCATGATTGGACACCCTCCAGGAAGAGGATCATTATGAATGAGAGATGTAAAAACTGAAATAAAAGTTTTTAACTTATCCAACGTATTGGATGCTTTTTTTATCTCTTCGACATAACGCACTCCCATTTGTGAAGTTGCGTGCTGAAAGGCTTGAACAGCCAAGTCATCTTTATTTTTAAAGTGACGATAAATACCACCCTTCTCTAGCCCAGTCTCTCGCATAATATCAGAAATTGAAGAACCACTATATCCCTTTACATTAAACAGAGCAGAGGAACGATCAAGAATCATTCTTTTTGTTAATTCACCTTTACGCATTGTGTCCCCCTAAAAGAAAACGTTTGGTCTCTTTTAAGTATATGACAAATCGAAATGAATTAGCAAGAAAAATAACGGAGAGAATCAATGAGTAAAAAAATAAATGATTCACTATTTTAATAGGGATCAAAATAAATACTTGAAAACATCTTTTATTTACAGAGGTGTACTCTCTGCCAATCTAGCTGCGCTAATAATAGGAGCCCACTGGAAAATTTCATCTCTTAATAGACCTGTTTTTTTGCAATATATATGTAAATACATTTCAGCTAATTCCACTGAATTCTGTGAATACAATAAGTATGTCCGAAACACATCTGCACGAATATCACCTGAACTAGCATCAACCCAATCTATAATATTCACATCACCATTACTCATAATTAAATTAAACGGATGAAAATCACCATGACATACTCTAGGTTCAAATGTGATTGAATCTAACTTTTTTAATATATTTCCCTTTTGTTTTTCATCCAGATCATGTACGGAGTTAATTTGACGATAAAGCCTTTCTTCCATCGGTTCTATTTCATCCGAGCTCACAGATATAGCATGAATTTTTTGTTGTACACTAACACATATACTTATGTAATGCTCCGCTTTACTTAAATTATTAAGCAAAAGCTCACCAACACTTTCTCCTTCTACATATTCCATAATAATAGCTTGCCTACCTTGTATCTCTGTAACTTCAAATACTTTAGGAACGTGTAAACCACATGAATATGCATACTTTTGTTTTTGTGCTTCGTATAGAGATTCTGTATTAGGGAGGTATTCTTTAAACAATTTCACAACTTTATTATCACAAAGATAAATTTCAGCCGTATTTCCTTTGGCTATCGGATTTCCTAGATTCAATTCATTTCTCTCCTTACAGTAAATTAGAATAACGCCTTATAGTCCTCTATAAATTCAGTGTAATTATACTGAAACCCTTCTTCATGAAAATGAAAAAAACTTTCCCCTCCCTATAATTATATAGAAAGTGGTAAGTTTAATTTTCTAGGAATATCGGAATGAAACTCCGGTGTATGCAAAACAGAAAATGAATACCCTTGTTGAATAAACAATACTTCAGTATGTTTACTTTCAAATGGAACACCATTTTTCTTAAAGTTATTTTGGATTTGTTGTAAAAACGCATGATCCGGTGTTCCGAATGAAACATGTACTTTCGGTGGTAAAGCTTTCATCGCGATTGGAATCCACGGTCGCTGCCACCAGGTTGCGATGATATATGCAGTGCCACCTATAACAAAGTTGAAAATATCCCCATCTTCCTTCGTTTTCATGTCTAGATTTGATTTCAACCATTCCGTAAATACAGGTACACTTTTAACCGGAAGACCAATTTCCCTTACGTATAAAATGTTTAACGGTGAATGCGGGACTAATACCTCTTCTTTAACATAACTATGTGCGATAATTTCGAGAAGATTTCCATCACCATCTTTAAAGTATAAATTGAATCGACCGTTTTCCTCATCAATTGTATGACCATCTTTCCATTTCACAATGAGTAATCCAGAGCCTTCAAGCCATCTTACTGTTTCATGAAATTTTGAATATGGAATCTCAAAGGCGAAATGCGCAGGTGCAATTGGTTCATACACTTCTTGAAAGCTAATTGTTGTGTATGGTGTTACTTCAAATTGAATAAATGATGCTGTTTCTTTTTTTATTGGAAAAGATAATATATCTCCGTATACTTGTTTTACTCCTTCTATAGAAACTGTTTGTAGTTTTATATCTGATATATGTGTAATCACTTTACATTCCCCCTTGTTTCTTATTATCTATTCTTATTGTATTACAATTATAAATAGATAAAATCAAACCGAAGGGTGGATTTTTCGTGTAAAAACTACAACTTTAGTATGAATATGTTAGCTCCAATTACTTTTTATTTCCGCTATAACAACTTCTGGTTTATCCCAGTGTAACAAATGTGTAGTATCAGAGATTAATTTTACTTTCGCGCCAGTTTTTAACTTGAAAATTTTCACTGTTTTATCTCTATATTCATCCCATATTTGTGGAACTGTAGCTCGAAGCAATATAATATTAGCCGGTAACTTCTCGTAAATATCTATCGTTTCATCTTTATGCATACCTCTTATTATATTACCAGCTGTTGTACCTCTCGCATGCCAACATACTTTATTAGCCATTTCAATCCCTAGGTCTTTTACAGCAACTTCTAATAATGGAGACCACCTAGTATATGCTTCTTTTTCACTTTTGAAAAATCCATTCCAATTATTAAAAATATATTCTTCAAAATCCTTTTCGTAATACGCGATTTCCTCTTCAAGCGTTTCTTCTTGAAGCCTTTTTGTTTGATATCCACCATCAATAAGAATACTTCCTAGTACTTTTTCTGGATTATTTAATAAATAAAATAGTGCTATAAAACTTCCCCACGAATGTGATAAAAAATAGAAATGTTCAATTCTCAGTTCATTTATTATTTCATTTAACCAGTTTGCTAAATTCAGCATCTCATAATCTTTCGCTCTTTCAAAGGGCGGTGTTTTACCATGCCCAGGTGCATCAATGGAGATAAATCTATACTCTTCCTTTAATTCTTCTGCAATTTCTATAAAACTTAAACTCGTACTACCTAACCCATGTAAACAAAAGATAACGGGCTTTTCATTATTTCCCCACTCAATAATATGTACGTTTATTTTTTCGTTGTTAATATAGTAACGTTTCAAAATAATTATCCCCTATATTTCAATTTTCAGATTACCACTTTACCTATTTCTATGATTTTTAAGTTTTCCCTGCATTCTTTTCCACAAAAAAAGCTGATTTTCTTTTAAAGAAAATCAGCTTTCACGTTAAAATACACTATGATTTAACAGCAATAATCATAAACCTTTTTGAATTCGTACGAATACCTTTTTCGGAACTATTAGCGTCAATGAACTTTTGTAAAATATTAAAGTCCTCTTCTTTTTCTCCAAATCTAGGAATAATAGGCGTATGTTTTAATAAGAAAATAAGATCCTCAGGAGTACTGTAATAATCAGTAACATCATATTCACGTACTTGTACGAGTTCAAATCCTGCACTAATAAGTTCACCCATATAATTATCTTTTAACGTACCATCTCTTTCACCTAAACATTGCCCTCTACCAAATGCTTCTTTAAGATTTAATTTATCATGTTCGCTAACTTGTTGTGTTAAGAAAAAAGCACCTTTTTTCATTACTTTTGCCAATTCAGATGCTACAAACGGCGCATGACAACTTGAAGCAATATCAAAATGAGCATGCGGAAACGTTAAAACTTCAGAATCCATTTGGAGAAATTCAACGTTTTGTACACCTGCTTTATTCAAATTAAAATGTGCTGTTTTGATCATTCCATTAGAATTATCTATTCCAATCAGTGATGCAGCTGAAGATGCTATTTTTAGTACATTTTCGCCTCCACCTGTACCAACATCAAGTAGAATGTCTGCTGGTTTACATCTTGTTTTTACTTCATCATAAAAGTCCCAGATGTCTCCTACAGTTTCACATTTTAATTTACTAAAGTCCCATCCGTTTAATCTTCCCACTTTATCATAAAAGTTTTTATACTCTAATTCGTTCATTTTATTATTTCCCCTTTGCAAAAATGTATCAAATGTTTAATTATGATGATCCTTGAAATAGACTCATAGTTGATTTTATCGTAAAAGGGCCTATGTCTCCTTTTATATCTGCTACGCATTTTTTCAGCCCCGAACAACTAGTTACTTCGAACGATACAGCATTTCATCTATATCACCTCATCTGGAAGACTGCATATATAATAACCTATAACACTATTTAATTATATATTATAAAATACAAATTATTAAAACGATATGTTTCGACACACCACATTTAGTTTACATAATAATATTATAGTTTGTTTTTATCGATATATTCTAAATGTCCTCTTCCCCAACCACACATACTATCTAAAACAGTACTGACTGTTTTACCATGTTCAGATAAGCTATATTCCACTTTAGGTGGTATTTCTTGATAAATTTCACGTTTTATTAGTTGATCTTGCTTTAATTCACGAAGCTGCTTTGCTAATGTTCCTTGAGATATGTCTGGTATTAATCGCTTTAATTCACCAAACCGTTTTGTTCCATCTGTTAATAATATAAATAAAATGAGTGGCTTCCATTTACCCCCGATTATTTGTAATGTCGCTATTACTCCTTTTAATTTCGGTTCCTCTAAATTCATTTTCCTCATCACTCCCCTCAAATCATAAAATATAATGAGTAATTTTTTATATTATTTATCCGTACAACAAGCGATTAGTACGAAATTCGCGACTAAGTACATATAAAGTGCGTACTTTTCAATAGTCATTTTTTAACGAATAATAAAAGCAACACAATTTCATTTTAAATCTTATATTAAGGGAGATGTTTAATCATGTCTATTACTGTATTAAAAGATAAGCATATCGTTATCATTGGTGGGAGTTCTGGTATTGGATTAGCTACGGCGAAACAAGCAATCGAACAAGGAGCACATGTTATTATTGCAGGGCGCTCGGAAGAAAAGTTAAAGGCTGCTCAAGAATATATTAATAACAATCGTCTTCAAACTTATGTATTGGATAATCAAAATAAGAAACAGTTACAAAATTTTTTTAAGAAAGTTGGTAATATTGATCATTTGTTCACACCTGGTGCCTCTTATACACTTGGGCCAATAACTGCTGCAGATGAAATTGCTGAAAGTAGCTTTATCGGAAAGTTTTGGCCACAATATTACGCAGTAAAATATGCGATTCCTTTTCTTTCAAACTATGGATCCATTGTGTTAATGTCTGGTGCATTTAGTCAAAGACCACTTAAAGGTGCGCCTGCTTATGGTGCTTGTAATGGGGCTATTGAAAGTTTAGGGAAAGCTTTAGCTGTTGAATTAGCACCGATTAGAGTTAATGTTGTTTCTCCTGGAACAATACAAAGAGAGAATGAACAAAACGAAAAAAGACTAGCTGCTTATGAAGATTATAAATCTCTTTCTCTTGTACAGAGACCTGGACATAATGATGAAATTGCACATACCGTCCTGTATTTAATGCAAAATAGCTTTACTACAGGCAATCTATTGTTTCCTGATGGAGGATACACATATCACTAATTTATAAAAATTTAATGCCTCCTTAGATTAACTAGTATTGAGGAGGCTGGTATTATTAATTTAGAAACTGATCTAATAATGTAGGATCTTCAATCTGCGAAGAAAAACAATAGTGTTGGAAGCTTGTAAGCAAGTGAATTTTATGACAACGGCAACATTACGGGCATAAAAAACCAGTTGATTGAGAGCAACTGGTTCAATAAAGGTTTTATATTGGATATTCATTCAACCAAATTAATGCTTGTTCATAATCATCAAAGAATTTCACAGATTCTTTTGTATTGGATTGTTGTAAATAATTCATTATCTCCCCTTCTCCAAGGAGAAACGCAATTGCCTTACTGTGATTCAAAATGGTTTCATTGAAGAACTTATCTTTCCATACTTTTTGAACAGAAAAATAATCTAGTGTGTATCCTTTTCTATCCACCAACAATTTGAATTTTCGACCCTCAGAAATAAATTGCTGACAAACCTGCTCGAAGCCATTAAACCATTCATAAACATCATCTGTTTTAATCTTGCCAATTAGATGGGTAACAATTAAATCTCCTGAAACTGTTGTGCTGATATTCTGTTTACTCAAATTGGAATCATCTCCCTTAGTTACAATTATGCGTAAAAATCTCATGAAATCAATAAGGATAAAATTATTACGCAATAAAGCAACATTATTTACGAAAAGAGCCTAAAGAAAAAAGGCATATCAATAATGCCATTTTTCTTTATCATTATTTAATTGGATAACAAACTTCAGTAACCCACTTATTAGGATTCGATTCCATCGCGGGGCTAACATGATAAATATTAAACATCGATCCCGTTAATTCATAACCTGCCGCCTCAATCCATTTTGCCACTGCTTCATTTACGTCTGTCATTTGTTCATAACTTCCGTTTACTATTATAGATGCTACCTTGATTGGCTCAATCTTTTTAAAATGAACATCTTTTGTATTTTCGTACTTCCCTAAAATATTTAGCTGTATTTCTACATCTACATCATTTTCCTTGTATTCTTGATCATGGAAGACAGCAATACTATAACTTGGATTAGCTATACTAATATTCTTAACATTAATTTCTTGCATTAAAATACTCCATAAATCTCCTTCGTAATTATAAGATGGAATAACCTTTCTAACGCTTGCTACTTTTCTTTCTGGAATTTCTTTTAACGAAACATGATAGTTCATCTCAACAAAATCCTCTCTCATCGTTTTCAGTAAGTCTTCGAGGAAACGTAATTGTTTTTGGAGATTGTGCATGTCTTCCTTTATTTGAGCACTACGATTTACAAATTGCGATTTTATTACTTCAATATTTTCACTCTCTACTATTTCTTTAATA
>NZ_JAEKEU010000029.1:0-7391 GCF_016650935.1 Bacillus sp. TH25 | reverse complement strand
ATGGAGAAAAAGTGGATTTAATTATAGATAGTATAGGTCCGGCGACTTTCTTAAAATATTTTGATATATTAAAACCAAATGGAAGAATCGTTAACTTTGGTGCAAGTTCAGGGGATAAAATCGAATTACCGTTACGAGCATTATTTTATAATCAAATTGATATTATGGGAACATCAATGGGAAGCCGTGAAGAATTTAATGAGATGGTTCATTTTATAGAGAAACATAATATTAAACCAATTATTGATAAAGTATATCCATTAGAAGAAGTAATCCAAGCTTTAAATCGAATGAAGCAAGGAGAACAATTCGGTAATATTGCCCTTCGTATGGAATGAAAATATGATTTCAGAGAAATTATATTTAAATGAACATGTTAAGTATTGTATTCATGCATAGAGTGTTTACTATACTATTTAAAATGTTTTACAACCTTTATACATACTTAGCTCTTGTAAATAGTTACACGATTGTCAAATGAATAGTAATAAAATGAGAATTAGATGAGAAAAGTTTAAGCCCATTTTCATATTGATGTTGTATACTGTGTAAATCAAGAACACTTGTATCTTTATTTAAAGTACAATGAGTAATAATAAGGAGAGAGTAATATGAATTACACAGTATTTCAATGGATTAATAACTTTGCTGGATCATCCAAGCTATTAGATACGCTAATGATCGCTATTACAAATAGTGCTGCATATGTAGCTATTCTATTCATGCTTATCCTATGGTTCAATAATGGAAAGAAAGAGAATGCAATTAGAAAACAATATACAGTGTTATATACGACACTTTCAGTTAGTATTGCATTATTAGTAAATGTTCTTATACATGCGGTATATTACCATCCGCGTCCTTTTATAACACATCATGTAAATCAATTAGTACCGCATGCAGCAGATTCATCATTTGTAAGTGATCATTCTGTACTCGTATTTTCGATTGCTTTCGTATTTATTCTAAGAGGAGAAAAACTTAAATATATCGCGTTAATATGGGCAATATTAGTCGGTGTATCACGCATGTACGTAGGCGTTCATTATCCTCTAGATATACTTGGTGCTGCGTTCTTAACATTTATTACAAGTGGATTAGTGATGCAAAGCGCACGTATATTTGAACCGTTAGCAAGTTTTATTTTCAAAATGTATGCACTAGTAGCAAAACGGTTGCCATTTTTAGAGAAATATAACCATATAGCTTAATCTTAAGAACCTACAAAAAGTAGGTTCTTTTTTTGAAGATTCTTAAATTTCACTTACCGTATTTTATATTAAAAAATACAAAATTAATAAAAAATAAATAGCAACAGAATTTGATTTCTTATTGTTATAGAGGAATTAGTAAAAAAACTTCGAAAAATATAGTATCTACTATATTAAAGAATATATTTAGTAGCGCATCTTCGCATTAATGCATTGTAAAGGAAAGGAGATTAGTATGCATAAACTTCAAACGAATAAAGGCGCTCGATATATGATGATTGCTTTTATTGTTTTGTTTCTTACTATGCTTTTACGTATATTTTATATTCAAGCAGTAGGAGTCGTGCATAATGTTAATGTAAAGGATCTTGCGAAGGAACAACAAAACAAAAATGGAGTTTTAGAGGCAAATCGCGGGACAATTTATGATCAAAACGGTAAAGTATTAGTCCAAGACTCAACGACATATCGCATCGTTGTAAACTTAAAAGGAAAAGATAAATTAAAAGATAAAGAAGATACTGCACAACGTTTAGCAGATGCGCTTGAAGTTGATAAAGAGGAGATCATGAAAAATTTTCATGAAGGACGTACGCAAGTTGAAATTGGTAAAATTGGACGTAACTTATCTAGAGAAGCGAAGGAAGAACTTAAAAATTTGAAAATACCAGGTGTATCGTTTACAACAGAAAAAGCCAGAGTATACCCAAATGAAGACTTCGCCTCGTATATACTTGGTTTTGCAAGACCAGATGATAAAGGTAATGCGGAGGGCAAGTTTGGGCTTGAAGAAAGTTTGGATAAATATTTACGCTCTACAAACGGAAATGTAAAATATGTAGGTTCACGAAATGGTATCCCACTTACAAATGATATAGGAAAAATAGAACCTGCTAAAAATGGAAATAACGTATACCTTACGCTTGATAAACAAATTAATAGTTTTTTAGAAGACGCGATGAATAAAGCTGCGCAACACTATGATCCTTCTATGTTAGTAGGTATTATTGCGGATCCAAAAACAGGTAAGATTTTAGCAATGTCTAGTAAGCCTAGTTATAATCCTAACAAAGGAGACATTGAATATTTTTTAAACGATCCAATTGCGAATGCATTCGAACCAGGGTCTACAATGAAAGTTTTTACATTAGCTGCTGCAATTAATGAAGGTGTATATAACGGGAAAGAATATTTCCAATCAGGAAAATACGCAGTTGGTTCAGCAGAGATTAAAGATCATAATGGCGGCTATGGATGGGGCTCAATTACATTTGATGAAGGGTTTGAAAGGTCATCGAACGTTGCTTTTTCTATTTTAGAAGACCAGTTACTGAAACCAAATAAATTCAAGCAATATATGAATAAATTTGGTTTCAATCAAAAAACAGGGATAGATTTACCTGGAGAAAGTAAAAATACATTATTGTTAAATACTCAAATTCAACAAGTTACTACTTCTTTCGGCCAAGGCTCAACTGTAACTCCTATTCAAATCGTACAAGCGGCCACAGCTATAGCAAATGACGGGAAAATGATGCAACCTTATATTGTTGATAAGGTTGTAAACCCAACAAATAAACAAGTTATTATGGAAAATCAACCTAAAGAAATAGGGAATCCGATTAAAAAAGAAACTGCAGATAAGGTAAGGAACTTAATGGAGCGAGTTATTACTTCATCAAAAGGAACGGGAACGATGTATAAAATTGATGGTTATCCGATTGGTGGTAAAACAGGGACAGCGCAAATTCCGAATCCTGAAAATGGACGATATATGGAAGGGAAAGATAATTATATTTTTTCATTCTTAGGAATGGCTCCAATTGATGATCCGCAATTAGTCGTATATTTAGCCATTAAGCAACCTAAATTAAAGGGGAATGAATACGGTGCTCAACCTCTTGCTGAAATTTTTAAACCAGTTATGAAAAATAGTCTAGAATATTTAAAAGTGAAACCATATACAGAAAAGAAAATGGCAGATGCAACAAAGCAATCTGAAATAAAAGTACAAAATTATGTAAATCAAACGATGGATACTGTGAAAAACATTGCAGAAAAAGCGAAACTTCAACCGGTAGTATTAGGAGAAGGAAAAATAATAAAACAATTTCCACAGACTGGCGAGGTAATGAGTGAAGGAGATCGCATATTTTTAGTGGGAAATAATGTGAAAATGCCTAACCTAAAAGGTTGGTCAATACGTGATGTTATGTATTTCTCTAAGTTATTGAAATTAAATTTAAAAACAACAGGTGCAGGGTATGTAACGAGTCAAAGTATTGAAAAAGGACAAGAAATACAAGAAGGGGATACTTTAAAACTAGATTTGGAACCGCCTCTAGAACCATTAGCAGAAGCGAGTACAAATTAATATCGAATTTTGTAAGAGTCTATAGTATAATAGGCTCTTTTTGTTAGAGTTACAAGTAATTTCACGCACCGTATTTTCTAATAAATAAAAAATCAAGTTATAAAATTATAAAGGATGCTTACTTTTTAAAAAAACTGATTATTCTTTTTAATTATTTACAATATAAAACCTATGTGATAATATGGAAAAAACCAAATGCAGTGAAGAGAAGAGTAAATAAAATGAATTTTTCACAGAGAGCTCCATTTAGCTGAAAAGGAGCAAAAATTCTTTATTGAACCAAGCCTCTGAGCAGCACATCGGAACCTTTTAAAAGTGGATGGTGTGACGGGAGCTCCCGTTATAGAGATAAGGTATAAGCATGAAAATAGTGCCGTACCTGATAAGGTTAATATGGCGACATATTAACAAACTAGGGTGGCACCGCGATGATAAATCTCGTCCCTAAGACTAAAAGTCTTGGGGGTGGGATTTTTTTATTGTTTTAAAACAATTTAGAAAGCGGGTGCCTAAAGTGAAAAAATTACTTAAAGATTGGAAATATCCTTTATTACTATTGTCCGGAGTTGGTATTGCGAATTTAGGTGCATGGATTTATTTAATCGCACTGAATGTACTTGTCTATAATATGGGTGGCTCAGCCTTAGCTGTCGCTACTTTATATGTGATAAAACCATTCGCCACTTTATTTACAAACGCTTGGTCAGGAAGTATGATAGATCGTTTAAATAAACGAAAGTTAATGATTCACCTCGATATATATCGAGTAGTATTTATCGCTATTTTACCCTTGGTTCCATCCCTTTGGATTGTCTATCTCTTAGTATTTTTTATAAGCATGGCCAGTGCGATTTATGAACCAACTGCTATGACATATATGACGAAATTAATTCCAGTAGAGCAAAGACAACGTTTCAACTCACTACGTAGTTTAATAGGATCTGGTGCATTTTTAATTGGTCCAGCAGTAGCGGGGATATTATTAATAACTGGTACACCAGAGTTTGCTATATATATGAATGCTATAGCATTTTTGCTATCAGGGTTCATTACATTACTTTTACCTAATCTTGATAAAAAAGACGATTCTAATACATCCAATGATAAATTATCACTAACTGTATTAAAGAAAGATTGGAACATAGTTTTAAATTTCAGTAAAAAATCTATGTATATTGTTTGTGTTTACTTCTTATTTCAAGGGATGATGGTATTAGCTACCGCTATTGATTCACTTGAATTATCATTTGCGAAAGAAGTTTTATTGTTAACAGATAGTGAGTATGGCTTTTTAGTTAGTACCGCTGGTGCGGGTTTTATTTTAGGAGCCATAACAAATACAATTTTATCAAAAAAATTAGCACCTTCATTTCTAATTGGGATAGGATCATTATTCATTGCAATCGGATATTTGATTTATGCTTTTTCAAGTGAGTTTTTAATAGCTGCTATCGGATTCTTTGTTTTATCTTTCTCTATGGCATATGCAAATACAGGATTTTACACATTTTATCAAAATAACGTTCCGGTTCATATGATGGGACGAATCGGGAGTATATACGGGCTCGTTATAGCCGTTTTAACAATTTTTATAACGATTCTGTTCGGCGTTGCAACTCAATTCACTTCTATACAACTTGTAGTCATTGTAGGAGTATTGGTAATGCTACTTATTACTATCATATTGTGCGTGTTTACTTTATTACCATCGCAGTCTAAGGTATATTCGGCTGAATCAATAAATTCGAAATAGTTCCCTTGGTTTTTATTTGAAACATAGGGGGTTGAATAGGAGGTTTCTTTCCCCTATATATGGAAAAATAATAAGGGGAAAGAACAATACCAATAAACAAGGGTGGTTATTATGATAAAAACAAAAGATCAAATAGAGAAAATTGTAAAAGAAATACATCAGAATATAGATCTTTCTGGGGTAGTCTTAATAAAAAAAGATGATGATATTATCTATGAAAATTCATTTGGATATGCTAACCGAAGTGAATGTATAAACAATACACTGCAAACAAGATTTGGAATTGCCTCAGGATGTAAATTATTCACTGCTATCAGTATCTGTCAACTTGTTGAAAGAGGTTTAATTACTTTTCATACAAAGTTAAAAGATTGTCTACATATTAAATTTCCAAACTTTAATGAAGATATTACAGTACATCAACTTTTAACGCATAGTTCAGGTATTCCAGATTATTTTGATGAAAGTATCATGGATAACTTTGAAGATCTTTGGAAACAGACCCCTATGTATCTTTTAAAAAGTTTAAAAGACTTTTTACCATTATTCCAAAACAGTAATATGATGTTTACACCAGGAAGTAAGTTTTACTATAATAATGCAGGTTTTATTATACTTGGATTAATTATAGAACAACAGACAGGACTTGAATTTACGGAATATATAGAAAGAAACATATTTGTTCCAGTTGGCATGAATGATTCAGGCTATTTCTCTTTAGATAATTTACCAAAACATACAGCTCTCGGATATATAAAGGATGCAAATAGTCAAAAATGGAGAACAAATGCATACTCTATACCCATAAAAGGAGGTTCTGATGGTGGTGCTTATATTACTGCACCAGACATGGTGAAATTTTGGAAAGCTCTATTTAACAACGAAATATTAAGCCGCGAATATACGAAGTTACTTTTAACTCCTCATATTTTGGTGAATAATAGCCAGTCTTACGGCTATGGAATATGGATTGAGAAAAGACAAGGAAATATTTTTAAATATCATGTAATGGGATATGATCCAGGCGTGAGTTTTCGCTCGGCCGTATATCCAGACTTAGGAATTACATTAGTTATTCCATCAAATAAAGGGGCAGGACCTGAAAAATTCATGGTAGAAATAGAAGGAGTTTTTTAATTACAGGGATATAAAAATTAGAACATATAAAAAAGAAGACGAAATAGGCTGGGTACGTTGCCGTGCGTTATCTTTTTTAGATACAGCATATTATGACAATGTACTTAGAGGGAAAGAAAAATATGAAAATCCTGCTATTGAATTAGTAGCTGTACACGAAGATCAAATAGTGGGTTTAATAGATATTGAATACGAATTAGAAGAACGTACTGTTTGTTCAAGAGGAACTGGTCTTGGCGGTATGATTTGGCATATTGCAGTTCATCCCGATTTTCGCAGAAGGAGAATTGGTAATCAACTATTAAATGAAGCAGAAAAGATGGCTAAAGAACTTAAGCTAAATCGATTGGAAGCATGGACTAGAGACAATCTGTGGGTACATGGATGGTATGAAAAAAATGCTTTTGTAAACGTAGATTCATATTTACACGTATATTCTGATCATACAGATGAAATAAAAGATGTAATAAATAGTAATATAAAACAGTTAAATCCGGTTCAAACATTTGCTCATTACACCGGTGAAAATAAAGAAGAGATAAGAAAACAATTTAAACGGGTTCATGAATGTACTCGTTTTGAATACAGGTACTAAAAGACGTACGAGTAAAAAGTACGTCTTTTTACTTTTATAAATAATGCTTAAGACTGATGAAAAAGAACACTCCATATTTTACAATTTAATGTAGCTATTGTATTTCAAGTATCGAATAAAGAAAGAAGAATATAATTTTTAAAGGGAAACGTGTAAATAGGGGGGATTTAATTGGATATTATCGTTGTTATTCTTATTATCGTTTTAATGCAAGGGAAAGAACGTAAAGTGAAAATTAATCGTATTTGGCTTGTTCCAGCTTTATTGTGCTATGTAACAATTCAGTCCATTGTTCACATGGAGCAAGTAACTTTATTGCAA
>NZ_JAEKEU010000028.1:0-12828 GCF_016650935.1 Bacillus sp. TH25 | reverse complement strand
TTTCCAGATGGTTCTAAAATAGCGTATTCTACATCACGCACATCTCCGATTCCTTGCTCACGTAGTTGCATCAATAAATCATCTATGTTATATCGCTGCTTCCGCATCTTTTTTTCATCAATTTTACCTGCATTCACAAGAATCGCAGGCTCCCCTTCTATTAAATGCCGAAAACGCTGAAACTTTAAAGAAATGACCGACAAAATGATTTGTATACACATAAGAAAAGTCATTGGAACTAATTGATGCCAAAGTGATTTATCTGTATTTTCGATTGCCACTACAGCCATTTCACCGAGCATAATGAATACAACTAAATCTAATACACTTAATTCTCCAATTTCACGTTTACCCATAAGACGAAAAATAATTAAAATGATTATATACAAAAGCATTGTTCGTCCGATTATTGATACCCATTCCATTTCTACATCCCCTTTTTTTACTTATAGGCTCCCCTACAAAAAAGAAACTAGTCTAACTTAAGCAAAATGAAAATATGCTTGTATTAAAAAGGGGGAATGCATAATGGATGGAACGAAAAAATTATCGAGCGCAATCGGCTTCGGTATTATTACCCTATTAATCCTCGCATCTATTACAAGTATGATCATGGCTCTTTTATTAAAATTTACGAATATTAATGAAGGGACATTAGTAATTATTATTTTTATAATAGCCCTTCTATCTATGCTTATGTCTGGATTTATTGCTGGTAAAAAGGCACAAGGAAAAGGATGGCTAGTAGGTTTCACAACAGGCCTTACATTCGCTATTCTCGTCTTTCTCGTTAACTATTTAGGCTTCTCTCAAACTTTATCGAACTCACAGTTACTCTACCAATTAGCATTAATGGGTGCGAGTACACTCGGAGGTATTTTCGGTGTAAATATGTCAAAACAAAATAGTTAAAAAAGGCCCTGCACATTTCATGCAGGGCCTTCATCATTAGTTTTTCACAACTTCACGAATCGCAATTCCATTTTTATAAATGTACGCATTTTTAATGGCTTTTGCAACTCGTAAATACTGACCCATATCTTCTTTTAAAAGTTCTTGTACAAGTACAGTGTCTGCGCCATGCGAGCGTAAATAAGAAGCGGCATCAAATGTACGAGCGCCTGTACGGAATGTAAAACTTTTCGTATCAACAATAATACCAGCTAACAATGCCGTTGCTTCTAACATTGTCATCTTTAAATTTTTCGGTTGATACTCAAGTAATTCTGTAACAAGCTCTGCCGTTGAAGAAGCGTATGGCTCCATATAAACAAGTAATGGATCTTCAATGAAATCTTCCCCGCGGCGATGATGGTCAATAACTACTACATTTTCAATCTTGTGTAACAGTTTTTCCTCCATCACCATTGAAGGTTTATGCTTCATGAAGATATATAGGCGCTACAATGAAACCAAGTGGATATCCTGCTCTAGCTACTTTTCCTGCTGCCTCAATTCGTTTAGCTAAGGGAGAAGTTCCTGGTTCAAAGCTTTTAATCACATAATCAGCGTTTACACTAAAACGAAATCTTGTTTTTCCATTATGTTTAGCATCAAGTAAATGATCTACATGGTGGAATTTCGTAACAAACCTCAATTTCCCATATTCAGATTCTCCAAAATGCTCGATGGCCCGTTTAAGGGTATGCGTTAAATAATCGATTCCTACAATATCCGAAGTACACGACGCTTCAAATCTTGTTACTTCAGGTTCACGCTCCTTCATATATTTGTCAGCAGCATCTAAAATTTCTTCAACATTTACATACGTTCGTATATAAGGCTTACTACCCATCGTTGTTTGTAAATAACAATAATGACAATGTCCCATACAGCCCGTTGCAAAAGGAATTGCATATTCCGCTGAAGGCTTGGAAGTATCAAATTTCAGAGTTTTTCTAATACCAACAACAAGCGTAGATTTGGCTACTCGATACTTTTGAAAATCGTTATCGCCTGGCAAATCTCTTACTTGATTATGGGAAGTAGTATGTCGAATTTCAACATCCATCTTTGAAAACTTCTCAAAAAGTTCTTTCCCCAAAGGATAATCTAATGCTTTAGGTTCAAAATATACAAGCTTAGGCATAAATGGCTTATTCATTCCAATATCCCCTCTGAAATATCACCATAATAGTAAGTGTACGCTTGGTTTGCCTCATCTTCTGTAGCATATACAGCCATCTCATTTGTTAGTGGATAATATGTTTCGTAAAGAAATAGTGCTAATTCATTAGGTCTTTCAGGATTATTTACAACTGCTGCAGCTTGTATATTAGCTACATCCTGCGTGTGAGGATTTCGATAAAAAATATAGACAATGTCACCAGCATTATACGTGTTACTTTCAGAAGAAAATTCCATTCCATCACCATCTCATTTCATATAATTCAATGCGCAAAGCTTTACTTTATAGTTTTCCTGTAGTGTAACTATTTAATTTCATTGATAAGATTACGTCATACAAATATACTTTGAAATATGAATAATAATTGCACTACCAAAAAGGCAAGCATATATCAATGCTTGCCTTTCGTTCTAACGACGATGTTCAACAAGATCAATTACACCTAAAACCACGTGAGCTAAACCAAAACCAAATACTGTATTTGCAATCATTTTATTAGTTCCACGAGTTTGTTTAAGAGCATAACCTGCTGCTGTCACTGCTGTACCTAGAGCTGTTGGAATTAATCCTTCACGAATGTCCACAGTGATGCCTCCTTGTATCGTAGTTAGTAAATTCGTTTCAATGCTTTGAAGTAAAGCATTGAAACAAGTATTAGTATTTTTCTTTTTAGTAAAATTATGTGGAGTTTTCATGAATAAATCTTTCGGAGTCAGTACAGCAATAGAGATTGAAGAAAAATATAATTCACTTTTCTTTTTAACCTGTTTTCTATTACCAATTATGATTAATCAAAAGTGTTTAGGCCCATACTAATCTGTGTTTAATACATGATAGATATGGAGCTGAATATAAGATGGAACATAAAGGTAGAAATTCAATAGAAGATGCACTACTTCAGTACAAATATGGTTTGGGAGTATTTGCTGAGAAGATGCCGAAGCTTACTGAACAATTTAATTCATTTACGGAAGAGTGCTTTAAAGATGGTGCACTATCAAAAAAGCAAAAACAATTGATTGCATTAGGTATTAGTCTTTATTCTCAGGATGAGTATTGTATTATATATCATACAAAGGGATGTATCGATCAAGGAGCTTCTGAACAAGAAATCCTAGAAAGCATTGGTGTAACGGCAGCATTTGGCTGTGGCCCTACCATGAGTCAAGCAGTCACACTTGTTCAAAAATGTATAGAAGAATTAAAGAACATGAATTAATTAGAATAGGATTGCTTGCATGAAAGTTTAGATGTTTCATTTTTGAATTCGTAATACAAAAAAGAGCATCCCTATAACGAGGATGCTGCAAAAGGAAAGAACAAATATATAATTATAAAAAGAATTAATCATATTATAATTTGATAATGAGATGGATAATATCGAGAAAATTATGAAACAATTGAATGCTCCTATATAATTGATTAAGAGTTGGAGTAGTATTCTGTCATCTGTTCCTTTTTTAAAGAAGATTGGTCTCAATCTTCTTTTTTCTGTTTTTGTCTCTCTTCCCTCCAAAAGAAGAAGAGGAATTACTTAATAATTGTGGAAATCGCTTGTTTGTAAACCAGTTGTTGCTTACCATGAACCATCACAAGGACAGTGAATTTATCTGTTGAGAGGATTTGTCCACGTATGGGAACACCACTTTTCAAAAATATAGTGCAGTCCCCTTTTTTCAATTTAAATTGTTCATACGTATCTTCTTGTAAGTTATACATGAAAATCGCCCCCTATTTATATATATTTCCCTTTTAATCCTTCCTACTATATAACTATCGTATCATATTTAAATCAAAATACCGCTCTAGCTACATTTTTCGCAATAAATTTATCGGAAATACAGAAAGAATATTATCGTTTTTAAACGTGGATTTAATTTTTTATAAACGATAATGATGTTATTGTAGTAACAAATAAAAGGAAAATATGAACTGTAGCAAATATCATCAAAGATTAAAATGGATAGCGTTAATCGGTTTATTTGACTATTTATTCCTAGAAAGAGTACGGTCTAAAGGTACTCTTTTTTCATTTTAATTAGCTTGTCATCACTTAAAGGAATATGCATATATTATGTATGTGAGGCTTTTCACTCATCTGACCCTCCCTAAAAAGAGTACTTGTGTACGGTGCTCTTTTTTAGCACCTAAAAATTTTTTCAACATCCGACATATAGAATTAATAAATTGTATTTTGTATTATATAAGTAACTTCAACGCAAACTTTACTATTAATTTTATTCCTGAAAGGGCCTACCCTTACAACAGGCCCTTTTTAAAGAAGGATTCTACTTACTAAACGGGGTCACCATATCATTTCAGGAGAATTTTATATTTAGACATATTCTTGATACAAAATAACCGATTCCCTGTACGATTTAGGAATCGGTTATTTATTTTATATTAGATGATATAGTTCTGGTGCAAAAACTTTGAAGTATATGAAAATGGTCTATTAAACTTGGACATACTGATACTAGCACCCTAAAAAAGGATGTGATTGGTATGGAAAAGCAAAATCTATTCAAGTGGAAACATTATCAACCGGATATTATTTTATTAACAGTGAGATGGTACCTACGGTACAACCTCAGTTTTCGTGATTTAGTCGAAATGATGGAAGAACGTGGGCTATCTCTTGCTCATACAACTATCATGCGAGGGGCTCATCAATATGGTCCCGAATTAGATAAGCGCGTACGATGTCATCTTAAATCAACCAATGATTCTTGGCGAGTCGATGAGACGTATGTGAAAGTCAAAGGTCGATGGATGTACCTATATCGTGCTGTTGATTCAAAAAGAAATACAATTGATTTTCATTTAAGCAAAACAAGAGATCATAGGGCTGCAAAGCTTTTTTTAAGAAAGCTTTGCAGTCTTTTCATGTTCCAAAGCCCCGTGTGATTACAGTAGACAAAAATCCGGCCTATCCTATAGCAATTGAAGAGTTAAAGTAAGAGAAAAAGATGCCTGTGGGCATCCAAATAAGGCATATGAAATTCCTTAATAACATTGTAGAGCAAGATCATCGTTTTATTAAAAAGAGAGTTCGCTCAATGTTGGGATTGAAATCTTTTCGTACAGCTAAATCTATTCTTTCAGGAATAGAAGCGATGCATATCATTAAAAAAGGCCAACTTATTTTACGGGACAAGTCTGTCCAAAATGAAATGAAGTTTATTCATCAACTATTCGGAATGGCTACATAAGAATAGATTCCATTAGGAATCTATATGCCTCTTTCAAATAGATGCAATCTTTGCACCAGAACCCTTTATCTTTATGCTGATGGGATACCCCCCCTAAACATTTGCCATGATTCATGTTTGGATGAATGCTTACTTCTGTTTAATAGGCAGTGCATAATAGCCAAAAGCCAAATCGAGCAAGGCGCTCGCTTCTTGACGCAGTAACAGATCCTTCGGACGGAAGGTAAAAGATCCGTCAGTGTTGATGGTAGTATCAGGGTCTATGATGCCTTGTGAGGCAAGGGATTGAATGGACTGGACCGCCCAGGCATCCGCAGTGTCGAGCAATTTCACATGATTGGCTTGGTCAGGTTGAATCTGCTTCAAGTTTTGAATCATGGTTGCTGCAACTTGTCTGCTAATCGGAGTCGCGCGGTCATATCCTGGTATACCTGCTATAAATTGCTTCTTAATCCCTTCGGCTTGACCCGGGAAAATGTTCCATCCATGTGCCAACAACAAGGCATCCGTAAATTCTCCTTGTGTCATCGTGCCCATCGGATCGAATAGATTATCCGCTTTAGCATCCATGATGTTTAAAGCATGAAGATTGTCGATATGGCTTCTATAGTTACTCTTTTGCGGGACGTCTGCAAAAGGTCGTTTGATATTGATTTTCTGAGATTGAGCAACAATGCCTAGGCCTTTAGGACTGGTGTAATAAAAATATGCGATTTCTCCGGCCGCATTTTTTTGGAAAGCAATCTTATTTCCTTCTGGATCCTCAAACAACAAAGGGTGAATCATTTTAAGGACTTGTTTGCCAGCTGTTTCATCTTCCATGACCAACGTTCCATTCTCATAGGTAAAGTGGGTACGAATTGCAAACGCACGTGTGTTTTGGTACATGCCCAAGTATTTTTGGGCTTCTTTTTCCTCTAACGAGAGATATACTGTTTTCTCCGCCTTGGGAGCAGGGAAATAATGGTCCATGAACGCTTCATACACTTCTCGGCTCATCATAGAATCATTATTGTAAGACATGAAGAATGCAGTTTTTTGCTCAGGTATCAAAACCATCAATGAAGAATGTCCTGGCATATTCCCGCCCTTTAATACGACATGTTGACCGTTGGCAAGGTCATTGAAATATGTTTCAAATCCAACTGTCGCAATAGGAATCGTCTTATCTGCGAAAACTTGGTAGGCATGCATCATATCCATGCTTTTTTTACTTACGATTTCTTTACCTTCAAACTTTCCATTCTGTAGCTGCATAATCATGTACTTTGACATGTCTTCCCCGGTGGACAAAATGCTCCCTTGTGGTCCATCAGTTGGAGCGTGCCCATTTGTTGGATGAGGATCGCCAGTGGGACCGTAATGTGTAGCCATTCTTTTGAGAAGGTCAGGCGTAAAGCACACACTTGTAGACTTCATGCCTAATGGTTTGAAAATATTCTTTTCCATATATCGTGAGAAAGATGTGCCTGTAACATTCTCCACTGCAAATCCTGCGAGTAAAAATGCAAAGTTGTCATACGTATAAGCTTCACCGGGCGGCCGTACCACTGTCGGCATATGTTTAGGTAGAAATTCCCTAATAGATATATTTTGATTTACATATTCAGGCCCGATTAGCGTGGTGATATCGGGCAGGTCTACGCCGCTGGTATAGGTCAACATATCAAACAGGGTGAGGGGTTTTCCTGTTTTATTGGGGATTTTCAATCCACCGAGATATTGTTGTACATCTTGATCTAGTTTAAGCTTTCCTTTATCAACTTGTTGCATCACGGCCAAGGCGGTAAAAGTTTTCGAGACTGAAGCGATTTGAAAGACCGTGTCCTTATTGACGGGAATCTTCTTTTCTTTATCTGAATAACCATACCCTTTATTGACGACGACCTTTCCATCATGAACGACGACAAAACTTGAACCGTTCACATTGTACTTCTTCATTTTTTCTTCGAATAACGGATCAGCAAAAGATTCTACTTCTTTTTTGTTATTAGGTGCTTTCGTCATTTTGATATTGGTTGCAAGTGTCGATGACTTTGATTTTCCAACTTCTAATGATTGTTGGGAACATGCAGAAATCATGCTTGTAGAAGTGAGAAGAATTGTGACGAGCCCCAGTTTATTGATTGCTTTTTTCATTTTTGTACCCTCCTTTATGAGATTGAAGATTTCTTGTTTGCACAACGAGTTGTCAGCTCGTTAGTGTATGAACCGAGTGTAGCAAGTAGCAAGTCATAGTAACTAGTGACCTTTCGTCATATTCATGCATGACATAAAAAATAGAGCGTAGTACGGCTAGTTTTATACCCACGACCTACAAGTTATGACATTTTGACACTACTGTGTGTGACAGATGAAAAGTTAGAATCAAAGGGCGACTCATAGGGTATTAGCAAAGAAAAGAAAATGGAGGAGAGAATCTAATGACAAAAGAATCGGTTCAAAAAAGCTTGCAAGATTTCTACTTTTTGTTGTTTACCTTTGGATCTGGATTATTTTACTTTTTCTTTTATTTGGTCAGTATGACATTTGCATTGGTGCTGACGGTTATCTTCATAGGTATTCCTTTGTTGGCATGGGTGCTGCAAACAACTCACACGTTTGTCCAGTATGAACGCATTCAGACGAAAGTTTATACGGGTATATCGATAGAGCCAATCTTGCCAATGACAAAAAATGAAGGGGATAAATGGATTAAAGCGAGAGAGGCAATTCTTAATAGTAGCAATTGGAGAGCTATTTTTTGGCTCATGCAAAAATCTTTTGTTGGAGTGATTAGCCTTATATGTGCCGTTATATTGTACGTAGCTCCGTTTGCATTTACCTTAACACCATTGCTTTTTCAATATTTTGATATATACTTATTGGGAATTGTTGTGAATTCATGGCAGAAGGCTATTTTTGTCATGATTGTTGGGTGTATTCTCATCTGGATATGTATTTGTATTGGAAACAGCTTAGTTCGAACAATTGGAATGTACACGCGTTCCATGTTTAAAGCTATTAAGGGGTGATAATTTGTTTAAGACCTTGAAACTATGGCTCTGGTATGATTGGGTATTACTTTGTATACGCTTTATCATTTGGCTATCATTGATGGTAACGACTATCCAACACCGAGACCATTTGACTATACCGCTTTGGATCATTATCCTTTGGGAAGTCACTTCATTTTCAATACCATGGATTTGTTTAATGTTCAGTTATCGCTATTATCTATTTACTGAGATAATTTTATTTGGCGGAGTATGCTTCTACTTAACTTTATTATTTCCGTCAGCGTACCTTGCTTTTTTAATGCCGACTTTTATGATTGCGGCAAATAGTGCTCATAAATCATACCGTTGGTCGGCTTCTATCACAATTGTTTTATTTCCGTTGCTCATTGCAATATTTTCCTATGGAATAGATGTATGGGTGATTATTCTACAAATCGGTCTGGCTTTTGCTGTGGGTTCTTCCTTTCGTTTACTAGTTGTCAATTACCGTCAAAGTGAAACGATTCGGAACCAAAAGTATGTATTGGAACAGTACGTATCTCAAGTTGAGCGGATTACTTTACTGGAGGAACGTGACAGGATCTCAAAAGATTTACATGATACGATGGGGCATTCTTATACCTCAATTATTATGGGGATGGAAACATTACGTACGGAATTAAAGACTAAAGAAGGAGAGCAAAAGCTCGACTCATTATTACAATTGGCCCGTAACAGTATGGAAGAAGTAAGAATGTATTTACATCAGATGGACTTACCACAAGAATCGTTTGCTTTAACTCTCACATTACAACAATTGACAGAGGAATTTGAGAAGCATGCAAAAGTAAATGTACGTACTCGAATAATAGGAGAAGAGTATACGGTCTCCAAGCAATCAAAACTGACAATGTACCGGAGTTTACAGGAATCATTAACAAATGCGGTTCGCCATGGACACTCCACCGAAATCATTGTGTCACTTCATTTTGAGCCGCAACAGATAAGATTGGATGTGCAGGATAATGGCTGCGGGGTAGAGGAATGGAAGGATGGCTTCGGATTAAATGCGATGAAAGAGCGCGTGAGTCAGTTACAAGGGAGAGTTATTGTTTACTCCAAAAAAGGAGAAGGGACGTTAATTTCATGTGCGTTACCGAGACTTGTACAATTGTCCAATGAACCAATCCGCTTGTGTATCGTCGATGATCATTCTTTTATTCGAGAAAGTCTTCATACAATTTTGGATGGGCAGGATGGCTTGCAAGTAGTAGGAATGGCTGAAGATGGAGAACAGGCTGTAGAATTGTGTGAAAGACTGAAACCAGATTTAGTATTAATGGATTTAGAGATGTCCAATCTGAATGGGATTCGTGCGACCAAAATAATTAAGGGGAAATGGCCAGAAATTCGTGTCCTCATTCTTTCAACGTTTCAGGATACCAAAAGGGCGAAGGAAATCATACGAAATGGAGCTGACGGTTATTTGCTGAAATCCATAGATTCTCGTGAACTAGCTGAATCGATTCGCTTCATCTATCGGGGAGGCACGATGATTGACCAAGATTTGTTCCATAAGATGTGGGATGGAAATGATGAGGAAGAGTCAGTCGAATTGAAGTCAGATGGAAAAGAGTATGGCTTAACGAAACGCGAGTTAGAGGTTTTGAATCTTTTGTCTCAAGGAATCCGTTATAAAACAATTGCTTCGAAACTTTACTTATCAAATGGCACAGTTAGAAATTATGCCTCTACTCTTTATGACAAGCTAGAAGTCAAAAATCGAGAAGAAGCCGTGCAAAAAGCAAGAGATACAGGATTACTTTCGTAAGAGAGAGTGCTGTCATCTGCTAGGGGTACGTGAATGATTATAGGTTTCAGGGACCACACTTCAAAAAATGTAATTTGAATGTCTGTTATAGGCGATTTTATAGATTCTATAAATAATGTTTAATTTTCGATAAAGACAATCATATAAAACCCAACATAATCGATCTTATGTCGGGTTTTATAGTGAACATTAGCTTTGTAACCCTTATACATGGAATTAATTTAAAGGATGGCCCCCATACCCCGAATCGGTCACATACCTAAATAGGGTTCTGGTGCAAAAACTTAAGGATAATTGCAATGAATCTATAAATCTTGGACATACTGTTACTATTACTTTAGAAAGGGTGCGTGATTGGTATGGAAAAGGGAAATGTATTCAAATGGAAGCATTATCAACCAGACATCATCTTGTTAACGGTACAACCTTAGTTTTCGTGATTTGGTGGAAATGCTAGAAGAACGGGGTTTATCCATTTCTGATACGATTCCGTTAGGAATATATGTGCTTTATTCTACTGTATTTTATTTTTGCACCAGAACCATATAAAAAGAGGACGAATAGTTACGTCTTCTTTTTATATGGTTATATTAGCTACAAAATAATATCATTTAAATAAATCTTCTATTATATTAGCAGGGGATAGTGATAGAGAAGTGTGTTCCTTTTCCTAGTTCACTTTCTATCTCTATATCTCCGTTTAATTCTTTAATAATACTGTACGCAATCATAGTACCAAGCCCAGTACCTTTTTCTGTTGTTGAATAAAATGGCAAGGCAATACGTTTTATTTGTTGGGAAGACATTCCTATTCCTGTATCAATAATATCAATTACAATATTATCTTTTATTTTTTGTATATTTATTTTTAATACGCCACCATTTTTCATAGCCTCAATTCCATTTTGTATGATGTTGGTTAGACATATTTTTAATTTTTCAGTATTAGCATTTATGTAAAGGGAATCTGTTGTAATATGCTGTTTTATTTCAACATTATATGAAAGAGCGAGTGGTGAAATATTATCTTTCACTTGATTTAATATGTAATTAATATCTAGTTCCTCTTTTATAATGTTTTGTGGTTTGGTTAAAGATAAATAGTTATTAATAGTAGATTGTATTTGCTGCATTTCAAGTAACATAATTTCTAAGTATTTATCTTGAGACATCTTAGCACTCTCATCTTCATTTAGTAATTGAGTGAATCCACGTACCGTGGTCAGTGGATTATGAATTTCATGCGCGATCGATGCAGCTAGTTCGCTAGCTATATAAAATTTTTCTGCTCTTTGCATTCTTTCTTTTATTTTATATTTCTCGATCATTCCTTCTATTAAATAAACTGATAATAATACTGTGAAAATATTTATGATTATATAATTGAATAAAAATTCAATGAGAGTAGAGTCAATTTTAACACCTGTATTTATTTGCGTTACAATACCGCAGATAGAAAGGGAAGTTGTACATATCAAAATAAGTAGAATACTTAATAATATCTTCTTTTCCTTGAAATAAGTAGGTGACAAGTAACGAAACATGATTGTAATAACAGAAATAATAGTAAAGATAATAAATGATGGGAAGACTCCGCTTCCACCTAAGTAAAATCTATAAGAAAGATATAAAACTCCAATACAAATAATGCTCTTTGTATTTCCATATAGAAAAACTAATATAATGGGAATAAAACGTAAATCATAAATGAACCCAGCGTGTAAATGAAAAGGAAAAGTCATACAAAAAATAATTGCAATGGAGGAAAGTACAGAAATTAATATATTATTGCATGCCATTTTTTCTTTATGTTCTAGCCAAAATACTTGGTAACTAAGGATACAAATAATAATAATAAATGTATTTAATAATAGTGTAGGAATTCCCATAGTTTATACCTCTCTGAGAGTTTGTAAGTAGGATTATGTATGTGTTTAATCTAGGTGTTTGATTTTATTAGATTTTCTATCTTTAAAAAAGAAAAGGAAGGGCACTTGAAAAAGTGCTTTTTTACCATTTATATTAAAATCGATGAGGAAGATAGAAATAAAAAGTTACTTTTACTTATGAACAAAAAAATTGAAAGTAGCCCTTGTATAGGTAAAAGATGAAGCAAATTACTGAAATAGTTACGTTTCTCTGGAGTGAATATTCTGAAAAAACATTGTGTATGGCGAAATCCATTTTATAACCTTCGCCATATTAACATGCAACTTATTAAATTACAAAGAAAAAATTAAAAATTATTATTTTTTTGTTATTTTAATTTATTTAAAAACGTAAAAGTATTCAAGAGGTTATCATTGAGATGCTAGGGTACTTAGACCAATATTCGAACTTCGTAATAACGTTGTTACTTTTTTACTAATATTCTTAATACTAATTTTAGTATAATTAATCAATTGATTGAAAGTTCTAACAATTATCTACGTACCCCTTTTTTTATATCATTTTATATTAAATACAATGATATTTATTGTCACATAATAATGCAAATTTCCAGTAAACTAATAGAAAAAATCCTATAAAAACATAATTTACTATCTTTTATATAAACATTGCAGGTGTAAATGCAATAAAATTTCATTATTAATACATATATTCAATCTGAAAATATCTGTTTACATATTAAAATATCTTTGTAGTGGTCCTTCATGCCAAGAACCGTTTCCGTACTCC
>NZ_JAEKEU010000027.1:0-29709 GCF_016650935.1 Bacillus sp. TH25 | reverse complement strand
CGGTTTTAGTGACGGATTTTTAATTCCTGCTGCCTTTACATTTTTATCAAAGCAAACAAATTCAGCAAAGCAAGGTAAGGCAATGGCTCTATCTGGTGCTGCCGTTGGAACAGCGGCAATCGTAGGACCTGCTTTTAGTGGCATTATGAAAGCAACAGCTGGTATAGAGTGGGTGTTCATTACCATTTCTATTTTAATGGTCCTTGGTACAATCGTATCCCTATTCTTCTTACCAAATAACGTATCAAGAAAAGATACATCAAGAACTCAAATGATGAACAAAGAAGATATGATTGAGCTATTGAGATCTGAACCGTTATTGCAAGCATATATTGGTGCTTTCACGCTAATGTTTTCACAAGGAATTGTCACGTATATGTTACCAGTAAAAGTTGAGGCGTTAGCACTTAAAGCATCTACAACAGGCATGATGTTAAGTGTATTCGGAATTACCGCTATCCTCTTCTTCTTACTTCCAACAAATCGCATTTACGATCGATTTAATCGTTCAAAACTAATGCTAATCGGGATTGCAGTAATGGCACTAGCGTTATCTTTACTCGGATTATTTGCAACAAAAGGCATGCTCTTTATCGTTATGATGATTTATGGAATTGGATTCGCTATCCTCTTCCCAGCAATTAATGCTTTACTTGTTGAAAATACGACAGATGGTAACCGAGGGAAAGCATTCGGATTGTTTTATGCATTCTTCTCATTAGGTTGCTGCTTCAGGTCTTTACAATCCCCATACCAAAAGTCTCAATAAATAATAATTGCGCTACTTTTTTCTTTTTCGCTCCAAGCATCATGTACATACCGAGTTCTTTTCTTCTTAATGTAAGTAAAAAGAATTGGCATATATGATGTAAAAAACTGTAATGAAAGAAAGCAATATTGCACCAACCCAAAAGACGAGCCTAATACTACTAATGAGACTATTATCTTTTGTAAATTCACTATTCATCGCCATCGTTTGGAACATGTAAAAAATACTAATACTAATGACTAGACCAATAAGTAAAACCATATAATCCTTTAACATTTTTTTCATACTATGACGTGATAATTTGAATAACATAGTCTCGCCCCCTTACTTAGGCTCAGCTGCTGAGCCCATTTGAGCAAGCACACCTAAAATATCTTGATAGAAATTTTCTCGTGTTCCTTGACGTTTTAACTCTTTATAAAGAAGTCCATCCTGTATAAATAAAATACGTTCACAATAGCTCGCACTAAATGCATCGTGTGTTACCATCAAAATACTTACATTGTGATTTTCATGTAAATCTTGCATCGCTTCTAATAAACTTTTTGCATTTTTACTATCAAGTGCTCCTGTCGGTTCATCTGCTAATACGATTGCCGGATTATGCACTAAAGCTCGTGCTGCCGCTGTTCTTTGTTTTTGTCCACCAGAAACAGCAGTCGGATATTTAGTTAAAATTTCAGTAATCCCTAATTTCTTTGCTACTTCATTTACTTTTCCAGTAATCTCACTTGACGGTACGCCTTGCAAGGAAAGTGGTAAAGCGATATTTTCATAAATTGATAAATTTTCTAGTAGATTAAAATCTTGAAAAATAAATCCTAATTTTTGAGAACGAAAATCTGATAATGCATTCCCTTTCATAGAAGTAATATTTGTGCCAGCTATTGTTACACTGCCACCTGTCGCTTGATCAAGTGTACTAATCACATTTAGTAATGTCGTTTTACCAGATCCAGATGGACCCATAATCCCTACAAACTCTCCTTCTTTAATACTTAATGAAACACCCCTTAATGCTTTTGACTGATTCTCATTTCTTTTCCCATACGTTTTTTCTACACTTTCTACAGTAACTACATTTGTTGACATCTCTTTCACTCCATCCCTTTTGTATAGTATTAACTTCTCATATATTTCTTATCTTTTTGTCATATAAATCCTTAAGGATTTTTTAACTTTTCAAACTTAAAAGAAATATGAATCATATCACTTCTTAATATTCTCATTTTTCTAAAACTCGTTCCTTCGATTTCTCTTACATTTACCTTACAATTTTGTAAGGTAAAAAAGAAAACACACCACTTTGAAATTGAAGTGAATCCGAAAAGGGGGAATCCTATTCTCACAAGGGACCTTCTTTTTTGTTCTATGGATCTATGCATTTTTTATACATTCCTATCCTGGCGCGGTTTTAGGGTTCTTATTTGTTACTAGATTAGCCGAAAAACTGTATAAAACCTTGCATGCTCTTAGCGTGGTTTTTTTCCGAAATACTGACGGTACCCCATCTCCATCAAGCTAAAAGAACGAGTTATCCCCAAACAATAAATACGAGCAACATGCTCAAAACTTTCATTCTGGGATATTATGATGTCTTAACTTGATCGGCTCGGCATGTAGTTTTATCCCTAATTAATAGCTTGTTCTCTTCTATATAACTTTTTAAAATATAGATTTGAACCATATTTCTCAATGAATAAAATAACTTAACATGGTAAAATACTATTTGGATGGGAGTCCAATACATATTATTAAAATTAAGATGGTTCAAGTCTGAAGAAGGCACCTTAGGGTTTCTTTTCTTTATGACCTTTATCATCAACTATTTAAAGTCTATTTAGACTATTGCATAACATATGTTTTTTGTACCACGCTTTGTTGATGCATTTAACCTTCACAGTTGTTGAAAGTTTAGACTTATTCCTTAGTATAGCCATATCATTAGAACATCCTGCAATATTTAGACAGAATGTAGCCAATGAAAACGATAATATTAATTTATTCAAATAATCACTTCTACCACTTTTTTAGTTAACATTTTTTCATAAAATAAGCTCCTTACTAATTTCACATTAGATTAAAGGCCAGAAAATATTCTTATACTCTAAATTGTTACGTTTGAATTAAGGAGAATTATGAGTTGCGGCGGTACTTGCAGTGATTTTGATGGAGAATTCGGTTACTAAAAAAAGTGGTTCAAGTCGGAGGAAGGCACCTTAGGGTTTCTTTTCTTTATAGGCTAGCACCAAATCCTGTATCCATTATTTGTTCACTTTGAATACATACGGTTTAAGTTTATTATCAAATTACCAATACAATTAAAGTAAAAAAAATCCCTCAGATAAACTGAGAGAACCTCTAAAATTCACATTATTTTTCCTTCTTTAATCGCATTTTTCTATTTGGTCGCCTTCTTCACCTGTGTTTACTGCCGAACTATCCGTTCCCCCTCCCACTGCATGCTGCTGTTTGGTGTTAGAACTTTCGATGGCAGCGTTGGTTCCCGCTGCACTGTCATCTCCACCACCACTTGCCACTTGAGTAGCACTAGCCTGTTTCTCACGGGTTCTATTAATTTGATTATTGATGATGAGTACAAATTCTGCCTCTTCATCCGAAGTTTCTTTTTTCATTTTATGCGGCTCAATCTGATCCCCACTAATTCCTTTATTTATCGCTTCGCCTCCAGCGCCCACCGTTTCTTGCTGTCGGGTATTCGATGAATCGATTGCTGCATTACTTCCTGCTGCACTATTTTGTCCGGCTCCACTGGCGATTTGTGTTGTATTCGGTGCAAATGTAATCTGATTATTAATGACAATGACAATTTTTCGTTTATCATCAAGATTTCCCAAATTAATTTCTTGCCCATTTTTTTTTACAAATCGAAACGTGATTTTTTCATTGTTTTCCATGTTCTCACCCCCTTTGTAATATTAAATGACTAAAGAATGATAATGGATTGGACAAGGGTATTTTTTTATAAATATGTGCACCCCGCCCACAATGAAGGCTGTATTCCTATGACTACTTTCCATAAGAAGTGAATGTTATTTTTCTTAAGCCGTTCCAAAGTAAACTTTTAAATATTGGTTTACTTTCATTATTATTAAAAAATATAAAAAAACCGATCTTTAATCGATCCGTTTTTTTATGTTTCTTTTGTCTAAAATTATAGAAATAATGAGCAAGACAGTTAATATAATAATTACATTCAAATCACTTTCATCTTTTAGAAAAAATGAATATAAAATATAAATCACCAATACTACTCCACAAATCAAATAGGTCATATTTATCACGATAATGTAAATAAAATGTCCCTCGATTAATATTGGCTCTAGCTGTAATATCCTTAACCGTAATGGAATCAAACCCTTTTTCATTTATTAATTCAGTTAGTGCATCACGTATCGCTTCTTTAGTACGAGCTACACGTAAATCAGTGTATGCACTTTTCATTTTTTACCTCATAAATTTTTTTAGACATATTTTTATATAATGTTCAGAATGCAACAGATCAGCTATTTCTGTTTATTGAACCCATAAGATACCCATACTATAATACTAAATATAAATAACCAACACTATGTTGATTAAAAAATAGGAGGTACAGAAATGAAAAACCAAGTATCAATAGTAGTTGAACATGAATTGAATGACGTAACACCAGAAATGATTGACTGGTGGTGGGATAATATTGATAACTCTGAACGATATAAACTATGGCATCCAGAAGAACATGTTGATTTTAAGTGGCTAGTTGATCCTAAAGTGCATGGGCATGTAGGAGCCATATCAGCTTCAATTGAATCTGCTGGGGATGGACTAGAATTCCCGCTAAGAATTAGATGGGAAGATCCTAAAGATTGTCCTATAAATACCCATTACAGCCATGTTTTAATGGGTTCATGTTTAGATGATCATGACGATGTAATTTCACAAGTAATACATCAATACGAAAAATCCGAGAACGGTACAGTAATGACTTCTACATTCATTTTCCCGAAAGGATTACCACCATTTATTAACCTAAGTGGTTTATATAAACACAATGTAGAAGAAATGAGTCAGTTCAGCAAATTTTTACCGAAACTTTTTAAAGAAAATTTGTAAGACAAGTTAACAGCTTTACTTTTAATAAGTGATTAACTAGAAAACAAATCGCCTCCAACATTTTAGATATGTCTACAATGTTGTGGGCCTTTCAATATCAAATCAATCACTTTCCACTTTACCTCATCCGGGTAATGTACTCTTCCCTTCAAATGAAAAACACCTCCGTTGAATTGACATACTTAGTATGCGAATTC
This sequence comes from Bacillus sp. TH25, assembly GCF_016650935.1. Lineage (NCBI taxonomy): Bacteria > Bacillati > Bacillota > Bacilli > Caryophanales > Bacillaceae > Bacillus > Bacillus sp. TH25. The sequence goes on along the minus strand of NZ_JAEKEU010000027.1, from coordinate 24,624 downwards.
AGGAGGTGCTTTTTTCATGTGCCATTATTCGAGTTCACTTCATTATAATGGCGTATTTTCTAATCAATTATTATTTTTTATCCTTTATTTCCTCTTCAATACTTGCCACAAATACATCTAGCGCAACAACTTCTGACTTCTCTTCACCATATTTTCGTATATTTACAGCTTCGCTTTCCATTTCCTTATCCCCAATAACAAGAACATAAGGAACTTTTTGCATTTGTGCTTCCCTTATTTTATATCCTAATTTTTCATCTCGTATATCTCGTTCAACACGAATTCCAGCTTGTGCTAGTTTGTCTGCAACCTCATTTGCATATTCTACATGTACTGCATTTGAAACTGGAATTACCTTCACTTGAACTGGTGCTACCCATGCTGGGAACGCGCCTCCAAAGTGCTCAATTAATATGGCTAAGAAGCGATCTAAAGATCCTAAAACTGCTCGGTGGATGACAACTGGTCTTCTTTTTTCATTATTTTCATCTATATAATTTAAATCAAATTTTTCTGGCATTTGGAAATCAAGTTGGACTGTTCCGCACTGATGACTTCTATTTAAAGCATCTTTAATATGGAAATCAATTTTCGGACCGTAGAATGCACCGTCACCTTCATTTAATCTATATTTATAATTTAATGACTGTAATACATTTTCTAATGCCAATTCTGCTTGCTCCCATAATTTATCATCACCCATTGAATCTTCTGGACGAGTAGAAAGCTCTACTTCATACTCGAAACCAAAAGTTTTATACACATAGTCAATTTGCGCCAACACTGATTTGATTTCATCTTCAATTTGTTCTGGTGTTACAAATAAATGAGCATCATCTTGGCAGAAAGTACGAACCCTTAATAATCCGTTTAAAGCGCCACTAAATTCATGTCGATGCACTTGACCGAACTCACACATACGAATCGGTAATTCACGATAAGAATGTAATTTATTTTTAAACATAAGCATATGGCCTGGGCAATTCATCGGTTTTAACGCAAAACTTTTATGATCTACTTCTGAGAAATACATATTGTCTTTGTAATGTCCCCAGTGTCCTGACTTCTCCCATAATTCTTGATTCATCATAAATGGAGTACGCACTTCTTGATAATTGTACTCATTTTGAATTTCTCTTAAAAATGCTTCTAATTCATTGCGAATAATCTGTCCTTTCGGCAAGTAAAAGGGCATTCCCGGAGCCTCTTCTGAAAACATAAACAATTCAAGCTCACTACCTAACTTACGATGATTTCTCTTTGCAGCCTCTTCAACAAAATGCAAATGCTTTTCCAATTCTTTTTGAGAAGAAAATGCAACACCATATATACGCTGAAGCACTTGATTATTACTATCCCCTCGCCAATATGCACCTGAAACGTGAGTTAATTGAAATGCTTTCAAATAACCTGTAGATGGCAAATGTGGTCCTCTACATAAATCTACAAATTCACCTTGTTTATAAATTGTTACACTCTCATCATTAGGAATTGCTTCTAAAAGTTCTAATTTCAAGTGATCGTTCATTTCTTGAAACAATTTTTTTACTTCTTCTCGAGAGACCTCTACTCGTTCTATCTTTACATTTTCATTTATAATCTTTTTCATTTCTTTTTCGATTTTCGGTAAATCTTCTACGTTTACACTACTCGGAAGATCCATATCATAATAAAATCCATTTTCAATGATTGGTCCTACTCCAAGCTTCACATTACCATAAATTCTTTTCACAGCTTGTGCTAATATATGTGCAGCAGAATGTCTGGCAATTTTTACCCCTTCATCTGAATCCATAGTAATGATTTCAACTTTCGCACTTTCTTCAATGTTTCGTCGTAAATCAAAAGACTGATCATTAACTTTTCCTGCGACTGCTTTCTTTTTTAAACTACTGCTAATGGATCCAGCAATTTCTTCTAAAGTAATTCCTTTTACAAATTCTTTAACGCTACCATCTGGAAATTTAATTTCAATCATTTGTTCTTTCATTTTTCATCTCTCCATTTCATAATAAAAAGCACACTCATCCCAAAAATAGGGACGAGTGTGCTTTTACCCGTGGTTCCACCCAGATTCCCATTGTAAACATACAATGGCTTCTTTTACGGTAACGTCGTTTACACGGCACTAGATACTGAATTTCCCCAGTGCAGCTCTAAGGTGGTAAGTTATTTTTCTGCGTTAGGAAGTTCTCAGCTTTCCTTCCTTCTCTGTATAACCGGGTAAAATAACTCGTGTCCTTTTCTTCGCTTATTATGAAATTGAATGCAAAAAAGCATATTCATCCCTAAAATAGGGACAAATATGCTTATATTCGTGGTTCCACCCAGATTCCCATCACAAAAAACATAATGGCTTCTTTTGCGATAACGTCGCTTACACGGCACTAGATACTGAATTTCCCTAGTGCAGCTCTAAGGTGGTAAGTTATTTTTCTGCGTTAGGAAGTTCTCAGCTTTTCTTCCCTCTCTGTATAACCGTTTAAAATAACTCGTGTCCTTTTCTTTGCTTTTGTAACAAATCCATTTATTGTTATTTAATATATCCTATTCAATCCATTTTTACAAGTGTTAAAAATACATTTTTTATTCAATAAAAAAAGAAACCAAAAACATTTTTTGGTTTCCCCTTCTCTTTTTACCAATCTTGTGGTTCGTAATTCAAGTCTGAAAATAGTCGTTTTTTCTCTTTTTTCGATAAATCTCTCCACTGTCCGACTGGTAAATTATTCAGCTCAATATTCATAATTCTCGTACGTTTTAACGTGTATACTTGATAACCCAAAGCTTCACACATACGGCGAATTTGACGATTCAATCCTTGTGTTAAAATAATTTGGAACTCATATTTTGATAACTGTGTTACTTCACAAGGAAGCGTTTTTGTATCTAAAATTTTAACACCTGCTGCCATTTTCTCTAAAAACTCCGGTGTAATCGGCTTATCTACTGAAACGATATATTCTTTCTCATGCTTGTTTTCAGCACGTAAAATCTCATTAACAATATCGCCATCATTCGTTAACAAAATTAAACCGTCTGAGTCTTTATCGAGACGCCCGATGTGATTAATTCGTAAAGGATGATTCACTAAATCGATAATATTACCTTTTACTGCTTTTTCACTTGTGCATGTAATACCTACTGGTTTATTTAAAGCGATATACACATGATCTCGAGCAATACGAAGTTGCTCTCCATTTACTCGCACGTCATCACCTGGATTTACTTGGTCACCAATTTTTGCAACCTTACCGTTAATAATTACTTTTCTCTCGTTAATTAACTTATCTGCTCCACGTCGAGACGCTTTTCCAGCTTCACTAATAAATTTATTTATACGCAAGTTAGGCACATCCTTTTCATAAAAAATTTCAAGCTCACACTGCTTCTACCGTACAATACAAAAGGGTAAGCCTCCTATTATAACTTAAATATATTAACATGAAAGGGTATATGACGTCTTCACTTAATTACATGTTTACACGAAAATAATTGGTCCTCTTTTCCTTTTCACCTCAAACTGTTTAGCAGTCAATAGATTAACCCTTGAATATAACATCATTTATTTACTTTTTTCATAGATAATATACCGATATAAGTTTGATTAATCATGCCTAAATAACTCACAATATGTGAAAAATAAAAAAGAACCCTTTTGAAAATAATCAAAATGGATCCTTCTTCAGCTAAAATAATACTAGTTTTTATACAAAAGTGTTCACTAATTATAATCTTTGATAGAAAACATCGTTCAACAAACAAAATAATCTCGAACTCCCCTAATTTTTTACGCTTCACTATTTTCTTCACGTACTCCAAAAAGAAGCCCTTGATTATCTATACAATAAGCAAAGTAACCCATATTAGGAATAGCAGTTTTAGGTACAACTACTTGTCCACCATTTTCAATAACTTTATTTATGTACTCATCAACTGAAGGTACTTCAATCGAATTAGTTGTCCTAGTAGCACCATCAGGTGATTTCATTAATCCACCATCGATACCAGGTCTATCACTCTCACCTGTAATTATGAACCAATATTCATGTGGCCCAGGCATTTTTTCAAACTTCCATCCAAAACTATTTGTATAAAATTGAATAGCTTCTTCAGGGTTTGGAACTTGCAATTCAAATCTTAAAACTTTACTCATTTAAATACCCCCTCTTGTTCTCGTATAAAGTAATTACAAAAGAACAAACGTTCTGTATCAACTTTATCTAAACCAGCTATTTTAATAAGTTCTAACTTTATTTCGAAGCTGCAACAGACCATTCTTCCTTCCGTATAACTCTCTTCCCATTTATATTTTCAACATACTCTTTTACATTTGCTAACTGGTATAACGCAGGAAAAATTTCTTTCATATAACGTTCATGTGCTATTTCATCTTGCCAATACGTTAATACTATGTAACGATTTTCAGTCTTTAAAGATTTCCCTACAACTCCACCTAATATCCCTTTTGCATTTTCCATTCCTTTATTCCAAATTGTTTCTTGCGCATGTAAAAAGTATTTTTCTTTTCCTTCCCCCACATCGCAAATTGCAACTCTTACAAATGAACCTTGTGCAATTACGTCTTTCAAAGGAATTTCTGTTATATCATACAACGTTTGAAACATTTCAATATTGCAGGAAGTATATGTGCCCTCTTGATTACTATTAAAAAAAATTGTATCATGGGCGTCATTCATGAATGATTGATATGCATTTCTATCTTTCCATAAAGTATACACACACGCTTCATCTTCATTCCACCCACCAAATTGTCCATAGAATCCGTCTAAATACTGTAAATCACGCCATTTTTCTTGCGCATCAGAAAACAATTCCCTTTTCTCTTCTTCCACCTTGCAAAATATTGTTTTTAATAGCATTTCTAATCCCCCTTATGATAAGACCCATTTTCCTCTTGTAATAATTTGTTTACATAATAAAATTATGTAAACAAATTATATCTGCTTTTATACTCCATACACAAATAACCATTTTTAGTTACTCTAAATCTATCAAACCACCAAATTGATTTTATTTCAAATAATTCGGAATTTAAAGGGAATGTAATCCTATACGGATTACATCTCACTATTAACTCATTTACTATTTCAAAATAAAAAAATGATTGCATTTCACTAATTGTATATCTATAATGTGTTTATTGATTCTATACACAATCAATGCGTTTACGTTTTTAATTTTATAATTCGGATGAACCATTCAGGAGAAGATCTATTGATCTACCGACGGGGCAAAAAGTTGCTGAACCAACTTTGAAACTCTCAGGTCTTGTTTACAAGTAGAACTGCATGGGGACGAATCTCTGGAGAGACTCCCTCTCGCTTCATATAGCGCGGAGGAAAACGAGCACCGAAGGAGCAAATCCGCTAATCTAGCGGATAATCTCTCAGGTAAAAGGACAGAGACAAGCGAAAGAAAATGCCGATTTGTATCGGTTTATTTTTCTATCCCTTGTTTCTCCAGAGACCATTTCATTTCCTTGAAGTGGTTTTTATTTTTTCTAAAAAAGGAGAATACAGATGGAGACAGTAAGTACAGTATTAGAACAAATTAATCAGTATGTGTGGGGGTTACCAACTTTGTTGCTACTCGTTGGAACTGGTATCATTCTCACAGTGCGCTTAAAAGGTTTACAGTTTAGTAAACTAATATACGCTCACAAGCTAGCTTTTAAAAAATCAGAGGATACATCATCTTCTGGAGATATTAGTCACTTCCAAGCACTGATGACAGCTATGGCTGCAACGATTGGTATGGGAAATATAGCAGGTGTCGCAACTGCTGTGACAATCGGTGGACCCGGCGCAATCTTTTGGATGTGGATTACTGCTTTATTTGGAATGGCAACAAAGTATGCCGAAGCAATCCTTGCGGTGAAATACCGTGTTAGTAATGAAAATGGTGAATACTCCGGTGGACCAATGTATTATTTAGAACGTGGTTTAGGAAAAAAATGGCTGGCTGTTTTATTCGCTATATTCGGCACAGCTGCTTCTTTCGGTATCGGTAATATGGTTCAATCTAATTCAGTTGCAGAAGCAATGCGAATCAATTTTTCTTTCCCTCCCGCATTAACTGGTATACTCATGTCATTCTTAATCGCTATCGTTATTTTGGGCGGTGTAAAAAAGATTGGTAAAGTTACTGGATATATCGTTCCTATTAAAGCATTCTTTTATATAATCGCTGGCCTTATTATTATTTTCTATCACTTTGATCAAATTCCAGAAGCATTTTCACTTATTTTTTCTGGTGCATTTCAAGGTACTGCAGCTGCTGGTGGTTTTATCGGAGCAACAGTTGCATCTGCAATTCAAATCGGAATGGCACGTGGTGTATTTGCTAACGAGGCTGGTTTAGGAAGTGCTCCTATTGCTGCGGCTGCTGCCAAAACAGATTCACCTGCAAAACAAGCTTTAGTTTCTATGACTGGTACTTTTCTAGATACATTTATTGTATGTACAATTACGGGGCTAGTATTAATTACTACAGGCGCATGGAAATCAGGTAAAACTGGTGTTGAAGCTACAACATTAGCATTCCAATCCGTATTCGGTACTGCTGGTAGTATGATTCTCGGTATCGCCATTATATTATTCGCCTACTCTACTATTTTAGGTTGGTCGTATTACGGAGAGAAGTGTGTAGCTTATTTATTCGGACAAGGTGCTGTACGATATTATAAAGCAATCTTTATCGTTATGATTGCAATAGGTGCTAATTTAAAGCTAGGTGTCGTATGGACATTTGCCGATATTGCAAATGGACTTATGGCGATTCCAAACTTAATTGGTCTAATCGGATTAAGTGGTATTGTTGTCGCTGAAACGAATCGCTTTTTACAAGCAGAGAAATTGAAAGAAAGCAATAAAAAACAGGCAAGTTAATCACTAAAAAAGGAATGGCTCATTTATAATAAGCCATTCCTTTTTTCTCTATTTCAATTCCTTTCCCTCCTGAACCATATGTAAATAAAGTACAAAATCCATCATTGTAGATGAATAACCAAGTTGACGGATCATTGCTGTTATATTCCCTCTATGATATGTACCATGATTTACGACGTGTTGCACTAGCTCTAAAATGGAAGTGTCTAATGCACCTGCATATGGGTTCTCAATAACAAATACAGTATTTACGTCTTGTATTGTACTTAAAAATTCTTTATATTGATTTACCATATTTTCAAACATTTTTTCTAATTCATGTAACGATTTAGTTTCGATTTGTTTTCGTAATTTTTCTCGGTCTTGTATTACTTCACTCATACTTTTACCATGCAATGTGTGTAACCACACTTGATCTGTAATATAAATATGTACAAAAGTATCCTTAATTGATGGGAATACACTCTGTATCTGTTCATTAAAAATTGTCTCATAGTTTGGTAACTCTTTTAGTCGGTTGAATAATCGTGTATTAGCCCAAGCATGGTAATTAAACTGTTTTAACATGTAATCTTTCAATCTAAATCGCCTCCTTATTGTATGAAACGAATGTTTTTCTTCTTCATTTCCGATTCTCTATCAGCTTTTACAATCCCTTTTTCTTTAACTTCATGTTTATTTATAGTTTTATATTTTACATATGTATAAAATTCCGTTTTAAATGGAAACGATGTTATTTGAATTGTTTCTTCATCCACCCATTCAGCTTGAATAGGCTTCTCACCCTTACTATTAAACATTTCTGTTCCTTCAAAACCCTCTTTAAATAAATCAATTTCATCTTTCTTTTTTACACCAGGTTTATTCATACATACATATAAAGAAAGTTCATCACAAAACTTCAATAATCTATAATGTTTATCAAACATCGCATATTGTTCTTTTGTTAACGTTTTCAAAATTCTTTTTTGTCGTTCCAATTCATGTTTATAAAAAGACATCATCTCTTCATCTTCCTCATTTAATGAAAATGATAAAAAGTGCTTACTACAAAGTAGCGCCCCGTATGGATTTGACTCTTCAATTGCATTCAAACCAATCGTATAAAAAACAAAGCGTAATGAACTTGGACAATCCATAAATGTATATGGAATATTTTTAGTATCATTCAAAATTGGTACTTTATCAAGCTCTATCCATCCTCTATCATGCTCATATATAGCATCAATTGTCTCTTTTAAGTATATTTTATCTTCAAAAAAATCTTCTATTATATGTCTTGCAATTTCACCAGCTAAAAAACCATGATCATGTTGACGAATTAATATACTTTCTTTCTCATTCTTTTCACGAAAAATCATCCGTATATTCCCCCTCATCCTCATATTACAGCTTGTTGTATGCATCAATTCTTAATTAATCCCTAATTATTAGCAGGGATTCAGTTTCTTTCAACGAAATTAACATAAATATACAGCATTCTTTCTAATCACAAAGTTAGCTTTATCTTTACTAACCATTATACTAAAACATTCATTCTAAAAAATTTTTTATGAGGTGAAAACATGAACAAAACAGAATTAGTTAAAAATGTAGCACAATCAGCTGATATTTCTCAAAAGGATGCTTCTGCAGCTGTACAATCCGTATTTGACACAATTGCTAATGCATTACAATCTGGCGATAAAGTGCAACTAATCGGCTTTGGAACTTTTGAAGTGCGTGAAAGATCTGCTCGTACAGGGCGTAATCCGCAAACTGGAGAAGAAATTCAGATTGCTGCTGGTAAAGTTCCAGCATTTAAAGCAGGAAAAGAATTAAAAGAAGCTGTAAAATAAACAAGAAACCAGCCATTTTATAGGCTGGTTTCTTGTTTATTGTTTATTTAAGCAGTTCCTTTATATTCTCTGCATGATACACTTCACAAATATAAAATACACATTTGCAGTTACTTACAATTTGATATTTTCTAGTTGGATAAACATTCGCCATAACAGAACATCCATCAAACAATTCGATAATATTTCCAGATGGCTGATATCCTTCATATAATACGTTTCTTCTTACTTCCATCTTTTCTATAAGGTTTTCAACAGGAATATTTCCACTCTCTAATTCACTCTTTATTGTATCCGGTAAAAACGAAGTGTCCGCAAAAATTAGATTTTCAGATAATACCTTACCTTTATAACTAACATTGGATACGCGGTAAAGAAATGTTCCATTATTATCAAAGAAATTCTTTGCTTCTTTCGGAATGTATTGTCTATCAAGCGCTTCCTGTTCAAGTACATCAAACTGAACTGTATCTTTTACAAGTTTTTCTAAAGCTAGAATAGATGACGTATTTTTAGAAAACAACATATCTTTAATTGCCTGTACATTATAAGTTAATTCAGTTTTTCTATTTTCCGCTACTAACATGAGGAACACCTCTTCTATAAGAATTTTTATTAAAAATTAACGATGATTTAATAGCAATCCCGCGTCTAACTGCGTAATTTCAGTTACTTCTTTACTAAATATTGCAATTGCAGCCATATAACCCACACTTGGCCTTACATCTTCCATCATTGTATTTTCTGCTAACTCTTGTCTATCTTTAAAAATCAACAATTTTGGAGGGTCATTTGGAGCTGATACTGTAATTTCTACTGGTGGGATCAATAGTCCTTCACCTGTCGCTTTCAGCACTGCTTCTTTTCGAGTCCAATATGTTAAAAATCCTTCTAGTCGCTGCTCATCAGGTAATTTCATAACTTGTGCTATTTCAATGTCTGTTAATACGCCCTCTGCCATTTTCATAACATCTATATTTGGATTCATTTGTTCAACATCAACACCAACAGGTGCAGATTCTGTAAATGCCACGACAACCCACTCACCCGAATGGGAAACGGATATTTGCGGCATACCTTCTGGTAATTGAGGTCTACCGTGTTGTAACTTACATACTAGGCACATTCGATCAATCGGTACTTGAACTGGCGACATAGAAAGTACCTTTCCAAGTACTAATCTACTAATTACGCAACCTATTATAAAACGCGCACGGTCTGCCGAATGATGATATGAATTTGCTTTCTCTCGCTCTACATCATTTAGTAAATTGTAATGCCATGATTGTAAATCTGAAATTCTTGCCCACCATATTTGACAACTATTCTCATTAAGAGTTGGTACAGAATCTACAACTTTACTCTCTATCATGTAAACTCTCTCCTTTTAAATGCCAATATCACTTTATTTTAAAAGAGTATTAGCATGCTGCAACTCATTCATTTACAACTTCTTTCTCTTTTTGTAATACAGATAACGGCCTTTTATTCTTCTTTGACATTACCTCTTTATCAGAAATACGTAAAGAAAATAGTAATGCTATGAGTAAAAATATTGCTGATCCAATTAATGCTGCTTGATATGGTAAGAAATCTGACTGTGCATTATTCTGTACGCTATTACTTCCAAAACCAGATAGTATACTAGCTAAAACAGCAACTCCTATTGCAGATCCTAATCGGTTTTGCACATTGAATATAGTAGTTGCTCTCCCCATAGAAGGTGGTGCAATATTGTTAAAAGCAGAAAATTGAACCGCACCGACAGATTGACCTAAGAAAATACCAATGCCAAACAATAGTGCCCGAATTTGCCATGGATTCGTATCATGATTTACAAAACTTAATAAAATAAAGATAACCGCCGTACTTACTAATCCAATAGAGATTACCTTTCGAGCTCCTAATTTCTTATATGACCATGGTACAATCTGCGAAGAAATCATTAATCCAATCGCCTCTGGGAATGTAGTAAGACCCGATTCCAGCGCGGAAACTCCTATTACATTTTGATACATAAGCGGAAAAATAAATAACATTCCTAGTAAACCAGCTGATGAAAACAACGAAATAAGACTCATTTTTCTAAAGACCGGTTCTTTTAATAAGCGTAAATCTAACATCGGTTGCTTTACTTTAAGTTCTACAATAATAAACAATGTAAGTAATACAATCCCAGCTATCCCAATACTAATTATTTCTGGAGAAACCCAACCTTTTGACGGGCCTTGACTGAGTGCATAGATGAGCATCGCAAAACCTGGTGCTGAAAGAACAAAACCGAGAGAATCAAAACGACCAGCTGATTTTTCAATATGCTCTGCTAAAAATAGAAGTCCAAATAGCAACGCAATGATACCAAACGGCAGATTAATATAAAATGCCCAGCGCCAAGACATTTGATCTACAAAGAAACCACCAATAATTGGTCCGATCGCTGGTGCTACAGCAATTGGAAGTACAATAAATCGAGAAATTTTTGGTCTTTCCTCTGGTGAAAATGTTCGGAATAACATCGCCATCCCGACTGGTGTTAAAAGCCCGCCACCAGCACCTTGAATGATACGAAAAATGTTTAATGAAGTAATATCATTCGCAATTCCACATAATGCAGATGCAATTGTAAAAACGAAAAGGGCAGTTAAAAATACTTTTTTCGTACCAAAACGATCGCCTAACCAACCAGAAATCGGAAGAAAAACAGCTAAGCTAACTAAATACCCAACATTTACTGTCCCCATTGCAGATGGGGGTACTTGTAGTTCTTTACTTATCGTTTGCAGTGCTACATTCACAATCGTTGCATCCATCGCAGCCATAAACATCGCTGTTATATAAACGATGCTTACAACTACTTTTGGATTTATTTTTACTTTCATTATTGTTTTCCTACTAATATTTTTTCGCTAATTTGATTTTTTTTTGGCTCTAAATCATTCCAGTTAACTTCAACGTAGTCTAAGCAAACTTGTCTGCTAGCTTCTTCATGTACGACATTCCATCCAATTGGTACATCGAGAAAGGCAGGCCAGAGAGAATACTGGCCCTCCTCATTCATTAATACTTTATATGTGTAATTATCATTTTCAAATGGATTCGTCATACTTTACTTACCCCTTTCTTATTCTGCAAATATTTCGCTAGCACTTGTCCAATTTCTGTAAGTGGACCTGGCTGACATAAATCTTTATGTCTACAATCAATGTCATGCTGCACGATTTCCCCGTCTAAATAATTTAGCCACGTATTTGGAGAAATAGGGTCAAACCAGTCTGGTATAACAGTAGATCTAAAGAATAAAATATCCCCGTTATAAACTTTTGGCACGTATTTCCCTAACAACCCTACTGAATTCACGTATGTCTCTTTCAAGTTTAAAATAGTCTCTTCCTCAAGACTTGCTAATGCACTTCCATCTTTGCGAAGTATTGCAACCGCACTTTCCATAGTAAGTGGTTTACCATCCATGTTATCTGGATCATATCCACCTAAAGCAAGTAATGCGATTAACGCTTCTTCTTCAGTAGGTGCTTCCGTATTCGGTAAGAAGTGACCAGGATACGAATCCAGCATAACGAGTAATTCTACTTCTTCCCCTTCATTTTGAAGTTGCGCCGCCATAGCATGAACAACATTTCCTCCAAGCGACCATCCGAGTAAACGATATGGTCCGTGAGGCTGTATTTCACGAACGTGTTTTAAATAATCCGCCGCCATCTCCTCTAAGCTTTTTGGAAGTTCTTCATTTTCAGCGATACCACGTGCTTGTACACCATAGATTGGATAATCTGTTCCTAAAGATTTCATAAGTCCTGCATAGCACCAACTTAATCCACCTGCTGGATGTACACAAAATAGTGGTAATTGATCTCCGCTTGCTCGTAATGGAAGCAACACATCCAGTGCACTTTGACCATTCCCCATTTCAAGTCTTTCAGCAAGACCTGCAACAGTAGGTGCTGCAAATAAAGTTCCGATATTCAGTTCAACCCCAAGTGCCTCTTTAATACGGCTCATCAGATGCACTGCAAGAAGTGAATGACCACCAAGATCAAAGAATCCGTCATCAATTCCAATTTGAGACACACTTAAAACTTCTGTAAACAAGTCGCATAACATTTCTTCTTGCGGTGTTCTCGGTCCGCGGCTAGGAGATGATGCAATAAATTCTGGAGCTGGCAATGCCTTTCTATCTAATTTACCGTTTGGAGTTAAAGGTAACTCATTTACTACTACAAAAGCGTACGGAACCATGTAATCTGGTAAACTACCTCCTGCATGCTGACGCATTTCATTCGTATCAATCGTTTCATTATTTGATGCGACGATATAAGAAACTAATCGTTTATCCCCTGGTTGATCTTCCCGTACAATAACAGCTACTTGTTCAACTTTAGGATATTTCATTATTACCGCTTCTATTTCCCCTAATTCAATTCGGAATCCACGAATTTTAATTTGATGATCTGCACGTCCTATATAATCTAACGTCCCATCTTGACGCCAGCGCGCTAGGTCCCCTGTACGATACATTCTTGTACCTGGCTTCCCAAATGGATCTGCGATAAAACGTTCAGCAGTTAATCCTGCTCTTCCTAAATATCCACGAGCCAGTCCTGCACCTGCAACATACATTTCTCCAACTACTCCAGGTGGCATCGGTTGTAAATAGTTATCTAATACGTATACTTTAAGATCCGGTATACTGCACCCGATTAAACTATTTGCTCGTAAAGAGACGATGCTCTCATCTAATTCAATATAACTAACATGTACCGTCGTCTCCGTTATACCGTACATATTAATAAGCTTCGGTGAGTTATGAGGATGACGACTATACCAATCTTCTAATCGACTTAGTTCAAGTGCTTCTCCTCCAAAAACAACATATCGTAAAGATAATTTTTGACCAATCTCTTCATTTTCACGATCGGCTTGCATCAATTGATAGAACGCTGATGGAGTTTGGTTTAAAACAGTCACCTTTTCCTTAACAAGCAGTTGTAAAAATTCTTTCGGCGAGCGACTTACAGTATGTGGTACTACAACTAAACGCCCTCCATATAATAAAGGTCCCCAAATTTCCCAAACCGAGAAATCAAAAGCGTATGAATGGAACATCGTCCACACATCGTCTGCGTCAAATTGGAACCAATGATCAGTTGCTCCTAAAAGTCTTACTACATTTTGATGAGGTATCATAACCCCTTTCGGTCTACCTGTTGAGCCTGACGTATAAATAACGTAAGCAATATGTGAAGGAGATAACGGCTTCATGCGCTCCATTTCATCTATATTGTCTTCACTATATTTCTCAATTTCTTCTATTACGTTCACATCATCAACTAAAATCTTTAGTGCTTCATCACATTCAATTTCCACATCTGAATTTGTTAAAACACATGATGGTTTCGCATCGTGTAGCATAAATGAGATACGATCTGACGGATAATCCGGATCTAACGGAAGGTATCCCGCACCAGCTTTAAGAACAGCAAGTAAGCTTACAACCATATTTAAAGATCTCGGCATCGCTAAAGCAACAAGTTGATCAGGACCGATTCCTTTCGCTATTAACAAACGAGCTATTTTATTTGCTTTTCTATTTAACTCTTCATAAGTTAGCTTTTCATCTTCAAAGACGACAGCAATAGAATTTTGATTTACATGAGCCTGCTTTTCAAATAATTGTGGCAATGTCATTTCAGGTACAATTTGAAAACCACCATTCCACTTTTCTAAAACTGTATTTCGCTCTGCTAAAGTTAATATTTCTAATCTACCAATTGATTGATCCGGATGTTTCTCTGCATCATCTAATAATAGAATGAATCGTTCTATTAGTTTTTGAACCGTTTCACGTTTATATAAATCGGTACTAAACTCTAACAATCCGTGTAAGCCGTTTGGAGTACCATCAACTCCGTTACTCTCGCTAATTTCAAATGTTAAATCAAATTTTGCAGAACCAACACTTTGAATTTCAAGGCTTGCTTCTAAATCCGGTACATTAAACGTTGCTTCTGGCGTATTTTGGAAAGCTAACATAACTTGAAACAGCGGATGGCTATTTCGAGTTCGTACTGGGTTTAACACTTCAACAAGTCGTTCAAATGGAACATCTTGATTTTCATAAGCTGCAAGGTTTACCTGTTTCACTCTATTTAATAATTCTTTAAAACTTGGATCTCCTGATGTATTTGTGCGTAACACTAATGTATTTACAAATAAACCAACTATATCCGTGAGTACATCGTCATTTCTTCCAGCAATCGGACTACCTAATGGTATATCAGTTCCAGCACCTAATCTTGTAAATAAGGCACTTAGTCCTGCTTGCAACACCATAAACAAACTAACTCCATTTTTACGAGCGAGCTCCACTAACCTACTATGCATACCTTCATCTAAATGAAAATGAATTGTTTCCCCGCGATAACTAGTTTCAATTGGGCGCTGGTAATCTGTAGGTAACTCCA
The DNA here is from genome assembly GCF_016650935.1 of Bacillus sp. TH25. Classification (NCBI taxonomy): domain Bacteria; kingdom Bacillati; phylum Bacillota; class Bacilli; order Caryophanales; family Bacillaceae; genus Bacillus; species Bacillus sp. TH25. The sequence continues at coordinate 9,396 of NZ_JAEKEU010000027.1, read as the reverse complement.
TTTGATCTGGTAAACCTTTTAACTCTTCTTTCCAAAAATCTAATTGTGTTGAAATAATACTGTCTGGTTTTGTTTCATCACCTAATAGCTGTTGTTGCCATAGTGAATAATCTGCGTATTGAACTGGAAGGGTTTCTAGTTGAACACTATCACCTTGACATCGTGCTTTATAAGCCGCTGTAAAGTCTCTCGTTAACGGTTGTAATGACCAGCCATCTCCTACAATATGATGTAAAAGAATTAGTAATACATGCTCATTTTCACTCGCTTTAAAAAGTTGTAAACGAACTGCTGGCTCAACATCAAGGTTAAAGCTATATTTTACCGCCTCTGAAAGTACACTTTCTAATTCATCTTTACATGTTTTTGTTATAATCATTTCTAGATTTAAGTCTTCCATATTTAAAATTTCCTGATATGAACTACCTAATACATTAGGGAAAATTGTTCTAAGTGTTTCATGTTTCTTCACTACATCATAAAAGGCACCTTGCAGTGCTTCCTCATTCAATTTTCCAGACATACGAATGACTAACGGAATATTATAAGTAGGGCTTGGACCTTCTAAACAATTTAAGAACCATAACCTGCGCTGTGCAAATGAAAGTGGAACTTCATTTGGCCTACTTACTTTCTTAATAGCTGGTCTTGCGCTTTTTGCATGATCCAATTGTTTCGCTAATTCAGCAACAGTTGGTAATTCAAATAGCTTTCCGATTCCTAATTCTACACTTAACGTTTCACGAATTCTTGCCATTAAACGAGATGCAAGAAGCGAATGGCCACCCATTTCAAAGAAATTATCATCTATACTAATTCGTGAAACACCAAGTACCTCAGCAAATAAATCACATAATATTTCTTCTTTCGGATTTCTAGCAACTCTCTCATTGTTCATTCCATTAAAATCAGGAGCAGGTAATTTCTTTCTATCAACCTTACCATTTGGCGTTAATGGTAATTCTTCTAGCACAACAAATGCCGATGGTACCATATAATTCGCTAAACTTTCTGAAACATAAGAACGAATTTCTGAAAGATTAATTGGTTCCTTCTCTTCGGCAACGATATACGCAATGATTCGTTTATCATTTGGGCGATCTTCTCGTACCATTACTACCGCTTGTTGAATATTTTCATGTCGTTGTAATACCGTTTCAATTTCAGCTAATTCAATTCGGAAACCGCGAATTTTAATTTGATGATCTGCGCGACTAATGTACTCTAACACACCATCGTTACGCCATTTCACAAGATCACCTGTGCGATACATACGTGCTCCAGCTTTCCCATAAGGATTTGCAACAAACCGTTCAGCTGTTAACTCAGGTTTTCCTAAATATCCGTTCGCAAGCCCTTCCCCAGCAATATATAATTCACCTATAACTCCAGGTGGAACTGGTTGTAACCCTGCATCCAATACATATACTTCTGTATTCCAAATTGGCTTTCCAATAGGAGGTATACCACTTTCACTTTCATCAATGTTCATGTAAGTAGACCAAATTGTCGTTTCAGTTGGTCCATATAAGTTACTTATAGAGCAACCTAATTCTTTTAATTTATTTGCTAAATGTGCTGGTAGAGCTTCACCACCAACGAGTACGTTTAGCTCTTGTAGCCGCTCTGGATATTCAGTTACTAACGCCTGCCAGAGCGTCGGTGTAGCTTGCATAATTGTCACTCTTTCTTCTTGTAAAAGTGTCGTTAATGCAGAAGGCTCTTGGATTACTTCTTTTTGAGCAATTGTTATACTTGCACCACTAATAAGAGGTAAATATATTTCTAGAGCAGAAATATCAAACGCAAACGTTGTAACCGCTAATAAATGATCGTTTTCATTTAATGAAAACGTATGTTGCATAGCCAATAAGAAGTTACTTAAACCTTTCATAGAAACAATTACACCTTTTGGATTTCCTGTTGATCCTGAAGTGTAAATTGTATACGCTGGATTTAAAAGTGATTCATTATTTTTAAATGATATATTCATATGAGAATATGTTTTTAACGCTATTTTAGTTTCTTCGCTATCTAATATGATTTTTTTAATATCATTTTCTATAACTAAAGTAGATGAAACAGATGCATGTGTTATGATACAAACCGGATTTGCATCATTTACTATATAATTAATTCGCTCGGCTGGGTATTCTGGATCTATTGGTAAATATGCTGCACCTGCCTTTAGAACTGCTAACATACTAACTACCATTTCTATTGATCTTGGAAATACTAAGGCTACAAATTGATTTACTTGTATTCCTTCTTCTACTAAATAGTTTGCAAGTTCATTTGCTCGTTCATTTAGCTCTTTATACGTAAGTTTTATCCCGTTACAAGTAATTGCTATATTATTTGGATTTTTTTGTACTTGTTTTTCAAATAATATAGGTAGATTAATTAGCTCTTCAGCTCTCTTAGTTTCATTCCATTCCAATAAAACTTTATGATTTTCTTCAGGAAGAGTAATGTTTATTTTTCCAATCGGCTCGTCTTTGCGATCATTATTTATCAATAATTCTAATAGATTCATAAATCTTTCTTTATGCAATGCTAGTTCCGTATCGCTATATACTTCCGGATTCGCATCAAAATGAATCATTAGCTCATTTTCATCGAAGCGCTTATATACATTTATCGATAAATCATCGACAGGTCCTGCTGATAAATTATGTGTAATGCCACGATTTCCAGCAAAATTAAGCCCATAATCAAAAGGCATAACATTCACTAACGGCCCAAACAACCTTTGATTTTCACCTAGTAGCTTTAAGTCTCTTCTTAATTCCTCATGACGGTATTTATGATGACGACGTACGTCTCGAATTTCTTTAGAAACTTGCTGTATTAATTCCGCAAGAGTTATATTTGGAGTTACAGTGAGACGAAGTGGAACTAAATTCATTACCATGCTTGGTGTATGAATAGATACAGAACCAAGACGCCCCATCATCGGTAAACCTAAAACAATATCATTTGCACCTGTTACTTTATGCATATAAATACTTGTTACAGCTACAACAAATTCGGGCCAACTCGTTAACGAAATATTAATATCTTCTAGTAAAGTTTTCGTACTAGCATTTGATAAATAAGCAGTTTCTCGTAAAAATCCATTTGATGTTCTCGGCGCTCGTTCTGCTAAACTTATAACTTCCGGTTCATCTGCAAACTTTTCTAGCCAAAAAGTACGATCTTCCTGAAATTGTTTAGATTCACGATACTCATTATCTTCTTGTACAATTTTTGCAAGAGAACCAAATGGCTTTTCATTCTTATTTGTTTCTTCTATAAGTGATGTATACTCATTCGCTACCTTTTGGCTAAGAAGTGAAAATCCATAGCCATCCATCACAATGTGATGGATGCGCTGATACCAAAAGAAACGATTATTTTCAACTTGAATAAGTGCTTCAGTAAATAATTTATCTTCTTTTAAATCTATCGGTACAGATAAATCATTTTTCATCCATACTTTAGCAGCTTCTTCAGGATTTTCTTCTTTACGAACGTCAATAAAATGCATATGAAACGTTGACGATTCCTCAATAACTTGCCATGGGCCAATTTCATCCTCTTCGAAATGAACATGAAGTGCTTCTGCTTCTTTTACCACTTTACGTACAGCTAACTCGAAAATTTCATGATTAATATTTCCGTTTATTTCTATATATTCCCCAGTATTATAAATCGGATTAAGCGGATCTAATTGTTGCGCAAACCACATACCAGACTGCGCAGATGATAACGAATGACGAATCTTTTGACTATTAGGCATTCTTTACTACCCCTTTATTATGTAGTCTATTTGTTACAGCACTTGTGCTGCTTGTGAAGATAGTAAACGGTACCAATCATCAACAGTTGGACGTTCTGCTAAATCTGCAAAAGTGATTTCTTTCCCTTCGCGGCGCCACTTCTCTACTAAACTCATAATTCTGACCGAATCAAGTCCTCTATTTAATAAGTCTTCATCAACTTCAATACTCTCTACTGGCTCACGGAGTAGTTGTGCAACTAGTTCATGTACTTCCTGTAAAGTGATTCCTTCACTGTCATCGCTTTTTACACTTTGTAAATCTTTTAATAGTAAGTTTGTTGACGTCGTTACTGCACATCTATTAGATGCATACTCCAATGCTTGTTTATGATGCTCTAGTGAAAAATCAGCAACTGCATCTGCTACAAAAAATGGCTCTATACCATCCATAAATGCTTCACAAGCTGTTAAAAGGCAGCCAATATGCGCATAAATACCGCAAATAATAAGTTGATCTCTTCCCTGCTCATTTAAAATTTCTAATAGATTCGTCTTTTTAAATGCACTATATCTCCATTTGGTTAGGAATATATCATCCTCATCTGGAGTAAGCTCATCGACAATTTTCTTTTTATCTGGTCCAGCAGGAATACCGTCACCCCAAAAGTCTTGTAATAACCCTCGTTGTTCTAACGTTTGTCCACCAGGTTGTGCTGTATAAACAACTGGTATACCAAGTTCCTTGCATCTTTCTCTTATCACCTTAATATTTGAAATTAGTTCTACTTTTGGCGATTCTTTATCGCTATATGCATCAAGAAAATATTCTTGCATGTCATGGATTAGAAGAACCGCACGTTTCGGATCTGGCGTCCAATTCACTTTATTTTTTGGTAGTTCTGATTCAATTGGCATTTTATATACTGAAATAGATGGGATAGCCATCTAATCACTTCCTTCCGATTTTTATTATTGTTTTACTGTAATAAGTTTTTCAGCAATGACTTTACGTAATTCTTTTTTGCTTACTTTTCCAACACCTGTTTGTGGGAATGATTCAATAAATTCAATTCGATCTGGAATCTTATAAGCTGCTATACCACGTTCTCTTAAGAACATTTTTAATTCGTTTGCAGTTAGGACTTGTCCACGAGCGATAACAAAAGCGCAAGTGCGTTCTCCTAAATAATCGTCAGGCATAGATACAATTGCTACATCATGTACTGCATCATGTGCTAATAGATGATTTTCAACTTCTTCCGCAGCAACCTTCTCACCACCACGGTTAATTTGATCTTTATCTCTTCCTTCTACAATGATGTAACCTTGTTCATTTACTTTTACAAGATCACCTGTGCGATAAAAACCATCTTCTGTAAATGATCGTGCATTATGCTCTTCCGCTTTATAATAGCCACGAATTGTATATGGCCCTCTTGTTAATAAACTACCTACTTCACCAGGCTTAACATCATTATCATGTTCATCAACAACTCGAACTTCATCAAATGTAGACATCGGTCTACCTTGTGTATGAATAATGATTTCTTCTGGATCATCTAGTCTTGTGTAATTTACTAACCCTTCCGCCATACCGAACACTTGCTGTAACGTACATCCGAATGTAGGGCGTATACGCTTCGCAACTTCGGCACTAAATTTCGCACCGCCTACTTGAATAACTTGCAGGCTTGATAAATCGTTATTACGGGAAGATACCGCATCAAGCCAAATCATTGCTAATGGTGGAACGAGCGCTGTAATCGTAACTTTTTCTTTTTCTATAAGAGCAAATGCCTCATCTGGACTACCTCCAGTTGCCAATACTACTTTTCCACCCGCATAGAAAGTTCCAAATGTCCCTGGAGAACTCATCGGGTAATTGTGTGCTACTGGAAGAACTGCCATATAGACACTTTCTGCATTTAAATTACAAATGTCAGCGCTAACACGTAAACTATAAATATAGTCATCATGTGTTCTAGGAATTAATTTAGAAAGTCCTGTCGTCCCTCCTGATAATTGGAGAAACGCAACATCACTTGGCTGAACTTCTGGTAACGGAATCGGATCCATATAAAGATCAGTTATGTTCACGAATTCTTCTTCTTCCCCCACTACGATTACATGTTGTAAAGCGGGAACTTTCTCTTTCACTTCTCTTGCTAGTTTTCGATAATCAAAGCCGAGAGCCTTATCTGAAATAACGTAAGCACTCGCTTCACCAAACTCGCAAAAATAACTAATTTCACTACTGCGATGAGAAGGTAGTGCAAAAACAGGGAGTGCTCCAATGCGAAATAGCGCAAAGCATATTTCGAAAAACTCTATAATATTAGGTAACTGGATTACAACTCGGTCTTCTTTCTTTATTCCTAAATTCAGTAAACCTGAAGCTAAGCGATCTACCTTTTTATCAAGTTCACTATACGTTATATGCGTATTACTACTTACAACCGCAATTTGATCCCCATATTTTTCAGCGCGCTCTTTTAACATCGAACCAAATGTTTCTCCAAGCCAACACCCTTCTTCTCGATAGCGATTGGCAAATTCTTTTGGCCATTCCGTATAACCTATTAACATTCTTTCTTCCCCCTATTTTTCATTCAGCGAATTATCTCTTAACCCTAAAGCCTTCAACATTGTTTGGAACTTAGCTGATGTTTCTGCTAACTCATCTTCTGGCTTTGATTCAGCAACAACTCCAGCACCTGCATATAAGCGAAGTGTATTCTCTTGCACTTCAGCACAACGAATTGTAACAATCCATTCGCCATCTCCATTTAAATCGCTCCACCCTAACATTCCTGTAAAGAATTCACGGTCAAATGGCTCAATTTTTTGAATAGCCTCTCTCGCTTCTTCCATTGGAGTTCCGCAAACTGCTGGCGTTGGATGAAGGGCAATTGCTAATTCTAAAGAAGACGTATTTGGGTCCTTTAGTTCACCTTTCACTTCCGTAGACAAATGCCACATTGCTTCACTATGAATAACTGAGGGTTTTTCTGGAACATGTAATATATGACAGTAAGGGCGAAGCGCAGCGGCAACCGATTCAACTACTACCGCATGTTCATGTAAATCTTTTGGAGAAGAAAGTAATTCTTCTGCCCTTCTTTTATCTTCTACTGGATCCTCACTTCGTGGTCTTGAGCCAGCCAACGGATTAGAAATTACTTGCATACCATGACGTGAAACAAGTAATTCAGGACTTGCTCCAATTAACGTCTTACTGTACTCGTTTTCATCTTTCGGCAAATTAACAGCAAATGTGTAGCCGTGCTTATTATGTTCCGCTAATTCACGGAGTAGTTTTTGTTGATCAATTTTCTCGGAAGACTTAACATCCAATGATCTGGATAGAACGATTTTCCTTAAATCTCCGTCCTGAATTTTTGCTATTCCTTGCTTCACACCATCCATATAAACTTCAGGAGCTGGAACCGGTGTCATTTCAAATGTCAGTTTCTCATTTCGTTTTATCTCATTTGTTGTCTCTAACTGTAAACGCTCAGTAATTCTACTATGTTCTGGTACGATAAGTTGAACTTCTTTTCTACGATCAAAAGGCAAAGCACCAACAACGATAGGATTCGGATTTCCGGCTTGTTTTGCATTACTTAATACCGCTTGTACAAGTTCTGGAAAACTTTCAATTTCATGATGTTTTACTGTAGTAAACTCTCCTTCTGTCAATATCGTTCGAGTTGGTGAAGCGAAAAAGAACGAAGATTCAGTTTTATAATCTTCTAATAATTTTTCTGACAGTTCCTTTACGGCTATAAGTTCATTCATAGTATTAAAACCTCCTGAATTTTTTATTAAACTCCTAATGTAGCTCCGCCATCGACACATAAATTGTGCATTGTAATATGATTCGCTTTATCAGAAGCTAAAAACAATACTGCTTCAGCAATTTCTGAAGGTTGTGCAATTTTTTGTAACGGAATACCGAGTCTATATGTATTTTGCGAACCAGCAATTATATTTTCAGCTCCATTCTCATCAGCCCATAGTAATCTTTGCATTTCAGTTTCAGTAGAACCAGGAGAAACTAAGTTGCAGCGAATATTGTATGCTGCAAGCTCTAATCCTAAACACTTCATAAACATTGTCGTTGCAGCTTTTGATGCAGCGTACGCAGCCATTTCCATTCTCGGAGTATTTGCCGCATTTGAACCAACTGTAACAATTGCCCCTGACCGTCTTTGCATCATATGTTTACTTACTGCTCGGCACATATAGAAAACTCCTGTAGAATTTACAGAGAAGGTTTTATTCCAATCTTCATCACTTAAAGAGTGAATTGGTCCCATACGTAATACCCCTGCAACATTTATTAATATATCTATTGGTGCTATATCATTTTCAATACCGTTTACCATATCTTCAACAGCGGTACTATCACTCACATCTAAATGAAATGTTTTCATACGTGTTTCATTTAATTCATTTTCATTTAAGAGTACGTTTAACCCCTCTTCATTTTGATCAACCGCAATAACTGTAGCTCCTCTTTCTAAAAACATTTTGGCAACAACACTGCCTATACCTTGAGCTGCACCTGTTACTAAAACCGTTTTTCCATCAAATTCCCCTAAGTTCATTTCCTCTATCCTTTCATTTGAAAATTGATCTAATTAAACAAATAGTGATAATGATAACGATTATCACTATCAATGTAAAAAATAATACACTTACTAAACTAATTGGTCAAGTGTACTTTTCATCAAAATATTATTCATTGATAATGTTTTTCATTTAATATTCTTACATCGAAATGATAATCTTTCTCAATAAACTTGTCAACCTATTTTTATTTTTCAGATAAAACATTTTAGTACTTCTCAATACAATTACATCTAAAAGCCTTAATAAGTACTTACATTAAAAAATTTAATTCATACTCCTCATTTTAAAATTGAAGAAGATAAACTGTAGATACCTTCATTTACAAAGCCTTACCAAAAACTCAAGTATATTTTTTCTCAACATTTTTCTGAAAATATCGATAAAGTATATCTTGCAATTACCGATGCATGTCGTGTTTATAATTTAAGATTTAATAAGTATTTCGAATATAATATATCAATTTATGATATTCCAATATAATCCAAACGGATACTTTACTCATTTTTTTGCCTCTAGAAAATTCCACATGTTGTAATTCATAAAAAAGCACCCTATTAAATAGGGTGCTTTTTAGTAAACATAGTGTTAAAGAAGATTTATATACTTACGCTACACTGCGATACTCTTCTTCTTTTTCTTTTTTCTGCTTAGGCACTTGGATTAAAAGTGCGATAATAAATGATACGACACATAATACGCCGATCACCATGAAAGTTGGTTTGAATCCACCTAGAACTGCACCGATAAAGGAACCAGCGAGCGCTCCAAATCCAAATCCTTGATACACAATTCCGTAGTTCTTACTATGGTTTTTCATACCGTAGAAATCACCAACGATAGCTGGGAAAATAGTGATATTTCCACCAAAGCAAAACGCTACACTTGCTACACATACGAAGTAGATACCATAATTTAAATCTACGAAACTTAAAACCAAGACTGAAGCTGCCATAACAACAAATGTACCAGTAACGATTTTTAAACGGCCGATTTTATCT
>NZ_JAEKEU010000026.1:0-14483 GCF_016650935.1 Bacillus sp. TH25 | reverse complement strand
TACAACTAGATTAAGAGATAATTTTACGTCTTCAAAAGTCAAGGGAGAAATCCAAAAGCTACAGTTTAATTCCATAGATGAAAGAACTTCAGAATATATAGAACGAGGAGGAAAATACGAGGATTTCTTTGTTCAAGGAGAAGAAATTTATACATATTCATTTTTCGGAAAAAGATGGGGTTAACCCCATCTTTTTTAATTTTTCTTTTAAAAGTTTTTAATACTAGCATATTGATATTGGGTTGACCCGAGAACTTACACTGTACGTAATACAAAGTTAAGCGGGAGGGAAAAGTTATGGGGAGTTTACGATTACATTTACAAAATGAAAAAAGCAAACAAGAACTAAGAAATATTTGTCTCTATGTAATTGGGAAAACAGTATCAATATTTGGTAGCTCTATTTATAGTTTCGCATTAGGATTATATGTTTTACAAATAACCGGATCAGCATTAAATTTCGCAATTACACTCATTTTAGGAACGATTCCAATGATTGTTATGAATCCATTTGCCGGCGTAATCGCAGATAAGGTTGATAAAAAGAAGCTGGTTATTTGTATGGATCTACTAAATGGAGGCTTATTAATTTCTGTTTATATAGTAAGCAGCAATTATGGATTAAACTTATTCATTATTTATGCTACTACCTTTCTTATGTCGGTATTTACAACATTCTTTGGAATAGGGTTAGAAGCGGCAAAACCAAATATCGTCTCTAAAGGGAGGTTAATGAGTATTAACTCTATAAGTAAAATTATCGATTCTGTATCTTTAATTCTCGGTCCTATGTTAGGTGGCATCGTTTTTGCTGTATTAGATATAAAAACTTTTATAATTATAAATGGTATTTCATTTATTCTTTCGGGCATATCCATATTATTTATTCATTTTAAACTGTTCGAGTTCAACATAAATGAGGAATGCTCAAAACGGAGAATTAATTTTATTAAAGATATAAAAGAGGGGTTTTCATACTTAATTGAAAAGGAAAGCTTAAAGAATACGTTTCGAATTTTAATTTCACTTAATTTCTTCTTAGGGTTTGCTGTAACTGTTCCATTTCCATACATTATTAACACAGTTCTCAATCTTAGTTCTAAGCAATTTGGTATCATTCAAGGGACTTTTCCAGTAGGGATGATAATTGGTGCAATTTTAGTAAAAAAGATAACTGATCGTTTTTCTTACTCTTATCTTTTGAAAAAGCTAAGTTCTATGCTGGCAGTTTTTATGATTATTTCAGGAATTCCAGTTTTATTCAAAAGTTTTGAAGTAAATGATTTTGTATACGTTATTACGTATTGTGTTGTTATGTTCTTTTTAGGGCTTATTATAGCGCTCATTGATATTCCTTTAATTTATTTCATGCAAAAAGAGATTTCCGATGAATATAGGGGAAGAGTGCTCAGTATTGGATTAAGTATAGGTAAAATGATGCAGCCAATAGCACTGGCATTATCAGGTCTATTATTAAATTATATTCCAGCCTACACGCTTCCAATTGCAGGAGGGATAGTATTTCTTATTTTGAATAAGGCTTACTCAAATAAGTTGAATTTAGAAATTCATTCAAAAGATTATAGTGTTTAACGTAACTAAATGATATTGTTAAATGTTTAAAAAGCGCAGGATGATGATCCTGCGCTTTTCTATCGTAATTCAGCTGTCTTTCTAATAACAATCTTATCAATATCATCCTCTTCATCACCAATAAATAATCCTCGTTCTATTAAGTATGTTTCAAAGTATAAATCTGCTTCAGCGCGTTCATCGTAAGGCTTTACAGATAGAACGAAACCTAATTTATTTTGTTCCTCTAAATGAGAAGTGGAGATGTATGCCGGTACATTATGGCGTAAAAAGAGTTCTTTAACCGGAATAATCATATCTTTCATTAATTTTGTTAACATACCCATTTCAAACTCAAAATTAAAACGCTCTATACTAGATAAATCGGCGAATACTACACCAATAAAACCTGTATTAAATACTTCTTGATATTCTACTTCTTCATCACCATAAAAGTTCTTTTCGATTAAATAATTTATAAAGTAAGCAACGCCATCACTTTGTTCAAAAGGTTTTGTTGAAAGAACAAAACCAATTTTCTTTTGTTTATGTAAATACACACATGACATGTATGCAGAGATATTATGTTCTTTAAATAACGCACTCGTTGCTCCAGATAGACCATCTAGTACATGATGAACAATTTGAAGTTTTTTACGAGCGAAATAATAGGATTTCTTTTGTAACTCCAATGTATCAATAAAGACAGAGCCGATAAAGCCTGTATTTGAAATAATAGGTGTTTGCTTTTTTCTTCCTCTGCGCTTTGTTTGAGTCATTGTTAAAATCATCCCTTCATGTACAAATAAATTAAAAAGAACGTTTGTTCGTATATTTATATTTTACTATTAAAACGCTCTAAAGTAAAGGGTTTTTGACGAAAAAACAATAAAAAAGACACCTGTAAAAGGTGTCTTAAACGCTGTAGGGAATAGGGTTCATCCCGATTATTTATATTATGATACAGAAACAATCTCTTCTGTATCTTCTACATCTAAATGACAGTCCATAGTACGAACATCTTGATCTTCATGACTTCCGAAATAAATAGTAATTTTCATATGTATCGCTCCTTTATTCTAGGAATACCTAAAATAATTACTAGTAATGTTAATATTTATTATATACCACTTTTTTCATTCCGACAATGTTATATCATTTTTAATTCTTTTAGGGCGCAAAGAGTGATTTATAGAGATATTTTTATAGAAATAGGTACATTTCTTATATGTTATATTTAATACTGAAGGATTCGAATACGAATTTTTATGAAAGGAGCAAAAATTAATGAATTATAAACAGTTACTAATAGATAATTTCACATATAAAACCTCATATATTGCGCGGCAGGTACATGGAATGGATGTAAAAGAAACGAAGGATTATATTACTGTCGACTGCGGATTACCTGCAGATACATTTAATATTATTACACTACTAAATAGTAATGTAACGGAAGGGATCGAGAAATTATATAAGGAGGTAGAATGCTATAATCAAAAAAAATTTCCAATGAGTGTTTGGTTTTGGGATGATAAGCAAGAACAGACTATAAAAAGCGAATTAATCAAACTTGGTTTAAAAGAAGCAGAACAGAATATCGCGATGGTAGCAGACTTAAGAAAAATTCATCCAACAATAGACATTCCAGTAGGTTTTACAATACAAAATGCAACATCGCCAGAACAAATACAACAATTTGGCGAAACGTTAGCAGATCTATTCGGTACATCAGCAGAAGGTATTCACGTTCAAGCATACTATAATCAAATTTCTTCTTTAGATTTATGGAATAGTGATGACATGAAACTATACTTAGGTCTTTATAAAGGTGAGGTCGTATCTGCTGGCTCTTTAGTATGTACGAAAGATAGTGTCGGTATTTATGATATAGCGACTAAAGAAGATATGAGAGGACAAGGATTCGGCTCTACTATGTTTAATTTCTTGCTGCAAGAAGCTAAACAACTAAAAAATACGTATTGTGTATTACAAGCTTCACCTGATGGAATAAATATTTATAAAAAATCCGGCTTTCAAGCTGTAGGACAAATGACTGTTTTTGAAAATCGTCATTTATTTGAGTAAATGATCAAGTAAAATTGTTTTAAATATAGGAGTTAACATACTGTTATGAACAAAATATCTCTAATTACAATCATTTGTTTCTTCATAGTAATAAGCATCTTTGTTTTTCAACAAGTAAATGAATATAATTATATAAAAGCTACTAATCAATCAAATCATATTAAAAACATTGCACATAGAGGTGCATCTGCATATGCACCAGAACATACAATAGAAGCTTACAAATTAGGACAACAATTAAAGGGAGACTATATAGAAATAGATCTTCAAATGACAAAAGACGGACGTTTAATAGCTATGCACGATGAAACATTGGATCGTACAACGAACGGTACTGGATTAGTAAGAAATCATACATTAACAGAAATAAAACAACTTGATGCAGGCAGCTTTTTCAATGAAAAATACCCCGATTTAGCAAAAGAAGAATTTAAACATGCTAAAGTTCCAACATTAGCAGAAATTATTGAAACGTTTGGACATAATGCTAATTATTATATCGAAACAAAATCACCTGATGAATATCCTGGTATGGAAGAAAAATTATTAGAAATAATTAATCACTACCACATAAATGATAAAGTAATTATTCAATCGTTTAGTGAAAAAAGTCTGCAAAAGATTCATAGTTTAAATACCAATATATCTCTAGTACAATTATTATCATATAAAAAAGCAGTTCAATTAACAGAACTAGAAATTGAGAATCATAAAAAATACTGCATTGGCCTAGGGATGAACTTTAAATATATTGATGCAGCCTATGTAAAAAAAATAAAGAAATATGGATTAGAAGTGCATCCATTTACAGTAGATAATGAAAAGGATATGAAAAAGTTACTTATATGGGGTGTAGACGGGATGTTTACTAATTATCCGGATCGTTTACATTCAATATTGGATTTGAAAAATCATAAATAAAAAGAATTACCCGATAGGAAATGATGTACGGCTGTTTTCCTGATGGCAACATAATTGAATACATTGAGCCGAAGTTTAAATAACTATGCAAAAGAGAAAACAAAAAGAATCCAATAAAAATATTGGATTCTTTTTATTTAGTTCTATGCACCCATCGTGAAACAATAGGATAATGAAATTCTTTATTTTGTAATTCATATAAAATCCCTTTAAGTGGTCCTAAAATTACGGCGGCTAAAAGTATTATATATAGTGGAATTGTTCCCAAAATAACAAATAAGGAATTTGTACTCAAGTCAATGTGTAATAAGGAAAGCATGATCGTACGGATTACTACGAAGTTCCAAAGAAATACAGCGAGCCATACTCCAAATTGGAAAAGGGCTGATTCTAGATTCATCTCTTTTATACTTTGTGATTTGAAAACGAAATAAAGTATGAGCGGTATAAAGAAAAGTGTATTACCAAAGAGGAAAAAGGCCAAGAAAGATAATAAAGTAATTGCATGTATCACTAGTTTAATGTTTTTATCTTGTGATAGTATCATTAAAATCCTCCTATATTTAATTTAGATGGTAAAAAACAATATAACCCATTATATCATAGGGAACATGAAATCTAAATAATCATACTATTCGCTGTGTTAAGCATAATTTTTCATAAGATTACTCAGAAAGTAATCAAAAAGTAATCAAAATGCAACTAATTTTTCCTCTGTTTTTTATATTTTTTTGATACACTGGCTACGAGAGGAATGCCAATTAAGGTAGGTAAAAACCAAAACCATATAGGCGGCAGTAAATTAATAATTGGAATATGAATTCCGACGTTTACTAAAAGTGCGGTTACGGCACCGATATAGGAGCCTAACATACCTCTAATATGGTGGCTAATCCAATTTTTCCAACGCTTTTTTCTTGCAAGGTAGCCATAAATCGCAAATGAATAAGAGAAAATTGCTACATAAAATAAATATGCGATTTCATCCCACTTTATAATGGCCAATATAATTGCCGTCAGGGTTATGACAACATAAGATGCATGATATATTTCGCCCCATTCCGTATGTTTTCCTTTCTTTTTTTGAGCAACCATCGCTACAATACCAGTAATTAAACATATGGTTCCAAATAATATGTGTATGGTCAAAAGAATGTTGAAAATGCTCATAAAAGTTCCTCCTTTTTTATTTTTATAGTATTGCAGTATAGGAGAAAAGTTGAAAAATATAGTGAGTTCGCCTTAATATATTGAAATAAAGGTATTCCTAGAACAAAATGAAATGATTAAATTTTTTCTCAAATTTAGTGAGATGAGTATTACGTTAAATGAAGGAGAGACTTCTATGTTTACATCTATCACATACTTACAATCTGGGAACGATAAACAACAAAAAGTTTACGAAGTTATGAATAAACTAAACATAATGGCGGATTTAGCTTTGTATAGTCCTGTACTTTGCGGGACAATCCCTATTAGAATTGATACGTTTCACTCTGACTTGGATATTGTAATGGAAGTACATAATTATGATGTTTTTGAACAGGAAATTAGATCTTTGTATGGTTCATATGAAGGATTTGAAATGAAAAAGAAAAACATTAGAAATATCTTAACAATAAAGGCAACTTTTCAATTTGAAGGTTTTGAATTTGAATTATTTGGTCAACCGCGGCCAGTGCGTAACCAAAATGCATATAAACATATGATAGTAGAGCACATGCTATTAATACAGCATCCCCATATTAGAAAAAAAATCATCCAATTAAAAGAACAAGGCATAAAAACAGAACCAGCTTTTGCACAAGTATTAAAAATTGACGGAGATCCTTATGAAGAACTTATTTTATTAGGACAGGAAATGAGATTGTGGTAAATAAGGTACACATAAAAATCCTCTTTATATAAAAGAGGATTTTTATTATGCCATTAACTTACGAATCAAATTACTTAATATATAAATACCTTGAGTAATTTGTTCAGGGGAAGCATATCCATACGATAAGCGTATGCACTGATCCGATTCTTCCTCATAAATACGTCCCGGGTTAAAAAGAACTCCCTTTGATTGAGCCTCTGAAAATAGTTTTTTCATCGAAATGTTAGGTACAACCTTTAGCCATATAAAAAATCCACCACTAGGAATATCCCATGTAGTAATGTCAGCGCAGTACGTATTTAATGCTTGTATCATTATTCGTCTTCGTTTTTTTAGGTGAATCCTTACGTTCGCAACGTGTTCTTCATAAAATCCTTTACTCAACCATTCTGCAGCAACTCTTTGAGATAAAGAACTTGATCCATAGTCAGTTTGCATTTTTATGTCTGACAATCTCTCAATAACAGGCTCTGGTCCGATAATCCAACCAATCCTAAGTCCTGGGCTAAGTGTTTTAGATAGACTACCGATATATAAAACATGCCCATGTTTATCCATCGACTTTAAAGGAGGAGGCGGTAGTTCATCCATCCATAACTCACGGTAAATATCATCTTCAATGATAGGCAATTGTTCTTTTTCGCATATTCTTAGTATTTCTTTTCGTCGATCCTTGGACATTAATACACCCGTCGGATTTTGAAAACAAGGAATCGAATATAAAATATTTTTCTTTTGACTATAATTAATTCTTCTTAACAAATCATTAGGGATAATTCCATGTTGATCCATCTGTATTCCAGAAAGGTGAATATTAGCCGATTGAAATACGTGAAGAGAATATAAGTAAGAAGGTCGTTCAAGTAAAACAGTTGACTCTCTATGTAAAAGACCGATTGATATTAATTGTAATGCCTGTAATGCACCCGAGACTATTAATATAGAGCTTGGTGATGTATTTATTCCAAATGATTTTACATAATTACTTATTGCTTCACGTAAAGGGAGATATCCTTTTTGTTCTTCATATCCGAAATAATCTAGTTCCTCACATACGTTACGCATAATGAATTGCATAGTTTCTAACGGGAAAAGATGAGGTGCAAGTTCTCCTTTACTAAGATGAATCAATTTTTCATTTGCTTCTGCTTCATTTATTTCTCGTACCATTAACTTGCTTGGTTTATGAATACCAGCCTTTACATATTCACTCCAATCGGGCGGGGGATTGGTGGCTAATAATGACCATGTATTATTCGTTACAATTGTTCCTGACCCGATTTTCCCTTGAATTAAGCCATCTGCCATAAGTTCTTCTAGTGCAGTTATTACAGTACTACGATTTACATGAAATAATTTCGCTAACTGCCGCTGGCTAGGAACCTTACTTCCAATCGGCCATTCTCCGTATTCAATTTTTTCTTTCATATAGTCTATTATCTGCCGATATTTAGGCAGTTTTTTATCAGTAGACATATTAAAAACTCCCTCATTCATTTTAAAAATGCAAAGTGGTTGGTTTTTTCGAGGATTAACTGGTTGAAGACATTGTATCAACTATTAAATATGATGAAAAGAAATAATTGGTAATTAGAAAATGGCTGGTTTATTGGAGAGGGAGAGAAAATATGCATAATAAAAAATGGGATTTTCGTATTGTATGTGCTCATGCTTTTACGATTCTTATATGGGGAACAGCTTTTCCAGTAATTCGGATGGGGCTTGAAGCTTACACCCCTGAACACCTTACTTTGCTACGATTACTAATCGCTTCTTTGATTCTTCTTTTGTTTTCACTTATATACAAATTACGTTTACCTGACTTGAAAGATATTCCAGTAATTTTTATATTTGGTGCTCTAGGATTTACGATTTATCATATTGCACTAAACTACGGTGAAAAGAGTGTGAATGCTGGACCTGCTAGTTTCATTGTATCAGTAACACCGATATTAACGGCAATTCTTGCTTCTATTTTTTCGAATGAAAAAATGAAATTTAATGGTTGGATTGGTGGTGTAATTTGTTTAATAGGAATTGCTTTTTTATCATTAAGTCAAGGTGATTCCATTCAATTGAATAGTGGGGTATTCCTTATATTATTAGCGGCATTTTCAGAAAGTCTATTTTTCGTTTTCCAAAAGTCGTATTTAAAGAAGTACGGTTTCTTACCATTTACAATATATACAATTTGGTCTGGTACTGTATGTATGCTTATTTTTTTACCAGGGATTTATCAAGAAATCGTAACAGCTCCTATAGAAATTACTTTGAGTGTTATATATTTAGGTGTGTTCCCGACAGTACTGCCGTATATTGCATTAGCATATATTACATCCCATGCCAATGCTTCTGAGGCAACAAGTTCTCTATATTTAACACCAGTAACTGCATGTATTATCGCTTGGATATGGTTAGGTGAGGTGCCAACCTTTGTTTCGATAATTGGAGGGGGAATTACTATACTTGGAGTTGTGATTGCTCATTTAACATTTAATAAAGATGATTATAAGCAAATTGAGAGTGAAAAAGTATGGTAAGACATCCCTGCGAGTATTTGCAATTTGAATGCAAAATTTCGGATTAATAACAGGCTTTCAATTCTATAAAAATAGTGGGAAAAATCTATATTAAAATCAGCTAGTCCAATATTTGTACGAGATTTAATTAAACTGGTAGATTATTTATCTGCAAAAGAACTAGCATAATGCTAGTTCTTTTTTATCAATACATTACTCACCATTAATATTTGCTTAGAACTGTATAGATTTAAATTATTTCCACATATACATAATTATCTTACCTATGAAAGGAGTGCATTTCTTGGAGAAGGTTTTATTTTTTGGAGACCCAGGTATTGATGATTCGTTTGCAATTATGTATGGCTTACTGCATCCTGAAATTGAAATTGTTGGTATCGTAACTGGATATGGAAATGTTGAACATATACATGCCGCTCATAATGCCGCATATATTTTACAGTTAGCAAACAGACAAGATATTCCTGTAATTAGCGGGGCAACAAAGCCACTTACAAATGAAATTACAACGTATTACCCTGAAATTCATGGACCAGAAGGATTAGGACCCATACATGTACCGGAAAGTGTGTTATCTATTCCTATATACAATTTTGGTAGTATTGCTGCGATTCTTGTAAAGTATGGAGAAGATTTAACAATTGTCGATGTAGGAAGATCTACCTCGTTAGCGATTGCTTTTAATTTATGGAACGACTTGATGTTAAATATAAAAGGAATTTATTTTATGGGTGGTGTCTTTTTAGAAGCAGGGAATGTTACTCCATTAGCAGAGGCAAACGTGTACGGAGATCCTATAGCAAGTCAAATTGTATTTCAGCAAGCGAAAAATATAACGTTATTCCCTTTAAATGTAACAAATAAAACGGTTTTAACCCCAAATGTATTTACTTATATTTTAGCTAATACAAAAAATCCATTTAAACCGATTATGAAACCCATGTACGATTATTATTTATCAGCATACCAAAAACTAAATCCATTTATTGAAGGGCCATTATTACACGATGTACTTGCTATAAGCGGTTTAGTGAATCCTACATTTTTAAATTATACATCCCGAAAAGTGACTGTAGATATATGTGGCGAAACGACGGGACAAACTTTTGCTGATTTTCGCCCACACTCTAAATCTGAAGGGGCGCGTATAGCGTT
Organism: Bacillus sp. TH25; assembly: GCF_016650935.1. NCBI lineage: Bacteria > Bacillati > Bacillota > Bacilli > Caryophanales > Bacillaceae > Bacillus > Bacillus sp. TH25. The sequence goes on along the minus strand of NZ_JAEKEU010000026.1, from coordinate 4,328 downwards.
ACAATTAGATGAGGAAAAATTCATTCAGGATTTTATGAAAATCATGCTATAAGTTGCTGTCGAAAAAGGGAATCATTTCACTCCGTTGAATATAAAAGATAAATTCTCTTTTTAAAGGAGCTTAAAATAGTGAACGTCCAATTAAAAATTGTTACGAGAGAAAATTGGCAAGACGCATTAAAGTTACGAGTTAAAGAAAATCAAATGCAATTTGTTCCGGCAGTGGCAGTATCACTTGCTAAAGTATACATAAAACCAGATGGTGAAAATGTCGAATATATTCCATTCGCTATATATGATGGTGACCTTATAGTTGGTTTTGTTATGCATGCTTTTGTACGAGAGTCAACAGATATGTATTGGATTAACGGATTTATCATTGATGAAAAAGAGCAAGGAAAAGGATATGGAAAAGCAGCATTACAGGAAATCATTAACTTAATAAAAAATAACTTTAAAGAGTGTGAGGAAATTAGATTAACTGTCCATAAAGATAATATTTCTGCAAAGAAACTATATGAATGTTATGATTTTAAACCATTAGGAAATGTATATGACGGTGAGGAAGTATATCGCTTATTGTTGTTGAAATAAAGATGTACTGTTTTGAATAAAGTTATATCGTGTATTTATAGTGAAAAGGAAAAGAACATCTAGAATTGAAAGATCGATTAAGAAACTGTTTTGAAACAATAAGTTGTTCCGTTAAAGGGTCATATTGCGGAGAATTGGTTGTACTAATTCATATAAATTATCGCAAACTCAATTCACGCAATTATTTAAACATTTTATTATAAAACAGTATTTATATATACTTAAACTATCATTAATAAAAACATCAATGGAGGAACTAATATGAAAGAAAGCAATAAAAAAGAGTTGTCACTAGAGCAACGTGAAGAATTACTACAAATATTGAAAGATCGTTTTGAGAATAATATGAACCGTCATAAAGGTCTAGAATGGGCTAATGTTCAAGAAAGGCTGGATGCTAATACTGAAAAGTTGTGGTCGCTCAACGAAATGGAACGAACTGGTGGCGAACCTGATGTTGTTGATTTTGATAAAGAAAAAGGCGAATATATTTTTTATGATTGTTCAGCAGAAAGTCCTAAAGGTCGTAGAAGTCTTTGTTACGATCTTGAAGCGCTAGAATCAAGAAAGAAACATAAACCAGAAAATAACGCTATTGATATGGCAACTGCCATGGGTATTGAACTATTAACGGAAGAAGAATATCGTACATTACATAATCTTGAAAATTTCGATATGAAGACGTCGAGTTGGGTGCAAACACCTTCTGATATTAGAGAACTTGGCGGTGCCCTTTTTTGCGATTATCGCTTTGGACACGTCTTTGTGTATCACAATGGGGCAGAATCTTACTATGCCGCAAGAGGCTTTCGTGGTTCGTTAAGAGTCTAAAATTTGTACAGGCAGGTAAATTTGAAGTAGAGAATAGATTTGCTTAGGGAATAGTAGTGATTGCATACTTTAGCTACGGCTTCGATTTTGAGGCCGCAAAGAATAGGGCTAATCAAACCTTATTGTAAAAGAATGAATCAACTAAAAATATTAAGAGTATGTTTTGATAATTTTCTTCATAAACATACTCTTTTTTAGAATCATTTATCAAAATTATTAGTTTTAATTAACGTATAAACGAGAACTTGTAAAAGGTACTCTTGCAATTATCAATGAAATTCACCCATATGAAACACCTATGATTTATATTATCCCGCTTTTAAATGAAAATTTTCGAGCAAGTATAAAGTGAATGATTAGGAGGAATACAAAATGAAAAGTAAATTCCATCATATTGTACGAGCTATCATGATACAAGATGAAAAACTACTAGTTGCTGAATACATAGGCCATCACTATTTTTTACCCGGTGGTCATGTTGAAATTGGGGAATCAGCAGAGAATGCACTAATAAGAGAGTTACGAGAAGAACTTGGAGTAACTTGCAGTATAAAACAATTTTTAGGCGTCATAGAAAATCAATGGCAAGCCAAAGAAACCCTCCACCATGAAATTAACCACATTTTTGAAATAGATTCAAATGAGTTAAAATCCGATTTCACTCCAATATCTAAAGAGTCCCATTTAGCATTTCACTGGATTGATTTTAATAAAGAAAATATAAATTCCTATACAATAATGCCGACACCTTCAGTAAAAGAATTACTAGAAAGAAAATTAAGTGATGAACTATTAACTTGCTGGATTAGTAATTTTTAATTGTCTCTATTTATATTAATTCCGTCCACTAAAAGAATATAAAGAAAATAGGCTCATAAACAAGGTACATCACCTAGTGTAAAGTCATATTTTGTTGATGTACGCATTTAGTCTATAGCCTTATTTCTACTTTATTTTTAAAAGTAAATAAACTCGAAAATTTGGACGGAATTTACATTTGTAAATGGAGGGTTTCATAATGAATGAGTTTCAACAAGAACTACAAGCGTTAAACCTTAATGCTTATCAACCTGGTAATGTTGTGTATTGGGATCAGCAACAAAATCAATATCCATATTACTACATTCAAGACGATGCACGTCGTTGTGGCGGATGCGGTGGCGGCGGACGTTGTGGCGGTGGCGGTTGTGGTGGTCGCTGTGGTGGTTGTGGCGGCGGACGTTGCGGCGGTTGCGTAGGTTGTGTAGGCTGTGTTGGTTGTTTCAGCTGTTCTAATTGCTGGAACTGGTGGATTATTTAAGTACTATAGATCAATAATATTTCACATGAAAGAAAAGTGCAGATGCAAAGTTATAATGTATTGAAACTTTTCTTTCATGCTGTTATTTTTATATGTTTTAGGGGGATATTTATTTGTACAAATATGAAAAATTAATTTCATGGGTAGAAAACATTAAAGAGACAAATCAAAGTTCTACGGCAGCACTTTGTATTATGAAAGATAATAAGATTGTGCTAGAGCATTATAGTGGAACGCATTCAAATACTCTTACTAGTAAAAAAGTAACTATATCTTCACAATTCAATGTCGCTTCCGCAAGAAAAAGCTATTTAGGATTAATGGTAGCTTATGCAGTTTATGAGGGGAAAATAAAATCTCTTGATGACGAGGCTGTAAATTATTTTAAAGAATATGATCCTTCATTACTTGGAAAGACAACGATAAGACATTTAGTAACTCATTCACACGGTTTAAATGAAACCGATGATGGGACAGCTTTTCGTGAATTTGAGCCGGGACAAGCTTGGGCGTACAGAGATATTAATGTAAGAATGGTGACGCAGCTTATTTATCAACTGTATAATAAGAGTTTTCCTAAACTATTAAAGGAGCGTGTATTCATACCTGCTGATTTCAAAGAAACTGGATGGAGAATAAAACAAGATGATAATTTAGTTAAGGTTGTTGTAAACCCAGATGAAGATGCAATAAGTAGTGTTGGTGCAGTAGATGACGGCTCCGAGAAAAATCTTTTTGTCTCCGCGAGAGAATTTGCCTACTGGGGGAACCTGCATTTAAATAAAGGGTTTTTAAATGGTAAACAAATTGTGCCAAAAGAAGTTATAGCACTTGCTACGAGCTTACAAAGTCCAGAGTATACAAATAAAGAACTACCTCAAAACGGGTTGTTTTGGTTCGTTCAAAATGTACCTGCTTTATTTAGCGAACTTGGTGAGCGAGTTCCTAAAGGTTCCTATCAAATATTAGGAATTACAGGACCAACGATATTAGTCATTCCAGAATATAATGTCGTCGTTGCTAAAATGTACAATAAAAGATACAACTATGGTGGGGATAATTATTTATATTATTTACGTGAATTTAGCAATTTAGTCGCTGATACATTTAGTAGCAGTAAAAATAATATGGTTAGGGTATAACTACTCCTATAATAAAAAGGAGTGAACTTTAATGAAAAATGAAGTGAATAAAAATAAAAAGCAAAATATAAAGGATGTAAACACAGAACAAAACGCGATTTATAGCGATCCGAAAGATGCAGCTAATATGCAAACTGTACCGCAGCCGAAAGACTTTGAGGAAATTGAATATTAATTTTCTCTCCGACTTATTTATGAAAGAAAAATACGTCTTAAGTCTCATCACTTTCAGCAAATTATTTGATAACATATATACATAAGCATTCGAAAATGTCTTATCTTAACAAAGCTTTCTTTAAATGCTGTATATAACCTACAAAAAGGCACTTCTTGATGAAGTGTCTTTTTGTGTAAGCTAACTCAATTTCCATTTTCCGTACAGTATCTTGCAATTTATCATGGATATACTAACTGTGAAAATTCATGTCATGATAAAAGAAGGGGACAGTTAGCATGAAACA
>NZ_JAEKEU010000025.1:0-12218 GCF_016650935.1 Bacillus sp. TH25 | reverse complement strand
TTTCCATGACTTTTTCTCCTTAGTTCCTTTAAACTTCATAGGTGCATCATAAAAATGTGTTCCCGGTGTTATAGCTTTTGTTTCAAATCCGGTTAATACTGTAGCACCTTTAACAGTTGATCCAAGCTCGTATGAACTTGTCAGCGTACCTAAAGCATAATCTTCTACTTCCGTTTTTCCGTCTTTTTCTACAAGTCTTTTCCCAGCCATCGATAATACTTGGCCGTTTTTCGGATTCATCATTACAACGAAAGCACGGTCTAACATTGATTCTGAACCTTTATATGCCTTTAATATTTTTTCTATACTCTCTTCTACTTTTTTCTGTAATTCCATATCAATTGTTAACGCTAAATTCTTGCCGCTTTTCCCTTCAGAAACTGTCTCCGTTCTAATTGTATTACCTTGTTTACCAGCAATACTTCTTACTTCTTCTTTCGTGCCATGAAGTACATCTTCGTATTGCTGTTCGATGTAACTTTTCCCGACCCGGTCATTCCGGCTATACTCCCGCACTAAATAATAATCTAATCGTTCACGTGGTAATCCCTCATCAGCATTCGAAACATTTCCAAGGACTGAACGGAATAAGCCATCATTTACATAGAGCCGTTCCCAATCAACTGATGCGTCAACCCCAGGGAGATTTGCTAAATTTTCGCTAATCACAGCATATTCCTTTTCACTAACATCTTTTTTAATAATTTGAGGTACCATTTGATAACCTGAAGTCATTTTACTTTTAATAGCTAACACTTCTATGTCTTTTGCTGTTAATTCTTGAAGATTTTTTTCTGTAACTCGCTTTCTTTTTAACTCTTCTATTTTTTTGTCTAACTCTTTTCCGTTAATATCCTTTTCTCTAAACTTATCTATTTCTTTTTTAGATACTAAATCTTGAGTAAGTTTTGGATTTAACTGCATCCAAAAATCTTTCTTATCCGTCTCGGTTAACTTATCTATATCTTCTTGCGGTATTTCAATTATTGCTGCAAGTTGTCTTGCAGTTTTTAACATTTCCTCCGCTTTTACACCTTTCACCTTTGTATATGTAATCGTACGTAAAGACTTATTGTCCACTACTGGATTCCCTTCACGGTCATAAATTTTGCCACGTGGTACTGTAAGCTTAACTGTTGCATTTTCCCTCTTCGCTACTTCATTTTTATATGTTTCTCCATCGAAAATTTGCACCTTACCTAACTGGATTATAATTCCAGAAAATAATAAAAATACACAAAAGAATAAAATATTTAACCGTATAGGTAGTGCTCTACCACTCTTTTTCTCTTTCTTTTTCACCTTGTCATAATCTCCTCCTTACAACATTTTTAATAATTTTAAGCTTTCTATATTAAAAGTAATGTACAATTTCCACACATTACTTTGTACGCATATTAATATAACGTTTAAAACTTAATAGAAATTAAAACAAACATAAAGAAAAGGTAAAGTTTACTAAATTAAATATAAAAATACCCAATAACAAAAGCTTAGCTTTGTTATTGGGTATTAGGTATTTTAGGAGTTAATATTAGAACGTATTGAAATACATCTATCATCACAATTTGATAGAGATTGTTTACTCTGAATTTTCGGCAAGTAAATCGTTACAGTTGTCCCGACGCCAACCTCACTCATTATACTTATTGTTCCTTGATGACTTTCAATAATTTTATAACTTAACATCAATCCAATACCGGTACCTTTTTCTTTCGTACTATAAAAAGGTTCACCTAATCTTTTAATTCTTTCTTCAGGTATTCCTATTCCTTCATCTATTACACTAATAACGACACCATTTTTATGTATTTCTTTTATATGGATTGAAATTTCCCCACCATTTAACATTGCTTCAATTGAATTTTGCAAAATATTAATAAATACTTGTTTCAATTGATTTTCTGAGCATTCAATGATTATCTCTTTGGAATCTGTAAATAGTTCAACTTGAATATTTGTCATGATTGCTTTTGTATTGATTAATGATACGACATTTTTAAAAATTTGATAAATATTTTTCTTTTCTGTATTTATTTCATCAGTTTTAGCAATCGACAAAAACTCTTGGAGGATTGATTCTATTCTTTCTATTTCGGAAAGCATAAGGTCAAAATATTTTTCTTGATCTTCTTTATTAATTTGGAATAACTGTATAAATCCTTTAATTACCGTTAATGGGTTTCTCACTTCATGAGCTACACCGGCTGCTAATTGACCAATTGCCGCAAGTGTATCTGATTTATTTAGCAATTCTTCTGCCTTTTTCCGCTCTGTAATATCGCGGACAATGATCATAATTTTATCTTGTAATAATGGTAAACATCTAGCTTCAAAGAAATCAATACTTCCATTAATTGTTAGAGGATATTCTACAATTACATTCTTTCCTTCTTCTTTCAATTGGCGAATTGCTTCTTGAAATTGCTGTGCTACTGGAGACGGTAATATTTCGTAAAACTTTTTCCCCATAAAAGCTTCTGCGGGTACGTAAAATTTTGTAGGGGACCCTGCTTTATAATCTATAATTGTCCCGTCATATTCTGTTAAAAAACATAAATCTGGTAAAGCTTTAAAAATTAATTCTAATTCAGAGGTTTGTTGTTTCAATTGCTCTTCTATCGCTTTTAAATGTGTAATATCTACACCAACAGCCCAGTAACTAAATCCTGTTACAGGAAACTGCTCTGATATATTGGACCACATTATCGTTTTAATTTCACCATTTTTACATGTTAAACGCATTTCCCAATCTCTAAAATTTTTCCCATGAGTCAAAAATTTATTTTGTATTTGATAGCGATAATTATGGTCAGGATACAGTAATCGAAGTGCGTTTGGATTCCCAATTATTTCTTCAGCAGTATAACCTGTTACAATCTCGCATTCTCGATTCCACAAAACAAAATCTCCATTATAGTCAAGCGCATCAACCATAACAGGCATGTTTTGTAAGATTGTATGCAGTTCTTCCTCTTTTCGAGAAAGTAACGATGTATTTTTACTTTGAACTACTTTTTTCACCCCATCTATAATGAGGTTAGAAAGCATTTCAAAATATTTCTGGCAATTTAAGATTTCGCTTCTTTTGGACCATACAACAAAAGATCCTAAATATTGATTGTATAAGAAAAGGGGGATTTCAATTTTTGGAAGTTTACATACTTTCATTTCATTAATTCCAAATGAAAATATACATTCGTTTTCAGCATCAAGAAGTTGATGTGATATGTTGGTTAATTTATAAAATTGTTCTGCCATGGTTTCTATTGTACTCACATCAATAAGTTCCATTAGCCGCGCATTCATTCCTTTTTCACCTCGATATGTAAAATTTATACAAATTCAAAATTCATACTTCTTCATTATACGAAGAAAGTGCCCCTAGGTATATAGCTGTAGAATAATTATTCAAACAAATTCTATTTTTCAATTAAAAACAGAAAATAATATGGGATTGTTACGCGCTGCTAGTAGCAGTATAAAAATACAATAACCGTAAAATTCACAAAAGTTTCACAACTCTCATGAAAAATATAAACATTTATTCCAATATATTCTATATAATGAGTTGTAATAAGGCTTCTATGAATCTCATAGAATACCTTACCCCTAATAAAAAGAAAAAAGAATCTATTTGGATTCTTTTTTCTTTTTTTATTACATTACATATTTATATAAAGCATGTGCGACACCATGTTCTTCATTTGTTAACGTTTCGTATTGACACATCACTTTTATTTCTTCAACTGCATTTCCCATTGCAATTGATATATTTGCTTTCTCCATCATAGAAACATCGTTTAAGCCATCGCCTATTGCTACAGTGTTTTCAACTGGAATATTAAGATGTTCTGCTAAAGTATATAATCCATTTCCTTTTTGAGCATCTCGATGATTAATCTCTAAATTATGCCAATAGGAAGATGTAATAGCTAAATCCGTATTATGCAGAAATGTTTCTTTTAATTTTTTTAATTTCTCTATGTCATAAGAAAACGGTAAAAGTTTATGCACATGTATATCCATTTCTACAATTGGTTTACAACTTTCTGTACTATGAAATGCTGTATGCTCAAGATATAATGCAGCAATCGTTTCTAACTCTTTCAAGTTGAAATTTTCTTTTGAATTCTTTACATACTCGATTTCATTTCGTACACTCTCTACTCCATAATCTGGTACATACACACCTTTATTAGTATAAAGTTGATAATACAGATCATTCTCTTCAAGATATTCTATAATCTCTAGTGCTTGCGTATTTTGAATTGGGTATCTCTTCATCATCTTTTTATCTGTATAAATAAGTGCACCATTTTCAGCAATAATCGGACATTCTAAATTCACTTCTAACAATAGTCGTTCAATATCCACAATAGAACGTCCTGTACAAATTGCTACAACATGGCCAGCTTCTTGACATTTTCGAATTGCTTCTGCATTCTCTTTACTAATCATTTTATTCCCTGAAAGAAGAGTTCCATCTAAATCAATTGCGATTAATTTCATTATTTCTTCACCACTTTCTATAAATACACGAGTTTTTATGAAATATAAGGTATCGTTTTCATACGAATCTCGTGAAGTACTCCTTATTTATAGTTTATGAAAAGCGTTTCAGGTCAAGAAATAATTAAAAATAAAATCCAAAGCTGTTCTTTTTAAAGAAAAGCTTTGGATTTTAAGCTATGAATTATAACTAATATATTTTGTCTCACACATGTATACATTTTTTTCTTCTGTTGGGATATATACTTTAAACTTTTCTAAACGTTTTCCGTATATATGAATAGTGATTACGCTTTCATTTTCAGCTATTTCAAGAATATGACAATCAGCTGGTGGAATTACTTTATCGGTTTCGCCTTCTCCCAAATAAAGATTTCCTATGTGTGTTAAATAAGAAAGTGAATTTCCAAGCTGCTTCGTTTGTACAAAGTTCTGCACCATTATCCTTCCTGAAAAAACGCCTTCTACTCCCCATGTGCCATCATGATCATGTAATGGTGTAGATTGTCCATCTTTCCATACGAGAGCTAATACTTCAAAACGTTTTAACGGATCTTCATACAGTAAGTGTCGTGCATATTGAGCTGAATTCACCTTCTGTTTATCTAACGGAAGCCATGTTTTCTTTTCTAAAAGTTCTTCTAGTAATGTTTCAATTTCACACACGATTTGTTCTTCCAATAAATCACCATCTATTAAATCAGTTACAGCTTTAATAAATATTTGAAACGTTTTACTCCCATCGCACGTTAACATAAGCATCCTCCTCCACTCTTCTTTCACACACTTCCATACTAAATAGACCACTAAAAATTTACAATTGAGAAATAAAAAAACAAGGTACAGTAATTTTATACCTTGCTGAACGTTTTACCTAGTTTTCAAAAGAATAGGTAAGTATTTTAATGTTTGTTCATTTTCTAATATACATTTTTCTAAATTGAACGATGGAGATAACTCTATTTTTTCAAAGGCATTTATAAAGGTAGTTAATGCAATCTCAGCTTCTAAACGTGCAAGTGGCGCCCCTAAGCAAAAATGAGGACCTTTACCAAAGGTTAAATGCTTTTCATTTCCTATTCTGTGTAAATTAAATTTAGAAGCTTGTAAGAACTTTTTCTCATCTGAATTTGCTGCACTAACCCACGCAACAATCATTTGATCCTTTTTCATAAAAGGTCCAAATATATTTGTGTCCGCAGTAATCCTCCTAGCTAATGTAATGGGAAAGCGATAGCGTAAAACTTCCTCAATCGCTTTTGAAATTAACGTAGGTTCTTTTCTTAACTCTTCATATATTCCAGGTGAATCTACTAAAAAGCAATAAAAGCTGTTAATAATTAAATTTGTAGTTGTTTCATTACCTGCCGCTAATAAACCTAAAGTAAAAGTAACTATTTCTTCATCGGTTAATCTTTCGCCTTCATATTCAGCTCGTATTAAATCTGAAATAATATCGTCGGTTAAATGATTTCTTTTCTCTTGGACAATTGGAAGAAGGTATGTTTTAAATTCATTTAACGCAATTCCTTTTTCTACATCCAAATCGTTAAATTTTTCTTTACTATACGGCATAAATAAAATATCAGACCATTCTTTAATTTTTTTACGATCCGTTGTTGGTACTCCTAATAAATCGGATATGACGGTAACAGGTAAAGCTACAGCAAACTCCTCAACGATATTAACTTCACTATATTTTCTGATATGTTGTACAAGTTCATTTGCGATAGCCTGTATTCGAGGTTTCCATTGTTCTAAACTTCTTGGAGTAAATGCTTTAGAAACAATAGAACGTACATTGCGATGTTCTGGTGGATCAGTAGAATTTATATTTATTCTAGTTTCTAAAGGTGGGATTGCGAATTGTCTTCGTTCCCTTCTACTGGAAAATAAGCGATAATCCGATAAAACTCGATTTACATCATCGTATAAAAAAACATTCCATACATCCTGCTCCTCATCATAATGAACCGGATGGTTATCCCTCATAAATTCATACCACTCATACGGATTCCACAATTCTTCTTTTGTTTTCAGCTTTGAAATTTCATGAACTAAAATCACATTTTCAGGCGAATCCATAGTTCTTTCCTCCCTTTTCTTTTACAATAAAAGTGATAGGTCGGTAGTTCAAAGTTGTATAATCTAACATATGTTATTTTAACATATGTTAAAGGAGATTTTTCATTGGAGAACTTGAGAAATATATAAGGGGGATTTTTATGTACGTTGATATTTTATTGCTTGCAGAATTAACGTCAGGGCCAAAACACGGTTATGAAATAAAGAAGAATATCCAAAATCGGTTAGGTGAGAATTTCGAATTAAATCATAATACACTTTATCCCGCTCTTCGGCGCTTCGAAAATATGGGTGCTATAATGAAAAAAATACATAAACAAGTCGGAAAGCCAAACCGAAATATGTACGATATAACTGAAACAGGAGAAGAAATTTTTTCTGAAATGTTAAGAGAGTTTCCCGAAAAGATTGCGGCAAACAACGCTGAGTTCCTTGTACGTATCGCGCTATTTGAAAAACTTGATTACGAAGCTAGAAAAGAAATTTTAACAATACGCCAAGATGTACTACATAAACAACTTACTGCTATTCAATCTTTAGATGTTACCTCATCTTTTATTACAGAAGTCATTGAATTTAGTAAATCACGTATTGAACATGAATTGCTCTGGATTGCATCACTTATGAAGAAAATATGAAAAAATAAAAAGAAAAGTTAAAAACAATGAATGAAAATGAGATTTATTATCAATACTATAATTAATAAAAGGGCAACCACGATTTGGCTACCCTTTAAAAGTTTATATTTCTGGATCGAAAGTTTTGCAATCTGTTTCTTCAGTTGTAGATGCATGTTTACCTTTATGACTTACTACATAAATTGCATCTGCACTACATTTATTGCCGTTAGCCCAAAATTTACAGTTGTTTACTTCACATAAAACGTCTTGTGCCATAGTATCACACCTCCTTGTTCTATTATCATTAACAAAATTCGGAGGTATGATACTCTTTGTCATGCATTTTTTATTACCTTTTTAACTTTCTTAATGATTCAATATCTTCTTGTACAATAGCATCTATATTTTCGGTTATTTTTTCAATGTCAAAATGCCACCATTGAATTTGCAATAATTCTTCTATTATTGTATTTGTGAATCGTTCCTTTATTTTATTTGCAGGGTTTCCGCCAACAATTGTATATGGTACGACATCTCTAGTCACAACAGATTTAGCTGCAATGATTGCACCATCCCCTATTTTTATTCCGGGCATAATAGTTGTATCCATACCAATCCAAACGTCATTTCCTATAACTGTATCACCTTTGTAAGGTAAATCAGACAAACTAGGTGTATACTTCTCCCACCCATTTCCAAATATATTAAATGGATATGCCGAAAATCCATCCATCCGGTGATTCGCTCCGTTCATAATAAAGGTAACTCCATTTGCAATACAACAAAACTTTCCAATGGTAAGCCGATCTCCAATAAATTCATAATGATATAATACTCGATCTTCAAATGTTTCTCCATCTTTCGCATCATAATAAGAATAGTCACCAACAAGTATATTAGATTTCGTTATTGTATTTTTTATAAAATGAACGTTTTGATTTCCTTCAATTGGGTATTTAACATTAGGATTAGGATTCATGTTGCACAGCACTTCCTTTACCATTCATTTCACTTTCTACTGCTATTACTGGCTTTAAATTGTATATAGGTAAAATAAACAATAATCCAATTATAAATAGTAGAGCCGTCCCCTCGTACATCGTACCTAATGAAAACATCTCCTTTAAGGAACCAGCTATACTCATCGTTACTACCATTGAACCGGTGAATAGTGGACTTAAAATGCCGTTCACGCGACCAATAAAATCGGTATCGCTATTTTGAATAATGAGCGTATTAATACCTATTTGAATACATGGAAGAGCTAAACCACTAAAAAGTTGTGCCGTAAGTGTCACCCATAAATTTGTGGAGTAGCCTATAATACCAATTCCAATTGCCTGACCGAGCATCCCTACAATTAACATCTTTTGGGGAGCAACGTTTTTCGCAAATACCATCGCTAAAGCCCCGCCAACAATCATTCCCGCACCATTTACTGTTAGTAACCATTGTAAACTCTCTTTTGATAACCCTAACTGCTCAGTCACAATAAATATACCAAGTGGCTGAATTAAGCCTATACCTAATCCTGCTGCCATAAAACAAAAACCGAGCAAAGTTAATGCTTTTTTCTTTTTTACATATTTAATACCATCCAGCATTTCCTGTAATAATGTGATTTCTTTCTTCTCATGATCATTCTCGAGATCTTTCGGAAGAAATAACAATACAGCTGCTGCAAGTAAAAAGGCAATACCTGTTATGATAATTGAAATATAAATTCCAAAACTATGAAAAATAAATGTTCCTAGGATTGGTCCTAATACCATAAATATTGCAAATATTGTTTGATATATAGACATCGCTAATTGAATTTGTTCCGTCGATAAGTGTTGTTTAAACAACTTCATTCCAGATGGTTGAGAAAACTGCGAAAGGATCGCAGAGATGAGCGTCACAAAAAACACGATTTTCCACGTTCCAAACATAAGTGTAATTAATACAGCGAATACGGAAATAGAACTTAACGTTTCACACCATATCATTGTCTTCTTTGGCTTCCACCTATCAGCAAAAGTTCCTCCAATAAAGGAAAAAATGAAAATTGGAGCAAATTCAGCAACTGAAATCATCGAAATTGCGAATGCATCTCCTTTTGTCATTTCCATAACATAAAGTAATATCGCAAAGTTACGAACCCAAATTCCAACTTGTAGAAATAATGCTGATGCTAGAATCCCTTGCACAAATCGATTTTTTAATACTTGTGATACCCCATGATTTTGTTTCGTTTCTGCAGTCGTCGACATAAAAAAGCCTCCTATTCCGTGTTCTGAACAGGAGGCAGCACAAATCATATGAAAAGACTATATATTCGCAGTGCGAAACACATCCCTTTTCTATACATGCACATACTAATCCTATTCAGAAGAATATTTCGTTTTTTAACGAAGATCTCTTACAAATAGAATTAGTTGATCATTGGGATGTTTTCACCCTTCCGTTTCGAATTTAAATAACACATACATACTCTATGTTAATCATTTGTCGTGTATGCATGTCTCAATATAACTATTCTAAAAAGACAATGGTAATTCCTCTAAAGAGCGCATTAAATAATTACCTTGCCAATTAATTTTTTCACGCTCACCTTTTATTTGTAACGATGGCATCCGTTTAAACAAAGTAGTAATAGCAATCTTTGCTTCCAACCTAGCAAGTGGTGCTCCTAGGCAGAAATGACTACCATGCCCAAAGGCAATATGACGGTTATTTTCTCGTGTAATATCAAATACTTCTGGGTTTTCAAATACTGTTTCATCACGGTTTGCTGAAGCTAATGCGACAATAACCATATCTCCTTTTTGGATTGTTTGTTCGTGAATTTGAAACGGCTCAGCCGCCCATCTTGCAGTCGTCACCTCAACTGGAGAATAATAACGCAATCCTTCCTCAATAGCTGAATCAATTAATTTCGGATTATCTTTTAATAAAAGTAATTGCTTCGGATTTTCAAGAAGTGCTAATACCGTATTTGTTATTAAATTCACTGTCGTCTCGTGTCCGGCTACAATTAATAACATGATCATTGAATATAGCTCTCGAGCACTAAGTTTATGCCCTTCATTTTCTGCAAGTATTAACGCACTAACCAAATCTTCTTTTGGATTTTTCCGTTTTACATCAACTATATATTGAAGATATGTAATAAACTCAGATAGTTGTTTTTCGGTTTCTTTTATTTCTTCAGGTGTTTCTGGCGATGCAATGACAGCATGAGACCAAATTCTAAATTTCGCTTGATCCTCTTTTGGAATTCCAAGCATCTCACTTATTACAATAATCGGTAATGGGAATGAATAATCATCCACAAGATTTAATGTACCTTTTCGCTCTATCTCATTTATTAAATCATCCGCTACTCTCTGAATTCTTCCGTCTAATTGTGAAATCATCTTTGGTGTAAAAGCTTTTTGAACTAAAGATCGTAAACGACTGTGGTTAGGTGGGTCCGAATTTAACATATGCGTTGTTAAATGATCACTATTGTCAACAGAAAGAAACATGTTCATTGTATCTTTAGAAAAAACATTATTTGGATCTTTTTTAAGCGATTATCTTTTAAAAGTGGTAGAGCATCTTCATATCTTGTAATGAGCCATTCTGTACCAATCTCGACTTTATTAACAAATAAAATAGGTTGCACTTTTCGCGATTCTTTATAAATCTCATAAGCATCTTCTTTAAACTGAGCAGAAGCTAAATTAATGCCATCCTCTATTTTTCGGCCAACCTTATTTTTTATTGACATTACATTCCCTCACTCTCAATTATTTGTGTAAATCAACCTAACATTTGAATTATACTTCAATAAAAACTAGAAAATTGTAAATTTTTAATTAAAATCTTACTTCGTATATTGAAAAATAAAAAAGTGAGAGAGTAAAATTATTCTACTCTCTCACTTCCTATTATGCGAAGCACATAAAATTACTAATTTGTTGATATCGATAACTTACTTTACGACGACGACCACCTTGCCAAGTGTAACCTGAAACCCCGCTTCTTCTTACCTCGGTTGGAAAGAACCATAAATCTCTTCCGAAAGGACCAGGTCGATGTAAACGTAAATAGCCCCATCTTCCTAGACAGTTACACATCCAAGATTTCATATTGCCTGCTTGTGCTGGAGAAGCAAATGTGGACGGTAACGACGGAGCTTGTGACGGTGGTGGTGATGTTGGAGCATCTTCCGCATCATCTGGTCTATAGTCTTCTTGTTCAATATCTCTCACTTCATTTGTAGATTCATAACCGTAGTTTTGTGGATTATAATACATCTCTTGATCATATGGATAGTTTTGTTGGTTATACATAATAACCCATCACCTTCTTTTCATTTGTTTCTTTTAACATTCATATGTGATACGCCATTCATAGGAAGCTTATGTATAGCCTAAATTCATCTAAAAAAAGCTCGTATTTTAAGAATACGAGCTTTTTTATAAACAAAACATATTTTTTATTTTATTAACTTCACACTATAAAAACGCATTTGATCTAACGAACCTTCATATTCAAATACTTCTTGCTTAATTAATTCTTTCAAGCGATATTCCAAAAACGTATCCCCAACCAATTGATCCGCAAGTCCAAGTGCTTCACCTATTACTCTCGGAGCTTTATGAAATTCTTTATCTGCTCCTACATTTTTCGCACACTCAATAATGAATTGATCAAAATAATTTTCTTGTACAGAATGCACTTCATCGTCTTTCCAAACTCTTAAAAACTCCGTGCTTTGCGATAATCTATCCCACTCATGTGCAAACTTCATTCGCTTCTCTTCAGTTAAATACGGAAATTCCACAAAACTTTTTTGGAAAAGAGCTAAACTTTCAGGAGATAATTCTCCAGTTCCACGGATATCATAATCTTGTTTTAATATTTCTCTACTCGCTTCAGAAGTATTCATAACACGAATATTTTTCTTATCTTTTAATTGCGCAATTGCAAAACAAAGCCCTACGTGCTCATGGGCATTATCCGCCTTCCAAA
>NZ_JAEKEU010000024.1:0-24834 GCF_016650935.1 Bacillus sp. TH25 | reverse complement strand
GAAATAAAAAGTAATTGGAGCTAACATATTCATACTAAAGTTGTAGTTTTTACACGAAAAATCCACCCTTCGGTTTGATTTTATCTATTTATAATTGTAATACAATAAGAATAGATAATAAGAAACAAGGGGGAATGTAAAGTGATTACACATATATCAGATATAAAACTACAAACAGTTTCTATAGAAGGAGTAAAACAAGTATACGGAGATATATTATCTTTTCCAATAAAAAAAGAAACAGCATCATTTATTCAATTTGAAGTAACACCATACACAACAATTAGCTTTCAAGAAGTGTATGAACCAATTGCACCTGCGCATTTCGCCTTTGAGATTCCATATTCAAAATTTCATGAAACAGTAAGATGGCTTGAAGGCTCTGGATTACTCATTGTGAAATGGAAAGATGGTCATACAATTGATGAGGAAAACGGTCGATTCAATTTATACTTTAAAGATGGTGATGGAAATCTTCTCGAAATTATCGCACATAGTTATGTTAAAGAAGAGCCTGACAATGTTGCTCACCGCCAGTTTCCTTAGTGAAAACTACAGAAGTGATGGAGGCTGCATTACATAGCTCCATTTCGATTTGTGATAATCGGCTAATTGGAACGTACTGATCGTCTTCACCAGCCAGGAGCAATACTTCTTGATTTATGAACTGACCGATTCCTGCCATCGTATGCTTTTCAAAATTTTTAAGTAAGTTGAATGGCGTCTTTTCACCTGTATTTTCCATACCCTTTTTAATTTTCCAGTTCAGGTCGATGCTGGTGGCCATCATTTGTTTAAACATGGTATTAATTTTGTCAGCTTCATTAGTAGCCAGAAGCGTGGTCAATTTATTCCAGATATTATCCGGCATGCGCATTTTAAGTGCATCAAGGCCACTATAAAAAATATTAAAGGCGATGACTTTGTCGATTCGTTTTTCAAAAGCGGCGGCACGCATTGCCAAGTAGCCGCCCCAAGAAGCTCCGAGAATACTAACACGGTCAAGTTTGAAATAGTCAATGACTGTGGAAACGGGCTTCTCCCAGTTGTGGATGAATTTTAAGCCGTTTTTCAGTGCTGTTCCTTGTCCAGGTCCATCCAAAACTATAATATTATAATTGATTCCTATGAGGTAGTTCATCATCTTCATCATTTCCTCCATGTAGGAATCGTAGCCTCCAAAGAAAAGTAGTGTATTACATGCGCCTGGTGTCATGAATTTGATCGCAGGAAGATAGGAATCTTCATAAGGAATTTGATAGGTTTCATACTCAAAGTCATGAAAGCTCTTATAAAAGGTTTCACGGTATTTTTGGTACACTTTTTCTTTTTTTTGATCGGATGGCTCCATATAAAACTCGGCAGCTTGATAATAAACCGAAGCTAGATCAAAGTCTTTATGGTGCTCCCGCATCACTGCATATTCTATCCAGGTGTTATACCAGCTGTCCGTGTCTGTAAGTCTTGGGATGATGGCTTGTAAATCCTGATTTGCCCGCTCATCGTCTTGATAGAAATCGTTGAAAAAACGGTTGATTTGCAAATTGAACTGTTCGTTGTTTACATACTGTTTAAACATAAAATCCCTCCTTATATTTGACTACAAGGTAAGGATAAGCGAAGTATATTAAAGAAACAACAAGCAGGGAAGGATAAGAAGTACGAAATCGAACCATAAGGATATAAACGGTTCGATAAGCAACTTTGGGAAGGAGATTGATTAATAATGGGGGAGGATGTTCGCGTTTATAAAACGAAGAAAAATATTTCTAATACACTTATTACCCTCTTGAACGAAAAAGAATTTGGTCGAATTACAACTAAAGATATTTGCATACACGCTTTGGTGAGCAAGTCCACATTTTACAGCCATTTTGCAGATAAATATGATCTTTTGGAAAAAATAGTGCAATATTATGTCTGCTGGTTCAAGGAAGAAATTGAATTGCGTTTCGCATCGATAGAGAATGGAAATGTGGCTCAAGTTATCAATATGATAACCGATAAGGTCTCAGCGCGAAAAACAGAGGTTGCAACTTTACTCCATGTACGTGTTCCCTCATCGGATTTACGCTTAGAATTAGAATCCATTTTATATAATGCTTGCTATTCCTATTTAGAAGAACACCATGCTGAAGTAAGCATGCCGATTGACTTTGTAGCTCAGCTGTATACAGCAAACGCAATGGTGTCAATTAATTGGTCGCTGAGCAACGATAAAAATCCAGATGTGGTTAAACTAATCGATAATATGCAGAGATTTGTTTTTGATCTGATTTTGTCAGATGGTGGGAGAATGTAATAAATCATGAAACTTGCTTAATAATGTAGTTATCGTGTGGGGTGTGGTTGTAAAAAACTAAGTAATCGATATTTGGATTTTTTGTGAATCTTTATTGGTTTTTTATAAACTCTTTACTACATAATGTTACAAAATAGAATTAATTTGCTTAATTTAGCACCATATCAGGTTAATAAATAAACTAAATGTGTTTATGTTATTGAACTATTAATATATTAGTAGGTGATTTGTTCGTTTATCCCTATATTGCTATTATATTAGCGTAAACAATATATTGGGGGGACAAGTATGAATTTGAAATTAACATCTAAGTTAGAAAGATTAAGAAAAAGTAAAAAAGGAATTGGTGCTTGTGTTTTAGCTACAGGGGTGACGGCAATTACAATGATTCCTCAAAGTGCATATGCACATGGGTTTGTTGAAAAGCCGAGTAGTCGTGCTGCTTTATGTAGTCAGAATTATGGAGCATTAAATTTAAATTGTGGAAATGTAATGTACGAACCTCAAAGTCTAGAAGCACCTAAAGGATTCCCAGATGGTGGACCGATTGATGGGAAAATTGCTTCGGCAGGAGGATTGTTTGGAGGGATTCTTGACCAACAAACATCAAATCGCTGGTTCAAAAACACAATAAAGGGGGGAGCAAATACATTTACATGGAAATACACAGCGGCACATTCTACAAGTAAATGGTATTATTACATTACAAAAAAGGGATGGGATCCTAATAAACCATTAACACGTGCTGAATTAGAACCAATTGGAACTGTGAACCATGACGGTTCGGCAGCATCAAATAATTTAACACATACAATTAATGTACCAACTGATCGCAATGGTTATCATGTTATTTTAGCTGTATGGGATGTAGCAGATACGTCAAATGCGTTTTATAACGTAATTGATGTAAATTTAGTAAATAATGAAACTCCCGACACAGTAGCTCCAAGTCAACCAACGGGATTAAATGCGTCTAAATTTTCTGCCAATAGTATTGAACTAACATGGAAGGCCTCTACTGATAATATAGGCGTAAAAGAATATCAAGTGTTACGTAATGGAGAAGTAATTGGTACGGTACCAGGTACAACTTTTACTGATAAAAAACTAAAAGCAAATACGGAATATACCTATACAATAAAGGCATTAGACGCTGCTGGAAACATATCAAAAGAAAGTGAAAAACTAAAGGCTAAGACAACAAATGAAATTCCAGATAAAGAGGCTCCGACTCAACCAAAAGGATTACATAGTATGGGTACAACAGCGACAACTGTTGATTTGATGTGGAGTCCGTCTGAAGATAATGTAGGTGTTGACCATTATATTGTATATAGAGAAAGCGCTGGGGTTATGAATAAAATTGGGGCAGCTGATAATACATCCTTTATGGATAAAGATTTGAAGGCTAATACATCGTATAAGTATGTAGTGACGGCGGTTGACTTAGCTGGAAATGAATCTAGTAGAAGTAATGTTTTAGCTGTAACAACAAAGCTAGAGGACTCTACTTATGAAAAATGGGATGCAAGAAAAGCATACAATAAAGGTGATAAAGTAGTACATGAGGGAAAAGTGTATGAAGCGGTTCAAAGTTATCAAGGGAACGGCGATCCAAATTGGATTTTTGCACTATCGCTTTGGAAGCCAGTTTTAAATAAATGATAAGTGGAAAAGGGTAGTTATCACTTATTCTATGTGCAATACCGGAACAGGGGTGCAATTTTTAATCTCCATCCCAATACATACGAAATGAAATCATTAAAGAATCCCAATGGTATTCCATCAAAAAGGAATTCCATTGGGATTTTTTATTTTCTAATTTGTAATAGCGTATATTTTCACTGTAAATTTGCTAGTCGCACCAATGGGACTTGCAATATAATATTTAGTATTCGTGTAAGCTTCAGTCCTAGATCCATGTGAAATATTTTTCCAACGAATAGAATCTGTACCTAGGGAAACATCAATCATTACATTGAAAGAAATAGTAGAAGGATGATCTTTTTCTGAAGGCTCAATAATCCATTTTAATTCCTTGGTACCTACAGGTAAACTATCAATTTTAAAGTTTTGACTGGATCGGTTTTTTTGTCCGGATAAAGGACTAGATTCGGATGAAATCTGCGAAATTAATATTTCTTTTTCATTCGAATGTATACCATTTAATTTAATGATACTATCAATTAAACCTGGTCCAGGAAAATCAGCTGCAATGATACCAGTATGTTTCATTCCACCTTGTTGTAAGAACTCAGTTCCAAGTGTATTCATTCCACCATAAAATACTTGACCATTTATATCACGAGGGAAATCTTCCCACGCATTAGTTGTAGCTTTTTGAATCATCTTGGGGTTACTATCAGTATTTCTGCTCTCTTTACCACTTGCAACAAACCAAGGATAAACATTATTTAATAATGCAGCAGCACCACCTGTGCCACTAAAATGGTTAAGATAGATTTTATCATTGTTAAAATTATTATTTGCATTTTGAAGGTGGGTTTTCACCGCATTCCATTTTTCATACATTCCGTCTGGTCCGTTTTCAATTTCAAATGTATCTTGTATATTTAAGCTATCGTAATTAATACCATATTGCTGAGAGGCTGTAAAGTTTTGTAAGATTACAATTTTCCCTCGGATGTCTCCTAGAGTAGGATTATTTCTTTTTGAAGTTGGTACAGAACTCGGATCCCAAAAATAGGAAGAATTAAGGTCTTTGTATTTATTAAGTATTTCCTCGAATGATAGTGAGCCACTTTCAGGAGTAGTTTCTTCTTTTAAGCGCATTAAAATTGTTTCTGTAGGATGATCTTTTAAAAATTGAATTGCCTCTTTTAATACATCTTCAAACATTGCTTTTTGATTTACAATCCCATGGTACATTGCAAAAGAATCTTTTACACGTTTAACACGCATATCTACATATCGAATTCCGGAATTTAATTGTTGTGGTAGACCCATAGTTTGATTTCTTGTCAAATTTTCATCAAGAAAACTTGCTCCATGTAAAGCCATTGTACCGTGAGTCCCTGGAATAGATATTTCACTCAATTTTGTTGAATCTGCTACTTTCGACATCCATGCTGGGTTTTGATAGCCTATATTGGATTCATAGGAATAACCTGGATGACTATCAGCAAAAATAGTAGATGGTGTACTTAAACTTGCTAGTGTGAAACAAGTAAGGATAC
Source organism: Bacillus sp. TH25 (assembly GCF_016650935.1). Lineage (NCBI taxonomy): Bacteria > Bacillati > Bacillota > Bacilli > Caryophanales > Bacillaceae > Bacillus > Bacillus sp. TH25. The sequence continues at coordinate 19,335 of NZ_JAEKEU010000024.1, read as the reverse complement.
TAATTTTAAAAAAATTCCTCATTTTTATTTTGTTCATTTTATCTCTCCTGACTTTTAAACAATAGATATAATAAAACAAGATGATTTTTTACTACATCTATTGTTTTCATTCTTAAAGTAATGAATTTTTGTGTTTGAAAAAAGCAAAATAGGGTAGGAAGTTATTTGAGATTTTAATAGTTTGTTGTAATAAATTGTATTTAATAGTCAAACGGATTCTTAAAGAATTGAAGCATAGATAGGTAAAAAACAAATTTTCCGCTGTACTGTATACAAACAAAACAGAAGCCTTAAAAAAGACTTCTATTTTGTGACATATAATGAATGATAAGCTGGTTAACAAATCAAGATAATGTGACTGAGTGGTAAAAATCTATTAATAGCTGTTTCAGAATTTCTTATAACAAGGCTACTTAGGAAAAGTGGATCTCTACAATGCTAATAAAAATTTAAAAATTCTATTCATTAAAACTTAAACTAACTACAGTTGCGATAGATTGGGCTGCATGTTCCCAGCTGCCATCTATAACTTTCCCAATCTGCTGACCAAGTGCATTTAAATCATTTGGATTAACTGGAATCCCATTATACGCAGCAAGAATTGATAAAAGTGGAGCAGCAAATGGTGTCCAACCACCTCTATCAATATTAAATACAGGCTTATCTATTACCTTTCCATCTTGCACTGTAAACTCATAATAAAATTGATCATCTGGACGAAAACTTAAATGATGAGAAATTTGTCCCTTAACATATGTTTTACCGCCACCTAAATTTACTACTTCAATTGGTTTTACATTAAATTCATGCTCAAATACTTTAATTTTTTTAACTTCTGGACCATTTAAGGCAGCGTTAACCGCTGTTTCCAAATTATTTTGTGCGAATGGTTGAATACTCATTTGTGCCTCTTTTTGTTGGATAGGAGCCTCTTTTTCTGCAGCAAACACCGATGTAGTCGGTAGTGCACCTGTAGCTAATGTAGCTGCAAGTGCTGTCGTCATCATGATTTTTCTTTTCATCTTCATAGTTTTCTTCCTCCCTTAAAGTTATGATATATAATTTTTTAAAGACTGACATGGGGCAATATTTTATTTCATAATGCACGCAAAAACTAGGTTAAGAATTATGTCAGAAAATCAAAATTAATTATATATTCATTTACAATGATATCTATCTACACATGTTTTTTCAATTTTCTAACAAATGGTACAATAATAACTTTTCATAAGGTAATTTATTGTTTCAATTCTCTCTATGCACGTTTTAAACAAATTAAAATCGGAGTGGTAATAATATATTTGCAAGCAAATGTCGTATATAATTCGAGAAAAGTACACAATTTTTTTATAAAAAACTATAGGAATTATCGTTATATCGTTATCAAACTAAGTAAGATAAATAATAATATGATGAAGAGCTTCCAGTGATTCGCTATAAATTCACTGAAAAATGAGCATGACATCATACACTCATGCACGACAACTAGGATATCAAAGCTCCACTTTATAGCGAATGAGCTAATACGAATGAGATTGAAAAATTTTATTAGTGGCGTATAAAACTATAAAAAACACTACAAATCAATTAAATAATATCAGTTATTCTGAATGCGAAGGGCACGTAATATTTATTGTGAACTGTAGTACTGATCAAGATTTTAGGAGGAAATATGAACAAGAAGACTAAAAGAATCATATTAATTATTGGTATATTAGTAGGCATTAGTATCTTTTTATATTTACAAAACAATTTAATAAGTATAACTGAGGTTAAAATAACCTCTAGTAAAATTCCCTCTTCTTTTAAAGGATATAAAATACTACAAATTTCAGATTTACATAATAAAAAATTTGGTGATAATCAGGACGTATTAATCAAAAAAGTGAAAAATTCGAATCCTGACATCATTGTTATTACTGGTGATTTAATAGATAGTAAATCGTACGATGCAGAAATTAGTCTGCAAGTAATACGAGAACTTGTAAAAGAGTATCCTATATATTTTGTGACAGGAAATCATGAAAAGTGGTCGGGAAAATATAACAGTTTAGAGAAAGAATTGAAGAAACACCATGTTACTGTTTTAAGAAATGAACATGTAAGCATTCGAAAAGGTGAGCAAGAAATAAACTTGCTAGGTATTGATGATCCGGAATTTGTTATTGGAAACCGTACTGAAGGAGATATTGTAAAGGATGAAATTATAAAAGCGAAAATTGAAATGCAGCCAGATAGATATAATGTATTATTATCCCATAGGCCTGAATTTATTGAGGAGTATGCTGACGAGCAAATAGATTTAGTTTTGTCAGGGCATGCTCATGGTGGGCAAGTTAGGTTACCGTTTATTGGAGGATTAGTTGCTCCAAATCAAGGTGTTTTACCTAAATATACAGCAGGCCTATATGAAAAACAAAATACGTCTATGATAGTTAGTAGAGGATTAGGCAATAGTATCATTCCGCAAAGAATTTTTAATAGACCTGAGATTGTAGTCGTGCAGTTAAATTAATCTGTACGGCTTTTTTGTTCAGGGGAATAATTTAAAGGTAGTTTTTTTCAGTACAAGTTTCCATTACAATTTTGTTAAAATTTTTCAACGTTACATAAAGTAACAAAATTTGACCTATTGAGTTTGTTATAGTGTAAATAATCAAAAAACTTAAAAATTAGTCGAGTTAAAGTAGTTATTATTAAACGATATTAAAAATATAAAGGGGTGTACAAATGCATAAAGAATTTGAAATTGAAGAATATACGGCGATCGAGGAACAAATTCATTATTATAGTACGTCTTTATTAGTAAGTCATCCTGAGCAAATTGTAAAGTATTTAGAACAACGGCTGGAAAAGTATGCAGAAACGTTACAATATGCACATTTATATCCGGAAACGGTTATATTACCAATACAGCAAATAGTGATCGAATATTCTTTAGATGTTGCTAGAATTAGAAGGTATTTAAATTTAAAAACATAACTAAAATCGAATAATTTACAATGAAACAGAGTCGACTTTAAGAAAAAACATTCTAATGTCGACTCTGTTTCATTGCTTGAGTAAATAACAGAAAAAATATTTATTTTGAAAAGTTTGACATATAATAACTTGAGAGTAAAATAAAAGTGAGTACTCACTCATTTTAAAGAAAAGGGGGATTTTTAGTGCAACAATCTTCAATTATTTTACGAGATGTATCAAAAAAATTTGGAAAAAAAGAAGTTTTGCATAACCTGTCGTTGCAAATAGAAAAAGCAGAAATTTTTGGATTGGTTGGACCTTCCGGATCAGGGAAAACAACACTCATTAAAATGATTGCAGGTATTAATGAGTCAACTACAGGGGATGTAATTGTTTTTAATACAAACATGCCTAATCTAAATGAAATGAAAAGAATTGGTTATATGGCTCAGGCTGATGCATTATACGAAGAACTATCGGCATATGAAAATGCAGATTTTATTGCAACGATGTATGGGTTAAAAGGTAAGCGTAAGAAAGAGAGAATTGAAGAAGTTTTTGAACTTGTACAATTATCAGAGCATATGAAAAAGCAAGTACAGCACTTTTCAGGTGGAATGAAAAAGCGTTTATCATTAGCGATAGCACTCCTTCATGAGCCAGAAATATTAATTTTAGATGAGCCAACAGTTGGGATAGATCCTCTTCTTCGAAAATCGATTTGGGAGAAGTTTTATGATCTTAAAAAGAAAGGCACTACTATTATTGTAACAACGCACATTATGGATGAAGCTGAGTTTTGCGAACGTCTAGGGCTAATTAGAGAAGGGAATTTAGTTGCGATTGGGACACCGGAGGAATTGAAAAAACAAACGTCATCCGGACGAATTGAAGATGTCTTTATGTTAGAAGGAGTGATTGAATCATGAGAGTTAATGGTGTAGTTATCCGTATCATTCGTCAATTTTTTCGAGATAAGCGTTCTTTAGCAATGATGTTTGGGGCACCAATGTTATTACTTTGGTTATTGTCGCTAGTATTTACACAAAAAGACTATATACCGAATATTTCTGTAGTCGATGTGCCTGCTCCTATAGTAAAAGCAATGAAAAATCAAGAAGCATCAATTTATGAATATAGTAAAGACAAAGCAATTTCGGAGTTAGAAAAGCAAAAGGTAGATGCAGTAATTCATTTAGAAAATGGAAAAATGAATCTTCTATTAGAAGGCAGTGATTCATCAAAAAACCGTGCGGTACTTCAAGTATTGCAAAAGAGTACAGAGAAGAATAATGTATCAATGATGAAGCCTGAAGTGGATTATTTACATGGCTCTAAAGACATTACGATGTTTGATGGGCTTGGTCCTGTATTAATTGGTTTCTTTACATTTTTCTTTGTATTTATATTGTCCGGAGTATCTTTTGTAAGAGAACGTTTAAGTGGTACATTAGAGAGATTATTGTCCACACCAGTGAGAAGATGGGAAATAGTTGTAGGATATATTATTGGTTTTGGAATCTTTGCATTTATACAATCTATTATAATTGTAAGTTTTTCAGTTTATATTTTAGATTTATATGTAGCTGGCTCAATATGGCTAACGCTACTTATAACATGTATGCTTTCTTTAACTGCACTAACATTAGGCACATTTTTATCGGCATACGCAAATAATGAATTTCAAATGATTCAATTTATACCGCTTGTTATCGTGCCACAAGTATTCTTTTCTGGGTTGTTTCCAATGGAATCCATGAATACATGGTTACAAATGTTAGGTAAATTATTTCCACTCACATATGGTGCTGACGCTATGAGACAAGTAATGATTCGGAATCAAGGCTTTACAGAGATTGCATTAGATCTTACCGTATTACTACTTTTTTCACTATTATTTGCAGTAGGAAATGTATTTGCATTAAAGAAACATCGCAAAATATAATGATGATAAAAAGGAGCACAATAAATGAAGAAGGATTGGCTGGAAGAATTAGTTGCCGCAACGAATACTGATAAACGTAATGAACGTCAAATGCGTATATTAGAGGCAGCTGTTGATATGTTTGGAGAAAAAGGGTACGCCTCAACTTCAACGAGTGAAATTGCAAAGCGAGCTGGTGTAGCGGAAGGAACAATCTTCCGCTACTATAAAACGAAAAAAGATTTATTGTTTGCAGTCGTGATGCCGACCTTAACAAAGTTTGCTGCACCATTTTTCGTACAAGCCTTTGCAAAAGAAATATTTAAAACAGAGTATGAATCGTATGAAGTGCTTTTAAGAGTAATAATTCAAAATAGATTTGAATTTGCTAAAAAGCACTTTCCAATGATAAAAATATTAATTCAAGAAGTACCATTTCAGCCGGAACTAAAAAGTGAAATACAACAATTAATAGAAACAGAACTGCTTGTACATTTTAAAAAGCTGATTGCAAAGTTTCAAGAAGAAGGAGAAATTATTGAACTTCCACCATCTTCCGTATTACGTCTTACTTTATCAGCTGTATTAGGGTTACTCTTAACTAGGTTTTTATTATTGCCGGAAGAGAAATGGGACGATGAAGTGGAAATTGAAAATACGATTCAATTTATATTGTATGGACTAACGCCACGGAGGTAATGTGATGCGACAATTTGCTAAACCGATAATTGTTGTAAGTAAATGTTTAGAATTTGATGCCTGTCGTTATAACGGAGAGGTCATTCCAGATATAACAATTCGAAACTTAAAGCCATTTGTTACATTTATACCTGTATGTCCTGAAGTAGAAATAGGTTTAGGGACTCCTCGTGAAACGATACGTATTGTAGAAAAAAATGGTGCGAATATGCTTGTACAACCGTCAACACGAGAAAATGTAACTGAAAAAATGGAGCAATTTTCAAATGCGTTTTTACAAACATTACCTGAAGTTGACGGTTTTATTTTGAAGAATCGTTCGCCAAGTTGCGGAACTCGTGATGTGAAAATCTATTCTAGTTTTGAAAAAGGACCAGTAAAAGGAAAAGGAACTGGATTATTTGGCGGAGCAGTAATAAAAAATTTTTCGCATCTTCCAATTGAAGAAGAAGGTAGATTGTCGAATTTTATTATTAGAGAGCATTTCTTTACAAGATTGTTTACAATCGCGCATTACAAAATGATTAAACATACTAAAAACATAAAAGAACTTGTAGCGTTTCAATCAGATTATAAGTATTTATTTATGGCATATAATCAGGTGAAACAAAAAGAATTAGGGCGTATTATTGCAAATCAAAAAAATGAAACAATTGAAGTCGTATTTGATAACTATGAGAAGACTTTATATGAATTATTTATGCGCGCGCCTCGCTATACATCGAATGTAAATGTATGTGAGCACATTTTTGGATATTTTAAAACAAAGCTAAAAAAACAAGAAAAAGCTCATTTTTTAGAGCTGTTGCAGAAGTATTCTGAAAAGAAAATCCCACTTAGTAGTTTACTTGTAATTTTAAAAACATGGGCCATTCGATTTGATGAAAAGTATTTATTAAGACAAACATATTTCGAACCATATCCTGAAGCTTTAGTAGAAATTTCTGATTCGGGAAAAGGTAGAGATTATTAAGCAATAAATTACATAATTCGACACAAAACCTCCTATGTTGTTGTAGAACAATGTAGGAATTTTTTTGTGCATTGGTACAGAATCTGTTTTAAAATTAAGTTATGACAGAATTATAGCAATTGTCTAACTAATATTCGTGTCTTTTAAGAAGTAATGTTTGTAGTAGAAACTCGCACGCTGTCGAAACTCAATATTCGATAAGGGGTGTGTAGCGGAATGGAATTTACTCTAACTCGCGAAAAACAAATGATTAAAGAAATGGTACGTGACTTTGCTGAAAAGGAAATCGCACCGAAAGCTGTGTATTATGACAAAACTGCAGAGTTTCCATATGAAACATTTCAAAAAATGGGCGAACTAGGATTATTAGGTATCCCATTCCCAGAAGAGTATGGAGGTTCAGGTGGCGATACAGTATCGTACGCGTTAGCAGTTGAAGAAATTGGCCGTGCTTGTGGTGGTACTGGTTTAAGCTATGCTGCAACAATTTCATTAGGTGCTTCTCCAATTTATTATTTCGGTACAGAAGAACAAAAACAAAAATATTTAGTTCCAATGGCGTCAGGAAAAACATTAGGTGCTTTCGGATTAACAGAGCCAAACGCTGGATCTGATGCAGGGGGCACACAAACGAAAGCGATATTAGATGGCGATGAATATGTTATTAGTGGCGAAAAGTGTTGGATCACAAATGCAGAGTATGCAAATACAATTATTGTAACCGCTATCAACGGTTTTGAAGACAATGGTAAAAAACGTATTTCTGCATTTATCGTACCGACTACTAGTGAAGGATTAACGATTTCAAGCCCTTACGATAAGATGGGTGTTCGTGCTTCTAATACTTGTGAAATCGTACTTGATGGTGTACGTGTACCGAAAGAAAATATTCTTGGGGATGTAAATAAAGGGTTTAAACAATTCTTATATACACTTGATGGAGGACGTATTTCAATTGCAGCATTAGCAGTAGGTATTGCACAATCTGCATTTGAACGTGCATTGCAATATGCGAAAGAACGTCAACAATTTGGAAAACCGATTTCTAATTTCCAAGCGATTCAATTTAAATTGGCTGATATGGCGACTGAAGTAGAATTAGCGCGTAATTTAGTACATAAAGCAGCTTGGTTAAAAGATAACGATAAACCTTTCGGTAAAGAAGCGGCTATGGCAAAGTTGTTTGCATCTGAAGCTGCAAGTCGTATAGCAAATCATGCAGTACAAATTCATGGTGGATATGGCTATATGCGTGAATATGAAGTTGAACGATATATTCGTGATGCAAAACTTTTAGAAATTGGTGAAGGAACTTCTGAAATTCAACGTCTCGTAATTGCAAGACATTTAGGATGTAGATAAAAAGGAGGAGTCACTATGTTTCAAAAAATATTAATTGCTAATCGCGGGGAAATCGCAGTTCGCATTATGAAAACTTGTCAAAAACTTGGCATTCGTACCGTTGCTATTTATTCTGAGGCTGATGAAAATGCCCTTCATGTAAAATTGGCAAATGAAGCTTACTTAGTAGGCGGTCCACGTGTCCAAGAAAGCTATTTAAACCTTGAAAAAATTATTGAAATAGCTAAGAAGACAAATGCTGAAGCAATCCATCCGGGGTACGGATTATTATCAGAGAATCCATCTTTTCCGATTCGCTGTAAAGAAGAAGGAATCGTATTTATCGGTCCTTCAGAAGAAATCATTACTAAGATGGGAAGTAAAATTGAGTCACGTATAGCGATGCAAGCAGCAGATGTGCCAGTAGTTCCAGGCATTACTACAAATATTGAAACTGCTGAAGAAGCAATTGAAATTGCGAAACAAATTGGTTATCCATTAATGCTTAAGGCATCCGCGGGCGGCGGAGGCATTGGAATGCAGTTGATGGAAACTGAGCAAACGCTCACCAAAGCATTTGAAAGTAATAAAACAAGAGCGCAAAATTTCTTTGGTAACGGAGAAATGTATTTAGAGCGCTATATAGCAGATGCACATCATATTGAAATTCAACTTTTAGCAGATACACATGGTAACACAGTGTATTTATGGGAACGCGAATGTTCAGTGCAGCGCCGAAATCAAAAAGTAATTGAAGAAGCACCTTCACCATTTTTAGATGAAGGTACACGAAAAGCTATGGGAGAAGTTGCTGTACAAGCTGCTAAAGCTCTTGGTTATACAAATGCTGGTACAGTTGAGTTTCTTGTAGATGATCAAAAGAACTTTTATTTCTTAGAAATGAATACGAGATTACAAGTAGAACATCCAGTTACAGAAGAAATTACTGGGTTAGACCTAGTTGAACAACAACTACTTATCGCATATGGTGAGAAGCTATCATTTACACAAGATGATGTAAAACGTAGTGGTCATGCCATCGAGGCTCGTATTTATGCAGAAGATCCGAAAACTTTTTTCCCATCACCTGGGAAAATTACAGATTTAACGTTACCGACAAATATACGTATTGATCACTTTTTGGAGAATCAAGTAACGATTACACCTTTCTATGATCCAATGATTGCGAAAGTAATCGCTCATGGCGAAACTCGTGAAGAAGCGATTTCAAAATTACAGGCTGCGCTGCAAGAGTTAAAAGTAGAAGGTATTAAAACGAATACACCAATGCTACTACAAGTATTGGAAGATGATGTGTTCAAAAGTGGTATTTATACAACGGGTTTCGTATCGAAACAACTTGTTAAAAAATAAGATTTATGAATATTAAGGGGGAAAAAATGATGACGAAAGTATATGCATCGATGGCAGGAAATGTTTGGAAGATTGTTGTAGGAGTAGGAGACACAGTAGAGGAAGAGCAGGATGTCGTCATTTTGGAATCTATGAAAATGGAAATTCCAATCGTTTCAGAAGAAGCCGGAACTGTTATGAAAATTAACGTACAAGAAGGCGATTTTGTAAATGAAGGAGATGTATTACTAGAAATTGAATAGGGAGATATAGGGGGAAGCGAATTGAAACTACCTAATTTTGCTGTCATTAAAGAAGTCGGGCCGCGTGATGGCTTACAGAATGAAAAAAAGATTGTTGGCACAAAAGATAAAGTAAAATGGATTCAACTACTTACAGAAGCGGGATTGTCGTACGTTGAAGTTTCCTCATTCGTTCACCCTAAATGGGTTCCTGCATTAGCAGATGCAAGTGATGTATTTTCTGAGCTAAAAAGGGATCCAAATGTTACATATGCAGCGCTTGTTCCAAATCAAAATGGTTTGGAACGAGCTTTTTTGCAAAATGTAGATGAGGTGAATGTTTTTTTATCAGCAAGTGAATCTCATAATAAAAGTAATATTAATAAATCAATTAAAGAAGCATTAGCTGTAATTGAAGATATAACAAAACAAGCAACATTCGAAGGGAAAAAGGTAAGGGGCTATGTTTCTACTGTATTTGGATGTCCTTATGAAGGAGATATAAGTGCCACAGCAGTTGACGAAATATGTAATCAACTATTTTCATACGGCATTTATGAAGTTTCTCTCGGTGACACGATTGGTGTAGCGAATCCGTTACAAGTAGAACAAGTCTTAGAACATCTATTAAAGAAGTATGATGCTTCGCAGTTTGCAATGCATTTTCATAATACGTATGGAATGGCTCTGGCGAATGTAGTTAAGTCTTTAGAATATGGTATTACAACGTTTGATAGTTCTTGTGGTGGACTCGGAGGATGTCCTTATGCACCAGGAGCATCGGGTAATGTTGCTACTGATGACTTAGTGCATATGCTCCATAAGTTGGGAGTCCAAACTAATATTGATGAAGAAAAGTTATTGAGAGCTAGTCAGTTTATTCAAAGTAAGTTAAATATCCAATTACCGAGTCATGTGTATAGAGCGCTTCAACATAAAACGATAAGTAGGTGAGAAGATGCTACAATTACAAAACATTTCAGTTGACTATGTTACACCGCACGTTGTAAAGATTTCGTTAAATCGTGAAAGACAAGCAAATTCATTATCTTTGGCATTATTAGAAGAATTACAAACTATATTAACTCAAATAAACGAAGAATCAAATACGCGCGTTGTTATTTTAACAGGGGATGGCGAAAAAGCATTTTGCGCTGGTGCTGATCTAAAAGAGCGTGCCAACATGAGTGAAGAACAAGTTCGCCATGCTGTGGGTATGATTCGTTCTACTATGGAGATGGTTGAACAATTGCCACAACCAGTTATTGCTGCTATTAACGGAATCGCACTTGGTGGAGGTACTGAATTAAGCTTAGCTTGTGATTTTAGAATTGCTTCTGACACTGCAAGTCTAGGTCTCACTGAAACTTCCCTTGCAATTATACCTGGGGCGGGTGGTACTCAGCGCTTACCTAGATTAATTGGAGTTGGTAGAGCGAAAGAATTAATTTATACAGGAAGACGTATTTCGGCGCAAGAAGCGAAAGAGTATGGTTTAGTAGAATTCGTAGTACCAGCTGATTTACTAGAAGAAAAAGCAATTGAAATTGCAGATCGAATTGCTAATAATGGTCCAATTGCCGTTCGATTAGCAAAAGAAGCAATTTCAAATGGAATTCAAGTAGATTTACATACCGGCTTACAAATGGAAAAACAGGCGTATGAGGGCGTAATCCATACGAAAGATAGATTAGAAGGATTACAGGCATTCAAGGAAAAACGCAAACCAATGTATAAGGGGGAGTAAATATGTTAGATCAAAAACAACAATCTAATTCATTTGAAGAACGAGTTGAAACAATTAAGCAAGGCGGGGCACCGAAATATCATGAACAAAACAAAGCAAAAGGAAAACTTTTTGTTCGAGATCGTTTAGCTCTTTTATTCGATAATGGTGAATATGTGGAAGATGCATTATTTGCAAATTGTGAACAAACCGGGTTACCAGCTGACGGCGTTGTAACTGCAACTGGTAAAATACATGGTCGCACTGCGTGCGTAATGGCAAATGATTCAACTGTTAAGGCTGGATCATGGGGAGCACGTACAGTGGAAAAGATTTTACGTATTCAAGAAACGGCTGAGAAATTACGTGTACCGTTATTTTATTTAGTTGACTCTGCTGGGGCACGTATTACAGATCAAGTTGAAATGTTCCCTGGACGCCGCGGTGCAGGAAGGATCTTTTATAACCAAGTGAAATTATCTGGTAAAGTGCCACAAATTTGTTTATTATTTGGACCTTCAGCGGCTGGTGGTGCGTATATTCCAGCATTTTGTGACGTTGTTATGATGGTTGAAGGAAATGCTTCTATGTATTTAGGGTCTCCGCGTATGGCTGAAATGGTTATCGGTGAGAAGGTAACTTTAGAAGAAATGGGCGGAGCACGTATGCATTGCTCAGTATCAGGATGCGGAGATGTTTTATGTAAAACAGAAGAAGATGCAATTACGCAAGCAAGACAATATATTTCTTATTTTCCAAGTAACTATTTAGAAAAGACTCCTTTGATTACACCTCAAGAACCGAAACAGTTCGATAAAACGTTAGAAGAAATCATTCCAGAAAATCAAAATGCTCCTTTCAATATGAAAGATCTCATTAACAGAATTATTGATGAAAGTTCTTTCTTTGAAGTGAAAAAATTATTTGCTCAAGAGTTAATTACAGGTTTAGCGCGTATTGATGGTAAGCCAATTGGCATTATTGCAAATCAGCCGCGTATGAAGGGCGGCGTTTTATTCCACGATTCAGCTGATAAAGCAGCGAAGTTTATAAATTTATGCGATGCATACCATATCCCATTATTATTCCTTGCAGATGTACCTGGATTTATGATTGGTACAAAAGTAGAACGTGCCGGAATTATTCGTCACGGTGCAAAAATGATCTCTGCAATGAGTGAAGCAACTGTACCGAAAATTTCTATCGTCGTTCGAAAAGCATATGGAGCTGGCTTATATGCAATGGCAGGTCCAGCGTTTGAACCAGATTGCTGCTTAGCATTACCAACAGCTTCTATTGCGGTAATGGGTCCAGAAGCAGCGGTTAATGCTGTATATGCAAATAAGATTGCAGCTTTACCAGAAGAAGAGCGTGCAAGCTTTATTGCTGAAAAACGAGAAGAGTATAAGAAAGATATTGATATTTACCGTTTAGCATCAGAGATGGTGATTGATGGTATTGTTCATCCAAATAATTTACGTGAAGAGTTAAAAGGACGATTCGAAATGTATATGAGCAAATATCAAGTATTCACGGATCGTAAACATCCTGTATATCCAGTTTAAAAGCCCTATTTAGGGCTTTCTTGCTCAAAAAGTCAAGGAGGGGAAAGCATTGAAACAAGCAGTTTGGTTTCCAACAGAAGAGTATAAAGAAAAAACGCGATTATTTAGTTGGATGAAATCATTAGGTTATGAAGATTACGAAGCTTTTTATAATAAGTCAATTGAAGAAACAGCTTGGTTTTGGGGAGAAGCTGAGAAAGCAGTTGGCTATCAGTGGATGGAACCATATACAGAAGTGTTAGATTTAGAAAATGGTACACCGTTTGCACAGTGGTATACTGGGGGCACTTGTAACGTTGTAGAATCTGCTTTATCTCGATGGCTTGCAGACGATAAAATGAAAACACAAACAGCACTTATGTATGAAGGGGAAAATGGAACTTCGAAATCATTTACATATGAAGAGCTTGACAGCTGGGTAAGCCGTGTTGCCAACGGTTTGAAACATGCCGGTATTGAAAAAGGTGATCGTGTAACAATTTACATGCCAATGATTCCTGAAACAGTTGTTGCTATGTTAGCAGTAATGAAAATTGGAGCGATTATTTCACCAATATTCTCAGGTTTTGCTGCTGATGCAGTAATGACGCGTGTACAAGCAGCGGGTTCAAAAATGATTATTACCGCAGATGGCTTTTCACGCCGTGGGAAAATTGTTTCTTTAAAAGATGAAGTAGATAAAGCTTGTGAACATTGTCCAACTGTTGAAAAAGTTGTAATTGTTCGTCATGCAGGAAATGATTTTACACCGCATAATTACGATTTTTCATGGAGTACGTTAGAAAAAGAAAAACCATTCATACATGCTGAAGAAATGCATAGTGATGATCCTTTAATGCTCATTTATACATCAGGAACGACTGGTAAGCCGAAAGGAACAGTACACACACATGCTGGTTTCCCGCTAAAATCTGCATTTGATGCAGGGTTTGGAATGAATATAAAACAAGGCGACCGCGTATTATGGGTAACTGATATGGGCTGGATGATGGGACCATTTTTATTATTCGGCTCTTTAATTAATGGAGCAACGATGGTTATGTACGAGGGTGTCCCAGACTTTCCAGAAGCAGACCGCTTATGGGAGACAGTCGATAAATATGAGATTACACATCTCGGTATTTCACCAACATTAATCCGTGCTTTAATGGCAAAAGGTGATGAATATGTAAATAAACACTCGTTAAAGAGTTTAGAAGTATTCGCATCAACAGGAGAACCTTGGAATCCAGACCCATGGATGTGGTTATTTAATACAGTTGGTAAAGGTAAAGTACCAATTTGTAACTATTCAGGTGGAACTGAAATTTCAGGTGGGATTTTCGGGAATGTCCTAATTAAGCCGATCGCACCGATTAGTTTTAACGCATCTTTACCAGGAATGGCAGCGGTTGTACTCGATGACAAAGGTAAGCCAATCCGAGATGAAGTTGGAGAGTTATGCTTAGAGAAACCTTGGGTTGGAATGACGAAAAGTTTCTGGGAAGACGATGAGCGTTATGTAAACACTTACTGGTCACGTTTTGAAAATAAGTGGGTTCATGGGGATTGGGTTATTTATGATGGTGAACAATATATCATTACAGGTCGTTCAGATGATACGTTAAACATTGCTGGGAAACGTATTGGGCCTGCTGAATATGAATCTATTCTTGTGAAACATAATGATGTAATAGAAGCAGCGGCAATTGGTGTACCGGATGATGTAAAAGGCGAAGTTTGTCATTGTTTTGTTGTATTACAAGATGGTGTAATATTCTCTGGAGAGTTAAAGAAAGAATTAATGAGTTTAGTAAATTCTCATATCGGAAAAGCATTATGTCCAAAAGATATTCATGTTGTAGAAGATTTACCAAAAACACGTAATTCTAAAGTAATGCGACGTGTTATTAAAGCAGCTTACTTAGGAAAAGAGTTAGGGGATTTATCATCACTAGTAAATCCTGAAGTAGTACCCTTTATTCAAGGACTACAGTCTAGCAAACTATAAAATTACGAATGAGCTCTATGTAAATAGAGCTCATTTTTAATGTTTACAAAAAGATAAGAGAGAAAAAGTAAATTTGGAGTTAAAAAATCTACTATTAGTGTTAAGTATGTTTGTTTTTAGTTTTTATCAAAATAGGATACTGTGGCTGTCTATTCAATGGAGTGATTGAATTTTGTTAAGAATGAAAATTTAGTGAAGAAAAAAGTAATGAATAAAAGGAGAAATCCCTGGGGGACAGGGATTCAATAAGGGAGATATCATTGTCGTTCAATGTCGAAATTTGGCGTATTCGACAAATTAATATTATCACGAATTTTCAGGAGATTGTGATAGTGAATGTGTCAAAAATGTGTACTTATTTCATATTAAAGTATTATTTAGATAGGAAAAGGGGGGGAATTACGTTTACTCGTTCTTAAGATTTGCCCCCTTAAAATTTACTATTTGTTCGTTGTTCTATATACGTCTTAATTTGGTAAATCTTCAACATGTAAAGATTGAGTACTGTCCTTTTTGTTTGAATTATGTGCCTCCTGAGATGTTTCTTGCAGTTGTTCTTGGGCCTTACTAGGAGTATTCAGCGCATCTAATGACACAGGATCAAGTTGTTGACTTAATAAATCTTTTTTATCCATGTTATGTAGCTCCTTTTTGAACTTAGATATAAAAACGAAGTGCTTTTAAATAGTTACGTGGGTATTATGTATCTTTGAATGGAATTATATACACAAACTATATTGAGAATTTAACTAATTATAAAAATTACTTGTGATGACAAGCTTAAGAAATATAAAGATCATTAGTCCTTAATAAAAGCGTTATTTTAGTAGGGTGCAGATTAAATAGGACCTGTTGTACGGAACAAGTCCTTTCAAAAAGGACAACAGATAATGAATGGGGGTTACTTGAACATTTCTATTAGTGGTAACTAGATCCCATTCGTTGGATGCTACGAAATATCATTTGAAAGGAACATCCCAATGATAAGATGAGCACTGTAAATCTGTGCTCATCTTATCAGAAATTGCTTAGTCCTTAAAAATAAAACCGTTACGGACAATTCACAATGGTAATAGTGACGTTTGCCATTGTTCCAGGAGAATCAAGAAGTGAAGCAGTAACGGTTACTGTTCCAGGCCCATTAGCGGCTAGAAATACAGCGGTAAAGTTACCTGAAGCATTGGTAATGACAGCAAGAGGAACCATGAAAGCAAGAGAAGGGTTACTAAATGAAAAACTGACTACTACTCCTGGAGTAGGACTACCGTTTACTAATACTTGACCCGAAAAAAATAAAGTATTATTTCCTTGAGTGGATACACATGCTGTGGTTTCGTTAGAAGTCAAGGTAATAGATGCAGGCCCAGCAGGAAGATTAAATCCAGTTGGTCCGGTTGGTCCAGTTGGTCCGGTTGGTCCGGTTGGTCCGGTTGGTCCGGTTGGTCCGGTTGGTCCAGTTGGTCCGGTTGGTCCAGTTGGTCCGGTTGGTCCGGTTGGTCCAGTTGGTCCGGTTGGTCCGGTTGGTCCGGTTGGTCCGGTTGGTCCGGTTGGTCCAGTTGGTCCGGTTGGTCCGGTTGATCCAGTTGGTCCAGTAGAACCGGTTGATCCAGTAGAACCAGTAGGACCGGTAGGGAATTGAAAAGGTGGAACAGGTGGAAGTGTAGGTCCAATAGAACCCGGATTAAGTGCAGCAAAAGATAAAAACTCGTCCATTATATATCACCTCTAAAAATCGTATTACTAATAGTAAATGTAATGATAGAGCAAAGTGAAATGGACAAGTGGCTGTATTTTAATAAATTAAACAAAATAGTTATTTGATAGAAAGAGAGATTAGTATGATTACTTTAGAAATTAAATATAAAAAGGAGATTATCTTCATATCGCCTTTTGGATAATGCAGTGTAATTTTATTCAGTTATTTGAAATATAGTTTCATTCGGTTTGGAAAATCCATACAGTTTCCTTGCGAATTTTAAAACTTCTTCTTCACTACCTGTTAAAACTTTAACATCATTTTTAAGGGTATGACCATCCTTCTTTAAAGAAGATAATTTTTGTTGCTCCGTATTAACCGTGATTTGTTTTTCTTTAATCATTTCTTGCTGGTTATTAAGAGAATATTGAAGGACAAAAATTATAGGTAATATAAAAGCTAAAGTAGTTATAATACGGCGTCTTATTTTTTTATTATTACCTTGTTTGGTGTTAGCGTTCACTTGCTGTGAGGGTATCTTAGGATTTGATTGTTGTGATGATATTTTTTGGATGTTTCCCATTAAAATGCCTCCATTACTGATTGTAGAATTTAAACTGTTTAAAAGTATTATAAATGTTCAATAGGAATTTTAGAAGATAGTTTAATATAGGTGAGTTTTGTAAAGTTTAAACAAAATCCTTATTTAAATAAAAGGAACCCCGATTGTCAGCGGGGCTCCTAAGGGTAATCGTCAAGTAATGACGTACTCGACTAGTTAACGATATCATGAATTTTTTGGTAAATATACTGGTAAATGCGCCCAAATTAATGAGAGCATTATTTGAAACAAAAACGCTATTTTAATAGGGAGGGGAATAATGATGATTCCATGGGACAAGCGAGTATACCTTGTATCAAGGTGATCATTTTATTACAGAGGGGACAATTTTAGAGGTTAGTGAAAAGGCGAATAAATCATTATATTGGCTTTGGTGCATGTTAGCTCCAAGCTATGAAAAAGTGTGCGGTAATAGTACAAAGCGACTTCGGTTGATTCGGATAGATGATGATGAAGAATGATATAAAAATTTTATTTTGTAGAGAAATGAGGTGATTAAGGATGGGCATAGAATATGCCATGTTTGTATTAAAAAAGAGCAGAATTTAGCCTATATATAAAGATGTTGGAATTGTTCTAAAGGGGGAATATCTGAAATATAAATAATTGAGGGGAGTGAACTAATAATGGAAACTAGTACTTTTTTAGGATTGTTTTGGGGATGGATAACGGTTATCGTATCGGGAATACTTTTCGTACGTCCATCGGTACTACGTGAATTGAAAAAATTAGTGGTTGAAGACAGAGGATTTGGTATTATGTATGGTTTTCTATCGATTTTCCTAGGGTTAGGTAGTGTAATCCTACATAATGTATGGGTATTCAACTGGCAGGGGTTCCTAACGGTTATTGCATGGCTTGCATTATTAAAGGGAATCTACATAATTGCATATCCTGAACCCTCCAAGAAAACAGACTTTGAATTAAGGGTACTATCTACACGCATAGCGCTCGCTATCATTGGCGCCTTGGCTTTATGGATGCTTATAGTAATCTATATAAAATAATCCTTTTTCAGCTATAAAGAGAGTTCAAAGATTTTGTGTGAAATCTCATTCGAAAAAGTATAGAAAACTTGTAGAAGCTAGAACTAATCGTCTTAATAAAAAAAGAGGCGTTTGAGAAAGAGGTTGTCTAAATTTCAAATTCAGCAGAATGAAAATTCAAGTTCCCTCATTTAGCGGGCCTCTAATTGTTAGAGGCCTGCTTTTATAATTAATAAAGAAAAGAATGTTTATTGACGTTGAAAGCACATATATACTAATAATGCTACATATTTGGAGTGTTTGAATTGACGGTTTATACAGTAGTGTATGTGTTTGTTTTTTCCTTTCTATGTGTTTGCCTCGTACACTTTTAAGCTAGTGGACATACTTTACTAATAGAAAGGATTAGGGGGTGAGGTTTTGGGATCTCGATTTAACAATTGTAAAAAGAAATGTACATGTAAACAGGATGATTGTTGGGAGATATTCGAAGAATGTAAAAGGGAAAAGCATGAGAAATGTGATAATTCTTGTGTACAAGGAATTAGAGATGAGCTTAAGAAATTAATTAATCAAACAGTTCAAATTAACACAGAGGGACGTACTTATGTAGGTACGGTGTCGTCTGTAAGTTGTGATGTTGTTAAGCTTGCAGCTATTCCTGGATCAGTTGGAGTAATTATCTCCATTTGTAAAATTGAAGCAATTTTCCCTCCTGTTACAACGGTTACTGCTGAGTTTGATTTTAATGATGTTGACGTAGCAAACAAAGCTTAATAATACTGTTTTTTGTAAAGTCATTCTTATGAATGGCTTTATTTTAATTTGTTATAAAAGGAGAATATATTCTTTATATAGAATTAAGTTTGAGGTTATAAATAATGATGTACGAAAGGAGAATGAGAGTGATTAGACTAGAGCACTTTAAAAGAACGGATTTTAAGCAATTAATAAATTGGGTTAATTCCGAACAATTTTTAATACAGTGGTCAGGAAATGCATTTACATATCCTTTAAATGAACAACAATTAGAGAAATATATAGAAAGTGCAAATACACTCGCTTTCAAAGTAATAGATGAAAAGACTAAAGAAGTAATCGGTCATATTTCACTTGGGCAAATGGACAATATAAATAAGTCTGCGAGAATTGGAAAAGTGTTAGTTGGTAATACGAAAATGAGAGGGCGTTCAATAGGAAGACATATGATGAAAGCAGTACTTCATATTGCGTTTGAAGAATTAAAACTACATA
>NZ_JAEKEU010000023.1:0-8487 GCF_016650935.1 Bacillus sp. TH25 | reverse complement strand
AATTTTAACCAAGCACATTAAAAGAAATAGCTAAATTACATTTGGTTATATAAATAAAACATTATTAAAATCAAATAAATATAAAGTAACTATTAACATATAACTACCTCCTTATGGGACTTTATATTATAAAATCATTATAATAAATTATTATATTTTTTATCTATGATTTACAAAAAAATTACAGAAACTAAATATAATAAAAGGTATCGCCTCTTTATATAGCGATACCTTTTATATACTCTTAATTAAATAACACCTTTAACTTCTTCATTCACCGGCCATTTTTCTAATGTATATGCCATTTCCCAAAATGAATATTCATATTGACTACTAAAAATAAAATGTTGTCTCATACGATTACGGTCTGCCTCTGTTACTTTTTCAGCGATCGTATCTAATCGTGTGATTTGCTCTTCAACTAAAGTACGGAACCAATCAGATCCATAAGCAGAAATCCACTCTTTATAAATCGGCTCTTCTGGCTGGCACTCTTTTAAACGTTCACCAATTTCATAATATAGCCAGTAGCAAGGTAAAATAGCCGCAATAATATCTCCTAAATGCCCTTCATAAGCTGCACGATACATATGAGATGTATATGCATATGCAGTTGGCGCAGGAATAAAATTATCTTTTTCTTCTTTTGTAATCCCTAATTTCTTTGCGAAATTCTCATGTAATGATAACTCAGCTTCATACGTATTTTGTGCATGGTGTGCCATACGAGCTGTCGTTTCTAATTCAAGAGCCTTTGCAGCACCTAACGTTTGTACTCTAGCAAAATGACTCAAATAATAAGAATCTTGAAGCACATAATATCGAAAACTAGCTAAATCTAATGTTCCTTCGCCTAGTTTTTTTACAAAAGGATGGTTAAAACTTGCTTCCCAAATTGAATCTACTTCTTTACGTAATGATTGTGAAAAAGTCATTTAAATCCCTCCAAATAATGTAAAAAATATACGTATTTATCCACAATTATTAAAGCTGTAAAATAAAAAAACTTTCTTTACAGGCGTAAAGAAAGTGAAATTGACAGTATTTATTCGTTAAATAGCAACGTCTTTCCCACTTCCCTACGCTGGCATTAACCAGATCAGGTACTAAGAGTCTCAAAATTTCATCTGATCTCAGCCTATAAAAGGCCCCCCTAGTGGATAAATATTTAGTTGTCGTATTGTAATTATCATAGCATAATTCATGGAACTGTCAAAAGAATTAATTATATAACTATCTTAAAAACCTTCTTCTTTCCTTACTTTTAATGAAGTTTCAATTATCATATCTAATAGTTTGCTATAATTAATTCCCGCTGCTTCCGCACTTTTTGGCAGTAAACTTGATTGTGTCATCCCTGGTAATGTATTAACTTCCATTACATATGGAATTCCTTCCTTCACCATCATATCAACCCTTGCATAAACACTACATTTTAATGCTTTATAACAAGCCAGTGACGCTTTATTTACACGTTCCTTTATTTCAGCTGGAAGTTCGATAACTTCTTCAACTGTACTAGTATCATCATATTTTGCATTGTAGTCAAAGAACACAGCAGCATGTCGAATCGAAATGATAGGTAACTGTTGCCCATCAAAAATTGAACATGTAATCTCGTCACCTTTTATATACTTCTCAATTACTACTTCAGAATCCCATTCGAATACAGTTTCCAGCATAGAGATTAATTCATTTTTATCATAGACAATCTTAACTCCAACACTTGAGCCGCCAGAGTTTGGTTTTACCACTAACGGAAATCCTAATTTATCTAACTCCTCAAGCTTTAGATCCTCCATTTTTGTAAGTTCAATCCAATCTGGTGTTTCTACTCCTTCATAACGCAAAATCTTTTTCGAAATATTTTTATCCATACATATACCGCTAGATAACATATTGCTGCCGCTATATGGAATACCTAAACTCTCAAGCGTCCCTTGAACCGTACCATCTTCTCCGTATTTTCCGTGTAATGCTAGCAATGCAAAATCAATGTCTTTCGCTTTTTCAATTAAATCCATTTTTTCATTTAACGTAATTGGAACGATTTCATATTTACTCTTATCTAAATGTGCAATCATTTCATTCCCCGTCATAATTGATACTTGTTTTTCAGAGGATACTCCTCCCATAATAACGCCAATTCTCATTTTCTCAACTCCAAGTTTCATTTTTTAATGTTTCACCAATTATTTGAATCCCGCTAACAATTTCCTGTTCTTTCAAACGTGAAAATCCTAATCGGAATGTGTTCGCTCCTCCTCCATCAGAGTAAAAAACATCTCCAGGAGAAAACGTAACTCCTTTTTCATAACACTTTTGTAAAAGTGTGCGGGCTTGAATTTTTTCTTCCAACTCTATAAACAAATGAAGTCCGCCATCTCCAGTCATTCTTTTAAACGGAATGTACTGATTACACGCCCCAACAGCTAACTCATATTTTTTCTTATAAACAGATCTTGCTTTTTTTAAATATTTTTCAAAATATCCTTCATGTAAATATTGAAACAGAACAGCTTGATCTAACGTAGAAGTGTGAATCGTTCTTGCTCTTTTTACACTTTCTAAATAATGTATCAGTTCTTTATCTGCAATGATCCAACCTACACGTAAACCAGGAAAAAGTACCTTTGAAAAGCTACTAATATAAATCACATTATTACCAGCCCCTGCAAAAGTTAATAATGGCGATAAATGTGAACCCGAATAACGTAATTCTTCATTAAACCCATCCTCTATAATAGGGATCTTGTATTTTGAAAATAACCTCATCAATTCCGTTCTTTTCTCCGAACTCGTAACAATACCAGTTGGATTATGATAAGAAGGGATTAAATACGCGAAATCAAAATCCTTTTCACGCAAACTTTTTTCTACTTCATTCGTATCAATACCATCATCATTCATATTAATTCCATGAACTTCAAGTCCATGTAAACGAAAAAGCTTCAATGCAGCATGGTGAGTTGGGTTCTCACAAATAACACGCCCTGATTTCTTCGATAAAGAAGATAACACAATATCTAATCCTTCTGTAAATCCATTTGTAATTAGAATATCTTTGTTCGAAATATCTACACCTTTCATTTCCATGTAATGAAGTAAATAATTCATTAACGGTCTATAACCTTTTGCATATCCGTAGTTCAATACGATATCCCCTTCAATGGACATACGAGTAAGAAAAGCTCTTTTGAAATTTTCAACATCAAATAGCTTTTCGTCCGGGGCTATACTATTAAAAACAATCATTCCTTTTTCCCAGCGAACTCCATGCTTCATTAAGTCTAATTCATCCGCTAATGTGGTAACTGTATTAAGTTTATTTTTCCAATCTATTTCAACAGACGAGGTGTTACTTATATCCACCTTCGCAACGAAATTTCCTTTTCCTTTAACTGCATAAATGAGTCCTTCTTGTTCTAAATCCGCATATGCAGAGAGTACTGTATTTCTGCTCACTGATAATAATTCACTCAGTTCCCTTGTTGATGGGATTTTTTGGTCCCCCAACAAATGCCCTTTCATAATCATCTTTTTTAAATAATCCTTTAATTGAATATAAACGGGACGATCTTTTACAACTTTAAAATCTTTAAACAATTTCTTACCCCCTGCAATTATTTTTGCATATTTATTTCATTCTCAAAAGGTCCACTACATATGTATTTTTTATTAATAGCGGTACGGTCAGCAAACCTATAGATCCTTTCGATATAAATTGATTACATCTTTTAAAGCGGCTGCGGCTGCCCCTCTTGGATTTGAGGCACCTCCAAGCGTTGTCACTTGCCCCATTGAATCCGTAAAGAACGTAATTCCTTTTTCGGTACCATTTATACTTGCTAATGGATGTTCTTTCTCTAAATTAAAAGGTTGTACGCTAAGGTTTACTTTTCCATTATCATCTTTATTTGCTGATGCAATTAATTTAATAGTTTTATTTTGTTCTTTCGCATTTTGAATTTGGTGCGTTGTAACGTGCTCTATTCCTTTTATTCGCATGTCTTTGAGTGCATAATCTGTTCCCATTAAACTATTCGTCAAAAGTAATAATTTACATGCGCTATCCATCCCGCTTATATCTAATAAAGGGTTTGTCTCCGCAATCCCTTTATTTTGTGCTTCTTGCAACGCTTCTTCAAAAGTTTTATCTTCTTCATACATTCTTGTAAGAATATAATTAGTTGTCCCGTTTAATATCCCTTCTATTTTTTCAATATTACAACCTGCCAAACTAAATTGCCCAATATCTAGTGTCGGTAGTGCCGCGGCAGTTGCACCACTATATCGAATTCGTACATTCGCCATTTTTGCTGCTTCATTTATTTCTCTCCAGTTTGTAACAAGGGCACCTTTAGAAATTGCAACTATATCCATATGTTTCTCAATCGCTTGTTTTATATATTTTTTTCCTGGATTTCCATCTTTAAGATTTGTAACTGTTGATTCTACTAATACATTACCACTTATCTTATTTGTTGCACGTTCCTTCGGATGATGTTCTATATATTTTTCAATTGCAGCAGTACCACAACCATACATCAATAAATGATGAATAGACAAACCTTCCTCATTATGTATTGCAATATTCCTACCTAATACGCCACTTACAACTAAATGAATTCCATATGTTTCATATATATATAAATATTTTTCGTTTAATAATTTTATAAACTCTCTTCCTACTGTCCCATATCCTGATAATACAACTTGAATTTTCATAATATCCCCCCATATTTTTCTACCAAATCCCTCTTTCAATATAATATAAAGCGCCCTCGAATTCCATCGAGAGCGCTTTATATTATCTATTTCGGTAACCGTGATAATTTTTCTGCAATTGTTCTATAAAACTCTTGAATATTAGAAAATCCTAACGTGTCTGAAACGCTTAGTCCTACCATATCGAGGTGGTCCCAATTTGCTTTCGTTTCGATATGATTCCATTTTCCAATCTGTAATGACTCATTATTATTTACAGCAGCATTAGAAGATGGTGCAATCATAGAATTTGTATTTACTACACCATCGTTTTGCCACCAAGAAGTATCTATTAATGGCCGATTCTCTTCATATCTTGCATAGGAACCTAAGAAAAATGCATTCCCCATTAGCACTTTATTCATCGTTATATGCGGTAGATGCAAACCTGTTATAGGTGCTGCTTGCGATGCATGTCCACTATAGGATAAGTAATATACATCCGATTGCGTCTTTACCCAACTATTTAACTCCTTTGCTCCATCAGTACTTAAATCCCATTGACTTATATCTTTTGTATTTTCCCAAATTGAACTATTTAAAATACGATCAGTGTATTGGAAAAAGGACTCTCCAGCATTCTTTTTTATATCCCATTGATCCAATTTAAAATCATATAATGATAAATTATTGTTTCCACCTAAACTTGCAGCTGTAATGAGTAAATCTTTCACAAATGGCAACAGAAGACTTCCATCCGCAAGTGTTGTACCGTTGTGAGGAGTTGCTAATGTTGTAACGCTATGAACATATGATTTTCCTCCTTCAAATAGTGGTGATAGATTTGTATTCGGATGATTTTTTACATGATTTTTTTCTTCAAAGCTTCCTTCTTTTAATAGCTGTACTAATGTTCTTGTCGTTTGTCCCCCCATGCTATGTCCGACTAAATGAATTTTATTTGTTTCACTCCAATTCGGTGCAAAACCACTATAAGTTCTGCCAAAGCGATTATGTCCATGTATCTCAGCATGCGCCGCACCGTAATCTACTGTTCCACCGTTAATTTGCGCGTATAATTCACATGCACGGTCCCAATTACTAGAAACAGGCCCAACAGCAGCAGTATATACTGTATAATTATTTCTTTTTAAATCTTCCTGTATATCATGAACACCACCCCAATATTTAACCCCTAGCATTTCCTCTCTACCCCATCCGGCAAAGCCATTCACTAAAATGATAGGATAATTATTTTGTTGTCTCTCTTCTGCATAAGTTGTTTTCGCAACGACTGAACAGAAAGTCACTAACGCAAAAAAACATATTTTTAAATATAATTTCCCCATACTTTCTCCCCCTAATAAAACGTTTACATTTTTCTATGAAAAAGATTTACACAATTAGTTTTCAACTTAAACATAATGTAAAGTATTTTATATACATTGTATATATAGAAAACATACACAAATGTTGATAAATATTAATTCAAGTTAGTATTTACTTTTTACAATACAACTTGTAAATCTGATTATTTGAATTTATAATTAAATATAGTTTCCTCATGTTAACTGGATTTAGAAATCATAAGAATACTAATTTCATTGCTTGAAAAGGAGGAAAAAAGCATGCAAATCGGATTAAATATTCATACATTATCTCAACCTACTAAAATAACTCCTTCTAGTCTTGAGCATAATACTATCTCTTCTACTAAACTTGAAGATAAGAAAGCGAATGACCCTATCAAGTTCGATATTCGTTTATCTGAAAAAGAAATGAAACAGCCTGAGCATAAATTTAACGAATTAGATTTATGGAAGATGTTAAAAGATAAAGGTGTTCCGTTATGGATCATCCTTGAAATGCTACAAAAATCCCGTAAAGAAAAAGAAGCTCAAAATAGTTCGGTTCAAAGTTCAAATGTGATTGAAGAAACGAGCGAGACTCGATTAAATGAAGTAATGTAAAACATAATATTTGATTGGTCTATAAACTAAAAAGAGTTCAAGGTTGATAAAGTTTTTATCAACCTTGAACTCTTTTTTAAGATTTTTCTCCAATCGTTACAAACTGAAAAGATACTTCTCCTTCCAAACCTTTAATTAGCTTTTTTACTTTGACATTTTCATTAACCAATGTATTATCTGTCGACATTTTAGGTTTTTCATCTCCTAAAGATTTTTTCAGATGAAGAAGGTGCATTTTCGTTTCATTTGCCTTTATTTCTTTATACACACTATTTTGTGCTACAATCACATACCATTGCGTTGGATATTTACGAGTGTTACCTATCCAAGCGTCACTATCGTATGAAACTGGAATCTCTTTTCCTTCTAATTCAATACTTTTCATATTCTTTTCGTCTTCATGTGTAAACAACAGCGAACCTTCTTTTGGGAATTTCGGTAACGTATCTATAATATAATTGGAGCCATTATCTCGTTTACGAAAAGCTTTTTCTTTAATCAATGCTTGTGCTGTAGATTCATTTAAAATTAATATCTGTCCATTTCCAACTTTACCTTTTTTCACAGAAAACACTTCATTTTCTTTCGTAATTTCTTGATAACGATTAATAATTGGTGAAATTTTATTTTCATCTCCAATGATTAATAAACCGTTTGCAGGAAATGGATTTTCCTTTTTAGAGCATGCACTAAAACTTATTAAAAGTAGTATCGTTAACATAAAAATAGTTAAAGTTCTTTTCATCGCGTTTCCTTTCATCA
Source organism: Bacillus sp. TH25 (assembly GCF_016650935.1). Lineage (NCBI taxonomy): Bacteria > Bacillati > Bacillota > Bacilli > Caryophanales > Bacillaceae > Bacillus > Bacillus sp. TH25. The sequence goes on along the minus strand of NZ_JAEKEU010000023.1, from coordinate 1,048 downwards.
TACAGTTCATTTTTTCACATACTTTTGTGTAGTCTTACAAGCTAATATACTCTATTGCTCCATAACTTTATAAAGCTTTTGTAGGTAACGCCAACGAGTTATAAAGAAATATAAAACTTGTATACATATAAATGAAATTAAAATAACGATCGAGCTATTTAAAATAGAAAAATCGACTAATTGTTGCAGTGCCGTATACGCAACTACAGTATGAATCACTGCAATGATAATCGGTAAGAAGAACATTAATACTAACTGTCTCGTTACAACTTTTTTTAACTCTCGTTTACTTAATCCCATTTTCGAAATCATTTTATATTGTTGTTGATCACGGTCCAAATCAGTATATAATCGGAAATAAATAAAACTAGCAGCAAATGTAAAGAAAACAATTCCGACTAAAACACTTGCCATAAGTAATAAACCATTCTTTTGCTTTGCCTCCAACAAGTTTAATGTTAAAGCTTCAAAGTAGAAATCACTGTCCCTAAGATCTTTATCGAATACATTCTTTAATTGATTTGAAATCTCTTTCGTTTTTATCCAATCATCTACAACAAATCCGTAAGTACGATGTTGAATATTTTCATCTTTTGGATTACTCGTATGAGGAATTTCATCATACACATGATCTTGAACAGCAATATAAATACTACTAGGATCATGTGGTAAAACTAAATTTCCCACAGTTTTTTTCACACGAAATGTCTTTGTCCAATCTCCTTGAATGACTTCAATATTTTTTTTATAGTCACCATTTTTAAATTCTTGTTTTTGTGACACCCTCCCAGGGATTAGTAAAATTTCATCTTCTTTTTCAATCGTTTCTTGTTGGTACCCGAGTGCTCTCGTAAGTTCGTTATATTCACTTAATTTCAATACATTTACGTTACTTTCTGTAAATTTATTTGAAGATGAAGCCATTCGGTACGGAATATTTGCATCCTCAAGACGTTTTTTTATAATAGAGAGATGTTTATCTACCAATTTGTTGTTTTCAGAGCTTTCATACAGAAATGTATATGGGTTTGTCATCCATACTAAATCC
>NZ_JAEKEU010000022.1:0-28304 GCF_016650935.1 Bacillus sp. TH25 | reverse complement strand
ACATGTCCATCAGCAAGCAATGAAACGAGTAGTAAATCAATAACATTTCCCTTACCAACAAACACAGATCCTATATTTTCTTTTAATTTATGAATCATATGTATCATTCCTTTCATTATAAAAGAGCTAATATTTCTATATTTTAACAAATTTTTCAGAAAATTAGTATGATTTTTTTATTCAAAGAAATAGATATTTAATTTTAATATTACACTTGCATATTTTGGAATATGATTATACAATATCGTTATATGATGTATCGTGAGTCGATATATCATGAAGCGATGTATCGGAGGTAGTTATAATGAATGGGAAAGCGCAAAAATATATTCCATTAACTGAGGCGACATATTACATATTATTGTCACTAGTGAAGCCAATGCATGGTTATGGAATTATGCAAATGGTAGAAGAGATGACAAATGGGGAAGTCAAGCTCGGTCCTGGTACTTTATACGGAAATACGACGAAGTTATTGAAAGAAAAGTTAATTGTTGAAGTAGCATCTACTGACAGAAAGAAGTGCTACGAGTTAACACCGTTTGGGAGAGAAGTGTTGGAACTAGAGTACAACAGATTACAGCGTTCGGTTAAAAATGGGAATAGTATTTTAGGGGAGTGAATGGAAGATGGAGACAAAGAAGATATTCAAACCTTTCGCGGTATGGAGCGTAGAAAAAGAAGAAGCTTTTTTACGGAATATGCACCAACAAGGCTGGGCATTACAAAAATATAATATAATGTATACGTTTAAGAAAACGGAGCCGAAAGATGTAGTATATAAAGCGGATTTTAGATTGGATTATAAAGATTCAAAAGAAAAACAAAAAGAATATATTGATATATATGAAATGTGTGGATGGAAACATGTAACGAGTTTTGCAAAATGGAATTATTTTTGTAAAGAAGTAGAAGAAGAAAATGAGTTACCTGACATTTACTCAGAAAAAGAGACGAAGGTACAAAAAATGAAGGAATTACTACAATTTTTTGCATTTATTTCAATAACTATATTACCCTCAATGTATAACGCGTTTTTAAGTTCAACAGAATCAAGAGTGCCAATTTGGGCGAAAGTTATGCTGGGGTTTGTTGGTTGTATGTATATGTATCTCTTTATAAGGCTCTCTTGGAAAATTAAGAAATTGAAAAGCGAAATATTATAATAAAGAGTGGATTTTTAAAGAAGATGATTTCGTAGATATTATACGGGAATCATCTTCTTTCATTTTTATGTAATTTTATTTTGTTCACTCTTTTTTACACAATAAGAACTATATACTTAAGGTGTAGAGCTATGAGAGAAGTAACAAATTCCCCGCAATAACATAAATGACGATGTAGCTGTTAAGTAACAATAAAGTCATTTGAAACATAATAAAGTAGTTTTAATAACACTAGTTATGATATTAAATAATTGGACCAGATTGTTGAGTACCGTTTTTGATAATAATTTAGATTTATGTTAATAACATCACAGAAGTTATTAAGGTTTTCACTTAAAGAAATTACAAGGTGAATAGCATTTGTTGTTAAACCAATTTACATTTTCTTGCGAATTTAAATGGCAAAAGGGCCATATAAAATTATGAAGGGAGGAGAGTCATAAAATGCAGAGAATGAACAATTATTTTCGTGCTCGTGCGAGTATGGTATACATGATGACTAATAATGAAGTAATGAATCACATTGTTGCTTTTCATATGGATACGAATGGAATGCTCACCTTTGTGGGTTCTTACCGAACTTACGGAAGAGGTACTGGTATAAAGGAAGTTTCTACAGAAACGGCAAACGATGGTATAGATCCTCTAGCATCACAAGGTTCTCTGACTTTGTCCCGTGATGGTCGTTTCCTATTTGCAGTTAACGCAGGCAGTCATAGTATCAGTAGTTTTATCATAGCAGATAACGGGGTGCCGACTTTCGTGGATGTAAAGCCATCAGGAGGTGCTCAGCCCAATAGCATTGGTGTGTATGATAATCTTCTCTATGTCTCCAATGTAGGTAATGCTGCAAACAATTTTGCATCAAATATTACTGGATTTCACATAGATGATAAGGGAAACCTTACACCTATTCCAGGATCCACTCATGCTCTCAGTACCTTTAATACTCAGCCCGCACAAGTTCTCTTCACCCCGGATGGTAGTAAAATTGTTGTCTCCGAGCTTACATCAAACCATCTCAGTGTCTTCCATGTAAATAAAGATGGTACGGTTACAGGACCAATTGTTAATGATTCTTACGGTAAAGGCCCATTGGGTGCTTACTTTCTATCGTCCGGAATTCTCTTAGTTACAGAAGCAGTTTCAAATGCGTTGTCATCTTATTCATTGAGCAATGATGGTACTCTCCATGTAATCAGCGGCTCTGTACAAAACGGATATAAAACTGCCTGTTGGGTTATAACAACGAAGGATGAACGTTTTGCCTACACTACGAACACTTTAAGTGGCACCATCTCCACCTACCAAATCGCCCCCAATGGAGTACTGTCAGTAGTAAGGCATATTACTAGTACACCGCCGGGGACAGCACCGGGTCTTCCGATGGATGTTGGAGTGAGTAAAGATGGACGACATTTTTACACCCTTAATGGAAATCAGGGCACAGTGTCAGTATTTAATATTCAAAGTGATGGTAGTCTAGTAAGGTTGCAGGTTGTTGCTTCATCAAATTTTCCTTACTTTGGGTCGCAAGGCTTAGCTGTTCTTTGATTCTATTGGGCCGCTATATTTGTGTGGAAAAGAAAAATATATGACGGTGTATGAATAGTAGACATGTAGATGAATTAGGAACCTTTGATTAAACAGCAATTGTCCACCTTGCTTACGTAAAACGGAAAAACCCCCTATAGAAAATTGATAGGGGGTAGGGAAATGTTTAAGAGAAAGACTGATTTTGCGCAGGTTTTATAAATTGTTCTGGGTTTTCAACAAGCCCACATACAGCACATTGGACGCGGTAAGTAGGTCCTTGATAAGCCATATGAAAAGCGTTCATCGTTTCATTTGTGTATTCTTCTTCTACTTGACCAGTTTGCGGATTTAATTTTACTGGTTTTACTTGTTGCTCAAGAATATTAAAGCGCGTTCGGTTCGTTTTACAGCTTGGACATAGCATTGGTTCCATATGTATACACCTCCATTTGTAGCATTTCTTAAGCGGTATGATTTTATGCAAGTAAAAAAACTTTCTCAATATAAATAGGTGTTTATTATATTTAAAATTCAGAAAAAATAAAATATAATAAATGTAAGAACTGGTTATGTCCAAACCAAATCTCCTGTTTTATGCCAATAAGCTGGGGGCCGAGAAATCGGCCTCATTTTTTTGTGCTCATCTCTATAAGGTACAAGGTTTTTAAAAACATTTGTCGAATTTTTAGAGGTGAAGGTAAAGGGGGAATAAGTATGAACTTAAAAATGAAATACATTATTTTATATGTTGAAAAGTTTGAACAATGTCTTCAGTTTTATAAAGAAATTTTAAGATTACCAATAAGAGCAGAGCACGGTACATATATTGAATTTGAAACAGGAGCAACAATTTTAGCGATGAATACACGAGAGGATGTTAAGGAGTTAACGGGACTACCTCTTACAGAAGGTGTACTACAATCTTCTCATTTTGAGTTAGGGTTTGTTGTAGAGGATGTAAAGGAAACGATTGAGAAATTAAAAGAACAAGGGGTGAAAGTTCTAGTTGAGCCAATCGTAAAACCGTGGGGACAAACAATTGCTTACATTGCCGATCCAGACGGTAATTATATTGAAATTTGTAGTTCATTAGAATAGAAGGAGAAAAAGAGGATGGGGTTTCCAAAATTAGAAACAGAACGTTTACTATTAAGAGAACTTACACTATTAGATGCAGAAGCGATGTTCCATTATTTTTCAAAAGAATCCGTTATTCGTTATTTCGGAATGGACTCTTTCGAAAATATTGAGCAAGCGAAAACGACTATTCAAACGTTTAGAAAGCGTAATGAAGAGGGAAGCGTATTTCGCTGGGGAATAGAGAAGAAAGGCACGGATCAATTAATTGGTACGTGTGGGTTTCAGTTAATTAACAAGCATCATAAACGAGCTGAAATTGGTTATGAGCTAGATGATACATATTGGGGACAAGGATACGCAACCGAAGCACTGCAAGCAATGTTAGCTTACGGATTTGAAACGTTGCACTTTATAAGAATTGCAGCTGTCGTATATATAGAAAATGAAGCTTCCCGTAATTTATTAAAAAAAGCAGGGTTTCAAGAAGAAGGATTACTTCGGAAATATATGATTCAAAATGATGTTGCTCATGACACGGTCGTTTATTCATTATTAAAAGAAGATTGGAGAAAGTAATGAGCACAAATGAAATAATGAAAGTTATTAAGGAACAAAAGGATGAGCGATTTATACTAGGTATAGACGGACTAAGTCGTTCGGGTAAAACAACGTTGGTTAAAAAATTAGAAGAAAATATGAAACGAAATGGAATCTCGTTTCATATTTTTCATATTGACGATCACATTACCGAGCGTAACGAGCGATATAATACTGGATTTGAAGAGTGGTATGAATACTACAACCTTCAATGGGATATCGATTGGTTGCTGCGAAACCTTTTTCAAAAGTTGCAAAGCGACATTGAATTAGAATTACCTTTTTATCATGATGAAACAGACTCATGTGAAATGAAAGAAATACAGCTTCCTTTAGTAGGTGTAATAATTATAGAAGGCGTTTTTCTTCAGCGAAAAGAATGGAGAGATTTCTTTCATTATATGGTGTATTTGGATTGTTCAAGAGAGACAAGGTTTCTACGTGAAAGTCCAGAAACGCAGAAGAATCTTTCAAAATTTCAAAGTAGGTATTGGAAAGCTGAGGAGTATTATTGGGAAGCGGAATCACCGAGGGATAGGGCGGATTTAGTAATACAAAATATGTAACAATGTAAGTAAGTACAAAATAGAAGGTGTATAAAATGAATATATTATGGGATTTTGATGGGACGTTATTTAATACGTATCCTGCATATACAATGATGCTTTCTGAAATATTAGGTGATGCAGTAGATAAACAAGAAATATACAAAAACTTAAAAATATCATATTCCCACGCAATTCAGTATTACAACATTTCAAGTGCGCAGGAAGAAAAGATTAAGGTTTTGAAGAAAAAGTTTACTCCAAAAGATATGAAACCATTTGAAGATGTCGAAGAGATTTTGAAATTTGCACATAAAAACGTGATTATGACACATAAACATAGGGCAGGAGTTATGAGAATCTTAAAATATTACGGCTGGGACAAATACTTCGTCGATATGGTTACAATTGACGATGGTTTCCCTCGAAAACCAAACTCTTTAGCTTATGATCATTTACATAAAATGCACAATATTGATTTAGCAATTGGAGATAGAGAGTTAGATTTATTACCTGCAAAGGAATTAGGCATTTCCACGTGTATGTTTCAGGGGAAGTGTGATGTAGCGGATTATTCTTTATCGCATTACTCTGAGTTTTTTAAGGTAGTTATTGATAGAAATAAGGAGCTTCCTTTATAAATAGTTGGAATAACCCTCTACTGTTTTCTCGAAAAGTAGAGGTTATTTTCTATGTTTTATAAAAAGCTAAAGCGGATTAATTCTTTCAATTATATAGAAGGAGATTCTTATAACAATTTGAATTATATAGCCATAGATGAATTTATAGATGGGAGATTGTGTTTTTGCTATTTTTTATGTAAGTAAAAGATTTCTATAAAGCGAGTGATAATATGAGTATTTTCATTTTAGAAGATGATGTCATACAAGCGCAGCAAATGAAACGGTTAGTTGAAGAGATTTGTGAGAAATATATGTTGCCGTACGATTTTATCGAAGTAACTAGTAAAAGTGAAACTATTATTAAAAACATTCCAAGGGCGACTCATGTACCGATATATTTTTTAGATATTGAGATTAAAAGAGAAGAACGTAAAGGGTTGCAAGTAGCACAAGAGATTCGTAAATATGATACACAAGGGATTATTGTGTTTGTAACAACGCATTCTGAATTCGCACCAATCTCGTATCAATATATGGTATCAGCGCTAACATTTATTGATAAAGGTTTGCCTTATGAAGAACGCTATCAAGTTTTTGAACAATGTTTGCTTCAATATGAGGCGCGTAATAAGGCTGCTATAACTACGGATGATTTTATTGTTGAAAATAGTAATGCTACTGTGCGAGTGCCATTTCATGCAGTCGAATATATTATGACCGATGAACCACATCGTTTAGCTTTAGTGATGTTAGATCGTATCGTTTATTTTTATGGAACATTAAAAGAGATTGAAATAGTAGATGAACGGTTATTTCGTTGTCATCAATCCTATGTCGTGAATATTACGCAAATGTCTTCTTATGATGCAAAGCAAAAGATGATGATATTAAAAAGCGGGAAACGAATTCCAGTATCGCGCCGTTTAGTTAGTAAAGTACGTAAAATGTTAAAGGGTGAGATGTAATGTATATTTATGATTTATTTGCAATACTGCTTACTAGTATGAGCCATACGTTTTTATACATTCAATTAATTCGGTACAATAGATTGTCAGTTAGAATGTTAATAACTTTAAGTGCGGTATTCATTATTTTACTCGCGATTGTTGTAACAGTAACGAGATATCCAGAGTTGAATAGTACCATTGTTTTATTTCTAATAAGTTTAGGATTAATGCAAAATGAATTGAAATTTAAGCATAATTTATATTTTGCACTAGTGAGTATGGTGATTATAACGTTAGTGAAAATGTTGCTTTTCGATTTAGGAATGAAAATCTTTATGTTAACGCCATTCAATTTATATTTATGGACAGGTAGCATTATTCATCTTATCGTATCGACACTTACTTTTATCGGTATTCTATTAGCTCGTAAAAGAATTCAAAAAATTGCTCAATATATAGTAGGTAGTCCGCTATACTATGTAACTTATATATTATTAATTGTCGGGTTTATTATTGAACTAATTTTGACTAGACCATCCACTGATTTTTTAGCAAAGTTAAATCAACAATATGGTGAATTAAGTTATATATCAGCAATTGTATTGTTTTTTATATTACTACTTATTGTATTACTAAGTTCACATTTGGCGAAAGAGAAGTTAGTGGAAGAGCATGAAAAACGTTTAGATAAAGAATTGCTCGATTATGTTGAGAAATTAGAATCGATGTATGATGAATTGGCTAGTTTTCGCCACGATTATATTAATGTGTTACTTGCGTTAGAGGCGGGAATACGTACAAAAAATGTGAATGAAATCGCTCAAGTGTATTATGACGTTATTACTCCAACTTTAAAATTAATAAACGATCATGAACTCGATATTGCGAAATTATCTCGTATACATATACCTGAAGTGAGAAGTGTATTGAGAGCGAAAGTTGGTACTGCCCAGCAACAACAAATAAAAGTAATGCTTGATATTCCGGAAAAAATAGCGACGGTTTCGATGCCTATAGTTCCTTTTATTCGCATCATTTCAGTCTTATTAGATAATGCAATTGAAGAAGCGGTACATAGTGAGGAAAAGGTACTGCAAATCGCATTCTTTGAAATGGATTCACGACAATATTTTATTGTGCGTAATAGTTCAAAGGATGAAGCGATTGATTTGCAAAAAATTTATGAGAAAAACCATTCAAGTAAAGAAGGGGCTAGAGGATACGGGTTATTCTCATTAAAACGTATTATGAATAAAACGAATAATGCGACGTTAGAAACAACGTATGTAAGTCCTTATTTCACGCAAACATTCATATTAAAAGAGATGAAATGACCGTCTATGATGAAAATGGCACCGAATAAGAAAGAACTACATACTTTCTTCACTCACTTTTATACACTTCAAGTAAGAGGTGAAACGAGATGAATGGTCTTATTTTTACAGCGTGTATAAGTATAGGGTTACCGCTTGTTGCACTTTTATATGCTTTTTGGAAGAAACGTTATATCCCGTATATGCTAGGCGTATTGGCATTTGTTGTATCACAAATTTTAATCCGTATACCAATACTGAATTATTTAAATGGAAATAGCACAGCTTTTTCAATGTTTAGTGTCATGCAGCCTATATTATTTGTGATTATGCTTAGTTTGTCAGCTGGTATTTTTGAAGAGATAGCTCGTTTTATTGCAATGCGTTATTTTATGAAACAACGAGATTGGCAATCTGGATTTTTATTCGGAGTAGGGCACGGTGGTATTGAAGCTGTGTTGATAGTCGGTATTCCAGTAGTATCTCTATTATTATCGCAAACAGTTAGCGGAAATACGGATAGTTATTTTGTCGGTGGAGTGGAACGTATCTTTGCGATGTTAATCCATGTCGGTCTGTCATTCATTGTATTGCAAGCTGTCGTCCAAAAGAAATTTCGTTATGTTGTATATGCAATTCTCATACATGGAACTGCAAATGCATTAGCGGGTATTATATCGCTATATGTACCAGGGAAAAGCGGGATCATTATGTCAGAAGTTTCAATAGCAACTTGTGCTGTACTTATTTTTAGTTATAGCTTCATCTTAAAAAGAAAGGGTGTATTAAAATGAAAAGAATGGTACTCATTATTATAAGTGCTATCGCGGCGTTCGCACTTGCAGCATGTACTGGTAATAAAGTAGATGAAAGTACTTCAAAAAAGTTTATTCCGAAAGCGGAAGAGATTGTAACGTTACTAAATGAAGCTAAGTATAAAGAAGTGCATGAAAAATTTGATAGCAAGATGAAAACTGCATTATCAGAGGCGAAAATGAAAGATCTTACGCCTGTAATTGAAAAATCTGGTACATTCGAAAAGATTGAAAAAAAGTCGATTGAAGAAAAAGATGGTTTATATACAGTTGTTCTCGTAGCAAAATATAGTAAAGAACAACGTACCTTTATCATAACTTATAACGCTAAAGAAGAAATAGCAGGTTTATATATTAAATAAAAACAGATACAGTGGAAGTTTCCACTGTATCTGTTTTTTTATTTTAACCAAATTATGGTTATTCATGCTAATATGAACACATAGCTATATAAAAGGGGTGGGTATTATGAAAACCGAAATAGTTCCCAAAAAGAAGTACAGTATAATAAGCTATTTATCTTTACTCATCGGAATTATGTGTTTTTTATTCGTTTTTATAACTCCGACGAGAATAGCGAATGCCGGAAATATAGTTGGAGATTATGTAACGATTACTCTGACAGGGGTAGGTATTATACTTTCAATAATCACAATGACGAAAAAAACAGAGAAGAAGGGGATAGCTATTATTTCATTAATACTGTCCTCATCATTTTTTATATTTTGGATTATCGCGATTATCTTATTGTTTACTGGTCAAATAAATTTTGCGCCGTAATGAGCAATAAAAAGAGTCCTTCATACAAGAAGGACTCTTTTTTATTCGGTATCTTCAGGTTGATATTCTAAAATATCCCCAGGTTGGCATTCTAATGCTTTACAAATAGCATCTAAAGTTGTAATTCTAATTGCTTTTGCTTTTCCATTTTTTAATATAGAAAGGTTAGCCATTGTAATTCCAACCTTCTCCGAAAGCTCTGTTACACTCATTTTTCTTTTAGCTAACATTACATCAATATTAATTATTATTGCCATGTTATTCACCTCAGACCGTTAAATCATTTTCTGATTTTATATCTATCGCATCTTTTAAAAGTCTTTGGAGAACGGCAGCAAAGACTGCGATAACCATTGAAGCAAAGATTAGGAGCATGCCAAGTATAATAATACCTGGTGCGTCATCTCTCTCTGCTACAAGATAGAAGAGTGGCATACTTACCACATATAAAATACTGATTGTTACTGCGCAGTTTTTTATCTTTTTTAAAGCCCTAACAGATAATTTCGAGAAAGCGTTACCCTTGTCAATGAAGCTTACAAGTTTAAAGGCTTGATATAGAGCAAAATAAAAAGGTACCACCGTTGCATATAGATTGATTAAAACAAGATATTTTATAAATGCAATATCCGGGAACAATTCCGCTGCATATTTCCCTATGTTAGGAACTAAAAATATACATAAAGCAAGAACAGGGATTCCAATCAGAATAATAGCTGTCTTTAAAAAGAGTGTTGATCCTTGTTTCATATAAAGCACCTCATTTATTAATTATCTATTTAATCTAACATGAAATTTATCGTTTAACAATAAATTTTTATTTATTATAATCTTGTTTTTATTGTTAAACCAATTTTGTATTTTAATGAAGATAATCATTCCTTCTTTCTGTAAATGATGTTATGTTAAAAGTAACGATTAAGTCGTTCTTATCCCGCTATTTGTGGGAGTCGGGCTGCCCGTAAAAGCCCGATTGGTGAAGGCTAATAATCAGTGGGGATGGAAAAAACCCCCTCTGATTAAAGTTTCACTTTATAGATAATAATTAATATGATTATACCTTTAGAACTTCTTCAACTACTACAAATAAATGAATAGTAAAAAGCCGATTATCCTTTAGATTACAAGAAATCGGCTTTTTTACATAAAAGATCGCTTAGCGTACGAAAATCGCTTTTTGTTGGCAGTGCCCTGTCACAATCAAGCTGAGAAAAACAAATAATCCAAAACGAGAAAATTCTTAAGTTGATGGATGTGTGATGCTACTCCTATGTTAAGGTTCGAGTCATTTGAAACAGCAACCTCTATATTGAGTGGTGTTAAAGCGACGTATATGATAAAAAAGATATATCGCTTGTAAAAAAATTGCATCACCTTGAATGAGCTAATACGACAAGAATCCGTTTCGGGCCTAATTAGGGAATGCAGTACAGATCAGTATATAGTATACAAGCATTCCCTTTCTATAAATACGGTATGTTTTTAATATAATTAAAAGAAAATTTTTGTGTTCTTTAATATGATGTGACATAATACCAGTTTTTTCTATTTTTGTGATTTCTTTATATTCATTATTAAAGTCGTATTTGTTTGGTCTAGTATCATTTGGTGTATAAATAAATCCTGAAAAATTATCTAATATACCACGATAAGTAAAAAAGAAAACAGAAATACCATTTTTATTTTGTTGAATAATTACATCCCCACCGTTTTTGGAAGTGGATGCAAACTGTTTAGGTAAATGAATTTGTCTACTATCATAATGAACATTAGGAGTTAACTCTTTATGTTCTATAAGTGCTATAACTTTTTCACGGTCTTCTTTATAGATAATAAAATCTAAATTTATATAAATCTCATTAAATGGTATACATATCCAAGTAATTATTATGATTAATTGAATAATTAACGGTTTCCAATTTTTGTATTTGATAAGATGTATGATTGTGAAAATTAATATTAAGAAAAACAATCCATGAACTATTATTGAAAGAAATGGCATAACAAATGGGGTAAGGAATTCAACTAAATACCATTTGAAAAAATGATAAAGTATGAGAGCGAGACCGCTTATTAATGTAATTTTGGTTAAATTCTTATTCAAATTTTGAATCTCCTTTCTATACTAAAAACTATGTGATTTTAGTATGAATATAAAATATATTTTTTCAAAAATTTCCCTTGTTTTCATTTTATTAACTTTGTGTGGTTAATATTTTGAATATATCATAGATTTGAAATTAAATAAACGGACGTTGAATTTTTATATTTTATATAGAATAACAGTTAAATAAAAGTGAGGGAAGTTTTCAAAATAGACTAGTTTTTTATTTTAAATGTAATTTGATTTGTTTCATGAAATAGATCCGGTTCCGGTAAAATCAGTTGTAACAAGTGAACATTACGTTCATTGTGTATGTTATTCATTTTTTATCGTTCTAGAAAACTGGTTATTGTTAGTTTCCTGACAATGGGGAATTAATAATAAAAAAGAATAAATATAAGCTTGCGTAAATGTTATGGAAAATCAAATCCTTGTTTACATTGAGGATGTCGAAAACAGCTTATGGAGGAGCAACAATGATGAATCTTCGTAAAAAGATAATGAGGCTAGCATTAGTGGGAACGATTGTACTAGGTACAGGAAGCATAATGAACGATAACGAGGTAAAAGCTGAGACGAAAAAAGCAGGACAGCTCACTTCTTATTGTGGAAACGGGGCAGTACAGAAGTGAAAAAAACTCTGTGTTTCTTTTTAATTAATATATTTATTGGGGAAAACTTCGGAATTTCAGGCACAAATGCTCCTTCTATCCTATAATAGAAGCTATTCTGGACGTAAGCAATTTGTAAGGAATGAGTAAGAAAAAAGAGATTTTCATAGTATAAAATATTTATTATACCTGCGTATAACACCTACTACTAATAATGTGTTATAATACGAATTAGCAACATAAAGGAAAGGAATTAGAAAAAATGACATTACAAAATACTAAAAATTTAAAAAAACAAGTTGCTCCTTTTGAAAAATCAACGGCAAAAAAAAGTGTTTGGCAAATCATCAATACGGTAGTGCCATTTATTATCTTATGGTACCTTGCTTATAAAAGTTTGTCCGTTTCTTATTGGTTAGCATTAGTTCCATCTCTGTTAGCCGCTGGATTTATGACACGGGTTTTCATTATTTTTCATGATTGTACCCATCATTCTTTTTTTAAAAGTCGTCGTGTAAATAGAATAGTAGGGACATGTATGGGTGTTTTAACTTTATTCCCGTTTGATCAATGGGGGCATGAGCATTCCGTTCATCACGCTACAAGTGGTAATTTGGATAAGCGAGGTACAGGAGATATTTGGACGCTTACAGTGAATGAATATTTAGCAGCGCCATTTAGACTCCGTTTAGCATATCGTTTATATCGCAATCCATTGGTTATGTTTGGGTTAGGTCCGATTTATGTTTTCCTACTTAAAAATAGATTTAACAGAAAAGGTGCTAGAAAGAAGGAACGCATGAACACCTATTTGACGAATGTTTTAATTGTTGCTTTAGTAGGGTTACTTTGCTGGGCAATCGGATGGCAATCGTTTCTTTTAGTACATGGTTCCATATTCTTAATAGCAGGTTCAATAGGTATTTGGCTGTTTTACGTACAGCACACATTCGAGGATTCTTATTTTGAAGAAGATAAAGATTGGGAATATGTGAAAGCGGCAGTGGAAGGAAGTTCGTTTTATAAACTTCCAAAAGTTTTGCAATTTCTAACTGGTAATATTGGATTTCATCATGTTCACCATTTAAGTCCAAGAGTACCTAACTATAAACTAGAAGAGGCTCACAATAATACGCTTCCTTTAAAAAATGTACCAACGATTACTCTTGCTACAAGCTTGCGGTCAATCCGTTTCCGTCTTTGGGATGAGCAAAACAACAATTTTGTTAGCTTTAAAGACGTTAAAAAATTAGTGAAAAACAATGTTTCTATTCCAGTAAAATCAGAACTATAACTTCATCAAATATGACTGACTCCCCTTAATCATTTTCGATTTAAGGGGAGTTTTTGTTTAACTAGTAGATGCACGAGATGGAGAAAACTTAAATGATTTAAATTGTAATGGAGGTGGATTAGGAATAGTAGGTATTAATATTAGAGGACGATAAAAATATTATGTTAACAATTTGAGGCGATTGATATTACTTTTTTCAATAGATATTATGCTTAGTCTCTGAGTATATTTCATCTGGTGTGCATCATGTCTTACAAGAAACGTATGATTTAAAACTTAATACAATCTGCAGCAAATACATATAAAAATGATGTTACCTTAATAATAAAAGGGTATTACGCTATAAAATAAATGATAATAAGAACAGGGGAATTATTTTAGGATAACAAAATACAAAACGGACAAATTCAATTATCCTTGAATTTGTCCGTTCAGTTACTGGTGGAAAAGGAGGAGTATGTAAATGAAATGTGCATATAATCTAAAACTGTTTAAAGATATGTGAATGTATTTAAAGTGGGTTTCTTTACACTTATTTATTACTTTTTAGTTTGCCTAGATAGTTCAACAGACTTTTGCGTACAACGCTGCATAGCTGAAATGATGGCTGTTCGTAAGCCTTTTTCCTCTAATGTTGCTACAGCTTCTATAGTTGTTCCGCCAGGGGAACAAACCATATCTTTCAATTCACCTGGATGCATTCCTGTTTCTAGTACCATTTTTGCAGAGCCTAACACAGCTTGAGCTGCGAACTTATATGCTTGATTTCTTGGCATACCATCTAATACAGCTGCATCTGCCATCGCTTCTATAATCATATATACATATGCTGGCGAAGAACCACTTACAGATGTTACAACATCCATTAATTTTTCACTTACTATCTCTGTTTGACCAAAACTATTGAAAATGTTTAGTACATCTTCTAAATCCCTTTCTGTCACCATTTCATTAGGACATAACGCAGACATTCCCTCTCCAACAAGAGCAGGTGTATTAGGCATTACTCTTACAACCCTTAACTTTTTATGAAAAGCATCCTCAGTACTTTTAATGCTTTTTCCTGCAGCGATCGTTACGATGATAACATCGTTTTTGATTACTTCTTTTATTTCGTTAATTATTGATGCGTATAGGTCTGGTTTAATTGATAAAATTAAAATATCAGCATTTTTAGCTACTTCATTGTTGTCAGTAGTTGTAGTTAGTCCATATTTTTCACTAGCATGTTTTAAATTCGTAGTGTTTAAATCTGAACAAATGATTTTATTTGAAGACACTATATTTTTGTTTATCATCCCGCCAATCATAGCCATTCCCATATTTCCGCATCCGATGAATCCAATTTGTTTGTCCATAATAACTCAATCTGGCTCCTTTTATCATAAATTATATCGGTCTGATATTGTTATTTTAAAATAATAATGATATCTCCATGCAATATAAAGAAACATTTTAAGAGAGTATGTGCCTTTTTGCAATACAAAAGATAAAAATAAATTATATTCGACATTATGTAAGTACACGCATTATATTTAAAGATTTTATGTTATCCCGCTATTTGTGGACAGTAAAACTCCCACCTCAAAATTCAGGTGGAGCAAAGAAGTTAGGTGGGAGTCGGGCTGACCGTAAAGGCCCGATTGGTTCAACTAATAATCAGTGGGGATGAACAAAACCCCCACTGATTAAAGTTTCACTTTATATACCTTGGTATGGAGAACAATATATGTTATTAATCGCATGAATGACAGGAGCGATTTTTTAAAAGATTTTATGTTTATGAATATGAGTATAGTTATATCAATTTTTACTATCATTCAGTATGTCCGTAATCTCATACAAGAAACTAGTCATCATATTCATTTTGCAAAATACCTCTTGACACAAAAACGAACTATATAGCATAATATAAAAAATCAAATTGAAAATCGTTGAAGGGAAATAGTACATATGTCTTCTTGCGAAAGAGAGTGGAATTCACCGGCTGAAAGATTCCTCGTATAGAATGTATCGAACCTATCCCTGAGTCTTAAATGAAAGTTTAGGCGTACGCCTGCGTTATAGGCGCCAAGTGGATATCTATGTATATCAATTAAGGTGGTACCGCGGAACAATGACCGTTTCGTCCTTTTTATTTTATTAAGGGCGAAGTGGTCATTTTTATTTTGCCCTCTAATACTATAGGTGCAGCATTGATGAGGATAGACATAGCTGCAAACTGTATAAATAAAAGTGTAATTTATAAAAACTTTGATTTTAGACTTGGGGGATAAAAAAGTGAGAAAGCAAAGAATTGTTGTAAAGATTGGGAGCAGTTCCTTGGCAGCAAGTCATGGAGGCATCTGTAAAGAACAACTTTCAGATCACGTTGCTGCATTGGCACGATTGAAAGAGGAAGGGCATGAAGTTTTGTTGATTACATCTGGGGCAGTCGCTGCAGGTTTTTCTGCTCTAGGGTATCCTAGCAGACCTGTGACAATTAAAGGGAAACAGGCTGCTGCCGCTGTCGGGCAAAGTTTATTAATGCAGGCGTACACGGAGGAATTCCGTAAATACGGTATCGTTACTGCACAACTTTTACTAACGAGAAGTGATTTTTCTAGAAAAGAACAATACAGTAACGCTTACGCTACTTTAGGAGAGCTACTAAACCGTTCTGCTCTTCCTATAATCAATGAAAATGATTCCATTTCTTTAGAAGAGCTGACGTTCGGTGATAATGATATGCTGTCAGCTTTAGTAAGCGGACTTGTTTCGGCAGATATGCTCATGATTTTTACAGATGTGGACGGTTTATATGACCAAAATCCTCAGAAAAATGCGGATGCGAAAAAATATCATTTCCTTCCTGAGGTAACGGAAGAAATTGCTTCTCTTGCAGGAGATGCTGGTTCAAAACTTGGGACTGGCGGTATGAAATCAAAAATCGATGCTGCAAAGACGGCACTATCTCTTGGAGTGAGTGTATTTATCGGAACGGGATGTGGACAGGAGAAGTTTTTAGATGTTATGAAGGGCAAAGGTGATGGAACATATATCGGGAATGCTCCTCAAAAAGTGATTAAGATGAACAAGCAATGGATCGCCTTGCATTCGCTTGTTAGCGGACAAATTGAAGTAGATGCGGGGGCAGCTTCTGCCATCATTCAGCATGGTAAGAGTCTTCTTCCTGCTGGTGTTACAAATGTGTCAGGATTTTTCCAAGTGGGTGAAGTCGTGGAAGTAATCACGCAACAAGGGCGCGTAATAGGGAAAGGACAATGCACATATAGTGCAGAGGAACTAAGGAATTTAAAAGGTATGCAAAGCCAAGATATTCAAGCAAGAGGCGAAAGGCATAATTATGAAGTCATCCATAGAGATCACTGGGTTTCATTTTAAGAAAAGAGAGCACTCAAATTTTAATGGGCAGGAAAGATTTAGATACTGGTGTTAAATGGTTCTCAAATAAAAACTGATTAACCTTAAAAAGGAGGAAATAAAAATGAATGAAGTGTTGGCAAAGGGGAAAAGGGCGAAAGAGGTTGCTAGAGAACTTGTGCTTAAATCTACAAATCAAAAAAATGAAGCACTTGCCGTAATTGCTGATCAGCTGATATTAGAAACAGCTTATATTTTAGAGGAAAACAAACGGGATATTGAAGAAGGGAAGACAAAAGGATTTTCTGAGTCACTTCTTGATCGCCTTATGCTGAATGAACAGCGTATCATTGATATGACTGAGGGAATTAAGCAGCTAATTGATTTACGTGATCCTGTTGGAGAATGTGTAAGTGCATGGGAACGACCAAATGGATTATCTATTCAGGAGATGCGTGTACCACTTGGTGTTGTCGGAATGATTTACGAGGCAAGGCCGAATGTGACAGTGGATGCTGCTACAATTTGCTTAAAAACAGGAAACGCAGTAATACTACGTGGTAGTTCTTCTGCTATTCATTCTAACAAAGCCATCGTTAGCGTTATTCACCGGGCGCTCAAACAAACAAGCTTGCCTTCAGAAAGTGTACAGCTCATAGAAGATACAACGCGCGATAGTGCAAAGCAGTTGTTTACATTGAACGAGTACTTGGATGTTCTTATCCCAAGAGGCGGCAAGCAGTTAATAGATACTGTAGTGAGGGAAGCATCTGTTCCAGTACTTGAAACAGGTGCGGGAAATTGTCATGTTTTTATTGATGAAACAGCGGATAAACAAATGGCATTTAATATTATTGTAAACGCAAAAACGCAGCGTCCATCTGTATGTAATGCAATTGAAACGATTATACTTCATGAGAATTGGGCGCAGCAATTTGGTAGCGAGCTATTTTCTTCCTTGAAAGAAAGAGGCGTGGAGCTACGTGGTGATAATAAAGCATTGGCAATTGATTCTTCTATTGCATTAGCTTCAGAAGAAGACTGGGAAACAGAGTTTTTATCTCTTACACTGGCGGTTAAAGTGGTTTCCTCAGCGGAAGAAGCGATTCATCACATAAATACGTATGGATCCATGCATTCCGAAGCGATTATTACAGAGAACGAGGAAAACGTCAGTAAGTTTTTCACATCTGTTGATGCCGCAGCACTCTACCATAATGCATCGACTCGTTTTACAGATGGATCTGAATTCGGATTCGGCGCAGAAATTGGCATCAGTACACAAAAGCTACACGTAAGGGGACCAATGGGGCTACCTGCACTGACTTCCACAAAATATGTGATCCGTGGAAATGGACAGATTCGGAGATAAGAATTATAAAAGAACAATCAAAAAAATTTAATGAAGACACCCAATTTAATGTGGGTGTCTTTTGTAATTAAAACGAAATCAATATTCATTTACCATACAAAAAGCCCCACAAGCATAGCACTTAATAAGGAAACAGCCATTCCGCTAACAAGAAGCTTCCAAACATTTTTACCGATTATTGATGATTTTTCCCCGCCAAATAATGAATTGTAAGTTCCATAAATCATACCTACTGTACTAAAGTTTGCAAAAGAAGCTAGAAATGTAGTTGCAACCGCAATGGTATGCGGTTGTAAAGACTTTAGGTTTGATTTTAAATCCATCATTGCAACAAATTCATTCGTTGTTATTTTTATCCCCATTAATTCTGCTACATACATAGCATCTTTGCCTGTTAAACCGAGTAAAAAAGCAAAGGGACTAAAGATAATCGAGAAGATTTTTTGAATTGTTAAACCTGTTATAAAAAAGCTTAAAATCCCATTTAAACATGCTGTTAAAGCTACATATCCAATTACCATAGCTAAAATAACGATAACCATATTCATTCCGACTAACATACTGTTAGAAATAGTAGAAAAGAAATCTTTTTTTCATTTTTTGAAGGTGAATAAATAACATCGTCTTCTTTAGTAACTTCTACAGGATTTAAAACATTAGCCAAGATTAATGCGTTAATACAGTTTAAAGGAATAGCGCTGAAAATATATGTTGCTGGAACCATTGATAGATAAGCACCAAGAATGGATCCGCTGACGCTACTCATACTCATAATTCCAAAAGTCAACAAACGATTTTCTTTTAACACAGATAATTGATCACGAACAACTGCAAGTGCTTCCGTATTCCCTAAAAACATCATTTGAATGGAAAAGAAGCTTTCTAACTTTGGTAAACGAGAAATCTTTGAAATGATTGCACCAACTTTATCAATAATCCAAGTTAAGATTCCAAAATACGAAAGAATATCAAAAAAAGTGATAACAAAAATGATAGGAAGTAATGCGCTAAAGAAGAAATCAACTGTTTGATTTTCCATAGCTGAAGGAAATACAAATCGAATACCTTCATTCGCACATGAAAGTAGCCAACTGAAAAATGACGCAATTTTATTAATGATAATACTGCCCAATTTGGTGCCTAACATAAACCACGTAATAAAAAGCTCCAATATTATTAGAATAACGATTGGTCTCCATTTTATTTGTTTTTTATTAGGCGAACATAGAAAAACGATTAATATTACAACAAAAATCCCTAACATATTTAATATGAAATGCATGTCAACAACTCCTTGAGGCTTATTATTTGTATATAAAAAAGCCTCTATTCTTCCAAATTTGGATTATGATCAGAAGTTATGAAGAATGTAAATTATGTTGGGATTAATCTATTTCAATTTATGTACTAAAAATTAATGTTTTTTCGCTTTATAAAGGATATGTATTAATAATGTAAAGCAACAAAATAAATCTATTGGTAGAACGAAGGACAATAATTATTGGAAGTATGATAAAATTTTCTAAACTAATAACTGTGTCCATGTTTAAATTGTTTAGGTGAAATACCAGTATGTTTTTTAAAGACCTTTGTAAAATGACTTTGGTCATGGAAATTTAATAGTGTGGAGATTTCTGATATAGAATGTTTTGTATAGGTCATTAAGCTTTTTGACTCATCTATCTTAGCACGCTGAATATATTCGCCTAATGAAATTCCAACTTCTTTCTTGAAAAGGGAAGATAGATAACTAGGATTTAATACGACTATTTCTGCTAGATGGGATAGTGTAATATCTTCGTAAAGATGAGTAAATATATAATTTTGGCATATGTTTATAGGCTTTGAATGTTTTTGCATTTTCCCGTTTTTAACTCGTTCTGAGAACTCAAGTAAAGCATTCTCTAAAAATGGGGAAATGGCTTCACTTTTTTTTATCTCTTCGAGTTTTTGAATTAATAAATCACTGAGGGTATATGCAATTTCAGGGAATAGTCCACCATCTATAGCCGACCTTGTCGCGAGTGTAATTGCTGCGATGGCAGAATTTTTCTGGCTTCGCAGGTGACTTGTTTTTGACAACACCCCAAGATCTCCTGATTCAGGTAATTTTCTTAGATTTTTAATTAAATCATCCTTTTTTCCTTCCTTAATACACTCAAATATTTTCCTTTCAACTAGTGGATCGATATGAGTTAATGTACTTTGACGTTGCTCCGATATATGTATAGCGGGCTGTTCAATCTCAAAATCATCCTTTTTTAACAGTATATTTTTTTGCAAAATATCAGCAATGTCTAATTTTTGTTGATACAGCATGTAATAAAGAACCATGCTTATATTTAAAAATTGCAAATTGCTTAAAACAGGGAGAGATTGATAATAGCGAATCATTTCCTCTTTGTCTATTTTTAGTTGAAGATCATTAACGATTCCTTTAATTGAGGTTTCTGATAACCTGGAATAAAGGACTGGCCCAACGAGGATATTCCCGCTAAGTTGATCATTTAAACGTAAGTTAATTGAGAAAAAATTTTCAAGAAAGGCAGTCTCTTCAAGTACTGGAAAAGTATAGGGAGGATCTTCTCTAAATCCTTGATTAAGTAACACCTCTTTTGAAGAATACAATGGGTTATGCTGAAAATGGGGCGAGATTTCAAATGCCAAATCCCCTTTGTTATCAATGAAAAAGATAGGTGTTTTATGTATGTCAAAGACTAGCTTACAAATATAATATAAATCTTCAAGTTTGGAGCAATTCATTATTTTAACCTCTATTCTTTAAGCATTAGCCTATATATGTACAAGTTAAAATCCTCTCCTAAGCAAAGGTTTTAAAATAAGAGCGAAAGAGAGTACGGTTTAACCATAAATATAATCAGCTAAAATTTTTACCAGTATTCTAAAAAATATACCATAACATCTAAAGAATAATAACTATAATGACATTAAGAAAGCGTTTACTTAATTATTTTTTAGGAGGGCTATCATGAAAAGGGATATTAAGAAAATCATTTCACAAATGACATTAGAAGAAAAGGCAAGTCTATGTTCTGGATTAGACTTTTGGAATACAAAAGGGATTGAGCGATTAGGAATTCCTTCAATTATGGTAACTGATGGACCACACGGACTTAGAAAACAGGCAGAGGGAGCAGATCACTTAGGGATTTATAACAGTATTCCAGCGACTTGTTTCCCTTCAGCAGTAGGGTTAGCAAGTACATGGAATAAAGAATTAATAAAACAAGTAGGAGTTGCATTAGGAGAAGAATGTCAGGCTGAAAATGTAGGAGTTCTCCTTGGACCAGGTGCAAATATAAAACGTTCGCCGCTATGCGGAAGAAACTTTGAATATTTTTCAGAGGACCCGTATTTATCATCACAAATGGCTGCAAACCATGTTAAAGGCGTACAAAGTCAAGGGGTTGGAACGTCATTAAAACATTTCGCTGCTAATAATCAGGAGCATCGCAGAATGTCAGTAGATGCAATTGTTGATGAAAGAACATTGCGTGAAATCTATCTTGCTAGCTTTGAAGATGTCATTAAGGAAGCACAGCCTTGGACAGTAATGAGCGCATACAACAAGGTAAATGGTGAATACGCTTCGGAAAATAACTATTTATTAAATGATATTTTAAAAGATGAATGGGGATTTGAAGGTTTTGTCGTTTCTGATTGGGGTGCAGTAAATGAGCGTGTTGCAAGTCTAGCGAACGGTTTGGAGTTAGAAATGCCTTCAAGCTTTGGAATTGGTGAGAAGAAAATTGTCGATGCAGTTAACTGTGGTGAGCTATCTGTAGAAAAGCTTGATCAAGCAACAGAGCGTCTTCTTTACATTATTTTTAAAGCGTATGATAACCAATTAGAAAACGCTGTGTATAGTAAGGACGCGCATCATCAGCTTGCAAGAGAAGTTGCAAGTGAAAGTATGGTTATGTTACAAAATGAAGCTTCCATTCTTCCGCTGAAAAAAGAGGGAACGGTAGCAGTAATTGGAGGATTTGCAAAGCAACCACGTTTTCAAGGTGGCGGAAGCTCCCATATTAATCCAACAAATCTTGAAAGTATTCTCGAAGAAATTGAAACGGTATCAGGTGAAAAAACGAACATATTATTTGCCCAAGGCTATGACATTGCAAGTGATGATGTAAATGAAAGCATGGTTAATGAAGCGAAAAAAATAGCAGAGCGAGCAGATACAGCGGTCCTTTTTGTTGGACTTCCAGATCGTTATGAATCTGAAGGTTTTGATCGAAAACATTTACAAATGCCAGAAAATCATGTGCAATTAATTGAGGCTATCGCTGAAGTTCAAAGTAATATCGTTGTAGTTTTAAGTAACGGTGCTCCAATTGAAATGCCATGGATAGGTAAAGTAAAAGGAATACTTGAAGGCTATTTAGGTGGCCAAGCATTAGGCGGAGCGATTGCTGATTTATTATTTGGTGATGCGAATCCAAGCGGGAAATTAGCGGAAACATTTCCGAAAGTGTTAAGCGATAATCCTTCTTACTTAAACTTCCCTGGTGAAGGGGACAAAGTGGAATACAAAGAAGGTGTGTTCGTCGGATACCGTTACTACGATGCGAAAAATATTGAACCGTTGTTCCCATTTGGTTTTGGATTAAGCTATACAAATTTTGAGTATAGTAATCTTTCAATAAATAAGAAAGAGATAACGGATACGGACACTGTTTCTATCAGTGTGAACGTGAAAAATACTGGTAGTAGAGCAGGGAAAGAAATTGTTCAGCTTTATATAAAAGATGTTGAAAGCAGCATGACTCGTCCTGAAAAAGAGCTAAAAGGATTTGAAAAAGTAGAATTGCAACCGGGAGAAGAAAAAACGGTTAGCTTTACTTTAAATAAAAGAGCATTTGCTTATTATAATGTTGAATTAAAGGACTGGCATGTTGAAACAGGTGAATTTGAGATTTTAGTAGGAAAGTCTTCAAAAGAGATCGTTTTACATGATAGCATGTATGTTCAATCAACGACTATAACTCGAAAACCAGTGCATCGTAATACGTTACTTGGGGACATATTTACGGACCCAATCTTAGCACCAATCGCAAAAGGGCTTATGGAAAAAGCATTAAAAGACAGTCCGTTTGGTAGTATGACTGAAGGGGATAGTGATGCATCTGAAATGATGGACGCTATGCTGAACTATATGCCATTACGAGCATTAGTGAACTTTAGCGCAGGTGCTTTTACAGAAGAAATGTTGAGTGAAATCATTGGGATATTGAACGATGGGCAGATGAATTAATAAGTGTGAATGAATTTTTTATCCCGTATTAACGGGCCGTAAGACTCCTACCTTAAAACTTGGCGAATGCGAGGAAGTGAGGTGGGAGATAATGGCCCGGAGATGCCCGGTTAGTTTGGGTAATAATCAGTCGGGATGGACAAAATCCCACTGATTAAAGTTTTATTTTATCCATGTAGGACGTTTCTCCAGCACGCAAAAAGGCAAATGAGAGTTAGAATCTCATTTGCTTTTTTTGTACTTATTTTGCTAAATGTAGAATCATATGCTTATCTATCATCTTTAATCATTGCTTATAAATATGAACGATGAGATGGCCATGAACCTTGGAGTTTACGAAGTTGTATAATTTGACCTGTATGATATGCATCGTGCAATAGGATATTCATATATTGTTGCCAAACTGGTAGAGACGGACTTGGTTGATCCAGTTCTGCTTCTTGAAGGGCTGTTAATGAAGATTGTAAGGCATCATGTACTTGGAGCGTTCGCTTCACTGTTTGTTGCCAAGCATCATCATCATTAGGTCCACCTTGGAAAAACGTGTCATCATTATTTTGTGGAGCAACAAATGTGTCATCTTGATGTAAGCGGGAAAGTAAGCGCTCTTTAAAGGTTAGTAAATGGTTTGCATTTTCCCAAATCGTATTACTGGCTGTTCCTTCTGGGTGCCAACATGCTTGTGCAGCAGTAAGATTCTTTAACGCTTCTGATATCGGTGGGTACCATTCTTCTTCGTAAAAAACTTGCTTGACCCCATTTTGTAATATTTCTTTTTTACTCATTCGTATAGCCTCCTTAACTATGAGATAGACCAACAATAAGTGTTAGATAAATTAGGTAGAAACGTACCTACTTCTCATCTGATTGATGTTTGGAAGTTTCTAAAAGAACAATACGGCGCCGTTGTAGTAATTGCAGAAATAAACTTATACTTTCTAAATCATTTTTCTAAGTGTAATAAATTCTCCTTTCTCTTCAAGAAACCTGCCTCATAGTTGAACAAGAAAATCTTAAATTTTAAAATTTGTAGCAATATAAAGTTTTAGAAGGTTTTAAAATTCTAAAAATTTAGAAGGTATAATTCGATAAATATAGAATTCAATACATAGCAAATAAGGAGGGGATAAAATGGAAGTCTTTCACGTGACGAGTAGAAAGAGGGAAACGTACAACGTTCAAATGAAGTATTCGATACTTTTCGAATGCGCACTTGGCATTGCGGCAATTACTCATAAGAGGTTAATCGATACTCTTGAAAAGACTCAAAGTGAATGGGAAGAAATAAGAGAATCATTATCGGTAGAGATGAGAGAGCATTTACAGTTTGTAGAAGAAAATAATACATGGAAAGCATTGCTTCAGTTATTGTATGAGGGAGATTTTCAGGATCTATCACAGTTTATTGCAAATATCGATTCATTTTCAGAAGAAGATTTAAAGTATATATGTTTACCGTTTTTAGGAGAAGTGTATCAAGCGAAAAGACGTTTAGCCGCAAGCGGAGAAGCATCTGTAATACACGAACTAAAGGAACTGACACATGATCACCAGTTTTTCTCTACGTATATAGAGTTTGTATGTCATGCCGATGTGCGTGAACTAAAAACGCATTTAATTGCCGTTATGACAGGGTGGTATGACAGTGTTGTTAAAAAAGAGGCAGAAGAAATTGTTTCTATACTAGAGCGAGATTATGAGGCGAAAAATGAAATGAATAAAAAGATGCAACCGGAAGAGTTTGTAGAGTGGGCAACAGGTGGCGTTACATATATGCCAGAGCCAAGTGTTCATCACGTACTTCTTATCCCGCAAATTACATACAGACCGTGGAACATAGAAGCTGATATTGAAGATACGAAAGTGTTTCATTATCCAGTTGCGAACGAGAGCATACATCCTGAAGATCCATATGAACCGAATTATTTTTTAGTTCATAAACATAAGGCGCTCGGGGACGAGGCAAGGCTTCGTATTGTAAAACTACTATTTGAACAAGAGCGTACGCTGCAAGAAATAACGGAAAGATTACAACTAGGAAAATCGACAGTACATCATCATTTGAAATTGTTACGTTCAGCGAAGTTAGTCGATATACATGACGGGAAATATGTATTGAGAAAGAAAGCAGTACAGTCTTTAGCGAAAGAATTAGATGCATTTTTAAATAGATAATTTACAACGAGAATGTACATAAAGGGAGGAATTTAATAGAAAAGTTGGTGAGCTATAGTGAAGAGTGTATTGAAAAATCGTTCGTTTTTTTATATGTGGATTGGTAGCGCGATTTCAGAATTAGGTGGGGCTTTCGGGACGTTGTGTAATTCAATACTTGTATATGAGTTAACAGGATCGAAAACAGCGTTAAGTAGTATGTGGTTACTATATTTTATCCCGTCTCTCATACTGCAACTTATAAGTGGGCCATTTATTGATAAATGGAGCCGAAAGTGGATTATGATTTTTTCGCAATGGATGCGGGCATCTGTTTTCTTACTGCCTTTGGCGATGCTAGTTACTAGCAGTATAGAAGTTTGGCACATTTACGTTGTCCAAATTATAGTTGGTCTCATTACGCCTCTTTATACCCCTGCGAGCCAAGCGATTACACCAACTGTTGTGAATAAAGAGCAGCTTCAAGACGCGAATGCGTATATTGATGGAATGACTCGTCTTATGATGTTTCTCGCGCCAGTAATAGGTGGTATCGTCATTAAATTTATTGGAATCGAACTTACGCTATCTTTCGTATGTATGTGTTTATTTATAAGCGGAGGATTATTGCTTTTCATAAAAGAAAAGAGGGTACAGCAAGAACTTCGAAAAACGTGGCTAGAAGAGTTTCTTCACGGCTTTACATACTTTTTCACAAAACCAGTTATCGTTTGGCTTGGTATCTTTCTAACATTCGTTCAATTTGGAGTAGGAGTAACGATGGTTACGAATCTTCCTTATATTAAAGATGAACTATCGGCAGGGTATGCTGAATACGGTTATTTTATGGCAGGATTCCCACTTGGCTATGTAGTTGGTTCCATATTAATTGGAAAAGTAACATATAAAAGCCGGCGAATACTTATGCTTGGAGGATTGTTTATAGGTGGCCTCACATACATTTCTCTAGGGTTCAATCACAGTATTATAATTGCGGTAATTATTGAAGTAATTGCAGGTATTTGTATTTCATTTTTCAATGTTCATAATACGACGATATGCCAACAAACAGTCCCGAACAATATGATAGGGAAAGTATTTTCAGTACGACTATTTTTCATACGATCCGCTATGCCATTAGGTGTGTTATTAGGGGGAATACTGAGTGAAATGTGGGGAGTGAGAGTACTATACTTTATCATTGGTTCGATTATATGTGTCACTTCTTTAATAGGAATATTGCTTCCGTATTTCAAATTTTTAGATGAGGCGATTGAGGAGAAATCTGCATAATGCTAAAGATTCGAAACTTTATAATTGAAAATAATTATCATAATCAATTATAATAGAAGAATACTAGTATTCGTATTACAAAGAGGGAGTGGAATATATGTTTATCGAAACGAAGACATTTACAGTAAAAGAAGGTACATCTAATATAGTTGTAGAGCGTTTCACAGGAGAAGGAATTATTGAAAAATTTGAAGGATTCATCGACTTAAGTGTTCTCGTTAAAAAAGTAAGACGCGGAGACGAAGAAGTTGTAGTTATGATTCGCTGGGAATCGGAAGAAGCATGGAAGAACTGGGAAACGAGTGAAGAGCACTTAGCTGGACATAGAGCGGGCCGCGGTAAGCCAAAACCAGATCATATCATTAAGGTTGAGCACGGGGTTTATTATGTGAAATCATCGAAATCGGCTTATCAACAGTCGTAAAAATACATTTGTTTAATTATATTCTTTCGAATAAATAACCATCTATCTACTTACTGATAGATGGTTATTTATATTGAATAAAGAGAATGATTCACATGTGATGTAAGAAGAATTAACGGACAGGTTAAAACTAGAAATGTTATAATATAAACTCGATCAGTGAGTAAGATTAGGAGGGACAGTAATGATTCAATCGATAGTTCATATTGCATTAGTAGTAAAAGACTATGACGAGGCAATAGAGTTTTATACAAAGAAACTAAATTTCACATTAGTTGAAGATATTTATCAGCCAGAAGAAAACAAACGTTGGGTAGTGGTATCTCCTCCAGGTTCAGTCGGCACCACAATATTACTAGCTAGGGCATCTAAACCTGAACAAGAGCCCTTTATTGGTAACCAATCAGGTGGTAGAGTTTTTCTTTTCTTAAATACTGACGATTTTTGGAGAGATTATAATGAAATGATTTCAAGAGGAATAGAATTTGTGAGAGAACCGAAAGAGCAATCATATGGAATTGTGGCAGTGTTTAAGGATTTATACGGGAATTTATGGGACCTCCTGCAACTAAAAGATGATCACCCAATTGCACAAAGAATTAATAGTAAGCAATTTGACTAGGGATTTTACAAGTATGTGAAAATAAAATAGAGCTCGGCATGTAACAATTAGCAGTGTGTATAATGGAAATGTATGAGAAAAAATATAATTCAATATCGTTCAAAAGGTGTTTGCTTATTTTAGAAACTGAGAAATATCGATCTATTCTTATAAGAATAGATCGATAACTTGGGGGATAGAAATGATAGAAAATCTTTCATTTATTACATATGAAAGCCATAAAGAGTTAGTACATAAAATTCTAAATGAATATATCGCTAGGAATGAAGTGAGTGTTAAAGTCAACTGGTGGATTAGGTACTGTAGCAACGCGTGCTGATATTATCGACAAGTTATTCACCTCGTTCTTGCTTGAAAAACGTGGTAAAGATATTCACATTACTTCAA
>NZ_JAEKEU010000021.1:0-97203 GCF_016650935.1 Bacillus sp. TH25 | reverse complement strand
GTCACAAATGTTGACCACGTGGTCAACGTCATGACGCTGCAACAGTTTAACAAGTGTTTGTAGTTGTTCAGCGTATTCTTGAATTACTTTATAAACTGGCTGATAAATTAAAGGTAAATGCTCAAATTTAAACACTTTATACTTTAAATCCATCTCTTCAGGATGTTTTAACTCTAATAAATGCCCTCGGCACCAACTAATAATGTAATTCTGATTTTCATAGTAGCCATAATACGGCATACTTCCCGAATTCTTTTGTGAGTTTCTAAATCTAGGTGATTTTAATAATTCAACAGCTACCTTCTGTTTTTCAGCAATAAACAATGTTTTTCCCATACGTAATACCTCCTATTAATCTACAATTTTAGTTTCACGCTTCCATTTCTTATTTCTCCGCTTTTTCATCATTCTTTGACCAAATAATAACAACGTGTTCAAAAAAACAGCTACAAGGAACATACAGCCCGCAAACAGCCATACATTCATGGCATTCGCTCCTTTCGTTCTATAAACAAGAAAGAGGGCTTTTAAATTTGCCCTCTTGTGTAGAAATAATAAAATTGTTTAGTAATTAATCAACATATGAAAAGGCTATTGCTGAACCAGTCAACTCAATGTAAGGTATTTCATTTGCTTTAGCTTGTCGGCAATACTCTTTAATAAGTGTTTCTCCTTCTTCAACACTTAAATGCTTATAGAATTTACTGTTTGTATCATCAATAAAAAACTTAATAACTTCAACATTTTCAAATAGGAGATTATTATCAATTTCAAGAATTAATTTCCCCTCTTGTAAATCAATTTTTACAGAAAGATATTCAGTTACGCCACCGATACTATCCTCTTCAAAATTAAATGTGTTAAATTTAATATCTACACCAAATCCATAATCTGACTTTGTATTATTATAGGTAAAACCATGCCAATTAAAATCGTAATAGTACGCAATTTTATTATTTTGTTTTTTATTCTCTTCTATATATGCTGCATGTTCTTCAAGAAACGTATTTTTATTATCCGTCAATTTAATCACCTCGATTTATTTTTTAACGACTATTCATAAAAAAATCATTTTTTGTTTCTCAATTGAGTAACAAAAAATGATTTAATCTGATGTTCCATTTATAAAATTTTTCATCGTTCCATTTCCATTGTTTCTTTTTTTCTACTTGATTTCTTTGTAGCCTTTGACTGGTCTACTTTACCTGGCTCTGGTTCCTTGTCTTTTTCTTTATGATTCGTTTGTTTTCCGTTTAATGGCTGAAATTTTTTATCTATATCCATTTCCTTTGAAGTTGTAGACTGATTCACCGTTATTCCTTCTTTTCCAAGCTTCTCATTCACCTGGTTCTCTAATTTCACAACGTGTTCCTGGCTTACCAGCTCATTATCAATGGAAACATACTTTGTTGTATAATATCGCTCTTCAGCTTTTACACGAGTGACAATACTATCAATATCATCTGGTGTTTCTTCATATTGTGAACGTCTGTACGCTTCAAATTTTCGGCTTAAATCCTTATCTAACGTAGTTGGCTCCTTTTCTTTTAAAGGCTGATTTTGTTGATCTAAAGAGGCAATAGGTGCATATCCATCCTTCTTCATTTCTTTATACAGTTCCACTTCTTTTTCATTAAATGAGTGATCTTTTTGTTCCTCCGCTTTATCAACTAAGAGTCCATACCGTTCATCTTTTACGATTTCATTTAGACTCATATTTGCATCCTTTTCATGAATGACAAATGATAAATTTCCTCTTCCATCAAAAATAGAATTTTGAACTTTTTCATATAAATCTGGTTTCAAAATATTATCCAAATAGACATTTTCTCGTTCTCCATTTTTCTCCATTAAGGAAACATATAAATCTTCTGGATTTGTTTTATCTCCGTTCCATACCGATAAATAATTAATATCTTTCGTAACGCCATCCATCATGTGGATTCTTGCAACTTCTTCATCTTGCATATCCTTCGCCAACACTTCAATTGTAACTAAATGAGTAGGTGCATCTTTCAAGCTTTCTAATGTATTTTCGTGTGTTTTCTCCATCGGTATTTCTTTATTATTTCTATAATTCACTACCTCATCTCGTAACGCTTGTTTCACTTCATCCGATAGATACCTTTTCTCGTTTAATACTTGTTCATATGGCGTTTTGTAGTCCCCATCACCCATATTCATGCGATCCATACTCACAAGCTCCATTCTCCCAAAATCCCTATCTACTTCTTTTGGAATGGCAATATGATAACGAGCTTGATCGTAAGGGATGGTTTGACCTCTTTCTTTAGCTTCTTCTCTTGCTTTTTCAATACTTGAAATAACTTCAGCCATTTTTTCATTGGCTTCTCCAAATGGAATCAGTTGATTATTCTTAAAAGTTTCATTGTCGCTCCATTGAACTAACATAGTTGGACGATTAATTTCATTCTGATTTAGTGCTGCATACTTTTCTTGATTTGCTTCGTTAAATGCATCAATAAATTCTTTATCACTCAATTTCCCTGCACCTTCTACAGGTTCAAACGCTCGATTTCTATCTGCTTGTTCCCTTAATTCTGTAACGGAAACAAGCTCTTGTGCCGTGTTACTTAAACTCATATATTCGACCAACAAAATATTTTTTTCATCCTGTTTTTCATTTCTAGTTGTCATAATATCGTTATGTGATTCTGAAATAAAATGATTGATCTGATTCACCGTTTGATTTATAGCATTATCAAATTTAAATAATCCACGTTTATCTTCTATACGCCCAGAAAGGCACTCTACGTTCATATCTCCTCTTGAGTTAGAAGTAACTTTCGCAATTGGAGTTTTTAATACTTCTTTATTTACCAACTCCGGATATTCATACTCATCCATTTCGTGAAAAAACTCCAAATCCTTTGTAATTTTATCTATACTTTGTTTCTCTGTTTCAGTCCCATATTGATTAACAATTGCATGCATTTCCCCTACAGTTAATCGCATATTAGGATGAATCCCTTCAATTATCCGTCCATCTTCTGATAATTGAATTTCGTAGTTTTCCCACTGTCTTTCAAAATTCAACCCTAACTTTTCATTAATATTGCGCTGTGCATTTTGTTGAATCCCTGTTAAAATTTCAAAATTGTCTTTTTCATGTTCGGACACTTGTTTTGGCATATTATCTACTCCCTTTTCATTTGTTTTTTCTTTTTCCTTTTCTAACGTATTTTCAATTGTTTCAATAAATTCAATCGACGTTTCATGTACTTCTTTCAATAATTTCGTTTTATCTTTCATTTCTTTTCCTTGTGTCCAGCTTGCTAAATACCCTAAGGAATATTCGCTTGTATCAATCCCAAAATAAGAAGAAACGGCATAAGCTGTCATTTCTGCTTGAAACTCTTTTTCTGGTGCTGTGTAATTCATATGTGTCTCTGCTGTATGAAGTTTAGCGTGTGCCAATTCATGAAGAAGAGTTTTTACATTTTGTAATTCACTGTTTCGTGGATTCAAGGCAACCTCTTTTGTTAAGGTATAACTCACACCTTTTGCGACTCCCAGCTCTGCTTTTGGCGCAATAATTTTCACACCGTTTTTTTCCGCAACAGCTTCCATCCCTCTGTATAAACTCTTGTAATCTGTTATACTTCCTTCTAGCCAACGATTCGGAAAAATATGAGGAAGATCTTCCGCTTTTGCGTTCGTTTGGGACACATCAAACACATGACCGACAGCAAAATATAAGCGACCAGGTATCACTTCTACGCTTTTAGATTCGATTTGTTTTTTCTCTTCCTCACTTGCTTTAGTTACTGTTTTCCAAGTGCCTTCTTTGTCTTTAAATTTTGCTACAGTTCGGTTTGGAACAAGGATCTGGATTCCTTTCTCACCCTTCTTAACCGGAAATCCTTTTTCTTTCCAAAAAGAAAAGGAACCCACTGCCCTGGCTCCCTCGAATTGACTCTGTATTAATGAAATGTTAGATGGTGAATAGTGATAAAACTTTGCCATAAACGTTAAATACTCTTTCAAATCTCCTGGTGTACGAAAATAGCCTTCTATGCTTTTTTCCATCTTTTTTGTTAAAGCTTGCACCGCTTCTTTCTTTTCTTCCGGAGATTTCGTTTGATACTTTTTCTTATAACTTTTACTCATGATCTTCTCCTACTCTTTCACTCGCTCTTTGCAATTCCTCCATTTCTTCTTCATTCCATCTCTCAGCTGTATCAAAGAAAAGCTCATGAGTTTTTACATTTACCGGAACTAACATATTTTCTTGATTCATGACATGGATTGCTAGTTCTCTCACTTGTTCTCTTGTAATTTTAATTGTTAGTTCTTCATCTTTTACAAGTAACACAATTTCATCTTCTCCAATTTCTTTAATGACTCCTAATGCGATATCTTCACGAAATAATAACATCTAAATAACCTCCTGTTTTTTTATAAAAAGAAACAATGTAGCTTACGTTACATTGTTCTTTGCTGCCTCATGATCTAAACGTTTTTGTCTTGCATTACTAATCCGTTCCGCTACGACTTCTTTTGCTATCTTCACACTTCCCATCTCTTGTTTATCAGTCGTAATAAGGCTATCTACGCCCTCTAAAAAGAAATAACCATTTAATAACTCAATTAAAATTTGCGTATTTCTATCTGCACTATTTGCACCAAGACGAATTTTTGTTAGTTCACTTTTCAACACATCGTGTAGATTCTTTGATACAATTTCGGAAATATAATTCAATGACCATTCTGTATTTTTTGATGTTTGATGTTCTCTACAAATCCTAACAATTGCTTCACCGTTATATCTTATATTGTGTTCTTCCATGTAGTCTTTAATATACGTATCTGTTTCCTCATCCAATGTAATTTGCATGCGAAATTCTTTCATTTAATAACCCCTCTCATTTTGATATGCACTTTCTTTTTGCATACGTTCGTAGTACTTTTGGTTCTTCCAACTTTCATATTCACTTTTAAAAGCACGTTCCACTTTCCTCATAGAATACTGAATAGATACATTCTGTTGAAATTTTTGAAACGGCTTTGATTTTTTCATGTGATGGATTCTTTTTTGTTCTTTATCATATGCCTTCATTTCTTGTAAAAAGGCGTTCCCCATTCGTTTATACAGGTCACTGATTTTATTCGTTTTATAATTTTCATATTGCTTCTTATCATACTTGCCTTCCCCATATGCTTCTTTAAAAACTTTCACTTCTTTATCTAACTTTTGGAGAAACTGGTCGTAATCTTTTTTATGATTATGTTGGATATATCGACTGCTTAATTCATCAATTTCCGGCTTTAATGGCTGAATTGTATTGTAGCTATATTGCCACTGTCTTTTATCACTTGGTAACTGTTTATAGATTTGTAAAAACAACGGTTTCAGATGTTGATTGCGCCAATCAAAAACAGAATCCTCTTTTTTACTTCCCACCATATTGTTTCGAATCAGATCATTAATTTGTTTTTGCTCCTGCTTACGATCTAACAGATTATTTACGACTTTACCCTTCATCGCATCTAATGTTTTTGGTTTTCTTTTACCACGTTCTCTCGTTGGAAATGGTTCAACAGTTGCGACATGAATATGAATATTATCTGTATTAAAATGAATGGCTGCTGACCAGATAGAGCTTTTTTCCAAACCCTCTCTTTTTTGCATTTCCTTCATCGCAAGCCGTGTTACATCCATTAACTTTTTTTCATCCAATGTTTTTGTTTTCTCATCATAAATTCCTTGTTTCTCTAACCAGGGATTATGAAAAGAAATGACATCTTGCCACATGATACTTCCATTCTCATGAGCGGTTTTAAACATTTCCTTTAAGGACTTTTTTTCGCTTTCTGTTAAACGATTTGCGTGTTCCGTAAATAGTGCTGATGTCTTTTCTGAATTCCCCATGTAGTCTTGATACGTTTCGAACATTTTCGGATTCAGCTTCACTTCACTTTTCGCTTCCTCCCGATCTACATAATCAATATAGTTCTGAAACGCATCGGAACTTGGCAACACAAATTTTGTTTTTAAAACAACACCTGGTGTGACGGAAGACTGAACAGGAACAGCATTATTCATCTTCAACATCCTGCATCATCATTTGAACAAACTCATTCATTTTTTCCATTGCGCTATAACAATCACTCATCATATGGATGTTCTTTTCAATGAGATTTTCTAATTCCATTTCCCTTTTATTTTGTTGCTGAAAAAATGCCAACATTTCAATTTGAGCTTTCAAAAATTTTTGCCTGGATACTCCTTTCCTTTTTGCGATTTCATCTATTTTCTTTAAGGCAACTGGATCTATATCTCTTATTTTTAGATTCACAATTTCCGCTCCTTTCTGTAATTGTGGGTAGAGATCAAAAAATAGTGAGAAGAGCATAAGGGGTTTCTGCCCCCACCGAGGGTGTGGGGCTAGGCGGAGCCTAGCGAAACGGTGGGGGCAAGAAAAGCTTTTAGGTGTAGACTCACTCACGACCCAAAATCCTCTAATGTAGACTCACTCACGACTCATTTTTTCGTGATGTGGACTCACTCACGATACGAAATCCCCTGATGTAGACTCACTCACGACACGAATTTTTTCACTTTTTATTAATTTCTTGTGCCTTTTGCTCTAATTTTTTGATCTTATCTCGTGCAATTTTTTGTTCTCCTTTAAACAATTCAACGTTCTTTTCCGATGACTTTATTTTAGATTCTAAGGATGCTATTTTTGATTGTGTTTCTGTTTTTTCTGCTTCGGTTTGGTACTTCATTTCATCTTTTAGTTCTTTTACTTTTTCATAAACTGTCTTCGCATTTTCTTCTTCCAGTCTGATTGCTTTTCCATAATTTTTGATCCTTGTTTCAATATCTTTTTTGTCTCTTTCTATAAAATCTAGCTCATATGTTTTTTTATCTTCAGCTAACAATTCATCATTTGCTTTTGTTTTTCTTTGATCGGTAAAAATTGACTGAACAAGTTTATTCGGACTTTTTGTTGATGCATTTTCTTCTTCATATTCATTAACATCTTGCGTGAATTTACGAATATCCATTTGTTCTTTTTCACCGTTTTTATTGTAAATATCGAAAGCTAACGCTCCCCAATTCTGAGATAACTCTGTTACTTCCACCACATAATTTCCGTTCTCTTCATACAACACTTTGACAGGTAATTGAACACCAGACTTTGCTTTTTCTTGTGCTTTAAACGTAAATCCTGTTTCCTCATACCCTTCTATTCGAAAGCGAATTTGTATAAAGTTTTTGTGTGGATTGTATTCCCTTTGTTCTACAATCAATTTCCCCATACCCGACAACTTAATTGCTTTATTTGTCTCTGTATGGAATAGTTTTTCATCGTTTGGCATGTAAATTTTAGATGTCAAGAAAGCGAAAAAACCTAAAAATAGAAAGCTGATAATCGTTAAGTAGATCCACGACTTATTTTTTCTTAGATTGATTCTTTCACTTTTCTTACCAATTGCACCTATCACACTCTCACCCCACCTTTTTCGTTATAAAACTTTCATATTTAACTCTTCCACACTTGTAACTCGCCATGTTTCCTTTTCTTTTTTTATGATGATTCGCAACACATTGTTTACTTTTTCTTCTCGGTTTTGCGTTGAATCTGTTGTGACATTTATAAACTCAGCTAACACATTTACCTCCTCTTTGTCGGGTTCATTTTCTTGTAAATAAAACTTCATTTCTATTGGTTTTGTTTTATACGTATCTCCTAATTCGTATTTGTCAGTCGGATAGAATTGTTTTAAAAGTTCTTCACTCATAATAGATTTTGCCTTTTCTTTTCGCTCACTGTACCCTTCTTTTTCTCGGTGAAATGATAATTGTATAAACGTTTCGGCTGTCGATAGGTACGCCCTTCTCTGTTGTTCTTGTGCGGAGGGAAGCACCTTATCCAGTCGTTTTTTTAAGTCTTCATTTTGTTTTGTTAGTAATTCATTTGAAAGTTTTAACTGTTTTTCTTTGCCATCACTCATTGATTTTTTACTCAAATAGATATTAAAAGCTGTCACACCTATAACTAAAATAACAAACACAATAAACAAGAATTTCCGTTTATCTTTCATATCAATTTCTCCTTTACTTTTGAATTTTTTTAGAACCTTCTTACATGACCAGAAAAGACTTTTTGCCAATACGGATTATTTAAATCTTCAATGGAAACACCTTTATTTGTTTGGCATCCAATGAATGTGTTTTTATCAATCACAATTCCAACGTGTCCGTCATGCTTGTAGGTATCAAAGAAAATAACATCACCCGGTTTCATATCATTTGCTGATACTTTTGTACCGATTTTATTTAATGTTTCCGTACTTACAGCTCCTATCGGACTGGTATACATCCCTACTTGTTCGAATGCCCAGCGTACAAAACTACTACAATCAAAAATCCCTCTTGCAATGTCATTTGTGTTACGTCCACCACCAAATACATATGTAGAACGCCCTATCCATTGACGACCTACATCGGCAACTTTTGAACCGCTACTTCCTCCACTTCCTGGATTTCCTCCACCACCAGAAACGACAGAACCCGGTTGATAATATTTCAAAACCGCATCGACGTACAGGATATCGCCATAACACGCTTGATACGGTACGGCTTCTGGTCTAAGACAATGATACATACCCGTGTGGGCTACTTTTTTGTATTGCTCCTGTGAGAATTTTATCGCTAATTCCTTTGTATATTTACCACCATTTGAGTTAACAAAATCAAAAAATCCTGTTCCGAAGTTGTACGCTTGGAGGGCTGTTTTGATATGATCCATGTCACCAGGACTCGTTACACCAGCTCTTTCTATCGCATGTTTAAATTCCTGTACGCCAGCCCAAATGCTGTAATCGGGATCAGTAATACAGTTTGGTGATTTACAATATTTCGTATTAAATGCACCCTCGGATGATTGCATCGGATCGCTACCACGGCCTCCGCTTTCTTGCATCATTTGAGCAAGCATTAAAGCGACAAATGGTTCCACTCCAAAATCTTTCGCATGCTTCCGAATCGTAGGTTCCCATTTTAAAACTTCGGGCGAAACATTCATCACTTGCCCTTCACCTGTGTACGTAATATCACCTGCGTCTGTTCCACTCTCTCCACCCATTGCCGCAATAAAAATACTCATAACTCCAAGTAAAAGAAAAGAAAAAAGACCCATCACAATTAACGCTAAAGTGATGAGCCATTTCCTTGGTATAATCTTTAAAACTAGATGCATGGTATTAAGCACCTCCCCCAAATAACATCAATTCTTCGTCTGTTACTTCTACATGAAAATGAATGTTTTTTACAGCCCCAATACTTAAAATGACATCCCCTGTTGGCAAATGCGGAATGGCTGCAATCTCACTTTCACTTAACTGTCCTGCAAATACTTTTCGTAACATATCTAAACTGTTATTATCTTGCTGCATGATAAATTTGTACTGTGTAAGTTCAAATAGCTTTTTTATTTCATCAATCATTTCTTGTGAAGATCCTTCCGGTACAAAATCTCGAATTGTATGACTTGCATATAAAAGACCTGCAAAATATTTCCGGTCTTCTCGGCTAAATTTAATTAAAAATTGTAAAGCGTGAGCACTTTCTTTTCGTGTGTTGATAATATGATGTGCTTCGTCAATAATAATGAAATATCGAATGACATCTTCAAAAGCAATTTGCTTTTTGTTAAAGGCTCTTAATTGCGGAGCACCATTTGAAATCATTTCATCCCAAAGGAGATTTAACACATTAAAGATTTGCGCTTGAAATACTTCTGGTTTAGAACTGGATATATTCCGTAAGGAAAAAGATACAACTTGTTCTTTCTTGAAATCTTCAATTGTAGAATGTCCATCGAATAATTGCGCATACACTTCTACTAGGTTCATAAGATTTAATTCAATTAATTCTAAACGATGGATTCTACTGTCTCCTAAATTTTCATGGTGCTTTTTACTTTCTACATCTTGATATAACTCATTACGAACAAAGTTTAAAAAATCGGAGAAGATAGGGTATTCTTTCGGTTTTCTTGTTGTAATTTCATTTGTTGCTCCCTTTTTATCATTCCATAATCCCATACGAATATATAACTTTCGAAGCAAATTTTCATACTCTTTAATTTCATCGTCTTTTGCTTCCGGTGCAATAAAACGATAAAAAGTTGTCACTTTAGATAAATGCTGAATGAAACTAACTTCCTCACTTTCCGCTGTCTTATACACTTGAAGTGGGTTAATTTGACCTTGCGATCCATCTAATGCAATTGTTTTTCCATTCAAGTCACGTACTGTTTCCTCAAATTCACCTACAATATCAAAAATACGGATAAAATGTCCCTTACTTGCATAATCTACGGCTTTCTTTTTTAGTAAGGTTGATTTTCCAGCACCAGGCTTTCCAACCATTACACCGTTATAACTCTTTCTTTGTTTGTCTTTATGAAAAATATCAAAAATAACATTTCCTTTTGTTTTCGTTGTCCCATAATACGTACCGTATGGATCGTTTAAATAAGAATAGTGAAATGGACATCCACCAGCCAAACTGACTGCCGGAATTTCTTTTCCTTTTCTTCGGTTCACATAATTTTTTTGTGTATCAAAGCTCGTTACGAGTGCATCCCATTCGTACTCTTGTTCATTTAAAAATACAGCTCCTCGAAAGTTATAAGACTCTAATGTTTCCATGATTTCTTTTACTTGTTTTTCTAACTCATCTAACGTTCTAGCGGAAACATAGATACGGATATGAATACGTTTCATGACCTCACCTTGTTTCAAATCCGTATAGAGAGCTTCCAGCTCTAAAAATTCATTTTTTGCATCAATCCGATCTATATTATCCTTTGCTGTATCATGCCGAACACTTTGTTCACTCATGGATTTATTAATGGATTCAACAACCTCTTTTCGATCATCACTCATCACATCTAGTGTTGTGATCACATTTGGCATATTCATAATTTGTTCTAGCCAGAAATCATTTACCTCTGTTGGATAATCATAGATATGAATACAAGTAGCAAATCCGTCACCTGTTTGAACATAACTTTCTTTAAAACTGATTCCCCCTTGTGGCTGAATTCTAGCCACTAAATAAGGATTGTAACCTTTCTTCTTTTTTAGTTCTTCTTGTTTTTCCTTTTTGGATTTTTTACTTTTGAAAGCAAACATTCTATTTCCCCCTTACTACCATATATTTTTCGTTCCCAATTTTGCATTTTGATTATGCAATTTAAACATAACCTCTAGCTTCTTCTCTTCATCCACCTCTAATAGTTCAGTAGAGCGTTTGATATATCGCTTTGCTGCATCCACACGTTCTTTTACGATTAATTCCGTTTCTCCGTAAATAAATAAGAAGGCTTCCCGATTGGTTCTACCCCATTCTAAAAACTGAAGTTCTTTTAACTTTTGATTTAAAATTCGTTCATACAAAGGACTGGTACATTCTTTAATTTTCTTCTTTATATAATGTTGTTGTTCTGTTGTTTGACATGGGAAGTTTAAAAAAACAAGTTTAATGGACTGTTTGTAGGCTTGATAAAAATAAGCATGTGAGAATATAACAAATGCCTGTTCGTCGCTATTCTTAGAGAACATATCGTCACCTTCTACTTGAAGAATTTCTAAAAACTCCTCATTTTTCAGCTCAAATATGCCATCCTCGGTCATATCTACGATTTGCATAATTTCCGCAATACTTTTCTTTACCTTTGGTGGTGCTTCTTTCTTTTTTCTAGATAAAAACCCTAAAAGTTTTGGGTTTTTCTTTTTCGAAACATCTTTCTTTGTCTTTTCTTTCTTCTGGTTTTTTACTTTTGGTTCTACCTTTGGTTTTTCTTCTTTCTTTTGGTTAGGTACCACCTTCACAATTTCTTTTGGTTCAGAAAGTGATTCTTTTACATTTTTTTCGTTAAATCGAAATGCTGTTTTCTTCGGCACTTCTAGTTGCTTTGGCTCTTCTTTCTCCACATCTTTTTCGCTGAATAACGCCATATGTGATCCCTCCCTTATTGATCGTTATCAATGGCGCAATATGCACCTTTTCTTCTTAACAGTGTAATAATCAACACTTCATACATTCGTTTTTGAGGATTCGTACTTGGTCGCCAAATCATAATAATTGCAATAGCTGCCATGAAAATAACAAATGGTAACTGAAAGGAATCATGTACGAAATTCCTAAGAATCATCGTTACAACCAATAAACCAATTAATAAAAAGAAATCTATTAAATAAAGGACTTTATTAATCCGTAATTCTGTACTGATTTCCTTCGGAATCCGATAGCTTCTCATCGGGATTCCCTCCTTTTCGACAATAAAAAATAAGCGTACGATTACGCTTATTTTTTATCTGTATCATTTTTATTTTTGCTCACGATATCTCTCCAACTTTTACCTGTATTTTGACCCATCTGATAAAAACGCTTTGTATTCTGTACCGTTTCAGAATTATGAATCCGTTCTTGCACTCCTCTTACCTTTTGTTTCACCGATGATGTAGTATTTTTAACTTTATCCGTTGTATATTTTCCTAATGTCCGTGTTTCTTGATTTCTACTTGCTGCCACTTCTTTATCACTTTCATAAGGAATAATCGGGCTACTATGTGTCACCGTTACGATGTCGGCTGATGCCGGGTTACTTCCGCTTGGCACTGATCTTGGTGCTTCCATTGGTGCCGGGCTTCCTCCACTTGGTACTGATCTTGATGCTTCTACTGGTGCCGGGCTACTTCCACTTGATACCGGTCTTGATGTTTCTACTGGTGCCGGGCTACTTCCACTTGATACTGGTCTTGATGTTTCTATTGGTGCCGGACTTCCTCCACTTGGTACTGGTCTTGATGTTTCTACTGGTGACGGGCTACTTCCACTTGATACTGTTCTTGATGTTTCTACTGGTGACGGACTTCCTCCACTTGGTACTGGTCTTGATGTTTCTACTGGTGCCGGACTTCCTCCACTTGATACTGGTCTTGATGTTTCTACTGGTGCCGGACTTCCTCCACTTGGTACTGGTCTTGATGTTTCTACTGGTGCTGGACTTCCTCCACTTGATACTGGTCTTGATGTTTCTACTGGTGCCGGGCTACTTCCGCTTGATACTGGTCTTGATGTTTCTACTGGTGCCGGACTACTTCCACTTGATACTGGTCTTGATGTTTCCATTGGTGCCGGACTTCCTCCACTTGGCACTGGTCTTGATGTTTCCATTGGTGCCGGACTACTTCCACTTGATACTGGTCTTGATGTTTCCATTGGTGCCGGACTTCCTCCACTTGGCACTGGTCTTGATGTTTCTACTGGTGCCGGGCTACTTCCGCTTGGTACTGGTCTTGATGTTTCCATTGGTGCCGGACTACTTCCGCTTGGTACTGTTCCTGGTGTTTGACTTCCTTCATTTGCTCCTTGTCTTACCGCTCCGGCTGTTGGATTTCCTTCACTTGCTCCTTGTCTGACTGTTCCTGGTGTTTGACTTCCTTCACTTGCTCCTTGTCTTACCGCTCCGGCTGTTGGATTTCCTTCACTAGTTCCTTGTCTGACTGTTCCTGGTGTTTGACTTCCTGCGCTCGCTCCTTGTTTTACTCCTCCGGTTGTTGGATTTCCTTCACTAGTTCCTTGTCTGACTGTTCCCGGTGTTTGACTTCCTGCGCTCGCTCCTTGTTTTACTCCTCCGGTTGTTGGATTCCCTTCACTTGCTCCTTGTCTTACTCCCCCTGCTGTTTGACTTCCTTCACTCGTTCCTTGTCTTACTCCTCCTGCTGTTTGATTTCCTTCACTTGCTCCATTTTCTTTTCCAGCTTCTTTCATTTCATCTTGAAGGCTTGTTGTACCCGATTCTTGCCCATTTGCTATCCCTGGGTTTTCATTCCCTTCTTTTTTCATATCTTCTTGAATAGATGGAACACCACCATTTTCTTTATTTTCTTCCTTATTTAAGTTCCCTTTTTCCTTTTCTTTATTTGCTAAATCATTACCATTTGCTTTCTTCTGATCCGCTTTTTTCATTTGATCTTGCAAAGACTCTTTATTTCCGGACTCATTCCCTTTTTTTAAACCACTTACAAGACCAGCCATACCACCTGTTGCCATCGCTGCCGCACTTGCCGTTTTAGCCGCTGCAACACCAGTTCCTTCCGCTGCACCTTTCGCCCCTTTTCCAATCATATTTCCTAGACTCTTCATTGGCTTTGAATTTGCAAGAGCGCCAATTCCTTTACCAAGTGCGAAACCACCTGCTACACCACCTGCTAACATGCCCCAACTGCTCTTTAATCCAATATCTATTCCAAATAGTCTTTCTACGACTGCCGGGCCATCTAAAACTGCCATACTAAATGCGGCTAATGCAATCAGATACGGTACACCATTTAATTTGTCATGGAGAAACGCCGTTCCCATTATATATAGCTTCAATGATAGGAATATCATAATCGTCGCTATAAATATATTGAGGATATTGGATAATACAGCTTTTAACTTTTGACCATTCGCAACATCGGCTGGTGCTAATATGTTCGCTAACAAATAGTTAAATGCCAATTCATAAAATAATCTAGCTAACTTAATACT
Source organism: Bacillus sp. TH25 (assembly GCF_016650935.1). Lineage (NCBI taxonomy): Bacteria > Bacillati > Bacillota > Bacilli > Caryophanales > Bacillaceae > Bacillus > Bacillus sp. TH25. The sequence continues at coordinate 82,622 of NZ_JAEKEU010000021.1, read as the reverse complement.
TACCAATAACAACGTTGCGCCAGTTATCAGTAAAGTAAAGAATATATTCCAAAAGTTCCAATGCCAGCGATAATATTTTTCCGGAAAGAAATCAAACCATCCATCTTTCAATTCAGCTAAAGATGCAACTCCTAACGCATCCATTACTCTTTTATTCTGCAAAATTTTCTGACCATCATCCGATAAATTTTTATCCTTTGTGAACTCAAAATCTTTATCTATTTTTTCGGTAATATCTATCTGCCTAATGTTTTTTTCGGGAATATTATTTTTCGGATTCATATCCTCTTTCTTTTTCCACTTATTTTGATCTATTACTGCAACATCCGTTATGTTCTTCTTAATAATTTCATCACTTAAAGAGCCTTTTTGTTCTGATTTTACAACTGCTATGGCATCATCAGTAAACTTATCAACCTTTGTCATACCAGTACTTAATAAACAAAGTACACTCAGTGTTACAAAAATATTGATGATAATTTGAGAACGGTTCATTTGTTTGTTCATAATGAACATGTAGCCAATATATAAAAATGATATGGCTAGAAGAACGACAAACAATGGATATAACATATCAACAAAATTTTGTATTTCCGGCGAATTAAAGAATCCTTTAATCCCCAGTATGGCATCTGTCACACCTTCTAAAGCATCTACAATTAAAGATAAGCCTACAATTAGGAACCATCCTATCCAACGGAATACATAATTCACGATGTCTCCTACTTGAAGATAATCCGAGAACGCTTCTATCGTTTTTAAAATCTCTTCATCTTTCACCATTTATCCTCCTCTCTTGCTTACTACTGCCCTAATACTTCCTTTGCTGTCCAATTCACTCTTTCATTCAGTTTGTCAATACGAATAATCAATTTTCCTTTTTGTTCCCGATCTACTGAAAGGAAAAGAACTGCATCTTCTAGACCAAGGATGACCTCATTTTCTTCTGTAACAAATGGCGAATAACTATCTAAAATCAATTGCATTTTATCCGTTATTGTCGGTACACACATTCCCTCTTCCTCCTTTATGTTTGGAATCAAAAAAGCACTCAATTATTTGAGTGCTTTCTAACTTGTTACTTGTTCTCTTTCTTCTAAATCACGCAAGATTCGATTAATCTTGTTTTCGACTGCTTGATAAACACTTTTATCGATGTGGTCATTGTGAGCTAACATTTGAAATTCACTGTAAAACTCGCCCATTTCTTGATTTTCAACCTCATTTATCGCTTTCCCTAACTGTGCTAAAAAGAACTTATCAACCAGTTTCAAAACCGCTAAATCAGATTCAAAAAATTCATTAACCGTTTTCTCTTTCCAATTTTCAATGGTGAGGGAATCAAACGGGCTATCTTCCTGCTGAAACGCCTCTTCCGGTATATCTTCATCAATTCCCATCATGGTTGGCTCTTCTACTGGCTGCGTTGTCTCTACTGGTGACAAATCTTCCTGTTCTGGCTCTGATGGTTCTTTCTGAATTTGTTCTTCCTTTCTTTCTCCTAGAAAATCTACAATAAGTTTTTTGGGTTCTACATCATCGTGTAAGGATTCGATATCTATATCTAAAATAGATTTATCTGTATCAAACTCTACTCCTAAGTACTCCCATCTATATTTTAAAGCTGTTTCTTTCGTATTATAAATTGGGTGTGGTCTGATACGCTTACGATTATTATCTTGACGTTTTATGACACGAATAACAACACTTTCTCCTTCTTTAAATTTCATAAGTTCATTCGATGTTAACAATGGGCGTTGATCTAGACCTTCCGTTTTATTTTTATCAGTAGAGAGACCTTTTCCACTTCGGGAAGGTAGATTAATTGTTTGATTTCCCAGCTTTTTGGACACTTTTTCGGCTGTTTCTTGATCGTTTGTTAGAATGTAGATGGTATTCCCACAGTTTCCATCAATGGTATCTGCATCTTCTCCATATTTATTTTTTAATTGTGAATATGCTTGAATGATAAGATTAAAACGGATATTTCTACCGAGACAAACCGTAATAATATTCGCCATTCCTTCAATACTTGGCATATTACCAAACTCATCCAGGCAAAAAACCACCTCACGGTGACATTTCCCTCCACGAGCGAGGGATGCACCTTTGGCTAATATAAAATAGAGCTGCCTTACAAAAATAGAAGCAATCACATGATTCGAAGAATCAAAGTCTGGTGTAATCATAAAAATAGCCACTGGTTTATCGAAATAATCCACTGTCGTTACTTGTATATCTTCATTTTCTTCTACTACTTTAAATTCTGTCTCACCTGTCTTTTCATCTATTTTCATAATAGAAATAGATGTTTTCTTTTTCTTATTTCCTTTTTCATTAAATAGAATGGTATCCCCAACTTGTATTACTTTCTTAAAATCTAGTGCAAAACGACCTGTAATATCTGATTTGATAGACTCCTTTGAGCCATCCGGAAATACAATTTCTACTCGTTTTCTAGATGTTGCTCTTCCTTTTATCGTTTTTCCAAAACCGACACGTTTTAAATCCACACTATTTTTTGCTGTCATTTTAGCGATTTCATCAAATGTAAAAATAGAAAGTCCGTTCATTGTTTGGGTAAAAATTCCGCCTCGTGTCGTTCCTTTTGAAAAATTTGAGGTTGCATATTGCATTTTCGCAACGCTGTCTGACGGTAAACTCTCAAAATATAAATCTAAAGCATTTTTAGGTGGTTCATCCGGATTTATAATTATGTCTTTCGAACCAAGTTCTGATAACATATTCGCAACTGCATACATTGTTATTTTTTCTTCTGTTCCTTCTGCAATACATTTATCCGTAACAGCTAATATCATGGCATTGCACAAGCTCATAGCGCACTGTTGCCAAAAAGGATCTTTTACAGTTGGGTTGTAATATAAAGTGTGAGAGAGTGTTTTACATAGTGCTTGCGCTGTTGAATAATCTCCATCTTTATAGGAATCTTTGACAAGCTGCAATAAGTTATAACTCATAGAATCAAGTGGAGTTAACAGGTTCAAAACTTCAATGTGATACCCTCGCTCTTCCAGCGTTTCTTTCGATGCACTGAAGAGCTCACCTTTTGGATCATTAAAAATTAGGGATGGTTTATGTTCCGCTCTAGAATAGACATCAATTGTAGGAAATACGAAAGTTTCCCCTTTACCAGAACGTGTTGTACCAATGGCTAAATTGTTTACCGGGCTATCATCAATGAATACTTTGTCACCTAGTCGAGAGATAACAACACCACCGCCACCTTTAAATAATTCCTCTCGATCGGGTACAGCCCGGTATTGCTTTTTCAACTCTTCAACTGTTGTAAAACGACTAGATCCTTTCTGATGATTATTTAAGTTTTTAAAGGAAGATTTCAGCTTATACACCGTTCTTGCTATAGTTCCAATCACTACAAGGAAAACAAGCATGTAGTAAATTGGATGCTCTGCAATTGGCATCTGAAAAAGAAATCCTACCTCCATATGAAATGGTTTTGGGTGTAATAAATCACTAAATGTTGTTTCTATAAGCTCTAAAGATAAGTTGAGTAAAAAATTAGCGATTAAAAACATTCCAACAAACAAAAAAGCACTCAATGGAATGAGTACTTCTTTTTCAGCTAATTTATATTTGATTGATATCTTTTCACTATACATATCAGAAAATCACCTCAATTCACTCTAATTTTCCATTTGAATGGTATCTTTTTTATTAATTTCCACAGTATTTCTTTTTATTTCTTTTTGATCTAGTATTTCACGTACAATATCTTGTGTAATTTGCTGTAAAGAGATTGTATACACAAGAAAAGCAAGAACCATAATTCCAATTATAATCATCAATTGCATAAGGAGTTCTGTCATTTTTGCTCTCCTTTCTCTAATAAAACCTCTAATTCGTTATAAAATTCCCATTGTTTGTATCCCATTCGAAGAAAGATAAATACAAACGGTGTGGACATCAAAAGTGCTACTAAAAACGTAAGTCCTCGTATAGGATGCTCTTCTAAAAACACTATTACGGCAAGTAAACCGATTGAAATTACAATCAAAAATGGTATTTCCAATAGCAATGTCTTTTTTGTCAACTTCCTATTCATAAACCCTATTTCAACTGCCAACATTATGATATAAAATGTGCCAAAAACTGTGAAAGTTGTTACCGTGTAGTTTTTTGTCCATTCATGATTATAAGCATTGATTTCCCAAAACATATAGCCAATACCTATTACTGCTAATAATATATAAATTCCCCAACTTACCTTAGATCCACGTGATATCCATTTTTCCACCTCTATATTCCTCCTTAAATAGAAATTAAACAAGCTGGTGTTTATTCCCCAGCTTGTTACTTTTTCTTTATTTCTTAAAACCAAATCCCGAATCATAATTATATTTTTCATACTCTGTTATCTTATCGAAATCATTCGTTACATCTAAAGATATGATGTATCGAAATTTCTTAGTAATTTGAGGATCTGTTGGCATTTGTTGAAAACTCGCTATTACTTTTATATCAGAATCCTTCATTTGTTGAAGAAAGTATATAAAAACTTTTGATAAACTTAAAGCCATTTTCTTCAATTCCCTCGTTTTCCCTGTTCCCACTTGACCTACCACCATTAGACTTTTATCTAGACTTGAAATTTGTACTAAATTTGCACTATTAACAAACATCTATATGACCCCTTTCATTAAAATGATTAGATTACATGTATTTTCAAATTGAAAAGGTACTCTTTTTATGAGTACCTTTTTGAAAATATCAGTTGATTTTTTCTTTATTTACTCGCTACCATCTTTTCATTCTGTTTCAGAACTGGCTTTTCTTGATTCGTTGGTTTCTCTGGATTTGTTGGCTTTTCCGGTTCTGTCGGCTTCTCTGGATTTGTTGGTTTTTCCGGTTCTGTCGGTTTCTCTGGATTTGTTGGTTTTTCCGGTTCTGTCGGTTTCTCTGGATTTGTTGGTTTTTCCGGTTCTGTCGGTTTCTCTGGATCTGTTGGTTTCTCTGGATCTGTTGGTTTACCTGGATCTGTTGGTTTCTCTGGATCTGTTGGCTTTTCTGGATCTGTTGGTTTCTCTGGATCTGTTGGCTTTTCTGGATCTGTTGGTTTCTCTGGATCTGTTGGCTTTTCTGGATCTGTTGGTTTCTCTGGATCTGTTGGCTTTTCTGGATCTGTTGGTTTCTCTGGATCTGTTGGTTTACCTGGATCTGTTGGCTTTTCTGGATCTGTTGGTTTCTCTGGATCTGTTGGTTTACCTGGATCTGTTGGTTTTTCTGGATCTGTTGGTTTTTCTGGATCTGTTGGTTTTTCTGGATCTGTTGGTTTTTCTGGATCTGTTGGTTTCTCTGGATCTGTTGGCTTTTCTGGATCTGTTGGTTTCTCTGGATCTGTTGGTTTCTCTGGATCTGTTGGTTTACCTGGATCTGTTGGTTTTTCTGGATCTGTTGGCTTTTCTGGATCTGTTGGTTTCTCTGGATCTGTTGGTTTCTCTGGATCTATTGGTTTTTCTGGATTTGTTGGTTTCTCTGGATTTGTTGGTTTCTCTGGATTTGTTGGTTTCTCTGGATTTGTTGGTTTCTCCGGCTCTGTTGGTTTACCTGGATCTGTTGGTTTTTCCGGTTCTGTTGGTTTCTCTGGATTTGTTGGTTTTTCCAATTCTATAGGTGGTTTTGGTTTTTCTATCCCTGTATTTTCCGAATTACTATTCTCATCCTCCGTTATAATTGGTGGGTTCACAATAGTATCTGGTTTCTTCTCTGGTGGAAGAATATCTCCTATACTCGCTACGGTAGAATCAATATTTTGATCGCCAAATGCAAAATGATCTCCATTCACGGTGACTTGTGGCTTATTATCTGTAATAGCTGCAATCACATTATCTTTTGCTGTATCTTGAATTGATTTATCTGTTGTTTCTTTATCAAAGAGTGCTAGAACACGAGAAGTGGTTTCATCCCCATTTTGAAGATTACTTACAATAGATTTTTCTTTAAAATTAATTTTTGATTTATCCAATTCTTCGAGTACATAAGCAACTTCATTATCTTTACTTTGAATTGCGTTTTCTGTAATTGCTTCAAAATCTTGTTTGTTCAGATTTTCTTTCTTTTCCTCCGGCTTATTTTTATCTACTTTTTTTGTAATAGCTGACTTGCTTTTTGAAGATTCCTTACTTCCAAACCAACTGCACCCTGTCGTGCCCAATATCAATGAACCACCAAGAAAAACAATTCCCATTTTTTTATACAAATTCTCATAATTTAATGGCATGTTATTTTTTCCCCCTTAGATGTCCTTTAGATCTTTATCAATCTTTTCAATCTTGGCTTTCTTTTCCTCTTCGCTTATCGTAGATTGTTGAATATCCCGCTTTTCTAATTCTTTGACCTCTTTCATCAAGGTTTTGTTTCCTTGCGTTTTGGCAAAAGAATAACAATCTTCATATTTTTTTAGATTTACAAAAGCTTCAACAATGAGCTTTTCACGCCTACCATCCATATTGACTTTCCCTTTGAGCTTGATTACCTCTTCATATTTTTTATCAAGCGCTGCCTTTTCAAAATCGATTACATCATTTTTGACATCTATTTCATTGATTTTATTCATGTTGTCTATCCCGATAAAATAAGCAACCACACTTTCTGCAAATTTCGGCTCATACTGTAATGCCTTATTTGCCTTTCCATTTAATAAATAAGTAAATAAAACTGCCTTTTGACTATCTTTATCTAGTTCTGTGTAATCGACCTTATCAAAGTATTTAACGGCTTCTCCATACTGTTGAATGGCTGCCTGTTGTAATCCTTTTACCACATATTGTTCAGAACCAGCATTTGCACTCGAAACTGGCTCGGAAGAGAATAACTTAAAGGCAAATATGGCACCAGCTCCAATTAACACCACGCTTCCTATGACACTCGCAATAATCTTGAATCCTTTTCTATTTTCCTTTCCAGGCTTTACTTGTGTTTTCACTTCATGTGGTGGACTATAGGAGGGTTCCTCATTTTTTTCTGATAACTCTTCTTGATATTCATATTCTTCATGAAAAGGAGAATCATTGATTTCCCTTTCTAACGTTTCTAACAGCTCCTTCTTTTGTTCCTCTTGTTCCGGATCTAATTGCATCACATTCATTTTTTTAGAAATGTGATCAAAAATATGATCTGCATATCTCGAACCCAGTGATAAAGTACCGTTATAGATTTCATTAGCATGACCATCTAATAAATCAAAATCAATATGTTCTTGGCGTCCTGCTTCTCTATAAACACGTTCTAATCGCTTCGTTAAGGTATAAGCCTCATGAAACGAATATTGCTTATCCGACTCAATTTCTGTTCCATTGCTACTCTTAAAAATGACAAACATGGCTTCTCCTTTCTTCCATTTGATTTATATTTACTTTCATTTCGATTGATCTCAAAATGCATAGTACAAAAAAGAACCTAATACAAGGAAGACAGCAAATAAAAACGCTAATGGTAAAAGGTCTCTTAACAACCTGCCTAAAAAATCAAAAGCTCGTTCAGTTGACACCATACACATGAAAATAAAATAACAAACAGTAAATACTAACATAGCTATCAGTGTCACGATTAAGTAAAATCCTACTGGATTACTATAAAACTCTTTAAAGGACTGTACGATAAACCCCATAATCCAGCCTCCCTTTTGTATCAAATTCAAATTCTAATAAAAAAAGGCAACAAAAAAAGCCATACCCTTTGCATAGCCTCCTCATTGCCTTTTTTATATTTTTTCACTATTTCATCCAGAGAAACGGGAATAAGATTTGACCAAATTTTACATTGCCATTTACGCTTTCTGCTAAGTATTGGCATCCCATTACGATAACGAGTCCGGCTGCACCACCAAGAAACCACCACACACATTTATGTCTTCCTCGTTCACCGCCCCAAATTAATAGATAAGCGCCCCAGCAAAATACAATCGCTGTACTAACCAATGCCCCTCTTTGCATCCATGCTATAAATGAATTACCTGTATTAATTAGACCGTCCATCGCATCACCTAACACTAACATTTGTGTTACTGTTTCCAACATTGACATATACATTCACTCCCTTTTCATTTTTAGATGCTTATACGTTACTAAGCTGACTTGATTCATTCGCCTTGTTGTCTTCCTTTACTTCTGTTGATGTTGCTTTATAAGCTTGTAAAGCTTTCATTACTAAATCTTGATTTTCTTCAATGTATTTCTGATGATGTAAATGAAGCCAATGGTTATAATCCTGACCATTGGCTCTTAATAAGTTTGCTACCATATCTTTTTCTTTTCTTAATTCCCTCTGTGAAATCGTCACTATATCACCACCTTTCAATGATTATGTGATTACTTCTGATATTGCTCTTTGCAATTTCGAACAAAATAAGTAACTTCTTTTTCAAGTTCGGACTCTTTAAACTTAGAAAAATCAATATCTTTTTTCAGTTTTCCTTTTTCATAATAAGCGAGAGAATCTCTTCGTTGTGATAAACCCCAATCATGAGGATTACTTGAACCCGGAATGTCCTCACGATTTTCATTCAATCCTCTTACTTGAATTTTTTCCTTTTCAGCTATTTTCTTCACAAGAAATATCCAATCATCACTATGTCTCATATTTGAGTTCAACATAACAAAACCTGTGCCATCCTCACTTATGAACTTCTTCATTTCTAACGGACTAAGTTCCATTACTTCCCCTTTTCCCGAACTAAAGACAAATGTTGAACCAATACCAATTGCAATTAACAGTCCAACAACAGCGGAAATGATCCACCCTTTACGACTCATGCATGTTCCTCCCTATGTCATATTTTTATAAGCGATTTTGAAGTGTGATGAGACACATCTAAACTTCAACATCTGTCTTTATTTTATAACATTTAAAGGAAAGTGGGATAGAAAATGGAAATATCATTTATGGCTGGAATGACGAACCCTGTATTGGTATGCGTATAGAAACTAACCCCGACCTAGCTTCTATAGGCCCAATACTGCACTACGTATTTTGGCATGAACGTAGAACCTTATGTATCTACTGTTTGTATGGTTTATCGCTTCTTTAGAATGTCAAAATGGGATATTCCTCACGATCACTAGCGCAAACAGATTATTGATACAATGCATTTCCAATGGTCACAGATAGGAGTTTTACGTACGCACTCTTCTAACGATAATCGTATACCTAACCCCTCTAGTGACCGTTTCAAGGGAGGCACGCATATATATTGAAAGCCGTATATCATCCTTCTACATCATTACTAAAAGGAAGATCTACGCAATATATATCTAAATTGTCAAAGAGCAAATTACTTTGTGCTATGTTCTCAGCACACTTCAAAATCGCTTTTTTTATTTACACTTTTGTTTTACAGCTACTAATTCCGCTTGTTTATGTTTCCTTTTTGCGATCAAGTTTTGATGTTCGTCTCTGACAGAACGCACTTGATAATAAATTTGAGCTACATTTTCAATGCTTCCTGTGTTATTTTCAATTGCGATGGTACCTTTCAGTTCGTATGTTTTTCCATCAAAAGTTTTAACACTATGAGCTTGTGATGCGGCAATATCATAAAATGTGAGTCTTTGTTCTTTTCCCATATGAACGCCTCCTATTTTTGATAAAGAAGGGAGAAAAACGTTTCTCCCTTGTATAGTTTTCTAGCCATCTAGATAGGATGAAGTAGTGAACGAGATCCTTTAATTTTGTTAGGACAGTAGTATTACATGTTTTGAGTTATTTAAAATGCGATACGCTGTTTCTTTTCCGTAGATTCTTTGTAATGAGGATGGTGATTCTATCACAATATAATTTTGAATATTATATGCTGCACTTATCTGTAAAAACTGCTCCATATGAGGGATTGGATATAAATCAAATTGGTGGAAAACAAGATGTATAGGGCTTATATTTTGAGATTCTATAAGATACCTTAAAAATTTTGATAAAGCTTCCCCTCTTTCCTCATACGTACTAAACATAGTTTCTACATTGATGTAAACAACCGCTTTTTTATAATCTTCAAATTTTAGATTTTCACAATCATGTAATAAGTTATATCTAATTAGTTGATAACCTTGAGCTCGTTTTTCTCGACTGGTACTTTCATAGAAAACACCTTTAGGATCAAAAATAAAAATGTAATTTTCTTCAGATTCTTTCAACCCTTCTATAACTGCCGTATAGTCCCCAGATTGAGCTTTTACAATATCTGAACCCTTTACCCTTCCATTTAAACATTTTAATGTTTTAATGACTCCTGTGTACTTCTTATCCCTATTAAACATCTTTTATTCTCCTTCCTATTTCATTTTTGCTTATGACTAGTATTGAAACCAAAAATACTCTTTTTGTTCCTCTTGCTTTTCACGTTGATGTTTTTCAAGAATGTATAGCAAAGTGATAGCTATCGCATCCCTTGTTTCTTTTGAATAAAGACCAAGCTCATGGAAGATATGATAAGCTGGATGCTCATTCTCAAGCGAATGTACTACTTCTACCAAGTTTGCTTCACTTTCATATATTTTTTCAGTGAACTCAATAACTTTTTTCACATCTAGGTAATATAAGTTTTTATGTCGTTGATCCAGATACAAAATACTTCCTGCCAATAATTTTGTAGCGGATTCTATCCAATAATCATGTTGCTTTAATGGTTTCATTACAGTTTGAGCGATTGAAATTGCTTGCATCAATTCTTCAGGTAACCAAGCACTCTTGCGCCGCATAACGCCTTCCCCAGGTTTCCCTAAATTTTTCATTTTACCGACGTAGATTTCTGACATTTCATTTCATCTCCCTCTCGGTTTCTTATATCTTGCTCCCTATCCAAAAAACAACCGTCCAAATGGGAATTACGAGTATGCATGCATTTCGAAATCTAATAGCAAAGCCTAACGGATTTTCGTCTACTTCACTAAAATGAGCTTCATATTCTTTCATATCACGATTGAGCTTTCTTACGGTTTCTTACTGCAAATATGGCTCCAATTAAGCCGAGTACGACACATGCAAGACCAATCCATTTTATGTATGGATTTTCGGCTTTACCGCCTGTTGTCGGAAGATACGTTTCGATTTTCTTTGGTGTTTGTTCTAGTTGTGGTTTTATAACAATCTGTTGTGGTTTCTCTAGTTGTGGAATAACAGGTTTTTCGGTTACTTTTGGTTGTTCCGGTACCTGTGGTTGTGGAGCTTCTGGTTGCTCTGGCTTTTGTGGTATTTCTGGTTTTTGTGGTTGTTCTGGCTGTTCTGGTTTTGGTGTCTCTGGTGTAGGTGGTGTCGGTTTCTTCTGATCCTTCACCGTATGCTTAATAATTTGACCATCCTCTTTAATTTCAAAAGAGAATATTTCTTCATTCAGTAAATAGCCGTCTGGTGCGAATGTTTCTTTATACGTGTAATTTCCATATGAAATCTTGAATTTTGCAATGCCGTTTTCATCCGTTTTTCCTTTTGCAACTTCTTTTCCTTGTTCGTTAAAGATAGTAAATTCAGCGTTCGGAAGCTTATTGTTGCCATCTGCAATATCTACCTTGCTAATCTCCAATTCTCCTGTGATGTGCTTATTTTTCGCTGTTAGCATGACTGTCTTTCCTTGTTCCGAGATACTAAAAGGAATAGGTTCTTTGCTTAACACATAGCCAATAGGTGCTTGCTTCTCAACAAATGAATATGCTCCAAATGATAAATCTTTCACTTCAATTAAGCCGTTTTTATCACTTTTGTGTTCACTAATTTTCTTCCCTTTGCTATCTTGAAGAACGAACACCGCACCTTCTAATTTTCCACCTGGATTCTCTCCATCTACTTTTAGAAGTTGCACGTTTCCTTTTACTTCTTTATTTTCAACAGTAAATGTCAGTGCTTTTCCTTGCTCTTTAATCTCGAATGGGTATTTAGTTTGATTAAGAAGGTATCCTTCTACCCCTTTTGTCTCAACAAAATAATACTTTCCATACGGAAGATCCTTCACTTGTGCAATCCCTTGCTCATTTGTAGTTGTTTTTGTGATTTCTTTTCCCTCTGCTGTGTACACTGTAAACTCTACTTTTGGAAGAGTTTTTCCGCTGTCACTTAATTTCTTTATCTCAATGTTTCCTTTTACCTTAGTATTTTGCACTGTAATTGTGGCAACCTCGCCTGTTTTAACCTCAATCTGTTGTGGCTGCCCATTCAGTACATAGCCAGTAGGTGATTTTATCTCTTTAAGAGTATAAGTTCCGATTTCTAAACCAGAAAGGCTTGCTGAACCTTGCTCATTCGTAGTCATAGTGCCTACTTTTTGATTTCCACTGTTCATGACTTCAAATACTGCACCTTGTAGCAATTCTTTTTGTTCTCCCACTTTTACAACTTTCAATCCACCAAGAGATTTCCAGTTTACTTGTAGATCGGCACTCACTTTTTCCTCATTTTTTTCTAAAAGGACTGTTGCATCTTGGACTTTATCAGTTCCTTGATATGCGACTGCCTGCAAATTAGAAAGATTAGATGTTACTTTTAAGGAAAAGTTACCTGTTTGAGAGGATTTCGGTATTAGAATACGGAATTGTTCTCCTAAATTGAATTGTTGTTTCGCTTCACCTTTTGTAGAAATAACTTTCGTTCCATTCGGTGCATTGGCTAGTTGAACTGTAAAGACACCGTTCTTAGCGTTACTTTCGATTTGATACACTGTCGTTTCAAAGTACTCACCGTTTAACTTTGCTTCTTGATTGTCTGTAGGTGTTACATTCATGTACAGGTCTTGTGTTTCCTGGCTTGCATTTGCACCACCAATAATAGCTTTTACAGCTTTCGCAACATTTCCATTACGATGCTGAACTTCGTTAATGTCAATTTGACCCAACGCTGCCCAAACACTAAGCTGTGTCGCATAATGCGCTTCTTTCCAGTTAGAAACACCTAATTCTTCTGGACTCTTTTGTGGATATCCATTTAGAAGAACCCGATACACAACATCATCTGTGCGCCCCATTTCCGGAAGATCATTACCGTTAGGACTTAATTTTCCATACGTTAAGCAATACGCAATTTGCCCATTCGTATTCTTCAGCAACTCTGTCCGTAGGTTTTTCCCATACATGGGACTAAAACTCCAATCCATTTCGTACTTCTCACGATTGATGACTTCAGCACTTGCCTTAGTAAGTGGAAATACAAAACTTAAGACAATTAGAAGCATACTCATAGCAATGAGTAACGTTTGATACGATCGTTTCAACATACTAACAGCTCCCTCAAATGATATGCAGTTTTCAAAGATCAATTTTCGAATCATTAATTCTATTTGAATTACTAGTTTTTTTTACTATAATTAAACTTATATGGTTACTTTGGAACTTTATTTAGTAGCTTTGACTTTTTTTAAGTTATTCACGAACTCGGTAGTACGTTGGTATAAAAAAGTATTCGACCGGTTTATTAAAAAACTTAGCAATTTTTTCTGCTCTTTCGGAATTAACACTTGTTTTTCCTTTCTCGATGGCATGAAGAACTTGAGGTTTAATACTAACTTTTTGACCGAGTTGTATTAAAGAGTAATCTTTTGATTGCCGTTCACTTAATAACATAAGTATTAAATACCTCCTCTCGTTTAGTATAAATTAAGTATACATCACTTTTAAAGTGAAAAACAAGTAAAATTTACTAAATAATAAAATAGTTTAGTTTATTTCACTTAAATATATACAAAATAATATGTATTTTATACTGATTTTAGTATTTTTAACACAATAAGAATATGACTTTATATGAAAGGACTAAAAATATGAATATTTTTAGCGAGCGTTTACGGAAATTACGCCAAGAACGTAGTTGGTCAATGAAGGAGTTAGGAGAAAAATTAAGTGAAGTTGTAGGATCTTCTTTTAGTTCTGCCTCCGTATCGAATTGGGAAAAGAAAGGATCAGAGCCCCCCTACAATATCTTAGCTGCAATAGCACAAATTTTTGATGTCAGCGCTGACTATTTAATAGGAATAAGTGACACAGCTACTCTAAATAATGAAGCACCTACAGAAAAAATTGAGCATAAACAAGATATAATTAATAATGTAGAATTATATTTGACAATAAGCGAACATGAAAAAAAACAAGACATATATACAAAAGTAAAAGAGCTACATCAAGAAATTCTTTTATTACCCCCTGAAAAACAAGAACGCTTAGAAAAAGAGCTGACTGAATACCTTAGATTTTTTGGATACAAATATGATCAATTACATATAGACTTCGTTAATTTTACCAATTATCTTCAACATGAACTCCAAAAAAAGGTCTCTAAATATTAGAGACCTTTAGTTCGTATATTTTACGTCTTAATTTAATTGAATTAATCAACAAACAACCTATTTAAGTAAAAAATACTAATTATTAGATTGATATTCTATCTTAATAGTTATAAAATTAATGCATAATTAAATTTTTCGGTTAAATCATTATAAATTATTACAAATAAAAAAACCCTACCACAAGCCATTTTTAATTGATCTTTCAGTTTGGCGGCTGAATCAATTAAAAATCCTAAGAGAGTAGGGGTTTTATCCATATTAAAATATATATTATCTACAACTATTATAGCACTTAATATATATTATGTGAATAAAAACCTCTATTTTCCCAGCATTTTTCTATTTATTTGTGGTGGAAAAAATAGGAGGTTTTTTCAGTGTTGTTGCAAAACTTTTTGCTTAGTCGAGCAAAAGCGGAACTAAGTCCCCACATCCATCACTTATCCAAAACTCCTGGGGCTATTAATCAGTCAATTAAGAACGTTATTACTTACATTGATAATATTGTCCTAGAATATGAGGGTGTTACTACAAAAGATTACCTCACAAAACGTAAATATGAAGCTTTAGAAACAGTTTTATCATACTTAGTACAAGAAGGATATTCCCAAGTTAAACAAGATCGTATCAGTAAAAAATCAGGAATTTCAAAGCCTATTATTAACTATGTGTTAAATTGGCTGCAAGATTTGGGTGTATGCCAACAGATTAAAGTACGAAGGCATGGTAAGATTGCCCCGTCTGTTTACATTTTAACCTTACATAACAACTATTTAAAAATTATTGAATACTTCAAGGTAAAGTGGGCCGTAGTAATTAATGTTTGTTCTACTTTCACTAAATTTTTAAAGAGCAAGATTAGTAAAAAGGCTGATGCAACAGATCTTGAAGTTATGCAAAAAAACAATTTTAAGCCTTCACCTCCCCTAGATCTTTTCGGCATTGAAGAACAATCAAAACCTGCTGTAGATCATAAGGAACAGGAAAAAAACAATAGATTACAAGACTTAAATGATTATTTGAGTGTTGATCAGAAAAGAGCGTATTACTTCATTTTGAGTCAAGAACTAACATACCTATCTGAAAATGATGCGTATACAATTGCTTTAAGATTGCCACCGAATATTGATCGCTATACAAGATGGGATTTCGAAGAATGTGTGCAATGGTTCCAATTTAATAAAGCTGATAATAGTAATCCCGCACATTTCATAAAAATGTTTGTTCAAAAATCTAAACAGAATCAAGAACGTAGAAAGCGTGATACCCAAAAGAAAAATTCCCTCTTAGGTACAAATAATGATAGTAAATTTCTTTTTTATAATTTTTTAGAAGAGAACAATTAATTTTAAAAAACATAATAAAATCTGGCCTTGCTAAAAATTATTATATACAGCAAGGCTATTTGTCATGTCCTCTTATAGTTTTTCTATAACATTATTATTTATCAATACAAAAACCTTCAAAGACCGTAACCTTTTTCTATGAACTTTTACTATTTCCCTTGTAATTTTACTATTAAAATTACGCTCATTAAGTTTTGAATATTGATTTTTTTACTGACGGATTAACTTAGAAATTTACTAAGATGCAACCTCTAACAGGTTGCTACAGTTAGCATAGAGGGCCAGAAATTAATTCTAATGTTTTTATTTCCTTTAATTTTTAAAACAAGATTTATTATAGTACTTTATTTTCTTGTGATTTTTTAGGGAAGCTTAGCATATTTTCAACATACAAAGGGAATCCTGTACATTTTGTACAGGATTCCCTTATTTTTTATTGAATTTAATATAAATTATTTCTTAAATAATCGGGTAAACCATGATTTTTCTTGTTGAGTAGATGCAACTAATTTTTTAGTTTCTTGTATTTCTCGAACCACTTCTAATAACTGCTGATCCCTATTGTTTATTTTTCCATCAATAGTCTTTTGCTGTTCATCAATCTTGTCCAGTAGCGTTTGATTAGTTTGTTCTAAATTATCTATGCGTTTTAAAAGTTCCATATTCATAGCTTTTTGCTCTTCAAAGTGGATAATAATTTTATTCATGCCTTCATACATTGTCTGGATAATTGGTTTCGTTATTCCGTCGTCTTCGTCAACCTCTTCTACTACAATATAATCTATATTTTGTTTCAACATTTGCTCTATTAATTCTGGCGGCTCTTGTACATCTTTCATATCAGCAATTAATCTAAAAAGCTCTAATGCTTCCTTTTCATATCTTAGTGTACGGCCTCTTGTTCCAGCCACGGTAGGTAAATATGGCTTAAATTGATCTCGCCATGCCTGTAAAGTTGTGCGTGGCCTCCCAAGTATTCTAGCAATATCTGCGAGGGAATATGTCTTCTTATAAGGTTCTTCCCTATCCATTATCTTTTCACCACCTTATCGTTATTCATCGTTATTGTTGTCCGTCACGTTAGCATTTAGTTGTTATTCATAAGCATTAACCTCTGTCATTCTGTCATCCCGTTATTGTTCACC
Organism: Bacillus sp. TH25; assembly: GCF_016650935.1. Taxonomy (NCBI): domain Bacteria; kingdom Bacillati; phylum Bacillota; class Bacilli; order Caryophanales; family Bacillaceae; genus Bacillus; species Bacillus sp. TH25. The sequence goes on along the minus strand of NZ_JAEKEU010000021.1, from coordinate 65,835 downwards.
ATCACTATTGCCCGTCATGTTGTTATTTTACTGTTATTCATTATCTTAGATGTTCGTCATGTCGACATCTAACCGTTATCTGTCTAATTCGTTTAAAACAGGGTATTCCCTTGTTAATTTGTTAATTTTTTTAACGTGTAAGTTAACTTGGATAACAAGTGCGATTTAAGTCGCACTTGTTTCAAAAACTGTTTTTATTTTTGGGTAATTGTGCTAAAATATAATTAATAGTGATACTTAAGTCGCACTTAAAGTATAGAGGAGGAATTTTAAATGAAAATCGGAAGAAAAGTAGCGGATTTCGGAAATAGTTTCAATAATTTTATGGTTGATGGTTATTATATTGAACTTGCAACTAATGTAGTTAAGATTTCAAAGAAAAAAGCTGAAGATTTACTTGTTGATCGTATTTCTAGACCAGAAGATTTGTTAGATAGATTACTTATCTCAACTGAAATTGAGGGTGAAGAATCTTATTATTTAGTAGGAAAATTAGCTGAAGATAATCAATTAGCAAACTCTCATGTGAATAAAATGCACGATAAAATTAATAGCCCTATCCCATACATAAGCTTTTTAGGGGCAATTGCATATTATCATGCACTTAACGCTGATAAAGACGATAATGAAGTTGAAATTGAAAACATGAATATGATGCTTCCCATTTGGCTTTTAAAGCGTGAAGAGAAATTTAGCATTGCCCATAAAAAGATGGAACAAAGATTTATTGGTGAACATAAAGTTAAAGTGTTAACACCAGGAATGGAAAGAGATTTAACGATTACGGTTAATACAGCAAAATGTAGAAATGAATCAGAGGTTGCTAGACATTCATTAAAATATAAAATGGTTTTAAAAGATAAAAATTCAAATGTAATTAGTATTGAAAAACGTTATGAATCTGAGAAATTTGATGATTATGAAGTTGTCTTAACTGATATTGGTGGTGGTTCGACAGATGCTGTGCAATTAGGTAAGGGCCTTACTACACCTAAACACAGAGATTCTTTCCAAGTGATTGATATTGAGCCATTCTTAGGATACCTAGAGCGTTTTAGAAAAGAAAAATTAATTCAATATTTTAAAGATCTAAGAACGTTAGAGAAATTTATTGTTAATAATTATAAAAATCAAGAGTATGTGCTTTCGAATGAAAATACTGGCGAAGAATATGATTTCACTACTGAAATTGTAGGTGCACTACAAGAATATGCAACAATTTTAGTTGCTAAAGTGTTGGATGTATTCATTCCATCAAGTACAAATACAGTATTGAAATTTATCTATATTGGAGGCGAAGCTCCAGTTTTAGAGCCATATATCCATCTTACTTTATTAGATCATATGTCTGAAACAGCTGCTAAAAACAATCACTTCTTCTTGAATGATATTATTCAAAGTAACGAGAAAGAAGTATTTGCTCCAACATCACGTACAATCAACCTAGCTGCTTTGGAATTAAAAGCAATTGATGAGATGAAGGGACAGTTAGCTTAGAATAAAGGGACGTGCTGATAATGGCTAAAAATAGAAAGATGGCATTACGTGCTGATAATATGCCTGATGATGTATATAAGATCCTTAATGAAAAAGCTAGTGGTAGGCAATTAACAGCATTTGTTGTTGAATTAGTACAAAATGAAAAACGTTATGAACAATTAATACAAAAATTAGATAATGTAGAACAAAGATTAAACTTGTTAGATACAGTTGAAAGTAAATTGGATCTTCTACTGAATAATGGATTTGTTTCAGCCACAGAACAGGAAAATATAAAAGCTGAAGAGCCAGTACTTCAAGAAGGTAGAATTATTGACGCTAAAGAAGTTATTGGTGGGATTTCTAAGGAAGATAGCGAAGAGATAGATTTCTAAGAACATAACTAAATGAGTGAAATCAGTATAAGTAAAGAGACAACAAGACGAATAATCATATGATGGAGTGCTTACTTATTAAAGAAAGCACTCCATTTTTATATTATATACGAATTATGGTTCTAATGAGAACATATCTATATACTGAAAGTAGTGAGCTTATGGAAGCACCAGGAAATCACCAAAAAAAGCGAACTAAGATTCCAAAATCCTTTTCGCTTTTGATAATTATCTTAATTTTATTGTATTTGTTTCAATCAATCGTTTTGCAAATTATAGGAATCTTGTTGATTATCACTCTTATATGTCTAGGCTTTTATTACCTCGGACATTTGTTATTTAGGATAATGGCTTTTATTATTGTAGTAAGTAGTGTTATATGTGCCATATGTGTATTAGGATATTTTTTGTAGTACTTAATATGAAAAGGAATGAGAGATGTGGAAAAATACCCAGTAGAATTCACAATTATATCCCCAAATGGAGAAGTATACGAGCCTGACCTGGTATACGTTACTGCAAATACACCCAATGATGCTATACAGCAAGTAGAAAGTGAAATAGAGCATAGAATGGGTAAATATTATAAGTATAGAGTAAAAATTAATGTACTATCTGAGGATGAGCAACTTTCTTTATTTTAAAAGCTCTTGAATAGAGCTAATAAAGATGTTTAATTTATTGTTCATATCTACTTTATTTATAAATTAAAATGGAGGGGTTTATCCCCCTCCATTTCCATGTGCATATTGAACAATAAGGTCTTGGGTAACTTTGCTTACCGGAGTTTGTACACTAAATATTAAAGTCATAGCTATTAACAGTCCAATAGATTTATGATGTAGTTTCTTCATTTAAATCACCCTTTTTAAATATATTCTTCGTCTTCCTGGACAACTCGAAATATTCGCACGATTTAAGGTAGTTCTTTTCCTCATAATACTTATGCGCTAACTGTTCTTGATATTCCTTAGTATACTCTGATATTTTTTGTTTTTCAAAATATTCAATACCTTCTGAAATAACAATCTCAAATTCTGACGCAACTACATTATCATTTAAAGCCTGTAATATACGGAAATGATGCAAATACTCTTCAATACCAAGATGTTTACAGATGTTTATTCCTCGCTCAATACGCTCACAAGCTACATTCTTTTCGAGTAATTTAACGTATTCTCTTGCCTCAACGAATAAAGCTTTATAGTTGTTTAACATCTTTTTATTAACTTCTGAAAGAAACTGAATTGCTAAATCGGGGCGATCCTGTTTAGCATGCATTAAGGCTATGTTTTGTTTTACCATTAGGATGAAGGTCTCTTCTTTAATGTTTTTGAAGGCGTTTAATGCTAATGTATAATACTTACTCGCAAGTTCAAATTCATCTAAATCTGCATAAGTTAACCCCAAAAGATTATTACAAAAAGCAAGGTTATTTTCACATTCAGCATATTTAGAAAATATCCCTTTAGCTTTTGATAATTCTTGTAAGGCTAAAAAGCCTTTGTATGTTTCATAAAATTTATATCCTAACATATAATGAAATTCAGCAACCTCTAATTCATTATTGATATATTTTAACAATGATTCTGCTTTATCATAGAATTTTTGGGAAGATTGATAATTTCCGATTGCGTTATAGTAAATCGCTTTGAAAAAATTATAATAATATGTTAAAGAATTATCTTGTGGTATATCAAATGTATCAATAATATCAAAACTGTCAGTAGAAATGCCTAGATTGTTAAGTAGATAATTATGCCGAAAATCTATGAGGTAGTAATGTAACATCAAAATTTGCTCTTCTTTAAATTCATTTATAACTAAGTCGATCTTATCTTTTAAACTAATCGCCGCATCAAGATCTCTTGCTCGAATTTTAAAGTACCATTCATTTAATGTTTGTATCAATTGTTCATTCCCTTTCACATGAACGTTCATATATTTCTCCCCCATCATCCTATAATCCCGTAAAATAAAGGGAATATTCTTATGATATATAATACCAAATAATGCAATTGTCCATATTACTAAGAAGCATTTTTCAACACATCACAGAATATTCAGTTAATTAATATTTGTAATTTCACCTTATATCCTATTATATATAAGGTGAAAATTAGTATCCCACTGATGATGAGCAACTTTCTCTATTTAAAAAAGTTCTTTCGGAATGAAAGAACTTTTTTCATATAAAACTAATATCTTTTCTTACTTCTATTCTTTTTAATAAATTCATAAATTTTATCCATAACAAACGCTTCATGCTCTTTCCAAATAGCTTCAGCTTCTTCTAACGCAACTACTCTCACTAGTTCCTCAATTGCTGTCTCTTTAACTAAAAATGTAGCTACAGCCCCTGTAGATGCTGAATATTTACTGATAACTGAATCTATAATGTTATCAACCTCTAATATACTACTATTATGAGACTCATTTTCAATTTGATCGCCTAGGTTTGGTATTTCTTTATCGGACAGTTCTTTTAATCGGGAATTTAGAATAAATTCTACATAACCGATTGGTGAATCAATATCTGAACGAAAACGTATATCTTCAATTATTTCTAATACAATTTCTTTATGAACTTCCCATTTCTTAAATACTTTAGGAAACACTTTTTCTTTACAGCGTTCTTCAAATCTTTTTATTTTTTGTTCAAATGTATTGGGCTGTTGAAATTTATCCAATTTCTTTTCAAAATGGGCTAACTCAGGATCTTTCTTTTTCTGAGCACGGATAATAAATCTAATTTTCTGTACTTTCCTACCCGATTTAATTTCTTCAAATTCAAAAGAAATGTCTGTCTTTTGGTTTAATTCTTTTTGAGAGGGTTTCAACACACGTTGCTTAAAATTTGCATAGTTAGGGTATACATCCATTGCATCTAAGTAATACCTTAAATTTTCCAAACTAATTGTACGTTCTTTTAAATCTTCATATTGCTTAAGTAGTTCATAAATACGTATAGCATATGTACTTTTTAATTTAACAACATTGGCCAATCTATAGCTTGTAAATTTACTACTTAATTCTAATAAGAATGGCTTTAATAAAGGATCGAAACGCATGTCAATTGTCCCTTTATTTCTATTGTAAATTGCTGAAGAAAGCCAAGATACTTGTATCAATTCTTCCCCTGCTCGAATTTCAATTACTTTAGATAGTAATTCCTTTGTAATTTTACTTAACTCTGTATATTTAGTAGATCCACTCAAACCAAGTAGATCATGAAATTGTTTAATTGGGAATGTGTATGTTTTAAAATCCCGATCATTGGGTTCAATATTACTAGCCAAACAAAGTAACATTTTTTGTTCAACTAAATTCAAACGTGAATTGGCTTCAATCAAAGTATTTGATTTGGAAACAATATTATTCTCTTTAATTTGTAAATCTTGATTTGTAGACATATCTACATACGTCCTTTCTTTACTACCTCTACAGCTACACTAACTATAACAAATAAAGTAACTTTGTTATAGTTGATTTTTTGTCAATCTCGACAATGGATTTCCCACTGTAAGATTTTGAAACATTTAGATTTCCATAAAAGAATTATGTAAAGTGCCCAAATACCTATATTGATTTTTAAAAATCAATACAGGTATTTACCATGTAACCAAATTTGTTACCTTTTAACCTCTTTTCATACGGGTAAGTAACCAAATTTGTTATCTTTAGAACCGTTTTTGTTATAGATAGGCAACCAAACTTGTTATCTTTAAAACCATTTTTGTTATAGGTAAAACCAAACTTGTTATCTTTAAAACCATTTTTGTTATAGATAGGCAACCAAACTTGTTATCTTTAAAACCATTTTTGTTATAAGTAAAACCAAACTTGTTATCTTTAAAACCATTTTTGTTATATATAAGTGCTATAATCCCTTATATATCAACATGTTTCAGCCTCCTAAAACATATAAACATATAAAACATATAAAACAATTATTATATAAAACATACAAAACATATAATATCATGTTGAGTGATTTCAAATATATTTAGGATTCTAAGATGTCGTATGTTTATAAAACCAAATTTGTTATTTTTATCTTTGTTTACATTTTTATAAATATAAAATCGTTCTCTGAAATATTTCGCCATATGAAGTATTTAGTAAATATACCATAGTAATTCTATTTCGAAGATGGAGAAAAACGAGTTAAAATTATGAAATTGATACGTTATAATAATTATATGTTCTTTGTGACAATGGTATCGTTCATTGAAACAATAGGTAGTTTATTTATAAGTGAAATCATGAAATTAGTTCCATGTAGCTTGTGTTAGTATCAAAGGATATGCTTATACCCTATATTCATAATTTGTATTGTCTCTTTAATCAAAAGGTATTCAAATGCAAATGAGTATATCAAGTGTTTTTCGGGAATAGGCTTAATAATATCCGTATATTTATATAAATACTGATCAGCGATTGGTTTTGTTTTTATGAAATTTATAACAATACCCTTTTTGACAATGCTAGCTTTTTTATTAGTATTTAGTATTTCTTTTCTAGTAAAAAATCAAAAATAGATTTTAATTTAAGGAGATGTTGATAGAAGTTTAAAAGAACATGCCATGAAAGAATTTCAAGAAAAAATGTCTTCAAATGAGACTGTACAAGGTATGATTACAACTTATTATGAAATGCAAAATGGTATATCTGATCTAGTTGGTGTACCAAATGGTAATTCTACCCCTGTAAGAGGTATCTTAGCGTACACAGAAAAACAATTGTTATTTTATAGTGAAGTGTTTGGCAAGATTCCTATTTCATTACAGATACCTTTCCATCAAATTAATGAAATAAAAGAAAAAAACAAACTTTTTCCCTTTTTAAAACGATTCCAGCTAGCGCTGTTTCCCATGAAGATCGAGATGTTTTTTCGACACGTGGAGATAAAGAGGAATTTGTACGTTTAAAAGAATTAAGTGTGGACTACTTAAATTAAGAACAGTTTATAAACGAGCTGATGAGCTACTAAGCTTAAAATCCATCTCGTTTGTTTTGTGCATTAAAAATTTGAAATAATATATTGTAGGAGCTAATTACATAATATGAAAAAATATCTTTCTATTACACTACTTTTAATTTTATTTGGATTATTGTCCCCCTTCTCTAATATACATGCGGAAACAAATAACATAGGGTTAAATAAAATTGATCAAATTGCTAATGTTTTTAATGATAATACTAATGTAGAAGAAAAAATTAGTTATATTAAGAATAGTGATTTTAATAATTGGTCAATTAAAGAGATTAATCTAACCTTAGACAAAATAGATAGTTTAAATCTAAGCATAATGGAATGTGCCACATTAAAGAGAGAAATTATACGTCATTTAGGATTTTTTAATTTTGATTTTAAAGGAACAAATTCAGATGTTTTAGCGTTTAAAGAATCGAAAATAGAAATTATGGAGACAAATCAGCCACTTACACTATATAGAAGAAGTAAATCTGGGGAACCAGAATCTAAGTACGGTCTTGGTTATTGGTGGGGAGATAAAGAAAGAAGCATTGAAGAAACTAGAAATGAGTTAGCTGTATTAGAAGCATGGGGAAATCCACTCAATACGGCATATAAAATTCAAGTGCCAAAGGGTATTAAGATACTTAAAGGATTAACAGCTTCTCAAACTCAATATCTTAAGGGGACAAATATAGTGCAAGAATATAGAGAAGGTGGAGCAACTCAATACTGGATTAATAACGTAAATAACAATTGGCTACAATGAAATATTTCTAGGAGGCCAGCATGAAAAATGATTATGAATTTATAAATTTGACTCTAGATTGTGAGCATATTATTAAACAAAACACCCCTAGTAATCCTGACGATGCTAAAAGATATCATTTAATGTTAGATGAACTTAAAGGTCTAAGAACGACTATGAAATTGAAACAATTAAATACTAGGTTGTATTATTTATCAATAACACAAATGCTTGAAAAAGATGATCCAGAAGAAGTACTGTATGCTGTATTAAAGTTAAATGAATTTTATTGTACTTACTATCAAAATCTATAGAAAAAATGATTTGAATTTATAAATGAGATGGTTAGATCAATTGAAATTAAAACAAAGTGTGAATTAAATGTAACTATGTATTCATATTTTTGAATAGAACCTGTATAGATTGCAAATCACTTTTCACGTGATATAATATAAGTACAAACCAAGGTATATACCAGCTTTAAAAATCATACAATAAAAAAGAGAGCAACATGCGCTAACATGTGCTCATCTTTTTACGTAACCATAGCCGTTAGGGTGATGGTTATCGTTTAACGTTTTGTCTTACGAGATCCACCCTTTTTCTTTTGCTTGCGACGGCGATAAGAAAGGGTGGATTTCTCGTTTTCTAAATACTTTTTCTTAAAAAGGTGTGCTATGCTTTCGCGTAGTACGCCTTTAATAATTTCTTTAAGAAATTCGAGAAATGTTTCCATGGCTTTTTCACCCCCTTCCCCCACTACAAGTGGAAAGAAGAGAAATGACAACCATGCACCCTAACTTTTCCGGTTACTAAGACATTATAGCATAGTTTCCGATTGTTGGAGATTATTGTCGAACGTCATTCTTAAATATAGAATGGCGTATTTTTTGTGTACAAATTCGAAAATGCGAATCACTATCATATGTATTTAATGTATCTAGAAAACTATATGGATGGTGAGAATATGAGTCAGTATCAAATGTTATATAGTACATCTTATCTCTACTCTTCAGAAACGCTCAGGCAAATGTACAAAGGAACCAAGAAGGAAGACAACATTTATGCAATACAAGAGCATATGCTACGACATGAAGTATACCTAGACCGACAATACCGAGGTTACTATTATTTAAGTCAAAAAATCGAAGAAGATCTATATGGTGATGAACACGCTGTCTCCTGGAATGAGCTATTAGATGAATATCAACTTTTTAAGGATGGTAAAGGAAATTTGTCCATTAAACCAAAAGGATGGGGTTAATATGACAATCATTGGAGAACTAGGTATTGTATATGGCGTAACGGGAGCTTCAATTTTAGGAATAAAAATGCTGAAGAAGAAAGGTCTTTATCTTCCAGGTTGGTTGCTACGTGCGGGTCTTAAATGCTTGCTGATTGGGAGTGTTTGGTATGTTCTAATGGATATACTAGATGTGTTTCTACGTTAGTATTACATCTGGTAGTTGAAAGTGATTATAATAGCGCATTTTAAACAACTTTTTCTAAGCTTCCATACAGGCTCAACTACCTTAAGGAGGTATGGAGGGAATGTTGTCACTTTTATTAATTCCAGCAACCTTTATAACTGTAGCTTATTTTTATCAAAGTAACGGAATGAGTGATAAGAAAAAAATTGCAACTTTTTTTGAAATTGCAAAGATATGTGTTCAACATAAAGGTGAACTACAATACCCCATTTTTATAAAGGAAATAGAAGGTGGCATAAGTATGAATTATGTTTATAAGTTACCACTCGGTGTACCTAGTCAACTTATAAAGAAGTTAGCCGAAGTATTAGAAGAAGGACTATATAAACCTGTTAAAATATCATTTCATCAAAGAGAGCTTCATATTCGCGTATTTAAGCAACAAATACCTGAAATATGGAATTGGTCTAAGGATCTGTTAAAAGAGCACACATGGAGAGTTATGATGGGGAGAGCGTTAGATAAACACATATATCATGATTTTGAGAAAACACCGCATATGTGTGTAAGTGGAATGACTCGTTTTGGAAAGACAGTATTTTTAAAAAATGTGATGACTAGTTTGATTTTGCAACAATCTCAACACGTGAAATTTTTTATTATCGATCTGAAAGAAGGGTTAGAATTTAGTCCTTACAAAGAACTATCCCAAGTTGTAGAAGTAGCTGAGAATCCGGAACAGGCGCTAGGCATGTTGGCTAAAGTACGTGAGAAAATGGTTAAACAAATTGAAGTAATGAAGAAGTCCTACTTTACTAATATCATAGATACATCCATAAAAGAGCGATGTTTCATCATAGTAGATGAAGGAGCAAATCTTTGTCCCACACAAGGATTACCTAAAAAACAACGTGATGTATTATTTTTATGCCAGGAGATGTTATCTGAAATCGCAAGAATAGGAGGTGGTTTAGGATTCCGACTCTTATTTTGTACGCAATATCCTACTTCTGATACATTACCAAGACAAATTAAACAAAATGCTGATGCGAAAATAGGCTTTCGATTACCAACGGCGGTCGCTTCACAAGTTGCTTTGGATGAACCAGGTCTTGAGGATCTGCCTTCCCTTCCAGGAAGAGCATTGTTTAAAACAGATCGGACGGAGGAAATTCAGGTACCTTATTTAAAGGATACAGACATGTGGAAGTTACTGAAGCAATACAAGGTGGTGAAACAAAATGAGGCATCAAACACTCAAACAGAAAGCCAGACAAATGGAGATTTTATACACTTTGAGTAAGTTAGATTTTGCAACGAGGAGACAATTACAAGCAATCCATTGTTTAGGAAGTATTCGAAATGCAAATCGTGTACTAAAAGATCTAACTCCGTTTTGTCATATTACTAAAATAGCTCGTGAGCATGTATATTATTTAAATAAAAAAGGACGTGATTTATTAGGAATTACGAGAGAAGTAAAGAAAAGTAGTCAATTACAGCACATATTAATGAGAAACGAAAGCTGGATGTGGCTTGGGTTTCCAGAATGGAAAACAGAAAGACCTATAGAGTTTTCAATCAATGGTCAACGGCATCAAATTATTCCTGACGCAACGTATTTTGAAGATAATGTTCCACATTTCGTTGAAATAGATCGTATGCAACATATGAAGGCAAACGAACATAAAATACAGTTATATGGCCATATAACAGATATCTATAAAAGACAGAATGCTATTGTTCCAGTGATTATTTTTTTCACATTATCAGACTATCGGCAATCTAAATTAGAAAAATATGCTGTAAAACAAAATGTGTTTATGAGAACGTTCGTGATGGACCACATATTCTAGGAATCTTAAATATTGATGTCCCAAAAATCATGATAATCAATGCGATTATCAAATTTCCTTAGTGTTTTAATGATTTTAGTTGCGGATGTTAAAGTGGGAACACGATCCTTTTTATTCGCTAAATCACTTATTAATGATTTACTTAATCCAGTTTTTTGTACTAACCATTGTTGTTTAATTCCTCTACGATCTAAATAGTCACCAAATGGAGTTCTCTTTTTTCCTAACCCAAACATGGGGATTCCTCCTAATTAAGATTATGGTAATAATAACTTGTCCAAATTTCCATAAATCTAAACGTTTGTTCATAAATATGGAATTATGTCTTAAAAGTAAGCATAGAATAATATAGAGAAAATCAAAAAATATGGAATAATTTTGAGGAATCTAGCATTCATAGTAATAGCTACAAGATGCGTATACGCTGAAATATAATTGCATCTTGTTGCAAAGGATATGCTGAAAAATTTAAAGCTGAAAAGTCTTCTGCGAGAAGGGATTCAGCTTTTTTATTTTTATTTGAATAAACGTCGAGAAAATTTCAAAGGTGAGTAAGAGAAGGATAAGAGTCGAAATATGAAATATTTTATGCTAAGAGCAAGCATTCTTTTTAGGAGTGAATGATGTTCAATTACTTAAACCGAATGAATTAAATGATATAAGAATATTTATAAAGAAAAAAAGCTTAGACCCCTCGATATATAAGGGATTAAGCTTTTTTTTCTTTGTACTTTTGTAATTCTTCAAATAGCCTTTGACGTTCGTCTTCAATGTGTTTTTCTGAATGTTGTCCAACTGGTTCTGCTGTTTCTTGTTTATGTAACCATTCTGGGACAAGTTCTCGTCTTTTTGTTTTCTGATTATTAATTTTGGTTTTAGGTATTAAATCTAATACTTTTTTCTCTTGTTCTCTTCGGAATTCAAGATCTGTTATTTTATTTTCTATAGATGTAATTAAATAATTTTCATAATTTGGTACAGTACCTTTTTTATAGTTATTAATACATTTCTTTAATACAGAATCAAATGATCTTTTTTGTATTTTACCTTTAAAAATATCACGAACTTTATTGGTGATCCATAAAATGTCATCATCAGATAGAGATGATGTATATACAGTATTTATTTTTTTGTCGGTTTCAATTTTTGAATTTTGCATACTATTTATATCCGAATGTAAAACGTTCGGTATATCTTCATCATCAATATTTGTTATTTTTTCTTTATTCTTTATTTTCTTTGTATATGTACCATTAGTACTGTACTGAGAGTACTGTACTAATGGTACAGTACTCATTTCTTTTAGAGGAACTAACTGATGTACTAAAGGTACATCAGTTAGTTTTTTAATAATATCAAGGGTTCCGCCACCCATTGGACTTAAAGATTTTACGGAAGCTCCTGAATTTATTAGTTCAGCAATAGTCTCATGAATGAATTCGGAAAATTCTTCAGAAATGAATGGAATATCCGAAACATTATAAAAAGATTTCTTTTTTCCATCTATGTAACAATTAAAGCCAATTATATAGTTTTTATTTGCAAGTTCTTTCCAAGCAGCATCTATATTTTTTCTACTAAACTTTTTATAAAGTTGTGTTTTATAAATTACCCAATCGCTTGGTAAACTCATAAGATGAGAGAGTAATCCAATTGATCTCAAATCGATTAAATCATTTTGTAAAGGGTTATTATGTATTTGAGCATACTGATTCGTATGACGTCTTTTAATTATATTACTCACGATATTTTCTTCTCCTTATAGGGACAAAAGAAAAAGTATGTTTTCTATTTTGGGTTATAGGAAACTAAGTTTCTTGAAAATTCGCTTTAAAAAATGTACAATGTACAATGTACTTAATAAATTCATAAAGCGATCTCTAAAAGAAGCTTTTTTAAGTCATTGGGAGTTGTTCTGTACCGGCCAAAGTATGAAACAACTTCTTTTTCTTTTGCCATTTTCCAGTTTATTGTCATAGATTAATAACTAAATGAAAAATTTAACGAATTTACCGAAAGAATTCTCCTTCCTCAAGCGTGTGAAGAGCGATAGCCCAACGGTAGTTGGGAGATGAATTTCGGTTTGGCATAGCCAAAAACTTTTGATAAACTAACTATATGAAGTTCTTTGATAACTTGATATATGAGTTTGCAGGAAGAAAATAGAGTGCGAAAACCAAGCCATTCGGTTCCTGTGTAAAATATCAACCGTATCAAGAGAGCGTCCAAGCGTTGGTCATCTAAGGGTGGAGCACCCTGAAGTAACGCTCAGGGAGACGAAAGGTTACTTTCGTCGAGGAACTGAGAAGCTCCCACTTCAAGCTTTGCTAAGTGGCGAGTAGTTCACTAATAGCCCTAACCTTCAAGTGAAAATACATAATCAATAATTACCAATAAATGAAAGCGTTTTCCGATATATTTTACCATAGTAGTAATTTCTTTACTATGTGTACTAATAGAGAGAGTATTACATAGTTTTTAGGTGCTTTGATAAGTAAATTTAATTAGTTCCAGGTATATAATTTCACGTACCTAATTGGAAATAATTCTAATTATATATGATAATTAAGGGTTTTACAATATAATACAATAATACCTATAGTAATCATTTCCATATCCTAATCACAGAGTACCTATGTGAGAAATTTCAGAGGGGAGTATTAAAAAATAAAATGCTAAAGCTGCCTATTCAGTAAATACTCACAAACTTTCTGAATGCTTCTAAAAAAGGAATAAACTCCCTTCATGATATAATGGTCATTATATCATGATAGATTTAATAGAAAATAAAGTATTTTTAAAAAACAATGCTTAGGTAAGATATTTCTCTCTGTTCGCTTTTAATTTTATTCTGTGAAGTCTAAACGTATTTAATACAACGGATACAAAGCTAAATACCATTCCCACCCCCAGTAGCCATGGTGCAAGGAAACTTACTATTACTAGAATTCCTAGTTTGTTATAGAACAATGACGAGAATCATTTGATTTAAGCTCGCGCCTCTCGATATTCATCGACTCCCTAAAATTGGAATTTAACACCTTCACATTTTTTGGGAAGGTGTCTTCTGTCGAAAAAAGATAAAAAAACCCGTGCATAAGCACAGGAAGTTGTTGTCACACATATCGGCTAACTATATTTTAAAAGATTTGTTGGTGAATTTTTATAAAATTGTGTTGAGAAGTAAAAAACAACTTATTAAGAGTCGCTTTTCGGTCATTATAGCAAGAATAAAATTATTATAGCGCTTTCAATTCAACAAGTAAAATTCTAATATATAGTTATTTAAATTGTATTTTAAAGCTCCATAATTTTTAAATATAGTTCTTTGATTTTATATTCCTTAACTTTTAATAATTCTAAACTAATTGTTGCTTCATCCCTAGATTTTAATCGAATGAGTAAATCGTAGCTCATTCTTAATAAATAATAGGATTGTTCAAAATTATCTTCACAAGCCAGAATAACGCCCATTAAACGATAGAGTTTTGCTCGTAAAATCCCATCTTCTGTCTCATCTAATAATCGTATTGCTTTGTTACAAAATTCTTTAGCCTTATTTATATCGTTACATGATAGGTAGTATTTAGAAAGTTCCTCTAAAACAGAAGCCTGCTTATTAGGTTTTCGTTGTTTTTCATAAATCGTTAAGCATTTAGTTAGTATTTTTACCATCTCTTCTTTTTTATTACGAAATGCCTCAATGATTGCTAGGTTATGGAGAGCAAGAACATTTGATTCTTCATCGTTTGAATCATAGAGACTAATTGCTTTTTTAGTCCATTTTGACGCATCTTCTATCGAATTATTACGATAATACGCTTTCCCTAATCCTAATGCTATATCTCCATGTAATTGTTTATCACCAGTCATAGAGACTTCATCTTCAGCTTCAAGATAAGCAGATATTGCTTCTGAAAGATTTCCCAATCGAATATTAGTAGTTCCTAAGTATGTAAGAGCTTGTATTCGTTCATCTTGAAGCTTTTTTAGCTGATCGCTGTATTTAATAGCGAACTCATATGCTTTTTTAGCCAATGGAAAATTTTCAATTTTAAATGCTGCTTTTCCAGCTTTCATGTAAAGTTCAACAAGATACTGTCTATCTTTTAACTCAAGAAAAAGTGGTAAAGCTTCTTCATATTCTTTTAAGGTTTCTTCGTATTCTCCTAAGTCAAGTTTAATATTAAGAGATACAAAATGACACTCTGCTAACAGCTGTTGATCTTGGGTCATAGTAAAAACCTTTTTAATCATATTTAAAGCGCTTTCGTATTCCCCTAGGTCTTTTTTTAATTTTGCTCGTTCTAAAATTGCATCACAAACATCAAAACTATCCTCATGTGTTCCCCCGAGAAAAAAATCAATTGGCTTGTTAAGTTTTTTGGCAATAATTCTGAGAGTCTTGTCAGAAGGATTTGCATGTCCTTTTTCAATTAGACTTATGTATGCTCTAGTCATTTCATTTCCAGCTAATTGCCTTTGTGAAATGCCTAATGCCGTTCGTGCTTCCCTGATTTTTTTACCAATCAAAACGGTATCCCCCTAAAATATTTTAAAATGTAAAATATTCTCTATTATATAATAACGGAACTGGTATTTGAATATGATTTATTTAAAATATAAAAATATTTCATAAGGTTTAAATTTTCGCTTGTAAAATATATTTATAAAAAGACAATAAAGTTATTTAATTTGAAAACCTAAATCAAGCATAAGCCCGTTCTAAATTTAGGACGGGCTTAAAATATAGTTGTTTCTGTACAATATTAATCATTTTATTAGATTACTTAATACCTTATGTTTTTCACGTATTTACCGGGGATAATAAATTTCTTAACCGTTCTTACAGTATTTTCTTTTTGTATAAGCATTTAGAATAAAATTATCAAAGCCGAGCAAATCACAATACGAAGTAATTTATTCGTTTGCATTGTATTTTTGAAGGCATATTAAACAATAAGGGGAGAATAACGGGTATGTGTAGAATTTTTGGTTTTTTTGGAAATGAAAAAGTAGACTCTATTACTATGAGTAAGGTATCTGATTTACAAATTAAAGGAGGACCAGATAGCCAATCATTTATCATTAAAGAAAATTGGGCTATTGGTAATAATCGACTTTCAATTGTTGACCTTGCAGGAGGAAAACAACCTTACTCTTTAGGGGAAGATATTCAGGTTGTATTTAATGGGGAAATTTATAATCACGATGAACTACGAGAAATGCTTCAGGAGCGCGGTTATCAATTTGAAGATAGATGTGATGGTTCAATTATCCCTGCATTATATAATGAATACGGTCCAGATTTTGCACGATATTTAGATGGGATGTTCGCGATTGCAGTTATTGATACTAAAAATGCCACTCGCTTAACACTTGTTACTGATCCTACAGGTATTAAGTCTCTATACTACTATTGGAATCCAGAGAGTAAAACGCTATTCTTCTCTTCGGAGCTACCATCATTATTAGGGTTTAATGCAGTTCCAAGGAATTTATGGCTAGCGGGAGTAGACTCTTATTTAACAACTAAAGCTATTTTTGGTGAACATACAATGTTTAAAGATGTGTATGTTATGCCATCGTCATCAATTTTACAACTAGAACTTAATGAATCACCAAGGCTCAGTCGATATGAGACACATCTTAGATCAAACAATCCAACAAGCGATCTTTCAACTGCAAGCAATTTATTAGAGAAACAGTTGTCTAGTGAAGTCAGCGCGTTATTAAATGCAGATGTACCAGTTTCTACGATTAATAGTGGAGGTCTAGATTCTAGTTTTGTCACTTCATTAGCAAGTCAATGTAAGAGTGATATTCATTCATTCAATATTTCGTATACTGGAGAATGGCCGTTTGATGAAAAAGTTTACGCAAGGGATGTTGCAAATCATTGTAAAACTCATCATCATGAAGTGAAAATTGACCCTAAGCATTTTCAAGATTTATTGCCTGATGTAGTAAAACATTTAGGACAACCGAATGCCGATCCTATTACTCTTAGTAGCTATTCATTATTTGAAGCTGTAAATCAAGCTGGATTCAAAGTAGCTATTTCTGGTGATGGCGCTGATGAAATGTTTGGTGGATATGAACGTTATGTGGAGGCTATGAACAGAGCTGGTGATTGGATTAAGCCTTATGTAGAATCGCTAAGTGCTATAGAGGAAGAATTACGTTGGGAATTATATAGTGATGATTACAAAACATATCTTTTAGAGAATGGTAAAACATCAGAAATTATTGAAGATAAATTACGCCAGGATGGTGGTAATCGACTTGACACAATCTTAGATTTTGAACGTAATTACCGCTTGCCATCATACCATCTAAGACGTGTTGATCATTTGAGCATGGCACACTCTGTTGAAGTCAGAGTTCCATTCTGTCAACCACGCATTGTCAAATTCGCTCAACAACTAACAAATGAACTAAGAATTAAAGATGAAAAAGTTAAAAGAGTTTTATATAAATCTGCTGAAGGGAAACTTCCAGATTCAGTTTTACATCGAAAAAAACAGCCGTTTACGCTACCAATTGACGCTATGATGAGACAAGGATTACCGTTGTTTGATTTTGTGAAAAATACATTAAATTCTAATACTATTAGAAAACAAAACATTTTTAAACCAGAGATGGTAGAAAAATTACTGTCCATTCAGGCAACAAAGCCAAATGGGAAAACAGCATTGGCTCTTTGGTCTCTAATGATTTTCCAACTTTGGATGGAACAATTTAATGTTTCGATTAGTCCGGAGGACACTTTGGTGAAAGAGGTAGTAGAAGTATGCTAACTTACATCGCGAAAGCAGAGGGGAGTGTATCACCAACTGTTGTTATTGATGGAGCAGGTCTAGGAGAACAACCTTTGGACATTATTCCTGAATTGCATAAAATTAAGGATGATTTATCCGTAAATAATGAATCTCAAATTACAAAATATGCAGTAATTAAGCCATCAAATCATCCGATGTACGACATCGATTACCTCTTTTTTCAATTAATACCAGGAAACCCTTGCAGGTTTGACTATGCAGGTAGTTGCGGTCACTCAATTCTTGCTGCAATAAATGTCGCGATAAAATGGGGATGGATTCCAACCGTAAGCCCTGGATTAAGAGTAAGAGTAAATATAAAAAATGTTGGGGACAGTCTCGTATGTGAGATTGATCAAATAAGCCGAACAGCGATTGGATGTACTGCACATTTTATTGAAAAACCTGGAACTAAATTAGGTACATTACTACCCACAGGACAAACTAAAAATATAGTTAAAACACCTTTAGGGAATTTTGAATGTTCGATTGTATCTGCGGGAAATCCATATGTTTTTGTAAGCTGTTTAGAATTAGGAATAGAATCAGAAGAACAATTATTTAATGCGGGGAATGATGTTTTTACAAAATTGCAAGAAATTCGTTATGCCGCTTCAAATTTATTAGGATGGGATCCAGAAAGTGTATTCCCTAAAATTGCAGTGCTGGGAAGATTTAGACCTGATACTGTATCTGTGAGAGCGATCTCCGTACCAAAATGGCATCCTACAATGGCTTTAACGGGAGTTGCATGTCTGGGTGTGTCCGCTTCTATGAAAGGTACCGTAGCTTATGATATTGCTAGTCAATGTTTTATGAATAATAATCTTAAAATTCAAACTTCAGGCGGAACTACAGCTGTTTCATCTGCTACTACTGGAAATGAGATGGATGATTATCTTTTATATAACAGTATATCAAACAAAAAGGTAGAACTAGTCGAACCAAATTTAAGCGGGAAAAAGGAGGAATTAAATTGGAAACAATCACAAAAGATATTAGCTTAGATCAAAAATTAGATGAATTACTAATTACTCTTGAAGAACAAGCCTCACGTGCTGATGAATTAGGGGAAACTCAAGATATAGCTTTAGACGCAATCCGCAAATCGGGGTATCTAGGGTGTCTTGTACCAGAAGAATTTGGAGGAATGGGCGAAAATGTTATTTTCGCTTCTAGATTTCTTCAAAAAGTTGCAACAGTAGATCCTTCAATAGCTATTATTGCATTCCAACATATGTCAGTTATTTCAAGAATTTTAGAATGGGGAACAGATTTTCATAAGCAAGAGTATTTACCACTACTTGCTAGTGGTGAATGGATAGGTGCTTCTGCTTGGTCTGAAAAAGGAGCAGGAGCCAATAAACAAAAACTTTCTACTGTAGGAAGTTATTTAGGAAATGATACTTGGGATATTAGCGGTGCCAAGACTTTTACCACAGGTGCTGGCCTTGCGGATCTGTATCTAGTATTAGTTCAAACTGGGAATACAGATAATACTGGTATTTATGGAAACACAGGCCAATCATTTTTCTTAATTGAGACTTCAACACCAGGAGTTAAAGCAAATTCAAAACTGAATTTATCAGGAATGCGTGGTTCATCAACAGGTTTTATTGAGCTAGACAAGTGTATAGTTGATTCTAAAAGTATTATTGGTCCTCTTGGAGGAGCTCCTAAAATTATTTCAGGTATTCGGGAATCTGGTTTATCTTTAGGTGCTGTATCTGTCGGTATCTCACAAGCGGCATATAAGATTGCTTATAAACATATTCAAAGTAGAGGATTACAGGACAAGGAACTTATGAAATTTAAACTCTCAGAATTAAATATGCATATTGAAGCAGCTCGAGCACTGGTCGAGTTTTCAGCTCAAGGAATACATGAAAACCAAAAAATTATCTCTTATCAAAGTAAAATCTTTGCTTCAGAAGTGAGTGAAAAGGTCTGTAGGGACTGTCAGCAATTAGTTGGGGGAGGAGGTTTTATGCGAGGAAGTAATGTCGAGCGTTTTTATAGAGATGCTAGAGCAGTGGCTCTAATGGGACCTGTCAACGACTTGGCCAAAGAAATCATTGGAAGAGAGTTGGTTATGTAATGGTAAAATATGATTTATCAATTATAAATGGCCGATTAGTATTTAAAGATAAAGTGATTACTGGAAGTGTTGGGGTTAAAAACGGTAAAATATGCAAAATAGAAACTGAACCCCAAAATGAAATAGAGGCTGAACGAGTTATTAATGCAGAAGGCAAATACGTACTTCCTGGTTTAATTGATTCACATGTCCATTTTCGAACTCCAGGGTTGACTCATAAAGAGACTTGGGAGTCTGCTAGTAGGGCTGCTGTAGCGGGAGGTATTACTACAGTTTTAGATATGCCAAACACAAACCCTTATCTCAGTTCTGTTGAATTAATTGAAAAAAAAGATAGTGTAATTAGAGGGAAATCATTAGTGGACTATGGATTTCACTTTGGAGTAGAACCTGGAAAGTCTTTTCGATTACATGCTATCAATCCAGATATGGTAGCTAGTATTAAGGTATTTCTTACAGGTCATCATACAGCTAAGAATGTTATCAGTGTACGTGAAGACTTGGAAGAAATCTTTAAAATCGCCGCAGAAAAGAAAATGATTTTAACACTACATGCAGAAGACGAAGAAGTATTGAATTTGTTCCGGAGATTTAAGAAGGCACCAGATAATCTAACGGAATATGAACAGCACTTACCAAGGTCTGCAGGTATCATTGCCGTAGGAAAGGTTTTAGAACTTATACGCAAATATGGAACGCAAGTTCATGTTCTTCACGTTTCTTCAGCAGAAGAAGTTGAATTAATAGAATTAGCTGCGAGAGCGGGCTATGCAATTACGTTTGAGACAACACCCCATCAATTATGGTTTGATGCTATAGATAGTGTTAATTTAGGTTCTAAGGCTAAACTAAGTCCTGCAATTAGATTGAAAAATGATCAACAAAAATTATGGGAATCTCTTGGAAATGGGTCAATGACCTCGGTTGGAAGTGATCATGCTCCTCACTCTTTATCTGAAAAAGCAAGAGAGTTTAAAGAAGCTCCTCCAGGTTTACCGGGTGTACAAGAAATGTTACCAGTCTTAATTACAGGTCTAATTAAAAATTTCCCTTTATTAACTTTTGATGAAATTATGTGCAAAGTTGTCTCTGTTTTAGCCGATGGACCAGCTAATTTATTTAGAATTCATCATAAAAAGGGTAGAATTGAAGAGGGACTAGATGCAGATTTTGTTATTGTTGATCCTAATAAAGAGTGGATTGTAAAGAGCGAAGATAGCTATTCGTTATGTAATTGGTCTGCATATGAAGGAGAATGTTTAAAAGGAAAACCTATTATGACTTTACGTAGAGGAGAGATTGTTTTTAATGATGGTAAATTCGGTAAATATGATGGTAATTTAGTAGAGTTTCAGCCAACTAAATTACCACAATTTCTAAAAGTTATGGGTAGCCCGTTCCATGATTTTGAAACAATGAATTTAGTCCCATAATTAAATAGACTTAACACGTCTAATAAAAATAAACTTTATCTGCACCGAGTATAAATTATCAAAAAGCTAGTATCAAGCTAGCTTTTTTTGATGTATATGTATTTAGGAGATTAAAGAGAATGCCATCTTTACTGAAAAGTACAAAAATTCTCTACATTGTGATATTATAATCTTGTTAATATTTTACCCTTTCGGAATTACATTATATTATTTAGTGAAAATAAATGATAGGAGCGTATACACCAGATGCTAAATTCTATTTATACTAATAAAATTCAACCACTTGAAGAGGGACTATATAGTATTAGGACAACCCCTCATTTTGCTGATAAGCAAACCGCATATTACATACAAAATAAAAAATTTAACATTTTATGGGATTGCGTTACATATTTGGATGAAAAAACAATAGATGAAATTAATAAATTCGGAGGAATACAAGCAATCGCTCTTTCTAATCCTCATTTTCATACTACATATATTGAGTGGGCTAAAGCTTTCGACGCTTTAATCTATATTCATGAAGATAATAAAAAATGGGTGACGCAACAAAGTGAACGAATTATATTCTGGTCGGGTGAATTTTTAGAATTATCTAACGGAATTACTTTATATCGTTTGGGAGGAAAGTTTGAAGGTGGGGCTGTTTTGCATTGGAAAGGTGGAAATAACGAGAAAGGGGTTCTATTCACAAGTGATATAATTCAAATGTCCCCAGGTAAAAAAGGGATAAGCTTTATGTATAGTTATTCCGATTTAATTCCGCTACCAGCAAATGTGGTAAAAGATATTTCCTATGTAATGAAGGGTTTATCCTTTAGTCGTATGTATGATGCATTCTATGGGAAAATTCAGGAGAATGCATATGAAGTTTTTCAAGAATCAGCTAATAGATATGTACGAGCCCTGTTAGAAAAAAACTAGGATTCTGATATTAGGACTCTATGGCTCGTATAAGTTCTTTTTCCTATACTAATGCCCTACAAATAATGAAATTTGTTACAAAGGGTATTCCTGAAAAATAAAAAGCATAAATCTCTTGATACAAAAGGTATTTATGTTTTTTATTATTTAAATATGATTACTTCTAATTGTAATAGATAAATTAAAAACGAATAATAATGTTATCGATGTAATTTTATGGGTTTTTATGATAATATTATACTACTATATTTGACTTTTCCTATTTACATTATTAATAGTATATTAATAATGTAAATAGGAAAATATATATATAGATTTTGTTAAGTGTAGGAAGGAATAAATTATGAATGAAAGCGGTTTCTATAGAAGGCATTTATCAAGAAATACTAGATGGGGAAAAAAATAGGTTCCCTGCTAACACATGGAAAAATGATGTGGATAAGGAAATGGCCAGACGGATAACAAAATATTTAATTGAAATAATTTTAAAGTGGGATGAAGAAGAAATCAAACAAAATTGGAATACACCTTTAATTATAAACTATAGGTTACGTGGTTTGCTCAACCACCAGTATGAAAATAGTCCATACAAAATGATTGATGATTTGTATCCAAATCGATTTAAAGAATGGGATTTTGGTATGACTTCGTTAAATTTTTGGAATAAGGAAAAAGCATTAGAAGTCTTAAAATGGATTATTGAAGACAAGGAAAAGTTATCAGAAGAGGAATTGTTAGAATTTTACAACAAAAAATGGTTGGAGAAAAATAAACTTGGTTCCCCTTTGGTGATGTATTGGAACGGTAGCCCTTATGCGATGATTAATGATTTGTACCCAAATAGATTTAAAGAATGGGATTTCTCTATGACACCTAATAAGTTTTGGACAAAAGAAAGAGCATTAGAAGCTTTAGCGTGGACTATTGAAAAAAAAGAGAGATTAACACGTGAAAAATTATTGGAATGTTATGGTATCTCCTGGTTGAAAGCTAATAAATTAGTATCCGCTTGTCAATTAATTTGGAGAAACAGTCCATATAAAATGATTAATGACTTATATCCAGGGATTTTTAAAGAATGGGAATTGAAGGTTACACCTGCTGGCTATTGGAAGGAAAATAGTGCATTAGAGGCATTAAGATGGATTATTGAAGAGAAGGAGAAGCTAACTGAAGAACAGTTATTAAGTGTGTATAGTCAAAGGTGGTTAATAAACAAAAAATTATGGACACCTTTAAAAAGGTTTTGGAATGGGAGTCCATATAAAATGTTAAATGCCTTATATCCAGGTCGTTTTTCGAAAGAAATGCTCAAAGGATATTCTAAAAAATAAATTATTTTAAACTTTGGATCATCAAGTTTAAAGATATAGATGTATGAAAATTGATTTATATTAGAATAATCATAATATATCATTTTTATTATTAAAAAATAACTCTATATAACTTGGAAGGTTATATAATCAAATAAATCAAAATCTAAATTCTTTTCATCTTAATATAAAGATTAAAAACATTTAAGGTGGATGCTAAAATAATTTAGGAATGAGTGGCTACCATATATAGTTATATAATTAATTCAACTGATAGAAAAGAGTGAGAACTTGAATTTACTAGAATCGTTTTCTACTTATTTAAAGGAAAAGGGAAAAAATATAATTACAATCAAGTGCTATATTTTAGATATTAAGCAATACCTAATATGGTTCAAAAACTTATATAATAGGGATTTTATAAATTTAGAGCGTCAAAATATAGTAGAGTATATTCACTATCTAAAAAATGATACATCATTGTGCTCTGCAACTATTGATCGTAGAATTAGTAGTCTTATTACATTTAACATATTTTTAATGCAAAAAAATTCACAAGAAAAGCGTGTAGTTTTTAGAACAGATATGATAAAAGATAAAAATTCTTATAATGTACCAATTAAAATTACAGAAATAGATGCAATTAATTTTATGAAAAATGTATGTGGAAATAAAAATAAATGTAACTATAAACGCGACTATGCAATCGTGGTGATGTTAGCCTATACAGGTATTCACACTTCGCAAATCCTGTCTATTAAGATAAAAGATTTAAATTTAAAAACTAGGATATGTATGATTTTTAATGACAAAGGTGAAAAGAAAAAAATGTTATTATTAAATAATAAAGTCATTTATGCCCTAGAGGATTATTTAGCAGAACGAGGGGCATATAAGGAAGCAAAGAATTCTCCTTATTTATTTGTTAGTAGAAAAAGAGAAAGGCTTGATCGGACAGTTATTAATCGGATTTTTCGGTTATATAGCGATAGCATTACACCATCTCAACTTAGAAATTGTGTAATAAAAGAAGATTATAATACTGATGAATTTGTAAAATAATTTAATAACATTGAAACTAAAAAAGAGCGTTTGAAAACGCTCTTTTTATTTTAGGTTGTGAAAATTTTCTATTAGACTTCAATGAATTTTATTATATATAAAATTTAAACAATCGAGGAATTTATTTCGTATTCTTTTATGTTTTTTTCCAGTTTAATTAGTACAAATGTAAGTAGTATTCCTACTAATGATACTACACCAAAGAAGAAATAAACGGCATAAATACTGAATTTTTCATATAAAACCCCCCCGAAAAATGTATAGAACCAATTACCTACCCCATTTCCTATAGCTGAATATAGTGTGACTGCAGTAGTCCCCATATTAATTGGAGCAATTTTCCTGATGTACTGTAAACCTGCAGGTATAAATAACCCTAGGGAAAAACCTTGTATTATGGTAGATGCATAAACTATCCAGAGCGAAGGTTCAAGGCTATATAGAAACCATCTAATCATAGAGGCTGTTCCAGCTAATACAACTATATTAAGGATTCCTAATTTATTAATCCATTGGTTTGCAATTTTCATAAAAGGAATTTCAGCTGAAACAGCTAAAAAGAAAGCAATTCCTATACCAGCTAGTGTGCCACCTGTGTGCTCAACAAATATTCCGAAATAAGAATTATTAGCTAAATTAGGAGCGAAAATCATAAACGTAATTAATAAAAATATTAAAAATTCTTTATAACGTATTAGGTGTTTTAGTCCAGCTATTAAATCTTGTTTTTGTGATGTTACTTCTTGCGGCATTCTATAGGCTAGAAATGAAGCAATACATAAGGATATGAAAAATCCATAAAAAATTACTGTGGGACCAATAAAAGTACCAGACAACCTTCCCATAATAAAAACAGCGACGCCGAAACCTAGAGAACCAAATAATCTAATATTACCGTAATTTCCATTTGTTTTGCTTGTATAACTTAAAGAAATGCTATCAGAGATTGGAATAATTGCACTTTGAAATACTCCAATTAGTAGTGCAACAAAGATAAAAAATGAAAATTCATTAAAGATTAGATACCCTAAGCCACTTATACCTGTAAGTAATACAGTAGTAGAAAGAATTATGCGTGGTTTTTGCGTATAGTCACACATTAGCCCCCAAATAGGTTGAAAGAATATCATTATAATAGGTCCCAATGACATTATTGTCCCAATCTGATACCCATTAAGATGCTCTACTGTACTTAAATATAATCCTAGTAAAGGAAACAAGCTTCCAGTTCCTAGAAAGGTAAAAAAGTAAAATCCTTTCATCGTTATATAGTTGTTTTGAAGTTCTTTATTCAATGTAATCCCCCTCTATATACTTTTACAATATAAATTAATTCTAATTATTTTATGGATAAATTCAATATCTTTTACCCCGGTAAATAAAGTGTAAACATAGCTTACAGTTTTTTGCTATTTAGAACGGCTCTATACTAATAATCAAGAAAAGAAAAATTTGGAGGGGCTAGATTTGAAAACGATTATGAATTTGAATGAAGGTAAAGTTTTTAAAGTTAATGATTTTCAATGGGAAGATGTTAGTGGATGTAAGATGGCTAAGCCAGTTAGTCCAGAGCTTGGTTCTAAAAACATCACAGGTATGATTGTAGATATACCGGCTGGAGGGGATTGGACTTGCTGTGAAATTGGAATTAATCATGAAGTAGTAGTAGTAGTGTTTCAAGGGTCTGGAACTGCAGTAGTGGGAGAAGAAAATACAGAAGTGTCTAGAGCAACTACTCTATACGCTCCTACAGGAATAGGCTACTCAGTTCAGGCAAATAAGGGAGAGATGATTCGTCTTTATATTTGGCAGAGTCTATTGCCTAAAGGAAATAGAACTTCAAATAATCCTAAATTAGTAAATAACTTATTTAATAATGAAACTATCTTCAAAGGATTTAAAGGAACTGATCCTACACAAGTTAATAATGACCCAGCAAATATGAATTTTTTATTTTGGCCTGGAACAGGTTGTGCACATCTAAGTTTACATTGTGGAATTCAACAACCTGGACAAAATTTCGGGGTTCATACTCATCCAATATCAGAGGAATTATTTATTGGAGTTGAAGGAAAAGGACAAGTACATTTAAATGGTGAATGGATTGATTTTGGAGAAGGGGACATTTTATACTCTCCTGAAAAAATTTTCCATGGAACACGTAACCCATATACAGGCCCGGAGGCTAAAAGATTTGTAACTTGTGGAGGTCCTGTTCCTTACGATATTAATTTTTATTTAATGGCAAATGTATCGCCTGAATTAAAATAAAAAATTATCTAAATTAAAATAAAAAATTATCTAAATTAATTAGGAGGATTAACAATGAACTTAACTAAACATTTCGATTATTCGCCAGAGGTATTAAAAGCTTTAAAGGAAAATAAGCCAGTTGTAGCACTTGAATCTACATTAATTTCTCATGGGATGCCGTATCCACAAAATGTAGAAACAGCAACTGCTGTTGAAAAAATTGTTCGTGATAACGGTGCAGTACCAGCGACAGTTGCAGTTATTGAAGGACGCATTAAGATTGGATTAACTAATGAAGAAATTGTATTTCTTGCTCAATCTGAAGACGTAATTAAAGTAAGTAGACGTGATTTACCTTATATTGTTTCTCAAAAGAAAAATGGTGGAACGACAGTGGCATCTTCTATGATTCTTGCAGAATTGGCTGGTATTAAAGTATTTGTAACCGGTGGTATTGGTGGAGTACATCGTGAAGCTCAAATTACAATGGATATATCAGCAGATCTTGAAGAATTAGCTACTACAAGTGTCGCAGTTGTAACATCTGGTCCAAAATCTATTTTGGATTTAGGACTTACAATTGAGTATTTAGAGACAAAGGGTGTTCCAGTTATTGGATATCAAACGAGCGATTTTCCAGCCTTTTTCGCAAGGAAAAGTGGTTATAAGGTTGACTATAGAATTGAAGATGCTAAAGAAGCTGCTGAAATCTTAGATACAAAGTGGAACACATTACAATTAAAGGGTAGTGTTCTAATCAATAATCCTGTGCCCCATGAATTCGCTTTAGAGGAGGAATTTATTGAATCCATCATAAATAAAGCAATGATAGATGCAAAAAAACAGGGGATTGTGGGTAAAGCTGTAACGCCATTCTTGTTGAAGAAAGTAAAAGAGTTAACAGATGGAAAGAGTTTAAAGGCGGCAATTGAACTTGTAAAAGATAATGCCCGTGTTGGAGCTTTAGTTGCTAAAGAGATGCAAGAAATTACTAATAAGAATTTACAAATTAATTAATATATTAAATTAAATCCATTGAGGTGAAATAATTTGAAAGCATATAAATATATATTATTCGATTTAGATGGCACATTAACAGATCCTAAGGAAGGAATTACAAAATGTGTTCAATACGCTTTAAGCCATTTTGATATCCATGTGGATGATTTGGATACATTAACACCTTTTATTGGACCTCCATTAGATGAATCTTTCATCAAGTTTTATGGACTTTCAAAAGAAGATGCAAATAAGGCTGTTACATTGTATAGAGAACGGTTTCGTAAAAGTGGGATGCTAGAAAATAAGGTGATTTCTGGCATTCCAGAAGTTTTATCAAACTTAAGGGATCATGGTATGACATTACATGTTGCTACATCTAAACCAACAGTTTTTGCTAGCGAAATCCTTAAAAATTTTAACCTGGATCATTATTTTGAATCTATTGTCGGAAGTAATTTGGATGGCACTAGATCAGCGAAAAAAGAAATTATTGATTTTATCATGCAGCAACAAAATCTAAACAGTCAAGAAGTTGTAATGATTGGTGATCGTATGCACGATATTATAGGTGCAAAAAAAGTTAATGTTGATTCTGTAGGAGTTACCTTTGGATATGGATCTGAAGAAGAGTTATCGGACGCTGGGGCAACATACATTGTTCATAGTCCAGAAAAACTAGAAGCGTTATTACTACAAGATAAATTATACCTTGTATAACGAAAGGAGAATATATATGCGTTTAGCTTTAGTATGTGGAAGTGTAAGAGAAGAATCCCAAACAAAAAAATTAATGAGGCAAATTCAAAGTAGATTTGCTGATAAGGATATTGAATTGGATTTTATAGACTTCAGAGAATCTCCTTTACCTATTTTTGATGGCTCTATGAAACAAAAAATGGTGGCACATACCTTTATCGAGAGAATTAATGCAGCAGATGCATTAATTCTTGCTTCACCAGAGTACCATAATTCATTTTCAGGGGCATTAAAAAATGCTTTTGATTTTATCACAAATGAACAACTCATGGATAAACCTATTGGACTTATTGCTACTGCTGGTGGTGGCAAAGGGGGCATAAATTGTTTAAATGGAATGAGAATATTTTTAAGGGGTTTATATGCTCTTGTATTAGCTGATCAGGTTGTATTAGACGGAAGTGACTTTGATAAAGATGGCATATGTAGAGATGAAGCCGTTATGAAGAGAGTAGATGATTTGGTAAATAAAGTGATTCATTTTTCTAATATGTTACAGGCTACTAATATTTAAAAGGTTATTATTGGATGTGTAAAAATGAAATTTTAAATTTTAAGTATATTAGGCTTTTCAAAGAGGAATATTTATTTTAAATAAGTAAAGAATTAGATAGAGAAGAAGTTTTGGGAAGGTGAATATTTATGTTCGGAAATAAATCGTATAAATGTTGGTTTGATCTTACAAAACAACAGGAAATACTCATAGCTGCATTGTCTTCACTTTCTATCTTTTTTTATGGTATAAAACCTATAATCCAATTTAGAAAAGATTAATATAATTGCTCATTATGAATTACCCGCTACTTAAATTCTAACGATTTTTGAAGTGTGGAATTCTCAGTTATACGAAGAAAGAAACCTGAGTTATACTCCGGATTATTCCACCCCTAGATGTCCAACGCTTGGACGTTCTTTTTTACGGTTGGTATTTTACGCAGGAACCGAACCGCTTGGTGTTCGGTTCCTGCAAACTTATATATCAAGTTATCAAAGAACTTCATGTGTCTAGTTTATTAGGAATTTTTTGGATGTGCCAAACCAAAAATCAGCTCCCACCTAGTGTTGGGTGGTTTGAAAAGGGGGATTTTTAATAAATTATATAAGAAAGGTGTGAAAAATTATATGGCTGTTGTGCCGCCTTATGTATTAAAAAAAGGAGAAGGAAAGATTCTTCAACCAGCTCCGGATTTAAAAGTTAACTTGAAAGTAACTAAGAAAGAGACTAATGGCCAACTATCTGTACTAGAGTATACCCTATCTCCAGGATTGACTGGACCAAAGCCTCATTTTCATAAACAAATTCATGAGATTTTTTATGTGATAAATGGAAAAGCGACCTTTCTTATAGATAAGAATTGGGTGGAAGTATCAGAAGGAGGATTTATATTTGTTCCAAAGGGAACATTTCATGCATTTAGTAATCCTTTTAATGTAGAAGCTAAAATTCTTTCAATTTTCACACCTGGTGGATTCGAAGAGTATTTCGAACAATATACTTTATTAAGAGGTGCTGGAATTAAAGAAGGGGAAAAATTAAAGTTATTAAGAGATAAATATGATAATAATCATATTGAATAAGCACATTTTAAATTTGGTTATCTAAAATTAATAATATAATAGATTTTATCCATAAAAAATTACATATTCAGGATATTTGACAATAAAGCAATATGTAATGTATTAAATTTATCGTTTCCTGGCAAAAGACTCCTTCCTCAAAAATGTGAAGGTGTGAAACACTAATTTTAGGTGGGAGATGAATGTCGGTAGGCGTAAGCCTACTTTTTTTGTGTGAACTTTTTAGTTAAAACACTAAGTAATTTAACAGTGAACTACTTGCTACTTAGCAAAGCTTGAAGTGGGAGCTTCTAGGGGTACCGCCACACATCCATCAACTTAAGGAATATTTTTATACAAAATGCGGTCTTTTCACGTAGTATTTTATTATCGTTTATAGATGTTATAAAAGTAGGCATATCAAATAAACCCTGACGGGTTTGAATTTTTTTACTATGCTACTTGATGAGTCGGAGTGGT
Organism: Bacillus sp. TH25; assembly: GCF_016650935.1. Classification (NCBI taxonomy): domain Bacteria; kingdom Bacillati; phylum Bacillota; class Bacilli; order Caryophanales; family Bacillaceae; genus Bacillus; species Bacillus sp. TH25. The sequence continues at coordinate 35,250 of NZ_JAEKEU010000021.1, read as the reverse complement.
ATAATTGTAAACAACACCCAAAATATCAAAGACTGTTTTTTTCTCATATCGATGAGATTTTCGTCCGTTTCGCTGTAGAAGGTTAAACAGACGAAGGAGAATCTTTGATAATTCTTGGGTGTTCTTATGTAATGCTTGATGAAAAAGTAAGAAAAAATCTTTAATTATGTACATCGCTTTATATTCACTTAGCTCTTTCTGTTTCTTATGTAAAAGGAGTTCCCTCATTTTAAACATAGTAGAAGAACATAATAGGATACTAATAAGTTGTCCATAAAGGTGACATTCTAACCGCTCTTGTTTAATAGATTTACAACGATGAATTTGAAACCAAGATTTCCATATTTTAAATAACAGCTCAATTTGCCAACGCAGTGAATATAAATCATAGATTTTCTCTTTTGGTACCCATTCCGTAGGAATGTTTGTCATATATACCGTAATTCCTTGTAAAAGTTTCGTACGCTCTGTATATGTAATTCCTTTTTTCTTTTCGCGAATAGCTCGATCACGTAAGCGTTTCTGTTTTTGCTCCTCCGTACATCTGTAAACCACAATACGAGTAGGCAGTTTGTCTTTACTCCCTACATAGACATCATGTAACTCATACACCTGGCCAGGTTGTAATTGTTTCATGATGTCTTCCAAATGAATTTGTATATATACCGGCCTCGATTGAGAGGGTTTTGTTTTAAATACCACTGTTTCGAATTCTTTTCTATATATTTTAGTTGGTAATTTAAGACGTGATAAATAATATCCTTGTTTCTCTTGGATAGACTTAAAGTCTTGTAAACGAAAATATCCTAAGTCACGAATATATAGTTCATTCTTTTGTGTCAGGCTTGTTCGAGTCGCACCATACGCCTGATCACTTCGTTTTCCTGGTTCAATTTTCACATCAGAAAATTCTCCACTCAACAAGTCATACTCTAGTTGGATTTTTACACCAGCTTTATGACTACATCCTCCGGCACCAGGATAAGTAGATGCGAATCGATCTGGAACTTGAAAGGTTGTAGAATCAAGGATGATAATGCGCTCAAAGTAAGCAGAAAGAGAATGAGAAATCTTAGATAACCCTCCAATTTTAGTTTGTAGAAGTGTAGCAAATACAGTTCGAAAGAAGGCTACAGAGGCAGAGTTAAATCGTCGATTAAGTCCTTCAGGACTTAATAAAATTCCTGTTGAAGCTTCTAATTGACTACAAAGTTGAGTAAGAGAGGTAGTAGCGATTTGTTGATTTAGCCATACACATAAAGATAAAAAATGGTGCCCATGGCACTTACGTTTTCGTTTCATTCCGCCAGCTTCTATAGCTAATTGATTAAGTGTAGCAGGAGACATATATTGATATAACTCTTCGGCAAATAAAGACAACTCTTGTGTTGGATTCATATTCATAAAAAGCACGTCACCCTTTCTTATTAATATAAGAGAATAGTAACGCGCTTTTAATTAATAGTCTAAATATTCAAGTTGATGGATGTGTGGCGGGACGCCATTCAGCATTAAATGGATTGACTCCTTACCAATACTCAAAATCGATTGTGTAATCTAATTTGTGTTCTAGTTTTTATTGACCAGGTCAAAATATGAAAACGATAGAGAGAGGAAATAAAATGAATATAGTGAACTTACGTCCTAAACAGCGTTCTAAGTATCGTATTATGCTAGGAACATGGTATTACTCTACAAAGAGGTACATCCAGTGGTTAGCAGACGGAAAAACATACGCAAAAACTTTACAACAAGAAAAGTTACCCTGTACAGCGATTCAGCACCGAACGATACTACTTCGTAAGCTCAAGGATGTAGATATGTGGTATCAACAGAATAAAGTTGTAAATTTAAAGATTGCCATTAAACAGCTAGATGGTATCGTCATTAGACCGGGAGAAACATTCTCTTACTGGCGTTTAATAGGTAAGCCTACTAGGAGAAAAGGGTATGTAGAAGGTATGATACTACACTATGGATCTTTTCAAGCAGGCATTGGAGGAGGGCTTTGTCAGCTTTCAAATTTAATATATTGGATGACCTTACATACACCACTGACAGTAACAGAGCGATATCGTCATAGCTTTGATGTCTTTCCTGATTCCAAGCGGACCCAGCCGTTTGGAAGCGGAGCGACTTGTTCCTATAACTACTTGGACTTACAAATTAAAAATGAAACGGACCAATCGTATCAACTTCACCTTTATATCACAGATAAACATTTAGTTGGTGAATGGAGAACAGCCTATCCGCAGCTTTATCAATATGAAGTTTATGAAAAAGAACACTCAATCCAATCTGCATACTGGGGTGGTTATATACGACATAATGTTATTCAACGTAGAGTATATAGCCAACAGAAACAGTTTGTAGAAGATCAATATGTAACGGAGAATCACGCTATAATGATGTACGAACCATTATTAGCTTGTAATAACGAGGAAAGTGGAGATTAATATAGCACACCAGTAGTTTATCCGGTTCTGGTGCAAAAAATAATGTCATTGTGTACACTGAAATTATGCATAAAAAGTACGTCACTCTTTCTCTTTAATATAAAAGAATAGTAACGTGCTTTTAACTTTAAAAATAGCCTAAATGCTTAAGTTGATGGACATGGGGTACCGCCACATCGCTATCAAGCTAAGAAAACAGGTCACCCCTAGAACGAAATTTTCAGGCTTCCTTGTAACAAAGAAGCCTATTTTATCATTTTTGGGATGGCTTTTTTTCTTGATTTGATGAGCATTAGGTTAGCACCTATAATATAAATATTTAAGAAATAGTTTAATACTGTTATTGAATTATGTTTTAGTTTCTGTTCGAATGAACCGCCATACTAAAAGTGATGCTGCTAAATAAGCAATAGACATAGTTATGAATGTATTGCTTGCACTATTATACCAGCCTTCTGATAAATGAATGACAACAGCAACAAAAACGATTACAAGATCAAGCTGTAAGAGAAAAAAAGAAAGGAATGAAGTATTCTCCTCGTAGTAAACGACTCAGCGGTATCAATGTATATATGACAAACACCCCTACAGATATTGTCCCGATGGGACAGGTACATGACTGGTATTCTTTGCGTTGGCAAATCGAAATTTTATTTAAAACGTGGAAGTCATTCTTTCAAATTCATCATTGTAAAAAGATAAAACCAGAACGATTAGAGTGCCATTTATATGGTCAATTGATTGCTATTCTACTCTGTTCTTCTATCATGTTTCAAATGCGCCAATTGCTCCTCATGAAGAAAAAACGAGAGCTTAGTGAGTATAAAGCCATATATATGATTAAAGACTATTTTCTTCTTCTATTCCAAACTATACAGAAAAACACCCAAGAGCTATCAAAGGTGTTACTTCGTCTGTTCAATCTTCTACAGCAAAACGGACGGAAATCTCATCGATATGAGAAAAAAACGGTCTTTGATATATTAGGTGTCGTTTACAATTGTACCATGTCTGATAATCAAGCCGCTTAATTCAAAAAAGTGAAACCCGTTAGGGTTTATTTCGTATGCAAATCTTTCAATCACCTACACTTGCCCTTTAGAAAAAAGAAACAATCTCGCCTAAAATTGACTTTGCATAAGCTTAGCTTGATAGCGATGTGGCGATACCCCTTCTAAGGTACAAGTTTATTCCAGCTAATCCCGTCGCACTGACGTTTAGTGTATACACACGAAAAGTACATGACGTCCTTGTCAAGAACCCACCGTATTTTAGTGATTGTGATTGCCTTATTTATAGCAACGTTCAGGCTGGGTTTTCGTTCTTTTGGTATAGTGGAGAGTGATTGAAGATAAGAGGTTGGTATGAATCATTTTTCGTACCAGCCTCTTATCTTCAGTTTTCAAAGAACAATATGTAAGAGGGAATTATCACGAATAGTTAGATGATTGCAAACCACTTTGGCGTAAGTCCACCGAAAAACATTCTTTCATGTTCATTTAGCTACGTCCTACACATTTAGAGGTAGAATTATTTTCGGAAACCTTGTTAAAAACATTATTTACAGCAGGTAAATAAAATTTAACGGATTACCTAACCCCCTATGCTCGTTAGATAATGTACGTAGGCAAACAAGGGGGAATTAAAAATGAAGAAATTAAAAAAAGAGAATAAACTAAATAAATTTAAAAAAGTATTTTTGACTTTTGCAGCAGTAAGTACTATTGTTTCAGGGAAATTCATTTCAGATCAAGCAGTATCTTATATGAATGACCCGGAGCCAAGAAGCGCAGTTGCAATGAATGATCCGGAACCAAGAAGTTCAGTTGCACCAGTTATGAATGACCCGGAGCCAAGAAGCGCAGTTGCAATGAATGATCCGGAACCAAGAAGTGCAGTTGCACCAGTTATGAATGACCCAGAGCCAAGAAGCGCAGTTGCAATGAATGATCCGGAACCAAGAAGTGCAGTTGCACCAGTTATGAATGACCCGGAGCCAAGAAGCGCAGTTGCAATGAACGATCCGGAACCAAGAAGTGCAGTTGCACCAGTTATGAATGATCCAGAGCCAAGAAGCGCAGCTGCACCGGATATGAATGACTCAAAATCTCTAATTGGTTAAATTTAATGTGAATCTATTAAACTTATAAAAAATACTTATCTTAAAAACAATTTTTAATATCACAATAAATTTTTTTAAATATTAGACACCAAATTATATTTTCTAGAGTTAATTTAAAGGGGAAAATAATAGGAAATATGATTCTGGAGCAATTATATGAAGAAAAATATAGCATAATAGTAGATTCCTAATGGAATCTACTATTATGCTATAAATCTAAACACTTGGATGAACTCTTTTTACTTTTGGAAAGACTGATTTTGCAAATCAATCTTTCCTTTTTTATTTGGATCTATTTCTATCATTTGAATTTGAAAGATGTCGATATCCTAATGCCTAAGGCTTTTATTTCTTCTGTTAGTGAGTGCCAGGTTTCAATTTTGATGGACCTAGTTGTTCTATCTCATAAATATATTCATGAACATAATATGATTTTTCATTTAATTCATTAAAATTATGCAGATATGTAAAAATTACATATTAAATGATAGACGTGAGTCTGTATTTGCTACGGAGCGTTTATAGTAATCGTAATATCTTTTTAAGGATAAATTAGATTTAAATCCTATTTGCTGCATGATTTTTTCAGGGGCATTGTTCCCTTGAATTCTTCTTAAAATATAAGTATTTCGAAAATGTTGCGCAGAAATTCCCTTTCGGAGATTAGCACGCTTCACTTCTAAACGAATCATTTTTTGTATTGAGATTTCGGTTAGAAATTTTGGCGCATCATTATCATAACTCCAATGATATGTCCCACGTGTAAAATCAAAAGCAACAAATAGTGGATCATTACTGTGATATTTAGGGCGTACAGGTTCAGGGATAATTTTATAATAATTGTATAGGTGTAATTTATCTTCTTCCTTCAAATGAATGCTCCTGTTTATTTTTGATCCTTCAAGAATGGATAAAGTATCATTTTCGAAATGAACATGTATCATTCGTAAAGAAACAAGCTCTTTTAAAGATAATCCATAATCCAGGAGTAATGTAACGATAGAAATATTCCGCTCTAAGATCATCGGGCGTGTGGATTGTTGTTTTTCTGTAAGGCCTTCTAGTGAAGAAATAACTTCTTTTAAGTGTTTCCCTTCCTGGAAAGAAACGAAATCCTCCTTACGTAATGCCCGATTAGGTGGATTTATATGAATCCCCCCTTCAATGGGGCTTGGTAAATCTAAGTATTCGTACAACCTATTCAAAACAATATATATGCGGTGTATCGTTTTATCGGAGTACTGCCGATCTTCTTTTAAATATTTGAAAAAGGCTTCAAAATCTTTTTCATAGAGTGAGCCAAAAAGATTGTTTTCAGTAATTTTTTCTGATTGGTGCAGCCATTGAACGAAACTTTCTATATCATAGATATATCGTTTAATTGTTGAAGGCTTTCTTCCTTTATTTAATAAATAAGAAGAGAAGCCTTGCAGTGTGTTTTGGGTCTCCTTTGTAGTCATGCTATATTTTCCACTCCTTATCCTCATACCTTTTGGCAACTCTATAAAATGTAGGACTTGTCATATTGCACTTTTTCATGGCGTATAGCGCTGTGATTTTTCCATCTTTCCAATCGTTATATGTATCGATAAATTCCTGTGTTATTTCAGTTTTGGGTCTACCCAAATGCTTTCCTTTTTTCTTTGCAGCCTCAATGCCTTCACGTTGGCGAGTTTTTATTTTTGTCCGCTCTTCTTCAGCAAGCCAGGACAAGATTTGGAGTACCAAATCAGTAATAAGATTTCCTAAACTATCTTTATATTGAGTTGTATCTAAAAGTGGCATATCTAATACGACAATATGAGCTTGAATATTTTGAGTAATATCTTTCCACTCCTGAAGGATAGCTTCTTTATTTCTGCCGAAACGATCTAGGGAATGAATATATAAAATATCATCTTTTCTTAACATACGTTTTACGAGTTGATATTGATCACGATTAAAATCTCTTCCACTTTGTTTGTCGATAAAAATATCTCGTTCGTCAGTGATGAGTTGTTTCATTGCTTCGAGCTGCCGATCTTCATTTTGATCTTTGCTACTAACCCTTATATATCCAAATTTCCTTGTATTCAAAATAAATAGACATCCTTTCAAAAATGTTTCTAATGAAATTATACCAAAAATGCTTCAAAAGGTGTCATTAATTATTTAGTGCTTCAAAAGTATCTTTTTTGACCTTTAGAAGTAATGAATCAAGTAGGTTTTAATATACTTCAAAAGGTGTACCTTTTGAAGTGAGTGGGACCAAAAGAAAACTTATCTATTATTATGGTCTTAATTCAAAATAATGTTATTCTATATATGGTCTTAATAAGTTTTAAACTAATACGCATTGATCATATTAGTGTTTTATAAAAAAGAGGAGTGTGAATTTCATGGTGGACATATTTTTGAAACAATTACATATTAAAAAGATTAGGCATTTAAAGGACATTTCTATCCCACTTTCTAGCGAAATTAGAAAGCATTTAATTTTAACTGGAAAAAATGGATCGGGTAAAACGTCTTTTTTAGAAGGTATTTTAGAATATTTTAAAGTAGTGGAAACGAGTTCGGTGCAAATGATTAGTCGTTACCATGATCATATAAAAACTCACGAAGCGGAAATAGATCGTCTGAAAGAAAGGTTAAAAGAAGATCCAAATGATGAGTCAATATTAATGGCAATTAGGGATCAGAGACGTTATATACATAATAATAAAGAAGGTATAGAAAAGTATGAAGGAAAAGTAAAGCCGTTATTCAATACAATTTTAAACTTAGATGATTATTATGAGAGTGGTAAGTATGTAATTTTTTATTTTAATGCTACCAGATATTCTAAAATGGATATTCCAGAGGGTATTCAAAAAACAGATTTAAAACCAACAAGGGAAATTAGTTCAAATACTAATGCTATTTTTATTAAATACTTAGTAGACTTAAAAGCACAGCAAATGTTTGCTCAACAGGCTGGTGACATTCATATTGCTAACGATATTGAAAAATGGTTTAAACGTTTAGAACAAAGTTTGAAAATGATATTTGAAAATGATAATTTAGAACTAGCATTTGATTATGCAAATTATAATTTTATAGTAAGAGAACCAGGAAAAGATCCATATACATTAAATACATTATCCAGTGGTTATTCGTCTTTATTGCACATTGTAACAGAGCTTATTATTAGAATGCTTAGTGCTAATGCACCACTATATGATATACAAGGAATAGTATTAATAGATGAGATAGATGTTCATCTACATATTAGTCTACAAAAAAAAGTATTAAGATTTTTAACGGATTTATTCCCTAATATTCAATTTATAGTCACAACACATTCACCTTTCGTCATCAATTCAATTGAGAATACTGTTGTTTATGATTTAGAAAAAGGTATACTTTTAAATGATTTAGCTTTGTTTCCATTTCAGGCAATACTAGAGGGTTATTTTGAGATTGATCAATATTCATATTTGTTAAAAGAGAAATTAAAGGAGTATCAAAGACTTAGTGAAAACAAAAAATCATTGTCATATGAGGAATCATTAAAGTTTACAAAATTGAAAGAAGATTTTTCTAAAGTTCCGAAAAATCTGTCAAAAGAACTACAAATGAAATTGGCAGAAGTAGAGTTAAATATGATTTTATGTGGTGAAAATGATGATATTAATTAATAAATCTCAGTCAGAGCCTAAAGAACTAAAAAAAGTAAGAGAGAGAGGGAGTGGTAGTTATAGACATCAGAATATTTTGGATAAATTAAAAGAAGATTTTCATAATAAATGTTATATCTGTGAATCTAAAAATCTTACTAGTATAAATGTAGAGCATTTTATACCTCACAGAGGAGATACTAATTTAAAGTATTCATGGGATAATCTTTTTTGGTCTTGTGCACATTGTAATAATATAAAGTTAGATATATATGATAATATCTTGAATTGTACGGATCCAAAAGATGATGTGGAAAATAAGATAAAATTTAAGGTAGAAGCAATCCCTTTTTCTGATGTATCTATAGAGGCTATTGACCAAGGAGAACGAACAAATCAAACGGTAGAGTTGCTAAATAAAGTGTATAATGGGAGTACACCTTTAAAGCATATAGAAGCTGCCTCTATTAGAGGTTCTTTAATAGAAGAGATGTTAGAATTTTATACTTTACTAAAGGACTATTTTTATAGTGAAGAATCTACTCTAAAAGATTATTATTTTTTACAGATAAAAAATAAATTACATTCAGGTTCTCCATTTACAGCATTTAAAAGGCAAGTAATTAAAGATAAGCCTCAGCTTACTAAAGAATTTGGGGAACTTATTACCCTTCCATTACAAGAGAGTATTCGTAATTGAGAGTGAATAAATCATTTGATTTTGAATTGTATTACAAATATAGATGGGTGACAATCGAATTCTTCCCCCTTCCAAAATAAAAAGAACTTGTAGGGATTCCTACAAGTTCTTTTTCAGATAATGTATAAAAGGTGAATCAAACTATCTCATTACTCGTAACGGGGAAACCATCTTACATATGGCTTGATTTCATTATATAACAAATCTCACCATACGAAATTATTATATTTGAAAATTATGTGAATTAAGAAAAGAGAACAAACAACCGCCTTGACTCCATAAAAACTCCAATTATACATTTTGAATAAAGCACTTTAAATAAATATATATTTCATAATAATTTGTAAAAATTATAAGTATAGGTAAATAGAGAAGAATGTAGGATTCTTACAGAAAGGTATATATTTATGTTTAAGATTAATTAACTATAAGAAAATGAATTTCATATTATATCTAAATATAATTCATGAATATATGTAAATGAAATTTTCTTATATTTTTTTACTTATGATGAAGAAAACAGTTATGGAAAATTAGACAAGCGCTTATTTAAATATTTTAATTATGAATCAATGAGATGAGGATGACAATTGTCCGCGTGGTTAAATTTCTTATTTATTATATAACTTTTATATAGCAAAGAAAAAAGCACCCGCAATGTTAAATATACATTGAGCCCGTAAGGGCTTGATAAGAAGAGCGCATATCTTAAATTACTAAGTAATAAAAGATATAGGGGTACCGTCACATTACTATCAAGCTAAGATTCTTAAATGCCCCCATAACGAAAATGAGAAAACATTAACAAAATTATAATTAAAACATCACTTTATATTGTTTAATATAGATATCGAAATATCCATTATGTGATGAAATCCTTTTCTCTGGTACTACTATTACACAGAATTGCCCCTAGCTCTTGCTAGGGCTTTTTCTATATATCTTTATTTACATGAGAAACGTAGGTACGTTATAATAATTTCTTATTACATGCAAAGAGGTGCAAAAAATGAATAAAACCGAATTAACAAAAATGGTAGCAGAAAAAGCAGAACTTACACAAAAAGATGCAGCTGCAGCAACACAAGCTGTATTAGGTGCTATAACAAATGCGCTTGCAAATGAAGAGAAAGTACAGATTCTTGGTTTTGGTACATTTGAAGTGCGTGAAAGATCTGCACGTACAGGACGTAATCCACAAACAGGTGAAGCAATGCAAATCGCTGCATCTAAAGTCCCTGCTTTTAAAGCCGGAAAAGAATTAAAAGTAGCAGTAAAATAATTATACATAGTGAAAAAGGATCTGATATGAATATCAGATCCTTTTTTTTAGTAGGGGTCTCGCCACATCACTATCAATCAAACAAAATACCTCTTAAAATGAAAAAATGCGCTTTCTTTCTGTTTCCTTATAGGAAAGGATGGCGTTTTTTTTACACTTGGGGGTAAAGCAAATTCTTAAGTTGATGGGCATGGTCTCACCATACCATTTCGGGAAAATTGTACGTTTAGACACAAATCGGACGCATCTTAAGTGTTTTCTGTACGTTAAAAGACATCTGTCCAGAAAATCTTATGTTTATGAACAGAGGATAAAACTCAATAATAGAATATTAATATTCAATTTTTATATAAAAAAAATAAGATCCGAAGAGCTTATTTTAATAATAATATCAACGCAATTATCAATGATATTATCGAAGATACAATCATAAATAATAAAGCTCAGTCATGAGTTATCGCCCTGTAACTGTCATTCCTGCTGTGTAAATTGTATCAATAGAACCATCTGCGCTTACAACTTCAACTTTGTATCGGTATGTGCCATTTTCATAAACATCATCGCCATATCCTGTGAAAGTTGAAATTTCATCATATGAGCCAGCTGGAACCCACTGATTGTTCCATTTGAAATTAGTTTCAAATTCTCCCCAGCTATCTTCGTTTTTCTTTTCGATGCTGACATTGTAATGAATTTCTTCAGCTCGGTCATTCGTGATTCTTGCAATTAAGCTATTACCAAAAGTAACTTGTGTAGAATGTATTTTAACCGTAACATCGTTTACTGTTTCGCCAGGACCACAGATATAATGACAGCCATCCCATTCCTCAGCTTGTGCCTTTGGTGTATCTAAATTCATAACCGTTAAACCGCCTAAAGCTAACGCACCAGTCAACGCAATTGTAGCTAATTTTTTCATGATAATGCCTCCTATTAACCGTTATAAGTGAATGTTTTTGATTTTACGTATTCATTGCCAGCATAAAAAGATTTCTATGACTCATTTCTATCACCCTTCAGCTTATATAATTCGACAAATGGTGATAATTTCCTGCAAATAAAATAAATAAGCACTCCTGCAGGAATGCTTATTCAAATTCAATTTCTGTTTTATTGTCTGATGTGAAGTATCTTATGGTTGTTTTGCCGTATTCTTGCAAGCCACTCTGCGCAACGGCGTCTTTTAACTTTATTCTCGTTCTGTAGCCGAAATTTTCCCGTAGGCCTTCGTCTGCATTTGACAATGCTGTTTTGTCAACGAAAACATATAGGGGTCCCCCACATCGCTATCAAGTTAATAAAAAGAAATGCCCCCTAAAATGAAAAAATACGCTATTCTTTCTGTAGAATCATAGGAAAGGATGGCGTTTTTTATGTCTGTTTCTGTGTCTGATGAATTACAACTATTTGCTCAAGAGATTCAAAGTATTTTATCTCCAAATACCTTACGGAATCTTGCTAGAGATGTTGGTTTTGTACAACGAACCAGTAAGTACCAAGCAAAAGATTTAATAGCTTTATGTGTATGGGTGAGCCAAAATGTAGCTATGAGGGGTACCGCCACATCGCTATCAAGCTAATATTTTTTAATTACCCCCAAAACGAAAATTTTATGCATCGTTGACTACTGATAATGATAGCTTAAGTTAACTAGACAATAGTTTAACAACCATTATAAAAGTCAGTCTGAATTGATTCTTAATTTCGTCTGGACCTGAGAAAAAATGAAATGTGTTACAGTATGGGCATATGGATTTACAGCTTCAATAAATACTTCTGCTTTAGCAAAAGTATCAAATTGCATTTTAAGCATATAACAAGCGTTTCCAGCAATTCGATAACAAAACTCTACATTTGGCAAACCCTCAATATATTTCTTAAAAGAATTATAGTCTCCGTTTTTAACGGTTGCTTCTATTATACATTGGATAGGAAGTCCTAATTTTTCATAATCGACTTCTAAGGTGTACTTCTTTATTATTCCGAATGACTCCATTTGTCGTACCCGTTCTGTTATAGATGGAGAAGACAAATTGACTCTTCTTCCAAGTTCACTCATTGATAATCGACTATTTTTGCTTAATTCTTCTAATATTTTTTTATCAATATCATCTATTTTCATTTTTAAGGAAAACCCTCCGATTTTCATTAATTTGTTTAAAAATTAACAGGAAACTAGTTTTAAATTTAATGTGATGGAATAAATTTATTTGATATTATAAATATTAACAGGAGGTATTAACTATGACAAGAATTAATGAGTCTAAATTCGGCGAGACCCCTTTTCAAAAACTTTTAGGACATAACAAAGATGTATTGGACGGATGGACCCAATTGGAAGGAATTTTGGAGAAAGATGGGAATTTATCCTCTCAGTTAAAAGAACAAGTAAGGAGAACTTTAGCACAAAGTAATGGTTGTGAGTATTGTAAAGCAAAAGGAAAACCTGAACCCCATTTATTCAATAATAAAATATCTATTGCAGTTGGCTTTGCAGAGGTGTTTTTAAAGCAACAAGGGGATATATCAGACGCTACGTTTAATCTTTTAAAAGAGTATTTTTCTGACGTAGAAATTAGTGAGCTTTGTGCGTTTATTACGTTTACTACTGCTTCACAGTATTTTGGCGCAATTTTAGCTTTAAAACCGCCTCAGGAAGAGGTTTAGAAATGGAGAAATACTGGGGTAGCGCCACATCGCTATCAAGCTAACAAAATAAAATCCCCCCTAAAATGAAAAAATACGCTATTCTTTCTGTAGAATCATAGGAAAGGATGGCGTTTTTGTATGTCTATTTCTGTATCTGATGAATTACAACTATTTGCTCAAGAAATTCAAAACTTCTTATCTCCAAATTTCTTACGAGATCTTGCTAGAAATGTTGGTTTTGTGCAAAGAACCAGTAAGTAACAAGCAAAAGATTTAGTCGCTTTATGTGTATGGATCAGTCAAAAAGTCGCTAAAACCTCTTTAACTCATTTATGTAGCTGTTTAGAAGCATCAACAGAAGTGCTCATCAGTCCCGAAGGACTGAATCAACGATTTAATGCCACAGCCGTGCAATTCCTACAACAAGTGTTAGCCGAACTTCTCAACCAAAAGTTATCTTCAACTAAGATGCTCACTTCTCCATACGCTTCTATTTTCAAACGTATTCGTATCCTAGATTCAACTGCCTTTCAACTTCCCGATGTATTTTCATCTGTTTATCCAGGTGCAGGAGGATGCAGCCATACAGCTGGGGTGAAGATTCAGCTTGAGTATGATTTATTAAGTGGACAGTTCCTTCATATTCATACAGGCCCAGGTAAACAACATGATCGAACCTATGGTTCTCTATGTGCCCCAACTGTGACAGCGAATGATTTATGTATCCGTGATTTAGGTTATTTTCACTTGAAAGATCTTCAACATATACAAGATAAAAAGGCTTACTATATCTCTCGTATTAAATCAAATACACGTATTTATCAAAAAAATCCCACTCCTGATTATTTTCAAGATGGAAGAATCAAGAAAGGTACAGAGTATATACAGATAGATATGGAGGTCTTAATGAACTCTCTTCAACCAGGACAAACATGTGAAATATCCAACGCTTATGTAGGAATGACTGATAAAGTACCAACCCGTGTGATTGTTCATCGACTAACCAAAGAACAACAACAAAAACGATTACAAGATCAAACTGTAAGAGAAAAAAAGAAAGGAATGAAGTATTCTGCTCGTAGTAAACGACTTAGCGGTATCAATGTATATATGACAAATACTCCTACAGATATTGTCCCGATGGGACAAGTACATGATTGGTATTCTTAACGTTGGCAAATCGAGATTTTATTTAAAACGTGGAAATCATTCTTTCATATTCATCATTGTAAAAAGATAAAAAGAGAACGATTGGAATGCCATTTGTATGGGCAACTGATTGCCATTCTACTCTGTTCTTCTACCATGTTTCAAATGCGGCAATTACTTCTTATGAAAAAGAAACGAGAACTGAGTGAATATAAGGCCATATATATGATAAAAGATTACTTTCTTCTTCTTTTCCAAGCTATACAGAAAGACACCCAAGAATTATCAAAGATTCAAATTCGCCTGTTCAACCTCTTACAACAAAACGGGCGAAAATCTCATAGGTATGAGAAAAAAACAGTCTTTGATATATTAGGTGTCGTTTACAATTGTACCATGTCTGAAAATCAAGCAGCTTAAATCAAAAAAATGAAACCTGTTAGGGTTTATTTCGTATGCAAATCTTTAAACTCCCTACATGTAGCCTTTAGAAAAAAGAAATAATCTCGCCTAAAATTGACTTTGCATAAGCTTAGCTTGATAGTGATGGGATAGCACCAACAAAACGCGAATTTCGTACGCTAAGCAAATTTTCATAGAAAAAAAGCCGATTTCCTCTATATTTAGAGATAACAGGTTTTTTCTTTGTAAATCAAAGTAGTAAAATAATATGAAACTTTATGAACCTTATAAATATATATCATTACTTAAATCACGATTCTTAGTATTCTATAATCAATTAATCCTCATCATATAAATTATCTACAGATTCTTGTAAAGAATCTAATAGATACTCGCTGAAGTTTTCATAAGTAATGGCATATAGTTCCTTTGAAAAACGACTCCAAAAGACAACAGGGCACTCGCCATCGTTCATTTGATTGGTATCTAAGCATGTTACAGTACCATCGATATCATTTAAAACAATATATTGTACCGGTAGGTTATATGTTTCTCTATACAATTGTGTGTGGTAAACAACAGAAGAATCCGCGGCTGTTGTCTCACAACCATGTATATCCATTCCATTAAGTCCGCCGCTACCATACTGTTTTAAAAACCAATGATAACTGCTTGGGAATGTAATGTTTAGCATTTGCGCTGCTTCTCGAATCGTATCTTCATTTACACCACCCATAAAATCTCCATCTTTTTCATATGTGGAAATTATTGTAATAATTTTATCATTCATTTTTTTATTTCCCTTCTAAATGTTCTTGCACTCTCATTTTCCAATAGTTATTTCTAAAATTATTATACTGTTTATATAGCTCTTTGTCGTTTCTAAAACTTTCCCCTGATTCCACTAAACCATGCAGCGCTTTAGTAAATTCATCATGTTTATTGGCTGGTATTTCAACCATTGCTCCAGGTTCTTTTTGCGTTAAATGATGTAACTCAATTTTATGGTTATCCTTTGTAAAAGGTACACCGCCATCTAAAGCTAGTTGAAGATTCGACTTTCCGCTTTTATTAACGGATGGGGGAGCAACATAATCCCAGTCTATATTTTTCATACGGTAAACCCTTCTACTAATATCTTTAGTTTGTCCAGCCACTTTAACAGTACCTGTCACTTCATGTGCTGCATATTTATCACCAAACTTATCGAGCCAAGATAAATCTATCTTCGTGTTGGTAAATTTTTGTCTCTTGGTAACTTTACTTATCGATCCTAAAAATGCTGCACCAGCTTTAATTTCGCCACCGCCGAGAACAGCTAGCATGTTTAATGCATAATCAGACGCTTGGAAATCAGCATCACTATTTAAATTTTTACCCGAGATTAATTCAGCAAGGGAGACAAAGTTACCTGTAAACGGCATAAAAGCAAGTATATTATACATTGCTTCATCACGCTGTTGTTGACGTAATTTTTCCTCTGGTGAACTTGTAGGTACGATATTAGAAAAATCAAAATCTAAATGAATTGTTTTTAAATCGGAATTTAGTGCCTTCGTTGGTGCGTCAATTATACTATTAATCTCTTTAACGGATACATCGACACTATTAGTTGCCTTATCTAGTCCTTGTTGCATTTTATTTATGGCATTTAGCATTTGCTGTACCCCAGCGTTCATTTGTTGAATTGCAGCATTGGACTGATCTATTGCACTGTTAGCTTTTTGTAAACCTTTATTTGCTTCGTTAATGCCTTGAATCATTTCTTGAATGCCTCTATTTGCTTGATTAATCCCTTCGTTCATTTCATTCAGGCCTTCATTCATTTCATTCATGCCTTCGTTCGCTTGGTTAATTCCTTCATTCATGCCTTTCATAGCCGAATTTGCTTGGTTAACTCCTTGATTCATTTGCTGCATTCCTTCATTTGTAACACGTAATGCGGCATTGATTTCAACAAACACCTTGTCAAATATTGCATTACTAGATTTTAAGTGTTTATTGGCTTGTTCGATTTCTTTATTAGCTTCTCCCATAATCTTATCGAATTCTGCAGAATCAAAACTAATGGTGAAATCAAAATTGTTTTGATTTTTGGGTTCAGATAGCCACTTCTTTATATCATCCCATTCTTGCTTAACAATTGCATCGTCATATCCATTTGTAACTACATTCTTTATCTGTGATAATGAGGCGTATACGCTAGGTTGCCTTGTGTATTTGTTCCAATCTGTTTTTTCAGCAAGCTCCCTTGAGAAAAAGGTTAAAAATCCATACACATATTGACCATTCCAAAGAATTGTATCGTCATCGAACATAGTAACAATAGTGCCTTTTGGAATAGTGCCAATACTCGGGCTCATCAAATCATTTACCGCTTTATAATCTAAATCTTTTGTCATTCTATATCTAATACCATTAGGTGCAATCCAATGTTTACCTTTTGAACTTTTAATTTGGAGCCAACCACCTGGCTGTTCACCAATGATAGAAACTTCTTCTGAATTAATTGTTCCTTGAAGTTCATTAAAATCATAGTCCCTATACAATTGTGTGAGTTTTGTAATTTGATAAGATACGCCATCTGGTACTATCCAGCGATCTCCATAGGCTGTTTTGATTCGTTTCCATCCGTCAGACCTATCTTCAAGTAACATTACGGTTTGCGGCATTAACCCATACATTTCTTTTCCCGCTAGGAATGACGGTCCCTTATACAACGCTACATTTTGTTTTAGATTGTATGTAACACCTTTTGGAGCTATCCATGTATCACCCATATAGGTTTTGATTTTCAACCAGCCATTATCTTGCGCATCAACAACTCTTACAGTTTGCGGGGCAATACTACCTACTGCAGTACTTTTAAAATCTGGAGTAGAATAAAGTGTTTGTCCGTTTTCTACCTTATAATTTATACCCTCTGGTGCAATCCAGCGCGTACCAGCATCTGTAAGAATCTTTTTCCAACCATCTGGTTGCTCATCCAGTAAAGTTACCATTTGCGCACCTAATACACCTGTACTCTTTTCCTCTACTGAAGGTTTGAGATACATTTTTACATTTGATTGTAAGTTATATTTTTGACCTTCTGGTGCAACCCATTCTTCTCCATTGGATGTTCTGATTTTCTTCCATCCATTACCTTTTTCTTCTGTTACAGTGACAGTACGTGGATAGATATCATCTTGTGTTTGTTTTAAATAAGAGGGCTCGCTATATAACATGGTCGGCCATTGTATGACATACTCTTTATAAGTTGCGACCGATTCATTATTTTTCATATCTGTTACTTTCATAATCGTACGGTATAAAAACATGGAAAATTGCTCTCTTGTGACAAATCCATTTGGATTAAAATTGCCGTCACCAGTACCACTTGTTATCTGGTTTCCAGCTAGAATCTTCACATATTCATTGGCCCAATGACCTTTCATATCCGTAAATTCAACATTTCCTTGCGGTTTTAAATCAAATGCCTTTACAAGCACGACAGCAAGTTCTGCACGGGTCATGTTATTCTTCAGATTGAATTTTTTCTCTGCATTTACACTGAAAATACCACGTGCTGTTAGTGCCAAAATTTCCTTTTTGAAATTGCTCTCACTAATATCTACAAATGGGTTATTGGCACTGTCTTGCGGTTTTAAGTACCTATATAAAAAGGCTGCAAGATGTTCGCGTGTGATTTGATCCGTGGCACCAAAATATCCATTTCCATAACCAGTAATGATTTTATTTTCAGCCATGTACATCATTTCTTTATACGCCCAATGTGTTTTTGGCACATCGATAAAGGATAATGTAGTTTCTTGATTATTTTGTTCTGCATAAGCTGTTCCTAATGTACTGAATAATAAAATACATACCATAGAACTCAAAAAAAATTTTTTAATTGTGTTCACAATAGACCTCCTATTCAATTGTTAAAGATATAATTTCTAAATCAGTACTTATTTTATCATGCATTTATGACGTTATATATATAACTATCCACATTTATTAGTGTTGATATTTTTCATAGGGACAAACTAAGTAATTCTGTCTAACCTATAATTTCTTAAAGATGTTCACTTCTTAAATTTAGAAGACAATAGTTCCGTAAACGACCGTTTTAGGGATTACCTGGTCTATTTGGTTCTGGTTAGCGAACCTTAATAGGATGTTTTTGCCCATCCCCCGAAAAGGAGGGCTAAGACAAAATATTCCAAATCAGACTTAGATTAAACTTTAAAATATGCATTTCAAATCTTCTACAATGGGATTGACATGTTTCAAATGTAGATAAGTTGTATTTTTAAAATGAATAATTCTACATTTTTAGCTATGTCACAAAGTACAATTTTTGACATTACGTTTAAATTTCGTATGAATTAAGCTTATTTCCCTTTTTCGAGGGATGGGTAAAGTTACCCAAAATAAAGTTTTCATAGAAATTTATTTTAATGTATTTAGATATTATAATTTAGATACATTACATATAAATAATGTGTTAGTATTAATTATGAAGATATTTACCAACTAACTTTTATGCCCTAGTCGTGCGCCGCACTAGGGCATATTCTTATTTTTTTAAATACATAAAAATTTTTTTACATCAATATATTGCATTATTAATTAAAATGATATATTATATTTAGAGAAGAGTAAGGTAAGAGTTACTCTTTGCCATTTTAGGAAAGGACCTGCTATTTATAGCAGGTCCTTTTTTGTCAAACTACAGCTGCTAAACTAGTTGCGATAGGTAAGACTTTGAAGTTATCTCCATCTTTTCCCCCGCTTAGCACTGTACGTGCGACTTTCATCGCATACAGCGCCCCATCTTATCCTTTTATAGGGGTCTGCCACATCGCAATCAAGCTAACAAAACTAAATTTCCTTAAAATGCAAAAATACGCTATTCTTTCTGTAGAATCATAGGAAAGGATGGCGTATTTTTGCATTCTAGGGGGCATTTCTTTTTATTAGCTTGCTACCGATAATGAGACGTTATGTAAACCTTACATATATACAATATACAAGCAAAATTAAACAACATATCACTTTTTAAAATGGTAAAATAGGGAAAAGGGGGGTTCTAAATAATGCCTTTAGAAAACAGTATTTATTACATAGAAGTTGCTATTATTTTATTAATCATCGGTGCACTGTTTGGCGGGATTATACGTATAATTCTGCATACCAGCAATCGCAAAAAACAAGATCCAGTTGAGCAAAAGTTAGATAGGGTTATTCAACTGTTAGAAAAACAAAACAAAGATTAACCTTCCCTCCAAACAGGAGGGGGTTGCTGTAACTTCCGCAGTATGTTTGCAATACCAAGTGTAAAGGGTGGGTAACAATGATTGATAGGAGATTGCTGAAAGTGGAAGACCACGAAAAGGATATAGACTTACAATCGCTTACGGATACAGATATTCTCTTGAATTTTGGAAACACATTGAAGGATCTATACCCACACTTAATTCCAATAGCGGCTTTTGCATATGACTCTTGGGATGAAATTGTCATGCCTTTGTTTTTTGAAATGGTACATCGGACTTTTGCTTATAAATACGGGATTAATGTCAAACCAAATGAGTATCATACATACTCCTTCACATTACATTGTTATAAAAAAATCCACCATATAGAGTGTATTCTAAAGCAAGACAAAACAAAGGGGTATGTGAACGGAGAACTCACCTGTCTTCATCGCTCAGATTTGTCAAATAAACTCATGATTTTCAAGTCCTTTGGTGATAGAATCCATTCTTTAACAATGGGAATTGAGTTGGAAGATGCAAAGCAATTCCGTTTTGATATGGTTGAAGTCGAAATTGTATGTAAGGAGACGGGATATCGCTTTTTAAAACATGCTAACGATACTATATTTCTCCCTAAAGATTCGTTACTTTTCGAGTTTGTAGCGGAGACATATGATAAAGCTGAGCATGAGTGTTACAAGACCAAGTATGTGTAAAAACAACTTCCTATATCGAGATTTATGGTAACTGAGAAGGAAAACGTTTAGTAGGAGGGTATAATGACAATTTATTATTTTAAGTTTGAGGCTATACCATGTTCAGATAATCCAGAAAAAGATGACTGTGAAGGTGCATTTATAAATTGTTGGGTTGATTCAATAGATGTGAATTCAGCATTAACTAAATCGAGTAACTATATTAACGATGAAGACTGGGAAGTAACAAGTATTGAAGATCAATTTATTGCAAATCGAAAGCAGTATGAGGGGGATTATAAATTAAAAGAATTACTTGAATGTTTTGATCATGCTATGAGTGATGGCATAGCTGCAATTTTTTACACTGGGTCTTATGATGATTAGATGTAACTTTGTAAGCTAACGGGAATTAGGTAAAAAAGCTAGCATGGATCTAGCTTTTTCTTTTTTGTTTATGGATGTTCTAACTGTCTTATTTACAGTGTTTTGAATGTATACTTTCGCTTTATAAATTGAGGATATCAGCTGATTCCTTTTGAAGTCAATGTTTAAAGGGATTTAAATGTAAACTAATGGCTAAAAGTTTACATTGGAGTTTTGGTTTATTTATAACTAATTTTGTAATAAATTTCTCAATATAGATATACTTGTTAATCGTGGTTTTAATATTCAAAAATAACAAAAAATAAATTATAATAAAAATATGATGGTTATCCTTTTGTTTACTCCTTGTGCTAAAGATAAGATCCTGTTCCTGGATCTTATCTTTTTATTTTTGGATTTTAGATACAAAAAAGGAATCCTTAATAGCTTAAGGATTCTGCAACAGGAAATTACAAAAATATAAACAATAGAAAAAATTACTTATAGTACAATCCATATACTTATATTTTATTATTGATAAAATCATATACAAGTTTCAATTGTAGAATTCCAAAACTTTATGCCAACGCTTAACTTTCTTGGAGACTACGAGAATATACCTCAATCTTCTCATTTGTGTCAGTAATTACTTCATAATTCTCTTCGTTTATCACTTTTGTAATAAGTTCTAGAAAATCAGCTGAGTACCTATGTTGAGATCCATTGATTCCCATATCAATATGATATATATTATTAGAACCTTTTATGTCAAAATTAGTATCTGTTTTAACTTTGTTTATAGCTACATTTACTTTATGCCAATAACTATACCCTAATTTACTTGATACATCTGTAAGTCTCATAGGGTATCTTGCTAACGCTTGTTCAGGATCTAAAATTTGTCCAAATCCACCTAATGTTACTTGTTTTGTACTAGCTTGTTCGCTTGATTTTGATTTAAACCCTAAATAACTGGAAAGGGTTTCTATATCTCTTAAACCGTTCATTCTAACCATATCAACTTCTAAATTAGTTACAGTTTTACTTTTAACAATATTGTAGATATTTTCCTGTAGAGTACTTAAAAAGTCTATATCAGATTTATCACTTTGCATTAAACTCTTATATACATCTTCAAACGTATTAACTAAAAGATAATTAACTCGGATGTTTTGCCCTTCTCCTAATGGTATTACTTTATCAATTGGTGGAGTAAAATCTTCTGGGATGCTTTCTCTTTTCCATTCTACGAACCATATGTTATTAACTATTTCATCTTCGGTTTCACTAACTATTTCAGAAATATCGGATAGGATTTTTTGAATGTTTTCATCGCTTATAGAGTAGCCAATGAAGACTATTGGATGTTCCATAAAGTATGTTAACAATTTGGCAGACAAATACTTTCTTTTCTTTTTAAACAATTTATAATCGTCATCTGAAATGATAATTTCTTCAGGATTACTTACACAACCATGTACTTTTAATATATGTCCTATGTTCAATGCTTTTCGATCTTTTATCACTTGTTCCCCAACAATTACATTGAAATTTGGAAATAGCGTTTCAAGTAATTGATCATAATTAGTTGTAATTATTGCATGTGGGTTTAAAGTTTTTAAGATCTCGATTTCGTCTTTATGTACATTTGTTTCTAAATTAAATTGTGATAATAATTCCTCGAAAATCATTTTTATTTGATATTTCAGGTAGATACTATCTGAAAATTCCGTACCATAAAGGTGTTCAGGATATAAACCAGTACCTTGTTTCATCCAAGCGTAGCTTTGATATTCTTCTACAATAGCTGATGCAATTAAAGGATAATTGCCTCCTTTTTTCTGATTATAATAGCCAATAGGCATTTTTATTTCAGGGTTTAATTCAACAAGTTGTTTTAAAAGTCCTAACCAATTTGGTCCATTAATATATCGAATTGAAAATCCTGATCCGACAAAAAGAATTGGTCGAGTACCACTATCATCTAAAGTCATTTTTAATTTCGCAATGGATTTTTCTAAATACTCTTTGTACAAAACGACTCCTCCTTACATATATATATCCATTATAAATTAATATTGCTTTATATTTTAAACTATTTATTTCCTTTGAATCATAATTCAATATTTATCTCTAATTACATATAGGAGTACCGTTAGCATTTCGAAAAACCCCCACGCTAAGCAAAAAAATAAAATAAGCTGCCCATAGGGACAGCTTATTTACATAATTATCGTTATCAGTTGTTGAATGTCTGAAAAAAATCAAACCAATGATATTATTGAGATCCTTTGGTAACTTCTTGCTGTGATAACTATCATAGTAACTTTTTCTCCAGCAACCACTATTAGTAGCTAATTACCATAAGGACTTATTTTTGAAATTCGCTATTTTTTAGAAAGTATGTTAATGTAAGAAAGACCTATTTTTGTTCGGTTTGAGATTAAGAATAAATTTTGTTTTTCGTCTAAGGTATTTGAGTAAGGGTAGTAACATATGTGTGGGTATCCATACTAGGAGGCAACAATTATGGAACAAGGTAAAGTAAAATGGTTTAATGCAGACAAAGGTTTTGGATTCATCGAGCGTGCAGATGGAGAAGACGTATTCGTACATTTCTCAGCTATCCAAATCGACGGTTTCAAATCTTTAGACGAAGGACAAAGTGTAACGTTTGAAGTAGAACAAGGACAACGTGGCCTACAAGCTACTAATGTTCAAAAAGCTTAATATTAGCTGATGAAAGACCCTCTTGTAGGGTCTTTTTTTTGATTTTGTTACAATATTCCGAATACCAAAAAACGGATTATATATAGTCGTAGGATTTCCAATCTTATTTGTTGGTGGACTTTTGATTGTATATCTTATACACGTCTAGTTAACATAACGCCCTATTATCGGTAGCAAGGAAAAAGGCGGAATCTTATTCTCACAAAGGAACCTTCTTTTTTGTTCTGTGGATCTATGCATTTTTTTATACATTCCTATCCTGAAAAGGTTTTAGAGTTCTCGTTTGTTACTGAATTAGCTGAAAAACTGCATAAAATTTTGCATACTCTTAGCGTGGTTTTTTTCCGAAATGCTGGCGGTACCCATTAAATAGCAAGTGTAGAGATTGCTTGTTTGTAGATTAGTTGTTGTTTACCATGAACCATCATTAGGACGGTAAATTTATCTGTTGCAAGGATCTGCCCACGTATTGGAACGCCATTCTGTAAAAATACAGTAATTACCCCTTTTTTCTCTTTCAATTGCTCATACATATCTTCTTGTAAGTTATACATGAAATACGCCCCCTATTTGTATCTACTTTTCTTTTAATGCTTGCTGCATCTCATTGTTGTCTATTTGTATTTCCCATTCACCTTCTATTTTTCTAAACCATTTTCCTATCTTGCTTACATAGTATTTTTTCACTTCACTATATGGAATCCAAATTTCACGTTCCTGTATTTGATTCATCACTTCATGAAGAATCTCATCATGCTCGTATTTTTTAGGCTTTCGATGATGCGTTCTTACAAATTGTATGTATTCCCTACGTAACCAATTAGAAATATGATCTTTTTGTTTTTGCCGGAGATGTGACCACTTTTTATTTGTCTGAAGGAGTTTTCCATTTACTTTTATATGGTTTTTCAACAAAACTCATCCCCTTTTACCATTTAAATGCATATATACAACTATCGTATCACATTTAAATTGAAATACGGCTCTAGGTACATATTTCGCAAGAAATCTATCCAAAAAATACAATACATTCTCCATGTAGCTGATTAAGTCGACACAAGATTAAATGTAGACTAGTATTGTATTTTTTTAGTTTTTAAAAACATTACGGTACGTGAAATTATTATGTTAACCATAAAAAAAAGCCCCTTGAAAGGAGCACTTATTTGACAAGGTACTGTTCTATTTCTTTTATTAATAGTTCTGCACCTTCTGGACTTAATGATATCTTACCCTTTGCTAATGCTATGTTACGATTTGACACTTCTCCTGTTAATGCACAAACATGACCAGGCTGATACTTCTGTAAAATGATGTCTTCCCCTTCTACAAAAATCTCTAATGGTGATTTTTCTTTAATCCCAAGCGTATTTCTAAGTTCCTTTGGAATTACTATACGCCCTAAATCATCCACTTTTCTAGTTACTCCGGTTGCTTTCATCCAGCATATTTCCCCATTTCATTATCAATTTGTACCCAAGTTATTCTTTACTATTGTAACAGGATTTCTCCATATATGAGAAACATAATAATCCCAAAACTAACGATCATAACCAGAAATTCTTTAAATCTTTGCTGAAAGGAAATACGCCCTTCTTCCATCCTACACGCCCCTTTTCTCTATAACTTTTTATGGGGTACGGAAACGATTCTGGGTATGAGGGGCCACTCTGGAGATTTATTCAAATTTATACTGTAAATGAGAACTATAATTTAACAGTCAGAAAAAAATCAAAGGAGTTTAGTTATGCTCTACTTTTTTATATCATTCTCAGAATATGTAAGGCGTTCTAGGTTTTAAACATAAAATAAAAAGGATCAATGATTGACCCTTTTTATTATTTTAAAACTTAGTTTGTAATGAAAAATTTGGTTTAAAGGAAATTTGTAATAGTTGTTTTTCGCTTTCGTCGTAAACTTTTAAAGTATTTCCCAAAGTTTTTATTTTATTTACATTAACCAATATAATATCGTAAATAAGCGATTTTAAGTTCTCATGCGTCAATTCAAGGCTTACATAGTTTTCATAAACAGATATAAATAATTCCAAGGTATATCCTGACGTATCTGTCGATTTGTAACTATATATACTTGCATCAGCATCTATAACCGTATGTTCATTGCAGAAAATCTCTAATAATTCCAATTCATCATAAATAATTCCCATCACGATGGCTCCTTTTATCCTTAATAAGGGACAACGGTTACTACATCACCTTTATCATTAGTAATAACCCTAGCGTCGCGTCCAGTATATTCCCATGAATCGGGTTTATTACCAGGTTTTTTTGTCCCATTTTTGATTATATCCTCTACTACAGAAGGTGTAATACCTCTAGGATCCACAAATTCTTTAAATTTCTGTGTACCAGGTACAAGCCCTCTACTTTTCGCGCGCGCCTCTAATTCAGCGCGTACTTGTATTGTATCGGGAGCCATTCTTTCTAAAGCATGCTCAGAATATTTACGACCATTGATGGCCCCTCCACCTCTTGGCATACTCCACCCGATACCTGAAGTACCTTGTGTTGCTTTTTCAAGATTTTTCGCTTTCTTTTCTAGGTCACCAATCTTTCCAACAACCTTACCAATTACACGTGTAGTACCACCTGATACAACGGATAGTGTCCCCCAGCCATAATCTTCTGGTCCATATTTCCTACCTGTTACCAGATCTTCACCTTTGATTAACTGTGCAATTTCTATTCCTGTTCCAACACCCGGTGAAATACCTAAGATAAACGCTAGATCTTGGTCATCTTCACGATTATATATTCTAGAAGGATCGCCGCCTAAATCACGCAATGCATTACTTAAATCAATATTCCCAACATTGATGGCTGCTGCAGGTATATCAATCTTATGACTTGCTATTTTATTAGCGGAGTCCATGAATGTATTTGCAAGATCTATTCCCATATTGAAATCTGTGAAGAATCCTGGGACTTTCGCATCTAATGCTTGTAAATCTTTCGCAATGATTGGAGCGTTTTTTCTTGTTACTTGTACAAGTTCCTCCAATTGAGGTTTCGCTTCATCTACAGAATGTTTTAGGCGAATGGAACTATTTACAACTGGTCCTAAGTCCGTAACTACACCCGAAAGCCCTTCAGCTAACTTACGATGATTTTTTTCAATTTCAACTGTTGCATCAGCTACATCTTTTAAAAAGCCTGACCATTTACCAGAAACCACATCTAATGCTTTGTAGTAATCAGCATAGTCTTGATAAAGCGCTCCATAGTTTTGGAGTATAGTAGTATATACATCAGCACTAAATCCCATCCACTCTTTTCCATACGCTAGGGCATCTTCTCTCGTATTTCCAAGCAGTCTGAATAGTTCTTGTCTTTGGGTGACTGTTAAATTTTTTATGTCACCTTTCATTGCATTCACTAATTCTTGCAATTTATCTTGTGATTCTTTCATCACTTGCATTTTATACTGTGCATCTTGCTTTGCATTGTTTATGTTATTGGAAATACTTTCCCAGTTCTCTGCAGCATCTAACAAACCTTGTTCTGATTCTTCTAAAATTTTGATCGTGTTATTTATGACTGGTTCGTCACTTTTTAAATAATCTAATACACCTTCAAATATTTTTATTTTCCCATCGAGAAGAGTAAGTGGACTTTTGGCTTCCTGATCAAAAATAATTGCATCATGAATACTTACATATCCTTTTTCTTCTTGATAATTCACCTCATACCAAGAACCAACTTTCCCAGTTACTTCTATCACTTCACCATTATTCACACGTTTTGCACGCAATACTTTTTTCAAATCTGGCTCTGGATATACTTTTTTAACAAGGGATTCTAATGTAACCCACCCTTTAACCATTTCTCCATCTTGATTAAAGGAGAATTTCTTATCTTTATATGTAAAGTCTCCTGTTTGTAATGCACCTGAAGGTTGTAGTAAATACCAATTAAACTCTTGCTTCATCCAACCATTTTTTGATTCATGGGAAGCATCAAAATAATATGGTTTCCCATCAACATTTGTAAATCCTGATTGCACAGAACCTAATGGACTAAAGTAATAGATTTTCCCGTCAATATGTTGGATTCCAGTTTGCACCATGCCATCGGTCCCCAGATAATAATCATATCCATTTGTATGTACCCATCCCGTTTGCATAAAACCATCGGTACCAAAATAATAACGTTTCCCATCAATTGCTTGGAAACCAGTTATTCTTTGCCCATCTTTTTTATAATACGTCCATTTTCCTTCTTCTTGTACCCACCCTTGTTTATTATCTAAATAGAGTGCTTCTTTTAATTGATCAATCCATTGTAATCCATTTGCAAGAAGAGTTAAATCACTATCTAATTGCTTATCAAATTTCTTTTGAACATTGGGCGGAAAATATTTTTCAGGATCTTTATGATACTCAGTTATCATAAAATGAGACAAATTCGTTGCTTCCTTTGCTACATCCCATGAACGAACTGGTGATTCACCAATTATAACTGACTCTAGTACCCTGACATATCCAATTTCCCCTTGATACTTGACCTGGTACCACAAACCTTGTTTTGAGATGACTTCTAAAACATCTCCATCCTTTACAGATTTAGACTTCAATAGAAATTTTGTTTCTGGCTTTGGATAGATTCTTTTAACAGCAGAACGTAGAGTAATCCATCCCTTTTCCATATCCCCGTACTTATTAATTTCAAATGGTTTTCCTTGATAGGTAAATGTTCCTGTCACATACTTCCCATCTTTTAAATAGCTCCATGAAGTTGTAGAAAAACTCCATCCAGTCTTTAGTTTACCAGGTTCACTATAGTATAAAGTATCTTTCCCTACTTGTTTTCTCCCTTGGTATAGCCTTCCATCTTTAAAAAAGGAGTACTCTATTCCATCTAACGTAATGTTATCTCTTTGCTTACTACCATCTTTGTTGTAATAGTACCAATTCTCTTTCTCCTTCACCCAGCCAACCGATTCATTATTTTTCATATCTGTTACTGCTATAATCGCCCTATATAAGAACATAGAAAATTGCTCTCTTGTGACATTTCCATTTGGATTAAAATTGCCGTCACCTGTACCACTTGTTATTTTGTTACCAGCTAATATGTTGACATATTCGTTGGCCCAGTGATCCTTCATATCCGTAAATTCAAAACTTCCTTGCGGCTTTAAATCAAATGCTTTTACTAGCACAACAGCCATTTCAGCACGCGTCATATTATTTTTCGGATTGAATTTTTTCTCAGCATTTACGCTGAAAACCCCCCGTGCTGTAAGAGCCAAAATTTCTTTTTTAAAATTGCTCTCACTAATATCTACAAATGGGTTATTTGCACTGTCTTGCGGTTTTAAGTACCTATATAAAAAGGCTGCAAGATGTTCGCGTGTGATTTGATCCGTGGCACCAAAATATCCATTTCCATAACCAGTAATGATTTTATTTTCAGCCATGTACATCATTTCTTTATAAGCCCAATGTGTTTTTGGCACATCGATAAAGGATAATGTAGTTTCTTGATTATTTTGTTCTGCATAAGCTGTTCCTAATGTACTGAATAATAAAATACATACCATAGAACTCAAAAATAATTTTTTAATTGTGTTCACAATAGACCTCCTATTCAATTGTTAAAGATATAATTTCAAAATCAGCACTTATTTGAAATTTCGGTTTCCTCTGTAAGCATTGGTGCATAGGTAGAAAATAATGATATTATAAGTCCTATGACTTTCTTCATACTCGCATCTCCTTATCAATAAATTAAAAACCTTTTAATTATATATTAAATTTTATTACTATCGAAATAATAAAAAAGAATATGCATAATTGCATATTTACCTTCTCAATAGAGTGTACCCTATTGAGAAGAAATCCTTTCCTTGATATTATTAGTCTCAGAGACTCTCAATAACACTTATCAAAAATATATTTGAAATGAGAAGAAAAATGGTCTATGGATACGCTCGTGTAAGTGCACAAGATCAAAATCTAGATACACAGATTGAACAGCTCATGAAATATGGAGTAGATGAAATTATTAAAGAAAAAATAAGTGGAGTAACAAAACAAAAGCCAGAGTTAGACACTATACTGTCAAAACTAATTACTGGGGATACTTTGGTCGTAACTAGAATGGATCGTTTAGGTCGAAATACCATTCAGCTATTACAGTTAGTAGAACAACTTCGGGAAAAGGATGTTCACTTTGCAATTTTAAATTTAGGAATTGATACAAGAACTCCAACGGGCAAGTTCTTCTTAACTGTCATGGCTGCCTTTAGTGAATTAGATCGTGAAATGATTAAAGAAAAACAACATGCGGGAATAAAGCTAGCAAAACAAAAAGGAGTATATAGAGGAAGAGTGAAGAAATACACAGATAAACATCCTGGCATGAACCATGCAATTGAATTACGAAAACATACCAATAAAACAATAAAGGAAATATGTCAGATTACAGGAGTGAGTCAGGCCACTCTATATCGTAGATTAAAAGAACTTGAATAAAGTTTTTATATTTGTAATTAAATCCCAGAGTGGCCCCTCATCCCTCGAATCGTTTCCGTACCCCTTATATGTTAAAATATAGAGGAAAGAAACCAGCCAATTTCTTTCCCAGACGGTCACTCATGACTTTGCTCTTTGTTTGCTTTTGCAAATGAAGAGCTTTTATTTTGCATACTTATACTTACTTTCTAACATCGCATAGCGCAATAGCTTTAACTTTGTCTCTTTTTTCAATGCTTTCCACTCAGATACACCAATTTTCATTTTTCATTCCTCCAATAATTAAATTTGTTATTTATATAGCTTATAAGTTCCAGTTGTAAATCTTTCTAATTTGTTTATCGCTAAACCCTTCATGGACAGCGAAGATTTCTGGAAAATCAGAGATACACAAATCAATAATTGTATTATCAGTTGTTCTTATATAGTAATATTGAACAGCTCCCTCATAATTCTAATATAAATAGTATTTATGAATTTTATAAGTTAATCCATTTTTCTCTAATACCTCATAAAGCTTATTTTTAGTTTCATCCATTACGTCAAAAATAGTTAACTGCTCCACTATTAACAGCTCCTCATTGCGTAAATTTACTAAACTAACTCTAAGAACAAGGTTGTTTCATTATGTTCATTGGTATGCACATTGAACTGTTTTCCCGTAGCTTCTAATGCACTAAAAAGCATTCTTTTATATCCTAGATCCATAAAATCTACACTGATTTGACCATGATTCATAATAAATTGAAGATCAGCCATCATCTTTTTAACTTTCCGTTCCATGTAATAACCTCCTCAATAAAGTTATATAACTTATATAACTATTCTATTACTCATTTTTCTGGTTGTCAATATAAGTTATATAACTTATAATATTTTTTATAGAGGAGGTTGTTATATGGCTGTTAATAAAGACAAGTACACTCAAATTTTAGTTACTTTTACAAAAGAACAAGTAGAACAAATAGAAAATTATTGGCATGAAAATAAGCTGAAGAATCGAAATGAAGCAATTCGTCAGATCGTAGACAAAGGGTTAAGTCGTAAATAATGACTGCCCTTTTTATTTTCCCTAAAAAACCTAAAAACGCATTTAAAGTCCGTTTCTCCCTCTACATACGTTTTTATGACGAATACGACTTATTATATTAACAACTAATTAAAAATCTCATACAATCAAATCTGAAGATTCATTTTTGTGTTAAACTGATTTTTCTCATGTATTCTTTAAACAAATGAAAAAGAGCCGGATTTTCATCACAGCTCATGTATTAGTTGGTTCTGTATGTGTACATGTGGGATATTGAGAACAGCCAAAAAACTTATTTCCTGTTTTATTCGAATTTCGAATGACTAAATCATGTTTACATGTTGGACATTTCCGTTCTGCAGGTGTTACCCCTTGATATACATCTTCAGCCGAATATTCGGGATTAATTTTATTAATCAATTTCTGAAGTTCTACACGATCTATTAGTTTTACATTACAAGCTTCCGCTAATTCCTTTGCTTGTCTTGTATATACACTGTTTGTTACAACCCAGCCCTCATGTGCTTTGTAATAGGCTTGTGCTCCATATATCTCTTGTACGGCACTGATGCCGACTCTATTTTTCATCCCGTAGCGTTTCGCCTGGATTACAATACGATTTTTCCCCTTCAATACCAGATCCGCTCCGAAATCATTTGACTGCTTTGTGACTGTTGGAGAATAACCCAACTCTCGAAAGAGAGCTTTTAGATATACTTCGAATTGATGTCCGTCCATTTTGTCTATATAGCGAATACCGGACTTAGCTATTCGCTTCAGTATTCTTCGCTCCCGAAACTTTCGGTACATAAATTTACAAATACGGAAAAGAACATAAAGGATAAAACCATAAATCAAAATTTGTAATATGTTTGGCATTTCTGGTAGATTAGACACTTCTCTCCACCTCTTTAATTGGTTTTACTTTCTTTGGTTGTGCTGTTTCTTTTACCTGTTGCTCACTCACTTGTTTCTTCCGGACATCGTTCCAATCTTCTTTTTCATTCTTTGGAATATCCTCTTTAAGATCTACAAAGCATTTCATCGTTTGAATGAAGTCTCTCCCAGCCTTATCATTATCAACTGCCATAATGACCTCTTTAATATCGTGCCCTTCTTTTTTCGCATCCATTAAAGATTCAATCACTGTTTTGGACTTCAAACCATGCATAGAAACCAGGCGAGCATTTTGGATATTATTTTGTTTAATGCTCCAATGAGATAACATGTCGATTGGATCTTCATAAAAATAGATCTTATCCGGCTTACCCACATCAACCGTAAAACCTGCATTGATTTTTTCATAATTCGGGACGATTTGTTTAAAGCTGCCTCTTTTATTCTCCATTTTTACAGTGCCTTGACGGTTCATTCCAATTACTTGCCCTTTGCCACCTTCTTCTCTCCATTTGAACACGACATTGTTTTTCTTATCCTGGACGATAAGATCCTTTTTAATCAGCCAGTTCACCAGGCGAGGATCTATTTTCCGCTCATCAATTAAGTATTGCTTGATTTCTGTTTGTTTCGGCACCTCTAAGTGTTTTGGATAACTAAAAGGCTGCTGTTCTTTTTTGTGTTCTTCCTCAACTTTTGAGCGATCAAACTCTTTGTAATCCCCTTTATTGATGTCTAATACAGCTTGTGGGAATGTCATTTCATAGTACATCATCGCAAAGCTAATCGCTCCATAGCCCTTTTCGCCACGACTATTCCAGGCGTATTGATTTCCTTTAATAAGGAGACTGTCATGTTCCGTATGACGATAATAGTTTCCTTCTTTCTTAAACGTTTCTCCCTTTGCTTCCAGATATGAAATCAAGTCAATATTTCTTGCTTTCATCGCATCCTCCGTACTGACATGTGCCATTACGGAATCCCCCCTTTACTCTATAAAATGAAATAAAAAAGAGGACTATTCCGTTTCCTAGTCCTCTTTTGCTACTTATAGTTGATATATATGATTTTTATTTGCCGAATAAGAATTTTAATCGCTTCTCCTGTACGCTGTATGATAAACGAGCGTCAAATTTCTTCCCGTTTTTGTTTGAGATAAACCCTTTGATTTGATCCGTCACATTCTTTTCTAATAACTTTTTCACATGGTTACTACTTAGATTTTTACCAGAGAATGTACCAAAAATAATGAAGTCACAGCCTTTTTTGTATTTCTCACATAAATAGTTACTTTTCCCTACAAGAACCCTACTCTTACATAATGGACATTTGCCAATTGTACGATCTTCAGTCGTTGGAAAACGGAATTTCAAACTTCCGTCCGCTTCCATATAGATAGCTGCTGTAAATTCTCCCTTTTCTCCTTGAAAGCCGTTGATAAAATCCGTTGTTTTATACTGAATTAACTTTTTCATCTGATTACCAGGGATTGCTTTCCCTTTCATCTTGGCTGGTAACATAAAATCACATCCATTTTTATGCTCCGTGCATCCATAAAACGTTTTACGATGAAGCATATCCCCTTTTTTACATTTTGGACATTTACCAAATGACAGCTCCTCTTGTGTTGGGAACTGAAATTTAACTTTCCCTTCATGTAACACTAGATAAGCGGAAAACTCCTTCTCATTGGACTTAAACCCTTTTAAAAGATCTGTTTTCTTATCCTCAAACAGCTTTTTCGCTTGCGCTTCCGGAATCGCTTTTTCTTTAATTTTTTTCGGTAAGGAGATTTCACATTCCGGATAATTACTGCACCCATAAAAATTGCCTTTATGAAGGATTTTCCCTTTTCTACAAGGGCATTTACACACCTCAATTTGTTGATTCCAAGTATTAATAATGCTATCCGACACTTTATCATCCATTGCGCCTAATTGTTCCACCGTATCTTTTACAAACGTATTTGTTTTCTCTACAAATTCCTCATATTTCATTTCTTTCTTTTCGATCATGTAGATCATCCCTTCCATTTCAGCCGTATAAGCTGGATTTTTGATTTCATCTACCGGAAAAGCATCTATAAACGCACGACCAATATTAGTGGTTCGAATCTGACTGTTGGTAACATCAATATAGCTTCGCTCTAACAGTTTCGGAATAAACGTTTCTTCCGTTGCGACTGTTCCAATCCGTTTTCCTTTCATAAGTTCTTTCAAATGTTCATCATCCAATTTACGCCCTGCCGTTTCCATAAAGGTTAAAATGGAACTTTCCGTATGAAAGGCTGGTTTCTTTGTTCGTGACTCAATCAAGTCATACTGAACGACTCTGAAAGAATCTCCTTCTCGTAAAATAGGTATCTGAAATGCCTCAACTGATCCTTCTTCTATATCCTCTTGAAACACACTTAGAAACCCTTTCTCTTGTAGGATCTTTTCTTTTGTACTATATGTGTTGCCTTCTTGATCTATAAAGTGTACTTCTCTTACCAGATAGATTGCTGGTTTCATAAAGTTCCCGATAAATCGTTTTACAATTAAGTCATATAACTGTTTTTCTAATGGATTTCGGTTGGTTCCGACATATAATTTTGTTGTTGGGATGATGGCAAAGTGACTACTGACTAATTCATCATTAAAAGTAGAATGTTTTTTCGTAATAGAAGATGGAATTACTTGTTGTACGAGATTTGCATAGGAGCTTTTTTCTAATACTGCCATTACTTCCTTCACTCGTTCCACTTGCTCTGTAGGTAAATGCCTGGATGAAGAACGAGGATACGTAATAAAGCCTTCTTCATACAAACTCTGAATATATTTTTTTGCTGTTTCTGCATTTATCTTTATCTTAGCGTGAGCATCTTTGTAGATATCCGTTAAGTTATATAATAATTTTGGTTTCTTTTTTCTCGTACTTTCTTTAAATTCCGTTACGATTACATTCGTTTCTTTCAAGCTATCTCCAAGCTTTTGTAATGGCGATGGATCTATCAGTTGCTCTTCTGTTTTCATTACTGGTGATAAACCGTTTTCCGTTAGTAGCTTTAAATTGTAATAGGTTTGTTCTTTATAATTTTGAATAGCAATTTCCCTTTGACGTATTTCATTTAAGATACACATTTGAACACGACCAGAAGCCAATAAGAATTGGTTTCTGGCTAGTTTTGATGTACAGCCCCTTGTAACATTAATCCCTAGAATATAATCCAGGTATTGCCTTGCTTTAGCCGATTGTGCAAGCCCGTCATAATCTTTTAATGGTTCTAATCGATTCAAAGCTCCCTCTAATTCTGCGGCCTCATAAGATGACTTATATACACGAGACTGTTTCTTATTTACTCCCGCGTACTCGTATACCTCTCTATAGATTAATTCTCCTTCTCGATCAGC
>NZ_JAEKEU010000020.1:0-46491 GCF_016650935.1 Bacillus sp. TH25 | reverse complement strand
TAGCTAAACAAAACAAAGAAGAGCAGGATTGCTAAATGAAGAATCCTACTCCCCGTTTTGTTTAGTCGCTTTAAGACTTAAACTAAAACGAAGGTAGGGAGAATTGATGGACGAGAGGATTATTCGTTATTTCTTCAGCGACATATAGCGTAGTTAGTTTTTTCGTAAACTAACTGAAAGCTACATGTGAGCTCGTAGTTAGTTTACAACACCAAAGGACTACTAACTACGGAAAGAAGGAATAACGATGAGGAACATCCAAAGTCGACAAATTATTAAAGAAGTTTTTATGGTTTTAATCGGTTCATTTATATTAGCAGCAGCGCTATATCACATTCACTTAATATGTACACCTTGTTTCTTTATTTCTGTATCCAAATGTCTACTATACTTTTCCACGAAGCTAAGTATACTATCAAATTCTTCCTCGGTTACTTGATCAAACACAACTTTATCCCGTTCTTCAAACTCTTTGTGCAGATCCTCATGTATTTTATAAATTACTTTCCCTTGTTCAGTAAGCCTAAAATAGATTTCTTTCTTATTATCCGACTTCTGATAACTTTCGATAAGGCCTTTTTTTATAAGTTTTTTAGTTATTCTACTTATGGCACCGCGAGTCATATAAAAGGACTCCGCAAGTTTTGTCACGTTAGAATCTACATTTTTTTCAATGTATTCGATACAATGTACTTCAGAAGAATTATAACCCTTAAGACTGTCTTCCATCTTATCCTTATTAAGCCAAACAATCTTATTATATAAGTCCCTGAAACCCACTATGACCTTTTCTTCTTTATTCATGTCCTGTCCTCCTCCCCGTTGGTGCATTAACAATATTATATTTATTTTTTGTTTCTATTCCAACTCTAATTAAAAAAGAGAGTCAAAAGCATGTTAAGCACCAAGAAACTCAATGTCACTTGAACAAGACTTTGTCTACAATCTGAAACACTTATCTCTTTTCATTCTATCTCCATCAACCGTTTCGCCTCAAAATACAACACTTGAATAAATTTCTTCGTATTAATTCGTATATGGCCAGAAGTTGCTACTTCATCCTTTGTCATTTCTGTCATTCGTTTTCTAACTGTTAACGCTTAGTGTTTATTTTGCTGGATTTGCTTTAGGTGTATTTTTTATTGGATGGTTATCAGATATAATTGGTCGTCGCCCAGCAATGTTATTTGGAATTGTAGTATATGGCGCTGGAAGTTTCTTATGCTATATTGCAAATTCTATTGAATTTTTATTGTTTAGTCGTTTTATTCAAGCATTTGGAGCAAGTGCTGGTTCAGTTGTGACACAAACGATTCTTCGTGAAAGTGTAGAGGGGCATAAACGTCATGTTATGTTTGCTCAAATTTCGGCAGTCATTGCTTTTACACCAGCGATAGGTCCACTAATTGGGGGCTTTCTTGATCAAATGTTTGGATTTAAAATAGTATTTTTAAGTTTAGTTGTTATGAGTGTTGGGATTTTGTTATATACGTTCGTTTCACTTCCGGAAACAAAAACGGACGCAATAACGGGTAAAATAAATGTATTTTCTGTATTAAAACGGTTGATTACAAATCCGAAAGTAGTAACATATGGGTTATTAATTGGAGGAGCGAATGGTGTTTTATTTAGCTATTATGCGGAAGCGCCGTTTATCTTTATTGAATACTTTCAGTTATCACCTAGTATGTACGGGTTTCTAGGAATTGTTGTCGCTTCCGCTTCTATTATTGGAGCGAAAGTTTCAAAGCGGTTACTTGCTACTTATAAACCAGAGAAAATTATATATATCGGTTCTCTTGTAATGGCAGGGGGAGCTATCCTCTTAACTGTTATTACTTTATTTGGATCAAATCCAAACATAATATATATGATTGGATTTTTAGTAGCGATGTTTATATTGCTATTAGGAATTGGGGTAGCATTACCTAACTGTTTAAGTTTAGCATTAGTAGATTTTCAAGATGTCATTGGTACAGCTGGAGCATTATTTAGCTTAGGGTACTATGTAATTGTAACGATGACAATTTTGGGAATGAGTCAGCTGCATACGGGCTCGTTAATAGTGATGCCACTTTATTTTCTTGTTATTGTAGTTATAATGATGGTGTTTACTAAGGTGTTTATTTTTGGTAAGAAAACTTCAAAATCGATTTAAATATGAAATCGTAAAAGAGTCTCATTTTTTAATGAGACTCTTTTATATTTTATGAACATAACTATAGGTATGAATATGTAATTAATATTAAAATATAACAAAGTTGTATAGTTATAGTTATTGGGGAGGGTGAAACTATGTTAATGAACCTAGTATGCGCTCTACTAATCATTTCCGGACTTATTATAGTTGTAAGAAAAAATTTCATTTTAAATCATTATCTATGTAATTTAATTACATTCTTTTGTGCTTATATGACATCACCTACCTACGTATTAGAGCAACTTTCATTAACAAAAACAATGTTTATACTATGTTTGTTGTTTATAACTTTTGTTCTTGTATACTCACATTTCGATATTAGAGGGCTAACTTTTAATGATTATACAGTATTTAATCTGCCTTCTAGACGAGTGAATATATTAGTGAAAGAAGGGCTTACTGAAGCGGACATAGAATTTACTTTGAATAAAAATAATATATATTTATCAGGATCTCCTGTGAAAATCCGAATATTACATAGACCGTTACATACAACTAATATTTTATTTAGGAAATGTCCAGAGAATATGAGGACAGAAATTAAAGGTATTATTGAGAAAAAGATAAAAGCTGAAGAAAAGAGTTTTCCGCTTTCAGGTGTAGTGTTGATTGTATTAAGTATAGTTATATTTTTCTTAAAATAGGAGATGGGAAAGAGAAAATTTATATGTAAGTATTGGGTAAACAAGAGAGGGAGAAGTTAGTAATATTATAGTTTTACTGATATATTAAATTCCCTGCATGATTTGTTAATCAAACATGCGGGGAATTATATTATGAACTATAAAGATTGAAGTACATGAGGTATGAAACCGAGGCGGATATTTTCTCCTCGGTTATTTATATTGTAATAATATTCACACTAGAATCATATTGAATAGATGTATTTTATTGTTAATTTAGTTAAAAATTAATCAAACTAATATATAATAATTTACTGAAAAAATAATTGAACTTTTCAGATAAATGAATTAATATGAAGTGAGCAATTTTAAGTTTTATAGAAAATAGGAAGATGAGGGGTTTTGGAAATTTTATAAGAGGCAAAATGAGATTTTAGGATAGCTTTAAAGTTAGTCTAAAATGACGTTTGTTTCATCATTTTCAGGGCCAAACAGGAATTAGGGACACCATCTTACTTTAAATGCGGCTATGAATCATCTAAGAGGGGGAAATGAAGTGGCAAACAAAGAATTGAAACGAGGTTTAGAAGCACGTCATATTCAAATGATTGCTTTAGGCGGAACAATTGGTGTTGGTTTGTTTATGGGGTCAGCCAGCACGATTAAATGGACAGGTCCGTCAGTAATGCTTGCATATGCAATCGCAGGTGTTTTCATCTTCTTCATTATGCGTGCCATGGGAGAAATGTTGTATATGGAGCCAAGCACAGGTTCATTTGCGACATTTGGTCACAAATATATTCATCCGTTAGCTGGTTATATGACAGCGTGGAGTAATTGGTTCCAGTGGGTTATTGTTGGGATGTCAGAGATTATCGCAGTTGGAGCGTATATGAAATATTGGTTCCCGGATTTACCGGCTTGGATACCTGGTATTATCGCGATGGTTATTCTTGGTGCGGCTAACTTAATTTCGGTTAAGTCATTTGGTGAATTTGAATTTTGGTTTGCGATGATTAAAATCGTTACGATTTTATTAATGATTATTGCCGGATTCGGCCTCATTTTCTTCGGAATTGGGAATGGAGGAGAAGCAATCGGCATATCTAATCTTTGGGCAAACGGCGGTTTCTTCACAGGTGGTTTTTCAGGATTTTTCTTTGCATTATCACTTGTAGTTGGGGCGTATCAAGGTGTGGAATTAATCGGGATTACTGCTGGTGAAGCGAAAGATCCGAAGAAGACACTTACTAGAGCAATTCAAAGTACAATTTGGCGTATTTTAATTTTCTATATTGGTGCTATTTTCGTTATTGTAACTGTTTATCCTTGGGATCAATTAAGTTCAATTGGTAGTCCGTTCGTAGCAACTTTTGCGAAGGTTGGTATTACGGCAGCGGCGGGACTTATTAACTTCGTTGTTATTACAGCCGCAATGTCTGGTTGTAACAGTGGTATTTATAGTGCTGGACGTATGCTTTATACACTAGGTGTAAATGGACAAGCACCGAAATACTTTACGAAGATCTCTAATAACGGTGTACCTTTATTCGGTACAGTTGGTGTAATTATCGGTTTAGCGGTTGGTGTTGTTTTAAGTTATATTGCACCGAAAAACTTATTCGTATATGTATATAGTGCGAGTGTACTTCCTGGTATGGTGCCATGGTTTGTCATTTTAATTAGTCAAATTCGTTTTAGAAAAGAAAAGGGAGCAGAGATGAAAGATCATCCATTCAAAATGCCATTTGCTCCTGTTACAAACTATTTAACAATTGCCTTTTTAATTATGGTATTAATCGGAATGTGGTTTAACGATGATACACGTATTTCACTAATTGTAGGTATTGTTTTCTTAGCTATCGTAACAATTAGTTTCTATGCTTTCGGAATAGGGAAACGAGCTCCGTTAGATGTTAAAAATGATCAAGAGGTTTCAAGTAAATAAAGGTAATACAAAAGTCCGATTTCTTATTTAGAAATCGGACTTTTGTTATTAAAATTTTTCCAATACAATCTTTCCAATTGTACGTCCAC
Source organism: Bacillus sp. TH25 (assembly GCF_016650935.1). Taxonomy (NCBI): domain Bacteria; kingdom Bacillati; phylum Bacillota; class Bacilli; order Caryophanales; family Bacillaceae; genus Bacillus; species Bacillus sp. TH25. The sequence continues at coordinate 41,631 of NZ_JAEKEU010000020.1, read as the reverse complement.
TTTCAAGTAATGCATGTGCTTTTTTAAGGTTTTCTGCATTAATTGGTGTTAACGTATCATTTAAAGTAGTTTGAAGAATACCTTCATCTAATAGCTCGCTTACTTTATTTAATAGTTCGTGCTGTGTACTCATATCACCAGTTTCATACATCGCTTTTGTAAACATAAACTCCCAAACGAATGTAGCACTTTTACTTTTTAAAATTCCCATCTCAAGAGGGTGTTCATTTTCTACGATAGAGCAAATTTTACCTTGTGGTTTAACGATGTCACCCATCGCGTGCCAATGCTGATCAGTATTGTTTAAGCAGAAGATATAATCTACATCTTTTAGCCCAAATTCTAATATTTGATCTTTTAAAGGTTGGTGATGATTAACTATATAATCGGCACCGAATTTTTCAACCCAGTGTATGGTTTCGCTGCGGGATGCAGTTGCGATTACGTTTAGTCCAGCCCATTTAGCTAACTGAATAGCAATCGAGCCAACACCACCAGCTCCGCCGATAATTAAAATGTTTTTAAATGAATTTTCATCTTTCTTATTATAATCAATCCCTAAACGTTCAAACAAACCTTCCCATGCGGTAATGGCTGTTAAAGGAAGTGCTGCAGATTCAGCATCACTTAACGTTTTTGGTTTTTTACCAACAATTCTTTCATCAACTAAATGGTATTCACTGTATGTACCTTGCCTTGTAATACTTCCAGCGTAAAACACTTCATCGCCCTCTTTAAATAACGTACAACCATCGCCAGTTTGCACGACAACACCACTAGCATCCCAGCCAAGTATTTTTGCTATATCTTCTTTTTTATCTTTCGGAGATCGAACTTTTGTATCAACTGGATTAACGGAAATAGCGTTAATCTTTACAAGTATATCTCTTCCTGTGGCAACAGGTCTTTCAACTTCAATATCAATTAAACTGTTTTCTTCTTCAATAGGTAAGTATTCATGTAAACCAATTGCTTTCATTTTTATTCCCTCCATTAAAGTAAGAGTCTTTTTCTCTTTTATTATAGTAGGTAAAGTGTCATTATGTAAAAAAGTTGAGTCCTTTCCATTTTGTTAAAGGCTTGTTTCAGCCTCATTTAGAACTTTTTAAATGGAGAGGAGCCATCGTTTTGATTTTATAAGCGTCGGATGAAAGGTATACTTATTTTTCCAGTGTACCTTGCAATGAACAATACCAAGTGTTATATTATACTTGTAGTTACTTATTATAAAACAGTACTAAACAATAAATAGTAGTAGATGCCAATTAGAATAGGGTGAATGAATATTGAATGTACAATTTAAAAAAGGAGTTTTAGAACTTTGTGTTCTTGTCTTACTTGATAAGCAAGACCGTTATGGGTATGAATTAGTTCGAAGTATTTCCAATCAAATTGAAATATCAGAAGGGTCTGTTTATCCTCTACTTCGTAGATTAACTAAAGAAGAATATTTTACAACGTATTTACAGGAGTCTTCAGAAGGGCCTTCAAGGAAGTATTATAAACTGACGGATAAAGGTAGAACGTATTTGTACCAACTTTTGGAGGAATGGAATGAGTTCTCACAAGGTGTCAATCAATTAATAAAAGAAGGTGTACGTAATGACGAAAGATAAATTTTTACAACAATTAAACGTATCTCTAAAAAGATTATCTGAAAAAGAACGTGCAGATATTTTAAAAGATTATGAAGAACATTTTACTTTCGGATTAGAGGAAGGAAAAACTGAAGAAGAAATTACAGCTTCATTAGGTTCGCCAGCTCAAATCGCCAAAGAGTTATTAGCAGGTTATCATATTGAGAAAGTAACAGCGAGTGCAACAACAGGAAATGTTTTTCGGGCAATTTGGGCAGTAATTGGATTAGGATTTTTCAATTTAGTAATCGTGCTTGGACCTGCAATTGCAGTAGCCGCATTGATTTTTTCGGGGTGGGCTCTAGGAATCTCATTTTTGTGTTTACCACTGCTTGTTATTGTTGATACCATTGTGCATCCAAATACATTCTTACTTTTTAACCTTTTCGTTTCTTTAGCACTTTGTGGACTTGGATATTTCATTGTAATCGCTATGTTATCTTTAACGAAGCTAGCAAAGAATGGATTTGTTCGTTATTTAAAGTTCAATATAGCACTAGTAAAAGGTGGTTTTAAGCATGATAAATAAAAAGAAACTTTCAATCATTGCAGGTATTATTTTCATTATTGGGATTGTGGGAAGTCTATTCACTTATCGTTCAATTGCCACAGTACCAATTTCAGAAGAAAAGGTCATTAACAATAATAATGTGTCAAGCGTCATTATCGATACGAATAACGTGCGTGTTAACATCAATCCTACAACAGAAAGTAACATGAAAGTAACATTAGATGGGGAAGTAAATCCTAACATAAAAAGAACATTAGCTACGGATGAAAAAGATTCAACGCTTCTCATTTCTTATAAAGAAAAACAACAGAGTTGGTTCAACTTCAACATTTCTGAAGTATTGGTCCCATTAACATTAAATGTCTATCTGCCTGAAAAACAATATGATTCATTAAAAATTTCCAATAACAATGGTTACGTTTCTGCAAAACAACAAAATACAACGCATTTTGATATCAATACAAGCAATGGGCGTGTTGAATTAAGAGAGATCAATTCGCAAAAAATTAATGTGGAAACAAATAATGGAAGTATGGACTTTAAAGATATAACGGCGCAAAATATTCATGTGAAATCGAATAATGGACGAATAATGCTAGATCATGTTGAAGGTGAACTAGAAGGGCAATCTAAAAACGGAAGTCTTTCTCTTAAAACAAATGAACTTGATCGAAATCTCAATTTTACGACTCACAATGGCAAGATTAATATTGAAACTGAAAAAGAACCAACTAATGTTCAATTTAATGTCTCTGTCGACAATGGAAAAGCGAATATCCTGAATAAATATAATGGAAATACCGTTATTGGGAAGGGAGAAAATCAAATTAAATTAAACACACATAACGGAAGTATTTCAGTGAAAAAGCATGGAAACTAAAGTAGCATATTACTCTTGAAAATTTTCGCTCATCACATATAAAGAGCATGCAAATCAATAATAAATAAGCAAAATAGCCGACTCCTTTTTTAAAACATGTAGGTAGTCGGTTATTTTATGTCCAAAATTCGTTTTAACGTCTTGGTTTCGACGACTCAATCATTTCTCTGAAAATATCAAATATATTCTGTCTTCAGAGAACGGTAGTGTTATTATAAGAAAAAGTGATACTTTTATCTTATATACTTAAAGGAGGATTGGATTTCTGCATAGGCTTTCCAGTATCACTGGATTTGGAATGAAAAGTTGTGAACAATTGAAAAGATAATAGTTGAAATAATGAAAGGTGAGAAGGAGTTTATTTCTCATAAGCGAAATATAGTATTGTTTTATCCTAAATTATTTGTAAAGGTGGATACATAATGACAGTAAAGAAGCTTTATTTCGTCCCAGCAGGTCGTTGTATGTTGGATCATTCGTCTGTTAACAGTACATTAACACCAGGAAAATTATTAGACTTACCGGTTTGGTGTTATCTTTTGGAGACTGAAGAAGGACCTATTTTAGTAGATACAGGTATGCCAGAAAGTGCGATTAATAATGAAGGCCTTTTTAACGGTACATTTGTTGAAGGACAGATTTTACCGAAAATGACTGAAGAAGATAGAATCGTGAATATTTTAAAACGTGTTGGTTATGAGCCGGAAGACCTTCTTTATATTATTAGTTCTCACTTACATTTTGATCATGCAGGAGGAAATGGTGCTTTTACAAATACACCGATTATTGTGCAGCGTGCTGAATACGAGGCGGCACAACATAGTGAAGAATATATGAAAGAATGTATCTTGCCAAATTTGAAATACAAGATCATTGAAGGGGATTATGAAGTCGTACCAGGAGTTCAATTATTGTATACACCAGGACATACTCCGGGGCATCAGTCACTATTCATTGAGACAGAGAACTCTGGCCCAGTGTTATTAACGATCGATGCATCGTATACGAAAGAAAATTTTGAAGATGAAGTGCCGTTCGCTGGATTTGATTCGGAATTAGCTTTATCTTCAATTAAACGTTTAAAAGAAGTTGTTAGGAAAGAGAACCCAATTGTTTTCTTTGGACATGATATAGAGCAGGAAAAGAGCTGTAAAGTGTTCCCTGAATATATATAAATAGAAAAAGTCATGGGCCTAGTAGCTCATGACTTTTTCTATTAAATAACCTTTTTAAATAAGTTATATACTTTTTTCGAATTACCTTCATTTAATTGATAATAAGTAAGGTCTACGTCATCAGGAGTGTTTTGATGGGCAATCATAACTTCACTACTGTTGTTATCTACTATCCAAATTAAATATTGTTTATAAGTTCCATCTTGGAAAGTAATCCACATGTTACAATCTACTAAATCAGAACCTTCTTCATCTAGCGTTAAATCGCCTTTTTTTGCTGTATCCATACTGTTAATGAATGTTTTTAATTCATCTGTTTTTGTAAGGAAGATAGATTTTTTTGTCTTAAGCGACTCTACATGTATATCTTTTATTTCCTGTTTTCCTAAAAAAACAGGAGGTGCATCTGGGTCTCTTTGAGTTGAAATAATAGTAGCTTTCTTCTTTGGTTTACTTGCTGTATAGAGATCTTGAATAGATTTTCCAGAGTTTAAAAACCATACGGTTCCAAAAATAATCAATGCGCTACCTAGCAGTAAAATGATTTTCTTAATAGAATATTCTCCTCTCTATGGCTTCATGTGAAGAGCTTTTCTATTAATATATGATAGGTAAGCGTAAAGTATTATAGTTGAACGTGGTTATGCTTCACGGTTTTTATAGGGCGATCAACGAGTAAATTGTAAGTAAGCCCTATTAATACGAGAATTCCACCGATAATTTTTCCGGTTGATAGTTCGTGTGACAGGAAGAAATCGATGATAGTCCCCGTAAACAATTGTCCGATAAAGATGAGTAACGTTAAATAAAATGCTGATATTTTAGGAGTAATATAGTTTGATAATGAGATGACGATAACGCCTACTAATCCGCCTAAGTATACAGCGATAGGTATGGATTGTAACGTATGACTAGAAATATACAACGAATCTGAACTGAAAATTAAAAATAACATGGAGAAAAATAATCCAGTAATATAATTGAAAAATGTGCCTTCCCAATTTCCAATTTCCTTTGCTAAATTCGCGTTAATAATTCTAGCAACAACGATAGAAACACCAGCTAAAATAGCGATACAAATATATAACATTTTTTTACCTCCATTAGTAAATTGTCATGACTATAATTCCAGAAGAGATGAATACTAATCCAATTAATTTTTTCTTATCAAACTTCGAAACTTTCATTCCTAATAAACCGAAATGATCAATAACTATGGAAGCGATGGATTGACCAAGTAAGCTTAATGCAATCGTAATAGAGGCACCAAGAGCAGAGAAACTTATATTATTAAAAAGAACAGTGAATACTCCAATTGCCCCAGCGCTATATAAAAAAAGTGGAATACCTTTATCAAAATGGATTTTATTTTTGTTAAGGATTAAAACGAAAATAACTGCTATTAAACCGACAAGATGAATGACAACACTCGCTGTATAATTACCGATTATTTCAGATAAAATCCCATTCAATGGGAGCATAATGGCAATAAGCACACCAATAAAGACAGAAAGAAAGTTATACAATGTAATATCCCCTTTTTATATTTCATATTTGTAATGACTGTATCATGCTGAAATTGTGTATTACTATGACATATGTCATAGTGAAAGAAGAAAATTTTGTTTACAATTGGGATGAGTTGTAAAGGTGGGGGCCTATGAAGAAAGTATGTAATTCTAATAAATTAGCAGAGTATATGAAACAAAATAATATTGATTCATTTTTTAGTAGTGATATGAAACCATATATGGAACTTATATTTTTTAAAAAGAATGAGTTCATTTGCAGAGAAAACGAAGAGATAGATTATTTATATTTCTTTGTTGAAGGAAAAGCGAAAGCGTTTAACACATTAAGTAACGGGAAATCTGTATTATTATGTTTTTATGACAGTTTGCAGTTGCTAGGAGATGTAGAGTTAATTCACTCTCAAAGAATCAATTCAAACGTACAAGTTATGGCAGACTCATATTGTGTTGGGCTACCTTTAGGGAAAGTGAGAAACCAATTATTTCATGATGCGAAATTTTTGAGATGTATTTGCGGTTCTTTAGCCCATAAATTAAATCGACTTTCAAAAAATAGTACAATTAATTTACTGTATCCACTTGAAAATCGACTTGCGAGTTACATGTTAGCAGCAGGGGAACGCGCTGTTCAGCACGGGAATCGAATTGTGTTTAGTGGGAATTTAACGGAAACAGCTGAATTGCTAGGGACGAGTTATCGGCATTTATTACGTACATTAAATGTTTTTTGTGATAAAGAAATTATAAAGAAAAGCAATGGTTGTTTTGAAGTGATGAATGTAGATGTTTTGCGGGAATTGGCGGCGGATGTTTATAAATAGGAGGGGATTATAAATGATTACACCTATATTTAGAATTTTTGATATTGAAAAGGCTCAGTTATTTTACTTTAATTTTTTAGGATTTAAACTGGATTGGGAACATCGGTATGAGGAAAATATGCCATTATATATGCGAATTTCGTTAAATGATACTGTAATACATCTATCTGAACATCATGGGGATGCTTCACCAGGCGGTGCAATTCGTGTGAAAATAGAGGATTTAAAAAGTTATTATGCTATTTTATCAAGTAAAGATTATGCGTATTCAAAACCTGATATAGAGAGAACACCTTGGGATACAATTGAATTAACTGTGATTGATCCGTTCTCAAATAGAATTACATTTTATGAGGAAAGGGTTTAGAAATTGAGGTGTTATAAATAATTTATCAAAGTAGGGGTTACAATGAAGAGAAAAATAGCGATGATTTCAGATATTCATGGGAATAGTCACGCTTTAAAGGTGGTATTAAAAGATATTCGAAATGATAATAAATTTAGGTGATAGTGTGTATGGGCCGTTAGATCCTTTGGGGACAATTGAAATATTAATGAGTAACGAGATGATACATATTAAGGGGAGTTTACTTTATAGTGAACTGCTCTTTTTTATTTTGGATAGATATTGAATTATAAAAAAAAAAATGTTATGATTATCGAAACGCATGAACACATGAACATGTATTCATGTGTTTGTGAGAAGGAGGAATTGGAATGAAAGATATAATTATCGTGGGAGCTGGTCAAGCTGGATTAACAATGGGATACTACTTGAAGCAGGAAGGATATAGTTTCTTATTACTTGAGGCGGGAAACCGAATTGGTGATTCTTGGAGAGACCGCTATGATTCTTTGCAGCTCTTCACACCAAGGGAATATAGTAGTTTACCAGGTATGATATTAAAAGGAGAAGGGAATGGATTTCCATGTAAAGATGAAATTGCAATTTATTTAGAAGAATATGCAAGGTATTTTCAATTGCCGGTACAATTACAGACTCAAGTTTTAAAAATAAGAAAAGAGAAAGAAATATTTGAATTACAGACTCCTACAGAAATTTTACAATCGAAAAAAGTTATTATCGCATCAGGTGGTTTTCAGCAACCATTCATCCCCTCATTTTCACAACATCTTTCATCACATATTTTTCAAATACATTCATCACAATATAAATCACCATTACAAATTCCAAAGGGAAAAGTACTTGTAGTAGGTGGTGGGAATTCAGGCATGCAAATAGCAGTAGAACTTGCAAAAACTCATGAAGTTACAATGGCTATAAGTCATCCGTTAACCTTTTTACCGTTATATCTTTTTAGAAAAAGCATTTTTAATTGGTTAGAAAAAATGGGTTTATTGTATGCCGAAATACATACAAAGACAGGAAGGTGGTTTCAGAAGCGAAAGGATCCCATTTTTGGTTTTGAAGGTAAGGAACTTATTCGTAGTGGAGCAATAAAACTACAGGGAAAAGTGGTAAGTGCATTAGGAAATAATATTATGTTTCAGAATGGTGGCACGTATAGTGCACAAAGTATTATATGGTCAACTGGTTTTGTTCAAGATTATAAATGGATTGAAATAGAAAAGGCAGTGAGTATGAATGGATTTCCTAATCATACAAAGGGAATGAGTCCAGTAAGAGGATTGTATTATATTGGACTGCCGTGGCAATCTCAAAGGGGTTCTGCGCTTATTTGTGGTGTAGGAAAGGATGCGGTGTATTTGCTTTCGGAAATCAAAAAATAGATCAGTAGCAACAGCTACTGATCATCCATATGTACATGAATTAGGAGAGGTCAAACATTTCAAACGTTTATTAGCTTTAGTATAATAGATTTTCATGGAATAAAAAACTGAAAATTATAATTTTTTGTTGAGAAAGTTTTTTGTATCGAAATATATAAAAAAACGGGGATTTCTATTGAAAGAAAATATGATATTTATATTTTAGTAAAGTATGATATAGTCTATATAAGATTAGTTTCCTTAAATTAGGTTTTTTGTATAGTAATTACATTCGCGGTTGGAAAGGGGAAAAAATTGTGAAGTTTGATGATCAACGTCTACTAGGAATACGATTAGGTTCTGTACTCATAACAGAAGAAAATCAATATTTAGTAATTAAGAAGAAAGATCATTATGCACTATTAAACATACATAATTTAGAATGCACACATGTCGAAGTGCAGTTAGAACATATTGAAGAACTGTTGCATGAGGATTTCCAAGAAAGTATAACGGAAATTATCGCACCAGAACATATTAAAATTGTGGTGAAAAATGTTATATAAAGAAAGAAGCTGGGAGAATCAGCTTCTTTCTTTGTTTTACTTCTTTAATTATAAGGATAACATTTTTAAAATCTCACCAATAATCCCATCCTTTTGATGAACACCTAAATCCGAGTTCGTCATAATAACAGCGCCATTACCTCGGTATGGATTACATACCATCATACATTGAAATCCAACACCCCAGCCAAGTGAATGAATTTGTAAGTCTTCATTAGAATACTCTAGAAAAACACCTAACCCAGTCCATTTGGTGCATCCTTGAGGAGAAATCATATCTTGTACTGTTTTTTGAGAAAGTTCCAGTTTGCTATTTCCTTGTAAGGAATGAATGAGTCCGAGTACTAAAGTTGATAAGTCAGTTGGTGTTGTCCAAATGCCTGAAGCAGCTGCGAATGGATAAAATGGGTACTTCTCATTTGTTACAGTTCCATCTTTATTATGCCCGCAAGCAAAAGCATCGGTTTTATCTATGTCTTCGGGAGAGAAGAGTGTACTATTTTTCATTTGTAGTGGCTGAAAAATAAATTCTTCAAGTAAAAGGTTGAACGATTTTCCAGTAATATCTTCAAGTAGTTGTTCGATAATACAAAAATTTGCGTCAGAGTAGTGGAATTGGCTTTCTGGTGCATAAGTTACTTCTATAGGTACTGGGCAATATAATGTTTTACCAGCAAGGAGCTCATCCATTTTAGGTAGTCCTTGTGCAAGTGTATAATGTTCAAAACTATTGGGAGGATCAATGATTCCAGATTGGTGACTTAATAAGTTTCGCAGTGTGACTTTTTTCTGTGAAGTAAATAGATTGGTAGGGATGTTCCAAGATGTGAGTCTATCATTTACGTCTTCATCTAAATGTACGATTCCTTGATCTGATAACGTTAGTACAAGCATTGAAGTGATGAATTTGCTAATAGAACAAGAATTGAATATGGAATTCGTAGTGACAGTTCTAGTTGTTCCAGATTCAAGTGTTCCGAAAGCAGTAGCTTCATCAAGTTTACCGTCACGTATAATGGCAAAGCTTAACCCTGAAACAGAATATTGGTTCATTTTCTCATAGATATTGTTACTTTTTAAGTTCATAGTGACTCCTTTCTTTTAAAAACAGAATATTAACTTTATTATACAGTAGTAAATAGAGAGAAAAGGAAAACACTTCATCTTTTATCGATGAAGTGTTTTCTTAGTGTAAGTTAATTCGAAGTAAATGCTTTAAAAAATTTATCTCTGTACATGTACATAAGCCATGAGGCTGTTATAAAGGAAATAAAGATTGGTTTGTTTTTAATTGGTGCATTGAAAACAAGCCAACCAACTATATCAAATAACAAATGTAGTGCAATTGAAAGAACTACAAATTGTAGTAACGTCTTAAAAAATCTTTTCATAAAGTGTCCCCCTAAAATAAAAGGTTTTATCCCGCATTAACGGGCAGTAAAACTCCCACCTCAAAATTCGACTGGGGCAAAGAAGTTAGGTGGGAGTCGGGCTGCCCGTAAACGCCCGATTGGTGAGGACTAATAATCAGTGGGGGACGAACAAAACCCCCACTGATTAAAGTTTCATTTTATCAACAATGTTGTATATTACTATTATACATTAAATGTGTATTGTGGTAAATTTTACATAAGTCACTTGAATAAAACAATGCTAGTGAGGAGGAACAGTCTTGGAATTTTGGATTGTCATACCGATAGCGGCCTTTGGATTTATGTATCTCGCTGAAAAATTAAATAAAATCGAAAAGAAAACAGATACGCGTTTAAAGAGGATGGAAGATAGATTACAATTAATTTCGAAAGAAATGGGAATTGTAGATAGAGAACCTGAAATTAATAAAGAATTACGCCAGCTTGTGGAAGAAGGAAAAACAGTTACAGCAATTAAGAGAGTAAGAGAGGCTTTTGGATTTTCATTGTTAGAAGCAAAGCAATATGTCGATAAATTATGAAAAAGATCATCCATTTGGATGATCTTTTTTTACTGAACCATACGTGTATTTATATATACGGCTATTATGACGTGTCCAATTACAATGATAGGAAATACGATTTTTGCATTAGGGGTAGTGAAGACACTACCAATTGTGGCGATAATACCGGCAATTAAATTATAAAAACCAACTATTTTTGATAACTTCACTTTGTCAGGTACACGGCGTTCATTGAATCCTGATAAGAGCCAAGTGCATTGTTTTACTCCGATGAAATAAGCTAATGCAAATGAAATGATTGCTAGTATGAATAATGATGGGGAAGCGAAGAGAGTCATTAAAAGCACCTCCGTTAAAGGGTTATAAATAAATTATAGTATGAATGTTATAATTTTTAAAAAAGTAATTGTAATTTTAAGTTTTAAAGCGTACAGAATTTTGTACGCTTTTTTATTAACTGCATGAAAAATATGTAAGTGAATATGGAACAAACTGTTAAGTTGAATTGTCTATTTTAGGTAATAACCATTTAATTTGAAAGAAAGGATTGATAAAAATGAAAAAGAATACATTATTAAAAGTAGGGTTATGTGTAAGTTTACTAGGAACAATTCAATTTGTTAGTGTAATATCTCCAGTACAAGCAGAACGAACGGTAGAGAAAAAAGTAATAAAAAATGAGACGGGAACTATTTCAATTTCTCAGTTAAACAAAAATGTATGGGTCCATACGGAGTTAGGTTATTTTAATGGAGTAGCAGTTCCTTCGAACGGTCTAGTTCTTACTACTTCTAAAGGGTTAGTGCTTGTCGATTCTTCTTGGGATGATAAGTTAACGAAGGAATTAATAGAGATGGTAGAAAAGAAATTTAAGAAGCGCGTAACGGATGTTATTATTACACATGCGCACGCTGATCGAATTGGCGGAATTAAAACGTTGAAAGAAAGAGGCATTAAAGCGCATAGTACAGCATTAACTGCGGAACTAGCAAAGAAAAATGGATATGAAGAGCCACTTGGAGACTTACAAACAATTACGAATATGAAGTTTGGAAATATAAAAGTAGAAACGTTCTATCCAGGGAAAGGGCATACAGAAGATAATATTGTCGTATGGTTACCGCAATACAACATTTTAGCTGGAGGCTGTTTAGTGAAATCTGCGGAAGCTAAAGATTTAGGGAATGTTGCTGATGCATATGTAAATGAATGGTCGATATCGATTGAGAATGTATTGAAACGATATGGAAATATGAACTTAGTAGTGCCTGGTCATGGAGAAGTAGGGGACAGAGGATTACTTTTACATACATTGGATTTGTTGAAATAAGAAACTGTGGGAATATAAAAGCGAGGAGAAACAATTTCCTCCTCGCTTTCTTCTAGCTATATTTAAATGCGAAGCTATCAATTACGCCTGCATAAGTTACTGAGATTTTAATTCCAAGTATACAAATACCAGTACCGTCATAATTGCTATAACAACGTAAGTAACATCAAGCATTATAAGTGTCTTTAAAGTTTCAGTCATCCTAATTCACCCCTGGTATGAAAATATAACATAATCTCTTATCAATCAGTTAAGAGATTATAAAGATAACAATGTACATGAAATTTCTTAAGTAGTTTCTATATAAATATATCATATAAATAATGTAAAAAATGTTAAGATGGTGTAAATGTATTGTAAATAAAGAGGTTTCCTATAAAATCTTTAATCAAAAAATTGATAGTTCTTCAAAATGAAAAAACGCTATTCTTTCTGTTGAATGATAGAAAGAATAGTGTTTTGGTATGCCTATTAGTTGCTAATATCACTAATAGTTCTCTAAATCAATGATTTAGCTATTTGAAAGCATCAACAAAGTTGGCCATTTTTCTGTATGTTTTTTTGATGTCAATAAAAATATTATGTCGACAATATGAACTGTCACAAATTTATATATATTATTGTGATTGATATCACATCCCTTTTCCTCAATGGGTATTATGCTTAATTTGTAACGAATGATTGGGAGAGGGTGGGATGATATGTTTTGTTATCAATGTGAACAAACGCCAACAGGTGGATGTAAAGTGATGGGTGTTTGCGGTAAGAATGAAACCATTGCAAGTTTACAAGATACGATTGTGTTTGGATTAAAAGGAATAGCGGCTTATCGTACGCATGCTGCGCAGCTAGGGTATACAGATGCAGTTGTAGATGCTACAACTCAAGAAGCGTTATATATGACATTAACAAATTCTAACTTTAATGAACAAGAACATATTGATATGGCTATGAAAGTAGGGAAATCGGCTTTACGAGTAATGGAGTTATTAGATGAGGCACATACGAATCACTTTGGTGTTCCGGAGCCTGTTCAAATTACGCAGAACCATGTAGAAGGTAAGGCAATTGTAGTTACTGGTCATAATTTATTTGCATTAGAAGAGTTATTAAAGCAAACAGAAGGAAAAGAAATTAATATTTATACGCATTCTGAAATGTTACCAGCACACGGATATCCAAAGCTGAAAAAATATAAACATTTAAAAGGAAACATTGGTAAGGCATGGTACGATCAACGACGACTTTTCGAAAAATTCACTGGTGCCATATTAGCTACAACGAACTGTGTTATGCCAATTAAAGGATCATACTCTGATCGCTTCTTTTCATATGATATTGCAGGCTTAGAGGGCGTACAAAAAATTGAAAATGACGATTTTACACCAGTGATTCAAAAAGCGCTAGAACTTCCAGAAGTACATATGGAGTCGGATGAACAGTTAGTAACAGGGTTTCATCATAATACAGTATTATCATTAGCTCCAGAAATTATTGAGGCAGTAAAGGAAGGGAAAATTAAGCGTTTCTTTGTTATCGCAGGTTGTGATGCACCAGGAAAAGGCGGGGAATACTATCGTGAATTAGCAACGTCACTTCCGCCAGAAACGGTTATTTTAACAACTTCCTGTGGGAAATTTCGCTTTAATGATGTAAATTATGGTGTTGTTCCCGGTACGGAGATTCCACGTTATATTGACTTAGGGCAATGTAATAACTCAATTTCGACAGTGAAAATAGCGGCCGCTTTAGCAGATGCTTTTCAATGTGAAGTGAATGAATTGCCAGTTAGTATTGTCCTATCATGGTTTGAACAAAAAGCGGTTGCCATTTTGCTTGGGCTATTTAGTCTTGGTATTCAAGATATTCGCATTGGTCCAAAGGCACCTGAATTTATTTCACCTGGTGTGCTTGATGTATTACAAGAAACATTCGGTTTAAAACTGATTACAACCGCAGCAGAAGACATGAATATGATGTTATCGTAACAAAAAGGATGTCCTATATGTAGAGTTGACTTTATAAAGAATTTGTATGTATTCGCAAGCTCATGTATTAGATGCACAGGTGCATTAGTAGAAGAACAAAAAAATGATCCGTCTTTTTAATAAGGAGAGCTAGCCACATTCATTAACTTCGGAATATTATAATGCCCCAAAACAAAAATGTGGAATTTTTGTTTTGGGGTATTTCCTTTTCTTAGCTGGATAGGTATGTGGTGAGATTTCTTAAGAAGAAAATAGGCAGTATCCAATAGATAATAGCGGATTTAAGAAAAAATTTAAAAATCGAGTTGACATTCTATCTACATAGTCATACAATGTAGTGGTAATGAGTAATACTGAATAGCGTAGTTTTTAAAAATATATTCAGTATCCAATAGGCAAAAGCGGATTTAAGAAAAAATTTAAAAATCGAGTTGACATTCTATCTACTTAGTCATACAATGTAGTTGTAATAAGTAATACTGAATAGTGAGGCTTCTCAAAAGCTATTCAGTAAAAATTAGCCTTAGTACTCTGTGATACTGAATATAAGTCAGACAGAATAGGGGGTAAAGGAGGATCAGAATATGGAAAATTTAACTGAAATGCTGAAAGGTTCGCTGGAAGGATGTGTTCTGGAAATCATTAGCCGCCGTGAAACTTATGGCTATGAGATTACCCGCCACCTTAATGAGCTTGGGTTTACTGAAGTCGTGGAAGGAACGGTCTATACCATCCTTGTGCGATTAGAGAAGAAAAAACTTGTGAATATTGAAAAGAAACCGTCAGACATGGGGCCGCCTCGCAAGTTTTATTCACTAAATGAGGATGGCCGTCAGGAGCTTGAATTATTTTGGAGAAAATGGGATTTTGTATCATCAAAAATTAACGTCTTGAAGTCAAACTAGCCTCATAAGATTAAATATTCGGCCGATATTTTGGGAGTTTCTTGTTCTGCTTTATAAAAAAGGAGGAAAAATAATATGTTGGAAATGTTCAAAAAATTAATTGGTGATAAAAAAGAGTACAAAATGATGATGGCACGGGTTGGAGCTCTGCCAGAGGACTATCAGTTTGTGTTTAAGAAAATTCAAAACTACATGTGGAATTTCTCAGCTGGTAACGGGATGGATATGCTACACATACAGTATGAACTAATCGATTTGTTTGAAGCCGGTGCGGCGGAAGGCAGACAAGTGCTTGAAATCACTGGGGAGGACGTGGCATCCTTTGCTGACGAACTAGTGGCAAATGCTAAAACTTATGTTTCCAAGTATCGTGAAGATTTGAATGAAAGTATTATGAAGCAATTGAGAAAAAAATAAATGCAACAGGTAATACCGACTGATTAGCTGGTTACAAATGTGAATTGCCGCCATCGCTATTCAGTTATATTTTTAAATCAGTACTAAGTAATACAGATTATCAGTAATACTAAATAGAGGAGTGTAGGCAGTCTAGCTTTACAAAACATTTTTTAAGGAGGAAAAAAGTATGACCAATACAGCGATTTCTGTAAAAGGATTAAAAAAATCCTTTAAAGATAAGGAAGTGTTAAAAGGGGTAGATTTTGAAGTGCAGCGTGGCGAAATTTTCGCACTGCTGGGCTCAAATGGAGCGGGCAAGACGACGATAGTCAATATCCTCTCGACGCTGATGAAGCAAGATGGCGGCGAAGTAGGTATTTGTGGTTTTGACGTTCAGCGTCAACCGGATCATGTTCGTCAAAGTATTAGTCTGACAGGGCAGTTTGCAGCTTTAGACGGAATGCTCACGGGGAGAGAAAACTTGATAATGATTGCCAATTTGCGTGGAGTTTCTAGTCCTGCTCAAGTCGCTGATAATTTGCTTGCAAGATTTAGCCTGACTGGTGCAGCCAACCAGAGGGCAGACCAGTATTCAGGTGGGATGAAGCGCCGGCTTGACATCGCGATGAGTTTGATTGGGGCGCCAGCAGTCATTTTTCTCGATGAACCGACGACAGGGCTTGACCCCGAAGCGCGGATTGAAGTGTGGGATACCGTCAAGGAACTTGCCGGCGGCGGCACAACCATCTTGCTCACGACCCAGTACCTCGAGGAAGCCGAACAACTGGCGGACCGTATCGCTATCTTGCATGGCGGAAAAATTATTACGACTGGTACTCTTACAGAACTTAAAGAGATGTTCCCGCCAACAAAAGTGGAGTATATCGAGAAGCAGCCGACATTGGAAGAAATTTTCCTTGCGATCATTGGCAAAAAGGAGGAGATGTAAATGAAGAGCAAAACAGGGGTATTATTAGGGCGCTTAATGCGCAACATTATGCGCAGTCCAGATACAATTATTACAGTAGCGATTACGCCGATTATGATGATGCTGTTGTTTGTCTACGTATTTGGCGGCGCCATAAAGACAGGAACGGATAACTACGTCAATTATTTATTGCCGGGAATCTTGCTGATGGCTATCGCATCCGGTGTCGCTTACACTTCCGTACGGTTGTTTACGGATGTAAAGAGCGGGCTGATGGCACGTTTCATTACTATGCCTATCAAGCGTTCGTCGGTATTATGGGCTCACGTATTAACATCACTTGTTGCTAATGTGCTTACTATCGTGGTGGTTATCCTTGTTGCGCTCTTAATGGGCTTCCGTTCCAGCGCTAATATTCTGGATTGGCTTGCGGTAGCTGGAATACTTGGGATGTTTACGCTGGCGCTGACATGGCTGGCTATCATTCCCGGGTTGACAGCGAAGTCTATGGAAGGGGCGACAGCCTACTCGTACCCACTAATTTTTCTGCCCTTTATTAGTTCGGCCTTTGTTCCTACCGAAACGATGCCAAAAATTGTTCGTGCGTTCGCTGAGAACCAGCCTGTAACTTCAATTGTGAATGCGATTCGTGCGCTCTTATATGAAGGGACTGTTGGCAACGATATTTGGATTGCACTTGCTTGGTGCGTTGGCATTATGGTTATCGCTTACTTCTTCGCCGGTAAAGCATTTAAACGTCAGTTAGGGTAACACCATCAGTTCGGTGCACTATGGTAACTAAACCTTCTGAAATAAAATATATGTTTGGAAAAGTGGATTAAAATCACATTAATCTTAGTTATTGCTATAATTGTTAGTATTCTTACTGGTTATGCAGTTGGTACGTAAGTAGGATCAAGCGTTGAGAAAAAGCAGACTGAGAGAGTTAAAGGGGAATGGATAATATTTTGACTGCAATTCTAATCGCCATATAATAAATGCAATTTTTATACATGAAAAGCCCACCTATTTCCGTAGGTGGGCTATATCTTTATTACACAATACGAAAGGATACTCTCTTTTTCTGAATATGCAATTATGCATATTTTGAAAAAACTACACTTGATAAATATTACATATAGTAAATGGAAACTTATGGTGTTATTCTTTTAAAAGGCGTAACATGTCAATCATTATAGAAGGTGCGCTGGTACTAAGTGAGAGAAGTTCTTTTTTCTGAAAAATGTATATTGATTCGTTATTAGTTATAAATATTCGGTTAGATGGTTTTATGTTTTCTTAATTTATTCCTTTATATCTACAATGATTATTTATTATAACAGTTTCCACGTTTAAAATAAGATGTTTCAGAAAAGGGGAATATAACTATCTTTATAATGAGTTCCCAATATAATCAACGTGTTAACAAAAAGGATATCTGTATTATTTTCCCCTTTTTGCTAACTAATACAGCTTCAAAAAATAGACACAATTGCTATATGCCAATTGTAATTTATTATCTATTCATAATTCTGTTTATTCTGTCTTTCTAAAAATAAAAAAAATTAGACTCGCAAATATAAACGTTATAATGAGGGCGTCGAGAGGTAACCGATTACCTACGGAGAAAATATCAAACATTTTAAAATTGGACAGACTGAAACGATTAATTGCAGAAAGGTGTGTGACTAGAAGGGGAATTTCTTCAAAATAGTTTAGTAGCAGCGGACATCGTACTAGCTGGTGTACACAATATCATCAACGAAGTATAGGGTTGGAGGATAAATGCCTCGCAAATTAAGAGAGACAGGTTTAGGTGGAATCGTTTACAGTATAGAGAATTTTGTAAGCGATTCATTTTTCAAAAATGGTCTATATTCTTAAGCCTAAAAAGAGACGCAAGAATAGGATACAAGGGGGATTTATTATATGAATGGGAATACTGCAAAAAAAATAGAATTTCAAGCTGAAAATACTGCAGTGAAAAATGAGAAATATCTAGATCCTAAAAAGTGGCATAAACAAGATACTACCTGGGCATTGAGCCTTTTTGGAACAGCAATTGGAGCAGGGGTGCTCTTTTTACCGATTAATGCAGGTTCAGGCGGTTTATTATCATTACTACTAATTACATTGCTTGCATATCCAGTTATGTATTACTCACATAGGGCACTTGCTAAAATGATTTACACTTCTAATTCTGCTGATGAGGGGATTACAGGCACAATAAGAGAGTATTTCGGAAATAAGGCAAGTATCATTTTTAACATCGTATATTTCGGCTCAATTTATACAATCGTATTGATGTATTCGGTTGCGCTTACAAATACCGCAAGTAGTTTTATCGTGCATCAATTGCACATGCCGGAGCCTCCAAGGGCCATTTTATCTCTTGTATTAGTGCTCGGCCTTATTGCTATACTAAATTTTGGTCAAGATATTACTGTGAAAATCATGAGTATGCTCGTATATCCTTTCATAGCTTCTCTACTTTTCATCGCAATATCTTTAATTCCACAGTGGAATACGTCAATGCTTAGCTTTTCAAGTGTTTCTACTGCTTCAACAGGAACAGGATATTTTGGAACGATATTAATGATTCTACCAATCATCGTATTCTCATTTAATCATTCACCTATGATTTCATCATTTGTTGTGAAACAGAAGGCTACGTATGGAATAGAAGCTACTGATGCTAAATGTGCACAAATACAAAAAGTTTGTTATATCATGACATTCGTTGTAGTTATGTTCTTCGTTTGGAGTAGTACACTGAGTTTGACTCCAGAGGATTTAAAAATGGCAAAAGAGCAAAACTTATCAATCCTTTCATATCTTGCTAATGAGCTTAATTCGCCTGTAATCACTATTGCAGCTCCAATCATTGCTTTTGTGGCTATTACAAAGTCTTTCCTTGGCCATTATATAGGAGCATTTGAGGTAATGCGTGACATGATTATTAAGTTCGGTAAAACACGTGGGAAAGTTATTGAAGAAAAAACAATTAAGACAATGATCCTTACTTTTGTTGTATTAACATGCTGGTTTGTCGCTTATACAAATCCAAGTATTCTTGGAATTATTGATTCTCTGAGCGGTCCATTAGTTGCTGCTATCTTATGTCTATTACCGATGTATGCGATTAGTAAAGTACCAGTACTAGCTAAATACAAAGGGAAAATGAGCAATGTATTTGTTATTGTTGTAGGTGTACTTACTGTTTTAGCAAGTATTAAGTCATTATTCTAAGTCATTATTGTTGGTTTTAGTTCAAAAATAGTGGAATATGAAAAAAGAATGAAAGATCTTATGGATAAGATAAATCCACACTCGAATTTTAACGAAGGTTAAACTCTAATATAAAAAGACATGAACAAAGATTAGTTCATGTCTTTTTTTTGTTCGCGTTATGACTAGAAGAGCGTTTAAAGCAGCGGCAGTAAATAAAATATTTTCTCTATTTGCTTGAAAATAGGGGTAACTGGCATCTAGTCAAACTCAATATTATTTTAGGTGTAACGGGTCACTGCTTATGGGCAGTATAAACATAATCTCTCTTTTAAACCTTCTAACACTTCTTCAGGCACTTCCCTAATTTTGATATCTTTACCTAGGAAAAGTAGCCAATTTGTTATCTCTGTTAATTCATCGAGATCGTTAACATTGATAAAAGTCTTTAGAATGGCTGTGGATTGGTAAGGATTTGTATAGGAAATAGAAATTTTTATAGGATGGTATTTTTTGAACTGGGTAATCGCTTTTGGACCGAGTTCAAGTACAAGGTTGATTGCTTCGTCCTTCTTACTTAGTTTTTCTGAAATTTTTTTCTTACTTAATCTATTTTTCGTCGTATAGGGTTCGACATTAATGAGATGATCGACAAGAAACATCTTCTTGTTTTCTTCTTTTATGTCAAAGCCTTCAATTATCCAATGGCTTTTTTCTTGATAAAGGTGTAGTAGATAAATTGGATAAGACTTGGTTTCCTCCTCTTCTTTTACGGTAATCAATAAATGGCTATCCAAAAGAAGGATTTGGATGAGTTTTTCTAACATAGGATGGGGGAGGTCAGAAAGCTCAAGTAGGTCAGGATTATGAGGGTTAGTCCCTTCAAAAAGCAAGAGTTGATTTAAAAGAACAAGGTCATCCTGCTGGATTTCTGAGATGAGTCCTAGTAGTTTTTCGGCTAAAGACTGACGACTCTTTAGATAGGGAAGTTGTTGATTTCTTGTGGCCATAAAGGCAATAAAAAGAGCTTTGACCTCATTATCAGTAAAGCGAACAACGGGCAGGATAGAGTTATGCATAACAAAATATCCCCCAGCCCTCCCAACTTCAGCGACAAGTGGCATTCCCATAGCTTCAATTTCTCTAATGTCTCTAATAGCTGTTGACCGAGAAATGTTAAATTCTCGTATGATTTCAGAAATTGTAAAGTGGGAGCGGTTGTTGATGTACCGCATGATGGTATTAATCCGTTCAACTTTTTTCATGTTGGTCTCCTAAACAGTATCATTTTTTGACATGATTTAAGGTTATTATAAACTCATCAAGAGAAAAGATAAATTACTTGATTAATTTAAAAGTGAGGAAGGTTTTGAATATGAAAAATTATACTTTAGAAGAAAAAGATAGCTTTATCGTGTTAGGTATTGGAACTGAACTTAAGAGCCACTATACAGACTTTGCGGGCATAAACAAGGAAAAGGCAGACTTTTGGCTGGCCGTCGAACAAGATGGAAGGTTGGACACTTTAAAAGCTTTAGCTACAAATGATTACATTTTTTCTGTGAGTGAAGCGGTGAATAACAAGATGATGTATTACGCTGGTGTCATGACAGAGGCAACGATACAAGAAGAATCTAGAGTTATCCAGTTTCCGAGGGGAGAATACCTAGTAGTTAAAGGGGAAGGTAACACAGCTGAGGAGCTAAGTAATAAGCTTACTGGCATTGCATTTGGTCAAGCATTAGCAGAAGTAAAAGATTTTTCCTATGTTGGTGGGCCAAATACAACAGTTGAGATGGGGCAGCGAAACGGCTTAGTATTTGGTGAAATATGGATTCCAGTTGTTAGGAAGTAAAGTGTTAAAAGGAGAGATGGAATTGTCCTGTATCGTTGATTTTAAAAATGTAACTAAAGCTGGCTTAGAGTCTTCACCTGTAGCAGAAGCGCTTGCTGGTTTACGCGCCCATGAAGCTCGTTACTTTATGAACAAATACAAGCATGAATTTACGGTTGTACCAGCTAATGAAAGCGGGGAGACTCTTGATTATGTGAATCGCATTTTGAAAGAAGAACGTGATATTGAGTTTGCGGCCATACCTTTAGAAACATCACGTTTTCAAGTAGAGAATATCAAATTTGCGTACGTCTTCTACGAGGATGGTCTTGCAGTCAACGTTATGTATACGTTGGATAACCCAAAGAAGCGGGCCGTTGGATTTAAGCTTTCTGAGGGAATGGAGATACCAAAGGGGTTAGAAGAGAAATTTAAGTTTGCTAGGCAGAAGTCTAAACTTGCTGGAACAATTCGGGGTTCGTTTTTTGTAATAAAAGGAGAATATAGTGCAAGTTGAAGAATCGATCATTTGTTATATTGAGTTATTTTTTAAAAGGCGCGATTAAGGCTAACAATCTTGAATTGTTAGCCTTTTTTTACATAAGTATAATATTCATAGTCTGCTACACACTACGTTCAGATAAAATAAAACGAAAGGAAATTACTGTAGGGTGGTGGTATGAGATTTTGAGTCGATGGGCATGTGGTGCTCCCCATACCCATCAACTTAAGAATTCAGAATTACCCCGAAATGAAAAAATGAGCATTTTTGTTACAAGTTAGCACAAAATTTCGTTCTGGGGGTACTATAAAATTGTAACTTGATGGAGATTTGACGTTATCCCTATAAAGGTATGGTTTTCGTACTTTTAAATACAATTATGTCACTTAAGTAATGTGAGCGTCGCTGCTATTACATTGTCCACAAATGAACGTTGGGGGCGAGATTTCATCATAACCGTTAGACCGATTAACGCTACAATCAGTGCCTGTGCCAAAGACTTTGCATCTGTGTTGAATTCCAGCTCACCTGATTGGATTCCTCGTTCGATCGTCTCCTGAAAAATGACGGCGAGGTACATTTGATGTTCTCTGGTCAAAATTTCAAATCTCTCATCATGAGGTGCTAGTTCAACCATTGTATTGATACAAAAACAACCTTTACTAAGATCCCCTGCGTATTCTTCATTGACGACATCGGCAAAGAAAATAGAAAATGCCTCTTTTACAGAGGAGTGACTTTGAAGCCTATTTCGTATATCAGAGGCCCGAGACATTGTATACCTGCGAAGTGCGGCTTCAAACAATTCTTTCTTATCTCCAAAAGTCGAATAAATACTAGGGCGTTGAATGCCCATTCTAGAAGTAAGATCACTTAATGAGGTAGCCTCATATCCCTTCTCCCAAAATAACTGCATTGCTGCATCTAAAACTTGATCCTCATCAAATTCACGAGTTCTTGCCATTAAGAATTCTCCTCCTCAAACTTTGATTTTATTAATTGTTTTAGGATAGGTGTGTAGGTAATTACAATTGTTGTTTTTATTACCAAACAGTATGTAATTATTATATAATTAGCCATTCTTCCTGTCAAATCAAGCTCCATTCATTTAATGCAATATTAACTTTAGTGCAAAAAAAATCGTTGACATCATGAATAAGGCTAAGTTATATTTACCAGTAATCATATTGTACTGAACGGTACGTTATGATCAAAAATCTAATGTGATTGGAGGTTAAGGTATGTTTAAAACAGAGACAAATATAGAAGATGATCCACTCTACACTAAGATAAGTCATAAATCTTCCATAACAAAACCTAATTTGAATCAACAGCCATCCATGTCTCACGCTTTGGCATTATTGTTTGCGACTGCCTGTGGAATGTCTGTTGCCAATATTTACTTTGCACAGCCGTTGCTTGATCAACTATCTAATGAGTTTAGTATTAACCATTCCGTTATTGGTATTGTTATTACCGTTACACAAATTTTTTATGGAGTGGGCTTACTGCTACTCGTACCGCTTGGAGATTTGCTAAACCAGCGACGTCTAATTGTCGGTCAGATGCTATTATCTACAACAGCTCTGGTTATAGTTGGTACTGCTTCCTCCAGCATGGTACTTTTCGCAGGTATGGCTTTGGTGGGTCTGCTTGCAGTTGTGACACAGACTCTCGTGGCGTTTGCAGCGACCATCGCTTCCCCTACAGAAAGAGGACGTGTCGTTGGCATTGTAACAAGTGGGATTGTTATTGGCATACTTCTTGCACGTACTTTTGCTGGTATATTAACAGATGTTGCGGGATGGCGTTCTGTATATCTATTTTCTGCTGCGCTCATGCTTTTGATGGTTTTTATGTTTATAAAGATGTTGCCCAATGTTGAGCGCGAGGTAAAATCGCTATCTTACCCTCAGTTGATTAGATCGGTGCTTGCTTTGTTTATTCAAGAACGAACGTTACGCGTTCGCTCTGTTCTAGCCATGCTGATTTTTGCTGATTTCAGCATTTTGTGGACTTCACTAGTACTGCCACTTAGTACACCTCCAATTGCTCTATCTCATAGTGCAATTGGCGCATTCGGTCTTGTAGGCGTGGCTGGAGCCTTAGCTGCGGCACGGGCAGGGAAATTGGCCGATCAAGGTTACGGACAACGAACGACAGGTATTGCTTTAGCTCTATTATTGATTTCATGGTTATTCATCAGTTATATAGAGCAGTCATTAATCGCGTTAGTGATAGGGATAGTTCTACTTGATTTGGCCGTACAGGCAATACATGTCACGAATCAAACCATGATCCTTCCATTGCATACAGAAGCACGGAGTCGACTTACTGCTGGATATATGGTGTTTTATTCTATCGGCAGTGCTGGTGGTTCAATTGCTTCGACTCAAATATACGCACACTTTGGCTGGGGAGGGGTTTCCTTACTCGGAGCCTCTGTCAGTGCTTTCGCTCTTCTTTTTTGGGCTATGACCAGACGAGTTAAGATTTCATGAAATAAACGTGTGTTAGTCAATATGAGAAACACGTTACTACCATAAAGGAAATGATTAATTTTTTTGACTTAAAATCTAATTGAACTAGGAGAGATGACAAATGGAAATAGGTATTACGTCTTTTGTAGAAACGAAACCAGATGTACATAGTGGTGAAGTGATAAGTCACGCACAGCGATTGCGTGAAGTTGTTGAAGAAATCGTTCTTGCTGATCAAGTAGGACTTGATGTGTTTGGTGTTGGTGAGCACCATAGGAAGGATTATGCAGCATCCTCTCCAGCGATGGTTCTATCAGCGGCGGCACCACAAACGAAAAAGATACGGCTCGCGAGTGCAGTAACTGTGCTTTCTTCAGCTGATCCTGTGCGCGTTTTTCAGGATTTTTCTACACTGGATGGCATTTCAAATGGACGCGCAGAGATTATGGCGGGTCGTGGTTCCTTTATCGAATCTTTTCCATTGTTTGGCTATAACTTGAAGGACTATGAAGAACTGTTTGAAGAACATTTGGACCTACTGCTCAAAATACGTCAGTCCGAAAAAGTGACTTGGGAAGGCGGACATCGACCAGCAATCAATAATTTAGGTGTGTATCCAAGACCTGTTCAAAATCCTTTACCGATATGGGTTGGTAGCGGTGGGAATCAGGAATCTGCTATCCGTGCCGGTTTTCTGGGATTACCACTTATGCTGGCGATTATTGGTGGTAGCCCAATGCACTTTGCACGAATTGTACAGCTATATAAGAAAGCAGCGGCTCACGCTGGTCATGATGTATCAAAGCTTCAGGTGGGATCTCATTCAATTGGATTTGTTGGAGAGAATACGGAATTAGCAGCAGATACATTTTTCCCTTCCACTCAGGCAGGCATGAATAAACTTGGTAAAGAGCGGGGGTGGCCTTATTATGATCGTTCCAGCTTTGATGCTGCACGAAGTTTTGAAGGGGCGTTGTATGTTGGTGATCCAGATACAGTCGCCGAAAAAATCATACATCTTCGTAAGCATGTAGGGATTACACGCTTTATGATGTATGTACCATTAAGTACCATGCCACATGATCAAGTCATGCGTGCCATAGAATTGCTTGGAACAGAAGTTGCCCCTCGTGTACGAGAGGAAATTTCCAAATGGGAAGCTGAAGGAGAACAGGAGACACATCTATTCCGTTAATCATTCCATAAGAATTGAATCAAGTCTCATTATTTACCTGGAGGAATTTATATGAAAATTGACAGTCGAGTATTACCAGAATTAAAACAGGCTTTCTCACAATTTCCAGGCTTTCAATTAGAGGAGAATTTAGAGTCGAGTCGAAGTCTCTTGTCGAATCCACATTTGGAAAAATCAGAACTTGTACACATGACCAAGCGAATGATTCCTCGCGCTGCCGGCGAGATGTTAGTTAAAGTTTACGAACCAGTTGAGAACAATCTTGATAAACTTCCAGCTATGCTGTGGATTCATGGTGGCGGATACGTAATGGGACACCCCGATATGGACGATGTTTTGTGTGAACGCTTTGTTCAGACTGCTAAATGTGTTGTTGTGTCTGTCGATTATCGACTTGCTCCCGAACATCCTTATCCAGCGGCTATCGAAGATTGTTATGCAGGCTTGGTTTGGATGACAAATGAGGCAGACTCGCTGGGCATTGATGTGAATCGAGTTGCGATCGCCGGTGCAAGTGGAGGCGGTGGACTAACAGCAGCGCTTGCGTTAATGGCTCGGGATAAAGGAGGTCCATCTATTATATTCCAGATGCCGCTGTATCCGATGCTTGACAACCGCAACATAACACCATCAAGCTATGAGATTACAGAAGACCACGCAACATGGAATAGAGCAAACAATTTGGCGGCTTGGAGTATGTACTTGGGCAAGGAGAAAGATTCCAACGAACTATCTCCCTATGCCGTACCTTCGAGAGCAGAAAACTTAGCAGGGCTACCGCCAACTTATACATGTGTAGGTCAACTCGATTTATTTCGAGATGAAACTATTGAATATGTAACACGACTTGCACAAGCAGGAGTAGACGTTGAATTTCACCTCTACCCCGGTTGCTTCCATTGTTTTGAAGTATTTGTGCCTGAAGCCGTAGTAAGTCAGCGTGCCAGTCAGAATTATTTTGATGCGATGGCACGGGCACTTCATCCATAATTTATCTTAGCTCAGTCATCAGGGTGTTCAACTGAAGGCATGAGTGATAGCTCTAGGTTTATTCGATGAGCAAAGATTACAGGACAAAGTACAAATAGTGCCACCATATACTTTGAATTTTGTCCCTTACTCATTGATTAAAAACAGGAAATACTTCAAAGTTGGAATAGTTAACCAAGGTTTCAAAATAGTGTGCTAGCAATTCAACTTTTTACTGGGGTTACGATGATAAGCACAATCAACACTTTGGAGCGTTTTTTTCGTAAGTCGAGTTACTTTTTTAATCGCATTCATACTAAACAGCAGCAGGAAAGGGTGCCAATTGAACATTGGCACCGTTTATAAGAAGCGATAGACTGCATCCTTAGCTGGATCTTCATTTCAAGCTCGGAAAAAATAGAATTAAGTTCTTTTGGTAGTTGATGATATTGGTTATTTTGAGCTATTGTAGTTAAGGCACCTCTTCTGTGGTAGTGATTTCTAGGTAATCTCACTATACCAAGGATTGAGGTGTTTTTCATTTTACTCAAGTTGTACAGTACACAATTGATAGACTCTAAATTCAATATAGCTAAATCTCCCCGCTTATTTTATAGGTGCGAAAGTTGAGTTATGTAATTCCCATCTTAATGAAGAATTATTGAAATATATTTCTCCATTAGAATGGGAACACATTAATATTCTAGGAAAATACCGATTTAGTATAAAAGAAATTGCATCAATAGACTCCCTACGATCACTACAAACAACTTAACAGTAAAAAGCCAATTATTCTCTTAGAGTACCGGAAATCGGCTTTTTCTTATGAAATTTTGCTTAGCGTACGAAATTCGCGTTTTGATGGTGCTACCCCATCGCCATCAACCTAAGATTTTTAATTACCCCCATAACGAAAATTTTATACACCGTTGACTACTGATAACGAAGACTCTGTAAGTGTATAGGTAACAGAAATAATTATTAAACGGCTATACGGGGTACCATCATGTTTGGTGACTCAAACTTGGGGACTTTTATTGTATATAATATTTTAATTAAGTTTGTGTCGTGTTCTTATTGATTAATTTAATGCCTATTAAAAAAATATATTAATAAGTCTCTTTGTTTTATCTTTGTTACCTGATTAATAAGATGCTTTTTCTTTTTATTACTAATTTATACACTATAAAAACGAAAATTCCGAAAATAAGAGTTGCAAAGGCTGGTAAAATCTTATCATTTGGCACGTATACGCTCCAAAAAGAATTAAGAAGCGCATGAAAAATTATACACATAAAAATACTTTTAGTTGCATTATAAATTATAGTTAGTAAGAAGGATACGGCAAATGTTGTAATTGTAAAAGAGAGAAAATCCCTTTGAGATTGGTTCGTGCCTGGAATGAACCATAACGGAAGGTGCCAACTAGCCCATATTATACTCACAATTACTGTACTAAAAAATGCCGAAAACCTTTTCTGAAGGGCAGGTTGTAAGAATCCTCTCCATCCAATTTCTTCAATTCCGCCACCAATAATCATTATTGGAAAATTAAGTAATGCCACGTATAATGGCTTTTGTGTCGTCGCTCCACCAAATAACGTTGGAAGATAACAGCTAATAAAAGATAGAACAATGATCAGAATATACCATGCAAGATGATGTTTAGGATTGACAATATTTTTGATAAAAGCTCTAAACTCCTCTTTTGTTCCATATTTTTTCTTTAGACTGATTTCAATTATCGCTGGCATGATACCACCGAAAACAAAAACTATCATCGCTAGTGGGGTACCTTGTGTGGTAATGTTCAATTTTATCAAGCCAATTAATAATCCCCAGAGTGTCCATGAAAATATGAAAGTACCTATTAAATATCGTTTAATATCATTATTCATCTACTTGCCCCCTTTGTTTTAATTAGAGCATAAATTTGGCAGGAAGAAAACTCTTTATGTAAGATTGTTCCAGTATTCCAAAGGAACATTCATACTCAATAAGTACATTTCTGAAGAATATAGAATTATTTGAAGCTTACTTAATCTTTACATTCAAATTTATCTCCTTCTTGAAGTAAACTGACCGCTAGTACAAGAAGAAAAACGGTGCAACTTTATTACAAATGGTCAAACTTTCTTTAATAAAATATAAAAATACCTGAGTAATTTAAGTCCTCAGTTTTGTGTCACCAGACACATCACATCGCCATAAATCTAAGGTTTTGCACTATCTATAAAGCAAAAAAGACGTTATCCTTTCTGTAGAATTATAGAAAAGGATGGCGTTTCTTTATGAATCTTTCAATTCTTGACGAACTTCAACCAATTGCTGAAGAATTACAACGACATATGTCTCCCCACGTTCTAGAACACCTAGCCAAAGAAAAAGGATTCGTTCAGCGAAAGAGTAAATATCAAGCACAGGAGTTAGTTGCTTTATGTGTATGGCTTAGTCAACAGGTCGCAAGTACATCACTCACCCAATTATGTAGCTGTCTTGAAGTATCTACAGGTGTTCTTATAAGCCCTGAAGGGCTTAACCAACGATTTAATGTTTCCGCAGTACAGTTTCTTGAACAAGTTCTAGCTAACCTTCTAACTCAAAGAATTCATTCAACACAAGAAATAATTCATCAATATACCACGACCTTTAAGCACATTCGGATTCTAGATTCTACAACATTTCAGCTTCCAGATAAGTTTTCTTCACATTATCAAGGTTCGGGTGGAAGTAGCCATACGGCAGGAGTTAAAATTCAATTGGAGTATGACCTATTGAGTGGAAAGTTCCTGCACGTTTATGTAGGAGAAGGAAAAGAAAATGATAAAACCTTTGGTTCAGCAAGCCTACAAACCATTCAACCAAAAGACTTGTATATAAGAGATTTAGGTTATTTCGACTTACATGACTTACAGAAGATCCATGATAAAGGCGCTTACTATGTCTCGCGTTTGAAATTAAATTCTCGAATCTATCGTAAGAATGATGAGCCAGAGTATTTTCAAAATGGGACTGTGAAGAAAGGGACACTCTATATTCAGTTAGATACGGAAGAACTCATGAATCAATTACTCCCTGGTCAAACAATGGAAATTTCAGAAGCATACATTGGACAGTATCAAAAATTACCAGCTCGTGTTATTATTCATCGATTAACAAGGAAACAAACAGAGAAAAGGTTGAAAGAACAAGCAAAAAAAGAAAAAAAGAAAGGCATTACCTACAAAGAACGAAGTAAACGGTTGAGTGGAATCAACGTATATATTACGAATCTTTCTGTAGAAAATGTTCCAACGGAACATATCCATGACTTGTATTCATTACGCTGGCAAATTGAAATTTTGTTTAAAACATGGAAATCTTTCTTTCAAATTCACAAGTGCAAAGAAATCAAGAAAGAACGCTTAGAATGCCATTTATATGGGCAACTCATTAGCGTTTTACTCTGTTCATCGACGATGTTTAAAATGCGTCAGTTACTCTTAGATAAGAAAAAGAAAGAGTTGAGCGAGTACAAATCCATTTATATGATTAAAAATTATTATCTATTGTTTTACCAAGGATTAAAAAAGAACATCCAAGAATTATTAAAAGTTTTTCTGCGTTTATTTTATCTTTTAGATAAAAATGGAAAAAAATCTCACCGTTACGAGAAGAAAACAGTCTTTGATATCTTGGGTGTTGTGTATGATTGTACGTTGTCACAGAATTTCAAAGTTGCATAATTTTTTTAAAAACATCTATTTAATAGGTTTATTTGTTATGCATATCTTTAATATAGTCGTAGAGATTTAAAGAAATAATACTCACATATATCCTCTTGGCACCCATAGCTTGATGGGCATGTGGTGCTACCCCATTATGTTGAAAAGGAAAAGAACATCTGTGGAACTAGTGGTGACAATAGAGTTGTTCCACAAATGAGACAGAAGAATAGTGTGCTCTATCTGGGAAAATTGGAATATTTATGATTATAGAAACTGTAGCTATTGAAAATAGAACAAATAAAAGCTAAATAACAATAATATAATCTCTTTTCTAGATATGCCTTTATCAAGAATCAAAAAACTTAATACCACTTAGTACAAAAGCATCAGAACTTGGGCTATAACCAACTAACTTTCTTGTTCCTTCAATATCAATTCGTTTAAACCTGTTGTTAGATACACCATGTAAAATTGAAAATGGAGGTAAGTTCTTTGCCGTCATCGACTTTAAGAGAAGGTCCATAAAATCTTCTGGGCTTAAGTATGCACTCATATCTCTAGCTGTTAGTGGTTTACCATATGGATTATAATCATCATATGCACCTATACGAATAGCAAGACTTTGTAACCCTTCTTCATAAGCAAAATAAGAAGCAACAGCCTCTGCAAAACACTTACTTACCCCGTACATATTTTTGGGTCTCGTGGGTGAATAAGCATGTGGTTGATAATCCAAAGGATAGCCTTCAATTGTTTGAGCACTGGAAGCAACTATCACTTTGGATACATTATTATCGCTAGCAGCTCTAAAAATATTATAGGTTCCCTTTATATGATTTTCTAATAAGGAGCCATAAAAATCAGCATTTGGCGAAGGATTACCTGCCAAGTGTATAACTATATCTATACCTTTCGTAAATTCTTGACAAGCAGCTAAATCAGAAACATCTAAATATATGATTTCGTGATTTGTATCTTTAAAAGTTTCTAAAGCAGATAAGTTAATATCTGCTAGCCGTAACTGGTAATTCCCTTGCTTATCTAGGAATCTTGTAACATCTTGGCCAATCTTACCTGCAGCACCTGTAACTAAAATTTTTTGCATTTCACTTCATCCTTCCATAAAAAATACATCCCTTGTCAAGGGTCATATAATAGAGCATGCACTTATTGTATGTTGGTAATGGCATTAAATAAAACGAAGAAATATAATGGAGACATGAATAAAATTCATGAGGAGGACCATAGTGACTTTAACAAAATATGAAATATTTAACAAAGTGGCAGAACTCAATAGTTTTACAAAAGCTGCAGAAGTGTTAGGTTTCACCCAATCTGCTGTAAGTCATGCAATTAGCAGTTTGGAAAAAGAGTTGTCCTTTCCTTTATTTATTCGTAATCACTCTACTTTAACATTGACCAAAAATGCAGAGGAGCTTTTAATTACCGTTCGGAAAATTTTATACTATAACAACATGCTGAAGCAGGAAGTAGCCGCTATCAATGGGTTCCAAAAAGGAACAGTAAGAGTGGGGGTTTTTTCTAGTATTTCTAAAAACTGGATTCCTGGTATTCTTAAAAAAATGGAGGAAAAGTTTCCAAATATTGAAATCGAATTACTGGAAGGAAACTATGCTGAGGTTGAGAATTGGTTACAAAACGGGAGATTAGATTGTGGATTTATTAATAATGATACTTACTTTGAATCCTTTGAAAAATCCTTTGAAATCGTACAATTGAAGAGGGATCGACTTTTATGTGTTGTATCTAACCAATCCCCATTATGTAAGGAAAACCAAGTATCAATGCAACAAATAGAAAATGTACCTTTTATTATGCCAACATATCAGTGTTATGATGATATTCAAAAAATATTTAGGGAGAATAAAGTTAGCCCCAATATTCGATTCGAAAATATGAATGAATACTCAGTGATCTCCATGGTGGAGAATAATCTAGGAATTAGTATATTGCCAGAAATGATTATACCGACATCAAAAATTTCTTTTGCAGCCATTCCACTTGAAAGTGATAGCTATCGAACTATTGGATTAGCTATAAGAAAACCAACCTCACTCGCGACTAAGAAATTTTCTGAGATTACTAAAAGGTGGGTATCATTTGAATCAATTTAATTTTGCCAAAATCTGAGTTATTTAAACTGATAGGGTTCTTCTTGAACGGAGCAGATTAGTTCAAGAAGAAATGAGAAAAAGTTATATATTATGTGTTGATGTAGAACTATAATATACAAAAATCAGGAGGTAATTATATGATAATATATAAATTATACGACAGAACACCCTAATAACTTTGACTAATTACTAAACCTATATGAATCTTTATGGTGGAATTCACTTAAATTAACAAGTAATGATTTGGAACGAATGTGCAATCAAAGTTGATACGCCATTTACGCATTTGATGAAAAATAATTAGTGGGTATGGGACGTGTTATTTCAGATGGTGTAATTACTGGAGTAGTTTGGGGAATATGCGTTCTACCAATCTATCTGTCCGAAGGAATCGCCGCCATGTACAAATAGCGCTGGGCAATTGAATCATTTTTCCGCTGGATTTAGCTGAATTTGAACGTTCCCGTATTGTTTGGCACAACATCCAATGCGTTGTTCAATCAGTTATTCACAGCTATAATTGCCTATGCTTTGCTGAAATTTCTTCGTGCACAAGGCCAAAAGACAAAATAAACGCTTGTCATTTGCAGGTTTCACACGCCTGTTTCTTTGTGAAGCCTTGTCAATTGAGTGACAAATTAGTTTGAAAGAAACACTTGAATTCTACAGGTCGATAAATCAAGAAACTGTATTACTTTGGTTAATCAACATACGTGTTAATTTATAGTATAATGATTGCTTGAAATAATGCGGTGGAAAACAGGGAAAAGAGGGAACCGATGCCTACTATACTAGTTGCTGACGACGATGCGAACATTCGCGAACTCGTCTGTTTATTTCTACGCAACGACGGATTCGCAACAGCTGAAGCAGCGGACGGCAAGGAAGCACTGGCCGTCTACATCTCAACGAATGTCGATCTTGTCGTACTTGACATTATGATGCCGATTATGGATGGTTGGACGTTAAGCAAGGAGCTCCGAAGAGCCAATCCTGATCTACCTTTACTGATGCTGACTGCGAGAGGAGAAACATGGGAGAAAGTGAAAGGTTTCGAACTTGGGACGGACGATTATTTAACCAAACCATTCGATCCGTTAGAGTTGACGGTTCGTGTTAGGGCACTACTCAAACGATACAAGATTGGCTCCACGCAGAAGATCCATTTCGGGAACGTCATCCTTGATCGACAGACCTATAAGGTGATGAACGGGACGGAGTCGCTTACGTTGCCGCTAAAGGAGTTCGAATTGCTGTATAAGCTCGCTGGAACACCCGGACAAGTCTATACGCGTGTGCAGTTGATCGATCAGATTTGGGGTATCGATTACGCCGGAGATGATCGAACGGTAGACGTACATATTAAACGGCTGCGTGAACGGTTCGCGACAACACCCGATTTTCGGATCGAAACGGTGCGCGGGCTTGGGTATCGGCTTGAGGTTTATGAATGATCAGATCCTTATATATACGTGTTGTCCTGACATTTTTAGTCTCCATCATCGGGGGCACGATCATTTCTTTTTTGGTGTCAACTTGGATATTCGAAGATAAATTGAACGAAAACGCTCAAATCAACTCACGTAACTTTGGCCAAGACATCGTCCGAATTTACAAGACCTTTCCGTTACGTGAAGCGGACTTGTTCGTAAGTGAAATGAAGCAGCTCGATTCTTATTATATTCGAATTTACGAAGCAACGGGTCAGTTCAAGTCTTACGGTAAACTTCACGGACACAAACCTGCGCCTGTGACGATGGAGCAACTAAAGAAAGTATTAGATGGAGGTGTTGTTCAGGACACTCCTAATGGTATTGCCACGGTCCTCTTAGGGTTGCCGTTGAAAACGGAAATGGGAACGAAAGCGATATTTTTGGAAGCGCTCGCCCCTCCTTCAGCCTCTTTTGTCACAAAGTGGGCATTGGTCTTTGCAACATGTTCGTTGATTGCAGGAAGCTTATTGATTCTAGTTGCCTCAGTATTCCTGGTAAGACCGATAAAAAAGCTGACAAAAGCGACCAGGCGGATAGCATCTGGAGATTTCAACGTCAAGTTGAATATTAAGCAAACGAGTGAGCTGGGTACTTTGGCTCGCAGCTTCGAAGAAATGATGCATGATCTGCAGCAACTTGAGCAGATGCGCAGGGAATTCGTAACGAACGTGTCGCACGAGGTTCAGTCTCCGCTCACTTCGATATCCGGTTATGCTCTAGTGCTTAAGCAAGTTGACCTTTCAGAATACGAACGAAGCCGTTATCTTGATATTATCATCGCTGAAGCGAAAAGGATGTCCAAAATGAGCGATAACCTGCTAAAGCTGAGTTTTCTTGAATCGCAGTCAAAGCAACTGCGGCTCGTCACGCTCAGCCTCGATGAACAAATCCGACGGATAATCGTGGCGCTCCAGCCACAATGGTCTGCTCGCGATATACATTTCGAGCTTGATTTACAGACAGTTAAAGTAACGGCTGATCATGACCTGTTAAATCAGGTATGGACGAATATCCTCAGAAATAGCATCAAATTTTCCGAGGATACCGGCGTGATTAACGTAAGCATCAAACAAGATATCAAAAACGTGACAATCCTAATATCCGACACTGGTATTGGTATTCACCTTGACGACCAGAAGCGTATATTCGAGCGTTTTTTTAAGGCCGATCGTTCCCACAGTCGTAAGTATGACGGAAGTGGTATGGGACTCGCTATCGTTAAACAGATCGTGTCGCTTCATCAAGGTGACATCCGAGTGAAAAGTGAACTTGGTCAAGGAACGACCTTCATTGTCACCTTGCCAATCACTACACCAACAGATTAGTTAGATTCATTCTCTATGCTACGACTCATATGCAAGCTTACTTGTATATAGAGCCGTAGCATTTTTTTTGGCAGTTCATATTCAGTTCATATTGTCGTCATGGTGAGTACATCTTCATTGGTTAAGTTTTCATTACAGGCACATGAAGGAAGGCAAACAGATCAGGACAGGAGAAGATGACAGTGACACAACAAGAGGAAAAGAAAACGCTGAGTGGAATGAAAATAAAGAAAGTGCGAAACATCTTACTTAAAATCATAGGAGCAATCGTTCTAGCCATTGTACTTTTTTTAGGTATTGTTTATATCGTAAATGTGATGAGTAGTCA
The DNA here is from genome assembly GCF_016650935.1 of Bacillus sp. TH25. Lineage (NCBI taxonomy): Bacteria > Bacillati > Bacillota > Bacilli > Caryophanales > Bacillaceae > Bacillus > Bacillus sp. TH25. Next base: position 6,096 of record NZ_JAEKEU010000020.1, on the reverse strand, counting down.
TTCGGAGCAAAAACGAATAGTGCCCTACGGGCAGCACGTATCTGTAGACGGGAAAAACATGAATGTGTTAATTCAAGGCGAGGGCGAGGAAACGATCGTGCTCCTGCCTGGTTATGGAACAGCTACTCCAGGGCTTGATTTTAAGCTTCTTATCGATGAATTATCTCCATTTTACAAAGTTGTTGCGGTAGAGCCTTTCGGTTATGGATTAAGTGATGAAACTGTAAAAGAGCGAACCACGGAGAATATGGTAAGTGAAGTTCATGAAGCTCTACAGCAGCTTAATATTAACAGATACATGCTCATGGGCCACTCCATTACAGGCATTTATGGAATTGATTATGTGAACAAATATCCAAACGAGGTGACTGCATTTGTCGGAATCGATAGCAGTGTTGCAACACAACCGGGTATGGATATTAATTTCCCATTAAAAACGTTTGCATATCTCAAAAAATCAGGTCTCTTAAGATTGGCTATGAAAATCAGTGCTGACCCCTATGCTGGACTGGCATTTGATGAAAAAACCGTAGAGCAAATGAAAATGATTTCGAATAAAAACATGTATAATGACACAACCTTGAATGAGATGGATCATATTTCGTCTAATTTTAAAGGGGCTCAAGGTTTAATCTTCCCTAAATATCTTCCACTTCTTCTCTTTGTACAAGCGAATAATGAAGATGTAGCAGGATGGATACCTCTGCATGAAGGGCAGATCAAGGACTCGGTACATGGAAAAGTAGTAACCATGGATGGATCACATTATTTACACCATACCAAATTCAAAGAAATCGCTGAAAACGTTAGACTATTTATGAGAGAAGTAAAGTAAGTGTTCAGAGAAGGGTTCATTCGTTATTTTATGCATTTGTCTACAGTTTGCAAGACCATCATTTCGATGGTCTTTTTTATGTCCAAACAGTTGTATATTTCCAAACCAAGATTATACTTTCGCCTGAAAGACATTGGGTTTCATTCTCATATTAACTAACGAGGCAGGTGTGCGGCCGAGCCTAGGTCGTATCATATAACGGGTGGGATTCTCGTCGAGTAAGAACTAGCCATTCGCTCGTAGCGAGTCTTGGAGGGCTAAAGGTAACTTTAGTCTTTAAGCGTAGACAGTTAGGTGGCGGATTTGCTTTACTGATCGTTCTATTCATCCTGTTAATTATTATAGGATGTAGTTGTTGGGGCGGCGGTAGCGGCGGATTCGGTTACTAAAAAAAGGGGTACTCATAAGGGTGTCTTTTTTCTCAATATAAGAACTCTAAGAATATGATATTATTTTAATGCAAATTCCCTTTTGTGCAATGAGATAGTAATGCCCAACAAAAAACCCACCTATTTCCGTAGGTGGGCCTTATCTTTATTACACAATATCAAAGTATACTCTCTTTTTCTCGTAAATTTTATGTAATTATACATATTTGTAAAAATTACATAAAATAAATATTACATGTAGTAAAATATAAATTGTGGACACGTTCTATAAAGCTGATTCTCCGATTAGAAGGCGTAACACATCTCAACCATATAGGTGTGGTGTGGCGTTGCGTTGCTTTAATCTAGCCAAACAAACGATCTCGATTCTCTTGTATTTGTACACTAACAATCTGTTGAAAATAAATGATTCTGTTTTATAGGACGTGTTTACTAAATGTCCAATACATATTATTAAATTAAAGTGGTTCAAGTCGGAGGAAGGCACCGGCACCTTAGGGTGTCTTTTTTTTATGTAATAATGCATAGAATATTAAATTTAACAGATATTATGATATACTCTCAAGGTGTGATACATAATTTCTTTAAATTGGAAAACTAAACCTTATCTACCCAATTGTGGGGACGCCTTATGGCGTCTTTTTTTTAGGACCTGCTCAATTCAGGCGTAAAAACATAAGGTAAAGTGAACCCGTTAAAATACATGGAATGAACCCTAGTTTCACCCTCTTATCTAAAGGAGGAAATATTATTATGGGATATGGTGGTAGTTGCGGCGAAGGCTGCGGTTTTGCTGGAGGATTTGCTTTACTTGTTGTATTATTTATTTTATTAATCATTATCGGATGCAGTTGCTTCTGCTAAAAAACTATTGGAAAAGACACTCTTATATGGGTGTCTTTTCTTTATGGGGTCTCACCACATCGCCATCAACTAAAAAAATATATAAAACCCCCAAAAAGGAATTTTATATATTTTCAATTTGAAGAGATCAATTTTCTCGTTTGAGGTATTTGTTTACCTTATCATGAGGACAATAAAGTGTTTTATACTATATTTTTTTGAAATATCAGTAAATTATTTGATGAATTAATAAGTTACTATTAATCTATAAATAGTAACAGTGCAGTAATCCAAAAGAAAAATGCTCAAATCGATAAATAGGGGAGGATTCTAGATGAAGGTAAATCAAAATATTGTTTTAAAAATTATTGGGTTAGAATTTTTATTAATGATTTTTTACACGCTTAACGGGGCCTATCAAATTATTACTAAGCCATCCAATCCAGTATTACAATTTATTGGACTTGTTCCTTTAGCAGTGGGAATTTTAATATATTTAATAATAAAGAACAAGTGGAAATTCTATTTCTTTGATATTAAGTTAAATAATTCAATGAAGAATACCATTTTATTAAATTCCCCATTAGTGCTTGTTCTATTAGTAATACTACTTGGTAATAAAGGATTAAACACAACATCGGTATCTGACTTATTTTTTATGTTTATCATGCAATTTTTTGTTGTTGCATTTATTGAGGAAATCTTTTTTCGTGGATTTATGCTCAAAATGTTGTTTTCAAAGGGGATAAAAAAATCAGTTTTGATTTCAAGTTTTTTGTTTGGTATCACCCATTTATTACAACTAATTGGTGGGCAGTCTATTGAAGATACCATTTTACAAATCATATATGCATTTTTAGTTGGACTTGTTCTGTCCTTACTTATCGTAAATAAGCAATCAATTATTATCACCATTACTTTCCACGCTTTTAATAATTTCTTTAATTTTATGGGGAATGTTCAAGCCTCGTCGCTTTTTGCATATATTATTATTGCAATTTTATTCTTCTACACCATATATTTATGGAAACGTGCTAATAAAAAAGAGTGTATTCGACAGGAAATAAATATAGCAGTTTGAGTTGTGATATTACCTTTTCAGTATAGAGGGCAGCCTGGTACCACAATACTAGCTTTAAAGGAGCTTGCTGCATGCTCATCAACTTAAGAGATTAATTGTTCCCCTAAAATGAAAAAATACGTTATTCTTTCTGTATAATCATAGGAAAGGATGGCGTTTTTTCATTCTAGGGGGCATTTCTTTTTATTAGCTTGATGGCGATGGGGTCCCGCCAACATAACGTGAATTTCGTACGCTAAGGAATTTTTTATTTAAAAAACTTGGTTTTCCGTACATTAAGAGTGTTCCATAAACGGTATTTGATGTTTGATATAAAACTTTGTTTTTGGTAATGAGTTTTTGAACTGAATTTTAAACATATTTCAGTCAGTTTTGATAGATATAAATAAAGTTCCTTAAACGACCGTTTTAGGGACTATTTGGACTGGTTAGTCAACATGTGATACCGCCAGCATTTCGAAAAAAAACACGCTAAGCAAATTAAATAAGAAATAAGCAGGTTTTTATCACGTTAAGAGTAAACCTATTTATGAAAAATAAAATTCTTGAAAAATGGAGAGCCAATACCATAAACCTGCATTATTAATGTAGAATTTTGATGTTGGTTCTTTATTTACTAAAATAGCAAGTTAGTGAATAAATTGCTCATATTTTTTCGAGAGGAGGTTAAGCAATGAGAGCGCCGTATCAAGTATTGATATTTCCTTATATAAAAACTGATGATTCCATTCAATATACCATTTTTAATCGAAGTGATTATGGTTATTGGCAAGGAATAGCTGGTGGTGGAGAAGATGGTGAGACTCCTATTGAATCAGCAAAACGGGAAGCATTTGAAGAGGCTGGTATTATAAGAGAATGTCCATATATAAAACTAGATTCTGTGTCTTCACTACCAGTAGAGGATGTAGTTGGTGAATTTCTTTGGGGAGAAGATGTTTATGTAATAAAAGAATTTTCTTTTGGAGTTAAAGTTCCTACAAAAAATATTAAATTATCTAAAGAACACTTCAAGTATAAATGGTTGTGCTTTGAGGAAGCCGTAACGCTTTTAAAATGGGATAGTAACAAAACAGCTTTGAGGGAATTAAACAAAAGGCTGTTAAAATAATTTAAGTGTTAGTTAACAAAGCCGATAATAGAAATCACACATTAAACATATATTTATACGCGTTGTTACTACACGCTAAGGAATAGTAATAAAAAGATGATGCCGATAAAACTATATAAAAACCAAAAGAATCCTAAGATGGGGAATGTTTTATGAAAATTAAGCATGGTAAACCTCCTTGGGTATATAAAGGATTATAATACATCGTTGGTCTATTTAGAATACTAACCATGAATTGGATGGCATTAGGCATGGTTAAACTAATAGAAATGATACATTAAACGTATTTAATGAGTCTGCTAGGTATAAAGATAATTGATAATCATATAATGATATGGAAGGGCCTTTTCTAACGTGTTAGTTACCTCAACGTATATGTATCTCTTGGCGCCTGGGCGAGGGTGCTTTTTTTATTGCACATTATAATATGGACAAGCATAATATTATGTAACAGGACGAGTTCTTCGTGTCCTATTCAATGCTCAGGATAAACCCCAATTCACATTGAGAGCACCAATAGCGAGGGTGCTCTCTTTTTATTAAATCTACATTTATTTTTATGCCTAATGAATTCGCTAAGTGGATACTATTTCATGTAAAAGGGTGATTTTATTTATATTCTGGATAGATTTCTTGCGGAATATGTAACTAGATCCGTATTTAAATTGAAATATGATACGATAGTTGTATATATACATTTAGATGGTAAGAGGGGATAAAAGTTGATGAAAAACCATATAAAAGTAAATGGAAAACTCCTTCAAACAAATATATACAATTTTAATTTTTTTGGAGGCGTTCTTCAATCAGTTTTGCTTTTTCATTCACTTTTGTTGTATATGTGAAATCACCGTAACAATATGGATATCTAAAATTTTGTTTATTTCCACCACAAGTGTATGTAGCTGGATTCTGATCAACTTTCAACTTAGAAAACTGTTTAGCTGTATCTTCCGAGTGTTGTTTAGCTTCTTGATTGGCAATAAAATCAATATAGCCTGGCCCCATATTATAGCTTTGAATAATTGTATCCATACTAACACCTTTTTCTTCCCCATATCTATACATTTGAACAAAGTGCTTTACCCCTTGTTTAATGCTCAAGTTTATCTCTTGGATTTCATTTGGCTTTAATCCAAGTGATTCGGAAGATTGCATAGGGTCGTTGCCCTCACCCCTACTCTCGTGGTACATAATTCCTAGTAAAATTGCTGTTTTTTCTCCCAAATTATATTTTTCTAATTCTGTTTTCATGATGGGCTCATATTGCAATAAACGTTCCTCGGTAGCAAACGCTTTATTTTTTTGAGTATTGGTTTTGTCATTAAAATATAGTATCCCGATTATTGTTCCTAACCCTAAAATACTAATAAAGAATAATATAATAGTTTGTATTTTTCTCTTATTCTTCAAATATTACTCCTCCTTTTACAAGAAACCCTATTTTCAATGGTGGCTGGTTATTAAAAAAATTCAATAATTCTCTATTTCCCAGCTTTTTTTAGATTCGAAAATTTTTTTCTAAATGCTAAGTTTAATAGAAAAATTTAAAGATAAGGTAAAGATAAGATAAAGATAAAATAAAGTCTATTTTTTAGGGTATCCATTATGTGTTCTAAAGGCTTCAGATTCAAGAGATATATTATCTACATAACCCATAAGAGAGAAGGAGGTAAGCAAAATGTCACTTGAAACAGACATAATTCTTTCTTTATTAGATATAAAACTGTGGATGGCCCATCATTCGGAAATTAGTCGCTTAAAAATAAAAAAAATTAAAATCAGAACCGTACCTCAATAAGTCTTCAAGTGTTAATAAAAGAAAACTATATAAGGT
>NZ_JAEKEU010000019.1:0-28602 GCF_016650935.1 Bacillus sp. TH25 | reverse complement strand
GTGGAGCGAATGTTATTTTTCCAGTTTTTGCTGCGAAAGTTATTCAATTTTTTAACGATGATATCTCAAACCTTTGCCAAACGTTTACAGGTGTTGCTGCCAATGTATTTCATGATGTAATGAACGACGTTGTGTGCGATATCCCTATTTTATTTTCTACAAGCTGCGTTACAAGCAATGATGATTTACGATTTGTAATTGAAGGGAATATAGAAAATAAGGATATAACACCAAAATTGTATTATTAAAATGTGAAAAGACATTTTCCTGAATCGAAAATGTCTTTTTCTTGTACATAAAGGAAATAATAAAAAGGCAGCTTTTATTATTTAGCTGTCTTTTTACAGGGAGATTGAAAAATATTGGAGGTCAGTCATGAGTATAAGCTAAAATAGCTTACATATAGTATGCACATTATTTATAGTTTTATCCCGATATTTAGTATGAAATAAACGCAAGTCTATCGTTTGCAAATGCAAAAAAGAAGAACTTGAGTATTATGGATAAAAAGAAATTATTTAGTTTTAAAAAATGATGAAAATATATTTATTTGTCTTATAGAAGCTTGCTATTAGGCATATGGGTCTAGCAATAATACAAGCTTTGAATAGGATAATAAAAAGGAGTTGATTAGTAATGGGTTATATTGTAGATATTTCGAAATGGAATGGAAATATTAATTGGGATATTGCAGCGTCTCAACTAGATTTAGTTATTGCTAGAGTTCAAGATGGTTCGAATACGGTCGATTTTATGTATCAAGGTTATGTGAAAGAAATGAAGAAACGTAGTATTCCATTTGGAAATTATGCATTTTGCCGTTTTATATCTATTTCAGATGCAAAAAAAGAAGCGCAAGATTTTTGGAATCGTGGCGATAAAAACGCTAAATTTTGGGTGGCAGATGTAGAAGTTCAAACAATGGTAGATATGCAAGGCGGGACTCAAGCATTTATTGATGAATTACGCCGGTTAGGTGCAAAAAAAATTGGTTTATATGTAGGACATCACACGTATGTATCATTTGGAGCTCGCAATATTGATGCTGATTTTATTTGGATTCCTCGTTATGGAGGGAATAAACCAGCATATCCTTGTGATATTTGGCAATATACTGATTCAGGAAATGTTCCTGGTATTGGAAAATGTGATTTGAATCAATTAATTGGGAATAAAAATCTTTCTTGGTTTATAGGTTCAAATCGAACAAATCAATCTAGTATTGGAGACAGTAAGCAACCAAATGGAATTGGTATTGCAGTTTCAAAATATGATGATGGATACGGCATTAATTTATATGAAAATCCTGCGAATCCGCAATTTATAGGAAGACTTACGAAAAAAATCCCATATTTAATCTATAAAGGTTATTGGGGAGGTGGCGAAAAAGATATGATTTGTTTAGGGGGTGAACAACAGTGGGCTAAGTTAGAACATTTTAATGTACAATGGTTTTATGCATATTCAAAGTATACACCTGGATATGAAATTAGAACGTACGATGGGCCAAACGGGAATGATACAGGTGCGGTCGATGGGAAGGTCCCTTATCGTATTTGGAATCGTCAAGATGGATATATAGATATAGGTGGGAACAAATGGATCAAAGAAGAACATGTGCAGATTAAATAAAAAAGTCGGCTTTATGCCGGCTTTTTTATTTAATAAAGCTTGTCTCTGGCATGAAGAGAAATACTTGCAGAAAACACATTGATTTCACAATAGCGCTGTATAGTTCCTAATATACATTTATCAAAGTGAGGTATTTGAATTGAAAAAGAAAAAGCTATTTATGGGAACTATTATTGCATGTGTGGCGCTAACATTGTCTGCGTGTGGTTCCTCAGAAAATGTTGCAACATCAAAAGTAGGAAACGTGACAGAGAAAGAGTTAAGTAAAGAATTAAGGCAAACATATGGAAAAAGTACTTTATCTCAAATGATGTTAAATAAGGCATTGCTAGATAAATATAAAGTTTCAGATGAAGAAGCTAAAAAACAAGTAGAAGCAGCGAAGGAACAAATGGGTGACAAGTTTAAAGTGGCTTTAGAGCAAGTAGGATTAAAGAATGAAGATGAATTAAAAGAGAGAATGAAGCCAGAAATTGCACTTGAGAAAGCGATTAGAGCGACTGTCACAGATAAAGATGTGAAAGATAACCATAAACCTGAAATGAAGGTAAGTCACATTTTAGTGAAAGATGAAAAAACTGCGAAAGAAGTAAAAGAGAAAATAAATAATGGTGAAGATTTTACTGCTTTAGCAAAACAGTATTCGGAAGATACTGGTTCAAAGGAACAGGGCGGAGAAATAGCTGGTTTTGCTCCTGGTCAAACTGTGAAAGAGTTTGAGGAAGCTGCGTATAAATTAGATGCAGGACAAGTAAGTGAGCCAATAAAAACATCTTATGGTTATCATATAATAAAAGTGACGGATAAAAAAGAATTGAAACCATTTGATGAAGTAAAAGATACGATTCGAAAAGATTTAGAACAACAAAGACTGCAAGATGCGACAGGTAAATGGAAACAACAAGTAATCAATGATCTATTGAAAGAAGCAGATATTAAAGTAACAGATAAAGAATTTAAAGATACATTTAAAGTCTTAGATGAGAAATAAGGTTTAGAAGAAAAATAGAGATTTAGCATAATGCTATATTTCTGTTTTTTTATTTTCAATAGAAAAGGGAACTCATATAGAGTTCCCTTTTCTCGTTAGTGTGTGTGAGTTATAAATAGATAGTAAGACAATACAATATTACATTTAAATATTAAGAATTACAATAGAAAATTTTGGTGTAAATAAAAAGGAATAAGCAATTACTTCGCAAAATGTTGAAATGATAATGTTTTAGTTAATTAATTTTGTTAAATATAAACTAAATATATTTTCTTGGAGATTGAATTGAGGACATAATTTAAAGAATGGTACATATCATATTTATTGGAGTATAAATTAACTTTATAGGAAGTGACATGTTGAACATTTAGTACAAAAGGATGTTCTTAATGATGATATGAATTATTTATCCCGCTATTTTTGGGCAGTAAGACTCCCACCTCAAAATTCGGCGAATGCGAGGGAATTAGGTGGGACATCAACTGCTCGTAAAAGCCTTCACTTTATTAAAATAGGATGAATATTTTTATATTTACTAGATTATTAAATTAATTTGGGGGAGAATATATGAAAGTTATTTTTAAGAGAGAAGGCGGTGGGAAAATTTTTGAATCATCTAATGAAAATATAAGCGTTCTATTAGCTGTATTAAAAGAAACAAAAGGGATAAAGATTGGGATGGTTGAGTATGAAGTATTAGAATATAAACTGGAATATTATCGGAATCCGAAAAAAACAGAAACAGAGAGAGAATTACATATTATAATGCAACCCAAGCATATTCAATAAAGAAAGTGAAAAATTAATGAGTGTGAATCTTACTGCCTGCAAATAGCAGGATAAATGGTAGTAATTGTCGATATGTATGAAACTTATGAGGAATGAATTGTTTTACATCATAAGTTTCTAAAGCTTTGTGAGTTCGTTCATAATAAAAGTGTGTGCTTTTGTTGAAGGATGGTTAATGAGATATAGCTGAAATTTGTATTCCAGAAAGAACGTTAGTTAGGATAGAAAAGTAAAATTAGAAATATAATTAGTTCAATAAAAGCGACTTCACATTAGGTGGAGTCGCTTTTATTGTTGCTACACGTATTCTATGATGCGATAGGAAGTGCAAAGAAATTTGATTAATAAAAGGAAGTAATAAATGAGTATGAATAAACTTCATATATTAAAGTTGCATTTTGTTTGAAAAATTTACATGTTGCACTTCCGAAAGAACGTTAGTTCGTGTATAATTAGAACGAATGTTCTTTTGAAGTGGAGATTTCTACAAATTCATAAATAGTTTTGAATTGGAAAGCTACGCTACATATAAATAAGAGATGGATAAAGTGTATTTAGAAGTGAAATTAGTGAGGTATCATGGTCACAGTTTCGAACCATGTTGGAATACAAAGAAAAATGATACGGCAAACAAGTCATTGTCGTATCGAAAACATTTGCTTCAAGCCAATTATGTTCTTGTTGTAGATATCAAAACAAAGACGTTAAAAATCTAAACCTACGTAAATGGGACTGCCCTTCTTGTAGTACACATCATGATAGGGATATTAACGCAAGTATCAATCTAAAGAATGAAGCGATAAGGCTTCTAACCGCAAGGACTGCGGAGATAGCCTAATAAATTAGAGTTCGATAGAACTCTTTACTTAGGAATCCCCCACTTCTAAACGAAGTGAAAGTGGGGTAGTTCAAGAATGGATAGATATAGAAAATTGAGGAGTAAAGAAAATGAATTATGTAAAGGTACAGGAAAAAGGAAGAGAGTGGGTTCCATTTACAGTAATGTCGGAACAATTATTAAGTATGAGAAAAATTATTGGAGAGAAATTAAAAGTCCAAAGGCCACTAATAACGAATGAAGCGAAAGAAAGCATTTCAGACAAATTATTAACTTCATTATTGTCTGAAAAAGAGATGTTAGTGACCTATTTTGAAGAAGGATACATACTTACGAGTTATATGACAGTGGTTCATATAAATCCAATTCAACAAATTGTAAAATGTACAGATGCATTTTATAAAACATATATATTTGCTGCAAGGGACATAATTGATGTAACTTAAAAGAAGCTGAATTTTGAAGTTTAGCTTCTTTAATTTATCTAGCTATTTGCGGGCAATTAGATTTACACCTCAAAATTCGGCTGTGAGTCAGGATACCTGTAAAAACCTAATTTTTTGAAGAGGTGAAGAACTAAATGAAAAAGCAGCTAGATGGAAGCTAGCTGCTTAGTCCCAGGGAAAGGGAGAAAAAGATTGGTACTCAAAAAATCGACGATAGCTGTGTATCAGCCTGAGTATAGTATAGACAAATTTAAAAATGTTATACAAAAATGATTACAGAGCTGTTTAGGCAGTACCAACTTGGTTTTGATCTGCTAGATCAGAATCAAATGTATTAGTCGCGCTAACCCCACTAAAAGTGTTCACTACGAAGCCAACGTTAGATGCGCCAGATCCGTTATAAGCTTTCGTATTCTCTTTTGGAGAAACATTGTAGAAATCACCTAAGTTGAAAGATCCGTTACTATTTTGTACAACTAAATTCCCAACAACTGAGGGCATAATTTTCACCTACTTTATAAGTAATTGTTTGCATTACTATATGAAGGTACAGTCTAATTGGTTCATTTGACAAATATTCCGGAATAGAAAAATGTTTGAAGCTTTGTTTAATCAATCGAGCAAAAAGTATGTTAAAATTAATGAAGAGCTGAATTTTAAAAAGAACAAATTTGAATAATTAATATATATGGAATTAAAGGAGGCAAAATGTAATGGATAATGTTATAAAAACAGTGGATTTAACAGATGCAGAATCAAGTAAACTTGTTGCTTTTATTTATAGTAATGATGTCACATTGATCGAAAAAGCATTTTGTCCTAATGAAATAAAATTAAAGTTTAATGAAATAGCAATTTTATCGGCAATTAAAACCGCATATATTACGAAAGTATCTATAAGGAAAGAACTTGAAGCGATTTTTCACGATACAGGCGTTTTATTAGTAAAGCAAAATGTTGAAAGGAATAGTATTCAATCTATAACAATGCATTTTGAGCAATTTAAAAAGTTGCAAAATGAGATTGAGAATCTAAATAAAAGTATGTTATAAGACTAGGTGAAAATTTATTGATAGAGGTGGGCTCTGTTAAGTTGAAAAAGTGGATTGAAAAGTATTTGGATAAATCGAACCGTAAAAATAAATATACTTTCATTAAGGTGTAACCTATATTTATCGATGTGAGAAATGTAGGGAATAGAAGATACAATTTAAAAATAATAACGATACAAACAAAAAGAGTAACTATGATGGTTACTCTTTTTGTTTGTAATATGTAATATCAAAAATACTTCTAAAGTATGAAATGAATTGATACTTAAGTGAGATGTTGAATAAGAATAAAAAGAGTAATATTAATGGAAAGGAGGAGATGAAGTTGGAGCGAAACGACATTGGGAAACTTGTAATTATTACTGGAGTAACGCAAGGGTTAGGACGTGCAATGGTTGATAGGTTTCATGAATTGGGATGGAAAATAGCAGGGTGTGGACGCTCAAAAAATAAAATTGAAGAGCTTAATAAATATTACGGTGCTTCACATGATTTTCAAATAATTGATGTTTCAAATCATCACCAAGTTAGTAAATGGGCAAGTCGTATTATTAATAGGTATAGGGCTCCCGATATGTTAATAAATAATGCATCGATTGTTAATCAAAGTGCACCGCTATGGAAAGTTCCGGCTCAAGAATTTGAAAGTGTAATGAGTGTAAATGTGAACGGGGTAGTAAATGTTATTAGGGCGTTCGTCCCGACGATGATAGCTAGGAAAGAAGGAATTATTATTAATATGAGCTCTAGTTGGGGAAGAGAAGGCGAGGCTGAACTTGCGCCATATTGTGCTTCGAAGTTTGCTGTTGAAGGTATCACGCAGTCAATGGCAATGGAACTGCCAAATGGTATGGCAGTAGTTGCTTTAGATCCAGGTGGAAGTATTAGCACTCCAATGCTTCACTCATGTGCACCTCAATATGTAAAAGAATCTCCTACACCTGAAATGTGGTCACATAAAGCAATTCATTATATATTAAATATATCAATAGATAAAAACGGTGAGTCATTGACATGTCCAGTATGCATTTAATCTTCAGATAAGTATTAAATGTTATATTCACAGTTCTGAAGGACAAGCATATATTGAAGTATGTAGGAAGCATTTGCAAATTATACATTCATCGAGAAACTCCTTGTCAAAAAGAGCGCCTGAAAGGTGCTCTTTTGTATTATTAGTACATTATGTGATGCACAAAATTACATATGAAAAATAGAATAATGAATTAAAGGTGATATTTGTTTATTTCGAATGTACTAGAAAATTTAAATATAGGTGATGGGAAATGAACCTACGCGATTTAGAATTGACAGGTGCCTGGTTTCAAGTAGGAGGAAATCTTATAGCAGCAATTGGAACAACTAGAGGGTTTGCAGGGGAAGAAAAGATTGAGTCGGATCTCGTTATTGTAGGGAGTTCATTACAAGCTCTCGGATATATATTACAAATTATAGCAACTAATGATGCGAAAGATGAAGATAAATGTGAGAAGCAAGAGGTAACTATAGATAATAAAAATAAAGCGCTAGCGAAAACGGGGATTGAGTTATTAGCTTTAGGTAATATTTCTAATGTAATAGGAACATATTTAAATCTAAATGAACAAATGAAAGAAAATGATTTCCTTATAATTACTGGTAATAGTTTGCAATCAATTGGAGCTTTTTTAGGAGTAGAAGTAGCATTGAATGAGAAAAATGGAATACAGTGGATTATTGTATTAGGGAATTCAATGCAAAGTTTAGGTGCAGGATTACAAGCATATGAAGGTATTCACAATATATCAAAAGAAGAAGAGGGAAATGAAGATAGTAATATAGATAAAGAAGATCAACGCATAATAGGGCTAATAGGTATTTGGATACAGGCAATAGGTACTGTAATTTCAGCAATTGGATTAACCGAAATAGTAGAGGAACAACGATTGGAATCTAAGAAAAGGTGATGAAATACTCATTTCAATGAAGTTTGGAGTATTTCAATTTTAGAAGTAGGACAAGATGGATGTGTTAATTCTTTTTGTAGGCTTTTTCATATAGGCGTAGAATATACATATAAACGAACAGGTGAAAATAGCTTGTTAACGTTATTGAGAGGTTCCTCATTTAGTTATACTATTATATGTGATTTTTGTAATGATGAGTTCTTATATACGCTTTTAGAAATAACATGATTTCATAGGTTTGATAGTGTAGGAGATGGATGGGGAAGAATCGAAAAATAAACATTAAGGAGTTTTTCAGATATGATGTACTTATTAGCAATTCTACTTCCGCCGGTAGCTGTTTTATTTTGCGGAAAGCCGTTTCAAGCGATTATTAATTTCATTTTAACCTTAATTTTTTGGGTTCCAGGAGCGATACACGCAGTTCTTGTCGTACATGATAAAAAAGCCGACAGGCGACTTAAAAGACAAGTTCAGGCGTACGATGAAATTAATAAAAGAAATAGAAGGTAAATTGCGATTAACATACAAAAAAGAAAGGGGATTTGATTCGCCTTTCTTTTTTGTATGCCAATCAAGTTTAAATTTTAGTATAGCGGTAAGAATTTTTAATATAAGTATTATGATAATAACTTTTAGAGTGTGCGTTTAATAAACCGGTGTAAATGCTTTCTGGCACGTTAAAGAAATCATACATACCATTCTTTAGTTGAATACGTAAAATCATAGAAAAAGGATTATAGCCAACAGCAACTAAATTTTTTGAAATAACGGGAGATAGCTTCATCATTACGCAACTCCTTATTTTTCATTTTAGATGGTTTCTTGTAGATAAGGGGATTGTCGTGTTGAAATCCTAATAATTAAAGAGGTATTATATTTATATATAATATATCAAATGTTCATTATACGTAATTATAAGGAAGTTCACACGAAGTACATATCGTTGTGCTATTTTTATTTCACCTTTGATTTATAAATAAGAAAATATTGACCATTTGAAAAAAAGGTATATTATTTATACGAGGTATTAAAAATTCACTTCTTACATTCTATGCTTTAAGGGGCAGTATTATTAGAAAAAATAGAAGTGAAAATAGTTTGTATAAGAAGTATTCTAAAATGTATAATCTGTGAATTGGGAAAATATTGAATGCTCCAGGTCAATATACTTTCTTGATTAAATGTATTTGGGAAAGTGACCTCAATATTTTCAAGTAAATCAACGGGAGAATTGAAAGGCAGGAGAAAGTAACATGTCAGAAAATTATCGTTCTCGAGAGGAGCGACGACAAGTTCAAAAGAAAAAACAGCCAGCTTCTAAAAAAACAAAACCAAAGGGTAAAACATCGTTTTTTCGTAAATTTTTAATCAGTTGTTTACTACTTGGTATTGTAGGTTTAGTGGCAGGGGTTGCTACCTTTTTCGTAATGATTAAGGATGCACCAAAACTTGAGAAAGCAAAACTTGTTAATCCGTTATCCTCAAAAATTTATGATAAAGACGGGAATTTGGTATATGAATATGGGAAAGAAAAGCGGACGAATGTTACGTATGATCAAATTCCAAAATTAGTAGAAAATGCATTTTTAGCGACAGAAGACGCACGTTTTTACGAACATAGCGGGGTAGACTTTAAAGGGACTGCTCGTGCAGTTTTAGTTAGTCTTAAGGGAGATTATGGCTCTCAAGGTGGAAGTACGATAACGCAGCAAGTTATTAAAAACTACTTCTTATCGATGGAAAAAACGTCAAAACGTAAAGTTCAGGAAATATATTTAGCCTATAAGCTAGAACAACAGTATTCAAAACATGAAATTTTAGAGATGTATTTAAATAAAATTAATTTAGGTAACCGTTCATATGGAATCGCAACAGCGGCACAAAACTACTATGGTAAAGAATTAAAAGATTTAACATTACCAGAAGTTGCGATGCTTGCCGGTTTACCAAAAGCACCGAATAACTATGACCCAACGAAAAAAGAAAATGTTCAAAGGGCAACAGAAAGAAGAAATACTGTACTAAACTTAATGAATCGACATGGTTATATTACAAAGGCAGAAATGGAAGAAGCATCGAAAGTACCAGTGGATAAAAATATTAAGAGTGCAGCTGAACTACAAGCGATGCCACATACTGCATTTATGGATGCAGTAGTGAAAGAAGTAGAAAAGGAAATACCAGATGTTAATATTGGATCTGATGGTTTAGAAATTTATACAACATTGGATCCAAAAGCACAGAAATTAGCTGATAATATTTTGAATACAAATATTATTAATTATCCAAATGATAAATTCCAAGGTGCTTTCACATTTATGGATACGAAAACTGGAGAAGTTCGCGCTATAGGTAGTGGGCGCGGTGAAAATAAAGCAGTATTTAAAGGGCATAATATGGCAATTGAATTAGATCGTGCAGCTGGTTCAACGATGAAACCAATTTTTGATTACGCTCCTGCAATTGAATATTTAAAATGGGCTACTTATCATCAAATTGATGACTCTCCATTTAAGTATTCAACTGGCCAAGAAGTTAGAAATGCAGATAGAAGTCATTTAGGGCCAATCTCAATGCGTGAAGCACTAACAAAGTCACGTAATATCCCAGCTATTAAAACAGCTAAAGAGGTAGGTATTAGTAAATCGAAAGAGTTCTCTGAGAAATTAGGTATTACATTTAATGTAGCACCGACAGAATCAACAGCGATCGGTACAAATGAAGCGTCACCAACTGAAATTGCAGGTGCTTATGCGGCATTTGGGAATGACGGTAAGTATACGAAGCCGCATTTTGTTAAGAAAGTAGTTTATCCAGACGGCAAGTCACAAAGTTTTGGACAAAAACCAAAATCAGTTATGGCGGATTCTACAGCATATATGATTACTGATATGCTTCGTTCTGTAGTTACATCAGGTACTGGTACATCGGCAAATGTGGCCTCTTTAGATGTAGCTGGTAAAACAGGTACAACTAACTATTCTTCAAAACAACTAGCACAATATGGAATTCCAGAAAGTGCAACTCGTGATAGTTGGTTTGCAGGATATACACCGCAATATACGATGGCAGTATGGACTGGATATATGAAAGATGGTAAAGACGAGTATATTAGTAGTAAAAATACGAAAATTGCACAGTTGATCTTTAAAGAAATGATGAGCGAGATGGCTACAGATAAATCACGCTTTAAAATGCCAAGTAGTGTTATTCAAGAAGGTAGTGAGTTACGTATAAAAGGTGAAAAACGTGATTCATCTCCAAATACGAGCGTACCGGATACAACGGAACAACCAAAACAAGATCAACAGCAAAAAACTGAAGAAGAGAAAAATCAAGAGGAATTAAAGAAACAGGAAGAACTTAAGAAACAAGAAGAGCAAAAGAAACAAGATGAACTTAAGAAACAAGAAGAGCTTAAGAAGCAAGAAGAGCAAAAGAAACAAGATGAATTAAATAAGCAAAATGAACAAAATAATGGTGGAGGCCAAGGAAATACAACACCACCGAACAATGGTGGAGGCCAAGGAAATACAACACCACCGAACAATGGTGGAGGCCAAGGGAATACAACGCCACCGAACAACGGTGGGGATCAAGGAAATACTACCCCACCGACTAACGGTGGAGGAGGCCAAGGGAATACAACTCCAACGCCACCAGCAACAACGCCACCAACTACTGGCGAGAACACAGGAGAAGTTCCTGTCAATAATGGACAATAAGTAATGTATATAAAAGCACCAAAGGTACCGGGAAAAACGGTTTCTTTGGTGCTTTTTGTATTATAAAGAGTAATATTATTTTTAAATATTAAAAGTACCATAGAAATTTTGAAAGTAAATTGATGGGAAATGATAAAAAATTTGAGTTGGCGGTATTGGATAACTAGGGCCATAAAAAGTAGTACTACTCGGGTGTGTACCATGATGCCAAAATGAAGGGGTGACTTGGTCAGTCGATTGATATTGTTGCCAAGCGGCAGGAAGTTCGATACCAACATCAGAACTAGCTGTATGAACGGCAGGAACATGTATTGAGGGAGCTGCTGGGACAACGACGGTTATTCTTGGTGATACCCACATGAAAACGATCACTCCTAAGTTTAATAATAAAATAGTATATTCTTCTAGAACATATAAAGGTACATATATAGGTTTTTTGCTTAAAACATAGGCATAAAGTCGTAAGACCAACTTAAATTGATGGTAGACCATTTATTATGAAAAGATACGTCTATTAGCGGAGGGCAAGGGAACATGAAAAATATACAATTGATGTGTTGATTGTAATATTTTACGTGTTTATGGAGGAATTTTAATGGAACGATTATGGACGAAATCATTTATACAAATGACTATCGCGATGTTATTTTTATTTACGGGGTTTTATTTACTTGTTCCAACGCTCCCGCTCTTTATTAAAGAGATTGGTGGAAATGAATCGCAAGTTGGACTGATGATGGGAATGTTTACAATAGCGGCAGTTGTAATACGACCGATTATTGGAGGTATGTTAGATCAATATGGTAGAAGATCTTTTATTATTTTCGGACTCATATTTTTTGGGATAACGATGTATTCGTATAATTTAGCATCGACTATTGTCCTTTTAGCTGTTTTACGCGTTATTCACGGAGTGACGTGGGCTGTTTCTACAACAGCAGTTGGAACAGCGATAACTGATATTATTCCAGATTCACGTCGTGGTGAAGGGATGGGCTGGTATGGTATGGCGATGACAATCGCGATGGCAATTGGCCCGATGATTGGATTATGGGTTGTACAAAATTATTCATTTCATGGTCTATTCTTGTTAGCAACTCTTTTATCCTTTATGGCAGTCGTATTATCGTTAATAACGAAAATGCCATTCACGCCACAAAAAGAAAAAGGGAAAATTCAGCTGTTTGAAAAATCCGTTTTATCAATAACGGTTGTTGTTTTCTTTTTATCATTTGCATATGGAGGAATAACAACGTTTTTACCGTTATTCGCGTCATCAATTGATGTGAATCCTGGGACATTCTTTCTTGTATATGCAATTGCTTTAACAATTGTACGACCTATTTCAGGAAAACTATTAGATAAGTATGGAGAAGTTTTTATCATACTTCCGGCACTATGTATTACTATTTTAGCGATAGTTGTACTAACGATTTCAAATGGTTTGATAGGTGTAATGATTGCAGCGGCATTATATGGTGTTGGATTCGGTTCAGCACAGCCCGCTTTACAAGTAGCGATGCTGACAATTGTTGATCCTAGTAAAAGAGGAGTTGCTAACGCTTCATTCTTTACCGCTTTTGATTTAGGGATTGGATTAGGTGCGATTTTACTTGGAGTTGTTTCACAAATGTTTGGTTACCGTATTTTATTCGCAGGTAGTGCAATTTCAGGATTAATAGCTTTAATTATATTTGTCATTTTTGTAAAACAACGATTAGGCAAAAAAGATTTTGCGTAAACAGGAAGAGCGAAGATGAAAATTTCAATTGAACATGATGCTCGACGATGCTTTAAGGAAGAATTGCGTATAAAGCATTATGAATCTATTTGATGTATTGTAAGGTACGGAGGAAATAGCTCAATTCAGCCCGGATATTCTTTAGGGATTGTTTCTGAGAAACCAGTTCGGGAAATAATGCCAGTTGAGAAAGACGGTAGTTTATTTTTATAGATTTTGATGATCTTTCGTACTTTCAAAACTATGAATTAGTTGTAAGCTATCGTAAAGAAACGGAAGAAATTTAATTTAATTATGTAAAATAATAATTTTATTAAAAATAAATAAATTTTATATAAGAATTATATTTATGGGAATATGAAATAAATATTATAAAAAACCGAGCTGTGCATGAGTGCAGCTCGGTTTTTTATGTTTGTTGAAGAAAAAGGGATTAAAGGTATATTTAGTCGGATTATATGGATAATTGTTATATTTCGTTTTAAAAAAATGTAAAAGGATGTCTGTCCTTTCTTTATAAAAGATGAAAGTTATTTTTGAAAAATTGTATTATTACATCGGTAAAAGTATAGGAAACTTATCATCGTAAAATAAATTGAAATCTTCTAAAAACTCTGATACATTGAAATAGAAATGTAGTTTCATATTATTGTAAAGGCTTACAGTTATGTGCACGAAGATCTATTAGGATTGGAGGAAATAATGATGAAAGCTGAAGAAAAATTTTCCCCGGGATTAGATGGTGTAGTAGCAGCGGAAACGAAAATTTCGTTTCTTGACACAGTAAAAGGTGAAATTGTAATTCAAGGGTATGATTTAATCGAACTCTCAAAAACAAAAGAGTATTTAGACATTGTGCACCTTTTATTAGAAGAACGTTTACCGAATGAGGATGAGAAAGCAACAATTGAAAAGAAATTAAAAGAAGAATATGCAGTGCCAGAAGGTGTATTCAATGTTCTAAAGGCATTGCCTAAGGAAACGCATCCTATGGATGGGCTACGTACAGGTGTGTCTGCATTAGCTGGTTACGATAGTGATATCGAAAACCGCTCGTTAGAAGTGAATAAAAGTCGAGGATACAAGCTTTTAAGTAAAGTGCCAAATATTGTAGCGAATAGCTACCATATTTTAAATAATGAGGAACCAATTGAGCCTCTTCAAGAATTGTCATATAGTGCGAATTTCTTCTATATGTTAACTGGAAAGAAACCAACTGAACTTGAAGAGAAAATCTTTGATCGTTCCCTTGTTTTATATAGTGAACATGAAATGCCAAACTCTACATTTACAGCACGCGTTATTGCATCAACGCAATCCGACTTATACGGCGCTTTAACAGGAGCAGTTGCATCCTTAAAAGGAAGTCTTCATGGCGGTGCGAATGAAGCGGTTATGTACATGCTTTTAGAAGCTGGTAATGTTGAGAAATTTGAAGAGTTATTACAGAAGAAACTATATAACAAAGAAAAAATTATGGGCTTTGGACACCGTGTTTATATGAAAAAGATGGATCCAAGAGCACTTATGATGAAGGAAGCATTAAAGCAGTTATGTGATGTGAAAGGCGATTATACACTATATGAAATGTGTGAAGCTGGAGAAAAAATTATGGAGAAGGAAAAAGGAATTTATCCGAATCTTGATTATTATGCTGCTCCAGTATATTGGATGCTTGGTATTCCAATTCAACTTTACACACCAATCTTCTTTAGTTCTAGAACAGTAGGGCTATGTGCACACGTAATTGAGCAACATGCGAACAATCGTTTGTTCCGTCCACGTGTAAATTATATTGGCGAGCGACATGCATTTAGTAAATAAAAACAACTGGGGAGTTGTTAGCGCCGCCCGCCAGATGGGTGTTTGACCGACACCCATCATTAATAATAACGAATTTTCGACAGAAAGGGAAGAATAGCATGATTAAAACAAATGAAATTAAACAAAAAGATGCATTATTAGAAGAAATTACGGACTATGTATTAAATAAAGAGGTTACAAGTGCAGAGGCATTCAGTACGGCTCGTTACGTATTACTTGATACACTTGGATGCGGAATTTTAGCACTGCAATATCCAGAGTGTACGAAATTATTAGGACCAGTTGTACCAGGAACAATCGTGCCAAATGGTACACGTGTACCAGGAACATCTTATGTGCTAGATCCAGTAAAAGGCGCATTTAATATCGGATGTATGATCCGTTGGTTAGACTATAACGATACTTGGCTTGCAGCAGAGTGGGGACATCCATCTGATAACTTAGGCGGAATTTTAGCAGTTGCAGATTATATTAGCCGCGTTCGTATTTCAGAAGGAAAAGAACCATTAAAAGTACGTGAAGTACTAGAAATGATGATTAAAGCACATGAAATTCAAGGTGTACTTGCTTTAGAAAACAGTTTAAACCGTGTTGGTCTTGATCACGTATTATACGTAAAAGTAGCGACGACTGCAGTAGTTGCAAAAATGCTTGGCGGAACGCGTGAGGAAATCTTTAATGCATTATCACATGCGTGGATTGATAATTCTAGTCTTCGTACATATCGTCACGCTCCAAATACAGGTTCACGTAAATCATGGGCAGCAGGTGATGCGACGAGCCGCGGTGTTCATCTTGCAATGACTGCATTAAAAGGTGAAATGGGTTACCCAACGGCATTATCTGCACCAGGGTGGGGATTCCAAGATGTGTTATTTAACAAGCAAGAATTAAAATTAGCAAGACCGCTAGAATCTTATGTAATGGAAAATGTATTATTCAAAGTGTCATTCCCAGCAGAATTCCATGCACAAACAGCTGCAGAATGTGCAGTGAAATTACATCCGGAACTTAAAGAAAGATTAGATGAAATTGATCGTATTACAATTACAACTCATGAGTCAGCAATTCGTATTATCGATAAAGAAGGTCCATTAAATAACCCAGCTGATCGCGATCATTGCTTACAATACATTACTGCAATAGGTTTATTAAAAGGAGATATCGTTGCGGATGATTATGAGGATGTAGTAGCGAATGATCCACGTGTAGATGAATTACGTAATAAGATGGTTGTTGTTGAAAACAAACAGTACAGTTTAGATTACCTTGACCCGAACAAGCGCTCAATCGCCAACGCTGTTCAAGTTCATTTTAAAGATGGTACTGTAACAGAAAATGTGGAATGTGAATACCCACTTGGTCACCGTTTCCGTAGAGACGAAGCGATTCCAAAAGTTGTTCGAAAATTCACTGCAAATATGGCAGGTCATTATTCTAGTAAGCAACAAGAACAAATTCACGAAGTTTGTTTAAATGAAGAAAAACTAGAAAATATGAATGTAAACGAATTTGTAGATCTATTCTTAATTTAATAATAGGGGGAATTTAGAATGGCTTGGGTTGTGAATAAACAGTCAACACAAGAGGAGCTTGCGAATAGCTTCCGAGCTTTAGTAGAAGCAAATGAAATTTTGCAAATTCCAGGTGCTCATGATGCAATGGCGGCTCTTGTTGCGAAAAATACAGGTTTTTCAGCTCTTTATTTATCGGGAGCTGCCTATACTGCAAGTAAAGGACTACCAGATTTAGGAATCGTGACGTCTACTGAAGTAGCAGAGAGAGCAAGAGATCTAGTAAGAGCTACAGATTTACCAGTTCTTGTTGACATTGATACAGGATTTGGTGGAGTACTAAACGTAGCGAGAACAGCTGTAGAAATGGTGGAAGCGAAAGTTGCGGCTGTTCAGATTGAAGATCAACAATTACCAAAGAAATGTGGACATTTAAATGGTAAGAAACTTGTTACTACAGAAGAATTAGTTCAAAAAATTAAAGCGATTAAAGAAGTTGCGCCAAGTTTATACATTGTAGCACGCACAGATGCTCGCGGCGTGGAAGGATTAGATGCATCGATTGAAAGAGCGAACGCATATGTAAAAGCAGGTGCAGATGCTATATTCCCGGAAGCACTTCAATCAGAAGAGGAGTTCCGTCTATTTAATAGTAAAGTAAATGCCCCTTTATTAGCGAATATGACCGAATTCGGTAAAACTCCATATTATAGTGCAGAGGAATTTGCAAATATGGGCTTCCAAATGGTTATTTATCCTGTAACTTCACTTCGCGTTGCAGCGAAAGCGTATGAGAATGTATTTACTTTAATTAAGGAAACAGGTTCTCAAAAAGATGCACTTTCTAATATGCAAACGAGAAGTGAGTTATATGAAACAATTTCATATCATGACTTTGAAGAGTTAGATACTGGAATTGCAAAAACCGTATTATCTGAAGATCAATAGGTAGAACAACTAAGGCGATGAGAATACATCTTTGGCAAAACGAACTGCTTGATGTGAAAATTCATCGCCTTCTGTTTTCAATAATAAGATATTCCACTCATCGTAGACGAGCATATGCATTAGCAATGAAGGCCGAAATGATAGGGGGATTCAGATGGAGAAAACGAAGTTACCATGGGATGAATTTTTTTCACTCAATCAAGATGTGAATAATACTTTCTTTACACCAGAAGATTTTTCAGGGGATGAAGATTTAATTGCAAAAACGACAGAACAATTCGTTAAACAAGAAATTGTCCCACAAATTGAGAATATTGAACAACATAACTATAAAGTTTCTCGTCAATTATTTGAGAAAGCTGGGGAACTTGGATTATTAGGCATTGAGGTACCAGAAGATTATGGTGGATTCGAGTTAGGAAAGGCTGTCTCAGGTCTTGTAGCAGAGAAAATGGGTTACGCTGGTGCATTTAGCGTTTCTTTTAATATACACGCCGGTGTAGGTACATTGCCTTACATATATTATGGAACGAAAGAACAGAAAGAAAAATATTTACCGAAAATCGCATCGGGAGAATGGATTGGGGCTTATGCTTTAACTGAGCCAAATGCTGGTTCTGATGCATTAAGTGCAAAAACGAGTGCAGTATTGAATGAAGAGGGTACTGCTTGGAAGTTGAATGGTGAGAAGCAGTGGATTACAAATGCTCATATGGCAGATGTATACGTTGTTTTTGCGAAGACAAATAAAGGAATGACAGCGTTTATTGTCGAAAGAACATGTGAAGGTGTATCAATAGGATTAGAAGAAAAGAAGATGGGGATTAAAGGTTCTTCAACAGCGACGCTTATTTTAGAAGATGTTGTCATCCCCGCTGAAAATATTTTAGGGGAAGTTGGGAAAGGGCATCACGTAGCTCTTAATATTCTTAACTTCGCTAGACTAAAACTTGCTTTTGGAAATATTGGAACAGCAAAACAAGCAATCGGTTTGTCAGCTCAATATGGAAAAGAGCGAAAACAGTTCCAAACGGAATTAGTAGATTTTACGATGATTCAAGAGAAAATTGCCAATATGATTATTTCTACATATGGAGCAGAAAGTGCAGCTTACCGTACAGCGGGTGTAATTGATGAAGCAATTCATGAGAGTGATGAAGATCTTATGAAAAAAATGTCCCAATTTGCAATTGAATGTGCACTGAATAAAGTAAACGCTTCTGAAACACTTGCTTATATCGTAGATGAAGCTGTACAAATTCATGGTGGTTACGGTTATATGCAAGAATATGAAGTAGAACGATTATATCGTGATGCTAGGATTAGTCGTATTTTTGAAGGAACGAATGAAATTAATAGATTAACAGTTGCAAAAATGTTAATGAAGCAAATCGAACAAATAGAAGATGCTGAAGTAGAAATTGATGTAGCAAATGTAGAAAGAAACCATCGTTACATTTTATTATCGAAAAAATTGTTGAAACAATCTTTGAAAACGCTCTCTAAAACTCCAGGTTTAAAAATAGAGCAAGAGCAAGAATATTCACGCGTATTATCAAATATGTTGACGGACGTGTACGTCATGGAATCAGCATTTTTACGTACGAGGAAAGCAGTTAGTAAAAATGGTGAGGAAAAAGAGCGCACGAAGCAAATGATAACAGATGTTATTTGTGAAGAAGGATATCGTAAAGTAGAAGAATCGGCGATTTCCATTCTTTCAGCAGCTGTCACAGAAGAACAAAATAGACAAGAAATATTAGCTGAAATTCGTCAATTATTAGTGCCTTTATACTCAAACTTATTTACGAAAAAGAGAGATATTGCGAAAGTTATTATAAATCGCGGGAAATATATTGTGTAAATAGGAGGAAAGCGATATGAAAAAGATTGGTTTTATCGGTTTAGGTAACATGGGTCTTCCAATGTCTAAAAATTTAGTTAAATCCAGCTACACAGTATACGGAGTGGACTTGAATAAAGAGGCGGAAGCTTCCTTTGAAAAAGAAGGAGGAATTATCGGCCTATCAATCTCAAAACTAGCAGAGACATGCGATGTGATTTTTACAAGTTTGCCTTCACCTCGTGCTGTGGAAGCGGTATATTTTGGGGAAGAAGGATTATTTGAAAATAGCCACTCGAATGTAGCTTTAATTGATACAAGTACAGTATCTCCACAATTAAACAAACAATTAGAGGAATCGGCGAAGGAAAAGAAAGTAGACTTTTTAGCAGCACCTGTTAGCGGTGGGGTAATTGGTGCAGAAAACCGTACATTAACGTTTATGGTTGGTGGATCGAAAGAAGTATATGAGAAAACTGAATCTGTCATGGAAGTACTTGGAGCGAATGTTTTCCATGTTAGTGAGCAGATTGATAGTGGTACAACTGTTAAATTAATTAATAATCTATTAATTGGTTTTTATACAGCTGGTGTGAGTGAAGCTTTAACATTAGCGAAAAAGAACAATATGGATTTAGATAAAATGTTTGATATTTTAAATGTAAGTTACGGTCAAAGTAGAATTTATGAGCGTAATTATAAAAGTTTCATTGCATCAGAAAATTATGAGCCAGGCTTTACTGTAAATTTATTAAAGAAAGATTTGGGATTTGCGATAGAGTTAGCTAAAGAAAGTGAACTTCACTTACCAGTAAGTGAGATGCTATTAAACGTATATGAAGAAGCGAGTGAGGCAGGATATGGTGAAAACGATATGGCTGCTTTATATAAGAAAGTTAGCGAACAATTAATTTCTAATCAAAAATAGTGCACTTATAAAAACCATGATAAAAAAGGAGAGAATATAATGATTACAACTGAAATTAAACGAGTGAAAAATCATATTAATGGCGAATGGGTAGAATCTACTGGTACGGAAGTAGAAGCGGTTCCGAATCCGGCAACTGGAAAAATCATCGCTTACGTTCCACTTTCTCCAAAAGAAGATGTTGAAAAAGCTGTTGAAGCGGCAAAAGCGGCATACAAAACATGGTCTAAAGTGCCAGTTCCAAATCGTTCAAGACAACTATACAAATATCTACAACTGTTACAAGAAAATAAAGATGAGCTTGCAAAAATCATTACGCTAGAAAACGGTAAAACGCTAATGGATGCAACTGGTGAAGTACAGCGTGGTATTGAAGCGGTAGAACTTGCAACATCAGCACCAAATTTAATGATGGGACAAGCTCTTCCGAATATTGCTAGTGGAATTGATGGATCGATTTGGCGCTACCCAATCGGAGTTGTTGCTGGTATTACACCGTTTAACTTCCCGATGATGATTCCATTATGGATGTTCCCACTTGCAATTGCTTGCGGTAATACATTCGTATTAAAAACATCTGAAAGAACGCCACTTTTAGCTGAGCGACTTGTAGAGTTATTCTATGAAGCTGGTTTTCCAAAAGGGGTATTAAATTTAGTACAAGGCGGAAAAGATGTTGTAAATAGTATTTTAGAAAATAAAGATATTCAAGCAGTTTCGTTTGTTGGCTCTGAGCCAGTGGCACGCTACGTATATGAAACTGGTACAAAACATGGTAAACGTGTACAAGCGTTAGCAGGTGCGAAAAACCATGCGATTGTAATGCCAGATTGCAACCTTGAGAAAACAGTACAAGGTGTAATTGGGTCTGCGTTTGCAAGTAGTGGAGAGCGCTGCATGGCATGTTCAGTAGTAGCAGTAGTTGATGAAATTGCTGATGAATTCATTGATGTATTAGTAGCGGAAACGAAGAAGTTAAAAGTAGGTGACGGTTTCAACGAAGATAATTATGTTGGACCATTAATCCGTGAATCTCATAAAGAACGTGTTTTAGGATATATTAATAGTGGTGTAGCAGATGGAGCAACATTATTAGTAGATGGTCGTAAAATTAATGAAGAAGTTGGAGAAGGATACTTTGTTGGTGCAACAATCTTCGATGGCGTAAATCAAGAGATGAAAATTTGGCAAGATGAAATTTTCGCTCCAGTATTAAGCGTTGTAAGAGTTAAAGATTTAGAAGAAGGTATCAAACTGACAAATCAATCTAAATTTGCAAATGGTGCGGTTATTTATACTTCAAATGGTAAGCATGCACAAACATTCCGTGATAACATCGATGCTGGTATGATCGGTGTAAACGTAAACGTTCCAGCACCAATGGCATTCTTCGCATTTGCAGGAAACAAAGCTTCATTCTTTGGGGATCTTGGTACAAATGGTACGGATGGCGTTCAATTTTATACACGCAAAAAAGTTGTAACTGAGCGCTGGTTTTAATAAAGTGAAATGATAATGAGTGGGATGCATTCCCACTCATTATAAAAATAATGCAAACGAAAATACACTACCCATAATGGAGTAGTGTATTTTCGTTTGCATTGTGTTAACTATTTCTTTCAAAGGCCAATTTAATACCAAACCCAATTAAGACGATTCCTGTAATTCCTTGAATATAACGCTGTGTCTTCGGTTTTTTCATAAAAGCACTAATTTTATCAATTAAAAATATATAAAAAGCAAACCAAATGACTGTTAAAATGAGATAAGTAAGTCCCATAACGAGAAGTTGTATAAATGTATTATGATTTGGATTTAAAAACTGTGGTAAAAAAGTTAAAAAGAAGACTGCAATCTTAGGGTTTAGTAAATTTGTAAGAAACCCTTGGCGAAAGCAAGAAGTATGTTTATTGTCATTATTTATTGGAACGTCATTTGTATTTAAGTCTCCGGTGTTTCTTACTGCTAAAAGGGCTTTAATACCAATATAGACTAAATATACAGCACCAACATATTTAAAAATAGAAAATAAAAGAGCAGACTTTACAATAAGTGCTGAAAGACCAATTACAGCAGCTAAAGTGTGAATTAAAAGCGCAACACAAGTACCAAAAACAGTTTTTACGCCGCCGATTTTGCCGGCAATCAATGTGTTTTTCGTAGCCATTGCTGTATCAGGACCGGGTAGAATAATAAGACATATAGACATAATAATAAACAGAAAAAAATTTTCCATAATGTTATCCACCTTCCTTTGTTGTTTTTAGAAAATTCGATTAACGTTAGTTTAACATACATTTTAGTTAAATAAAATTAAATTATATTTAAAATTATTTAACTAAAAAGAAGAGGCCATATAGAGTAGCTGAGAGTGAGCTACAATATATGGCCTTTTTGTTTAGGCGTTAAGTAAGTTAAAGAATCGATTTACATCTTCTTCTGAAACATCACTTAATTGTTTATATTTATAATTTGGATTTTGGTCTTTATCAACTACAACGGAGCGTACTCCTTCAAAGAAATCTTCATGTCGCATGAAGTTTTTAGCGAGTATAAGATCTGTCGCGAAACATTCTTCAACTGACTTTTCTTGGCCATCAATAAACTGTTTTAATGTTACCTTTAATGAAACAGGGGATTTGGATAATAGCTTTTCTTTCGTTGTTTGGGCAAATGGACTTTGATCTTTCTCTAACGATTGAATGATTCCCTCAATTGTATCGAATGCAAAATGAGAATTAATTTCTTCTACTGAAGAAGAAAGATTGCCATCTAAGTTTGGAGCAGTTGCAAATGTACGAATAACTTCTTTTAAATGAGTATGTACATCTTCTTTTTTCCAATTTACATTTTCAAGTGCGGTAAGGAAATTTGGTAATGAATCTGATGTCATAAAGTAATCAGCAGCGTTAATATATAATACATCAGGAGCTTTTAAAATAGATGCCGTTAAAGCAACATATCGACCAGTATATCCAGGCGCTTTATTTAAGAAATAAGCAGCACCGACATCAGGGAAGAAACCGATGTTCATTTCAGGCATTGCCCACTTCGTACGCTCTGTTACAATTCGATACGTCGCTCCATTTGTCAGACCGACACCACCGCCCATTACAATTCCATCTAAACAAGCGATAATTGGTTTTTTGTATTGATAAATAAATGTATCAATTTCATATTCTTCTTCAAAAAACTGCTCTGCATGTTGTAATGCAACTTCGTTAGAACGTGCTTCGTATAGCGTTTTAATATCACCACCTGCACAAAAACCTTTCGTCCCAGCTCCTTTTAAAACGATGAGTTCAATACGCTCATCTTGCTCCCATTCTTTAAGTTTTTGCCCAATTGGTTGTAACATGTCATAGGATAAAGAATTAAGTGCTTTTGGACGGTTTAAAGTAATAGATGCAACGCCGTTTTCGCTAACAGAAAATAAAACGTGTTCGGTCATAATAAATCCTCCCTTACTTATCTTTCTATTCTTATTTCTTGATACATGCTGAAATGTCCTTTATAATTTTTGTCTAAATTAGGTGCTTAGTGTTATTATTTACCGCATATTTTGACGAGTTATATTTGCAGGATTTCAGAGAATGAAGAGGAATATTACAACATTACTGTAAGCGCAATTATTTGAAATCATAGTGTTGAAGGCGCTATTATATGTATAACTTATATTGAGTTAGTATACGTGGCGTAACAATACATTAAAGAGTGGATGTAGAAAAGATTTAAAAGCTGAATTATCTAACTTTTAAAGAGTGTGGGGTTTGTATATAATTAGAAATAGAGAAAGGAGAGATCGGAATGCCAGGACCTTTACTATTGTCGGTAATTATTTTGTCATCTCTTATGGTAGGAATTACACAGTATTTTCATCATACAGATACGACAGAAGAAGTGAAGGATAAGGTGCGTCTCGTGTTTCCGATTTTTATAATATCTATTTCCATATGTTTTTTACTAAATAAAGATGGGTATGTTGTGGCCGTATTCGCGTTTTTTGTAGCGATTGTCTTAATAACTGTATTGTATTACGTTATGAAAGAGTACTTGCAAAAATAAGGATGCCTGAAAGGGCATTTTTATTTTTGTATATTAATAATTTCACATACCGTATTTTATGTAAAAAAACATAAAATACTTATAATTAAAAAAGTATGTACATCGTGGTGTATTTACTTGTCAATCTTGCATGACCACTATACTATTAAAATGTAGAGATTAGAAAAAAGGGGTTGTATCTAGCATGAAATTTGAGATGCATACAAAAATTATTTCAAATGAAAAAGAAGTAAGATTACATATAGAAGATAATTTATTTCAATTAATTTTAGATGGTTATCATCTATTTACTATTCAAGAAATATTGCCTTTATATAAATCAAACGAAGAAAGAATCGGTAGTGCAATTGTCCAAAAGTTAGAATGGGAGAACGGAAAAACTACACTAAACTATCAGCTTGTTTCACTACAATCAGTAAACTAAAAGGAGAAGGGTAATATGAAGTTTTTTCATACAGCGGATTGGCATTTAGGTAAGCTTGTTCATGGTGTATATATGACTGAAGATCAAAAAATTGTGTTAGATCAGTTTGTACAAGCTGTTGAAGAGGAAAAACCGGATGCTGTAATTATTGCAGGAGATTTATATGACCGAGCAATTCCACCTACAGAAGCAGTAGACTTATTAAATGATGTATTACAAAAGATAGTTATTGATTTACAAACACCAATAATCGCAGTTGCAGGAAACCACGATAGTCCGGACCGCATACATTTTGGTAGTAATTTAATGAAAAAACAAGGATTACATATTGTTGGACAATTCCAGTTTCCATACAATCCTGTTGTTTTAAATGATGAATACGGAGAGGTTCATTTCCATCTCGTTCCGTATTCAGATCCAAGTATTGTTAGACATATATTGAAAAATGAAGATGTTCGTTCTCATGATGATGCGATGCGTATTTTTATGAACGAACTCTCTGAAACGATGGATAAAGAAGCGAGACACATATTTGTAGGACATGCATTTGTAACTTCTTCAGGAGAGGCAGAGGAAAATACGAGTGATGCGGAACGACCACTTTCAATTGGTGGTGCTGAATATGTAAATAGCCATTATTTTGATAAGTTTCATTACACGGCGCTTGGCCATTTACATCAAGCGCATTTTGTACGTAATGAGACAATTCGTTATTCAGGTTCACCACTTGCATATTCTATTTCTGAAGAAAAGCATAAAAAAGGATATTATATTGTGGAACTGGATGAAAAAGGTGAAACAACAATTGAAAAACGTTTACTTACACCACGTCGTAAAATGCGTACAGTAGAAGCGAAAATAGACGATTTATTGCTTCATCCAGTGAGTGAAGATTATGTATTTGTGAAATTATTAGATGAAAATCCTGTCTTGCAGCCAATGGAAAAAATACGTTCTGTATACCCAAATGCAATGCATGTTGAAAGATCTATTCAAAGACGAGAGTTCACAGATGAAAATGAAGTAACTGTTTCAAGACATAAAACGGATGATTTATCTCTTTTAAAAGCATTTTATAAAGAAATGAAAGGGCTAGATTTATCAGAAGAGAAAGAACGTCTATTTTTAGATGTTTTGCAAACAGTGCAAGAACGGGAAGGTGAGCGAGGATGAGACCGATTCAGCTTATAATGACCGCGTTTGGTCCATATAAACAGAAAGAAGTAATCGATTTTAAAGATCTTGGTGAGCATCGTATTTTCGCTATTTCTGGAAATACAGGAGCTGGAAAGACAACGATTTTTGATGCGATTTGTTATGTATTATATGGAGAGGCTAGTGGAGAAGAGCGCAGTGATACAAACATGCTTCGTAGCCAATTTGCTGATGATGATGTTTATACAAGTGTGGAATTAACTTTTCAATTAAAAGGAAAAAGTTATGAAATTAAACGACAACTGGGCCATAAAAAACAAGGAAATAAAACAATTACAGGACATGCAGTCGAATTATATGAAGTAATTGATGAGGAAAAAGTTCCATGTGTCG
This sequence comes from Bacillus sp. TH25, assembly GCF_016650935.1. Taxonomy (NCBI): domain Bacteria; kingdom Bacillati; phylum Bacillota; class Bacilli; order Caryophanales; family Bacillaceae; genus Bacillus; species Bacillus sp. TH25. Next base: position 2,345 of record NZ_JAEKEU010000019.1, on the reverse strand, counting down.
ATCGTTTTCATGTAACGGATGTAAATAAAAAAGTTGAAGATTTAATTGGATTAAGTAAACATCAATTTAGCCAAATTGTCATGTTACCGCAAGGAGAGTTCCGAAAATTATTAACATCTGAAACGGAAAATAAAGAAGAAATACTACGCCGCATTTTTAAAACAGATCGTTATAAATTAATGCGTGAGATATTAGATCAAAAGCGTAAACAATGGAAAGATGTCTTACAAGAAAAACAAAAAGAACGTGAGCTATATTTCCGTAATGTATTTAAATTACCAATACGTGATGGGGCATTATTAGAGACATTAGTGGAGCAAGAGCATGTAAATACACATCAAGTAGTAGAGGCATTAGAACAAGAAACAATTTGGTACAATGCAGAGGTTGAGCAATTACACTTAGAACAAAATGACAAAACGAAACAATTAAAAGAAGCAGAGGCACGTTTTCATGCAGCAAAAGCTGTAAATGAGAAATTCAAAGATTTAGAACAAAAGAATGAGAAGTACAGTATTTTACAAGAAAACCGTGCCGTAATCGAAATGAAAGAAAAATCTTTTAAACATGCGGAACAGGCGAAGCGATTATTACCATTTGAGCAATGGTATGAGGAAGCGATGCAATATGAACAGCAGTCTGAAAGTTTGTTAAAACAGATAATCGCAAAAAAAGAGCATATAATGAACAGTTTTGCACTTGCTCAGGAGAAATATGAAGCATTAAAGAATAAGGCATCCGAGCGAGAAAATGCTAAAAAACAAGTTCAAAGACTAGAAGAGTTACAACCAATTATTGCATCATTAGCTGAGAAAAAGTTAAATTTGCAAAATGCTGAAATTCAAATAGGAAAATTAAAAGAAGGTATGCAAAAGTTAGATGAACAACTAGAAGCGCATAAAAATGAAAAACAAAGAATGTCTGGCGAATTACAGCAATTAGAAGTAGCGCTTGAACAATATGTAGCTAAAGTAGAAGAACTAACGAATATGCGAGAAGATGCAAAAGTATTAAAGCAGGCATATGATGTATGGCAAGAAAAACAAAAATACGAGCAAGAAAAAGAAATTGCGTTTCATAAGATGCAACTTGCAGTTAGTGCGTATGAAAATATGGAACGCCGCTGGTTAGGTGAGCAAGCTGGTATATTAGCTCTTCATTTACATGATGGTGAATCTTGTCCAGTATGTGGTAGTATGGATCACCCGAAAAAAGCTACAGAGCAAAGTAATGCAATTGATGAAAAAGAGTTAAATGGGCTAAGAGAAAAGAAAAACGTTGCGGAAAAATTACATGTTCAATTAGAAGAAAAGTGGAATTTCTATCGAGTTCAATATGAACAAGTGATAGAAGAAGTCCTAAAGCGAGGGTATCGCTCAGAAGAATTAGTAGAAACATATAGTGCGCTCGTTCAGAAAGGAAAGCAATTAGCAGCAGAAGTAAATACGTTAAAATCAAGTGAAGAAACGCGTAAGCAAATTGCTGTGAATATAAAAAGCGTAGAAGAAAAAGTAGAAGAACTCCAGAAACAAAAGCGTGAAGTAGAAACCGTGCAGCACAGTACTGAAATGGAGTGTATGCAGCTTCGTACGTCATATGAACATGATAAGCAAAATATTCCGGAAAGCTTGCAAACGGTACAAGTTTGGAAAGTACAGTTTGACCAAGCTCTACAAGAACTTCGTTTAATGGAAGATGAATGGGAGAAAGTACAAGAAGCGTATCAACATTGGCAAAATGAAAATATACGTATTCAAGCAGAACATGATAGTGCTTCTAATCAATTTAATAGTGCAAAAGAGAAGAAAGAAGAGACTTTCACACGCTTTATGAAAGAGCTAGAACAAAGCGGATTTACAGATCAATTAACATATACAGAATCCAAATTAAATGATGCTGAGATGGATAAGTTACAACAAGAAATCCAAAGTTATTACTCATCTCTAGAAGTACTTACAAAACAAATTGAAGAATTAAAGACACACTTAAAAGATAAAGCGTATATAGACATTTCTTCATTAGATGAGCAAGTGAAAGAATTGGAAATTAACCTTGATATTATTAAAGAAAAACGACAACGTGCTCAAAACGCCGTATCATATATTACGGATTTACATGAAAATATTAAACGAATTGATGAACAAATTCATGAGGAAGAAAAAGCATTCCAAGAACTTGTTGATTTATATGAAGTAATGAAAGGGGATAACGATAGTCGTATATCCTTTGAACGTTACATCTTAATTGAGTATTTAGAACAAATTGTTCAAATTGCGAACGAACGACTACGTAAATTATCAAATGGACAATTTTATTTAAAACGAAGCGAACGAGTTGAAAAGAGG
>NZ_JAEKEU010000018.1:0-19879 GCF_016650935.1 Bacillus sp. TH25 | reverse complement strand
GAGTTCATCTTGAATCGAAAGATTCATAAAAAATGCCATCCTTTCTGCATATTTCTACAAAAAGAATAGCGATTTTTTCGCTATATGGATACAAATTTATCTTAACTTGATGGTGATGTATAGTGACCCAAAATATGCCCCAAAAACTTTATAGTAATAATTCTCATGTTACCTCTCTGATTATTAGGATATTTTTTCTTACTATATGCATACTAAACGTACTATAAAAGGTACATAGAAAGTGAGGGAATCATGGCTAAATTTTTGAAGCGTTTAAAATATAGAGACAATCCTAAGTCATTTTCAATACGAGACAATACTCGTTTTCAGAAAAAAAATATTGAAGACTCCCTCTTAGGCGCTGATTTATCGAAAAACATAGCTGATATTCAGAATATATTTCGTCAAGCACCTGATTTAGTGATTCGCCGGTTTCAAATAAAAGCAGATGGATTAGAAGCCGCTTTAGTATATTTGTCTGGATTAACAGATAAAGAATTGATTCAAAATCATGTTCTAAGTCCTTTGATGAATAGTGATTTTGATACCAATACGGAACTTCCAATTCCATTAGGACAAATCAAAATTATTAATACGTGGAGTCAGATTGAAAATGCTATTTTTGGAGGAGATAGTGTTTTATTAATCCACAGTCGAACAACAGCACATCAATTGGATACGAAAGGATGGCCACAAAGAAATGTTGAAGACGCTCATAACGAAATAGCTCTAAAAGGTGCGCATCAAGGATTTACAGAAATTAGAAGTCAAAATATCGCAATGATTCGAAGGTATATTCCTCATCGTGAATTAACGGTAAAAGAAATAGTAATTGGTGTACGAAGCAAAACGAGGATTTCTATTTTATATTTGAAAGATGTAGCTTCTGAAGATGTGCTGAAGGAATTAGAAACACGGATTCATAATATTACAGTCGACGCTGTTGCTAGTAATGGGGAACTTATAGAATTCATTGAAGATAACCCGTACTCACCGTTTCCACAATTTATATTAACTGAAAGACCTGATTTGGCAGTATCTCACATTCTACAGGGCAGATTTGTAACTGTAATGGATCATTCGCCTAATGTGTTAATTGCTCCAACAAATTTTATTTCCTTTTTTCAAGGAGTGGATGATTACGGTACAAGGTGGTTAGTTGCTTCGTCTATTCGGATGCTTCGTTTTACCTCCTTTATAATTGCTTTATTTTTGCCTGCGAGTTATGTTGCGTTTATTTCCTTTAATTTTGAAGTTATTCCTGTAGAGCTATATTTATCTATTGCAGAATCAAGAACGCGCGTACCCTTTTCTCCTGTTATGGAAGCGTTACTTATGGAAATAACATTGGAAACGATGAGAGAAGGGGCTTTACGGATACCTACTCCGATCGGTCAGACAGTTGGAGTTGTAGGTGGTATTGTCATTGGACAGGCGGCTGTTCAGGCGGGAATTGTAAGCAACATTATGATTATTGTTGTTGCTATTACAGCCATCTCTTCTTTTGTTATCCCTAATTATGATATGGGAGCGGCAGTAAGACTTTTACGCTTTCCGATGATGCTAGCAGCTGCCTTATTTGGAATTGTTGGACTTGTTATCGGGTGGATGACTTTAATTGGACATCTAATCAGTCTTGAATCGCTAGGTACTCCTTACGGAACGCCATTAGCACCGTTTCGCTTTGCAGATATGAAAGATGCTTTTTTACGCTTTCCTTTATGGGCAATAAGAAGGCGTCCTAAGGGTAATGGAACCATTCAATCTATTCGACAAGGAAAGAATCCTAATAAAAGGTGAAATTATGAAAAAGTATGCCTATAATGACATCACTCTTATGCAGTATATTGTTTTAATCAATGGAATGCAGGTGGCCACTGGCGTTTTATCACTTCCGCGCGTGCTTGCAGAAAACGCTGGAATAGATGGATGGATAGCTATATTGATTGGTTGGATATTCTCCACAATATCAGGTGTTTTTATCGTGAAAACTGCTGCAAGATATCCCGAGGACACGATTTATGACATTCTTATACGATTGTTTGGAAAAATAGTAGGGAAAGCATTCGTTGTTATTTACATGATGTACTTCGCTTTTTATACTTGTATCGTTCTTGTAAACGCTATGCTTTTTCTTAAGGGATGGCTTCTTCCGAAAACGCCTGACTTTATCGTTATCTTTTTGTTTTCGATTCCTACCTTTTTTGTTGCGCGTAACGGTCCTCGTATTATAGGGCGATACTCCGAACTTTTTTTTATATGGCGCTTTGGATTCCGTTGTTTTTTTTGATACCGCTTAAAGAGAACGGAAGTTGGATGCCCTTCTTTCCGCTATTAAAAGAAGGATGGAAACCTGTATTAACGGCTGTACCGACCACTATTTTTGCTTATTTAGGGTTTGATATTGCTTTCTTTTTATATCCTTTTTTACAAAAAAAACAGTATGCAGTCCATGGAATGGTTATTGCAAACACATTAACGATGTTATTTTATTTATTTACTACTATTGTTTGTTTTGCTTATTTTAGCCCTGATAGCATTACGCAATATAATCAACCGGTACTAAATTTAGTGAAAGTAATTGAATTTCGTTTTTTAGAACGTTTTGACATGATTTTATTGGCTGTTTACTTAACCATTGTTTCCACATCATGGATTCCTGCCCTATACTGTTCTGTATTTTGTTCAAGCCAATTACTTGGAAAACAAGATCATAGCTCTCATGTAGTTGTTCTCTTATTGCTCATTATCGGCATCATATTTTGGACTCATCCTAGTTGGAATGAAGCCGAAATTTGGCAACAGGTATTTTCGAATGCTGGATTAGGATTAAGCTATATATTACCTATCATTTTATGGCTGTACTGCTGTCTATATGAGAAGTTTCGCCAGGGGAGGATACATTGAAAAGAAAAGTACTATGTTGTATTTTATTATCGGTGTTCATGATGACTGGATGCTTTGATCAAACAAATGTTGAAGATGTTTCTCTTACTCTCGTTCTTGGTATTGATTTAGATCGTAATGATAATTTATTAGTGTATATATCTAGCCCTGTTTTCAATAAAGAAGCAAAGATAAAAGAAGAAACTACTGGTGTGAAATCTGCTACGGTTCGAAAATCTAGAGACCAATTTGATGCTACTGTTATGGCACTTACCTCGGGAAGTAAAACACAGATTATTTTAGTTGGAAAAAGGCTACTGAAACGAAAAAACTGGGAAAATCACCTCGATCCATTTTACCGAGATCCTAAAAATACAGTTACCGCAAGGGTTGTCGCTGTAGATGGACCTGTTTCGGACGTCATCTTCTATAGCCCAAAAGATAAGCCGCGGCTTCCTATATATTTAACAAAACTAGTTGATACCGCTTCTTTAAGAAATATCACAGTAAAAACAACTCTTCAAGAACTATATGAACAAAGAGCAGACAAAGGGGTAACAGCAAATATTACTGAGGTGAAAAAAAAGAATAAAATATGGGTGACAGGTACAGCGTTATTGGATGAAAAAGGAAAGTATAAATTAACGCTAAAATCTGATGAAACCAAATTATTACGCATTTTGCAACAAAGAACTACAGGTGAGTTTCCATTCACAATTCCAATTAAGCTAAAGTCGGATAGCCAAGATAAAGATTGGATAAGTTTTACTGCCAATGGTATTAAAGTAAAGACAAAGGCAAGATATGATAATCATTTTATATTTAATGTAGATGTAAAGATGAGAATCGGTATTACAGAACGGCTTTTTTCGTTTAATACAAAAAAGGACGCAGCAAAATTACAAAAAGCGATTGAAACTAAGCTGGAAGCTGATTTCAAGCAATTAATACAAAAAATGCAAACTGCCAAAATCGACCCTATTGGGCTTGGAGGATATGCAAGAACCTACACATATCCAGAATGGAAAAAAGTCCAAAATAAATGGAATAATGAATTAGCAAAGGGCGATGTAAACGTCAAGGTTAAGATTAAAATTGGCGGGATGGGAACGATTAAGTAACACGAATTCAACTGGAATTCGTACTAAAATTGCAAGTACCTTCTATTTTAGAAGTGGAAATGTCTTTAATAGGGTTTACGCCCCATCACAATCAAGCTAAGAAAAGCAAATACCCCAAAACGAGAAAATTGGTATCTCCAGGTGAAAAGGTACAATTTTTTATTTTGGGGTGCTATAAAATTTTTAAGTTGATGGACATGGGGTCACCATATCAAAAAAAGAAAATTGTACGTTTAGACACATTTTAATCCAAGTGGATTTGTCACAAGAGAGCAATTTTCTATGTTCTTATATAGGACGATCATGACAGTAACAGATATGAAAAATTATGAATCGATTGGCTGGGTGAAGGAGAAAGAGAATTGGTACTATTATGAAAAAGATGGAAGTAAACGTAAGGATAACTTTACTTTAGATGGAGTAGAGTACTCCTTTTTTAAAGATGGAAGGCTATACCAAGGGAGAAAACAAGTAGGGAAAGATACTTTATACTATAGTGAACCTGGTAAACTAAAGACTGGATGGAGTTTTTCTGCAACTTCATGGAGCTATTTAAAAGATGGGAAGTATGTGACAGGAACATTTTTTTGTTATATATAAATTCAAATGAAATAAAAGTTCACAAGTCATATAAAAGGTTCTATATGAAAACCTTAAATTCATTTAGTGAAATGTTTTTTAATGAAATTAGTATAATCAATAAGAACATCTAAAACTTCCTGTTTTTTTCGCAACTCAGCAAGTCGCTTACTTAGTTGAGACATATCATCACATTTCCTTTCTGATTTATAACGTTAGTGTAAAACAGAAAAATTAAATTGCATCCTTATGACTTATAATAAGTCATAAATTATTTTTATTTGTAATAGTTAGTCTTGATGTTGTGATAATAGAAAGCCATTTATAATTCTATACGCGAAAAAATAGGAAGAAATCGATACATCAAATCGAGAATCTTCCTATTATATATGTTTACTAAAACAATGAATTTCCTATATCTATTGTGGCCAAGTTTTGACGTCTTGTACGTTCCCTTAAATAGCGTTCCGTCGTCATAATAGATTCGTGTCCTAAATAGTCACGTATTTTCTTAAGTTCGACACCTTTTCCCATCAAATGATTCGCAAAGAAATGTCTGCAGGTATGGGGGGTAATTCTATCCTTTCGGTAACGTAAAAATGGTAAGTTTGTTTCTTCAATCTTTTCTGCTACATATTTTGATAAGTAGTCGGCCCTATAGTAAGAGCCATCGGCTTTAGGTAGAAAAGCAGATGTACTAGAGGCGTCCAATTCACTTGTTTGTTTACGCAATTGACGAAGGCGACAGATATCGTCGAGTACATCTTCAAAAATACGAACTTCCCTGGCTTTATTTCCTTTCCCAACTACACGCAAGAGATAAGCATTTAATGAGGAATGGAATACAAGATCTGCCCATTTTGCGTTTGCAACTTCCTCAATCCGGAGTCCAGTAGTCGTAAGAAGGAAAAACAATGTATACATAAAGAAATTTGTTTTCTTCAGTGCATCTAGTATTTCATTTACTTCTTCAGGAAAGAGGTCACGATTGACCAGCTCTTCTTTTTTTACAGATACTTTTTTGAGACGACTACTATAGTCATCTGAGAGACCAGTGTTATCATAAACGTATTTTAGAAACTGCTGGACTACCGTTTTCTTTCGACGTAATGTAGTGGCAGCATACTTCTTACTTAGTTGATAGAAGTAGATTTCCATCTCATTATGGGATAAATCGTGAATGGTTCCGATTGTTTCTTTTATGTAGCGAAGAAAATGAGACAGATCATGCAGATAAATCTTTTTTGTTCGTTCACTTCTTTTTTTCGTTAAAGAAGGTTCATCGTGTAGAAATAAATAAACCAATGATTCTTCACTTAATTTAGAATAGTCAATATTTCTGATGCCCATACGCATAATTTTTTCAAAATGACTGCTATCAAAAAAATCTGATTTTGATTTTACAAGTTGGTTACTATGTTCGTAATTTATAATATTCAAATTTAAACACAACCTTTAGTAGAATGAAATATTAAGAAAATATTTTTTATATAAATTTTTATGATTCTAATTATACCACAATAAATGCATTATTTATTGTGGTATAAAATGAAATGTTTAAATATATATTTTCACCTTAATATTTAATGTTTCTGTTTAGGTGATGTATAATGGAAATGTTTAATTTATTTTTTTGTACATTTCAATCCAAGTGCGGTAGGAGGAGATTTTTTTGACTAATCTTCGTCGGAAAATTTTACATGAAATCTATAATTTAGAAGATACCCATTGTTCAATTTGCCCTCTGAACAACCTATCAGTGAATTGTACAGATGAGCAAGAACAGGCACAACAAAGAAACAATAAGCATTGCAAAGGTTGTCCCATTTTCGATTCCATCCGAGAGAAAGGAGAGGAATTGAATTCTTTATCGAAAAAGAGTACATTTAATAAGGTACGAGAACGTTATATGGAAAATCCATTTAAGTATCTGCAGTATAAGGAGTACTCAATCACAGATGTAGTAAAAGAGACAGGTTTAACAAAGTATCAACTAAGAAAATTTAAACAACAACTAGAATGAAAGTTTCGGATGAGGTGAGAAATGGACTATTTATCTTTAGAAGAGGTATGCGATAGGGTAGGTTTAACAAAAAATCAATTAGGCTATTTAATTAAGTATAAACACATCGAACCTATCAATCTGGATACCTGGAAAGCAGATGGTGGATATCGTTTTGAGCAAGAAGATGTAAAAAGGTTAGAGGAATTATACAAAGACTCTTTAACATTAAAAGAAGCGGCTGAATTTCTAAATAAATCTAAGACTTACGTTCATAATGCAGCTAAAGATGGGATATTGCCCTTTAAAGAGATTGCTAAAGGGAAATCTATTGAACGATTGTACTTAAAAAATGATCTGGAAATTTTCAAAGAAAGAATTGAAAATAGAACAAAAGAGGAGTCGAAAGAAAAAAAGCAGCATTTAAGTCTATATCTTGATGAAAAGGTAGTAGAAGCAATAAAGAAAAAGGCTGCAAAGAAAGGATATAATGGCTACAAGAAGTTTGCTGAAGACATTTTATCCGCAGAAGTAAAAGAAGACATAGAAGAATAGAAATTCTAGTGAGAATAGACCTCTAAAAAAACAAAAACGTTCTAAGTGGTCTATTTTTATTTTTAAGGGACTTTTTAACTATCAGGTATAAATACATTACCTAAGATGGCAATGTTGTTTACAGATGAATTTGAGAGGTCGTTTTTTTGGGTCCGTTCCGTAAAAAATTCATTGTAATTACAAAAAAGGGTTTATATATATAATATAGAAAATAGAGGGAAAGATAACAGATAATTTTAAGAGCGTTTTATTTAAGTTGAAAAAAGTGTAAAGAAAGAAATGAGAGGTAAGGATCCCAGGATTATAAATACAAAGACTTCATTTGGAACTTGGTAGGCCTATGAGAATGCTAGAGAGTTCGGGCAGACATATATCGCGGAATACATCAAAAAGCATACAAGCTTTATTTGAAATTTACATAATAAAAAACAGCATATCAAACTATAATAAATTATGAAAAAACAAGAAATACAGTATACATATTTAGGTTATAGTAAACTAAAGTATTTTCAAAATCCTAAACTAATAGATTATGAAAAGACTGAATTGGCTTTAAAATTTACGGATGAAGAAATTCAATTATTTAAAATAGGAAAAACTCCAGAGTATTATACATGGCATCATCATCAAGACACTGGAAGGATACAACTTGTAGATTATCAGACTCATTATGATACTGGTCATACAGGTGGATATAAAATTTTGGGAAAAGATAGCGATAAATAGGGAGGTACTTAGTCATGAGTCACATTACATGGATTAATGTAAATGAAAAAAGAGTAACAGATGACCAAATTAAACAATTAGAACAATACTTAAATATTAAATTTCCTAATGATTTTCTTGAGTGTGTACAAGAATATGATGGTGGATATCCAACGCCAGATACATTTAATATTCCAAATCAAGATGAAAATTCACTTAATAATCTTTTAACCTTAGATTCTGATAGAAAATATTCATTTCTAGAAACATATAATAATACGAAAGATAGATTACCTGACAAAATATATCCTTTTGCTAGAGATCCATTCGGCAATCTTCTATGCTTTAATTATCGAAACAACACTGATTCACCAACAATCGTATTCTGGGATCATGAGGAAGAAGACATAGAGGAAGCAATATATCCTGTTTGCTCAACACTTACAGAATTACTTGCTAGTCTACGTGATTTCGAAGAAGAAGATTGAGGAAACTAAAAAACGACCTAGAATTCTAGACCGTTTTTTTATGATTTACTACTTTTCCAACCATCATCCGTTTTCTCTAGTTCAATTACGATTACTTTTTTAGGATTACCTTTATATACAGCATCAACAGTTACTGTAGCAATTTCATTTTTCTCTTCGATTTTTCGAATTTTATAGCTTTTAAGATCCTTGCTAACGGATTTGATTAGTTCTGCATTTCCGCCCACAAAAGCAACGATTCTCTTCGCTTCAGGAGTGAATAACTCTCCAAAATCTTTTATATTTCCTTCTTTTGCATCTTCGAAATACGCTGTAGCAACTTCTTCGGGATCACGACTATTTCCACATGCTGCAAGTGCTGTAACTGATAAAGCCATTACCACCATTAACATGATTATTCGCGTTAATTTGTTCTTCATTCAAACCATTCCTTATATATAACGTAATTTTAACCCTTAAAAAGGGCTAAATTACTTGTATAAGTATATAATAATTAAAAAAATAAAACTATATATTTTTAGATATTATTTTTATGATATTAAAGGTATTAAAAGTGAAGGGAAGCAGGGGAAATCTACCTATTACTAAAATTTAGATTTCAATTATATACACTAGTATAATAATACTGTCAGAGCATGCTCTGATCAGTCAGCGTTATAGTGGTATAACAGACACATTCATTTTTAAAATCATAAAATCGGATTCACTTATCTTTACTTTAAAAATGGGTATATTGATGGCACTAGTATGTTTATACTGCATAATTCATTAATTCAAAGCTACAAAGAGATAAAATTTCTTTGTAGCTTTTTTAATTACTAAACACATCTAAAAAACTTCACGACAAACACATATTAACTCCGCACATAGCACAAGTTGAAATTATATAATTAATTCATAGTTAAACGCACAAAGGATTTTAATATAATAATATTAGGAATATACATTAAAAATTCGAATAAAATATAAATTGAATGCGAGGTTGTATTATGAACAAATTTAATAATGATAATGTACAAGGTTTAGTTTCTGAAGAAAACGTTGAACTATTAAAAGTTATGGCTCATCCAATACGTCTACAAATTGTTAGTGAATTGGCTAAGAGTAAGAAATTAAATGTAACACAATTAACTAATATTTTGGATATTCCACAATCAACAGTATCGCAACATTTATCCAAAATGAAAGGGAAAGCACTGAAAGCTGAAAGAAAAGGGTTAGAGATTTACTATCATATTCAAAACTCCAAAGCTGATAAAATCATACAAATACTAGGTCATGCTAATTAAATTTTAAAAATAGGTGGATGTATACCCAAACACGGATTACAATTCACCTATTTTTTATTTTATAAAAACATAAAAACGTTATAGTATAATTTCTATAATTATAGTCCTTGTTCTACGTATTAAAGGTTTTAAAGCGTATGTTATAGAATTTAAGTCTTGTGAACTACTCGTCACTTAGCAAAGCTTGAAGTGGGAGCTTCTCAGTTCCACGACGAAAGTACCCTTTCGTCTCCCTGAGCGTTACTTCGGGGTGTTCCACCCCTAGATGTCCAACGCTTGGACGCTCTTTTGGTACGGTTGATATTTTACGCAGGAACCGAATGGCTTGGTTTTCGCACTCAATTTTCTTCCTGCAACCTCATATATCAAGTTATCAAAGAACTTCATATAGCTAGTTTATCAAAAGTTTCTGGCTATGCCAAACCGAAATTCATCTCCCACCTACCGTCGGGCTACGCCCTTCACACGCTTGAGGAAGGAGAATTCTTTCGGGGAATTCGTTAAAAATGAAAGAATGAGCTTACTTTATAGTGTGAAATGCTGAATTATCAACTGAGACAGTTTATTTAGTACCCATTGAAAAGTTTCCAGTTTCATATCTTTTTACATCTGATGTAGAAAGACATAATAGTCTAAACTAAAATCTCATGAACAATCGTTGATAAATAGCCATTATCATAAATTTTATAAAAACCGGAGAATGGTTTAAACCCGTAGTTGTTGGAAAAACAACCACACAAAAAACCAAATTACATATTATTGGAGCTAATGAATCTGTAACACTAACGCCAATAGAATTAATGCTTTTTCTTAAAGATAATAAGGAATAAATAAAAGAGTTATTTTTATTTCTCAATTAATATCTGAATGTTTTAATAATAAATTTTTATGCTTTTATTGCATAATTCATTAATCTAGTTCCTATATTTATCGAATTTAAACAAATATAGGAAAATGAAACATTAATAAATATACAAAATATGAAAAATATGTTGAATATTGTCTCATTCTCTACGTTTATTTCTCCGTATATCCCAATTAATCTATTAGGTGAGAAGAATAAATTCTTGCAAAAGATTATAGGAGGAGAAATTTATGAAGAAAATTATTATTGGGGCATTAACGTTAGGTGTCATGCTAGGATCGGGTGGTAGTTTTGCATCTGCAGATGAACTTGATAGTGTTTCTCAAAATGGAAACACTATACAATCTATATCAGCTTCCACCACAAAATCAATAACTGCGAGCCAGTTTAGCAAAGTCTATGCAGAGATGAAAAAATATGAAGGTAAACCATATAAATATGGTGGAAATAGTCCTAAAACTGGATTTGATTGTTCGGGATTAATGCAATGGGGATATGGAACACAAGGGATTAAATTACCACGCACATCACAAGATCAATATAATCAAACAACACGCGTTGAAAAAAAGGCTCTTCAACCAGGAGATTTAGTTTTCTTTAAAGGAACGGTTGCGGGCAAATCAGGTATTACTCATGTTGGTATGTATATTGGTAATAACAAGTTTTATAATGCTAGTAATTCCGGAGTAGGTGAAGCTAGCTTAGATAGTACGTATTGGAGTAAATATATTGCAGGATATGGTCGAGTTAAATAAAAAATGGATTATAAGGTTCCAGAAAAAGAACTGAAGTCAAAATTGACTTCAGTTCTTTTTGATTAATTAATGTCCTCGGACAACAAAAGTACTAATCACTCGGCCATTGTAAGTTACCTCGTATTTATTTCCCTCTGTGATTGGCATAGGGAAAACAACTGGAGAAGATAACCCCTTTGTAGTAACATTTGTCGTACCAATAACTTTATTAAACTCATATTGTTTAATAGTATATGTTACTCCTTTATCTCCTACCATAGAAAAAGAACCTGTCATATAAGCTGGTACATCAGTTCCATTTTCATAATCTCTACCAGCAACCTTAACCTTTTGAATCTTCGCATCATTAATCGCAGCTTCTGCTTTTGTTAAACTTAATTCTGGAAAAGACAAAGTTGTTATACCTAAAGTTCCCAAAAGAATAGTACTAGATAAAATAATTTTTTTGAACATTGCAAATCCTCCTAATATTTTTATTTTACTTACGTTTAAACATTAACATATTCTGTTAAAATATTACATATTCGGGATTTGATAAATAAATGTCTAATTATTCATATAATTACAAATATTTTCCGGTGAATTCTTAACACGGTTACTTGGTTCAACTGCGTTTTTGCTGAAGCAGCTATCTTCGCTACTTTGTTAGGACTTTTAGGCTTTTTAGAGCAACTGCGAGCTGAGCGTAAAAAGGAAATGAAAAAATTAATCAATTGTAAAACCTGAAAATGGATGCTTTTTTAAAGAGCATCCATACAGTCAATGTTTTGATATTATTATCAAAAATTCCGATGAAGCAATATGTCTAGAAAAAAATACATTTGAGTTTTATAGAGTTTAAATGCAAATACTCTATTTGTTATGTTTATTATGAGGGTTCATTTTCATTATTTGGCTCTCAAATGAAGCAACTTTAGTATTCACTCAAAAATCCATTGTCTATGAAACAACTAGATTTTTAAACGGCTTTAATAGACAGATGTCTATTGTATTTTTGGCGGCAAGATTAAGTATACTTTTTTGTTACTTTACAATAAAGTATACTTAATATCAGTAATTCATGTAATTAGGAGTGGTTTCTATATTTAGGGAAAATACAAAAAGGATACTTCTGTCATTAGTAACAAATCCAATACTAATAATTGTATACGGGATTTTTTGTTATGAGTTAGCCTTATACTGTAAGTACGGAAGAATGAATTATAATATTTATATTTTTTTATTATGTATAGTACTTTTTATATCCATGACTACATTTACTACAATGCGGGTGATAAAAAATAGAGAATATGAATCTAAAAAATTAACTAATTCAATAGCATGGAGATCCATTTCTATTATCATTATTGTTGCAATTACATCATTTTATGGGATGCAGATTTATAAAAGTGCAATAAATTACAATGGCAAATTGTCATGGTTTATAGAAAGGTTAAAACATGAAAGGTCAGTTAAACTTAAACATAATAATATATATGAATCTGGAGTAGAAGGTATTTTTGAAGATATAAATAAAAAATATCCTTTGCCAAAGAAATTGTATATGGCAACTGATTTTGATCTTACATTTCATTCAGATGGAACAATCACAGTGTTTGATACATTTGTTTATGGGAAAAATGTTGATGGGAAAGAAGAAACTTATTTAATCTCTTATAATGAGAAGAAATCAGAAGATATTACTATAATACGAGACGGATATGCAAAGCCTGATTATGATGATGATAAATTAGTAGAACCTTTAATTAAAACGGTTAAGGCGATTCCAGTTAAGCAAACGGTTAGAAAGTGGAATGAAAGTAAGTATGGGTTGATTTATTATGGAAAAAGAAATTGGGGATCCAATACAGAGGGAATTATTAATATTACTGAGGATGGTAAGGGGCAGAGTCTTAAAGAAGCAGCTTCTGATATCATTGGATATACTGTATCTATATTTGTCCCTGGAAAAGAGAAAGAGCTAGTCCCTGCTAGATATAATTTAATATGTGACGCAAGTTGGAGTAAATCAAAGACGCCTCCAAATGAAGATAGGCTTAAAGAGAAGAAACAACAAGATTTAAAGAATGAAAAAGAACAGTTTTTCCTATCAAAAGAAGTTGGTTATAAACTAAATATGACAGATAAAGCATTAGGGAGCGCCTTTTATTCATTAAGCAAGACTAGTGATGAAGGGGAAACATGGGAGGTTATCAATCCAGACCCATTTAATAGGGGGATTGGTAGTGTATCAGGAATCACTTTTATAAATGATAAACTTGGGTTTTTAGGAGCAGTTAGACCTTCTGGTAATGAGGGAGAGTTATATCGCACAGATGATGGGGGGGTATCTTTCAAAAAGGTAGAATATCCGCCGCATGAAGTGAAATTAGATCATACACAGTCCAAAATAAGTCCTTTTGATTCTCCTAGTATGCCATATGAGAAAGATGGGGTTTTTAATATGTTAGTTGGACAAGGGGCAGATGGAGACTACAATGGCGATAGTAGTGCACTTTATCAATCAAAAGATAACGGAGAGACATGGGAATTTGTAGAAGAAGTGAAAAAGAAATAATCAGAATGTTTTTTTGAAAAATAAGGTAACTACTCAGCTATACATTTCATTTAGAAGTTTGGTAAGGGGTCTCGCCACACATCCATCAACTTAAGGAATATTTTTATACAAAATGCGGTCTTTTCACGTAGTATTTTATTATCGTTTATAGATGTTATAAAAGTAGGCATATCAAATAAACCCTGACGGGTTTGAATTTTTTTACTATGCTACTTGATGAGTCGGAGTGGTATAATTGTAAACAACACCCAAAATATCAAAGACTGTTTTTTCTCATATCGATGAGATTTTCGTCCGTTTCGCTGTAGAAGGTTAAACAGACGAAGGAGAATCTTTGATAATTCTTGGGTGTTCTTATGTAATGCTTGATGAAAAAGTAAGAAAAAATCTTTAATTATGTACATCGCTTTATATTCACTTAGCTCTTTCTGTTTCTTATGTAAAAGGAGTTCCCTCATTTTAAACATAGTAGAAGAACATAATAGGATACTAATAAGTTGTCCATAAAGGTGACATTCTAACCGCTCTTGTTTAATAGATTTACAACGATGAATTTGAAACCAAGATTTCCATATTTTAAATAACAGCTCAATTTGCCAACGCAGTGAATATAAATCATAGATTTTCTCTTTTGGTATCCATTCCGTAGGAATGTTTGTCATATATACCGTAATTCCTTGTAAAAGTTTCGTACGCTCTGTATATGTAATTCCTTTTTTCTTTTCGCGAATAGCTCGATCACGTAAGCGTTTCTGTTTTTGCTCCTCCGTACATCTGTAAACCACAATACGAGTAGGCAGTTTGTCTTTACTCCCTACATAGACATCATGTAACTCATACACCTGGCCAGGTTGTAATTGTTTCATGATGTCTTCCAAATGAATTTGTATATATACCGGCCTCGATTGAGAGGGTTTTGTTTTAAATACCACTGTTTCGAATTCTTTTCTATATATTTTAGTTGGTAATTTAAGACGTGATAAATAATATCCTTGTTTCTCTTGGATAGACTTAAAGTCTTGTAAACGAAAATATCCTAAGTCACGAATATATAGTTCATTCTTTTGTGTCAGGCTTGTTCGAGTCGCACCATACGCCTGATCACTTCGTTTTCCTGGTTCAATTTTCACATCAGAAAATTCTCCACTCAACAAGTCATACTCTAGTTGGATTTTCACACCAGCTTTATGACTACATCCTCCGGCACCAGGATAAGTAGATGCGAATCGATCTGGAACTTGAAAGGTTGTAGAATCAAGGATGAGAATGCGCTCAAAGTAAGCAGAAAGAGAATGAGAAATCTTAGATAACCCTCCAATTTTAGTTTGTAGAAGTGTAGCAAATACAGTTCGAAAGAAGGCTACAGAGGCAGAGTTAAATCGTCGATTAAGTCCTTCAGGACTTAATAAAATTCCTGTTGAAGCTTCTAATTGACTACAAAGTTGAGTAAGAGAGGTAGTAGCGATTTGTTGATTTAGCCATACACATAAAGATAAAAAATGGTGCCCATGGCACTTACGTTTTCGTTTCATTCCGCCAGCTTCTATAGCTAATTGATTAAGTGTAGCAGGAGACATATATTGATATAACTCTTCGGCAAATAAAGACAACTCTTGTGTTGGATTCATATTCATAAAAAGCACGTCACCCTTTCTTATTAATATAAGAGAATAGTAACGCGCTTTTAATTAATAGTCTAAATATTCAAGTTGATGGATGTGTGGCGGGACACCATTCAGCATTAAATGGATTGACTCCTTACCAATACTCAAAATCGATTGTGTAATCTAATTTGTGTTCTAGTTTTTATTGACCAGGTCAAAATATGAAAACGATAGAGAGAGGAAATAAAATGAATATAGTGAACTTACGCCCTAAACAGCGTTCTAAGTATCGTATTATGCTAGGAACATGGTATTACTCTACAAAGAGGTACATCCAGTGGTTAGCAGACGGAAAAACATACGCAAAAACTTTACAACAAGAAAAGTTACCCTGTACAGCGATTCAGCACCGAACGATACTACTTCGTAAGCTCAAGGATGTAGATATGTGGTATCAACAGAATAAAGTTGTTAATTTAAAGATTGCCATTAAACAGCTAGATGGTATCGTCATTAGACCGGGAGAAACATTCTCTTACTGGCGTTTAATAGGTAAGCCTACTAGGAGAAAAGGGTATGTAGAAGGTATGATACTACACTATGGATCTTTTCAAGCAGGCATTGGAGGAGGGCTTTGTCAGCTTTCAAATTTAATATATTGGATGACCTTACATACACCACTGACAGTAACAGAGCGATATCGTCATAGCTTTGATGTCTTTCCTGATTCCAAGCGGACCCAGCCGTTTGGAAGCGGAGCGACTTGTTCCTATAACTACTTGGACTTACAAATTAAAAATGAAACGGACCAATCGTATCAACTTCACCTTTATATCACAGATAAACATTTAGTTGGTGAATGGAGAACAGCCTATCCGCAGCTTTATCAATATGAAGTTTATGAAAAAGAACACTCAATCCAATCTGCATACTGGGGTGGTTATATACGACATAATGTTATTCAACGTAGAGTATATAGCCAACAGAAACAGTTTGTAGAAGATCAATATGTAACGGAGAATCACGCTATAATGATGTACGAACCATTATTAGCTTGTAATAACGAGGAAAGTGGAGATTAATATAGCACACCAGTAGTTTATCCGGTTCTGGTGCAAAAAATAATGTCATTGTGTACACTGAAATTATGCATAAAAAGTACGTCACTCTTTCTCTTTAATATAAAAGAATAGTAACGTGCTTTTAACTTTAAAAATAGCCTAAAATGCTTAAGTTGATGGACATGGGGTCTCGCCACATCGCTATCAACTTAAAGAGTAATCACCAAAAAAATGAAAAAAAGGCTGACTTTTGATGAGTTTAGTTCTGTAAATCTAAATAATTTTAGTTTAAACTTTCTTGTTTAAATAGTTTGGAGTTTCATGTCCTTGTTGTACAAAGACATGAAAGTAGGAACTAATTATACAGTGTAGAATGCTGAATTAACTATAGATACCTTTCATTTAGTACCCATTTTCTTGTTCACATATTGAGACAAGAAAATGGGTACTTTTTTAAACAGAGACACCAAAGTGGATACTTTTTAAAAATATCCAATACTAATTAAATGTGAAGTTAAAATTCAATTCTACATAAATAATAAAAGATATTCATAAATGCTCTATTTTCTTGTCTAAAAATTATCGATTTTCGAGCTTGCGACAAAAAACCCTGAACTATTTAACCAATAATAATGTAATGTTCATGAAATATATAGATTTCAAAAGAAATTTATGTTCTAGATATGAATAATTCTCAGATCACAAACAAACATTATATACATTGTATAAACCATTGGATCCTATAAAAAGAAAGAAGATACAAAAAATTGACTAATGTAATTTGTTTTGTTAACCTCTTATTATTATACACGAAAGGCTTGAGGATGATGATTCGTCGTTTAAAAAAATTTAAAAATGTGGCTGTCTTATTAAGCTTCTAAGTAAATTGCAAAAATCTACAATACTTAGAAGCGAGGAATATAGTTATGAAGCATCCATTATTTAATCATTGGTCTGAAACAAAGTATTTAAAAGATATAGTAACAAATCCACTTATTGAAGTAGGAGAGTACTCCTATTATTCAGGATATTATGGACATCAAAATTTTGAAGATGGTTGTGTAAGATATTTGTGGGGAGATGTTAAGTCTCGAGCGCTTTTCAATCCAATTGAACAAATGGGTTGGCATCTTGATAAACTCATAATCGGAAATTATGTTTGTATTGCAACTGGAGTTGTCATATTAATGGGGGGTAATCATAACCACCACTCAGAATGGGTTACAGTTTATCCATTCGTTGAGCAAATAGAACAATCATTTGAACCGAAGGGTGATACAGTCATAAAAAGTGATGCTTGGATTGGTATGAATGCTATAATCATGCCTGGTGTTACAATTGGCGAAGGTGCAATTATTGCAGCTGGATCTGTAGTTTCTAAAGATGTTCCACCATATACAATAGTTGGGGGTAATCCCGCTAAAGAAATAAAAAGACGGTTTAGTGATACAGAAATTAATATGTTAATGGAAATGCGTTGGTTTGATTGGAATAGAGAATTAGTTGAGAGGGCAATTCCTCTTTTATCCAGTCCCTCTATAGAGCAGTTATACAATTTCTATAAAAGTGAAGTGAAAAATAAATAAATTAGTAAAAAACTACATTCTATATAGAATGTAGTTTTTTTATAGGTATTTAAATCATCATATAACATCTAATGGTTTAATCATTTGAACACTTCTGTATAGTTAGTCCAGTAGCAAAATTGAAAAATTAATTTTGTTACACCTTTTAAAGAGCCTCCCATTTTAAAAAATTACCCATTTTCTTGGCCCAAAACAGTGATAGGTATAGAAGTCTTCACTTTCTTGTCTTTGTAAAAATTGGACGGCTGCTTGATTAAATCGTTGATTCAGTCCTTCAGGACTGATGAATACTTCTGTTGATGCTTCTAAACAGCTAGATAACTGAGTTAAAGACGTCGTAGCGACATTTTGGTTTATCCATACACATAAAGCGACTAAATCTTTTACTTGGTACTTACTGGTTCGTTGCACAAAAACAACATCTCTAGCAAGAGTGCGTAAGATATTTGGGGATAAAAAGCTTTGAATTTCTTGAGCAAATAATTGTAATTTATCAGATACAGAAATAGACATATAAAAACGCCATCCTTTCCTATGATTCTACAGAAAGAATAGCGTATTTATTCGCTTTATAGATACATTTTTTTAGCTCGATGGCGATGTGGTGTTACTTCAAATATAATTATTTTATTTGAAGGTTGTAGTTTTAGAATAAAGTTTGATCAAAATGGAGTTGCTCTTTTAATATAAGAATATGATTTTTATAAAACAGATTGATCGGGCAAATACCTCAAAGATTAGTTAGAGGAAGTGATCCCCTTCAGAAACGTCTTTGTCTGCTTCAGACTAAGTATACTGGCTGGAGAGGCCATATCAAACTGATAGCCGTGACCAGCTTTTATCTCATTGGGATTGAAAAATAAAGAAGTAACTGGGACGTCCTTTTCTTGAAGTGTAGCGACGAAAGTCCTGGCTTGTGTTTCAAATGAATTCGTGTTGCCGTCGGTTACAAATGCAGGAGGGAAGTCTTTAGTGATATACTTTGACAGATTTAAGACATCAAACTTCGGATTGTCCATCCAGTTCTTATCACCCAAAATGCCCCAGCCCATACGTTTGATTATGAATTGTTGCACGGGCTTTAGATCACTATGCTGAAATGCTGTAATATCGTAGGGGGCGCTATATAGTAATAAGCCCTTGATTGTATTCGTCGATACGGATTGCGGGACTCCCACGAGATTTGCATATTCGGAATTGGTTTGGATCAGGGCAAACTCCCCGGCCAAGAAAGCTCCCGCTGAGGAACCGGCCAAGATCACCTGCGATGGGTCCAAGGGGTATTTTTGAGCTAACTGCTGCAAATAAGACAATACCTCGCCGACCTGCTTCGTCTGATCAAACAAAGTGGCCCCTGGCGCTAACTCGTAATTCATGGATACTACAGCAAATCCTTCCGAGGCAAGCGCCCTTGAATAATCCGCAGGCATATACTTGTCTCCATTAATAAAGCCTCCACCGTGGATAAAGATAATCACAGGCAGTGGCTTCGAATCAGTTTGAGGAAGGTAAAGGTCCAATTTATTTTCTTGGTACTTGGATGGATATGAGATGTCAGAGAGAACCCGAGTTTGTTTCATAAGAGCCGGCAAATCGGATGGGTGGGAACCATAATTTTCAGGATTATTCTTGCTGCCAAGCATTTGGAGCACCCAAATGCTTGGCTGAGGTGTCCAAATGGTGAATGCAGCCGTGATTAGAACAATCATCAAAACAGCAATCCCTGTAAACTTAACTAATTTGAAGTTGCGCTTTTTTTCTACTCGTTGGTTGGGTATTTGTACTTGTGTCATCGGTTAACCTCCTGCATCCATGTCCTCGGTCTG
>NZ_JAEKEU010000017.1:0-11979 GCF_016650935.1 Bacillus sp. TH25 | reverse complement strand
AAAATACGATATCCTTTCTGTAGAATCATAGGAAAGGCTGGTGTTTTTTATGTCTGTTTTTGTGTCCGACGAATTACAACTATTTGCTCAAGAGATTCAAAGTTTTTTATCTCCAAATACCTTACGGGATCTTGCTAGCGATGTTGGTTTTGTACAACGAACCAGTAAGTACCAAGCAAAAGATTTAGTAGCTTTATGTGTATGTGTGAGCCAAAATGTAGCTATGACTTCTTTAACTCAGTTATCTAGCTGTTTAGAAGCATCAACAGCAGTACTTATCAGTCCTGAGGGACTGAATCAACGATTTAATAAGGCGGCCGTCCAACTTTTACAACGCCTACTAGCCGAACTACTAAGCAAAAAATTGGCCGCATCTATGCCGATTTCTTCTCCATACACTTCTGTTTTCAAGCGTATTCGTATTTTAGATTCAACTGCATTTCAACTCCCAGATGTATTTTCATCGGTTTATCCAGGTGCAGGAGGCTGCAGCCATACAGCTGGGATAAAAATCCAACTTGAATATGATTTGTTAAGTGGACAGTTCCTTCATACTCATACAGGTCCAGGTAAACAACATGATCGCACTTACGGCTCTCTGTGTGCCCCAAATGTGACAGCCAATGATTTATGTATCCGAGATTTAGGTTATTTTCATTTAAAAGACCTTCAATATATACAAGATAAAGAGGCCTACTATATCTCTCGTATCAAGTCGAATACACGTATGTATCAAAAAAATCCTAACCCTGATTATTTTCAAGATGGAAGAATTAAGAAAGGTACAGAGTATATACAGATAGATATGGAGACGTTAATGAACTCCCTTCAACCAGGACAAACATGTGAAATAGCTGATGCTTATGTAGGAATGATTGATAAAGTGCCAGCTCGTGTAATTGTTCATCGATTAACAAAACAACAGCAGCAAAAACGATTACAAGATCAAGCTGTAAGAGAAAAAAAGAAAGGAATGAAGTATTCTCCTCGTAGTAGACGACTCAGCGGTATCAATGTATATATGACAAACACCCCTACAGATATTGTCCCGTTGGGACAGGTACATGACTGGTATTCTTTGCGTTGGCAAATCGAAATTTCATTTAAAACGTGGAAGTCATTCTTTCAAATTCATCATTGTAAAAAGATAAAACCAGAACGATTGGAGTGCCATTTATATGGTCAATTAATTGCCATTCTACTCTGTTCTTCTATCATGTTTCAAATGCGCCAATTGCTCCTCATGAAGAAAAAACGAGAGCTTAGTGAGTATAAAGCCATATATATGATTAAAGACTATTTTCTTCTTCTATTCAAAACTATACAAAAAAGCACCCAAGAGCTATCAAAGGTGTTACTTCGCCTGTTCAATCTCCTACAGCAAAACGGGCGGAAATCTCATCGATATGAGAAAAAAACGGTCTTTGATATATTAGGTGTCGTTTACAATTGTACCATGTCTGATAATCAAGCCGCTTAATTCAAAAAAGTGAAACCCGTTAGGGTTTATTTCGTATGCAAATCTTTCAATCACCTACACTTGCCCTTTAGAAAAAAGAAACAATCTCGCCTAAAATTGACTTTGCATAAGCTTAGCTTGATAGCGATGTGGTGCTACCCCAACTTCTCCATAATACCTATAGAAGAACTACCAGCAATCCAAATCGAATTTTATACGTTTTCGCAAGTTAAGAAAAATTCACCCTAAAAACAGTCGATTCCTTAATATAAAGGAAATCGACTATTTTTAGGGTTTTCTAGATTGCTATCTATATTCTACTTTTAGTTGATGATTTTCGTCATAATGAGGAGCAGGATGGTATGGAATAGAAGGAATCTCAGAAATATTGTGCAAGCGTTTTTTATATTCCTCTAAGTAACGTTTTCGATCTTCTTCATTATGGGATGGTGTCCAGGCAATGAATGGTTCAACAGGCTCTAAACCAGAAAAATAAAGCATGCCATGATTAATATGATAAAGTATCTTCTCATGCATATCTCCATCCATTCCGTATGGTGTATAAGCATGTTTAGGCGAACCTGTTGTAGTAGACAACATCGCTTTTCTGCCTTTCAGTTTACCTGTATCATATCTTTCATCTCTTGAATAAATAAATCCAGAAATAAATGCTCTATCAAACCACCCTTTTAAAATGCCAGGAACAGAATACCACCATAGTGGAAATTGGAAAATAACAAAGTCTGCCCAAAGAAGTTTTTCTTGTTCTGCTTGAATATCAACCGAAAAATTATTTGTCTTAGTTGCTTGTTTTTGTTCTACCGCATATTTTAAAAACTCTTTATTTTCTCGCTGGATAAAATCGTCGCCGTGCCCCTTCTTAGATAAAAGATAAATTTTTAATCTTAAATCTAAAATAAATTGTTTATGGTCCGTAGTACTAGTCCATTTATTATTTCCAAATCTATTCAGAATGATCAATAAATAAGATCAAACTATGATGATACTTAGTATACATAACATTATTACATTAACCTTCTTTCGGAAGTACAATTCTTTTATACAATTGAACTGTAATAAAATAGTAAATCGAGTAAATTACTACAAAAATAATAATTGGTACCCAAATACGATTGTACGGATCAGGCAAAAGAACTCTGAACATGTTCATACCAACTAATACGTGAACAATACCCACAATTGCTGGGACTAAGAATACAAAGAATAACTCCTTATAAATTGATTGTGCTAATAACTCTCGACGAACACCGATTTTACGAAGCATTTGATAACGTGTACAATCTTTGAATGCACCAGACAGAACTTTAAACATCAAACAACTTGCCATCATTGCTAAGTACGCAATTCCGACGAAGAAGCCCATGAACATCAATCCACCTAACATACCATGAAGAGAATTATACATTTGATATTTGCTCTTCAGTTCTTCAGGTTTCATACTTGTATATTTAGCTAACTGTAATTCGTCAAGTTGTTTCCATTCTTTTAAATATGATTTAAAATCATCTGTTTTCCCAATAAACACAGTACTTTCTCGACCCTTTATACTATGGTACATGTTTTTGTCTACAATTTTCACTTTATGATCAGGATATATATACTTTGGCTGGATTGTTTGGAAAGCGTCGCTCCATTGTTTTGGTTTCCCATCATCTTTACCCCATTGTCTTGACAATGCAAATGCATCCATGGGAATTTTCTCTGAAACTTTCAGCGTCTTCCCATTTTTTCTATCTTTTACCAAAGGACGATTTTTCTCTAAATCTTCTTTTAGATAATAAATATACTGGTCATCTATTTTGTAACGATATTCAAGCTTATCTGTAAATACGATTGCATTCAAAATTTTCTTTTCTTCCGCTGTTGGATTATGAATGACTGAGTCGTAAATTTGATTTTGATCAGTAATTACTCCGGTGTTGTTTTTAAATGCCATACCACACGCAATTCCGCCAGCGCCAAGAGCCACTAAGATTGCTACTGTTGCAAGCACATTTGTTAGGCCATTAATGCGGAAATTTAATTGTGCAAAAGTAAAAGCATTGAGGCCTTTTTCACTACGCTTTTTATTACTCTTTAACTTGTTAATCATAACTGGGAGAAATGATCCAAATAACATGTAAGTACCAACGGTTGCTGTGATTAATCCAACGGCCATTAATCCCAGACCAATTAGCGGGTTTGCATATTTCATATAGATTAGTGATGCATAACCAATACCCAATAAAATCACACCAAGGATTGCAACTACAATTGTCATTTTTCCTTTTATGGCGACACGTTCTGTTTGTGCATCTGCATGTACAAGTTGTAATACAGAAATACGTGATAATTTAATACTACTTCATACTTGCTGATAGTACAAATAATGCAAAGAAGAAGATGCAAGTAACAACCATAGATGGAATGTACAAAGCTTTGTAACCTTCTCCAGTTAACTCCAATTGTTTCATTAATAACCGACCGATACCCTCTGCAAGTCCTACACCAACTACAATTCCGATTACAAGAGATGCGGCACCTAATACGATTGTTTCGATAAACATAAGTAAGGTAACTTTATGCTTTTTTGCTCCTAACATCATGTACATGCCAAACTCTTTTTGGCGAAGAGATAATAAGAAAGAGTTTGCATATAAAATATAAAAAAATGTTACAATTGCTAATAAAAAGGAACCAATGTGGAATATATATACAATAGGACCCACATGTGCATTAGATTCAAGGAACCCTTTATTTAGTGCTAGCGTTTGAAACATATAGAAAATTGAAATAGATACAATAAGACCAACAAGTAAGACAATATAATCTTGTAACTTACTTTTTAACCCTGACATGGAAAGTTTAAATAACATGCCCAAACCCCTTTTCTTACGCTTTTTGTGTGCCTAAATCTGCAAGTACGTCTAAAATTTCTTTGTAAAACTCTTCACGTGTACCATTACGGTGAATTTCTTTATATAACTCACCATCTTGAATGAATAAAATACGCTGACAGTAACTTGCACTGTATGGATCATGCGTAACCATCATAATCGATACGCCTTGTTCTTTATTTAAATTTGTCATCGCATTAAGTAAACTAGTTGCATTTTTAGAATCAAGAGCTCCTGTTGGCTCGTCCCCTAAAATAATTGCAGGCTCATGCACTAACGCACGTGCTGCTGCTGAACGCTGTTTCTGTCCACCAGATACTTCAGATGGGTACTTTTGAAGTATTGTTACAATCCCTAACATATCAGCTACCTTTTCTACTTTCGGCCCAATTTTTCGTGATGGGACACCTTGAAGGGATAATGGAAGTGCAATGTTTTCATAAATAGATAAGTTCTCTAATAAGTTAAAATCTTGGAAAATGAACCCTAATTTTTGTGAACGGAAATCTGAAAGCTCACCTTGTTTCATTTTCGTAATATCCGTTCCTCCAATTTCAATAACACCACCTGTCGCTTTATCAAGTGTCGAAATTACATTTAATAATGTTGTTTTGCCAGAACCAGATGGCCCCATAATACCGACAAACTCCCCCTCTTGAATCGAGAATGAAACACCTTTTAATGCGTGTGATTGATTCTCACCTTTTTTACCGTACACTTTTTGAATGTTTTTTACGTCTACAACTGGTTTTATCATATATATCCTCCTACGTTTGTATGATTGATAAGCTACTGTTTGAGTTGTTTCTTTTTCGTTTCCACTTGCAATGCCTCATCTGTAAAAGTATTAAACTTGTACCCCACCAATATATATCCTTTTATTTTTCAAAATAATAAGTCCTTTCATATTTTTGCAATACATAAAAATAGATATCAAACGGGATATATTGTATTCAATTTGGACATCCATTTTTAGGAATACACGTAATAGACCATCTAAGTAATAAATTTGTTCCCCGTTAAGATAAGAAAGCACTAGGTGTTTTGTTAAGAAAACACAATGAATTGCACATATAAAATCCCTTTTCGCCATCTCACAAAAAAAGAATCATTGCTGCAGCCTTTATAAACTTTATAATGGCTGGCTCATGCACAAGTGCACATACTGCTGAACGCTGTTTTTGTCCACCAGATACTTCAGATGGATACTTTTGAAGTATTGCTAAAATTCCTAACATATCAGCTACCTTTTCTACTTTCGGCCCAATATTTCGTGATGGAACACCTTTAAGGGAAAGTGGAAGTACAATGTTTTCGTAAATAGATAAATTCTCTAATAAATTAAAGTCTTAGAAAATGAATCCTAACTTTTACGTACGGAAATCTGAAAGCTCACCTTGCTTCATTTTCGTAATATCCGTTCCTCCAATTTTAATAACGCTGCTTTATCAAGTGTCGAAATTACATTTAATATTGTTGTTTTACCAGAACCAGATGGCCCCATAATTCTTACAAACTCGCCCTCTTGAATTGAGAATGATACAACTTTTAACACATGTGATTGATTCTCACCTTATTTACCGTACACTTTTTGAATGTTTTTTACATCTACAACTGGTTTTACCATATATATCCTCATATGTTTGTTTTTTTATTATCCGTTTTACATTTCTTTAAAATAAACTGCTATTTAATTACTTTGCATTTACCTTATGTAATAAAGTGAACTTTTACATTAAAATCAATTTCCTGAGTCTCTTCCATGTTCGAATATAAAATATTATTCAAATTATTTTAGTCCCATAAGCTAATAACACCCTTGTACACTTAGAAATTTACGGTTTTAGAATGAAGAAACGATTTTGTGCAATCATTTGAATTATAAATAAAACATATTAAGAACTACTGATTATATTTCTTAAATTTTCTTAAGATAATTTATAAAAACTAAACCCTAATGGGGGGATTATTTCATAATTGATTCTAGTACAAATAATAAAAAACAAAATTAGATATTGATTCCTATTAGAATCAACTCTAAAGCAGTTATACCATGCCAATCACCTGATATATAGATTGAGACATACATTCTGCTTTTTAAATTGCAACTTAGAATGTGTAAAAAACATGCTGTAGGAATAGAGGAAAATACGGGGTTAACAAAGGACATTTTCAATAAGTGAGCATATATGGTGCTCTATAAAAGTATAAAATCTGATTCATAATAAAACTAAATCTATAACATATTTTTACACGTATCTCGCTTGTCCCCCAATTAAATCCGTATCCATTGAGCGTTTCGAATATCGTGTATTATAATTTTTTTGATTGAGTATAAAATTTTGAATTCGTTCTATTTTGATATATTTAGATACTCTTTAAAATTTCGTTTTATATTCCGATGAACAATATTAAATAATATTATTTGTTATACCAACAGAAATATTAAACATCACATCCATGATCTGTTGGTAAATTTATTTGTGAGATACATCTTAACGATGTAATTCCGTATAAAGTAGTAAATCATAAAAAGTTATTTGCTAGAATAATTCTATTGCAAAATTTTAAATTAAGTAAAACGAATTTCATTTCAGCTCCAAGGTAAATAAGCACCTTCTATATTTTTTAATATTACAAAATACAGAAGGTGCTGGTTCTATCCATATAGACGTATTTTTTTACTTTTCTGTAATATTTACAAATTCAACGGCTCCCTTACCCTCAGTACCTAAAGCCGTATTCACTTTATCTATTTCCTTACTTAATTCTGGTGCTTTCCCTTGACTCTCTAAATTAAGATTCCCAAAAGATTTATTAAAAGATAGAATCTGTCTAGTTTTTTCTTTCCCATTTATTTCTTTAAATAATGTATCATCTACAATTAATAGGATTTCTTTGGATCCACCACGATATGGAGATAGCCATACATCCCCTTTATATTGAACATTCATTTTTTTCTCATCAAATGTTAGTTCTTTCAAGTCTTTATATTCTTTATTTGCAAATATGATAGTTTCATCTTTTTCTATTTTTGGTAACGAATCAAGAGGGACTGAAGATAGGAGCCCCTCGTTATTATCCCTTTCACGAATAAGTCCCTTTTTATTTATTTTTTCAGCAGTTGTTCTACTAATAAATAGTAAATTACTAGTAGCAGTATCCATAGAATCCCCAAATTTAGTCGGTAGCTTTATGTCAAGCTTATTATTATCTATAGTCCCTTCTTTTAATTGATATAGGTCTTGTGAGGTTGTTATATCTTTGTATGAGTCAATTATAGAGTTTCTTGTTTGTTCGTTTATCGTTCCTACTTCTATTGAAATTCCATTTGCTGGAGAGTCTTTTGTACCAAAGAATGAACATGCTCCTAACACGGTAATCGAAATACCAGCTACTATTAATAACCCAATTCTTTTTTTCATCCTATATTCTCCTTCTTTTTATTATTTTTGAATTAAAAAATCGTTTTATACATTTTTTTCAAGTATTGAGAACGAACAAAGTAAAAGTATATAATTTGCAAAACTAAGAAACAAACCAATACTATGACGGAACTACCCAAGACTGAAAAATTAGCTAACTTTTGTAAGGCCATAAAAGCAACTGTACTATGTATAATCGCTATTGCAATTGGTAACAAGAATAACAATGCAAGTTGACGTGACACAATTTTCTTTAATTCAGGTTTACTTAAACCAACTTTTGCTATCATTTTATATTGCTGCTGATTTCGTTCTAAGTCTGTATATAATCGGAAATATAAAAAGCTTGCAGCAAACGTAAAGAAAACAATGCCTATTAATACACTCATAATGGATGCAAGTCCAAAATTTTGTTTCATCACTATCCATGTAAAAATCAAAGACGAAAATATATATTTTTCGTTGTCTACTATATGCTCATTTATACCTTTATTATCCTTCTGAAAAGCAGCTACAATATTTTCCTCAACTTTTTTTGTTTTCTCCCAATCTTTCACAATAAAACCATTGATAGTGGATTCATCATAGTGATTCTCAGGATCCACTAGCATTTGATTATATACAGCGTCTGGTATAATAATTGTCGTTATGTTTGTATCTTGTAGTTCTTTTGGCGTTAGTGTTTTATTTACATGCATATCTATTTTTATATTTCTATGCGACAATCGAAAGTTATTTTGATTCGATTTTGTATTAGCGAATTTTCTTGCAGGTATGACAATACTATCATTTTCATTTTTTAAGCTTTCTTTTTCAAAACCGAATGCCTCAGCTAACTTATTATAATCACTTATTTTTATAACGCTTAATAATACATTACTGTTATAAAGGGTATCTGGAATTTGTTTTATTGAATAAGCTACTTGTTTGAATTTAAACCCACCATTATTGAGTTCGCTTTCTATTTTTTTAGATGCTCTTTTTCTAAAGGATTATTATTATAGGACTGATAAGAAAATGCAAAGGGACTATTCGATTCAGCCATAGATGAGTTACCTAATCCCATACAAGTTCCAACTGCAGTGAAGGCAACGGCAGATATAATAGTGACCATAAAAAACATTTTTGCATTATCTTTTAATTGATACACTAAATCTGAGATGGTGAGTATGTTTGTTTTCTTAAAGAAAATATTTTCCCTTTTCTTTAATGCACGTAACACATATACACTGAGCTGTGTAAATAAGAAGTACGTTCCAAGTACAACAAAGCTCACCCCTGTCGCCATCATGAATAATACATATTTCATATCCTTGTATTGAATTGCATTAACACTATGGAATACAGCCGTATATCCTAATCCAATACAAATAAGTGCGAATAAAGACAGCCAAAAGGATGATTTGGGTTCAGGCTTTGGCTTTTCTTCTGCTTTTATTAATTCTACTAATTGCTCTACATTTACTAGTCGAGAAGTGAAAAGTGAAATAAATAAAAATAATAAGAAGAAAGCTCCAAATGTTATTCCAATTGCTTTAAAGGGCATGTAAAATGGGAGTCCTTTATCAATCATTAGCAGATTGTTGCTCATAATTAAGATAAACTTAGAGAACGCCATTCCAATTGTAATTCCTGTTAAAATAGAAGCGATTCCAATTATTGTATTTTCAATAAATATTAATTTATTCAACTGTGAACGTGACATCCCATGTAGCATTAGAATTCCAAAATCTTTTTTCTTGTTTTTAAAAATGCACTTACAGAATATAGGATAAAGAAGAATGAGAAGAAAAATATTAACCCCTGCGATATCTGTAATCCTGACTTTGCAAATGTATTGATTGTTACACTGGCAGCAAGATCGCCTTGTAAATTAGGATGAAATGCAAGTAATGCATAAGTAAAGAAAATCATAATAGCAAGCGTACTACTTAAAAAATGAGCCAAATATGTTCGTTTACTTCGAATGACGTTATTAAATGCGAATTGTCGAAAAGTCATTTGCATTTCCTCCTAATAATGCTAAAACCTCTAGAATTTTTTGATAGAATACTTTACGATTATCTCCACAATAAATCTCATTGTATAACTGTCCATCTTTGATAAACACAATGCGATCACAATAACTTGCAGCCATTGCATCATGTGTCACTAACATCATCGTTGTGCTATTTTCTTTATTAAGCTTTGTCAATAATTCCATCACATCACTAGCAGATTTTGAATCCAGATTTCCTGTAGGCTCATCCGCAAGTAATAATTTAGGATTATGAATAGTAGCTCGTGCGATTGCTGTTCTTTGTGCCTGCCCACCAGAAATTTCATACGTACGTTTATCCAATATTTCAGTTATCCCTAGTTTTTCAGCAATAGCTTCCACTTTACCTTCCATTTCTCTAGGGCTTACACCATCAAGCGTAAGTGGAAGAACAATATTTTCTTTCACTGTCAGTGTATTAAGGAGATTAAATGATTGAAAAACAAACCCTAATTCACGTCTTCGAAATAAAGACAACTGATCTGGAGATAACAGGTATGGATTTTCTCCATGAATTAATACTTCTCCTGATGTTGGAGCATCTATAGTAGAAACCATATTTAATAGCGTTGTTTTACCACTCCCAGATGGTCCCATAATTCCTACAAATTCACCTTTATTTATTTTCAAATCAATATGGGATAATGCTGTATAAGAAATTTTCCCAGGATAAACTTTCCCTAAATCTGAAACATGTAGTATCTCCACAAGTATTTCACCTTCCATTTCTCTTTTCTATACATGAAGTGTAGCCTATATATAGTATGTCTCATATCGATTTCCCTAACATTTATCTAACAAGTTTGTAAGATTCAAAAGAAAAAACCGATGAAAAGTTTACCTTTCATCGGTTAACGAGATGCATATGGGAATACGATTTTAACTTTTGTTCCCTTACCTACCTCAGATTCTAACTCAATCTTATGATTTAATTTTTCACATACTTCTTTAACAAGATATAATCCCATTCCCGTAGACTCTTTGAATTTCCTACCATTTTCTCCAGTATAAAACAGATTAAAAACACGTGGTAAATCAGCAGTAGGAATACCCACTCCATAATCTCTTACTTCCAAAATAATTGCTCGTCCTTTTGAATACGCCGATACCATTACTTTCCCTTTCTTACTTGATGAATATTTAATTGCATTTGACAGTACTTGATTGAGTATAAATCGAAACCATTTCTTATCTGTTTCTATAATAAGACTCGGATCTACTTTTAATTCTGGATACACATAACTACGTATAAACAGACGTTTATTTTCATGAATAACAGAATCAACCATTCCCAATAATTGCAATTTTTCTACATGAAAATCCTGTTCAAATGTTTCTAAACGAGCAACATATAAGACCATTTCTAATCCTTTTTTGATTCTTTCCGTTTCTTCATTAATACTGTCAAATTGAGAGTCATCTGCATCTTGTGTAATTAACTCAATAACAGAAAGAGGTGTTTTCATTTGATGAACCCATTGATTCATAAAAATCATTTGTTCTTGTTGTTTTCGTTCCCATTTTTTTAATTGGTTTTGATAATATTGATATTGAGTTTGTAGTAATTTATCTAAGGCCATTGATAATGGAGTCAAATCACTATCTTTTATTGACTCATTTAAAGTTTCTATTGGTGTTGATAGACGCTTGTAGAATGAACGATGACTATAATAACGATATATTAGATAACCCATTAATAAAAAAACACCCAAAAATACAGAATATAATGCTGTCAAAATATGTGGATAACCATCAAACCAATATATAAAAAGAATGATAAGCAATTGAGCAAATGTATAACAAATGAGTGGAATATGTTCTTGTAAAAATAATTTCATTATTCCTTTCCTTCCTTCTCCCAAGTAGCATGCAAACGATATCCAGCACCACGAACTGTCTCCAGTGCGTTTTCAATACCTAAATCTTGCAACTTCCTTCTAATTCTCCCTATGTTTACACTCAATGTATTCTCGTCTATATATGAACTATCCCATAGTTGTTCCAAAATCACTTCACGTTTTACAAGAAGTGGAGACTTTGTTATCAATATTTCCAATAAAGTTGTTTCTTTTTTAGTAAGTATAATTGTCTTATCTTCTAGTTGAAGTTCCATTCTTTCTGGGAACAGGAATAGTCCTGATTGCTCAACTATTCGTTCTT
>NZ_JAEKEU010000016.1:0-42879 GCF_016650935.1 Bacillus sp. TH25 | reverse complement strand
AAACATTCGTGCTGGAGCGAATACTGATTCAGAAATTCTTGGCACGCTTAAAAAAGATGACTTGATTGAAACGACAAATCAAGTACAAAACGAATGGTTACAATTCGAATATGGCGGGAAAGCGGCGTATGTTCACATACCATTTTTAACAGGTACAGCACCTGTTATTGAAAGAAAAGAAGTTCCAGCTCAAGATGAAGCGCCAACTAAGGTGAAAACGGCGGTTAAAAATGATACATCAGTTAAGGTGAAAGCGCCGGCTAAAAATGATACGGCAGTTAACGGAAAGGAATCAGTTAAAAGTGGAGCATCAAGTAAACCAGTAGCGCAAGCGAAGCCGGCAACTAAGCCAGTGGCGAAATCTACTGAAACAAGTGAACCTGCTGGTCGTGAAATAACAGTAGAAGCGACAGCTTACACAGCTCACCTCGAAATTAAAGATTTAAAGGCACGTTTGGAAGAATTGGAGAGATGGAAAGGTGATAAAAATAAAGCGTGACAATTTGCATCCTCTAGCTAGAAGGCACTATGAAGAGTATTTTAAGAAAAAAGGTTTTTTAGAAAAGTTAGAGCAAATTGTAGAAGTAGAAGAAAACCTTACATGGAGAAAATTTTTTATTACTATAAGAAATCAAATTGAAAACATTATCATGGGTAATCCTAATCATTTAAATGAAATAGTTATTAATATTAATAAAAAATATAGAAGTGTAATGGGTAAGATACATAAGCATAATGGTTTAAAGAAAAAGCTTAAAAATTATGAAAAACAGCGAAAAATATTAAGAAAAGAATTTGAGGTTCTTCGTGGAAAAGAGGTGTCTGTGACTCGAATCGCTGCTGTTAAAGAAGAGGATAAAAAAGTGGCTTGTATGATTAAATTAGTTAACCGTTACATTCAGGAAGGAAAGAGTTTAATAGATACACTAGCGGTTATATTTGATTATGATCACTTTTGCAGACAGTATAGTAAGGGGAATGAAAAAAAATGGGGGGCTTATGAATTAGTTAAACAATTAAAGGTTGAGGTATGTCCATATTGTAATAGGCAATTTATCACTGTATCTGAGCCAAATGAAGAAGAAAAAGGTAGAACAAGACCACAATTAGATCATTTTTATAGTCAGTCTAGATTTCCTTTTTTAGCAGTTTCTTTTTTTAATCTTATACCTTGTTGTCATGTATGTAATTCTAATTTAAAAGGAAATCAAGAGTTTTCAATAAATACGCATATACATCCATATGAAAAGGGCTTTGGAGATTTGGTCCAATTTACTCTCCAATTTAAA
Source organism: Bacillus sp. TH25 (assembly GCF_016650935.1). Classification (NCBI taxonomy): domain Bacteria; kingdom Bacillati; phylum Bacillota; class Bacilli; order Caryophanales; family Bacillaceae; genus Bacillus; species Bacillus sp. TH25. Next base: position 41,590 of record NZ_JAEKEU010000016.1, on the reverse strand, counting down.
GAGGGAAATGGACAATTAGATTATTTAAAAGCCTGGTACTCAAACCCCGATATATTTTCCATTGGTTTTAAAGTGAACGAAATTGAAAAACAAAAGTATGATGATAAGGAAATTGAGTTGTTACTTAAAAGAATAGACAATAATAAAAAAACATTTAAATTAAATTCATTATATAACTCTCACACAGATTATGTAGGAGAGATACTTTTGAAATCTTTAAGATACAATGATGCTAAAATTGATTCATTATGTCATGAGTTCCCTAATCTGTTTCCTTCAAAACATGATGTAGTAAGAGTAGTATATTCTAATTATGTTGATACTGCACAATTAGATAAAAGAGTTTTATCAAAATTAACAAGAGACATTACTCAAGAATTCGGAATAAAATATACCTAATAAGTTAGTAATACCACTCCTTAATACATAAGAAGCGGTATTACGCTTTTATAAATGTGTTTTATTTAATAATAGTTTTAATTCTTCGATACTTAACCATGGTTTACGTCTATGTAACATTCTGTGACAATTAGAACATACCATTATAATATCCTCAATTTTGGTCGTTTCTCCTTCTTTTAATTGAGATACAGGGGTTATATGATGTCCCTCAATGTAATCTTTTCCTAATTCACCATATGTTTTATAAAAATCAAAACCACAAATTTCACAGAAGAGTTTTCCTCCATGTTTTTGTTTAAAGTGTTCTTGCTAATGGAATGACTTGGTTATTACGTTCATAGGACAGGTGAGTTCTAAGTATTTGTTTACCTTCAGAAAACTCCTCCTCAAGATCGATTAAATTCCAATCATTATCATCATTATTATTATCGAAGTCTCTTAATCCCCAACACACATTTCCTTTACCATTTACAGCATAAAATAAGTCCTGTTCTCCTTTATAAATATCACATTCACTAGAATGATAATAGATGGTCTTTCTAATTTGTGCACCTATTGATTGTTCATGCTGATATTTACTTAGGTCTATTTTATTACGTTCCATAACTTTGGTTTTAATTTGACTTAGTGTTCCATCTCCACCTAACTCTGTTAATATTTCTATGATTTCATTTAACCAAGGATTGTTATTTTTCATAGGTATTCCTCCGAGTAAATTATATTTATCATCAGTCTATCTTTTTAAAATTAGTATATCTAAATCTTTGCAATGGAAGCAATTGGTTTTATATAATTGTAGAAGGATTTACCAATGGACAATAGTGGGAGGATTCAAAAAATGAATCAAAATACAATAAAGGAAATTCTTAAGTTTCGAGATGATAGAGACTGGAAGCAATTTCATAACCCTAAGGATTTAGCAATTTCTCTTTCTTTAGAGGCTAGCGAGTTATTGGAGAATTTTCAGTGGAAAAGTAGTGAAGATGCAATAGAACAAAATCTTGAAAACATCAAGGATGAACTAGCTGATGTTTTAATTTATTCTATTTTATTAGCTGACCAAATGAATGTGGATATAGAAGATGTAATTAAAAATAAATTAGAGAAAAATCAAAGAAAATATCCAGTTGAAAAGTCATTTGGATCGAATAAAAAATATAACGAACTTTAGAAAACTAAATAAAACAGAAGAGGTGTAAGTGTATGTACAACGTAATACTGCAACCTACAGGGAATAAAGTAGCTAAATTTAATTTTCAATCCACAATGCGTAATGGCATTGAATTTGAGAAAATTAAGCCTTTCTTACAACAAGAGGATGTTGATAAGTTATCCGGAATTTATAAAGGAAACTTAATCCGTGTTTGGGGGATAACTCCAAGTCCACAGAAGATAAAGCAATGGGAAAAAATCCAAAGAGGAGATATAACTCTCTTTTCAGCGAATAAGCAAATTTTTGCATCTGCTACCATTGCATATAAGGTACATAATTTAGAATTAGCAAAGCATCTGTGGGGAGAAACAGATAGTGGTGAAAGCTGGGAGTATATTTACTTCTTAGATGAAATAAAGCATCAAGCCATTAGTTTAAGTGTCTTTAATAGATTATTAGATTATGAAGAAGGAAATCTAATACAAGGTTTTAGAGTATTAGACCAAGATAAAAGTAACATAATAATGAGTGCTTTTGATTTGTATAGTTCTTCTTATGCTCCAATTAGTACAAAGGAAGAAACAAAGAAAAATATTAGAGACATCATAGGTGACTTAGAACAAAGTGCATCATTGGATAATGAGATAAAAGGCAAGGCTAGAAAAGAGCAAGGGATATTACGTGGATATCTGTTTAATGATAAGAAAACGTGTAACTGTGGAATTTGTGGGAAAGAGTATCCTATAGATTTACTTGTAGCTGCACATATTAAGAAAAGAGCATTTTGTAGCATAGAAGAAAGGTTAGATATTGAAAATATAGCCATACCTATGTGTAAATTTGGTTGTGATGATTTATTTGAAAAAGGATATATTACTGTCTTGAATGGAGAAATTATTAGCTTGGTTAATAAAGATAATTTACCAGATTCAGTAAGGGATTATATTGAGAGTCTCCAAGGAAAAGAGTGTTTAAAGTGGAATAAAGATAATGCTGAGTATTTTGAATGGCATCTAAATTACCATAAAAAATAAGGGTATTATATAGTTTTTCTATTGAACAAAAGGCATCCGGATTGGGTGCTTTTTGTTTTGGTTTCTGGTTGTAGATAAGCAAGATATCAAAGGAGAAACGTATATTTGATTAGAAATTAAATTGATAAAAACATCAAAAAATAATCAGAAAATGCATGTAAACTGTTTACTTAGGTAAATAGATGTGGTATAATAAATATAGAAAGAAAGGGGGAAACAAATTGGCAAAGTTAGCACTGATACTAGGAATGATACTTACAGCACTAACAATCATCGAAAAAGTCCTAGTCATCCACGAAAAAGTGAAAAAGCTCAAAACCAAACGAAAACGCCCAGCCAGACGTAAACGAAAATGATTTTGAGCGGAAGAGAGAAGCCCACCTTCTCTCTTCTATACACATTATAACAACTTGCCAATTTGTAAACAATATGAAGAAAACAAGTAATTCATCGAACTTCTTAATTATTTTCATTACACTGTTCTACTTTACTTATTTACGAGATTCAGTTGAAGCGAGTATTTTTAAAACGATTTTGGATATTGTGTTAATTATTCTTTTAGTCCTTTATATAATAAATACGTCATTGCGACTCTATGGGGTTTTTAAAGAAAAAAGAGGTGAATAGAGTGTACAAGTTTGAAGATAAAGAGCAACTGCTTTCTTTTTTACATGATGAGGTATTAACGACACCAGAGGTAATGGATGTTTTAGGGATTAGTAAAGCGAGAATTAGTAAAATGATTAAAGATGGTAAACTTGTGCCATTTAAGAAGATGGAACGAGTGAGTTTGTTTCTACGTGAAGATATTGAAGAGAAGAAGAAAGAACTAGAAGTCTTGCGTAGTAAATATAGACCATATGAAGAGGAATAGCCGTTTGTATTAGACGGTTATTTCTTTTTGTGTAAAGAAAAAAGAGATGAAAGTAACTCATCTCTTTTAGATATTTTTATTTTCGGTAACACCCAAATGCTTTTTTAGTGCATCTTGTAACACTTGTGAGTAGTTTACATTATTAGCTTTTCCCATTTTATCAAGCCAATGAGGAATAGTTAATGTTTTCTTTACTGCTTTATTTTCAATTTCACTACGGAATGGTGGCATCCATACTTCAATAAAGCCAATAACTTGATTTTCTTTAGTTTGGATAGAAGCTGGATTAGATGCTGGTGGAATGCTTCCTTTTTTCTCTTCTATTTCGTATAGATGAGTTGCTAACGTCTTTTTAGCTATTTCAAAAGCATCTTCATAGCTATTACCATGAGCATGACAATCTGCAAAGTCAGGAAATGTAACAGTAACCTGCTCATTAGAAAAATCAAAAATAGATGGGTAGATATAGCGATCTTGGTAAGTGCTCATTTGCTTTTCCTCCTGCTAAATATAGTGTAATGGATTTACTTCTTAAATTTCTTGATAATCGAAATGGTGAAGACCAGAATCCATAAAATAATCACTATTAAGTAGATAGTGTCTAACATTTGTAAATTAGAAAAGTCGGTAACAATAAAGAAACGAATTGTTAAAAACAAACAAATAGTATTTAAAATCAATGAAGTTTTTGACATATAGATATGGGAGATGTTAATATTTTTTTGAGAAACCCAACCAGTTGGTTGGGCTTCTTGTTAGCTTACTTGCGTTTTCTTCGCTTAGGTTTTCTGCTTGGTCGGCTGGAACCTTTGCGTTGAGGACGCTTATTTTTTTCTTCTTTGATTTCTTTGAGAAGTATGTATATCGCTAAGATGAAAGAAGAAATCCCGCTTACTTTGTCTAAAATATCTAGAATGTCCATCTCCCTTATTCCCTCCTTTCTATACTCTTATTATAACACGTATTATAATACGTGTAAAGGTAATTCGGTCAATTTATCTATATCTTTTTATAAAATAATATAATGATATAAAATGTTGAGAGGAAAGCTATTGATAGTATTTGCATTCAATATAAGTTTGTCCAATAAGAGGTAAAAGCTTTATTTTTGTCGTACAAAAGCCACCTAATAATAGATAGGGATTAATAACAATTATGTTATATAAAACTTCATTTACCGTATTGGGTTTCGTATAACTTTATATAACAGATAACCGTTCAACATTGAGCGGTTATTTGTTTTGAGGTGGATGCATGGCAATGGAATATGCAAAGAAGTTTTATAAATCCACAGCATGGAAGAAGTGTAGGGATTCATATTTTAAATTTAAATATGGATTGTGTGAGCGATGTAAGGGGAGTGGGAAAATTGTTCACCACAAGGATTACATAACACCAGAGAATATAAATAACCCAGAGATTACATTGAGCTTTCATAACTTAGAACTTTTATGTCAGGATTGCCACAACCGTGAACATCATGAGAAGAATAGTCCAGTTGTTGAAGGAGTAATGTTTGATGAGAATGGGGATTTAATAAAAAAAGAATAAAAATCAAAATAAAAAGTGAACGCTGATATTTCCAAAGAAATAAAAGCCCCCCCATTTCAAAATCTTTTTCGAGTTCTCAAAGGACCGATGAGATACCTTCAAAAAATAAATTGGTCATTCCACGTGACCCCCCTACCCAAAATGCAGAAGAGATGAGGTGTTATTTATGGCGATAAAGAAAGAACTAACAAAAGAAGAACGGGTTAATAAAGAGATAACCAGACTTAGACGGATATATAAAGAAATGCCAAAAGATACCCTCTTGGTAGTAGAGGGGCTAATTGTTGAAGCGGCAGATTTGCGTGTAAGATTAGAAGATGTTCGTAAAGATCTAGATGAAAATGGTTACGATGAAATGTTCTCGCAATCAGAGAATCAAGAGCCTTATGAAAGAGAAAGACCAGCGGCAAGAAGATATATAGCTATGAATAAAAGTTATCAAACGATAATGAAGCAGTTGGGTGATTACATACCTAAAAAACCAGTTGAAAGTAAGGAGAAGGATGATGGGTTTGATGACTTCGTGATGAATAAATGAGGATACAATATCCTTTGTCTTATAACCCAATCATTGAATATTACAGCCTTATTGAATCGGGAAAAGAAATTGTTAGTGAAAAAGTTCGTAGAATATATAAGAAATTAGTTAGTGATATTGGTGATAAAGAAAGTGTATATGAATACGACTCAAAGAAAGCGAACCATGCCATTGAATTCATCGAAAACTTTTGTAAGCACTCAAAGGGAAAATGGGGCGGAAAACCAATTGTTCTAGAAGTATGGCAAAAGGCATTTATTGCAGCAGCATTTGGCTTCGTACATGGAATAGATGGCACAAGAAAATACAGAGAAGTATTACTTGTAGTTGCTCGTAAAAACGGAAAATCTACTGTTGGTTCAGGTATTGGATTGTATTTGCAAATAGCAGATGGGGAACCAGGTTCAGAAGTCTATGCGGTAGCAACTAAGAAAGACCAAGCGAAATTAGTTTGGTTAGAATCAAAGCGAATGGTAAAGAAGTCACCAGCACTATTAAAGCGTATTAAACCTTTAGTATCTGAAATGGTTTCTGAATGGAATGATAGTACATTTAAACCACTTGGTTCTGATAGTGAAACATTAGATGGACTTAACGTACATGGCGCTATGATGGATGAAATTCATGCTTGGAAAGATAAAAATTTGTATGATGTTATTGTAGATGGTACGTCTTCACGAGAACAGCCAATGATATTTATGATTACAACAGCAGGGACTGTCCGAGAGTCAGTGTATGATATGAAGTATGAAGAAGCAGAAATGTTGTTAAATGGACTCGATGATCCGGATGGATATAAAGATGAACGTTTTTTACCCATAATCTACGAGCTGGATAAACGAGAGGAATGGACTGACCCGTCAAAGTGGAAGAAAGCCAACCCTGGGCTTGGAACGATAAAAAAGGTAGACCAACTTGAAACAAAAGTAAACAAGGCAAAAGCAAATTCTTTGCTAGTAAAAAACTTACTAACAAAAGATTTTAATATAAGAGAAACATCAACAGAGGCATGGCTGACTTTTGAGCAACTAAATAATCCTGATACTTTCGATATAGAAAAGTTAAAACCTTCCTATGGAATTGGTGGTTGCGATTTATCTTCAACTACCGATTTAACAGCAGCGAAGGTTATTTTTATGGTTCCAGAAGCCCCGCATATTTATGTGAAGCAGATGTATTGGCTTCCTGAAGATTTACTGGAGCAGCGAAGTAAAGAAGATAAAATCCCATATAATTTATGGCACGAGCAAGGAATATTAAGAACAACCCCGGGAAATTCCGTTCATTATAAATTTGTCACGAAATGGTTCTTAGAAATACGAGATGAATATGGCATTTATCTACCTTGGATTGGCTATGATAAATGGTCAGCGAATTACTGGGTTGAGGACATGCAAGGGTATTTCGGGAAGGAAGCTATGATTCCGGTTGCACAAGGAAAACAGACCCTTTCTAGCCCGATGAAACTTTTAGGAGCTGACTTGGAATCTAAGTTAATAAACTATAATAACCACACAATTGACAAGTGGTGTCTTTCCAACACAGCAATAGACGTTGATAAAAATTTAAATATACAACCAAATAAAACAAAAAACCAACGACGTCGTATTGATGGCACAGCAGCGCTTTTAAATGCATATGTAGTTCTTCAAGAAAAACGAAATGACTACCTCAACATGATTTAAGAAGGAGGTGAGAATTTGGGGTTATTTGATAAGATCTTTGGAAAGAAACAGGCTCCTACTACAACTCGTTTTGAAATGATAAACGATAATGGTGGAGGTTTTTTTGCGTGGAATGGGGACATCTATCAAAGTGACATTATACGAGCTTGTATACGTCCTAAAGCAAAAGCAGTCGGTAAGCTGATAGCCAAGCATATACGAGATAACTCTACTGAATTTAAGGTGAATCCAGATTCCTATATGAGATTTTTACTGGAAGAGCCTAATCCATTGATGACAGGACAAATGTTTCAAGAGAAAATGGCTGTTCAATTAGAGTTGAATCATAATGCATTCGCTTATATTAAGCGTGATGATTTTGGTTATCCTACTGAGATTTATCCCATTCCATGTACAACAGTTGAAGTTGTAGAAGGGGCACAGGGAGACATCTTTTTAAAGTTTTATTTTAAAAATGGTAAGCAGATGACGATTCCGTATACAGATATCATTCATTTGCGTAAAGACTTTAATGATAATGACTTTTTCGGAGAGCATCCTGGTAATGCATTAGCTCAGTTAATGGAGATTGTTACAACTACTGATCAAGGTATTGTTAAAGCTATTAAAAATAGTGCAGTAGTAAAGTGGATTCTTAAGTTTAAGTCAGTACTAAAACAAGAAGATATTGATAGTCAGGTCAAAAACTTTGTAAATAACTATTTAAATATCTCAAATGATGGTGGAGCAGCTTCTTCTGATCCTAGGTATGATTTAGAACAAGTGAAACCTGAAGCGTTTGTACCGGATTCCAAGCAGATGCAAGAAACAGTACAACGTATTTATAATTTCTTTAATACAAACGAAAAGATTATCCAAAGTAAATACAACGAGGATGAATGGACAGCTTATTATGAATCGGAAATTGAGCCATTTGCAATGCAGCTTGCTGGGGAATATACCAGGAAGCTTTTTTCACGTCGAGAAAGGGGATTTGGTAACAAGATTATCTTTGAATCCTCTTCACTTCAATACGCTTCTTTAAGTACAAAGATGGACTTAGTTCAAATGGTCGATAGAGGAGCTATGACACCAAATGAATGGCGTGCAATTCTTTCACTTGGACCAATTGAAGGTGGATCTAAGCCGATTAGAAGATTAGATACAGCTTTAGTTAAAGAAGGAAATGTCACTGATGAAGGAGGTGATGACAATGAACAAGACGGAAAAGAGGGAACTACTGAGTAGTGCTCTTGAAATTAGGGAATTAGAAAATGGCCTTCGAACAATTGCTGGTTATGCAGTTAAATGGGAAATGAAATCTGTAACAATGGGCTATTGGCAACGATTTAAAGAGCAGTTTAAAAAAGGAGCTTTCACAGAGTCCTTGACTCAAGATGATCAATTAGCTTTATGGAGTCACGACACATCGCAAGTCTTAGGAAGAACTAAAAATGGTACTCTTCGTTTATTTGAAGATGAGATTGGACTAAGGTTTGAACTAGACTTAGCCAATACAACACTCGGAAATGACACATACGAGACGATTAAACGCGGTGATGTAGACGGTGTTTCCTTTGGGTTCCAAATGGTCAAAGAAGAATGGGATGAATCAGATCCGGACAATGTAGTTCGTAGTGTAACGAAAGCTAAGTTACTAGAGATTAGTCCAGTAGCTTTCCCGGCTTATCCTGATTCGCAAGTTTCAGCTAGAAGTCATGACCCATATAAACAATTCGTCGATGAAAGAACTGAAACGGAAATACGAAAAAAACTAATTTTAAAAACATATCTATAGGGGAGAGGTTTACTTGAAAACATTACAAGAAATTTTATCTAGAAAAGCAGAAATCCGTTCATTACTTGAGAGTGATAAAGAAATAGATTTAACAGTATTAGAAACTGAATTACGTGAGCTTGATGAATCTCAAAAACAATTTGAAACACGCCAGCGCTTATTGAAAGAGGCCGAGGAAATTAATACTGGTCAAAGTCTAGAAGTTCGTACAGTTGAGACGTTTAATAATGAACCAGAAAAAAGAGATGCTGATTTAGAAGTGTCTGAAAAACGAGGAGAAGCATTAATGGAAAATCGAGCTGTAACTGTAGGGAGTGGAAATGTAGTTCTTCCAAAACATAGCGCATCAGATATCCGCCCAACATTTAATGAAGTTTCTACATTAATTGATCGCGTGTCTACAAAAACATTAAAAGGTGGAGAAAGCTACCAACAACCATATATCAAAAGTTATGGTGAAGGCGATTATACGACTGAAGGTAATGACTACAATACAGCTGAAACAACGTTTGGATATGCAGATATCACAAAGGCAAAAGTTACAGCTTATTCAGAAGACACAGAAGAGCTTCAAAAATTACCAGCGGCTGATTATGATGCTGAAGTAATGAAGGGGATCACGGTAGCTACTCGTAAAAAGTTAACTCGTGAAATTTTAATTGGTACAGGTGCGACGAATCGACTTGCTGGTATTTTCTCGGCAGCAGCTACGGCGATTGATTCAGCAACAGATTTAGAAATTTCAGCAATTGATGCATCTACATTGGATGAGATTATTTATAGCTATGGTGGAGATGAAGATGTAGAAGATGCGGCAGTATTGATTTTAAATAAACTAGACTTAAAAGCATTTGCTAAGCTTCGTACTTCTGATGGTAAAAAGGTATACAACGTAGTATCGCATGGTAACTCAGGGACAATTGATGGAGTGCCATTCATCATTAATAGTGCTTGTAAAGCCGTTTCTGATGCTAAAACGACTGCAGGACAATATAACATGGCATATGGTCCTTTATCAAACTATCAACTTACTATCTTCTCGGATATGGACGTTCAACGATCTACAGACTTTAAATTCAAGCAAGGTATGATTGCTCATAGAGGCTCTGTTTTTGCAGGGGGTAACGTAATTTCTAAGAATGGATTCTTACGAGTGAAGAAAGCGGCTACTGTATAATAGTCGCTTTTCTTTATGGTATAAGGAGGTTTAACAGTGAGTGGGAAATCGTTGAATAAATATGTTGTAAAAAGAGCTTTTCGAGATAAATTCACTTTCATTCATTATAGTGTTGCAGATTCATATGAATCAAATGACGCAGAACGTGTAATATATTTACAAGATGAAGGTTTCTTGAATAAGGAACTTATAGATAAAGAAGAAGATTTAAAAGGACCGGTTCATGTTGGAGGAGGGTATTACGAACTTCCAAATGGCGAAAAGATTAAGGGTAAAGATGCCGCTCTAGAAGCTTTAAAACAGCTAGGGCAAGTTGGTGAATGAATATGATGCTTGATGTTGTGAAGAAAGCGGTACGCGTTTCACATAATGCTCTTGATGATGAACTTGAAGATTTAATTGAATCATCTCGATATGATCTGAAGTTATCTGGTGTTTCTCATCTCAAGGCAAATGATGATACTGATCCTCTGATTAAAAGAGCAATTATTACGTATGTAAAAGCTAATTTTATTTCAGACGCAAAAGAGGCAGAACGGTTTTTAGCATCTTATAACATGCTTAAGAATCATCTAACTTTAGCGGGTGACTATAAATGAATGATATTTTACTATTCCCAGTAATAACAATTACTAAAGATGAACTAGGACAAGTTGAGGAAAATGAAGTATTTAGTAGACAGGTATTTTGCAAGAAAAAATCAGTTCCTCAATCAGAATTCTTTCAAGCTGGACAAAGTAACATCAAGGCTAGTCATATATTGATTGTTCATGTCTGGGATTACCAGGATGAACGAAAAGTGAGGTACCGAGATAAAGAATATAGCATTTACCGCACGTATGAAAGAGACGATGAAAAAATCGAACTTTATTGTGAGGTGAAAGCGGGTGTCTAATATTGATACTCTTGCAAGTGATATTGCTAGGGAATTGCAAAGATACACTAATCTAGTAGAAGAAGATATAGAAGATGCTAAAGAAAAGGTTGCGACTGATCTTGTGAATGAATTGAAACAAAAAAGCCCTAAGAAAACAGGGAAGTATGGTAAAGGCTGGCGGAAAAAGAAGGATGGCAGTGCAATCATTGTTTATAATGCACTGAAACCACAACTTACACATTTATTGGAAAAGGGACATGCTAAAGCAAACGGCGGCCGTGTAGCAGCTAAGGTTCATATTGCTCCGGCAGAAGAAAAAGCAATAAATGAACTAATTGAACGTGTCGAAAGGGCGATTCAACAATGACATTAGGTGAATTAAAGAAAATCCTTGATGCTACAGGTTATCCTGTGGCTTATTCACATTTCACAGCAACGCCAACTAATCCGGTTCCAGCGCCACCTTATATTTGTTACCTTGTGGACGGATCAGCAAATTTAATGGCTGATAACAAGGTCTATCACAAGATAAATAACTTAAATATCGAGCTTTATACTACTAAAAAAGATTTAGTTGCTGAAGCAAATCTTGAAAAAATCCTAGACAATTATGAGATTCCTTATGAATCGTATGAGGTTTTTATTGAAGCTGAAAATCTATTTCAAAAAAATTATGAAACGAGGTTGATATAAATGGGTGAGAACAAAGTGAGTTTTGGATTGAAAAATGTCCATTATGCAACATATGAAACAAAAGATGGGGTAGTTACATTTGGAACACCAATTCCAATGCCTGGTGCGGTTGAACTAACAAATGAACCACGCGGTGATTTAATTGAATTCTATGCTGACGATATGCTTTATTACTCAGCAGATAATAACCAAGGTTATGAAGGAACATTAAATATTGCACTCCTTCCGGAGCAATTTGTAATTGATGCGTTAGGCGAACAATTAGATGAGACAGATGGTGTATTAAATGAGTTGGCCGATGCAAAAGGTAAACCCTTCGCGCTGTTATTTGAGTTTGATGGTGATGTGAAAGCAACTCGTCATGTCATGTATAACTGTTCAGCGAGTCGTCCTAATATTTCATCGAAATCAAAAACGAATTCAGCTGAACCGAATACAAACGAACTTAAATTCGTCGCGAGTCCAATTATTCTAGCAACTGGTGGTAGACCGATGGTTAAGACAAAGACAACTTCTAAAACTACACCGGCAATTCATGAAAATTGGTACAAAAAGGTTTATGTAAAAACACCAACAGCACCAAAAGGAGCGTAATTAGATGGAAAAAACAATTGTAATAGATGGTAAGCAAGTTCGGCTAAAAAGTACAGCAGCAACTGTTAAGCGCTACAAAGCGCAATTTAGACGTGATTTGTTTGCGGATATGATGGCTTTAGGAGCTATTGGTACATTTACACCACAAGATGGTTCTCAGCCTTCTATTGACCTCTCTAATGTAGATTTAAAGAAAATAGATTTTGAAGTTATTTATGATTTAGTTTGGTTATATGCTAAAACTGCTGAATCCAATCTACCTGATCCAATTACATGGTTAGACGGATTTGAAGAGTTTCCTATTTATGAAATCATTCCAGAGATTAACGATATGATTCAAAGTACAATGGGAGCAAAAAAAAACTAAAGAAAAGTAATGAAGAGAAAGGGACTTTCAGTGATGAAGAATTCACCACTGATTTGTTCCTTGCTCTTTGTTATAAAGCGAAATTAACGAGTTGGGATTTAGAAGTAATGACAATTGGTGATTGCTTTGATTACATTGCTGAATTTGCTGAAATGGAGAATCCAGACAAAGAGAAAACTCGTAAAGCAAATCAAAAAGACTTCGATTCGTTCTAAGAAAGGGGTGAGATAGTGGCAGGGGGAAGAATTAAAGGGATTAGCATTTCAATCGATGGTGAAACTACTGGACTTCAAAATGCGTTAAAAGATGTTAATAAGCGTAGTAATGATTTAACCAAAGAGCTTAAAGATGTTGAGCGATTATTAAAATTTGATCCAGGTAATATTGAAGCTTTAGCTCAAAAGCAACAGTTACTTACTCAGCAAATTGAAAGCACCACACAAAAGTTAGATAAATTAAAGGCAGCGGAACAACAAGTCCAAGCACAATTCCAAAACGGAAAAATTTCCGAAGAACAATATCGTGCATTTAGGCGTGAAATTGAATTTACAGAAGGATCGCTTAATGGTCTGAAGAATAAGCTTGGAAACATGAAGGCTGAGCAAGATAGTGTAGCAAGTTCAACAAGGCAGTTAGAAACATTGTTTAGCGCTACTGGGAAAAGTGTTGATGACTTTGCAGGAGCATTAGGAAATCGTCTTGTGAATGCAATTAAAAGTGGTACGGCTACAAGTCGGCAATTGGAACAAGCGATTGGAATTATCGGTCGGGAAGCATTAGGAGCAGAAACAGATATAGAGAAATTACAACGAGCTCTTCGATCTGTGGATGCTGGAAACTCAATACAACAAGTGCGAAATGAATTAAGAGATTTACAGCAAGAAGCCGGAAGAACTGAGAAGAAGTTTGAAGGACTAAAAGTAGGATTAGAAAACGTCATAGGTGGTATGGCAGCTGGTGGCGGTATTGCTAGTGCGGTTGAAAAAGCAATGGATATGTCAAAGTTACAAACGAAAATTGATATATCTTTTGATGTTCCAGAATCCTCGAAAAAATCAGTAGAAGCCGCTGTAAGGGGAGTAACTGCCTATGGAGTGGATGCAGAAGCATCATTAGAAGGTGTACGTAGGCAGTGGGCTTTAAATAAAAATGTAAGTGATGAAGCGAATGCGGCTGTTGTTAAAGGGGCAGCGGCAATTGCACAATCTTATGAAGGAATAGATTTTACTGAATTAATTCAAGAAACGAATGAAATTGGCAACGAATTAGGAATTTCGCAAGATGGTGCACTTGGTTTAACAAACACTTTGCTAAAAATGGGATTTCCACCTGAACAATTAGATATCATTGCTGAGTATGGAGGGCAATTAACAAGAGCTGGATATAGCGCTGAAGAGGTTCAGGCAATTATGGAGGCTGGTGTTGAAACAGGTACTTGGAATTAATTCATAGTTCCCTTGTATGGTGACATGCAATGCAAAACCCCTTTAATTCAGTGAAACTCTCAAAAGAGACAATGCTGAGCGAAGCCTTTAATAAAGGAACGTGCAACGACTAGTCGAGAGACGTAGGGTGTAAGTAAATGACACTCGAAACAGGGGGCAACTCAAAGAGTTGAAGATATAGTCTAATCTATGCGGTGACGTATAGCAGTTCGTAACAGAACGGGCGTGACTTTGCGAATCACGTTGAATATTCATGATTGATAACCTGTTAGATGGACTAAAAGAGGGGCGTATTAAAGCAGCTGAATTTGGTCAAGGTGTCGATAAAGCTATGAAAGAAGCTCTTCAAGGCACTAACATTTCAGCGGAACAAGTTCAAAAATGGGGTCAAGCTGTAGCTAATGGTGGTAAAGAAGGTTCAGCAGCTATGACCGAGATTGCACAAGCTCTATCACAAGTTGATGATGAAACAAAGCGTAATGAATTAGGCGTTAAATTTTTCGGTAGATGATGAATTGTGCCGAAGTAAAATCGTTCAAAAACGGTGAAAGCTCAGCACGTAATGGTGGTGTTAATACCGTGGTAAAGCACATTTTAAAAGATGTGGCTCACTGTAACGCATAGGAGCTGAACCTGTAAATGCAGAATAAAATACTCCCACGAGTGAACGACAACCCTATAGGTTGAAAATATATGCTGAACCGAGGATGAGTTAACATCCTATAATGCGGAGAAATCCCCGGAAGTAGAGGATAAAAAGCCTTTACGATAACAAAATGACAATGTATGAAGATCAAGGGCAAAACATTATTAATACTTTGCTTGGTGCGAAAGAAAAAACAGTTGATTTCCAAAAGAATCAAGAACAATTGAATGGTTCCATTAAAAAAATGGATGCAAATCCAGCAGTTAAATTTCAAAAAGCAATGCAAGATTTACAAATGGCTCTCCAACCGGTACTTGGAGTAATAGCTGATGTTGTTGCTAAAATAGCTGATTGGATTTCTAATAATCCTAAACTAGCAGCCACATTGACAGCTATCGCAGTAGCTATTGGTGTAATAGCGGGAGCATTTATGGCTTTAGCACCAATAGTTGTCGTCATATCGGGTGTAGGGGCTGCAATGATGGGATGGATAGCATTGTTCGCAATAATTATTGCAGCGGTTGTTGCTCTAGTTATTGCTATAGTAAAGAATTGGGATGATATTAAAGCTTGGACGATTGCCGCTTGGGATGCAGTTAAAGAATATTTAATTGGCTTGTGGGATGGGATTGTTCAATCATTATCTTCAGTCTGGAATAGTTTAAGTGAAGGCACACAGGCCGTTTGGAATAGCGTAGTTGAATTTCTTACAGGGATCTGGAATGGAATAGTTGAGTTTGTAGTTACTTGGGGCACTACAATCCTAGAAGCATATATTGGCGTTTGGACATCCATTTTTAATTTCTGTATGGAAATCTGGAATGGGATAGTTGAATATTTAACTTCAGTTTTGCAGGGGATAGCGACGTTCTTTACAGAAATATGGACTTCTATTTCTACATTCTTTCAAGAGACTTGGAATGGATTGGTAGCTTTTATAACTCCTGTTTTACAAGGGATTGCTGATTTCTTTTCTATGATTTGGAATGGTATTTCTACAGTGATCCAAACTGTATGGAATTTCATTACTCAATACTTACAAGCGATTTGGACGGCTATTTTATACTTTGCTACTCCACTATTTGAAAGTATCAGGAATTTCATTTCTGAATGTTGGAATAAAATTAGTTCTACTACAAGCCTAGTATGGGAAACAATTAAGAATTTCTTAGTTTCTTGTTGGAATGGACTTGTGTCATTTGTAATGCCAATCTTTGAAAAAATCAAATCCTGGATTGTTAGTGTGTGGGATACAATCAGTTCAGCAACGATGGCTGTGTGGAATGCAGTTAAGAATTTTTTACAAGCATGCTGGAATGGATTAATCGCTATTGTAACACCAATTTTTGATGCAATAAAAAACTGGATTGTGAATGTCTGGAATACTATTAGTTCCACTACGAGTGCGGTATGGAATGCGATTAAAAGCTATCTTTCTAGCTTATGGAATTCAATTGTTTCCACAGCAAGTTCAATTTTTAATAGCATTAAATCAGCTATTTCAACTGTTTGGAATATGATTAGTAGTGCAAGTAGTAGTGTGTGGAATGGTATTAAGTCTACACTTTCAAGTATCTGGAATGGCATTAAATCCACAGCATCTTCAGTGTGGAATGGATTAAAAGATGCCATTATGACTCCTGTTCGTTGGGTAACAAGTGCTGTTAGTGGAGCGTTTGAAGGAATGAAATCAGCTGTATTAGGCGTATGGGATGGTATTAAGAGCGGTATTCGTACAGCTATCAACGGAATCATTCGTATTATTAATAAGTTCATAGATGGGTTTAACACACCAGCAGAATTATTAAATGAAATTCCAGGAGTTAGTGCACCAACTATTCCGCATGTACCAATGCTTGCTAAAGGTGGAAAGCCTGTAGGTGATGGTTCATTTATCACAGGAGAAGCCGGACCAGAGTTATTTACGAAGAAGGGTAATTCAATTACAGTTACACCTTTATCATCGAAAGAAAAATCACTTGGTATTACTGGGACTATGAATCAATTAATGGGTGATATGAGTCGGATGATGGCTAGTTCTATGAGCCAGTTATCGGGATTAAAGTCTGTGATGAGTGGTGTGTATGGAAGTATGTCAAATAGTAGACAGGCTATAGCGGGTAATACAGGAAATCAAGTATTCAATTATTCATCGGGACAAACTGGTGGTAATGAAGTAATTTCAGCACAAGGTGGCGATTTAGTAGTTGAAGTACCAGTTATTTTAGATGGTAGAGACTTAGCGCGCGGTACTTATCGATATACAAAAGAATACCAAGAAAGAGAAGATCAAAGAAACTCAGCCTTTTAGGTTTGAGTTTCTTTTATTTTATAGAGAAATGGGGTGTCAAAATGAGCTCTTTTACATTTAACAACGAGCGTAAAGAATTTGTTCAAATTGCAAAAGGTTTGAAAAGACCTACTTGGGCGCCATTGAAAAGAAATTTATTAAGTATTCCGGGGTATCCTGGTGCAAGACTATTAAACACACAAACTGAAATTAGGGTTCTTTCTATTCCTGTGGGAATTATAGTTCCTGATGGATCTGATTTAGAAACGCTGAAAGAGGAAATTGCAGGGTGGTTAATAACAGATCAACCAGCAGAACTTATTTTTGATATAGAACCAAATAGAACATATTTAGCAATTGTAGATGATAGCTTTGATCCAGATGAATTTGTAGCCCTTGGTACAGGAACACTTAAATTTATTTGTCCAATGCCTTATAAGTTGGGAGCTGTACAAGAGAAAATACTGGCTATTGAGAAGGGAGACTTAAAAGCTTCATTACGTAACAATGGCTCTGTAGAGTCTAATCCCGTTATTGATATAACTGTGGGAGCACAGAGCCCTTTTCTTGATGTCTGGAATGGTGACGAATACTTTAGATTAGGTTATCCCACAGGTGTTAAAACTCGTGTTGTGAAACAAAATGAGCGTCTCATATGGGACGAAATGAAGAGTTTAACTACTTGGAATGCTGTAACTGGTCAAATAGGGATTTACAAAAGTTCAGGGGCTATGAAGGTTTGGCAAGGATACGCTTTTACACCTGACTCATATGGAACGGGAACGGATACTGAGTGGCATGGTCCTTTTATGAAGAGAACTATTCCTAATACAGGTGGCGTTATCCAAGATTTTAGACTTGATGTGCAAATGACTTTTCGGTCTGAACACTGGAACAGAATGGGGAAAACTGTGGTTATGCTTTTAGATGCTAACGACAATGTGATAGTTGAACTAGCAATGGCTGATGAGTATATGAGTCATGAAATGACAACAGCACAAGCAATTATTGATTCAGGAGGTTCTAGAAAGTGGATTTCTGACGAGATGGGAATGTACTCTGATACATTTAACGACTTTAGAGGACATG
Source organism: Bacillus sp. TH25 (assembly GCF_016650935.1). Taxonomy (NCBI): domain Bacteria; kingdom Bacillati; phylum Bacillota; class Bacilli; order Caryophanales; family Bacillaceae; genus Bacillus; species Bacillus sp. TH25. The sequence goes on along the minus strand of NZ_JAEKEU010000016.1, from coordinate 23,398 downwards.
TTTCAGTAGCTCGCAGGGGCAAAGAATGGAGTTTCTATTTTGCTAAATATCGTAAGAATACTGAGATAGATGATGCTAGTTTTGTCCGTACATGGAGAGATGAGTCTGACAGTAATCCTATGACAGCTAGGCCAGTAGCAAAGATAGCTGTAGGATGTATTGTTTATGGTTCTAATCCACCAGTTGATATTGCATTTATTGAAGATGTTAAGCTTTGGAAGATAAACACTTTAACCATAGACGAGACTCCTTATATTTTTGATATAGGAGACAAAATACAAATAGATACAGAAAGATCATTAGTAACAATTAACGGGAAAAATGTGATTGGATTGAAAGACATATTCAGTTCATTTCCTATTGTAAAAAGAGGGCCGAATGAAATTATAGTACGTCCAGCCAATATAGGAATAGCAAAATTAAGTTATAGGGAGCGATTTAGATGAGAACACCAAGTGGAATCTTACATATTGTTGATTTTAAAACTAGTCAAATCGTTTCAGCTATACAACCAAAAGATTATTGGGATGATAAACGCCATTGGGAAATCAAGAATAATATAGATACATTAGAGTTTAGGGTGTTTGATAATACAGAACATGCAACAACGCTTTTACAACAAAATTTAGTGTTAAAAGAAGTGCGTGATGGTCGAATTATTCCATATGTAATTACTGAAGCGGAAAAAGATTCTAAAGATAGATCAGTGGTTGCTTATGCATCAGGTGAATGGATTCAGCTGGCTAAAGCAGGGATTATTAACCCACAAAAAATTGAAGGTAAAACGTTGAATGAATGTATGGGAATAGCTCTTGCAGGTACCAAGTGGAAAATAGGTAAAACGGAGCATAATGGATCACATTCTATGACCATTGATGAATTTACCGATCCACTGACTTTTCTTAAACAGATTGCTTCTTCATTTGAATTAGAGATTCAATATCGTGCTGAAGTTATAGGATCTCAAATCGTTGGCCGTTATGTGGATATGGTCAAGAAGCGAGGGCGAGATACAAAGAAAGAAGTAACTCTTGGTAAAGATTTAATGGGAATTAAGCGTATTGAGAACTCTCAAAACATTTGTACAGCCTTATTAGGTTTCGTTAAAAAAGAAGGCGGAGAATTTATTACTATTGCAGAAATAAATAACGGCGTACCTTATCTTGTGGACGACGGTGCTTTTCAACGATGGAATGAAAAAGGGCAACATAAATTTGGCTTCTATAGCCCAGAGACAGAAAATCAAGATATGACTCCGCAACGACTTAAAATTCTTATGAAAACAGAAATAGAAAAACGTGTAAATACTTCTGTTTCTTACGAAGTTCAAGCTCAAAGTATAGGGCAAGTATTTGGACTAGCGCACGAACTAATCAATGAAGGCGATACAATCCGAATCATAGATAGAGGTTTCACACCTAAGTTATACCTTGAAGCGCGCGCTATTGCTGGTGATGAATCTTTTAAAGACCCTACACAAGATAAATATGTGTTTGGTGATTATCGTGAAATTGTTGATCCGAATGAAGAGTTACGCAGAATGTACCAAAAGATTTTAGCATCTTTACAAGATAAAGTACCTCAAGGGTGGTTTGATGCATTAAAAGACAAAGTGAACAATCAGGGCAATAACATTCAAGATGCACTCGACAAATCAAACCAGGCTCAAAAGGAAAGTAAAACAGCTAAAGATTTAGCAGAAGCAACTCAAGATTACATGGAGCAAAATCTTGTAGATATTATAGAAAATGTTAAACCACCTACTACTGATCTTAAAGCAAATAAAACACTATGGCGTGATATTAGTAATGGTAAGCCTGGTATCTTAAAAATATGGACAGGTACAGCGTGGGAATCGGTTGTTCCAGATACAGCTCCATTACAACAAAGTATTAAAGATGTTAAGAAAGATATTGAAACAGCTAAAACGGAATTAAATCAAAAGGTTCTAAGTGTGGAGGGTAAAGCGCAAGAAATAGCTGGACAAATAGTTGGTGTTCAAAAACAGGTTAATGACAAAGTTGATCAAACGTGGATTAATAATCAATTAAAAGATAAGGCTGATAAATCCGGTGTTTATACGAAAGATGAAATTAAAGATGGTTTTATAGGGAAACAAATCTATGAAACTGATAAGAATGGTAACGTTAAGAAGTTCCAAGATATTAACACATCTATTAGTCAAACAAATGAGGCTCTTAAACAAAAAGCAGAGAAGTCAGAGTTAACGAAAATAAATAATGGTTTGTCCCAACTTGAAAGTAAAACGAATGAGATTGTATCAACGGCAGATGGAACGAAGCAGACACTTTCTAATCTGAAAACTCAAGTTGATAATATTCAAATTGGTGGTCGAAATCTATTACTAGAAACAGCTACTAAATCACATTCAGTGAAGACTGGAGAAAACAAGCCGCATACCTACTTTGATGTAGCGAAGGACGTAGCTGCTTTAATGCAGGGTCAGAATCTTGCTATGAGTTTCCTATTTACAGGTAAAGTTACTGCATGGGGTACAACGAATAAATGGGCTGGTTTCGAAGTGAAGATTACTTTCACAGACAATACATTTCATTATCCAAGTTGCCGTGTGGAAAACCGCCTAACACTAGGTAAACAGTATAACCAGGAAAGATTCACAGCGAGTGCTGTAGTAATGGATAAGCCAATTAAAGAGACTTCAGTTTACGCTTTAGCACGTGATTTCACGGGGGATGTGTTAATTGAAAAGCTTAAATTAGAAATTGGCACAATATCAACAGCATGGACACCAGCACCAGAAGACCAAGTATCAACAACTGATTTCACTAAAAAAACAGTAGAAATCGAGACTACTATTAAAGGGATTAATACTTCTGTATCAAATGTACAAAACGAACAGGGAAAGCTTACAGAACGAGTTACTAAATCAGAACAAACCGCAGATGGGTTTAAACAATCAATTGAATCGTTAACAAAAAAGGATAGTGAAATTAGTAATAAATTAAATACGGTTGAATCAACTGTGGATGGCAATGCAAAGTTAATTACGTCAGTAGAGAAAAAGGTTGACGGTATTGATAGCGATGTTACGAACCTGATGGTTGGGACAAAGGAATTGGTGACACCTGTTTACTTTAAAGGCGGTACAGTTAAGTTATCACAAGACAAATTCAACGGGAATGCTGTTGTTGATGTCACTGGTGCATGGCATGGGCTTTCATATCACATTGTAAATCTCGTTAAACCGAATAAAATTAAAATTGGAGACAAAGTAACTTATTCTGTTTGGGCAAGGTTGAAAGACGCACCTGATGGGGTTAAAGCGCAACATAGTATTTATGATGGTTTAGGGCTCGGCCCTGAACTACCTAACGTTGATAATCAATGGAAGCAATTTTCTGGTACGTTCACTGTCGAAAAGAAGCATATGGATGCAACAGATCAATTAATTCGTGTCGAACCGTGGGAATGGTCGGGTGGAGATAGAAAATACATTTATCAACAATCCTCTCCCATGATTTCCGTTACGACTAAGGCGTATCCATGGCGACCAGCCCCTGAGGATATTGGAGACGGTAATGTTTTAACTAAAGTGACAACTGAAATTAAAGAGCAAGCAGGGAAAATCAGTGAGAAGCTAACGAGTGTAGAGACAAAGGTTGATAATACAAAACTAGATGGACGAAATTCTCTTAAAAACTCTAATTTTTCTAGTTATATTGTTAATGATTCTATAAGTTGGGACAAATCGTTAAATGGGAACCTTCAGGCATCTGGTTGGGGAAGTGGGTATAACGGAGGTGTAGCAGATCCAACAAAAGGCTATCACGCCCATCTAGATATAACTACTTTCGGTTATCCAGTTGTAGCATTTATTAACAAAAACAATATCATCGGTCGGAAAAATAGATGGATGGGTATAGCTGAAGATGTGGTTGCAGAATTTGCGAGAAATAATGTCGCAGATAAAGAAATTACTATTAGTATGGATATTTGGTCAGATACAAAAGGTTTCCGTATAAACGGTGGGTTACATCATTTCATTGAAGGTAACACAGCACAAAATTTTCACAGTGGTCAGTATGTGTTTAATGTAAGTGAAGTAAATAGATGGGAACGCTACACATTTACTATGAAACTCCATAACAAATATGACGTTACTAAAGTGGCTAGATTTTATATATATGGTGGCGAAGGTATTGAAGGTGTAGCATATGTGAAAAATGTCAAACTTGAATTAGCCAATATTGCTACAGCATGGACACCAGCGCCAGAAGACCAAGTAACGACTGATGAGTTCAACAAAAAAACAACAGAGATTGAAAAAAGTGTGGAGGGTGTTACAACTTCTGTATCAACTGTTCAAAAAAATCAAGGTACAATGCAATCAACTCTGAATAAAGTGGAACAGACTACGAATTCAAATTCCCAAAGCATTACATCGTTATCACAAACACAGGGTAAACAAGGAGAAATTATTCAGCAAAACACTAGCGATATCACGCAATTGAATAATCAAATTAAATCTAAAGTTTCTGAGACTCAAATGCAGGATTATGTAGGTGGATTAGGTAGTGTGAACATGTACTTTAACTCAGCTTTTGAGGACAGGGTAATTAATACTTCTACTGGAGTTGTTGCTTCTAGAACTCCAAGTTTTACGAAGTGGAACAAGATGGGAATCACTACAGGAACAGCAGTTACTCCTACAAGCGTTCGAAATCATGACGGGTATAACTCAGCTCAGATCCAAGCTACAGGTCTAACTGCAAATACTTGGACAGGCATTAACCAGTTGATACCTGTTTCAGCTGATTCAGGGAAGTTAGTATTATCTGTATGGGTATTTACTAACAATACAGAGGGAATGGATGCAGGAGGGTCTATAGAGTTGAAATTCCTTAATGGTTCGTCGGTGGTTGGTCAAGTTGATACAAATATTAGAAGTAAATTAGTTGGAGGGGCATGGACATTTGTAAGTCTTACAGCTGACGTACCTACCAAAAATGTTACACATGTTCAAGCGGGTATCTTTTTGGTTAAGAATGGTCTTATGTGGGTATCTCAACCACAAGTGCAACAGGGTGCAAACCCTACAACCTTTATGGAAAACCCGAAAGACTATGCTAACTATGACCAACTTGTAGGTGAGATTGCTAAGAAAGTAGCTACTACAGACTTTAACTCTAAGGTATCGACTTTTGAAACAAGCATAAATCAGCAGTCTAAAAGTATTGATTTAAAGGCAGAAAAAACGGATGTTTATACGAAGAAAGAAGCTAACGGTCAATTTGGAAGTAAGTCTATTGTAGATTCCCACACAAGCTCTATTGCTTTAATGGCAGGAGAGATTACTCAAAGAGTTAAAAGTAATGAGGTCGCTTCCACAATCAACCAAACAGCTCAAGCTGTATTGATCCAGGCCAGTAAGATTAACCTGGACGGAGCTGTAACCGCCAAGTCTATAGAATCTGGTAGACTAGCAGGTGTAACTATCTCAACTAGTACAAACTCTACAGGCTATTTTGTTGACATGAATCAGCAAAATATTTCTCTTAAATCCAATGTAGGTAACACGGGACCAATCACACGAGGATATTTAGGTTTTATGCCTAACTTACCAGATAATACAGTCCGTACAGCTCTAGTGCTTGGAAACAACTACGACAACGCTAACAGATTAGAGGTTAATGGTTCCTTATTCCTGGAGCAACAAACACCCAAATGGAATAACTACGATTTATCAAATTGTCGTATCGGTATGGCTAGAAGCCGTAACTCAGACGGATCTATAAACATGAAATCGTCTATAAAAATGGGATATATGGGTAGCATTGAAATGCGCTCAGAAGATAGCGACATTGACCTAGATGCTAAAGGTCATATCCGTATGAACACTACTAGGGGCAGTAAAAGCTTAAATGATATCCAACTTGTATCAGGTACTAGCATGTCTTTAGATGCTTACAATGGTAGTTGGTTCCTAAATAGTTCTAACAGTAAAGGTGCTGACGAATGGAGGATAAGAACGTTATACATTAACGATAAACGCTCTGGAGGTAACACTCAGGCTGACGTAGATTTTAGAATGGGACACCTGGTTACTTTACGTATTCCACAACACCCTGATTACACCAAGTATGGTATGGAGGTTAAGAACGGTGATGGAACTAGCTTAAGTAACATTCACGTAGATAAGGTGTACTTGACACAAAATATGTGGGAATCTACTAGACAGGTAAAAACAGCTATTAAAGAAATTAAAGTAGATGCTTTAGAGACGTTAATGCAACTACAGCCTAAGCAGTACTATCGTAAGTCTGAAATGCAAAAACTCTATGAAAAGCGTGAAAAGATTGTAGCAGGCGAATACCAAGAGCCAATGCCTACAATTAAAGACGTTCCTTTAGAGTATGGATTCATTGCAGAGGAAATGCCAGAATGCTTAGCAACTGAAGACAGAAAAACTGTTTCTGCGTACCCTTTAATGACTATCGGTATTGCAGGCACTCAGGAAGTTTACAAGAAACATTTGGCTTTAGAGGAAATTGTGAAAGAACAAGCCAATCGGTTAGCAATACAAGAGGACAGAATTGCACGTCTAGAAGAATTGCTACTTCAACAATTAATTGATAAGAAACCAGAGCAGCCATAAGCTGGTCTTTTTTATTGTCTAAAAGGGGAGATAACAAAATGACAAATCAAATCCAAAGTACAAGTCCAGAGGAAAATCAATTACAAAGCCAAATTATCAATCAAATCATGCCAATATTAGAGAAGTTAGTTATGCAATTAGTTCAAAACCCAGCTCCAAATGAAGATGTGATGCCAGGGAACGATAATAAATTTATGGAAATCGATGATGTTGTGGATAACTTGGTGAATGCAGGGATTATTACAGCGAGTAATTTTAACGTTAACGTTGAATTATTCAGAGGCAGTCCAATTACCGTTTCTATTATAAAAGCAGGAGATCCGGCAGCAGTGATTTCTACAGAAGTCGGTGCTGGAGATTCTATTAAGGAACACGTAGACGCATCAGATAAACAAGGAGGAACTAAATAGCTAGATTTAAAGCAAAGCGTACGAAAAGTAGGCTTTTTTGTTTTGAATAATTTATGAGGTTGGAAAGAGGTGGACGGTATGGATGGTTTGCAAGAGGTGAGAAGTGATGTTCAAGAAATAAAGCAAGATATTAAGGACATTCGCTTAGAGATTAAAAGTTTAGAAATGCGAACAACAGGTAATGAAAAAGACATTATCAATATTAATAAGCAATTAGATAAGATTAGCGCTAATACAACTTGGATCTTACGCCTTATTGTTGGTGGGCTTATTGGAGCGGCTCTGACCTTCTTCTTGAAAGGAGGTGGTATGTAATGATTGAAATTACGGTAATGATTGGTGTTGTTGTAGGATTATCACAAATTGCAAAAACAGTTGGGATGCAAACAAAATATGTTCCGCTATTAAATTTAACGCTTGGCATAATGCTAGGCGTTTTATTTTTGTCCCAAGATATCAAAACAAATATATTTCAAGGAATCATTATTGGACTATCAGCAAGTGGATTATTTGACCACACAAAAATTATAAAAAAGGATGCCGATGTAAAATGAAAAAGACAATGAAACATATTACCTCGTTACTTATGATTCTAGTACTTGCTGGTTCTTTTGCTACAAGTGCTTTTGCTGACAGAACACTTATTATTCCTGATTTACCGAAACAACCATACCGTAACGGTGTCGGTGCTTATGAGGGCGTTGTAGCTCATTCTACAGCTACCCCAGAAGCTCCAGCTATTAATATTCAAAAATATGAATCTCGTACATGGCGTTCAGCTTTTGTGCACTACGCAGTGGACTGGAATGAAACAATCCAAATCGCGGATACAAAGTACATTGCTTATGGTGGTGGACCTGCTGCGAATAAACGCTTTGTACATGTAGAGTTATGCGAAACAGTGGATTATACAAAATTCAAACGTAGCTATGATAAATACGTTAAGTTACTAGCTAAAATCTTACGTGACCGTGGGTTATCCGTAGAAAAAGGATTGTGGACGCATAGCGATGTAACTCATCATCTCGGCGGTACAGATCATGAGGATCCACTTGACTACTTAAAGTCTCATGGAGTTTCAGAAGCTCAATTTAGAGCAGATGTACAACGAGCATACAATAATTCTAGCGTGGATGTTTCTGTTCCTGAGAAGCCATCTAAACCAGCAGAAGTGCCAACAGCTGTAACAGATGGGATTGCTTATATTGAAGGCTACAACGTTAATTTACGTAAAGGACCAGATACAAGCTATTCAAAGATTCGTCAATTAAACAAACCAGAATCTTATGTTGTATGGGCTGAAAAGGATGGTTGGCTAAATCTTGGTGGAGAGCAATGGATTAAGAACGATCCGTCTTATGTGAAATTTAGTAAGAATAGTACAGTGGATTCTTCTATTGTAGGGAATCGTGTTGTTTCAAAAGTTAACAATCTACGTTTCTATGATGCTCCATCTTGGCAAGATAAAGACGTGGCGGGTTCTGTAGATGCAGGATTAGGATTTACGATTGATGCAAAAGTAAATGTTAATGGTTCACCGCAATATAAAGTTCACAATAGCAAAGGCAAAACATACTATGTAACAGCAAATGAAGCCTATGTGTATGTGAAGTAAAAACAAGAGCCGTCAAATGACGGCTTTTTTTATTTTATAGCAATTATTTAACCAATACCTATTGATTATAAACAACAGGTATGGTATAATTATATTTGTAAGGGAGGTGAGAAACATGGATTGGGACTTAACAGAAAAGATTCTTAAAAATCTAGCTTACATAGTAGGCATGGTGGTAGGAGTCATAACCACAAAGAAAAACATAAACGATATGAAAGACAGAAAGGAGAAGAAAAAGCAAGAAGAAAAAGAAAAACGCCTAGCCCGCAAGACTAGACGCAAATAACACAACGGGGGAAGAAATTCCCCCACCCTTAAAAAATTATAACACAAATCCAATCCATGTAAAAATGAAATTAGATAGAAACACTTTGGTATTAGTATTATTTTTAATATTAGTGGTTACAGTGACAGATTATAGAGCATCAGAGATGACCACCTACTTAGGCATTATGGCTACGGTGATTTTAAGTGTAGCATTGATTATTAATTTAATTGCTATATATATGAAAGGAAAGGGTGAATAATATGGATAATGCAAGTGAGGAATATAAGCGTAAGATAGCACAAGAAGTTGTGTTAACAGCTCCTGAAACTGCAAATGTTTTAGGGGTTACAACTCAGCGATTACACACGCTTGTAAAACAAGGTCGTATAACACCTTTGAAAGTATCAAATAGAATTGCGGTTTATTTTCGTCCTGATGTAGAAAAGTTAGCGGAAGAGTTAGCGCCATTGAGAGAAAAATTTCGTCCTTTTGAATAAATAGAGCCGATTCCAATTAAAGGAGTCGGCTTTTTTTATTAGGATGTTTAGAATTTACTTTTAGATAATGCCTTTAATATTGGATTTATGATTTTACTTAATAAACGAAACCCTCTAAATATAGATTGAATAACCTTCAAACTAGTTCCCTCCCTTAAATTAAGCTAATTATACCAAATTCTTTTAATACAAATTGAAATAATGTAAACGTATTAAAAAATAAGTAATAAAAAAGCCCTTCTCGAAAGAGAGGGCTGTGCTATTTTACAGGATAAAATTAGACTTACAGGAAAAATATTCTTAAATACAGTTGACTCAAGTCAACTTAAGGTGTATAATAAGAGTATAAAGAACAGGAGGTGAACAAAGTGGATTGGTTAATAATCTTAGGAACGCTAACAGCAGTCGCAACATTCTTTTCCCAAGTATCAACAGTTGTTAAAAACAGCGTAGATACATACTACAAAATCAAAGAGGAAAAAGAAAAGAGTCGCCCCCGCCAAGAAGTCGACTCCGAATAACACCACAGGGGAGAGCAATCTCCCTTGTAACTAAGATTATAACACATTCCATATAATATGATGAAAAAGTTTATTTGGACGAATATTCCCGTAATTTTGATTTTAGGATTTATCTTAGCAATACTGGATTATGATAATTTAAACACATGGGGCTATGTCTTAATAGTATTTAGCATAATATCGTTTGTACTAATGATTGTAAATATGATTACTCTCTATATAAAGGAGAAGAAAAATGTATAACTTTGAATCGAAGGAAGAACTAATAAAATTCGTAAATGATGAAATTGTGAATACTTCAGAGGCATTGGAGATTTTAGAATGTTCGAGGCAGAATTTAAATAAGTTGGTGAAGTCGGGGACATTAGTGCCGATTAAAGAGATGGTTCGAGATAGGTTGTTTTTTAAAAAGGATATTTTAAATAGGAAGGAACAGATGAAGAAATGAATTAAATATAGCGTATCGTAATAAAAACGCTCAAGTGACTATTAGGAATAATTTAATGCAAATAGTCAGTAGGGGCGTTTTTTAATCTGTAATAAAGTAAATTTGACTTGCTAAAAATGGTTTATTATAGAAAAAAATTGCCAAAAATTATATAATGGTTTTAAAATAAAAAAAGACATGCAGGATAAACCATACATGCCAATCATCTATATAAATTCTATTATTAATTAGTTAATTTGTCTAGTTTTATAGAATTGTGATATGGTTTCTCCGAAATACTGGGAGGGTCTGTATATGACACAATATTTTAACATACCAAAGAAGTATATTAAGAAGTTAGCATCTTTACACAATATTAAGCATTATGGAAGGGATATTAATGACGTCATAGAAGACTTAATTCAATTGAAATTAGGATGGCAATTAGAGCATCTACATAACCAATTTCGTTTTACAGATGGTAATCTTACAATTTGTAAGCCGGATTCACAATTTCCGAATAAATCAAAAGATGCATCTTCGTTTGTAAAATCTTTGATTGAAGATAAATATATAACTCAATCACAAATTGATACAGAATGGCAACCACCATTATTAAAAGAATTGAAATTATGCGCGATTTATCGTGATGGTGAAGATGTATATTTAAAAATGGTAGAAGCCAAAGATACTATTCGTAAAAGTGGATACGATACAGAACCAGGTGTGTATGCATCAACATCTTCGGCAGTTATTCACTTTGGAGATCAAGTAATAGAACTCAGATGTGCATACAATGAACGTAACAAATATAAAGATTTTATAATGAAAATTTTAGGGTATGGTCAGCCATATAAGTGGACATATACTTCAATCGTTACGAAAGATGAAGCGAAAATCATGTGTCAAATGCTTTCGGCAGGATTGGCATCTACACAAATTGCAATTCCTGCAACGGTGGGAAGTTTAGTATTTAATGGAGTGCAAAATGTTGACTTGCGAAACGATGAATGGTTTAGTAAAATTACAAAGGCAATTACAGATTTAGGATTACCCACAGATGATACTATGGATGAGGTATGTTTTTTCAAATATATTGATGAAAAAACACAGCTACCAATTGAGGTTTCATTTGAAATAAACTTAAAAAACGGTGGTTTCAAATTTAAGAAAAAAGTAACAGAAGCAGTATATGAACATGTACTAGAAGCATATATTTATGTAGCATATACTATGAGACTAGCTAACCAACAAACTGCTGTAGGAAATGAAGGCTAGTACTTTATTAGAAAGGGTGGGAATATTATGAATGTACCGGCTTTAAAAATTAATAATATTTTGGAAGACTGGGCAGCAATAATTCCCCCGATCGAGAATTTTACAGTAGAGAATGTATTGAATGCTGCTCATTTGAATCAAACGTATTATGAAGAAGTTTTTAAATATCTAATGAGATTAGAAGGGTTTATGTTGCATCCGGTTCAAATAATTCTTTGTCCGTATAATCATAAATGTCATGTTTTAGACTTTAATCAACCGATAGATTATGAAGAGGTTTATGAATGTTGGTGTTCAGATGAAGAATTTGACCCAGATAATGTCTTAATTGCATTTCAGTTTGTAGATGCATATAGAGAAGAATGCAAAAAAAAAAAGAGGATAATTCAAAAGTCGATGCTCCAACTGGCCTAGCAATAGATTTAGTTAATGGTACTAAAAAATTTGCTGAATTAGAGAAAATGGGGCTCGTTACAAGAAATAGAGAGGGGATAATTGTTGTGATTGATAACAGTATAAAAGTTGGCGGGTCTATAAACCAAAGCGCAGTAAATACAGGAGATAATGTTACACAAACAGTGAACATTCAACAAGGTGTTTCTGAAGAAGTATTTGTTAATTTGTTTAAGGAAATTGATAAAATACAAGATGAAAGTAAACGTACCATGGCAAATTTTATAGCTGAACAACTTAAAGAAGCGCATGCAAAAAAAGACAAGTCAAAAGCGAAAACAGCAATAGATGCATTAAAAACTACAATTGGGGTTACTGCATCTTTAGCAACAATTGCAAAGTTCTTTGGATTAACAATTTAAGTAATTGTTAATTTGAAAGTGAGAAAAAATTACATGATTGACATATGTATAATACAAAAAACGGCTAATTGAGTCGTTTTTTTGTATTATAGGGTTTTAATTTTATAGCTTAAACTTCACACCCACAAACCCACCCACAATTCACCCACAAAAATAAAAAAAGTGATGAATCGCTATGAAACATCACTTTTATAAAACTTTGAGAAATCAACGTTTTTGGCTCGATTTAAAACTTGATGAATCCAGAGGATATATTCCGCACGCAAGTTCACCAATGGGAACGCGATCAATATATGTCTCTATACTAAGAGAGAAAAAAGCCCTAATACTACGGTATTAGGGCTTTTTCGTCATTTATCTACAGTGAAAAAACACGAATATTGTCGCATTTTTTTTAGTGTTATCAGGAAGTAATTTAGTGAAAATAATTTGTGTTGACTCGTTCTGTATAAAGAACTAAAATGGCATTAACTAGAAATGTTTGTATATTAAAAAGAATAAAAATATTGTTTTTTTCTTAAGTTTTCGATGCCAATTTCAAGTTGAAGCTCATTGGTTTAAATGAGGAGGGAAGTTATGGATAAGGAAATAAATTTGAAAAATCTATTTACTATTATACGGAAAAGAATTTGGATCATTCTATTATTTACAACTCTCACAACAGTAGCAGGAGCGATGTATACTATATATGTAAAAACACCATTATATGCCTCTTCAGCAAGGGTTATTGTTCAAGCTAATGCTGAAACGATGAATACATTGAAAGCGATGGTAAATGAGCCTGTAATATTAGAAAAAGTGGCTGCTGAATTGAATATTAACAGATCTGCAGGTGCATTAAGTGGACAAATAAGTACAGAAAGTGTGCAAGGGTCCCAGATTATGAGAATAAATGTAGTGGATATAGATCCCGTGCTTGCTCATAAAATTGCAAATACTACAGCCGCTGTTTATAAGAAAGAAGTAGCGAATATACTGAATTTTAATAATGTGAGTATATTACCAGAAGACCCAGTTCAAAAAAATTCTATGCCTATAAATATAAATCACTTTAAGACGATACTAATTGCATTCTCTATAGGTATGGTGCTCAGTATTGGATTCATTTTTTTATTGGATTCACTTGATGAGAGAATCAAATCGGAACGGCGAATTGAACAATTGTTAGATGTCCCTGTTTTGGGCGGAATATCTAAAATGAATAGAAAAAATGTGAAAGACAAATTCAGTAAAAAAAATACGGTATTATTGGGGGAGGGAACGGAGTGGCTTACAAAAATAGACGAAAAACAAATAAAGTTAAAGGAGAAAGTATAATTGTACATACCGCTCCAAGATCGAAAATTTCGGAGCAGTATCGTTCGCTTCGAACAAACCTTCAATTATCTTCATCTATTCATAAAAGCAGAACTATAGTTATTACTTCGCCGAGGTATGGTGAAGGAAAATCAACGATTACAGTTAATTTAGCAGTCTCAATAGCACAAAAAGGTGAAAAAGTATTGGTAATAGATGCAAATTTACGAACACCAACGATTCATGAAATATTTGGAGTAGAAAATACAATCGGATTAATTGATATATTGAACGGAAAAACAACTTTAGAGGGCGCCGTGAAAAAAACAGAGATGGAAAGTCTGGATGTATTAACTAGCGGACCGGTACCATTCAATCCATCCGAAGTACTTAGTTCGAGTGCAATGGATATGTTAGTTCAAAAGGCAATGGAACGATATGATATTATATTATTTGATTCTTCTCCTGTACTAGAAGTAACAGATACAAGTGTATTGGCTGATAAGTGTGAAGGTGTATTATTGGTGATACGTTATAATCATACTGCGAATGAAGATGCGCTTGAAACGAAAAGGGCGTTAAGTTTTACGAAAAGTAGGATATTAGGTGCGATTTTGAATGGAAAAGTATAAATAACATAAATGTACTTTTTAAAAAAATAATATCCTTATATTAATATGTTCTTTATAAAGAATTTTTTAAAGAGCTACGATGTGGTGATGTCTCCTTACCGCTATCAACGGAGGCACTCGATTATGCTGTGGGTTGTGAAAACAACCTTAGATGCGAGTCATCAAGAGTGTAATGTGAGGCCGGGTTAGATGCCCATGTTTTATTAAAGTTTCTAACTATGTGCTTTTAATAAAGAGAATATAGTTAGAAACTTTAAATTTGAAAGAGTTAAGTATGGAATTGATTAAAGGAGGAAGTTACATGACGTATCGGCGGAGGATATCGTTATTGCTTTTAATGGATTCAATGATTGTGTTAAGTGCTATTTTCTTTAGTTATTTCTTTGTAAATGCTAGCTTTAGTGTTATCACTTTATCATCAATTATTAGCTCTATCACTCTATTAGTCAGTCATCATTTATTTGCTTTAATATATAAGTTGTATAATAAAGCTTGGGAATATGCAAGTATAGGAGAATTACTCATTATATGCAAAGTTGTTACATTTTCTATAATTGCTACAGCAGTTGTGCAGCAACTAATCATGCAAAAAATGTATTTTCGGCTGTTAGTTGTAACTTGGATGATTCATATTTTATTAATTGGTGGTTCACGTTTTATATGGAGAATGTACAGAGATATTTATTATGTAAAAAAGGGTGATAAAAAAAGAACGTTAATTGTTGGTGCGGGATCTGCTGGGACAATGGTTGCAAGGCAGTTGTTAAAGAATAGCGCTGCCGAATTAATGCCAGTCGCATTTATTGATGATAATGTAAAAAAACATAACCTTGATATTTGGGGTATTCCAGTAATTGGTGGTAAGAATCAAATTGAGTACGTTGTTAAAAAACTGAAAATTGAAATAATTATTTTGGCAATTCCTTCATTAAACAAAAGAGAGCAAAATGTTATTTTGAAAAGATGTTTAAAAACAGAAGTGAAAACTCAAATTCTTCCGATGTTAGAAGACTTAGTAACGGGTAAAGTATCGGTGAACGAATTCAGGGATGTTCAAGTAGAGGATTTATTAGGGCGCGATCCTGTAGAACTTGATGTGGATATTATTTCAGATTATATAACTGACAAGGTTATTTTAGTTACTGGTGCAGGAGGTTCGATTGGTTCGGAAATTTGTAGACAAATTGCAAAATTTAGGCCGAAAAAGTTGGTTTTACTAGGGCATGGGGAGAACAGTATTTATTCTATAGAAATGGAATTAAACAGAAAATATGGAGATATGGAAGGCACGTTTATTCCTGAAATCGCAGATATACAAGATGAAAAGAAGATGAATTTAATAATGAATAAACATCTTCCAAATGTTGTATATCATGCAGCTGCACATAAACATGTACCACTAATGGAGAATAATCCTGAAGAGGCTGTTAAAAATAATTTGATTGGAACTATGAATGTATCAGAGGCAGCGAGAGCACATGGAGTAGGAACGTTTGTTATGATTTCCTCTGATAAAGCTGTGAACCCGACGAGTGTTATGGGAGCAACAAAGAAATTAGCTGAGATGGTAATTCAACATAAAGATAAAATAAGTCATACAAAGTTTGTTACTGTACGCTTTGGGAATGTCTTAGGAAGTAGAGGGAGTGTTATACCTTTATTTAAGAAGCAAATTCAAAATGGTGGACCAGTTACAGTTACTCATCCTGATATGGTTCGGTATTTTATGACAATTCCAGAGGCATCTAGACTTGTAGTGCAAGCAGGTGCGTTAGCTGAAGGTGGGGAGATTTTTGTGCTGGACATGGGAGAACCAGTAAAAATAGTCGATCTCGCTAAAAATCTCATTCGATTATCCGGAAATTCCGTGGATGAAATCGGAATAGAATTTACTGGTATACGCCCAGGAGAGAAACTTTTTGAAGAATTACTAAAAGAAGATGAAGTGAATGAGAAGCAAGTTCACCCAAGAATTTATGTAGGACAAGAAATGAATGTTCGAATAGAAGAGGTAGAAGAATTCGTCTCTATATATGGAAATTTGAATGAAGCGGAATTGCGAGATAGATTATTATATTTAGTTAATCATCGCAAGCCTTTGAAAATATTAATTCCAGTATCAGGATAATGGTGTGTGAGCTTAATAAGAATAAAATAAGATGGGTGCGTGGGAATGATGTCTAAAAAAGTTCTGTTTTGTGCAACTGTGGATTATCATTTTAAGGCGTTCCATTTACCGTATATGAAATGGTTTGCAGAGCAGGGATGGGAAGTGCATGTTGCAGCAAATGGTAACATGGAACTTCCATATGTCAATCAAAAATACAATATCCCTTTTCAAAGATCACCTATTAAATCACAAAATTTTCATGCATACAAAAAGTTAATGTCGATTATTGATAAAAACAAATATAACATTATTCATTGCCATACGCCCATGGGAGGAGTAATAGCGCGTTTAGCTGCTCGAAAATCAAGGAAGAAAGGAACGAAAGTCGTATATACAGCACATGGATTTCACTTTTGTAAAGGGTCACCGTATATGAATTGGTTACTCTATTATCCGATTGAAAGAATTCTAGCTTCTCATACGGATTGCTTAATAACAATTAACCAAGAAGATTATGATTTAGCAGTTAAACATCGCTTTCCAGTGAAAGATATCAAGCTAGTTCACGGTGTAGGAATAGATGTACAACGGTTTACTTCTGTAACTGAAATTGAGAAACAAGAATTAAAGCTACAATGCGGCTATAAATCACAAGATTTTTTAATGTTTTATGCTGCTGAATTTAATAAGAATAAAAATCAAAGCTTTTTAATCCATGTATTAGCACAATTGAAAAATGAAATTCCACATGCAAAGCTTTTGCTTGCCGGAGAAGGTCCGTTAATCGAAGAGTGCAAAAAAATAGCTACTCAACTGGGAGTAAGTAACATGGTTCATTTTCTCGGTTATAGAAATGATATTGCTTCCTTACTGCAGATGTGTGATCTTGCAGTTGCATCCAGTTATCGGGAAGGCTTGCCAGTTAATATTATGGAAGCCATGGCTTGTGGTCTTCCGGTTGTAGCTACTGATAACCGAGGGCATAGGGAATTGGTAATAAATAATAAAAATGGTTGGATTGTCGATCGTGATGATATAAAAGCGATGGCTGACAGGATAAAGGGTATTTCTATAAATCCCCAATTATTAGCTCAGATGGGGCAGTATGGACGTACTATTATTGAAAATCAATATTCAGTCAATGAAGTGTTAAAAGAGAAACAAGAAATTTATACAACATTCATGGGTGAAATGGAGGAGTTAAGGTGGGTACTCCATTAAGAGTATTACACGTAGTCGTAAATATGAATAGAGGCGGCGCCGAAACGCTAATTATGAATTTATATCGCAATATAGATCGTTC
This sequence comes from Bacillus sp. TH25, assembly GCF_016650935.1. Taxonomy (NCBI): domain Bacteria; kingdom Bacillati; phylum Bacillota; class Bacilli; order Caryophanales; family Bacillaceae; genus Bacillus; species Bacillus sp. TH25. The sequence continues at coordinate 5,589 of NZ_JAEKEU010000016.1, read as the reverse complement.
CAAAGTTCAATTTGATTTTTTAACGTGTAAAGAAGGAGTGTTTGATGAAGAAATAGTAAAGTTAGGCGGGGAAATTCATAGAATTCCATATATCACAAACGTTGGACATAGAGGATATATAAAGGTACTGGATGCTTTCTTTACCTCTCATCAAGAATATAGAATTGTACATTCACACATGGATAAAATGAGCGGATTTGTACTTCGTTCTGCTAAGAAGGCGGGAATACCGGTTAGGATTGCTCACAGTCATAATACTAGTAGTGAAGGAGGAATTGCGGCAAAAATCTATAAATGGCATGCAGGAAAATCTATATCTACATGTGCAACACATTTGTTAGCATGTTCAAATGCTGCTGCGAGATGGTTATTTGCAGATAAAGCTGATACAGCCAAAATCTTAAAAAATGGAATTGATTGTGATAGATTTTTGTTCCGTCCTGAAATAAGAAAACAAGTAAGAAAGGAATTACAAATTGAACAGGAAGCTTTTGTTATAGGTCATGTCGGAAGATTCGCTTATCAAAAAAATCATACCTATCTTATAGATTTATTTGCTCAGTTAACTCAATTCCGGCCAAATTCAATACTGTTATTAGCTGGTGAAGGGCCGCTTCGCATGGAAATTGAAAAAAAAGTAAAAGATTTGAATATAGAGAAGAATATAAGATTTCTTGGGGTACGAGGTGATATAGAACGTATACTTCAAGCATTTGATGCATTTGTTTTTCCATCTATTCATGAGGGATTACCAGTCACACTTGTAGAAGCGCAAGGGGTTGGTTTACCTTGTATCATATCGGATACTATTACGAAAGAAGTGGATTTGGGAATGAATTTAGTTGAACATTTGCCTCTAACGGATAAAGTGGCTTGGATAGAAAAAATGAAAAAATTAGAAACTAGTAATTTCTCGAGGAATATATCAGCTCAATTATTATTAGAAAAAGGATACGATATTAAGCATACGGCAGAATTAACCCAAGATTTTTATTCCGTACTTTCGAGGTGAGTAATTTGGAGAATTTAACGATTTTCACCCCTACTTATAATAGAGCGTATTGTCTTCAAAATTGTTATGAGAGTTTAAAACGTCAAACATGTAAGGGTTTTGTATGGTTAATAATAGATGATGGATCTAGTGATAACACAAAAGAATTGGTGGATAGCTGGATTGCTGAAAAACATATCAAAATTATGTATCATTGGCAACAAAATCAAGGGATGCATGGTGCTCATAATACAGCCTATGAAATGATTGATACGGAGTTAAACGTTTGTATTGATTCTGATGATTACATGCCAGATGATGCTGTAGAAAAAATCCTTTCTTTTTGGAATAGTTATGGGAATGATGAAGTTAGTGGAATAATTGGACTGGACTTGTATATAAATGGGCAAATAATTGGCTCAAAGTTACCAGAGGACCTTAAATACTCCACGCTTTTTGATCTTTACAACAAACATGGTGTTACAGGTGATAAAAAATTGGTCTATCGCACAGAATTGACTAAGAAATATCCATACCCAATTTTTAAAAATGAAAAATATGTAGGATTAGCATATAAATACTATATGTTAGATCAACAATATGAGATGTTACTAATGAACGAAGCACTTTGCTATGTTGAATACATGCCTGACGGTTCATCAATGAATATGCTAAATCAATATCGTAAAAATCCAAGAGGTTTTGCTTTTTATCGTAAGGAACTTATGAAATTACCATTTACTAATCGAGTATTCAAGTATAGGCAAGCTGTACATTATGTATCCAGCAGCTTCATAGCGAGAAATAAAAGATTTATACAAGAGTCGCCATGCAAAGGTCTGACGATTTGCGCATTACCATTGGGGATTATTCTTTATAGTTACATTACAATGAAAACAAGAATGGAAGTAAATATATAGGAATTTACTTAGTAAGTAAATGAGAGGACATAATAATGACTATACTTTGGATGAATCTTTTTATAGTATTCATACTCGCATTTTTTGCAAGGTATTTTGCTATGCCGGTGACCTCAGAAATTGTGATGTTAAAGCCGAATCGGTTCTTGATTTTAATGGCGACTACCTCTCTTGTATTAGTATCTGGTTTTAGAAATAATATTGGTGATACGTATTTTTATATGCATGCTTATAAAGTTACTGATTTTAATTTGGGATATATTCAAAGTAGTAAGGATGTTGGGTTTAGCATTTTACAAATGATTTTAAAATTGTATACGGATGATCCTCAAGTTCTTATTTTTATAACAGCTTTAATAACAAATATATTAATAGTAGCAGTTCTATATAAATATTCAAGAATGATTGAGTTAAGTTTATATGTATATATAGCATCAGGTATGTATTTAGTTTCAATGAATGGATTGAGACAGTATTTAGCAGCAGCAATTATTTTTACCGCCACAAAATATATTTTAGATGGGAATTGGAAAAAATATTTTTTAATAGTTCTGTTTGCATCTACTTTTCATCAAAGTGCTCTTGTATTGATTCCTATTTATTTTGTAGTTCGGCGAAAAGCTTGGTCGACAATAACATTTATACTACTCTTTCTTGCGGTGCTTATTGTGATAGGATTTAATCAATTTGCAGAAGTTTTTTTTGCAACTATAGGGGATACTCAATATGGATATTATAAGGATTTTCAAGAAGGGGGAGCTAATATTCTTCGAGTTGTTGTGGAAGCAACTCCGCTCATCCTTGCTTTTATCGGGAGGCATAAACTAAGAGAGCTTTTTCCGAAGAGTGATTACATCGTAAATATGGCATTATTAGGTCTAGTCTTTATGATTATTTCAACTCAAAATTGGATTTTTGCTAGATTCTCTATATATTTTGGATTATACCAATTGATATTGATATCGTGGGTTATAAAGGTATTTATTGAAAAAGATCAAAAGTTAATTTACTATGCAGTAATATTATGTTATTTTGTTTACTTTGTGTATGAACATGTTATTACTTTAGGAATAGTTTATAAGAGTAATTTTTGGGGGTAATTTTTAATGTGTAAACTAGAACGACCTAAAAGAGTGTTGCATATCGTTAGTGCGATGGACCGAGGGGGTGCAGAGGCACTGTTAATGAATGTGTATAGGAATATAGATAGAGAAAGAGTACAATTTGATTTTGTTTCCCATAAAAGTGAAGAATGTGATTATGATAAGGAAATAATTGCATTGGGTGGAGAAATATATCGAATACCTAGCTTAGGTCGGGTAGGTCCCCTTTTATACATTAAAGAGCTTGTTAAGGTAATGTCTAGTAATCAATATGTGGCAGCACATGCACATACTGATTATCAAGGGGGATTTGTTGCTGTTGCTGCCAAAATAGCTGGTATAAAAATAAGGGTTTGTCATTCACATAGTAATAATTGGCCAATAGGATCTGGGGTGAAAGGGAAAGTTTTGTTGGGCTTTTTACGAACAATTATTACTTATGCTGGAACGAATTATTGTGCGTGCAGTGTTGAAGCTGCACGCTTTTTATTTAATAAAAATCTTGGTAATACAAAGGTAAAGATAGTGAAAAATGCAATAGATACTAATCAATTTGTTAATGTAGATATACTGGATAGTAATAAAGTAAGAGAAGAATTCAACATACCAGTTGGAGCGAAGGTGATTGGTCATATTGGCCGTTTTTCTGCATCTAAAAATCATATTTTTATGTTAAAGGTGTTCAAAGAGGTATTAAGGTCTGATTCGAAATTTATACTTGTTTTAGTAGGGGATGGTCCGTTACAGGATTCTATTGAGTTAGAGGCAAAAAGCTTAGGTATCTATGAAAAAATTAGATTTTTGGGGGTAAGAAAAGATATTCCGAGAATTATAAGGATGTTTGATGTTTTTCTTTTTCCATCTTTATTCGAGGGATTCGGTATTGTGGCATTAGAAGCACAATGTGCGGGGGTACCATGCGTAGTAGCAAATACAATAACTAAAAATGTAGATATGGGTTTAGGAATAATATCATTTATTAGTTTAGATGAAAAACTGGAAAGATGGTCCGCAGAAATTCATAGAGCTTTATTAAAAGAAAAATTGAATACACAAATAGTAGTTAATAAAATTTCGGAATTAGGTTTTGATATTAAGAGTAATATTCCAGATTGGTTATCATTATATGGATTAGAGTATAGGGAATCATAATTCATTGTAATTATTTATATACAATGAAGGCTATTATTATGAAATTTTACAATAAATTGGGTGAGGGATTAGAAAATGAAAAAGAAAAAAATTCTCATTACATCATTTGATATGGCAATTGGTGGAGTAGAAAGAAGTTTAATCGGTTTATTGAATACAATTGACTATAGCAAATATGATGTGGATTTGATGTTATTTAAACAAGAAGGAGAGTTTCTTTTTTTGTTGCCTAAAATGCCTAATTTGTTAAAGGAAGTAAAACAATATACTACTTTTAGAAAATCTATCAAGCAAATATTACAAGAAGGACAAATTAGTTTTCGTTTCTACAGCCGTATTCCAGCTTTACATGTGAAAAATGGGAAACTTTTCATTCTAATTGCTTCACACATCGCAGTTGATATCCAATTCTTATGGTTTGCAACTGCTCCTATCCATGCAAAGGTTATCCCTTATCTCACGGATAAAGCAACGCATGTTAATTTTGGTGAATATCAGGCAGTAGGCCATGTATTAACGGGGAATTTCCACACATTAACCATGATATTTGTGTTTTTACCTACTGTATTTATGATCTTGTTTACTCTTTGGTATAGCGGGCATATTGTTCGTTACCGGGAAGAAATTTTAAAATGGGTACAAAAATATGAGTACAAAAACCACAAGTTACAAAAATGGTTTAATAGTCAGGAACAACAAATATATCCTGATGTAGAAATTGGTCCTCATATTGAGCATAAAGAAATGGTTCGTATCAAAGGGAAAGATAGAACATTAAATGGAATCATTATTGGTCCAATTGGTTCTGGTAAAACATCTAGTTTAATCATTCCAATGATTAATCAAGATTTACACTGGATGGTACGTTTCATTAATAAGTTCGAGAATGCTTATAAAAAAAATGATTATGATATGGAAGAAGTAAAAGGGACGTTTTTAAATGGTGTCACTGTTATTGAACCGAGTAATGATTTATGTCAAAAAGTATTTAAGTTAGTACAAGCACACAAAATTCCTGAAAGCTCTGTTTACTATATTGATCCAACTAACCCTGATACAAAAAACATAAACATTCTGCGTGGACCAGTTGATAAAGTAGCAGAGGTTTTCGCAATGGCTCTTTCTCCGCACGACGTTGTTGTTTCTGTTGTTTTCGATCCTCTTTTGGAGCATCCATATATGACACAAATTGCTGTGTCACAAAGCGTACATAATCATTAGTAGACATATTATCATCACCTCTACTTGATTAGTATGTCCACTTTTTTATTCATTAATCTTTTGCTTTAATTCATTCATAATTTGCTTTACCGACTTATTTGTCGTATCGATATGAATATCAGCCTCTTCATAATAAGCTCGGCGCGATTCAAATTTCGTTATAAATGCATCTATATCTTTCTTCTGAAATAGTGGACGTCGT
>NZ_JAEKEU010000015.1:0-18928 GCF_016650935.1 Bacillus sp. TH25 | reverse complement strand
AAAGCTGGAAAATTCATCGTAAATCATGCGTTAGAAAAGGGATATCAAGCAAAAATATTAACGAGAACTTCTAAAAATATGCCGATAACTAATGAAAATATAGAGACTATCATTGGGGATGCCCGTGATTTTTCTACAATACAAGAATTACTTAAAGGTTGTAGGGCTGTAATTAATGCGGTGGGACAACCGAAAAATGAACCTTATATTTTTAGCACAGTTACGAAGCATATTTTAAAAGTAATGAAAGAATATGAAATAAAACGTTATATTCTTATTTCTGGAGGCTCCTTAAATGTAGAAGGAGATCAGAAGGGAATTGTAAATAAAATAGGGGCTAATTTGTTTCAATTATTTCTTCCAAAGATGATGAGGGATAAATATAAAGAATTGGAAATTATACAAAGTAGTGATGTAGATTGGACAATTGTTAGATTACCATTTGTTATAGAGGGAAATGACATTGAAAATATAAAAGAGAGTTTAGTAGATATGCCAGGAATGAAAATTCAAAATGGAGATATTGCACCGTTTGTTTTAAAACAAATAAATAGTAAGACATATGTAGGGAAATGTCCATTTATTTCAAATTAAGAGGTGAAATAACATTGATTACGTATTATGGAGAGCTTTGTACAAAAATATATGAAAGTGATAAATCAATTGCTGTTGGAAAAGAATTAGATTTCTATCTTTCGTTTGCAAAAGACAAAAACATGGCAGTGTTAGAACCGATGTGTGGAAATGGTAGAATGTTAATTCCTTTTATGCAAAATGGTGTGAATATAGAAGGATTTGATATTTCGAAAGATATGCTTAAAGTTTGTAAAGATAAAGCAGAAAAATTAAACTTAAAACCGGTTGTGTCACAAGTAAGAATAGAAGAATACCATAGTGATAAAAAATACGATCTTATAATGATTCCTATTGGATCATTCTCTCTTTTACCAAATAATTTAGTGGATATTAGTCTTCAAAATATGAAAAATGGCTTAAAAGAAAATGGAAAATTACTTCTTACTATTGTACAAGGTGGAAGTGAAACAGAACAAATTCTAGATTGGATAGAGACAAATAGAAAAGAAATTAACAATGAATTAATTGTTGAGTATAGAAAAGTGTCATATGATGAGGCACAAAAACTTTTAAATATTAAACTAAAATATGAAGTTATTCATGATGAGAAAATAGCAGAAACTGAGATTATGGATTTTCCTATAAGACTATATGATTTAAAAGAATTTGAAAATATACTTATTGCTAATGGATTTAGTCAAATTGTTGTTCATGAAATAAAGGATGGATATGGTGAAGGGAATTCATTTCATGTGTTTGAATGTAGTATATAACAAGTCATAGCAGAGGAGTATACTTATATGATTCAATACAAAAAATGTAGTGAACTAAGTATAGATTTAGTGTATGAAGCTTTTAAGGATGGATTTTCAGATTACATTATTAAAATGGAAGTTTCAAAAGAAGAGTTTATAAAAAGGTTTTTTGGGCCAGAAGGCAATTCGTTAGAACACTCCTTTCTTGCTTTAGATGGTGATAAATCTGTTGGTGTAATACTTGGTGGTATAAAAGTTTATGAAAGTATAAAAACAATGCGCTGCGGAACGTTAGCTATCCATCCTAATTATCGCGGTGTTGGGATTAGTCAAAAGTTGTTTGAACTGCATAAAGAAGAGGCGATTCAAAATGGGTGTAAACAACTTTCTCTTGAAGTCATTGTGGGCAACGACCGAGCGATTCATTTTTATAACAAATTAGGCTATGAAAAAGTGTACGATCTTTCTTATTATAATTTAAATGATTTGACTAAAATAATGAATAAAGATTGTAAGGGTATTGGAGTAAAACAATTAGAGTTTCCAACTTTTAAAGTTGAAATTCAGAAATGGTTAAACTTCCATATAAATTGGCAAAATGATATTGATTATATCGAAAAAACAAATAATACATTTTATGGGGCATATATCGATAATAGATTAAAAGGCTCTGTATGTGTAAATGAACAAGGTAAAATTAGTTTTATTTTTGTAGACAAAGATTATAGAAATAGTAGTATTGGGACAAAATTATTACAAGTAGCAATTAAAGAACTGAAGTTAACAAGTTTAACAATTGGATTTCCTAATAATAGTTTACTTGAAGGTTTTTTAAAGAAATGTGGATTTGAGAAGAATTCTTTATCACAGTATGAAATGTATTTGTTACTATAAAAGCGGAAGGGATTATTCTTTTCGCTTTTTATTTTTGTATTATGAGTGTAAAATGTTTCTCACCTATTATCTGTAAACAATCTGTGAATAATCTCCCTACATACTATATGTGGAGGTCTTTTTATTAGAAGGTAATTTATAAAGTGACATTAGAATAAAGAAATATTACATATTGAATTGAAAACGAGGAAGAAGGTTAGAAATTATAAAACTGTTCCAGAAAGCAGAAAATAGTAATATAAAAAAATTTTTTTCAAATAAAAAGGCAGTTGTTTCCGCAACCACCTTTCAGTAAAACAAAACACTTTTTCAGAAATAAATTATGGATGATTCTAAAAAAATCTATAGGATATAATCCAAGTGACGAGCTTAATTTATAAAAAAGGAATGACTATATTATATGGAAATTTGTTTATAATGGTTACAAAGAAAAGAGCAGCTAGCAAAAGTTAACTGCTTCATTCAAGGAACATGATTAAGAAATGGGATGTTTGCAGTATGAATTGAATATTAAGATGTATCCAGAGGAGAGGGATTATATAAATTAAATTATGATAGTCGATATTCTCCAAATTGACCAGAAAAAAATAAACATTCTAATGAAATTCCAAGTGTTCTTTTCTTAGGTTTTTGAAAATCTTTTATTAGATAACCCACAGCACTAATTGCTATAAGTATGAAAAGAATGAGTTCTAATGTTTCTGGCATTATATCTACTCCTAATTACATATTCAATTTATTATATAAACACTAAAGATTTTTTTGAATTTTAAACCTTTTAAGTTATCTTTTTAAATATCACTTTCAGGATGAAATTTTACTTTGTATAATATTCTTATATTATGTAGAATAGATAATACGGGAGGGAATTAAATGCATAATGAATTAAAGTTTAAGATTATTGAATTACAATCTTTCATACAAAAGACTTATTCTGATATTAAAACAGCATGTGATATTGCTATTTATCAAGAAAACACTTCGAAATATTTAATTTCATTAGGATTTTTAAATAAATCATATATGACCTATATAGAAGCAAAAAGATTTTATCGTGAAAATGAAGAACTTGTAAGTGTAGAATTTGATAATTTCTTTGATGCGTATGATAAATTAGAACACGAATTAAAGCAAGTTATTTCAAGAGAAGATAAGAATCCTTCATTGCTACATAGCAGACTTGATCAATTTCAACAGAAAATTGAAAATATAAATGACCTAATAAAAGTATTGGAAAATGCTCGTTAATGAATACTTTTTCTTTGTTATATAAAAATAATATATTATAAATATTTTAGAGATAATACGTATTACGAATCTATTGTAAGAAGGTGACTTTTGTTAATTACAGAAGTCACCTTCTTACAATGGAATTTAAATCTTTATATTTAAAATATTTTGTTATGTTCTTCTCTTTTATACGACTTCATTTATTAATACAAATTAAAAGTAGAAAGATTAGAAAATTGAAACAGGATAGGGTTTATTTGGTACGAAAATCTATAATGAGATATTTTGTTGAAAGTGAGGTAATACTCCTATGACAATTCTGATAGTTGATTGACCACAATTTCTAAAAATCGCTCTACCTTTTCTTTTGATGTATCCGGTGTATGATAACCAATCGTAAATGTAAGTCTTCCATCTAAGTATTAAACGCGTATTAATTAATTCAATCACTAGTGTAACAATATGCATATTTCAAAAACCACGAAGGCTTGTAAGTCTTCGTGGTTTTTGAAAACTTAAGTTCTTAATATATATAGTGTAGTTGTTATGGGGGCATTTGGCTTCCGCAACATTTTTCTCTTGGATGATCATGCTACTCTGTATAAAAAAATATATTACATATAAAACACGTTACTATTCTCATTAAAATGAAAGAATAGTAACGTGTTTTTCACTTCAAGAATAGTTTGAATCCTAATGTTGATGGATGTTTCACCTTATATGACAACATGAGATTTTCGGTATTTACCAGGTGTTTCATTGGTGAATTTTTTAAAAATTTTAGTGAAGTAGCTTTGATCACTAAAATTGAGCGAAGCACATATGTCTGATAAGGGATAGGTTGTGAAAGTTAATAATTTCTTTGCTTCTTCGATTCGTTCACGTTGAATATATTCACTTAATGAAATACCGACTTCTTTTTTAAATAATATAGATAAATAATCCGAATTCACGTTTGAAAATGTAGCAAGTTGTTTAACGGATATTTGATTGTAAATATTTTTGAAAATGTAGTTTTTGCAAATAGCAATAGTCGTTGAATGTTGCTGTGTTTTTTGTGCCTTTACACGGTCTGCAAAAGTACAGAAAACATTTTTTAATAAATCCCAAACAGATTCTGTGTCTTTTAAATCTTCTGTTCTTTGGATGTGTAGATCATAAATCTTGTAAGCAATCCCAGATGGAAGCCCTCCTTTTATCGCATATCTAGTAGCAAGTGTAATGGATGAAATACAAATGTTTTTATGTCGTCTTAATTGATGGAATGAAGATAAGGATGAAAGAGTCTCTTGTTGAAATACATAATAATATTTGAGTACTGTTTCTTTATCCCCGTTTTCTATAGCCCCAAGTAGTTGTTGCTCTAAATACAAATTATGACAGATAGATTCATTTTTTTGCATTGAAATATAGACATCATCGTTTAAGATACTGCTAGGACTTACATGAAATGAGTCACTGTTATTTGAAAAGGTACTTACATCTGAAATTTTTTTATAAAGAATGTTATGGAACAAAATCGCCATATTTACAAAGAAATATTGATCTTTGAGTGACAATGAAAAGTAATAGTCTCTTGTTTTTTTATAATTCGGCATAAAATTAAAGCTGCTATCCGTTTCGTTTTTAGAAAAGCTTACATCTGTTACAGGCCCAATAATAACAGTGCCGTTCACCATATAATCGCTCTTTATGTGAATTAAAATGAAGTGCCCTAGATGTTGGTGAGTCCTGAAGATGGGAGAATTATATGAATCATTTTTCTGATAAAGCATATGTAACTGTTCTATCTTTGATGTATACAACAACAGTGAATCATTTTTTGATGTAAAAGCTAAAAGAATATTTTTGTTGCAATCTAAAAAACAAACTGGAACTTCAAAAGATTGGAAAAACATATTGCAAATGTACTCTATCTCAACTAGACTGAGCTTTTTAGTCATATTATTCCTCCTTACAGTTGTGCGTAATAGTTGAATAAACACATATTCCTTTTTTCATAAGTAGAAACGGAAAAACTTTATCAATAAAAAATATAAATAAAAATTATAAACTTCTAAGAATAATACCATAATTTAACATGAATAGCACATATTATTTGAATATACAGGTAATTGTTTTGAGGAGTAGCATAAAATATGAATCATCACACTTATTTGCTAGTTACTGCTAACATGTATCAAAAAATGTTTAAGATTGGATTCAAATTGAGATAAGAGGGGGAGATTAACGAATTGACGCTAAGTAATTAGTAAAAATTAGCGATGAAAGCTACTATGCAACAATAATAATTATTTTTGAAGTAGAGACATAAGTGAAATGTAGGAGAGAAAATTACATATATCATACGGGAAGACAACGTAATAGTAGAAATAAGAACAGTGAATAAGTGATTGTAAACAATGGGGTATTGAGACAACTATGTTTTATGTTATTCGTTCAAGGCTAATACTTTGTACACTATTGCATCTTTAGATGGTAATAGTAAAAAATAGATTTTTAAAATGATAGAAGTAGTAAAGGGGATAATAGAGAAATGAAAAAAATATTAAGTGTGCTTCTAGTTGTTTTCTTAACGTTTTCAGCGTGGTCTAGTGTATTAGTAAAGGCAGCTTCACCAACCAAAGGTTCTTTAACGATTCATAAGTACGAACAAGAAAAAGATGGAACAACAGGAGTAGAAGGTGATGGCTCCGCAAATCAAGAGGTTCCAACAAATGCGAAACCGTTAAAAGGTGTAACGTTTGAAGTAAAAAGGGTTGTGTCGTTTGAAAAAATTTCAAATGATGGGAAAATCGTGAAAGAAGATGTGAAACCTGTAACGGGGGCAACTCCATCTAAAGTAGTAACTGATGATAACGGACAAGCTGTATTAAAAGATCTTCCGCTAGGACGTTATGAAGTGAAAGAGGTGGCAGGTCCTCCACATGTTAACCTAAATCCAAATACGTATACAGTAGATATTCCATTAACGAATAAAGAGGGTAAGGTGTTAAACTATGATGTTCATATGTATCCAAAAAATGAGATTAAACGCGGTGCAGTTGATTTAATAAAAACTGGTGCAAACGATAAAGGATTAGCGGGTGCAGCATTCTCTGTATTTAAAAAAGATGGCACAGAAGTGAAAAAAGAGTTAGTAACGGATGCTAATGGTCATATTCGTGTGCAAGGATTAGAGTATGGAGAATACTATTTCCAAGAAACAAAAGCTCCGAAAGGCTATGTAATAGATCCAACTAAACGCGAGTTTTTTATTAAGAACTCCGGAACAATTAATGAAGATGGAACAATTACTTCTGGTACAGTAGTTAAAGTAGAAGTGAAAAACTATGAAGAACCAACTATTGATAAAAAGATTAACGGAAATTTGGAAGCGTTACCAATAAATCCGTTAACTAATTACAATTATGATATTAAAACATTAATTCCAGAAGACATTAAAGAATACAAAAAATATGTGGTAACAGATACTTTGGACAATCGTTTAGTGATTCAAGGAAAGCCAATCGTGAAGATTGATGGAGCGGAAGTAAATGCAAGCATTGTAGATGTAGCTGTAGAAGGTCAAAAGGTAATAGCTACAGTAAAAGATTTTACAAAATTAGATGGTAAAAAAGAATTTCATTTACAAATTAAATCACAAGTAAAAGAAGGAGTACCATCTAGTTCGGAAATTTTAAATACAGCAAAAATTGATTTTACAAATAAAAATGATGTAATTGGAGAAAAAGAATCTAAACCAGTAGTTGTTGTTCCGACAACTGGAATTATTGAGTTAATAAAAATTGATGGTGATGATAAGAAGAAATTAAAAGGTGCAGAGTTTGTACTTAAAGATAAAAATGGGAAAATAGTTGTTGTAGCAGGAAAAGAAGTGATAGGTGTATCAGATGAAAATGGTGTTATTAAATGGTCTAACATTCCATACGGAGACTATCAAATTTTTGAAACGAAAGCACCAACATATACAAAAGAAGATGGTACAACAGCTTCTTATCAATTATTAAAAGACCCAATTAATGTAAAGATTAGCGAAAATAATCAATCGGTTAAATTAGCGATAGAAAATAATAAAAGTGGATGGATTCTTCCAGTGACAGGTGGGATAGGAACGACTCTTTTTACTGTACTAGGCCTTGCGTTAATGGTTACAGCAGCGTTTGTTTTCTTTAGAAAAAAGTTTGCTAATAAATAAAGTTTTAGGAACATGTAACCATGTGATGTGAAAAGGGGAGAAGCAAAATGCTTTCCTCTTTTCGATATTTTAGTATATACAGAGGTGGAAATATGAAACGAAATCTTGTTTTAGGAGGTATTTTTTTATTTGGATTAGGTATTTTTTTATATCCTACTATTAGTAATTGGTTGGCGACTCGTGCTCATTATTCTGAGATTAGTTCTTATGATAAAAAGATTAAAGCGCTACAAAAGAAAGAAATTGAACGTAGGGAAAAAGAAGCAGCCGAATATAATAAACAAGTTCAAACTTCCACGAAAACATTTGCAGATCCATTTGCTGAGGAAAATAGTAATCAACAAGCGTATGCCGATGCGTTAAATTTAGGTGATGTAATGGGGTATATTGAAATATCGAAAATTAAAATAAAACTGCCAATTTATCAAGGTACCTCTGAAGAAGTATTGAGTCGGGGGATAGGTCATTTAGATTATTCGTCACTCCCGGTAGGTGGAGAGAATACGCACACTATTTTAACCGGGCATCGTGGTTTACCATCAGCAAAGTTATTTTCAGATTTAGATAAGTTGAGTGAAGGAGATCTTTTTTATATTCACTCTTTAGACAAAATTCTTGCCTATAAAGTAGATCAAATTAAAGTAGTTTTACCACACGAAACGGAAGATTTGCAAATTGTGGAAAATAAAGATTTTACTACATTAATTACATGTACGCCTTATGGAGTAAATACAAATAGATTGCTCGTTCGAGGTGAGCGTGTAGAGTTCAATCAGAAAGAAAAACAAGAAATAAGTACAGAGGTATTTATGTTTAATAAGTGGACGGTAATAGTTCCAATCCTATTGTTATGTGCGTTTCTAGTCGTAATTTATAAGAAAAAAATAACTAGATAGATTGTATGTATCCCGCAATAATGGGCAGTGGATCCATTAATTTAGGGATAAGTAAGGAAGGTATAGAAAGGATGAAGTAAATCCGCACTGATTAAAGTTCACTTTTTTTGACTGTAGAAAAAATACGGTAAAGGTGGGAACAAGGAAATTGAGGCTACGATTAAAGCTGGTAAGTATTCATTTAATGGTTTTGTTAATGATATGTGTAAGTTTTGTTATATATGTACCAAAAGAAGTTTATGGATCCACGGTAGACTTAGAAGGTTTAGGTGATATATCGCGTTATAATGCAGTTATCTTTGGTAACCATAAAGCAGTTGGTGGAGACGTTGAAGGTGCAATCGCAGTTCAAGGTGATATGGATGCATCAGGTTATACGATTGTAGGTGCAGCGGCAGGTACATCTAATATAGTTGGTGAAAAATGGAGTGATGAGGGATATCCGTCCTTGTTATTGTCTGGAAAATTTAAAAAATCAAGAGAGGAATCTTTTATCATTCAAAACGGAATAGTCGTTATGACAAAAGAGAGTGATCCAGATCGTACAATACAATCTTCTTATGATCGTATTGTTTATAAAGAAAAACAAGAAATTGATGCGAAATTCAATGAGTTCCGTAACATAGTAAACCAAGTCAATCAAGATGCAGGTCAATATAAAGCGAATACCCCAATTCCAAATATGAGTTTTGGCATCGGAAAAGAGATAAATAATCCTAATATTTATGTTTCATCAGAATTGACAGGGAAAATAAATTTAGAAATAAGAGATGTATTTTTACCCAATGCTAAGGACAAAGATTTTATTGTTATGCATTCGGATGCAAGAGAGGTTACATTTAAAAATGGGTCTATTCTATATGACACAAATAATATAGGAAGGGCTACGGATATGATTCCTACATCACAACCCTATTCTCCTGATTCACCGTTTACTGAGCTATATGGGAAAGTGATTTGGGTATTTCCTAATGCGAAAAAAATCACAGCAGAGGGATATGGTGTTGTTGGAAGTGTATTTGCTCCAAATGCTGTATTAGAAACAAAAGGCGGTTCAATTAATGGACAAGCATTTGTCGGTGCAGTGCAACAAACTGGTGGATTCGAATTTCACAATTTCAAATTTAACTGGAAACATTGGAACAAGCCTAGTACTGGGAAAATAAAAATAAAAAAAGTAGATAGTAATAATGATGATAAAAAATTAGTGGGAGCAAAGTTTCATATAGAAGATTCAAACGGAAAAATAGTTGGAGAGCTAATAACAGATGAAAAAGGAGAAGCGATATCTAAAGATTTACCAATAGAAAACTATTGCCTAGTGGAAGTAGAAGCGCCTAAAGGTTACGAATTATTGAAAGATAAAGTAGCTGTAAAAATAGAAAAAGATAAAGTAATAGAAATGAAAATAGGAAATAAAAAATTGCCAGATCCAATAGGGAAAATAAAGCTTGAGAAAGTAGATACAAACGATAAAAATAAAAAGCTAGTAGGAGCAAAGTTTCATATAGAAGATTCAAATGGAAAAGTAGTTGGAGAGCTAATAACAGATGAAAAAGGAGAAGCGATATCTAAAGATTTACCAATAGAAAACTATAGCCTAGTGGAAGTAGAAGCGCCTAAAGGTTACGAATTATTGAAAGATAAGGTAGCTGTAAAAATAGAAAAAGATAAAGTAATAGAAATGAAAATAGGAAATAAAAAATTGCCAGATCCAATAGGGAAAATAAAGCTTGAGAAAGTAGACACAAATGCTGAAAATAAAAAGCTAGCAGGAGCAAAGTTTCATATAGAAGATTCAAACGGAAAAGTAGTTGGAGAGTTAATAACAGATGAAAAAGGAGGAGCGATATCTAAAGATTTACCAATAGGAAACTATAGCCTAGTGGAAGTAGAAGCGCCTAAAGGTTACGAATTATTGAAAGATAAGGTAGCTGTAAAAGTAGAAAAAGGTAAAGTAATAGAAATGAAAATAGGAAATAAGAAATTGCCAGATCCGGGTGGGAAAATTGAAATTGAGAAAGTGGATGACAAGGATATCAACTTAAAACTAAAAAGTGCTGTATTTCAAGTCTTAGATAAAGAAGGGAAAGAAGTTACTAGATTAACAACAGATGAAAAAGGAAAGGTGATTTCCAGGCAATTAGTACTAGGAAAATATACGATTAAAGAAATAAAAGCACCAAACGGATATATGTTACTTAGAGATCCAATAGAGGTAGAAATTACAGAGGCAGTAAGGATACAAAAAATAACAGTAAAAAATGCGAAGAATAATTGGGTGATTCCTAATACTGGTGGCAGCGGTACAACAATTTTTTATGTGGTTGGTATTTTGGTGATTTTTGGTGTGTTATATTTCTGTAAGAAAAATCGTGTGTAAATAGTTATGAAAACAGTAGTATATAATGAACGGTTTTCATAAAGGTAGACAGATTTTGCATTAGACAATTTTAATGGCATGAGTTCGGTATTGTACCGGGCTCATGCTACTGAATTTCCTCTTAATTAGTTTTTTGTGATAATAATCATTATATTTTTATGAAGTTTAACAATTCATTTTTTCGATAAAGTACCATATAACGGAATAATAGAAAAGTTACATTCGACTGAATGGTCTTATTTAATAAATCCAATTTGCTTCTTAGTTCATTCAGAAACTACTTTAAACTTTCTTCTCATATTAGAGGAGGGATATATGTTTCTTAATTTGTTGAAGCAGGAAAGGTTATAGTAAACATAGAATATATTAATAAATTGAAATGTTTACGGGGTGAAAATGATGGTAATAAAACAAGATGAAATTAAAGTAGTAGTTGGAGCTGGAGTGTTTAATAATAATCCAGGTTGGATTCAAACGCAAGAAGATGAACTTAATTTACTAGACAATACCACTTGGGAAGAAAGATTTGAATACAATTCCATTTCAGCTATTTTAGCTGAGCATGTATGGGAACATCTTACGTTTGAAGAAGGTGTAAAAGCAGCTGAAATCTGTTATGAATTTTTAAAACCATCAGGTCATATTCGATGCGGCGTCCCTGATGCGTTTTTTCCAGATGAAACATACCAAAATATAGTTCAAATAGGCGGACCTGGGCCGAAAGATCATCCTGCTGCAAGTCATAAAATAGTTCATAATTACAAAACATTAACGAAAATGTTTGAAACGGCTGGATTTGAGGTAGTTCTACTTGAGTATTGTGATGAAAATGGTCAATTTTATTACAACGAATGGGATGCGAATGACGGTGTTATTTTTCGTTCGAAAAGGTATGATTCTAGAAATCGAGGCGATAAACTTGGCTTTCCGTCGTTAATTGTTGACGCGATTAAGCGATAAGCGATTCAATAATTGTAAGTGTTAGTTACATAAGTTCATGAGTCGCAAATGCGGCTTTTTTATTTGTTTTGTAATCCTCTAATCAAAAAGGGAGAGGCCACATATGATAAGGGATTCTTAACACTATTTACTTTAAACTAAATTCTTCTCAAAAATCTTATGAAAATATTATATAGAGTAAATAATTCCACATTTTCTCGTGTTGAATTTTGTTTAGCGAATCTTTTCGTGAAAACGTTTGAGATGCGCCTATTGTATTAAAAATATGGAGAGAATATATAATCAATCAATTTTCAAAGTATCATGCACACATTAAATTAATATTTCATTGTCGTAGAGATTTCTTTTATGCATAAATTCGTGTAAAATAAAATGAGAACATACATTCTGTACGAGGGTGAGGGGAATAAATATGCTAGCTGAGATAGAGAAACAATCTAATGGGTATATTGTAAAATTTGAACGCCAATTTCCTTATACGATAGAGGAAGTTTGGTCTGTGTTAACTGAAAACAGTAAGCTTAAAAAATGGATGTCTAATTTGCAGATTGAAAACCTTAAAACAGGTGGAATGATAAAGTTCGATATGATGGATGGTTCATTTTTAAATATTGATATTTTAGAGTGTCAACTAAATGCAGTACTTGAATTCAAATGGGATAAAGATCGTGTCCGATTTGAAATACATAAAGCAGGAAATGAATCCCTATTACTTCTTAAAGAATTCATTCATGAATTAACAGATCATACACCGAAAGATATTGCTGGTTGGCATATTTGTTTAGAACTTTTTTCTACCGTGTTAGAAGGAAAAGAGAAAGAATTTCCAAAAGACGAGTGGCAACAATGGTTTGAAAAATACAAGGTTAAGATTCATGAACTAAAATGATAATTGCGTAATAGGTAATATTCATTGTGTAATTATTATATTATAAAAATGGTTTTTTGAGAAAATAAGAATAGAGGTTAATATGAAAGTAAATCAATTAATTGCAAATAACATAAATAAATTAGATGCTATCATTCCGTTTAATAAATCACTTGGTATTGCTGGTTTATCTGGATCTGGAAAAACAACTCTTTGTCAAACAATTGGTGAAGAATCAAAGAAGCGTCTAGTTTCCTTATTGCCAAAGGCTGAATATCAATATTTATTTCCTAATATTATGGAAACTAATTTTAGTGCTATTAAGATGGAAGAAATGCCTTTAGTCCTTTTTTTAGGGAAATCATCGATTTCTTCCAATCCGCGCTCGACAATTGGTACTCACACAGGTGTTTTTAAAGAGATTCGTGAAAAACTTGCTGAAGAATTTAATCTATCTCCTGAGGTTTTTTCATTTAATAATCAGTTAGGTTGGTGTGCTGCTTGTAAAGGGCGTGGTACTACTAAAAATATTGAGTGTAAAAAATGTAAAGGAAAACGTTTTAGTGAAGAAGTTGAACAACATACTATTGAGTTATTTGCTACACCACACACAATTTCGGATATTAACGATTTAAGTGTTGAATCTATTCTTTCATTAGCAGAAGAATTAAATATTAGTGAAGCAAAACAACATATACTACAAAATATAATTAATATGAACATTGGTTATTTAACATTAAATCGAATTATGGGTACGTTGTCAGGTGGAGAGTTAACACGACTTTATTTGGCTGAATTCATGGCGGTAAGTGAAAATGCTGTAATTATTATTGATGAGATTTCCGTGGGGCTTGATCACGAAACATTATTACAAATATTAGAAGAAATCAAAAAATTAGGGTGCAAAAATCAAGTTTGGCTCATTGATCATTCAGATACAGTACTGGATACAACGGATGAGCAAATGTTCTTCGGACCTGGTAGTGGAAAATATGGTGGAAAAATCGTAAAAGAATCACCAAGGCCAAAGCCAATACTATTGGAACGAAATTACGAAATGCCAACAGAATATTATACATTCCATGAATTATATTGCCGAAATATCCAAATGACTGAGTTTCAGATTCCTAAAAATAGACTTGTAACTGTTACAGGAGAGTCTGGATGCGGGAAATCTACACTTGTCAATGAGTGTTTAGCTACAGATTTCTTGAAACGATATCCAAAAGATAAACTAGTTATGGTAGGGCAAGATCGAAACCAATCGATTACAAGTCGATCAACTGTAGCAACTTTCTTAGATATTAAAAAGAAACTGACAAAGTATAGTGAAGAAGTTGATGATATTTTTGAGCGCTCAATTGAGGATATTATTGATGAAATTCCAAATGAAGATATTGCGTATAAACGTTTGAACCTACTAATCAAATTAGGACTGGGCTATTTAACATTAGAACGAAAAACACAAACATTATCAACGGGTGAGTTTCAATGTGTTCATTTAGTTTCTGAGTTATTTGCAAAAACAAGAAACCCACATACATTATTTATTTTTGATGAGCCTTCAAAAGGTTTATCACAAAATATTTTAAATCAATTTATAGATAGTGTTAGAGGGATATTGCAAGATGAATCAGTCTCTATCATTATGATTGAACATAATAGTTACATGTTAGAAAGCTCTGATTATATCATCGATTTTGGAAAAAGACAGCTTGAATCTATAGAGCATCTTGATGTAGTAAGTCATGAGGATTATTATCATCAAAAAAGCAGTGTGAATAATGCTGAGCAAATACAGATTTCTTCAACACTGAATCAACAAAATGGAATTAATTACTTAGAAGAGAATCATATTGATTATTTTAAAAATGCAGAAAACATCTATAAGGGTGGCATATTAAAAAGCTTATCATCAATGGCTCGTTTAATTTACGGTGAATACGAATCTGATACAATTGCACCTGTTGTTGCTATTGATCTCGAAAGACATTTGTATAGTCAATATAGTTTCTTATATGAAATTGGTGGATTGATCAATCATATTGTAGCTGCTCATCCGACTAATAAAGATACGAGAAGCTTCGATTTCTATTCTCAGGATAATCATTGCCCATCATGTTCGGGACGTCTTCAAATTGAAGTTTTTGATAAAGAAATTACAATTCAAGATAAAAATGTTCCATTTTGGGATGGTCTATTCGATCCTGAAATCATGAAAGTATTAAAATTTTATCAATATGAAAAAATAGAATTTCTATTTGAAGAAATTAAAAATGAGATTGGTCATGATTTGTCAAAAAGCTATAATGATATGTCTGAGGAAGAAAAACATACATTTTGGTACGGGTATTTTGAAAAATCATTTTATGATAAGAAAGGTAAGACACGTAGAACATGGGTAGGATTTAATACGATCATTGGTGGATATATTGTTATTTCTAAAGCAGCTATTAAAGAAGATATTAAGACTTCTAAAGAAATGATGACATGTCCAATTTGTGAGGTAACTGTATTAAATCACCAAAAACCACTTAAATTTGGAGATACAGATATTCGTGAAATTATCAATCAGCCGCTTAATGAAATAATAAAAATTGTAGGAGATTTACCTATACTCATCAAATTGAAATCTATCGTAGGTGACAATATGATTATGACAGAAGATGTCTCTTTACTGCCTAGGAAAACACAAGTCGCACTGAAAATGTTTGAATTAGAACAAGCAAGCTTTTCAAACTATGAAATGGTGTTACAAAATGTTTTACCATTCTGGGGCGAAATTAAAGGTAATATCGAATCAATCAGCAATAATAATAAGGTTACTATTTGTGATTTCCAAAATATCAATGAAACAAGAGAAACTATCATAGATAAGTATTTCACAAATGGAAAATATAAAAAATTAACATATGTGTATGAAGCATTTGGTTATAAAAAATTAGTTACCCAAATTAATAAAATAAAAAAAGCAACCCATGTCCATTCTGTAACGGAAAAAAGTTATAACCGAAGATAATCTACATGATGGCGTGTTTAAATTAACAATTCCATGTATAACTTGTAATGCAAGTGGTATTAATGATGAAGGGCTTAAAGAAATTATTGATGGCATAGATGTACAAACATGGTTAACTGGAAAAGTTAGTGATGTTGTGGATGAAAGCTTACGAACTGAGGATGTTGCAGACATTCTAACATTTAATCGAATTCGTGAGTTGAATAAGCGAGAAATGATGGCAGTTTATGAATGTCTGGAGAAAAATAATTAAATTAAGAAGAATAAAAAATAGTGGTCAGTTAGGGATTAAAAACTCATTTGCAATAATCTGCAAATGAGTTTTTATGTTGAAGAAGAGTTTCTTTAACATAATATAGGGGTACCTAAAACCTCAAAAGCGTCTAATTTTTCCTCCTTCGCTTATTTATAATTTCTAAATCTCGTTTGGAAAAGTGTAGTAGGTTCCTAGCACCCACTCATCTTCAGAAATTTGTATAAAGGCTTGTCGCTGTTCCGGTGTAAGTAATTCGCTACCTCTCGCCATTTTCATACAGTATCATCTTATTTATGTAATTATTCAGTTAATTAGTTCAATTATATATCAATAGAGTGTACTCTATTGATACAAGTGTAGAAGACTGATAAAATCATAGTTAAGAGTGTCTCATAAGACTTGTCTCAAAAACGAGGTGATATTTTGCGAAAAATCGGTTATATACGTGTCAGTTCAACTAGCCAGAATCCTTCAAGGCAATTTCAGCAACTGAACGAAATCGGAATGGATATTATTTTTAAAGAAAAAGTTTCCGGAGCAACAAAAGATCGTGAGCAACTTCAAAAAATGTTAGAGGATATACAAGAAGGTGACATCATTTATGTTACGGACTTAACTCGGATTACTCGTAGTACACAAGATTTATTTGAATTAATCGATAACATACGGAGTAAAAAGGCAAATTTAAAATCCTTAAAAGATACATGGCTAGATTTATCAGAAGATAATCCCTACAGCCAATTCTTAATTACGGTTATGGCGGGTGTAAACCAATTAGAACGTGATCTTATCCGTATGCGGCAGCGTGAAGGGATTGAACTGGCTAAGAAAGAAGGAAAGTTTAAAGGTCGGTTAAAGAAGTACCATAAAAATCATGCAGGAATGAATTATGCAGTAAAGCTTTATAAAGAGGGAGATATGACTGTAAATCAAATTTGTGAAATTACAAATGTGTCTAGGGCCTCATTATATAGAAAGCTATCGGAAAGGAACAGTTGATGAGTTATACCAAAAATCAGAAATATATAATAGAAAATAAATTCCATATAGAGGTGGAATTATATGCCTAAAATTGACAATATGTTAGCAATTCTATGGATGCTTCGCTCAGGTAAAAAAATTACTGCAAAACAAATTTCAGAAAAGTTAGAGATGAATATAAGGACTGTGTATCGTTATATTGATACAATTTCAACAAGTGGCGTACCTATAATTTCAGAACCAGGACATAACGGTGGATACACTTTATTGAACAATTTTATTGAGGCTCCTCTTTTTTTTGATTTTGAGGAGCAAACTTCACTATTTCACGCTGCTGTTTTTGCGGAAGAAGCCGGATATTATGGAGGTGAAGCACTAAATAGGGCCATTTCAAAACTAAGTAAATACTCAAATCAAGAGCAGGAAGCAAAGATAAACCAACATTTAACTAGTCTAGAAGTAATAAGTCGATTAAGTTCACTCTCTATGGAACCTTTTTTGAAGGAGTTGGAGCAGGCCGTAGCTGACGGGTACTCAGTAAAAATTCTTTACTATAAAAGTGGCGAAAAGCAATTAAATTATAGATTGGTCGATCCGTACAGAATTATCTATTGGAATAATAAGTGGTATGTGATTGGATTTTGTCATCTTAGGAATGATATCCGTAGTTTTAGAGTAGATCGAATTGAAAGTCTAATGCTAACCGAAAATAAGTTTAATCGGCCAGAAAATTTTTCAGCACGTGACTTTTTTATAAAAAATCTTCTTCCAACTATAGAAGATAAGGAAGGGATTATTTCTTTGGTTATTAATGGGGATAAAAGTGTATTGGCTGATATTTGCCAACATTGGTTTTTAGGACATTATTTACAAGAACGGACTTCAAATCAAGCAGTTTTTCTTCTTGAAAAAGATATGATACATACATATGTACCTTATTTACTTTTACCGTACAATAAATCTATTAAAGTTATTGAGCCAATAAGTCTTAAGAAAAGACTTATTGAAGTTCTGTCGGAATTAATAAAATTTCATCAAGTATGATAACTTCCCTGACGTTAACTGTCAGGGAAGTTATATTATAATAGCTATATCAATTGTGACTGGAGTGTTATTGGATGCAAACAAAAAAAGTTTTTCTATATGTATTTAATACAATGTCGGACTGGGAATATGGATATTTAATTGCTGAACTAAACTCAGGAAGATATTTCAAAAAAGATTTAGTACCTTTAAAAGTAATTACAGTAGGAGCTAATAAAGAAATGATTACTACTATGGGAGGACTGAGCATAAAACCAGATATTTCCCTTGATGAATGTACTTTTGAGAGTAAAGATCTTTTGATTTTACCAGGAGGGACTACTTGGAGTGAAGAAATTCATCAACCTATCTTGGAAAGAATCGGCCAAGCTTTAAAGCTTGGCACTATTGTTGCTGCAATTTGTGGTGCAACTGAGGCCCTTGCGAATATGGGATACTTAGATACTAGAAAGCATACAAGTAATAATTTAGAATACACTAAAATGGTATGTCCTAACTATAAAGGAGAAAAGTTCTATGAGTTGAGATCTGCGGTATCTGATGCGAATTTAGTTACTGCATCAGGAATAGCTCCTCTGGAATTTGCGATGGAAGTACTGAAAAAATTAGATGTATTTGCACCCGACACATTACATTCATGGTATAACCTAAATAAGACTCATAAACCTGAATACTTCTTCCAGTTAATGAATTCAATAAATAGCTGAGCTAAAAAATAAACTTAGCAGTTTTATATTAGTTCAAATAAAAATAATGAAGTAACTGAAAAGCTCCCTTTCTCTATTTTGTTTTGCAGAGAAGTTGGGCTTTTTAATTTGGAATTTCCTTAACGTTGTAAATCCGCATTTTCCTGACGCTACCCCATCGC
>NZ_JAEKEU010000014.1:0-31776 GCF_016650935.1 Bacillus sp. TH25 | reverse complement strand
TTCCAATTAACAATGGAATAAAGAAAGCCAATGCAACTACATGAGTCAAAGTTTCTTCATAATGTCGAAGTACAGAACCAGTATATGCTTCTGCTACAAACAGAAGTAATAACCAACCTATACGTTTACGGTATATTTGCCAAATAGAGGTTTCGAAATATGGCTTATCTAATGGAGTGCTCCCTCCTAATTTTTGAATATCTTCAGTTGCTTCTTCTTCGAAAACATCCATTGCATCATCGAAGGTTATGATACCTATCATCCGATTATCCATCGTTGTTACAGGTATAGCGGATAAATCATAATCCATTAGCTTTTGTACAGCTTCCTGTTGGTCTAGGTCCACTGAA
The DNA here is from genome assembly GCF_016650935.1 of Bacillus sp. TH25. Classification (NCBI taxonomy): domain Bacteria; kingdom Bacillati; phylum Bacillota; class Bacilli; order Caryophanales; family Bacillaceae; genus Bacillus; species Bacillus sp. TH25. Next base: position 31,426 of record NZ_JAEKEU010000014.1, on the reverse strand, counting down.
ACTGAAATAACATCCAATGCCATTATTGATGATAAAGTCTTATCATCTGAAGCTAGCAATAATTCACGAATAGAAACAATTCCATTAAGCTGACCACGCGAATCAAGAACATAAATATACGAAATTGATTCTACCCCTGCTCCAATTTTTCTAATATGTGACAGCGTATCTTTCACTTTCCAATTTTCCCTGGCAGCAATATAGTCAATTGTCATCAAACTGCCCGCTGTTCCAGATTGAAAAACCAGCAGACTTCTAATTCTTTGTTGAGATTCTTCAGACAAAAGTTGTATCAGTTTTTCAGCCTGAAGTGGATGAATTGAAAGAATTACATCAACAAGGTCATCAATAGATTGCCTAGCTAATAGCCCTTCTCCTTTATCCACAGGCAAGTTGGTGCAAATATTATATTGCTCCTCTGGAGTAAGGTAACTAAGAATTTTCGCACCTTTTTCAGCAGGAAAACATTTCATTAAAGATATCTGATCTTTATGATGAAAATCTTTCATTTCCATTGCAATATCATAGGATTGAGTTTTTATAAGTTCTCCTACTAAGTGGATGTCTTTTGTCGTTAATAATTGTTGTAAACATTTTTTCATCGTAATTCCTCCTTAAGGACAGTGGTACTTGTTATCATTTTCCCACTTTTGGGAAAACAAATTTCTTAATAAATATGGGATCAATATCATCAATCATTAGTTTTCCCCCTTTTATAAGAGATTTATTACAAATAAAATTTCGCATATAAAAAACCTCCCCTAGTGATTCAACTAGAGGAGGCTGATTTTAAAAAAGACATAGCTAAATAAAGCTCATTCCCCCTAGTTGAGTTTTGGCACTATACAACGTAAAGGATGAATCATTCATCACTTAGCTATCTTAAGAAGAGCCTTAATCCGACAATTCCTGTTCTACCCATTGGCATCTTTCGATATTTTTGGGCAATAGCCTGTGTTTGTATAGGAGCCTCACCTAACAGGTTATAAATATTTAAAATTTTTGCTTGTTTCGTGTTAAAGCATATCCACTATTTTTGAACTTGTCAAGTAATAATAAAACTTATTTCTCCACCTTTTGATATCAAAACATTCCCAAATCATAGATATAAACATCTGTATAATAGTTTATATTTATACAACGAATTTTACAATTTATACACTAAATTTTCAAAATTATAAACTATAAAATTAATTTATTTTTTATTATTACACGTGTCTTGACGCTTTATTATTGAAGATTGATGTAAAAATAAAAAATTTAAAACCAAAGACGTCTGATAGATAACAAAAATTTCAACTTGATTCTCTCTCATTTTCAATATAACCTGTATCTTGTACAAAGGGATAAATTTTAAACACATTATTTTCACAGTAGATAAACACACAACATGTAATTTGCTTATTTCTGCAAATAATATATGTCTCTGTTAGGTGAGGCTCCTGTATAGAGAAACGCTGCTACCCAAAAATGTCGAGAGACGCCAATGGGTCAACAGGAACGGTCGAATTAAGGCCCTTCTTAATGTAGCTGGTTTTAAACCTATGCTGTACAGTGCTAAAACTCAATGAGGGGGACTTTTATGATAAAACGACTTGTTTAGCTTTTTCTTAGCAAGGTTTGTTTGTCTCGAAAAAGGCCTTTACTCATATGAGCAAAGGCCTTTTTAATGTGAATATAGTACAAAAAGAAAGGGTGAATCTTCATGAAAAAAAATTGGATCTATCACAATAAAATAAAAGTTATTTTGGGTACGTTATTTTTTATTTCCCTATTGGGAGGAACATATATATACTCTCAATTTTATAACTTTAGTGATAAAACATATCGTGAACTCGAAAGAGGACGCAAATCTATGAAAAGAGAACATAAAATATCCCCTTTAAAAGATAATATTTCCATCTTAATCATGGGAGAGGATAATAGTGAAACAAGAGAAGGAGAATATGGAAAAAACGCAAGGTCAGATGCATTAATGGTTGCTACGATTAATAAAGAAACGGCAGCAATAAATTTGTTAAGTATTCCACGTGATACTCGAGTCTATATACCAATAAAAGCAAAAGAAGATAAAATTGCACATGCACATGCATTTGGTGGTATAGATAGTACAATAGATACCGTTGAAAAGTTTTTGGATATTCCCGTTGATTATTATATTAAATTTAATTTTGATTCATTCTTAAGTCTTATTGATACGATTGGAGGAATTGATGTAGATGTTCCCGTCACATTTACAGAACAGGACAGCCAAGACCAAGCTGATGCCATTCATTTGGAAAAAGGATATCAGCACCTAAATGGCGAACAGGCCTTAGCCTTGACTAGGACACGCCATATTGATAATGATTTTATGCGTGGACAACGGCAGTTATTAGTTATAGAGGCGATTGGAAATAAAATATTAACCATGAACTCATTAAGCAAGTTTAATAGTATATTAGATACAGTTAGTCCACATATGTCTACCAATTTATCCACAACAGATATGTTCTCTATTGCTAAAACTATGATGGACCACTCACCTAACATCAACAAAAGGCAGATTAAATGTAATGATAAATATATAGATGGTATATACTATGCACAACCTGATAAAGAAAGTGTTCAACAGATTTCGAAAGATTTAAAACAAGAATTACAAAAAAAATAAGAATTTTTTAATATATTTTATTTCAGACAAGATTTATAAATATAAAAATGATATATAGATTTTCTTATATAAATCTCTCGCAATATTTGAAATTTAATTATAAAAAAGCAGAAAGCATTCTTGCTAACAAGAATGCTTTCTATTTTACACGAGTCTTTTAGTAACTATTTATTTTTAGTAAAAAGGATATAACTAGGGGCATAATATGCCCATTGTTCATCACCAATACTTAACCATCCATTTTGTTCCTTGTATACAGAATATGATTCATTTTTACTTAGTTTACGAATTACTTCATAAGTCGTCCCAGGTCCCTTGCGCGGATTTACTCCAGAACCAGTTATGGTAACAACACCTATTGTATTATTGTTTAATACATGTAGCATTCTATTCAGAAAGGCAGCGACTTCTCCGCGAGCGGCTGTACCTTTGGGCATAAATTATAAATTCATTTTTTTCATTTCCTTTTACAATCCCTAGTCCATAAACGCGTTGTACAGCTTGTTTATCATACACTAAGTTCTGATCACTAAAAGGCAAGTCTACTAGCTTTCCAATAATATTTTTATATTGTAACGATCGATCAATCATAATGACCACTTCGTCACGCTTAATTGTGTCATTTGGAGCAAAAATATTCTCTCCTCTACCACTAATGATTCCAGCTGCTGCTGCACGATTAATCCCATCTATAAATAAAATTTTTGATCTCTTTTAATTACTATCTAATTTCAATTTACCACTATCTTTATTAAGAAATGAGGAAAAATAAATGAATAAAGAAGTTTTTCATAATATACAATATGTTTATCTTCAAAATCTATACTTGTACTTATTTCTTTAGATATTTTACATTTGAATCTTAATTATAATCCACGCATGTGAATTCTCTAAAGAAAAAAGCTAAAAAGAGAATTAATCTTCCAAATTTCACATAGGGAATCATTTGTTTTCTAAAAAACATCCAAGAATCTTTATCAACTCATTTTAGAATATTTAAACAATAATTTCATATACAAACTCTGCATAAATTATTCATTTTCTTTTATATAAGACATACCTTTTTACTTCTGATAAATTCTTAAACATTGGATTATTATACACAATCCAAAAAACATGTGGTATTTTGTAGAATTTTGTCTATCAATATGTATGTACACCCTTTTGTAGTGGATATAGACTGTGAGGTGTAAGGAGATACCTTACAAAATAATGCAAAGGAGATTATAGAATGAGCAGATTAACAAAATTCTCAAAGTTAGCATTTGCAACATTAATTGCAGGAAGTAGTTTAAGCGTCTTTGTTTCTTCACACAGTGTACAAGCTGACACCTTAGATCATAATTACCAAGACACTGTAAAATTCATACCATCTTCTAATGCTAGACAAACATTGGAACAAAAAAACACTATTGTTCCTGAATCAAAAGTTATTAAAAACCATTATGTAAAGTACTCTAAAGCACATTTCCAATCTAAAGAAAGTATACCAAAAGAAATTTATTACTCTTCAGAAGGCTTTAAGGGCTATATACAATCAACTACCGTTTGGGATATGGGAGATCATTTCGCAACGATATATTCCGGAACCGTTATTCGATGTTAGATTTTTAATGCAACATCTCCAAATGGTTATAAAAATCAATAGATCACTGCAAATACTGTAACATCTATTACACAAAAAAATAAACCACAAAATCATTCAATTTCATGGTTTATCTATTACAAAGATAATGCTAAACGAATACTCTAACATTACCTTCCCCAAAGTTAATTATAGAGTATTTTCAAAAAAAGACACTCTTGTAGTGTCTTTTTTATAGTATTTAAATTTACTCCCATCTTACTTCGTTTCTGAATTTAATAAATATGTAGTACCCTTCCATTCAGACTTCAAAATTGAATATTGATATTCATCAATCCACTGTCCTTTTAACATATAATTTTGCAATAAATGACCTTCTCGCCTCATACCCACACGTTCTAGCACAGAAATAGACTTGTTATTTCGGACATCCGAGAAAGCAATCACTTTATGCTTTCCTAACGAATGAAATATATAATACAATAAAGCATAAATAGCCTCAGTTGCATAGCCATTTCCCTGATATTCTGGGGAAAGAGTAAATCCAATTTCAACGATACGAGGTTCACTCAAAAGCGTGTGAAGTGCACAATCTCCAATCATTTTATTATTTTCAGCCAAAGCAATTGCGAACTGGAACCAAGTACCTGGTTGATTAGGATTATTATTAATTTGTTCATTTACAAAAGTTTCTGCTTCATGATATTGATAATTATCCCATGACTGAAATTTAGCTACTTCCGGATTAGAGCGATAAAAGTGAAAGTATTTAGCGTCATCAATACTCAACCTTCTCAAAATAAGACGATCTGTTTTCCCAAAAACTTGATCATATTTCTCCATAACCTTCTCCTCTCTTCTCTACATTAACTGTGAGCTGCATTTCGTTACTTCATAGAATTTTTAGTTTTATCTTTATAATGCATAGGCGTATATTGTTTGCATACATAAAAGAAAGTCTTTATCCCTCTTTATTTTATATTTTGAAAAGAATTCAGCTTCCCCACACCTTATTTTTTTCGGCTATTCATTTGTTTCAATGTAATAATTTTGCATTTCGTATATACAATAGACAATTATCGCTAAACTCCAACTGACACCATAGTAGTCATGTGTGTAGAACTCATATCCTGCCTTAATTCCTTTTTCTATTACAACCAACGTAAATCCTAAAGCCATCCAAGTATTAATTTTCATTTTAATAAAAGTTATAGCTATCACGATTAAAAACAAAATATTTGTAAGGCAGTTTATCATTAGCTCATATTTTTGAATGTATATTGCCATTATACAAGCAACGATATTAGTCGCAATGCCAAAAGCAACTACCGCTCCCCAAATCCTGTCCGAAAGTCCCACTCCTGAGTCAGTCCCTTCCTTAATAAACATCCTTTTCTTTATTTCGTTCCTACACTCTCTATTCAAGATATGCTTTATTAACCTTGTTTGATGAATATCTATTTATCTTTTCATATAGAGCAAACAGAATTTTTACTCATAATTTTTTATTTATTAGGCAAACTATGTCTAAGCCGTTTGAACTAGCGGCTTCACTCTTCTGGTAATGGGAAAGCAATTTATTGTAATTGACTAACTCATTCAATTCATTGGCACCGGCAGGCAACCAAAATTGTTGTCTGCCATTTTCATGTATACTTTTTCTGATTTCATTTCAAACTATATAGAAATAGCGTGCTGTACTGATTTTAAACAGAATAGAAATTGATTTTTGAAAAGGCAGAAAGGGTAGGATTCTGTCTACTTTTTGTATAAGACTTTTTCTTTTCACATATACTATTTTTGAACCTGTTTACCAATACGTGCCCTATTGGTGTCTTGAATTCCTCCTCAATTTCTTTATTTTTTGGATTTTACAAATCTGAAGACAAGAATTTCAAGCATATTTTCTGGTTATTCGTAGTTTTTATCCAGAATAAATTCCTCGTGTGAGCTGTATACATAAAAAGAAAAGACACCAAAAAGGTGTCTTTTCTTTTTAAATCTAATCGGATTTCAGTAGTATATTTGTTCTCTTAAAAACCTTCTATCTTGTTCTTAAAGTTGTCAAATTTCATATGTAACTCCCAAAAAAACTTATGCTATTATGTAGCTAATAAACTATGTGTTCCCTTACCCCTGTTTCCAGCCCTGTAAATTTTACAGGGTCTTTGATTATTTGACAGTTTATCATCGTTAATAAATTCGAATTTTCATTTTAAATTGTTTAAATGTTAATTAGGTTTTGAACCAATATATTAATATTTAGCTCTTGATTCTTTACTCCTTTTAGATGAAGTGGACTCTCATTTACATGCTAAAAAAAGCGTTTTAACTAATAACAACCCTAAGACAGTCTTATATTGAGCCTTGGGGTTATTATTTAAATTGTTATGAACATCATAGGAGAACATTCTTCTCCTGCACTTGATAGAATAAATTGTCCCTAAAATAATAATTGTTGCATTTATACTTCTAATAGGAATACAAAAAAACGATTCTTTTCACATTAAAAAGAATCGCTTTCCAAGTTCATATTTTCAATTACATTAAATAAAGAATTGAGAGATGATCACCTAAGAGCCTTAACTATAACTTCAGCTGCCTCTGCAATTAGTTGATTATCATAGGTAGCCTCTTTCTCATCTTTACTAGATAAAATTGCGATGATAATAGGTGCTCTATTCGGCGGCCAAACGATAGCAATATCATTTCGTGTCCCGTAACTTCCAGCTCCTGATTTATCTCCAACTACCCAGTCAGTTGGTACGCCTGCGCGAATAAGTTTGTCTCCTGTAGCATTTCCTTTCATCCACTCTGTAAGAATGTTACGTTTATGAGCTGGAAGTGCATTTCCGACCGTAAAAGCTTTAAGATTCGTAGCAATTGCTTTTGCTGTACTAGTGTCACGAATGTCTCCTGGAGTAGCTTCGTTTAACTCTGGCTCAAAGCGATCAGCCATAGTAATCCGATCACCCATCTGTCTAAGTGCTTTTTCATATCCTTTAGGTCCGCCTATTTTATTAAATAAAATGTTCCCGGCAGTATTATCACTGGAACGAACAGCCGCCTCTGCAATTTCCCCAAGTTTCATGCCTGTATCTACATGTTTCTCTGTAATGGGTGAATATTCAACTAAGTCGTCTTTCGTATAAGTGATAACTTCATTTAATTTATCAATTGAGTTTTGCTGTAGCAATACCCCTGCCGCTAACGCCTTATAGGTTGATGCAAAGGCAAACCTCTCGTTAGGTCGATAAGCAATTGTTCGATTTGTACCAGTATCAATAGCATACACACCTAATCGAGCATCAAATTTTTTCTCAAGTTGAGAGAATTCTTTATACGTCGCATGATTTTTATGTTTAACTGGTCCGGTCTTTTCTTTCGCTTCAACTTGCAATGCCCCTCCTGTAAAAGCTTCTAGGCTTGTAAGACTTAAACCTAATATACCAACGCATATACCTATTTTTAGCATCCTTTTGTTTTTCAAAATCATCATTCCTTTCAAATTTTCAATACTGAAAACAAGTAGTAAATTCAATACACTGTATCCTATTTGAAAACCTGTTTTTATACGTACACATAATAGACCATCTAAGAAACAAGTTTGTTCCATAAAGTGAAACTTTAATCAGTGGGGTTTTGTTCATCCCCCACTGATTATTAGTTGAACCAATCGGGCTTTTACGGGCAGTTGATCTCCCGCCTAACTTCTTTGCTCCAGCTGAATTTTGAGGTGGGAGTTTTACTACCCGGCAAATAGCGGGATAAATTTAAAACCTTTTTAACTAGTAACCAAGATATTAACAAAAATAAGAGATAGCAACTATGATAGCTGCTATCTCTTATTTCAAATCTTCCTTTTTCTTTAACTTATAAAGGCTTTTATATAAACAGGGTCTCTTCCCCTGAGAAAAGTGCACAAATTTTACTAATTTTGATTCGAACTATTTGTACTAGCAGCTTCACCATGCATACGTTGCTGTTTTAAATCAAAGTATGCATCTAAAACATCCTTTCCAATTATAGAATTAATTCCATTTTTATCATCATGAAGCCATGGGACTACTACAGAAAATGCTACTTCTGGATTATCATATGGAGCATATCCAACTAATGTTAAGTTGTAACATTCCATACGTTCTCCTTTTGCATTTCTACCAATTGGATCATCTCCACCATATACAGTTTGAGCTGTCCCTGTCTTTCCTGCTGGTTTGTATGGAGCATTCTTGAAATACTTCACGCCAGTTCCATCACCTTCTTGGAATACCCATCTAAAGCCTTCTTTTATCCGATCAATATGTTCTTTCTTCATATCAACTCGATTTAATACGACAGGCTCTATAGAGCGTATAACTTTGCCAACTTCCTCTTCTTTTATTGATTGTTCTCCTATTTCCTGTACAATTTGGGGTTGCATTCTATATCCACCGTTAGCAATAGTTGAAATATATTGTGCCAATTGCAATGGCGTATAAGTATCATACTGACCGATAGAAAAATCTAGTAAAAACCCAGGTTGACTATCTACTTTTCTAGTTTGCCCAATTATTTCATTCGGTAAATCAATACCTGTTGGTACCCCTAAACCAAATTGTTTAAAATAATAACGCATCTTATCAAATGCTTCTTGTTTAATATCTAATGAACCATTCGGTACGTAATTAACTCCCGCAATTTTTAAAGCTGTCTGGAACATATATACATTCGAAGATACTTGTAAAGCTCGTAAATCATTAATATTACCAAATCCGGATACATTCCATGATTTCTTGGCTTGTGTACCTTTAAATTTCATCGGTGCATCATAAAATTGATCTCCTGGCTGTATTGCCCCTGTCTCATATCCAGTTAATAACGTTGCGCCTTTTACAGCTGACCCTAGCTCATAAGAAGTTGTCATGTTACCTAATGCCAAATCCTCAATCTCTATTTTCCCTTCTTTTTCTACAATCTTTTTGCCTGCCATAGATAAAATCTGTCCGTTATTTGGATTTGTCATGACGACAAACGCTCGGTCCAACAGTGGCTCTGAACTCTTAAAAGCTCTCAAATTTTTCTCTATACTTTCCTCCACTTTCTTTTGTAATTCCATATCAATCGTTAATGTTAAACTATTACCACTTTTTCCTTTAGAGATGATTTCTGTATTTATAATGTTTCCTGATTTGTCAGTAACGTTTTTCACTTCTTCTTTCGTACCGTGTAATGCATCTTCATATCGTTGTTCAATATAACTTTTCCCTACACGATCATTACGGTTATATCCACGTACCAAATAAGAATCTAAGTTTTCTTTCGGTAATCCTTCTTCACTGCTTGTAATATTACCTAACACGGAACGAAATAAATTACCATTTACATAATTACGTTCCCAATCAACTGTTGCATCTACTCCTGGAAACTCCGCAAGGTTTTCACTTATGCGCGCATATTCTTGATCTGTCACATCTTTTTTAATAATTTGTGGTGTTAGTTGATAACCTGAACTCATTTTACTTTTAATAGCTAAAACCTTTAAATCTTGTGCTGTTAATTCTGCCAATTCTACTTCTGTAACGCGACTTCGTCTTAAGTCTTGAATTTTTTTGTCTAGTTCTTTTCCCTCTATTCCCTTTTCTTTAAACTTTCCTATATCTTTTTTAGTAATCTTTGATTCCGCACGTTTCGTATTCAATTGCATCCAGAAATCTTTTTTATCGATATCGGTTAACTTATTTATATCTTGTTCGGGCATTTCAAGTACTTTCGCCAATTCTTTTGCTGTTTTTAAAATATCTTCACTCTTAATCCCCTTCACCCTTGTATACGTAATTGTGCGAAGAGATTTATTATTAACGACCGTTTTCCCTTCTCGATCTAGAATTTGTCCACGTGGAACCGGTATACTAGTTGTTTCATTTTGACTGTTTTCCACTTGGTTCTTATAAGCCTCTCCCTCAACGATTTGTACTTTTCCTAGCTGCATAATAATAGCTGAGAATAGTAAAAATATGCAAAGAAACATTATATTTAATCGAATAGATATATATGTCTGCTGCTTCTTTTCTTTTTGTTTTTTCATAAATCCTCCATATAATTCTTCCGGAACTCCTCACTAATACTTAGTAAACAAATATAATAAATACGTTCCCTATATATTAGAAACCACCATTCAGTTATAAATAGTGTCTTATCTTTTTTTCTAAATCCTTGTAAGCGTCCATTCCTTTTCGTTTAGCCGCGTAATTGATAAATCTCCTTTCCTGTTTTTCTCTCTAATTCTTTTATCACTTGCATTAGAAATGCTAAACTGTATAATGACTCATATTAAACTTACACATAGACTTGCTAGTAACTTTTCATACTAATTATTCCTTTCTTCATGCTGTAATACTTAATAGACAACCTAAGTAATAAAGTTGTTCCACATTTACAAAAAAAATAATTAACTATAAGATGAAATAGGCTACATAAGGGAGGGTTATATGTTACATACAAAAAGATGGAGATTATTTGCGGTTCTTTCTATTGTAGGTTTGATTTTACTAATTTTATTAAAAATCAACTTCATTTCAATTACTATCGCAACTTCTTCAGCTGAAAGAGGAAAAATTTTTGATCAAAATGGTGTAATACTAGCTACAAATAAGAAAGTTAAGTCTCTATATTGCACTTCTAATGATGAAAAGCTATCGAATCAAGATACATCAAACACATTAGCTTTTTTCAATCAATTTTCAAACGAGTTTCAACATGACATTTCTGCAGAGGACATAAAATTACAATTACAACAATCTTGTAAAAAGCAGACTATGAATGATATACCGTTTTACTCTGACATAAATGAGAGTGAACTTACATTCATAAACAAGAACAAACCCAATAATGTAATAATCAAAGATGAATTGATTCGATATTATCCTAAACACGAAATTGGTTCACAGCTAATTGGGTATGTAGAAAATGACCTTAATTCTAAGTATGGACCTGTTGGAAAAAGTGGGATTGAGCTTCAATATGAAAATGATTTAAAAGGAAAACCCGGAAAAACTCTGATTTTTAAAATGAATAATAAAAAGTTCTTATGGAACATTCAAAAAGTACAAAAAGGAAAAGATGTCCGGCTAGCTTTAGACTCTAAATTGCAGCAAAAAACAGAGGAAGCATTAAGATCTCAAATTAAGAAAATACCTGATGCTAATGCTGGTTATGCTGTAGTGACAGATGTAAAAACTGGTGCAATTTTAACTATGGCCAACTCAGCAGTTTTTGATCCAAATACATTACATACACATGTATCATCTAAAAAAGAAAACATCAAATCATTGTCGCAAAATAAAGCAATTCAAAAATTAAATTATGGTGAATCTTATGTAAATATGGCCTCTACTATAAAGCCTCTTACTATTTTAATTGGATTAAACGAAAAGCTTTTTCAACCTGAAGATACTTATTTAGATAAAGGTACTTTTCAGTATGATAATCAAAATAACATTGCTAATGCACCTGGAACACCAACAGGTGAGATTACGCCGAGTCAGGCTATCATTAATTCATCTAACACATTTATGACAGCAAAAGTAGCTCTACCCTTATTCAACCAAAATAATGGGAATATAGAAAAAGTGGCAAATATATGGACAGGTTATTTAATGCAATTCGGCCTTCGCTCTAAAACTGGAATTGATTTACCCTTTGAAGAAGACGGAGAATATGAATTTCATCCTTCTAGTAAGTTTGAAAATGGAATCTCTGCTTTATTAAATGCCTCTTGGGGAGGAAATGAAGTGCACACTCCTCTTCAACTCGCTCAATATGCAGCAACTTTGGCGAGTAAAGGTGATAGATATAAACCTCAAATCGTAAGTGCAATTATTAGTCAGGACGGTAAGGAAACAAAAAAGTTTAAACCAATTTTAGAAAGTTCAAATCGTTATCCTATGAAGTTTTGGAGTGTCGTGCAAGGCGGAATGAGTCAAAATATAGAGGAGATTAAAAACTTACCCTTTCATGTCGCAGGTAAAACGGGTATTACAGGTTTTCCGAATGAGCAAGAAAGAATGATAAATCATTCTCTATTCATTGCATATGCTCCTACCGAAGATCCACAAATTGCTATTTCTGTCGTTATTCCTGGTAGTAATTCAGAAAAAAATATTGCTGCTCTCGTTACATCAGAAATTTTAGAGTCCTGGCATACACTTCAAAAAGAAAATAATAACAAAGAGGAAGGTTCATTAAAGTGAACCTTCCTCTTTTACCATATAGAATCTATATTTATTATTTTCCACATACCTTCATGATCCTTTTCGAACACGAATGAATATTTAATATCAGTTAAAATATACTCTTTTTGTACATACCCAGTATTACCGTTAAATGTCGATATTTTTATATATCCATCATTCTGCACTTTTTCTGGAATCCAAGCTTTTACCATTTCATTCGATACTTCATATAAAACTTGTGATTCTCGTTTTGGTTCAGCTAAAATTTTCGTTTTATTTCCAGTAACAGTTACATATATAAAATGTTCTCGCTTTGATTGGTTACTTTCTGTCATTCCACTTGGTACTTTATACACTTTCTTTGTATCATTTGCAAATTCTCCCCCCATTGTAAGAGCGACTTGCAACTCATGAAACAAATCTTCATCAAATTTTAATTCATCCTTCTTATAACTCTTCCCTTTAAATAGAACTTCATCATTTAACGCTCTATACAAGTCATTTTCATTTTTTGAAATTGTACTTCGAGATAAATCATTCATAAACTGTTTTAATGATGGCTCTTGAGCAGACTCATCTTTTATTTTCGACTTAATTTGAGTACTACTTTGTACCGGTGATTTATTATCATCAAGCCCAGGTTGTTGAACAATAAAAAATAACATTGTACAAACCAAAACAACTACAACAGGCAATGCTTTTTTACGAGGTGGTCTCTTATATGTTACAGAATCTACTTCACTATTTTGATATACCGATTGCTTTATTTTATAAATAAATTCTTCTTCATCTTTACGACGCTCCATTGGTCCGTTTTTTAATTTGCTATACCAGTCAGGATTTTTTTTACTGTTCATCACTTCTACCCTCCCCTATTAGTTTTGAAACCTTACTTCTCGCTCGGCTTAATCTAGATTTGACTGTTCCAATTGATACATCTAATGTTTCAGCCATTTCTTCATATGACAATTCATATTTCGCGTCCAATATTAGTATTTCGCGGTGTTTTTTAGGTAGTTTTAATACAACATCCCATACATCATTCATTTCCTCTTGCTTAAAAAATTCTTGTTCTGCCGATGGAGATTGCTTATCGTCACTAAAAAATCCCACTAAAGATATCCTTTTAAAATAAGAGGATTTCAAATAGTTTATTGCCGTATTTCTTGTAATTTTTAATATCCACGTTTTAATAGATGACTCCTTTCGAAACGAATGCCAATGTTTAAAAACCTTTATAAATACATCTTGCGTGATGTCATCTGATAAGTGCGGATCTTTCGTAATAATAAATGAATAATTCCATACATCTTGCCAATAGTCTTTAATAACATAGTCAAGCTCATCATGATTACATTTTTCAATAAACTTCTGTTCCATTTCCACACCTCAAACTTATTTGAATAAACATAAAACTGCCCTCACTTTTAATATGGTTTCAATATATAGACATGATACAAGTTTCATTTGTTCCATTGTTTATCTTTTTTTGATAGAAGAATCCTCCTGTATAATGTAAAGGTGTGCAATACATTTCATTAGATAATCACCTATACAGTCTTTTTATGACAGGCTCAAAAAAACAAGTAATGCATACAATGTTAAAAATTTACTCATAAAAATCTGATTATGATTTTTAAAATTTCACGCAACAATCGATTTGTATCACCTATTTTTTCTAAGAGCATACTTATTTGTGTGCTCTATTTATTTTTTACTAAATAACTGTTTTGTTAAAGTTTAAAATCACCCTCATTTGTCTATTTCAATTTGCTCTTCTGTTATATTTACTATTAGCAACACCAAGATTTCAGATATGAAAATAAAAATGAACAAATTTTTTTCACCAGCTGTATTAGTACCTGTCCCAATCGGAATTGCACTTCCGACTGAACCCTCTGGTTTTAAATCAGTATTTAGGACAAACTACCAATCAGCCCGTACTTGCAAATAATGAAAATGATGCGATATCAACTTTCTAGAGCCACAATAACATAGAAAAAGCATTCTCAATTAGGGAGAATACTTTTTCTGAAACTTAATTGTTCTTTGTTTTGCCCAATTTATACCATTGAGTTAAGCATATATATAATAAATTTAGTAAAAGATTTCACCTTATAATTTATTGTTATTTCTGAAAAACATGTTTTACTTTTTCGCCTGGAACATTACTCCCCCTCTTCCTTTTACATCTTCAATCATCATGGTAACAATCATGTCTGGCGCATTTGCATCAAAAGCTGCAAACCATCCAAGTTCTTTTCCGTCTGCTTCTTTCGACTCTTTCAGCTCTGCTGTACCAGTTTTACCAGCAAGAGTTACACCATCAACCTTAGCAATTCTCCCCGCGCCATCAGGGTCATTAATGACTTTTATTAATGCACTTTTTAATATCTCTTGATTCTTTTTAGAAACCACATTTTCTTTCCAATTCCCCGCTACTTTGGCTTCTTTTAAAAGATGAGGCGATGGAATATTCCCTTCATTCACAATCGGTGCATATGTTAATGCTAAATGAAGTGGTGTCATTAATACTTGTCCTTGTCCATATCCCGTATCTGCTAGTTGAATATCGTTTTTTATCCCATCTTTTGCAATTGTTGAAATAGGAAATTCGTATTCCATTGGTAGTTTTTCATGAAATCCGTATTTCTTAAATTCATTTACATACTGATCTTTCCCCATTTTCAAAGCTTGTTGAGCAAAATAAATATTATCAGAGTACTTCATTGCCTTATCAAAATCAATTGGACTAGCTTCCTTCACACGTGTTACATAATAATTTCCCCACGATGAATCTTTTGTCCATTTTAATCCTTGAATTTTAAATTCTTCTTTAGGATTTATTGTTTTCGTTTCCAAACCAATTGCACCTGTAATCGTTTTAAATACAGAACCTGGTACAAATGCTTGTGTGAAACGATTCGTCATTGGCAGTTTCGAGTCGTTATTCCATGCTTCTCGTTGGGCTTTTGATGCTCCTCTAACTATCGTATTTGGATTATAAGCAGGGCTACTTACAAGTGCAATTGTTTCACCCGTTTTAGGATTGATCGCTGCACTAGATCCTGCTTCATTTTTCATCTCATTAAAGATTTTTTCTTGAATTGCAGCATCAATTGTTAACGTAACATTTTTCCCTTCTTTTGCTTCTTTTTTTGCTACGTTTTTAATCTCTTTCCCGTTCTCATCTTCCATAAATACGCGTCCACCCTTTTCACCACGCAATTTATTCTCTAATACTTTCTCTAAACCTGTCTTACCCACTAAATCATCTGCTTGATAACCTTTTTTTTGAAGCGATTTTAACTCCTCTGCATTCACCTTTCCTATATATCCTGTTAAGTGTGCCGCTGCTTCTCCTAATGGATACGTACGAATATTTACTGGGCGAGATGAAACTCCTTCTAATTCAATATAATCATTCTGTCTGGTTCCCTCTTTTAAAATACCAATTGGTACAAAGGAATCTGGTTTTATCCATTTTGCTGCGAGCTTCTGATCGACCTCTTCTATAGACATATCAAGTAATTGTGCTACTATTTCTTTCGTTTGCGCTGCCGTTTCACCTAGTTTCTCTGGAATAATTCCAACTTCAGACGCTTTACCATTCGTTGCAAGCCCTTTTCCATTTCGATCATATATTTCCCCGCGTTTTCCTTGCTCTGTTTGCATACGTACTTTATAATCTTTTTTCATACCTGGGAAAATGAAGTCTGGTGTCCAATCTATTTTCCAAGATTCCTTATCTTTCACGAGTTTTGCTTCATGGATGAATGAAACTGCCCCTCCATCCGTATCCATTTTAACTTCAAAAAGAAAACGTTCTTTACCTTTAGTATTCTCTCCTTTCGTTTTAATTTTTAAATTCTCAACTCCAATACCTTCATAGATTTTTTGATATTTCTCGGTGAAATCCTTTTTAGAAATCGTTTTTTTTGCATGTTCTGATAAATGATCATACATATTTGCAAATTTTTTATCATTCCATAAATTAATATATTCTTCAAATGCTTGTTTTGGCGATTCGTTTTTATTACATCCTACCAACATAACTCCAAAACAAAAGAAAAGCAGCATCCATATTTTTTTCAATTCAATCTACTCCTTTAGTTATAAATGATTGTTCCTTTCTTAAAATATTAAATAAAAATGTTTTAACGCTTAATAGACAGTGTACGTAATGAAATAGTTCCACATTTGCAAAAAGAATTAACTTTATTGTTAAGCTGCATTCAAAAAAGGAATCCTTATAGCAAGGATTCCTTAACAGAGAATAACAAAAATATAAACAATAAGTATAATTTATAGGTGCCCTATATCCTTCTTTTTCTCATTAAAAACCCCTGCGCTGTATGCGACAGGGGTTTCTGACCGTATCATCATAGTTCATTCTACAGCTTATTTAAAAGAGTCGTGTACAGGCAAACTACTAAAAATTAATTCAGCAACTTTTACATATCCTTTTGAGTTTGGATGAATTAAATCCGTAGACCAAAGCGTATTGTCATTAACTAAATGATGATTCCAAACGTCAACATGATGAAGCTTATACTCTCTACTCAGTGAAAGTATAACTTCATTTGCCTCTAATAATTGTTCTTTTAATACTTGTTTTTTTTCAGAAGGAAATGGAAGCCTAACAGTAAAATCTGGAAGGTTTGCTATAATAATATCAGCACCTGCTTTACTTAATGTATCTATCATAAATTCCATATCGTTCTTATATGCTTGATGATTCCAACGTCCTTTTAAAACATCGTTTGCACCTGCAATTAGACTAACCAAATCTGGATTAAAAGTTAATGCCTGTTCCAATTGCTGTGAGCGAATTTCTTTAGTTACTAACCCACGTTTTGCAAAATTAGCATATTTTAAATCATTTACACACAGTTGAACAAAATGATCTACCCAGCTTTTTAATGCTATTCCCTCAACTTCATCCCCTATCCCCTCTGTAAAACTATCACCAATCGCTACAAATCGCTTCCACATATATAGTCCCCCTTTTTGTTATTCATATCTACACTATACAATAGCCCACAGCGTAATTGTTCTTCTTAAATGTTTTTCAGTTTCAATTAAATTCCATAGGAGATTTTTCAAATGAGCAAGACAACTCGATTAAACTATTTCACATGAACAAAAACATGAAAATCTACGTTATTTTCTCGCAGAAATAGGTTGAGACCAACTATTTTCCCCATTATCATTTAAGCATACTTGAAAAACATATATAGGTTGAGAAAAGCCTTTTGTATCAGCGTAGTAATCTATATTATAATCTGTAATGACTAATGTATCACCTGCTTTGAAAGATATTATAGGATCAAAGTCTCCTTCTTTTAGTTTTTGAAATACTTCTTTGGGAGACAGAATTTCGACATCTCGAATATGTGATTTTTTTGTAACTGGCTCATTGTCATTAGGCATTTTTGTAATTTCCTCTTTGTAAACAGGCATTTTATTACCTTCGTCTTTTAACTCTATTGATGTTTTTATAGTGACATCAGTCATGTCTGTTTTTGTAATGGGATCTAAAGGCATATTCCCAAATTCCTTCATTTGATACGAAATCATTATTCCAAGTGCAACAAAACTTACTGTAATCGGAAGAAATAAATATTTGGTCATTTGTGTATCTGTTTCTTTTTTCTTCAACAATATAAGAACTATATTTAACATAGAATATCCTAGCATCATTCCTAGAGTATTATGAAGTAAATCGGCTAGTTCCATACTTCCACGTTGCATTATAAATTCAAGGATTTCAATCAATAAACTTGCTATAATTGAGCTGATTAACATCCATTTTGTTTTTTGAAAAACATTACTAAATAAAGGTAATAAAATTCCTAACGGAAAAAGCATACCTATATTCACAATGATATGGAAAAAAGAAGAAAATGAAAAGGTATTCCATGCTTTTTTATAAACACTAAGTACATCAAAGTCAATTGTTCTTGCAAAAGTTATATCATCTGGACGACCAAATGAAGTAGCTGATAATACAAGGGAATAATATCCTATTATCAATATAAACAATATAACTTGTTGTACGGTAAATTCCCCCTCCTTTACATACCTTTTTGTATACTACAAAGTAGCTAAAAACAAAAATGAGTAGTAACAAGAATGTGAGTTGTATTGTAGGAATTGCAAAGGTAACAAGTAGTTCGGAAATAAAATTCATTTTACACCTCTGTTTTTACGAATAAAATATTCAATAGTTTTATATAACATTTTAGATATAGATAGCGATGTGTTGTTACCCCTAATAATTATTAATACAGAATTAAACCTGTATACATTGAGTATTTCTTCCTCCTGAAACCAGCTTTATTTGACCAAGCAGCTACAAGGAAACTAGCGTTTTACTAATTGTACTTTCGGCTATGTCTGGAAAAACGTTACGAAGATTCTCTTTAGTAAGAGGATTTTTGGAGTTAAGTATAAAATTAAAAATTTGTTCAATTTTAGTATATTTATATAGAATCCGTAATTGACCGATTCCTAATATACTTAAGAATCGGTAATATTCGTATATTTACTAAAGAAATAAAATCCCTTCAAGCATTACACTTTTTTCCGAAAATTTGTTGTTCTTTGTTTTGCCCAGTTGATACATTTCTTTTCAATTAAATGATACGAAACTATAGAAAGAAGTATTGTCATTGAAATACATAAAACAAGAAGGAAAAAGATAGGTATCTTTGTATACAAAAGTTTAAATAGTACCATCATGATTGGAAAATGACACAAATAGATACTGTATGAAATTTCTCCTAAGTATACAAATACACTCTTATTTAAAAATGCTTTCACTTTTAGGTTACTCATGGCCATTATTATAAATATACTAACACCGATTACGACACCCCAATCTTTTAATAAGAAAGTAGTATCATTACGGGAAAAACCATAAATTAAAATGGAATATAAATATAGAATAACCCCTAATGCAATAAGAAATCCTTTATTAATTTTTTTCATATTCCTATATAAGTAGATAAGCTTTTCCTGATGCTTAAAAATTAACATTCCAACCATAAACATCGATGTGAAATGCAGTGTATCGGCATAACCATTATAAAATCCCTCTGCTTTCCCTATATGCAACATATTAAGGAAAACACTAATTAAAGAAAAGCTCAAAGCAAATAGTATCGTTTTCTTCCAACTCAGTTTATAAAAAAGAAGGAATAACAAAGGAAACACAATAGATATACGCATTTCTTGAGCCAATGACCAGATAACTGGATTATAATTTTCCGTAAAAAAGTTATTAAGAAGCACAAAGTGGTTTATAATATCTATTTTTGTTATAGACCCTTGCCACCTATCATAGAACCAATCCCGTAGTCCAGCCACTTCATACGGCGAGAACAAAATAAATAAAGCAAAGGTAATGATTATCCAAAAATAATAAGGGATATAGATTCGTACAAATCGCTTAATTAAATATCCCCAATAATTTGTTTTTGAATGATAAAGTGCCATAGATAACACAAAACCACTTAATACATAAAAAACGATTACAGCTTCCCCGCCAGCCCATAAAAACCTAAGCGGGGAAAATTTAATAGAATTGGGCAACGATGGTAGCATTAAACAAAAATGTCCAAATACCACTGTCAGTGCCGCTAACCCTCGTATGGAATCTAATTCTTTTATTCTCTTACTCATAAAATGTTCTCCTTGTAAATTGTAGATTTTGCTGTTAATAAAGGCCACTATACTATTGTAGTGGGAGAATTATACATATTGTTTCTTTAAATTCCTAATATAAGCAGTACAAAGTCAATCTATGTATCTGTTTTAGGAAACTTTCGTATTTAGGCATAAGTTATATAATAATAGAAAGAAAAAAGAAATTTCATTCTATAAAATCGTATTGTCGTTTAGAAAACATTTTAAAACTGTTTTCTAAACCCTCGTTATAGTCTGTCTGCTTATTTGTCCATTGAACACCCTTATTCCCAGGCCACCCTGAGGTATTAGCAACATGTTTTAATAGTTCTTGTCCTTTTAAATTTTGCTGTAAACCACGGTTATATGCATTTTTCATATTAGATATTGCAATTCGGGTATTCGTTTCTATATTTTTCAAATCTTCGTTCGTTAAATCTCTAGGTGCTAGTCCACCTCGATGGAGCTGAAACAATCCAAATGATGTGCCCTGATCTCCGACTGCATTTTGATCAAACTTACTTTCATGGAATGCAATAGATAAAGGAATCCATGGTGGTATACCATGCTCTATTGATATTTGTTGAATCGTGTCTCTTACTTTAACTCGGTTAGTATGATGGTCATATGCGTATTTTGTAAGATATAGCCCTCCTGTTAAAACTAAAATAAATACTCCACTTTTTATTAATGTCCCTCTCATCGACGTCACCTCACTTGTCAGTATCAAAGATTGTCACTAATAATCCTATCTTTTTGGGATATTAACTCGTAATCATGTATCATTTTGTTATTCTTTGTTTCATTAATTACCGATTTTCAGGTGAAATTATTAGTGGATTCCCTCCATATAACATTCGCTTTTATCACTTTCGGTACAATTTACTTTTGTATGGGAGAGCGTTTTCTCTGTATGGTACCGTACTTTTTTCTCGAATACCTTGCTTTTTTATTCGATTGAAATTAAAGAATAACTATATACATAGGGATACACGCTATAAAGAGATACTTAAATTTCTTTAAAAAATTCATTTTCTGGCCTCCATTTCTTTATATAAATAATTTAAAACAAAATATTTAATAGAAAGAAAAGATTTTATTAAATTTTTATAAAAGTTAATAACAGAAATAAGTACCAGGTATCGATTTTATTTGTCACTTGATGGAATAATGAATGTTTTTTCATCATGTAACTTTATTAAACTAACCTTGCACCAGAACCCTTTGAATCGAACAATTCATAATAAACGCCATCCTTTCTGTATATTTCTACAAAAAGAATAGCGTTTTTTGATTATATGGATACAAATTTATCTTAGCTTGATTGCTATACCGAAAGTTCCGAAGAACCAGATTTGAGAATTAATGCAATCTTCCATTCCAAGCCATCCACATAAGAATCTATAATACTTTGAAACCTTTTATTTCAGGCTAATATTTAATTTTATCCTACAAGGTTAGCCTTTTACTATATCAACCGCGCTATTCCACATGCCGCTAAAGAAAGATCCTATTTCGCGCATAAAACGTGTAAACCAATTTGCTTGTTCTACTTCAGATTTTGTTACAAGGTCTACTTGTAATGATTTACCTGATAAGAACCCAGGATCTGTAATATCTTTAGGCGATATAATCATTTGACTAATTGTTACACCTTTTTTAATAGGCGCTTCTTGTTCTTTATTCGATACTTTAAATTCTTTTTTATAAACGTCTTTGTTGCCCTTTGGCATTGGAAGTGAAACAGCTTGCTTCGTTTGAACAACTACATCTTTGTCCTTTGCATTTGCTACTCGCACTGTTTCATGACCTTTTACTACTGAATCTTTTCCATAGACCTTCTTCACTTCAAAATTTGCAAATCCATAATCATATAATTTCTTTGTTTCATCAAAACGTGCTGTATGAGATTTTGCTTTTATAACTACAGAGATTAGACGCATACCGTTTTTTTCTACTGTACCAGTAAAACAATCTCCGGCTTCTGGAGTAGTTCCTGTTTTTAACCCATCTACACCTTCGTATTGCTTAATTAAGCCTTTTAACATCCAGTTAAAGTTCGTCATATCAATCGGATACTTGCCACCTTTTTGGAATGTTTTTTTAGGGATTTTTGCTGTATCTAATATTTTCGGGAAATCTTGAATAAGACGTTGTGCTAAAATCGCACAATCTCTTGCGGACATTTTATTTTTCTCGTCTGGAGTTGTCCCTTCTGGGTGATGTCCTTTTAAATCATGGTTTGTTAAACCTGTAGAGTTTACAAATTTATAATTTTTCATTCCAAACTCTTTTGATTTATCGTTCATCATTTTCACGAAATTGACTTCTTTTCCAGCAATCTCTTCAGCTAAAGCAATTGTTGCACCGTTTGCAGAGTAGATTACCATTGCCTCATATAACTCTTTGACCGTATAAGAGCCACCATTTTCTAATGGAACGTTTGATAATGAGCGATCTTGCGAAATCTTATATGCATATTCAGAAATTTTAACTTTTTGATCCCATTTAAGTTTTCCTTTATCCACCGCTTCATGAACTAAGTATTCACTCATCATTTTTGTCATACTAGCAATTGCTAATGATTCATCTGCATTTTTTTGATATAAAATTTTCCCGGAATTTGCTTCTACTAAAATTGCTGATCCTGCTTCTACGTCTATAGCAGGAACTGTTTCCGCTGATGCTCTTCCAAATGTAACGGCCATGCTACAAAATAGTGTAAGCACTGTTACTATTGTAATAAATCTCTTGCAAAACATACTTTTCACTTCTGTTACCTCCAATATCTTTGTACTCAAAAAAACGTTATTCTAACATAATCCCCCAAAAAATAGACAGCGTTATCAAATTCTATATACATATAAGACATTAGGACCACTTTCATATAGACCATCTCATCCCACACATATCCCTCTTTTTAATACCTTTGTATTTTTCAAATTGATTCGTACTTTCATATCTTTTAGGATTACACTTAATAGACAATCTAAGTAATACATTTGTTCCACATTTATATAAAATAAAACCAGTGTGTCCCGATGAAATATCGAAACACACTGGTTGCTAAATTTACTATCGTCTCTTCCATTACTCATATCAATGAACTTCCCCTTTATTCCAATACTTACTTTATAGTAATAAATAAATTAATTTGTCAGTATCATTTCTACTATGAATGGCCTACTTGAATTATTAACTTAAGAAGTTTCTTAAGTTTTAAAAAAGCTTATGGAACCTTTCATTCCATAAGCCATTCTATTTAATTGGATGTTCAACAATAAAGGATATCCAACCTTCTTTATATTCTGCATGTATATTACCATTGTGAAGTTCAACAATTCTTTTTGAGATAGCCAGTCCCAGTCCATTTCCTTGATCATCTTTTCTGGCCTTATCACCCCTGAAAAATCTCTCAAACAATTTATTTGGATCGCTAACAGGTGGTTTCTCAGCTTTATTTGATACTTTCAAAATTGCTTTATTCCCTATTAGTTCAAGACATATTGATAATTCGGATGGTTTCATGCTGTACTTTATCGCATTTATAAACAGATTTTCATAAACACGTACCATTTTTTCTACATCGATAAGAATAGGTATTGTTTCTTCCGTTATTGATTTTTGAACAATTAAACTTTCCTTTTCAAATATAGGAGTGTATTCTCCAACTATTTGCTCCAACAAACCTGATACATCAACTTCATTAAGGTTTAATCTGGCATCGATGTCTGATAAACGGGTGTACTCAAATAGTTCATCAATTAGATATTTCAATCTCTGTGATTTTAAATAAGTGGTTTCGAGATACTCCTGTAATTGTGCTTTACTGTCGTATTGCCCTCTTTTTAATAAATCTACATAGCCGATAATAGATGTCAATGGTGTGCGTAAGTCATGAGATACATTGGTTATGAGTTCATTTTTTGTACGTTCCAATCGTCTTTCCTGTTCAAATGTATTCTCCAATTCCTTGGACATATAATTAATATTTTGAGCAAGTTGGGTCAATTCGTCTTTTCCCTCAATCTCAATTGTCAAACCCAGTTTTCCATTGGCAATATCATTCACATTATCAGAAATGAGCTTCAAATATACTATTTTCTTTCGAACCAATATTAAAAAAATGATTATAAAAGTAAAGATCGCTAACGCAAATATAAGAAATGTAAGTATATTATTTTCAAATGTACTAAGATCATCAAGATAGTGATTTAGATTTAATGGTATTATTATATATATAAAAGTGAGGACTGTTAAACCAAACGAAACAAAAAAACTAACTGCAACAGCACCAAGAAGTTTTATTATTATCTTATTTCTAAAACTAACCTTCTTCATATTTTGTACCCAATTCCCCAAACAGTTTTAATATAAATTGGATGTTTAGAATCCGCTTCAATTTTGTCTCTTATTTTTGTAATATGCACCATGACGGTATTATCCGATTTATAAAAAGCATCTTTCCAAACTGCTTCATATATTTTTGCAACACTCAGAACAATCCCTTTGTTACTGAGCAAGTAGTTCGAGTATATCAAACTCTTTTGGAGTTAGCCTTACTTCCGTGCCTCTTATCCATACTTGACGTGTATCTGTATTTACGGTTAAATCACCGATTTCTAAGATGCTTTTATTATGATTTATTGACGTATTGTATTTTTTAAACCTTCTTAATTGGGATTTTACTCTAGCGATTAACTCCAACGGATTAAACGGTTTTGATAAATAATCATCGGCACCAGAGGCTAAACCCTGAATTTTGTCTATATCCTCTGATTTTGCAGAAAGCATGATAATAGGCATATTTCGTTCTTCCCTAATCTTCATACACGCTTCAATGCCATCCATATTAGGCATCATAACATCCAAAATAATAAGATCGAACTCGCTTTTCTTCTAACAGTTCTAACGCTTCAATAGCATCTTCTGCCTTTTGAGTTTTCAGGCCTTCATTTTCCAAATAAACAGAGATAAGATTTCTAATCTCTTTATCATCATCAACAATAAGAATTTTTGACTCCATATTATTCCTCCACATTTTTTCTCATATTGAACAATTAAAGACATTTGCAGGTGAGACATGTCTATCGTCTCTTTATTGTAAACTTGCAAACGGAAGACAAAAAATAACATAATGGATATAAGTGATATCGTTCCCTTAATATATTGTTCAATATTTACTGCTGATCCATATACAATTAATAA
Source organism: Bacillus sp. TH25 (assembly GCF_016650935.1). Taxonomy (NCBI): domain Bacteria; kingdom Bacillati; phylum Bacillota; class Bacilli; order Caryophanales; family Bacillaceae; genus Bacillus; species Bacillus sp. TH25. The sequence continues at coordinate 6,078 of NZ_JAEKEU010000014.1, read as the reverse complement.
GTTCCCTTCTTCTTTAAATTTTGCTTTTAGTAAAAAAATAAAATCCCTTATTATTTTCCACTAATAGAATAATTGTCTTGAGATTTCTTCTTTTAATTAATTTTTCTGTGAATACACCTGTACTTGGTCCATATTCGACAATGTAATACGCTTTCTTAAGATCAATTTCCTCAATCATTTTGTCTTCAAGAAACTTTGAACTGGAAAGGGCTGCACCAACTGATTTTGGGTTCATTATATACTCAAATAAGAAAGAGAATTGTTTTCATAATTAATCACACCGCATGTTTGCATTCATAATCATACTCTAGAGCCCAAACCTTAAGAAATAGGGGCAAAAGTTCTTAAGAATTCTTAAGCTTTCTAAAGCAGTTTGTCATAAAAATATATGGCCATTCTTGAAATGGTCACTAGTAGTATATCATTGTAATGGTAGTTATTAATGCAGCTAAATTAAATAAATAGAGGATGTAAACATAATTTACATCCCCTTTCTGTTTATTCGCATCTTTAATGCACGGTATTCCTTTAAGATGCTGACTATTTCTTTTTGCACCTTTTTATCATCGATTGCTGGTAATAAAGTTAATTGTCTTTCTATGCAGAAATCCCCTATTTCGAATTTGTAATTTAAATTTTATATATGATACGTGAAATTTCACAATCTCATTGTTGAATAAGGGACACATTCATGGCGAGTAGCCCCTACCATCCACTCTGCATGGTTCCGTTATCCATTAAGCCTTTAATAATTTACGTTTTTTATTATTCATTTTCTTTTTCGCTGCTTCAATGTTATTTACTATCCTTTTATGGTCCTGATCTATCTGAATCATCCCATCTAACACCCCTGGAATTAATCCTGTCTCATCGATGTATTGTAAGTAATCAACTGGTGCTCGTTCTGTTTGTTCTACTAAGTATCCATAAATATCAAAGTCTGCTCTCGGTATCGACTTCTTACCATTCGGTTGATGAGACATCCCCACATAAGATTGAATAACTGATGCTGGCACAAGGAATACTATCTGATCCTTACTGAACTCTATAAGGAAAAAACAAATAGATGAAATAGTAAGTATATCTAATTAAAATTTCATCTGGACTTTTCTATTCAAATAACGATTTCGTTATAATTTATGAACATATTTTAGGCCTAAAAATCCTAACGAACATTTTTAGGATAAAAAAAGATGTCTAAAAAACTTATGTTCTTTAGACATCTTTTAATCTATTTTATTAATAAACCCGTAGAAGTAACTTGATAGGTTCTTTTCTTACCTATATATTCCTGTTTACTATTCTCAAGGTTAGTTAGTGTAGCGCGTGTCTTTTCCTTTACTGCTTCCCCTTCTATATGGGTAAACTCAATGTAATCTCCCACTTTTACGGGCACGGTTTGGCTTTCAGCAGTTTGTTGTCTATTTCCCACGATTTCCTTATTGTACACAACACTACCAGATGAATTCTGTACTTTAATACTTGCATACGTATTATTAAAGTAAGAATGTGGTACGCCTGCTTCTAACTTCACCTGCATTTTCTCTGTTGCCCTATTATAATCTACTTTTGCGATTTCTCTATCACTATAACCTTTTAAGGTCCAGCCAAATTGATTTCCGTCTAAAACCGTTGTTTCTGGCATTTTTTCTACTTTCTTCAGACCTTCTTTTGTAACTTCGTACATTGCTTTTTTTCCAAAGCTCTCTTGTTTACTGTTGTCTACATTTGTGAAAGTAGCTCTATGCACACCTTCTAGATGTGTTAACTCAATATAATCTCCTACTTTGACTGGAACTTTTTGCAATTCAGCATTTTGTTGTTTGTTTCCATAAATGTCTTTATTGTATACTGTTTTCCCTGATGCATTTTGCACTTTAATACTCGCATATGTTTCATTAAAATAATGATGCGGTACGCCTGCCTTTAAGTCAACTTGCATTTCTTCTGTCGACTTATTGAAATTGATTTTAGCAAACTCAAAATCACTAATTCCTTTTAGCGACCATGCAAATTGATTTCCATCTGAAATTGTTGCTTCTGGCATTTTTTCTACTTTCTCCAAGCCTTCTTTTTTAACCTCGTACATTGCTTTTTTTCCAAAGCTCTCTTGTTTACTGTTGTCTACATTTGTGAAAGTAGCTCTATGCACACCTTCTAGATGTGTTAACTCAATATAATCTCCTACTTTGACTGGAACTTTTTGCAATTCAGCATTTTGTTGTTTGTTTCCATAAATGTCTTTATTGTATACTACTTTCCCTGATGCATTTTGCACTTTAATACTCGCATATGTTTCATTAAAATAATGATGCGGTACGCCTGCTTTTAAGTCAACTTGCATTTCTTCTGTCGACTTATTGAAATTGATTTTAGCAAACTCGAAATCACTAATTCCTTTTAGCGACCATGCAAACTGGTTTCCTTCTAAAATATTATTTACATTAGGCATATCTGGTTTAATTGGATTAGAATCCGTACCCTTCCAAATCTCTGCTGTTAAAATTGGATATCCTAATGCACCCACTTTTTGAATGGTATCATTATTTGGACGTAATCCCCACTTCTCAAAGAAAGGAATCAAATTTTGTTTGGCTACTTTTGATGCCGAAATCATAAATAATTGCTTTTTATTTTCATCCGTTTGTGGAAGTTCATTTGAGGGCATGTCTCTATACAATTGATGCAATTTAGGATAGAAGTCCTCTCCATATGCTAACTGTAGTTGCCAAAGCATAACAAGCTTAACAAAAGCATCACTAATTTCGTCATAATTTTTATTAGATTGTTCTAAGTATTGAAATGCCTTATTATAAGCACCCTCTTGTTGCAATCTAAAAGGTTGATTAGATGTAAATGCTTTTTCTACAGAAAGGCTGTAAATATTATTTTGTACTTCTGTCATATTATAAAACTTCCAAGGTGATTGTTGTCTCAAATGTCCTGCCTCATGCCAAGGACCCCAGCCATCTTTTATAAATTTATTAATATCTAACACGTATTGGATTGCATCTCCTACATATGCAGTTCGATAAGAAGTTGCATACATATAATAATCGGGAGAATGATTTTCTTCTACGTAATGAATATAATGTTTATCTACTTGTTCCTCGGATAACCCAGCTATTTTGTCTTGAATTCGAGTAGCTTCATCCATCTTTTTTAAGAGTTGTACAGGATCTGTATTAGAACCCAACAAATATTTCTTAACACGTGCAGGGCTGGCCGTAATTAATACACGTTCTCCTTTTAACTCCACTGCATGTGCATTTGGATATTGGTTCAGCATGTCTATTAAATCTTGTTTCGTATGCTTGCCTAGTTCAAAGAAAGGAGTAGTCGTTCCACCTGTTGTGACTGTTGTTCGAATGGTACCACCTTGTTGTTTATTATAAAAATAAATCATCCCCCCATTTGGAGATTGAATTGTGTTTATACCAGGTTTTAATGTAAATGATTTTATTTTAGAATCTTCTCTCCAAGAAGCATCATACGAATACGTTCCAATGTATGCTTGAATATTTTGATTTCCTTCTACATTAATCGTTATTTGTTCATTTGGCTTTGCATATAAACCAGTGGGTTCATATGGACTAAATGCCATACTTTTTCTTTCCTGTTGTTTCAGTACCTCAACATCCCCTTTTCCTGGGACTGTATACCTTCTATTTTCTGATTTGACTGACTTTTCTTCTTGCAGTGATGTTGATAAATTCTTTTGCTGCTGCGTTTCCTCCGCAAAGACATCTGATGAAGAAACCATTCCAGTCGCAAGCATAGTTAATGTAGCAGTAGCTGCAAGTATTTTTCTAGTTTTATGTTTTGAATTATTCCCCATATTATCTCCCTCATTTTTCCTTAATACTCTTAAGGATTTTTGTTTTCTTTTTCATGTTTTTACGCCCAAAACTATTCATGCTATTTATGCTGTATCTATTACTCTATTTTTTCCCATAATAATCTCCTTTTTTTATTTATATGATAAACTCATCGATAACAACCTATTATGTTTTGATTCAGTATTCTTAACTTCCATCGAATTGTATAAATGTATTCAATTGGCGAAATAAGTAAATAAATTTCAATATTTCACGGTTAGAATCTCACGGGAAATTCATAAAAGTTATTTAACTTTAAAGGTTTAAACAATCTTTTCTAAGCTATTCCCTAAAAAATCTTATTTTTTATTGTACCTGAACCTGATTGCTACTCTTTATGTAAAAGAAAAGACGGAATCCTTAATACACCCCCGCCTTTTTTGATAAAAAAACGATTAATTATCTTATGACTATTTACGTAACTTTGCAATAGAAGTAGTATCCCCCTATTTTTTTGAAGATACAGGATCCATTTTTAATGTTTTTATCCCTTCTTTTAATGTAAACGCATCTGCTCTTAATGTTTTCCAACTATCTTTCGCTGCATTCAAATTAGGTTTTAGGAATTTGAATTTATTTTGATCCGCTTTTTGGGATGCTTTATCAATATGACTAAGCACTCCCGAATATTGAGAATCTAAATCATGCCATTGTGCAGACATATAGGTAAGTGCATTAATAGCCGATCCAATCGTATTGTGCATTTCATTAATATTATTATACGCAACACCAACTACACGATTTAATGTTACTTTATAATCTATAGTCTGACGTAATTGTGCTAACAACGGCTCTAACGTACCTAAATTATTTCTTGCTACCCCTATCATTACACCACCAGCAATCCACGTAGGAATTGAGGGAATTGATACAGTTATTATTCCATCTGATTCTACTTGTTTAAAATGTCTTACTTGCTCTAAAACTTCATTTAGGCGCTTTTCATCTTCATCAATTCCAGATGCTTGGTTTTTCAGAATCGAATGCAATATATCTTTATGACCTGCAAATGCTCGGACATCTTCTCCAATACTATCTCTTAACTTAGCTAATTCTTGTATTAAATTCTGTGTATACGCTTGGTTTTGTTTAATCTCTTCTTGTAAATCTGTAATTCCTTCTTTTAATGTATCTCCATCTCCTTCATCAATGGCTTCTACTAGTGTATCGTAATAATTGTCAAACTTGGTATCATACTCCACAATACCCGTCAACGTATCTAAAAGTTGTCTTTTTATGTGCTTATCCCATTTAGTAGCATGCTCTCTTGCATTTTTTTGATCTTGTAGAATTTGACTAGGTAGATTTGTATACCCTTTAATATCAATTCCTTCAAAGTTAACATCTGGGTTATTAATCAATAAATAAGAATAGTCATTCATGGATTTTGCGAATACCCCAGCATCTTGCAAAGCTTTTTTCATCTTTTCGCTGTTTACAGAAAGAGATATATCTTCGGTACTAGTTTGTTCCATTTTACTTTCACTTGCGAAGGCTGCCACTGGAGAAACTACCGTGGTTGTTGTCAGAGTTAAAAACGTCGATACAGCAAGTAGTTTATAAGGAAAGTTTTTATTCATTTTAATTCCTCCTATACATATATATTGATTTTTAGTTTGTTTTTTCTTGTTTAAAAGCAATGTCTTTTGAAATGAATTCTGCATCCTTATGAATATCATTCCAACTTTGTTTAGCAGCCTTTAAATCGTCAGGTATTAAAGAAAGTTTATGTTCTTGCATTTGATCAACATTATCATATAGATCTTTATAATTTGCCCCCATCGTATTCCATTGTTGCTGAATACTTGTTAGAGACATAATTGCTTGATCAACTGTCTGATACAAATATGTTAAAGTGTCTTTTGTGTTAGTAAGTGAAATAACTGCTTGGTTAGCAAGATCGGCTTTCATACTTAATTCTCCTATTTTATTAGAAATTTCGTTATAGGAGTTCATATGATTAGATGCCGTAACACCAGCTGCTGTTCCTAAACCAATACCAGCTGCTCCTAGAGCTGCAAGACCACCCACAACAGCCGGTGTTGCTGTGCCACCAGTTACAACAATTACTACCGCTCCTGCAATCGTTCCAATAACTAAAATAGCTGCTCCCAATCCACCACCAATTGACCATGCTAATACATTATTAAAATGTGCTTTCTGAGTAGAACGTAGATTCTCAATTTCAGCCTGAAGTTGT
>NZ_JAEKEU010000013.1:0-25102 GCF_016650935.1 Bacillus sp. TH25 | reverse complement strand
GGTTCATACAATTTAATTGATCAAGAGAAATGTATTTGTTTCGGATTAGAAATTAATGCAAATCATATTCGCTCAAAGCAAGATGGAATTGTAACAGCAATTGGAACACCGATACATAGAGGTCATTCAACGATGGTTTGGGATATTCGTATCATTGATGAAAATGATGACTTATTATGTATTTCAAGATGTACAGTAGCAATTAAAGAAAAACGTGAAAAATAGAAAAGAGGCGGCTCTTATGAGCTGCCTCTTTTTTTAATTAGAACTGGATTTTTTCTCTAAGAAACCTTTTAGTTCGCTAATTGGCATACGAACTTGCTAGTGTAGCAGGAAATTTTTTAATGAATGGAATGGAAATTTCAGCAAAAGGTAATTACGCATCTGTGTACACACCAGCTATATTAGTTACATCTATTTTCTTCTTAATATTATTTTTCATTACTGGTTTAATGAATAGTTTCCGATTATTACGTAAAACAGAATTAGAATTAATACGTGAAGATGAAACGCAAGATGAGGTGAAGAAAAGTAAGACTCGCACTGTTATTATGACAGTACTAGGTGTATTGCTAGTAAGTACAGGATATTATTTTATGGTGAATATAAAAATGTTTGCTGAACTAGGATTTATAATAGCGACAATTGTTACGACAGTAGGAACGTATTTCATTTTTAGCTCGTTGCTCCCACTTTTTGTAATGAAAATTAAGGGAAATAAAAAACGAAATGAAACGGGATTAAATAGTTTTACTTATGCACAGTTACGTTTTCGAGTAACTAGTTTATCGAGGGTACTAGGCACTGTAGCGATGTTAATTGCATTAGGTGCAGGTGCGATGACAGCAGGTATGGCGTTTCAAAAGAACGTCGGTATTATGACAGACTTCTCACGTGTGTATGATGTCGTAATTCATGATCCAAATGAACAAGATAAAGCAGCATTAAAAGAAATGGAAATTGTTGAAGAAAGTAAGTATAAGTATAAAGTAGATGAAGAAGCAGTTTATTACTTACGTAACGACTTAACTGAAAAACCACCACTTATTTCAGATCATTTTGATACAAAGACTTTAAAAGAACCTGCTCGTAAACGTGTAGCTGAACCTTTAACTGAACCCGTATATTCTGCTTTGGAAGCTCCCGAAGTAGCGAATAAGCTTCCTCGTATGCCAAAAGATTGGGAAGATGCGGTTGTAAGAGAAATACAAATTACACATAATCAATTTAACGGAAAACCTGTAAGAATTGCTGATGAAGAGCATTATAAAGGAATTCAAGGAACAGAACACACTGTGACATTAGCAAAAGTAGATGATATGAAAAAATATAAACCGTTGTTGATCGAAATAGATAAGAGACAAAAAGAACAAATTGAAAAAACAACAGGTGCAAAAGTAGACTTATTTACTAAAATGACAATTTATCAGTTTATGAACAGTTTCATGAGTGGGACAATGTTTATGGGATTTTTCCTTGGAATTGCCTTTTTGGCAATGATGGCAAGTTCTCTTATGTTCAAAATATTAACGGGCGCTTCTCGTGATGTACGCCGTTATGAAATGTTACGAAAAATCGGTGTGAGACGTAGTATGCTGACAAAAAGTATATATAAAGAAATTTCATATTTATTTATCTTCCCAGCAATTATTGGAATTTCCCACGTTTTAGTAGGGCTTAACTTATTCAGCTTCATATTAGTTGACCCGTTTGTAAAAGTGTGGATGCCAATAGGAATCTTCATAGTAATTTATTTCATTTATTATTGGATTACTGTCCAACTTTATAAAGGGATGGTAATGCCGAAAGAAGAAGTAGCGAAATAGTTTAAGAAAAAAGTCCTTGTTATGAAAACAAGGGCTTTTTTCTATAGGTGTCATACATAAATATGTGTATGCGAGATGTTATAAATTCTTTCTGAGGTTAGAATATTGAAAATTAAGAAAAAAATAAGGGTTTATATAGCGGAAAGTTAAGAAGTTTATGGGAAATTAATAATGTACAAAAAGATTGAGTGGAAATTGGAGAATGTAATTGGTTTACGCGCTTATTTTTGAGGCGATTTGATGTAGTTTTATAGAATTAAATTGATATTTTATAAATTGAACAGAAAGGAAGAGTCTTATGAAGAATATAAAAAAATTAATAAAACTTATTGGAGTCATCATTATACTACTAATAATCATTGCACTAGTATTTTCTACATGGACTTCACAAATAAAAGGTAATAACAGTATAAGTACATTAGGACAAGTAGAGATAAATGGAAGTGATCATGAAATTATGATACGCGGCAAAGATAAGAGTAATCCAGTTATTATCTTTGTACATGGTGGACCTGGTTCTTCAGAAATACCGTATGCTCAAAAATATCAAGACTTATTGGAAGAGAAATTTACAGTTGTTAATTATGACCAAAGAGCAAGCGGGAAATCGTATCATTTCTTTGAAGACTATTCTAACCTTTCGTCAGATCTACTCGTGGAGGATTTATTAGCTATGACGGATTACGTTTCAAAACGTCTCGGTAAAGAAAAAGTAATATTGATTGGTCATTCTTACGGTACATATATTGGAATGCAAGCTGCCAATAAAGCTCCTGAAAAATATGAAGCGTATGTTGGTATAGGGCAGATGAGTGATACAGTAGAAAGTGAGATGAATAGTTTAAACTACGTTATTGAACAGGCACAAAATGCTGGGAATGCGGATGAGGTTTCACATTTAAAAGGGTTAACTGAACAAATTAAAAATGGCGATACATATACCCCGCGAAATTATGTTGCGAAATACGGTGGAACGTCAAGACTTATTGAAAATCCAGATGGTGATAACATAGGGATGTTATTCAGTAATGAATATAACTTGTTTGACGTAATTCGTTATAACTATGGATTATCCTATTCTCAAACAGTTTTATTAGAAAAAGATTTAAAGAATCCATTACCTACTAAAGTAACTAAGCTGAATCTACCGTTTTATTTTCTTATGGGAAAATATGATTATAATACTTCATTTCTTGCAGCAAAAAAATATTTTGATATGATTGAAGCTGATAAAAAAGAATTTATTACTTTTGAGAAATCAGCTCATTATCCGCAATTTGAAGAGAAGGAAAAGTTTTATAAATGGATGTGCGACACATTCGTCAAGTAAATCAAATGTATCCGAACTTTAGGAAATTAAAAAAATTGAGAGATTAAGTAGGTATTAGCGAGAAGTTTAAAGATTTTAGATAAATATCCACAACAAATTCGTGAAGTGAAGAAAAATGTAAAGACTCTTGTATTTATGAACAAGGGTCTTTTTTTTAGCTTGTTTTTTATAAAGAAGGAAAAGATTGGATAATGGTCGAAAAATATAACAAGACTTCCGAGAAATGACCGAAATAATAATATTTTGTCGAGAGAAAGGATATTGAGTATGAAAGAAATGCTACAGTTATTTCGAAAGAAAGTGTATGCACGCTTTTTTCTAGCAAATATTTTAGAGCGACTCGGTTCTATGATTGCTGGAATTTCTTTAATGTTTTACTTGTTAGACCAATACAGTGCAGCAACAGGTATTAATCAAATGGTAAATAGTTTGTATGCTCTATTTGGTTTATTATTATTTGTTACGTGCCTTTATCAAGCTATATTGCCTAGTGGGCAAAAGAGAGTGCAGGGTATAGCTGAAGAGATGTAATATGTCCAACTTTTTATCTCTGAATATTCTATCAAATTCTAAGGGGAATAGTTATGTTGATGCGAACTGCTAAGTGGTGTGGTATTACTTGTTTACAATTATTAGCTGCAATCTTATGTATAATCTGTCTAGGTGCGCTCCCTCGGTTATTTAAGGGATTGCAAATTGATTTAATCGGTTTTTGGAATGCAATCATATATGTAGGAGAGAAATTACTTCATCCAACTGAAATTACATATGGGTTTCAGGTACCGAAAAAATTGTTTCCGCAAATTTGGATCCATTATATTGAAACGATGATAGTATTTCTTTCAGCTTTTTTACTCTCTTTATGTATAGCATATGTACTTGTTGTTTTTGTGCTGCAGCGTTCTCATATGAAACAAAGAATATGGAATGGGATTTTTCTTACCCTTGAGAGCATACCAGATATTTTACTTATTTTATTATCGCAACTTCTTGTCGTAATTATTTTTCAAAAAACAGGATTTATGCCAATCAAACTTGCTGGATTAGGGGAAGAAAGAGTACGTTTGTTACCAATTATATGTCTTACTATACCAACAACGTTATTGTTTATTAAACTTTTGTTATTAAGGTTCAGAGAAGAATTAGAGAAAGATTATAGTATGTTTGCCAAGAGTAAAGGGTTAAGCTTACGGCATATTTTGACACATCATATTTCAAGAAATGTTTTATTGACGACAGTTTATTATGCGAAAACAAATATTTTATTTATGCTATCCAATTTATATATTATTGAATGGATTTTTAACACATATGGAATGTTTGTATTTGTAAAAGAACATTCGAACATAGAAATTTTCACAGTAAGTTTAATTATATTATATGTACCGATTTTTATCTTGTTTCGTTTATTACATACGCTTTTACAAAATGTTATAAAGGAGCGTGTATAATATGTGGCAAGTTGTTAAAAGAGATGTAAGATTTTGGTTTGGTGTTACTTTTTTAAGTGTACTTATGATTGTTAGTATTGGGAATACGTTGTTTTTCGATGGGAACATTCGAGAACTAACGATGTTGTATAACGAAAAAGGAGAATTAGAGGCTGCTCCGTTTTCGCCATCGAGTAAATTTTGGTTCGGAAGTGATGACAAAGGTCGCGATCTTTTCCAGTTAATAATAGAAGGAGCAAAATGGACTGTAGGTGCGAGTATAGTTATTGCAGTTTTACGTGTAGTGATTGGGGGAGGCATTGGTTTATTACTTGGTATGTACAGTAAACGCTCATTTCCAGTTATCTCATCTTTTTTTGATCCATTCAGTACCGTGCCAATGGTTATGATTTCCTATTTTATTTTAAAGGAAGTTTTAATGTTCGACAGTGGAGAGGCAGCTGCTCCGTTTCATTTGCGAGTTGCGTTTCAAATTATAGTTCTTGCATGTCTTGCAGTACCGACAGTTATGTTGTATGTAGCGCAAGAAGTCAAGCGAATTAAGAAAGAAGAATTTATGTTGGCGGCAACAGTGCTTGGAGGAAGTAAGTGGCAAAGACTGAAGCGTCATGTATGGCCGCATATGTTACCATCATTCCTTTTATTAGTAGCCCAGCAATTTGTAAGTACTTTATTACTCCTCTTGCATCTTGGTTTGTTAGAATTATTTTTTGGCGGAACAATAATTTTTGGCGCTATAGATGCAGATAGTGTAACAAAGGAATGGACTGGCCTAATTGGTCAAAACTTCCGTCACTTAACTACTCATACATGGATTGTACTTATACCAATCGCTTTCTATAGTATGACAATCTTGTCAGGAAATCTTATTAGTAATAGTATGCAAGATGCGATTAAACTAGGAAATGTAAGAATGCCGAAGAGGAAGGATAAAGAAGTGAAAGTAGAGAAGCAAGTACAACCTACTATGAATGATTTTTCTTTCTATAAAGAGGTACAAAAATAAAGAAAGATAGCTGAAGACAAATTGTTTTCAGCTATCTTTTTTGTTTAAAGTGGTGGTAAATCAATCTTACCTTCTTCAAATAATTCTTTTATCATATGTTTCGTATAACCAGCTGCTTGACCAAATGTGATTTTTGCTGGCATTGGTGCTTCATTTACATCTACAACTACATCAATAATGCATGGTTTACTTTGTTTTACCGCATTTTCAAAGGCAGGAAGTAAGTCATCTAACTGTTCTACACGGTATCCAATACCACCGCACGCCTCTGCGTATTTTGCGAAATCAGGATTCGTTAAGTCTGTACCAAATTCAATATTCCCCATAACTTCTTGTTCGAATTTAATCATAGCAATTTTATTATTGTTTAATACAATGACAACGATTGGTAGTTTATATTTAACAGCTGTTACGAAGTCATTCATTGTCATTCCAAACCCGCCGTCACCACAAACTGCAAACACTTGTTTATCCGGGAAAGCAATTTGTCCAGCAAGTGCACCAGGTAAACCGCAGCCAAGTGTTGCAAGCCAACTAGAAATGATAAATTTCTGGTTTGTCATACGGAAGTGTCTTGCAGTCCATACTGTTACATTTCCTACATCGACTGAAAGAATTGCGTCATCTTCTGCTACTTTCTGCAGTGCATGCATAACTCGTTGTGGTTTAATTGGAGTAGAAGAATCTTCTTCTTGAGTATGTAATTTTTCTTCCCACTTTTTCATCATTTCTTGATGATGCTCTAAGAAGGAATGATCCTCGTGTTTTTCTACATTTTCAATTAACCATTTTAATGTTTTATCAGCATCACCAGCTAAGCCGATATCTGTCGTATAACGTTTCCCGATTTGTGCGGGGTCTGTATCAATATGAAGTGTTTTTGCTTTTTCGGGTAAGAAACCAGTGAACGGATAAGAAGTGCCCACCATAATTAAAGTATCTGCATGCTTCATTGCTTCATAAGAAGGTTTCGTCCCGATTAATCCTAATCCACCGATACAAAGAGGGTGTTCATCAGGAACAATCCCTTTAGCTGGTAATGTAAGTACGATTGGAGCACCGATATGTTCTGCAAATGCAAGTAAAGACTCTCTCGCATGTTTTGCTCCTTTCCCGGCTAAAATAACAGGTTTTTTCGCTTCATTAAGTGCGAGTTTCGCTATAGCTAAATCTTCATCTTGCGGAAATATTTCTGGTAATGTAAAGGAAGAGTTTGTAATGCGCGCACCATTTTTCACTTCAAATTTCGGAACATCATCTGGAATTGTAAGAACCGAGACACCTTTTTTTGTATATGCCATTCGAATAGCTTGATTCACTACAGCAGGTAATTGTTCAGCTGACATTATTCGTTGGTTATAAACCGCAACGTCATCAAACATTCTTTCTAAGTTTACTTCTTGGAAAAAATCCGTTCCGAGTAAGTCGGTTTCTACTTGTCCTGAAATTGCTAGTACAGGAGCTTGATCGAGTTTGGCATCGTATAAACCGTTTAATAAATGAATAGCCCCAGGTCCTGCAATAGCCATACAAACACCAAGTTTTCCTGTTAATTTCGCATAGGCTGCCGCTGCTAACGCGCCAGCTTCTTCATGGCGAACTTGAATAAATTTAATTTTATCTTGTTTTTTTCTTAAAGCTTCAATTATAGAATTGATGGAATCTCCAGGCATACCATATATGTGTTCTACACCCCAGTCAATTAAAAGATCCACTAATGCTTCACCGGCTGTTTTTCCAAACATAATCGTTCCTCCTTATAATAGGTAGATACTATTATGTTTTGGAGAAAAAGGAAAAATATACAAATGATATAACTTATTTGTTTTAATGGTGTCCAGTGAAAAGAGTGAAGACTATTATTAGTAAAAATCCACTAATAGACCACGATAGAAACGGAAGGAAAGGTAGCTGTTTTTTTGCTTTCCAAAGCATTTCGTGAATTGTGACATAGCCAAGAGAACCAATTGCGCTTCCCATAATAAGCCCTTGTAAATGGAGCGCTTTCCCGTCCATCATAATGCCAAAAACAGTACCGGTTCCTAGGATGAGAGAAAGTAATAAAGTTGTTAATAAAAATGAAATGTATTTATGTTTTGTAAAAAGAAATGGAATAATTAAAGCTAACCCTTCTGGAATATGGTGAATGACAATCGCAAGTAGGAAAGGAATGGCAGAGTCATTATGATTTATAAATGCTGTACCTAACGCAAACCCACTCGGCATATTATGAATGAATATAGCGAAAGAAAGAAAAAGGAAGGTTTGCCATGCTTGTTGATCTTTCTTATGTATAATCGGATGATGGCAATAGTTATCTAATAAGCTCATAACTAAAATACCAATAGCTATCCCAAGTATAGGACCTATTATTTCATAGCTTGAAAATGTCTCAGGAATAATTTCAAGTGATAAAAGTCCAAGCAAAATCCCACCACATAATGCGTATAAGCGATGCATCTTTTCTTCAATTAGTTGGCGTGTTGCTACTCCAACAGCACCGCCTAATAGTAATCCACCGAATGAAAAAAACGTAACAATCATTGGGATCCATAATCGTTCCACTTTATCACACTCCGATTCTTTCCACTTATTTTTAGCTTACGAAAAGGAAAGTTAGATTAGTCCAAGTAATTGTGTTTGATTATAGAGAAAAAACTAACAATTCGTTATAATTTACATATTAAATTTAAGTGGAAAGATGAAAAGGGGAATAAGTTTGCAGACAAATTGGAGTTTATCCGAATACGAAAATCCGAAACGATATGATGTGGAAAATAAAAGTTTATCAGATTTTCCGTTTTTACTATCATGGGCGAAAAAACTAAATATACAAAATGAATGGATTCTAGATATTGCCTGTGGAACAGGGAGAGTCACAATTCCATTCATAGAAAACGGATATCAAATGATTGGTGTAGATATACATGAAGGAATGCTTGCTGAAGCGAAGAGTAAATCTGCGAGTTTAACGAATGTGAAATGGTTACAGCAAGACTGCTTACAATTGAATATTGAAGAAACAATTCCGTTTGCGTATATGGTTGGCCATGGATTTCAGCATTTTCTTACGAATATACATCAAAATCAGTTATTAACATCTATTCATCATGTGTTAGCTGACAATGGTATATTTATATTCGATACACGTTTCCCTTCAAAAGAAGAATTAATACAACCATCTACAGAAGAATATTGGACAACTGTTAATGATGAAAAGGGAAGAAAGTGTGATTTATATACTGAAATGATATATGATTCAATTCAGCAAATACAGCACTACATAACAACAAGAAGGTTTTATGAGGATAATACGCTAGTGGAGGAACTGAAAACAACAATAGATCTTCGGTATACGTATCCACAAGAATTAGAAAGATTGTTACAATTAAATGGGTTTGAATTGCTGCATATATATAATGATTGGGAAGGAAATGAGTTGAGAGAGGATTGTTATTCTATGGTGGTAATATGTCGGAAGAAAAGATAGTGTTGGTGGATATAAGGTGATAAGTGACAATTATAGATTTATAAATACGAATTAAAGTCTATTATTTATTAGATTTTTGCTAGTATTTTTTATGAGGGTGGATAGTGTTTGATGCACACATTAAGAGGTTTTATGTAACAGGAAAGAGAAGCTTTTTGTTTGAATTTCAGGGTATACAAAATGTAAACGTTGACTGGGATTTATTTCTCATGCTAACATATAGATAATTTAATCAAGGCGGTGGAAATGTATTGGACTCAGATGTTGACTCGGATAGGTGGCTAAATGACCTCGATTTTCTCAGAGTACCCCTCATCATTTTGAGAATGTAGAGTTTATACAATCTCATGTTAATGTGTATGAAGTAGGTCTGGAAAGAGAAAATATATCAGGAGGTGAATCCTTTAGTTTCAAGGAAGCTAAGGGAATTAGTTGGACATATTTAATTTAATCATGGTAGCGGTTTTAATCGCATGTACTGCATTTTTCGTGGCAATTGAGTTTGCTATTGTAAAAGTAAGAGGATCAAAGATTGATCAATTTGTATTAGAAGGAAAGAAGGGTGCGCTGGCAGCTAAGAAAGTGACATCAAACTTGGATGAGTATTTGTCAGCCTGTCAATTAGGGATTACAGTTACAGCAATGGGACTCGGGGCACTAGGTGAACCAACGATTGAGAGACTTTTACATCCTTTATTTGATAAGTGGAACATCAATCCTTCCATTGCAGGTGTATTATCTTTAGGAATTGCTTTTACTATTATGACGTACTTACATGTTGTAGTTGGTGAATTAGCACCAAAAACATTCGCGATTCAAAAGGCTGAGAAGGTTACGTTATTACTTTCGGCTCCGCTTATCTGGTTCTACAAAATCATGTATCCGTTTATTCGCTTGTTAAATGGCTCTGCAAGGATGATAACAGGAATGTTCGGCTTAAAACCTGCATCAGAGCATGATGTAGCACATACAGAAGAAGAATTACGATTGATTCTTTCTGAAAGCTATGAACGTGGAGAAATTAATCAAGCTGAATACAAATATGTAAATAATATTTTTGAATTTGATAATCGTATTGCGAAAGAAATCATGGTCCCTCGTACAGAAATTATAGGGCTACATGTAGATAATTCTTTAGCAGACCATATGAAAATAATTCGTGATGAAAAGTATACACGTTACCCAGTATTTGGGGAAGATAAAGATGAAATCATTGGTATGGTGAATGTGAAAGACTTCTTTATTCGTTATATGAATAAAGAAACAAAAGAATTTAGTTCAATTCAATCGTATACGCGTCCAGTAATCGGAGTAATTGAAACTATACCAATACATGATCTTTTACTACAAATGCAAAAGAAACGTATTCCATTAGCTGTGTTATATGATGAATACGGCGGTACGGCTGGTATTGTAACCATTGAGGATATTCTGGAAGAGATTGTAGGAGAAATCCGTGATGAATACGATGAAGATGAGCGTCCGCCCATCCAGCAAATGAATGAAGATCATGTTGTCGTAGAAGGTAAGGTATTAATTAGTGAATTAAATGATTTACTAGGATTACATATGAATGATAGTGATGTTGATACGATAGGTGGTTGGATTCTGATGCAGAATTATGATATAGAGGAAGGGCAAACAGTAAATAGCGAAGGATATGTATTTAAAATTCTTTCTAAAGACCCTCACCAAATCAAACGTGTTGAAATACAAAAAGAAATGTTGGAAGCAGCAACTGTATAGTTGCTGCTTTTTATGCAGCTGGTAATATGGTAGCCTTCTTTATTAAACGAATTGATTGATCAACTCTCTAGCTGTTAATACATTACCGAAATAGGGAATGATTGTTTCCTTTGCATTCAAGGTTCAACACTCCTTCGATATTGTAAAATATATCTCATTTATACAAATTGTAATATAATTTAAATGTAAATTCGTAGCGTAAAATAGATTAAAAGTAACAAATGTTGAGAAATGATTCCCTTGTCAAAATTAGTATTTGTATTTCACTAGATAATAAAAAATGTAGAATGATTTCATTTTTGACATTGTTATTTACTAATAATCAAAATACAAAATAAAGAAATTTCTTGGCTGGAAATTTTCACACAGTCATAAGTGGAGGCAATAGTTATGCAGCAAATTAAAAAAATAGGAAACTCATTTTGGTATATGACACCTGTTTCTGAAACAGATAGACCTATATTAGGAATGGTCGTTGGAAAAGAAAAAACTTTAATGATTGATGCAGGAAATTCAGAAGAACATGCACAATTGTTTTTAGAAATGCTAAAAGAACAGAATGTATCAAATCCTGATTTCGTAGCATTAACGCATTGGCATTGGGATCATATTTTTGGATTGCCTGTATTACAAGATGCAGTATCTATTGCACATATTGAAACGAAAAAAGAGATGAACACACTTGTTTCTTACGAGTGGACGGATGAGGCATTGGACGCACGTGTAAAAGAAGGTACAGAAATTGAATTTTGTGCGGAATGTATCAAAAAAGAGTTCAGTGAAAAACCAAGAAATATTAAAATTATTCCTCCGACCTTAACGTTCCAGGATCAACTTGAATTAGACCTTGGTGATGTGACATGTGTGTTAAAGCATGTGGGCGGAGATCATTCACATGACTCTGTTGTTATGTATATTAAAGAAGAAAAGATATTGTTTTTAGGAGACTGTATATATGCAGATATTTTTTCTTCGAAGTGGAACTATACGACGAAACGAACGTTTACATTAATAGAAGAATTAGAGAAATTTGATGCTGAGACATATATTCTTTCTCATGGGGAAGCAATAGATCGAAATGAGTTTTTGCGAGAGATTTGTTTGCTAAAAACAGTAGGAACTTATACAGAAGCTCATAAAGGCGATGAAGAAAAGATAAAGGCAGCGTATAAACAAGAACTAGATAGAGAATTAAATGAAGATGAGTTAGAAACAATAACGTATTTTGTAAATGGTTATGAAATGAATAATTTGTAAAATACAACTCTAATCAAATTAACGCTTATTTTGATCAAATATAATATAATTGCACAAAAAGAGTATTGAAAGTTAATTCAATACTCTTTTGAATAAGTAAATATTAAGTCGCAACCAATTTGAATTTTTTTGCAGGCTCATCATCTGAAATTATACGACTTTATTTATTTTTCGTATAGATAGAATTTCAAGTAGAAGCTTTCTTTGCTAATTCAGTTATATAGTTGAAAAATACATCACGTTTTACATCATAAACAACATTTACAGGTCGCCCATCAGCAGTTTCCACTGTACGCCCTTGGCTAGGTCCATATGTATGAACAATACTATTAATCATTTGTACTTTTGCAAGATCAGCCTTCCCAACAAACGCAGCGGTTAATACATCCCACAAATAGTAAGTAGAGTTCGTTGAGAAGTGAACGAGAGGGGGAACCATTGCATAGCATTGACCAAGGAAATCAACACCAATATACTTACGCTCTTTTGCCCACTGTTCACGTATGTCTATAGTTAGCGGAACCTGGTTTGTACTTTCTAGAGTTACTAAATCAATGATTATATTAGCATTCCAAACACGAGCTACTGCTTCGGGATCCCAAAATGAATTCCATTCGGCTGTTCCGTCATGTTCTGGCTCATGTACATTTCCCGCAGTACGAAATGTACCGCCCATCCAAACGAGACGTTCAATTTTATCTTCGATTATTGGAGATTCATATAATGCACGAGCAAGGTCAGTCAGGGGCCCTGTAAATAATAAAGTTGTTTTTCCATCAGTTTGTAGAAGAGTCTCTATTATATGACGATGTGCAGGTTTAGCTGCCGCGGGTGTTATAACTTTTCCAAACTCATTTAAAATTGGTAAAGCATCTACATAAAATGCATGCATCCGCCAGTCTTTTGGAAATGGATTTTTCCCACGAGAGTTTGACGCTGCTACTTCAATATTACTTTTGCCGAAGCGATCGATAATTTTACGACTTGCAGACATTGCTGGTTCTAAATAGCAATCTGCTGGGATAACGGATACACCAGTAAGTGCAATGTTTTCCATTTGAAGTAATAAAAATAATGAAATTAAATCATCTACACCACCATCATGATTGAAGTACACTTTTTTCATCATTTTAATCTCCATTCTTTAAAATTTAACCAGGAATTAAATTTTAATTGATGAAAAATCATCAATAATTTCCACCACTTCAATCTCCCCATTAATGAGTAGTTCAGGAAGTTCATTTCTAACATTTCCTTTCCAATACTCTCTAGCTTGTTCAATTTTTTGAGAGAAAGGAATACCATCTTCTTTCGGCAAAAGGTTTCCATCACCTTCAAAAGTACTTCCAATCACTCGTAGTTTAACAATCTGTAAAACATCTCGATTATAAGAATCAAATAAAGCTTTCCATTTCAAAGCATCCTCATAGCTTTTGGAAGCATATAAGCAAGACAATCTTGAGGGATATTCAGGGAATTCTTGCAGCCTAACCATTTCCACAATCGTTTCTCTAACCGCTCTAATTGTTTGATCCACATAATTCATAACTACTTTAGCATTTTCATTATTTATATGTAATTCCTCATTGAGATAATGACTTTTTAAAATTTGAATGGAGTCTTCACCATTAGAATTTAATTGTTCTCTTTCAAAAAGAAGTGATATAGAGTATTGGTTTGATTTTTGTCAAAGTGAATGATTTGTCCGAAGTTCATTTTTTTCTAGTAACAACGTGATAAACGTAAAATTCGTTCTCGTTCATGATTTTCCTCCTAGCGTTTTTTTCATATATAAACGGAAATTATAGAATTATTTTATAAAAAGCTTTACGGATTGCTGTTTCTCTAGGGTCATCAAACATTTGCATGCCAACTCGTGTCATTGCATATGAAAAACCGACTCGATTAATTGGATCAGCAAAACATAAGGAGCCACCTGCACCTGGATGACCAAAGCAAGATGGATTTCCATAGTTAGAACCGGTTGTTAACGGCTTGAAAAATCCTAATGAAAATGCCGTGTCGACGGTTTGGACAGCATCACGCCAGCCATTTTTCGTTTGGATAGGTGGTTTGGATAATTCATCTAATGTATGTTGGATTATTCCTAAGTGAGGACCACCACTAGCAAATTCGCTATATATTTTGGCCATATCACGTACTACTCCAATACCATTTCCAGATGGGAATTCTACTTCTCGTAATTCTCTTTTGTTGAAATTATCATGAGCTAATAATCCTTTTGGATCAACCATACTACGTTTTGCTAATGATTTTGGATTCATAAATGCCCATAGTAAGCTTTTAGGGAAGGAGCCGAAGTTTTTAAATATATCAAAGATAGATTGGATTCCTTTAATAGTCGCTATTCGTTCATCCGAAAGGGTAGAGGGGATACCAATATACATTTCGGCTTGCAAGGGGCATGAAATTTCTTCATTGAAAAATTGAGTCAGACTTCTGTCCTTTGGATCTACATGACGAATTAACTCACTTATATACCAGCCGATTGTCCAAGTATGATAGCCGTGTTTTGTACCAGGTTCCCAAGCTGGTTTCATAGTTTCTAAATATGGGGCAACGTTTTTGGTATCAAAGTCACTAAGTGTATGTAATGGTAATTCATTAATACAGCATAATCCCGCTGTATGTCCGAGTAACTGCCGGACTGTAATGTTTTCTTTTCCGTTTATCCCAAATTCATTCCAGTAAGTAGATACTTTTTCATCGTAATCTATATACCCTTTTGAATGGGCTAAAGCTAATGCAAGAGCAGCAAACCCTTTTGTCCCAGAAAATATGAGAACTGCTGTATCTTCTGTCCAAAATTCCTTAGTTTGGTGATCACGATACCCACCCCATAAATCAACAACACACTCACCGTTGAAATAGATACAACATGCCGCCCCTAATTCTTCACGAGTTGTAAAATTTTCTATAAATGCATCCTTAACTTTTTCAAACCCAGGTTTGACGAAACCGTCAATATGAATGGTTTGTTCCATTATTTAATCTCCTTACTTTTAAGTATTGATATCGAAAAAATGTTATATGTAGTAATACAACATTGAGATATATAAAACCTTTATAAAAAAATAAAATTATAGAACATGAGAATTTAAGTGAAAAAGGGGAGAAATCTGAAATCTCTTTAAAAACGTTCACAAAATGTTCACTTACGAAGAGGTTTTCAATATCGATATAATGACAAAGACTTAAACAGAAAGGATGATAGAAATTGCCAACAACAAGAAAGGAAAACCTCCAATTTGGTATGATGATGTGCCTCGGGATGGTTATCGTTATGACGTTTTACAATTTAGTAATGAATGGAGCAGGAGGGCCAATTCATGTTAAGGAGATCTTAATAGAACTTGTTATCGGATTTATTATTGCGCTATTAATTGAAATATGTATCGTTGGGCCGTGTGCGAAAAAGATTGTATTTGCATTACCATTTGATAAATCAAAAAAAGTAAACATGATTATTGCGATGGCAACAACAATGGTAATTGGAATGGTATTCTTTATGTCATTTTACGGAATGGCTATGATGTATTTACATAATGGGTTACATGGTGACTCATTCGTTTCAATTTATTTTTCGGTTTTTATTAAAAATTTCATTATAGCGTACCCACTTCAATTAATAATAATGGGACCTCTTGTACGTTTCTTATTTGGAAAGTGTGTTTTGAAGAATAAAGGTGTTAATGTAGCGTAGTTTTAATTGATAAAACATTATATATGGATAAAATATTTTAAATACATCTCACATATGTTGAGATGTGTTTTTTCGTGTGAATTACTAATTATTTTCATATCGATGTGACATTTGTCCTTTTGTCGTTGTAGTATTGTAGCTTTTAATTAAATCATAGATAGAAGATTAGGAGATGATTTTTTGAAAGGTATTTTACTTGCAGTTTTTGGAGGAGTATTCATTACACTTCAAGGTACGTTTAATGCGAAACTTAGTTCAGATATCGGTATATGGTCGACGAGTATTATGACGCATTTAATTGGGTTTCTTATTGCAGTAACTATATTTTTGTTAAAGAAAGAAGAGAAAGTAACGGATTTAAAGGGTGTAAAAAAAGTATATTTAGCAGCTGGCGCACTTGGTGGGTTGATTATTTGTGCGGAAACAATGGCGATATATTCAATGGGAGTTACATTAACAGCTGGAACACTTATGGTTGCTCAATTATTAACAGCTACTGTTATTGAAATGAAAGGATTATTTCATATAAAAAAGATACAAATGGAGAGATACCATATTGTGGGGACAATAGTAATGATTTTAGGTATTTTTGTGTTTAATATGTAAGGAAAGAAGGGACTGTAAGTGGATAATAAATCAGACTTAATTATTCAATATTTGAAAGCTTATAATATAATTGAAATTTTTTCAGGAATAAATACTGACAATTTTCAAGTAAATCATTTTGAAAAAGGCAAGCTTATTTGCGATAAAGATGATGAAATTCATCGTTTATATTTTGTTATTAAAGGAAAAGTAAAAGTTTACACGATTACACCAGAAGGAAAGAAACTGATTCTTCGCTTTATAAATCCGTTGGCGATTGTTGGTGATATTGAACTAATACAAAATAGTAAAGCACATAACGTTGTTGAAGCTTGTTCAGATGTAGTAGCTATTTCTATTTCTTATAAGGTTATTAGAAACAAGTTATTACATGATCCTATATTTATGAACTTTTTGCTTGAAAATATTGCGAACACGTTAAAAATATCGACTCGTTTTACAGCTCTAAATTTACTTTATCCGGTAGAAGTACGTGTAGCTAGTTATTTACTTTCAATTTCAACGGATAGTAATGGGAATATGTATAAAGAGGATTTGGATTCAACTTCTGTATCAAGTATTGCAGATTTTATAGGTGTAAGTTATAGACATGCAATTCGAGTTTTACAAAAATTTTATAATGAAAAATTAATTGAAAAGAATAATGGAGTTATTGTAATTAAAGATTTTTTTAGAATGAAGGAAGTTGCTAAAAATAATATATATGAGTAATGAAAGGGAGAGAAGGATTTTGATTGGATTTAGTTTAGCTATATTAGCTGGAATATTAATTAGCTTACAATCTGTTTTTAATACGAAAGTGAATGGAAATGTAGGACAGTGGCTAACAACTGCATGTGTTCTTGGAATAGGTCTCATAAGTTCTGTTCTATTTTATATCATTACAGAGAAAAGTATTAGCGTTAACTTCTATACTACAAATTATTTATTTTATATAAGTGGATTGTTTGGCATCGGATTAATTATTTGTATAATGGGTGCAATAAAGAGTTTAGGTCCAGCTTATACGGTGCTCATTAGCCTTATCACTCAATTAGTTGTTGCATTATGCATTGATACATTTGGATTATTTGGAATGGAGAGAGTACCTTTACAAATAAATAAATTAATTGGTATAGGTCTATTAATTGTAGGGATAGGGATTTTTAAAAATCTTTTTTCGAATAAGAAAGCTATTACTATAAATGAGGATAGGGCCTAAAGAATTTAAAGGAAATAGATGTTAATAATTAGAACATATACATTTAGGTGGTAGTAAATGAGCGATAAGGAGAGAAAATAAGTGATTCAGTACATGTTGGAAGATAGATGGTGTACATTATTACAAATAATCAAATTGAACGTGGTGAAAAAGAACAATGGGTTTCAGTTACAAAAGATAATGATATGGGAATTCCATTTTATGAAGCAGTTGGATTTAAATACCAAGATGAAAGACCAGCTTATGGGCTACCTGTAAGCGAAGGTTTCACATCTATTCGATACAAACGTGAGTTAGCAATTAGCTTAGTTGAAAGATAAATAAAAAAGACCTCGTCCGAATTATATTTAGGTTATAGTTGTTGAAGTCAATAAAAGTAAAGGAAAGGCAAGGACCTATTTGATATGTACAATATGTTTTTGCCTTTATATTTTATATTATAGTTAGTTTTGAAAAAAGTTTGACAAAAAGGTCTATTTGGTAGGGTAAGTACTTATGCATAAAATAACACTAATTTTTTGTACACTGTTGCTATAAACTCTCGCGAGAGTTGGAAAATAGATTTGCGAATCTATTTTCCAACCTGATGTGGTGATGAGATGCGAAGCTATTATGAATGCAGTGATATAACTAGGAGGTTTCCACTATGACAGCTTTATTTAAAGCTATGGAGTTCCAGCTGAAAACCGAACGACTTGATCTGAGTATGTGGGAGGAATCGGATTCAGTCTGGATGAGAAAATTAATTGGCGAACGTGGTGTGGATATGCCAACCCTTGACGCCGTTCGTAGCAAGCTTATCGAGATGCGTAAGAGGGCAGGCGAAAATGGCATTTCCCTTCTCACTATTCGCCGACGAGACGAAGGAGATTTCATTGGATACTGTGGATTGATTATCGGTCGTTCCACACTTGAAGAGCCGGAGATCGCATACGAGTTGTTCCACAGTGCTCATGGCAAAGGCTATGCGACTGAGGCAGCATCTGCTGTGCTAGACGCTGCGATTGCTACCGGGCGCCACAGACTTTGGTCGACTGTAGGCGCTTGGAATGTTGCGTCCTTCCGGGTGTTAGAAAAGATAGGATTTGAGAGGCATCACAGTACGTGGGACGAGCGCGGTGAGATTGTTTGGAACGTACGCGACCTTTAGAAATCCCGAACCTAACTCGAAACTAGTGAAAAGGAGAAGAGGTCATTAGTTTGGGCGAGAATCCAGATAAAGATAAAAGAACTGATTTATAATCCAAATAGTGACAAACCATAACTGAAGCATGTCCTCCTTCCACATTCAGTAAAAGGTAAGCCTTTTTATTTACAATGGGTATTTCGTGAACTCTCATTAAAACACTCTCCCGTCCTTTGTTTATCTTTAAGGCCGCCTCTAATCAAATTAGGATTGTTTATTTAATGTCCTCGAAAGCGGAGTGCTGCCTTCGCACCGAGGCTTTGTCCTCCTCCAAAAACCAATCGAACGTTTCAAGTTATATATCTTTATTATACTGATTAAACTAAATATTTATTGTTTACTTATTTCATTCATTATGTAAATAAAAAGGATAATTGGCCCTCATAATGGACTAACTATCCTATAGATTATTATATGAATTTAATAAAATCGAGGTCTTCTTTTGTATATGATTAATATACTCAACTATGTGTTGCTCTAAATGTGTAAATTCAGTAGATTTCTCTGATAATAATTTGAAAGTACCTGACATATTTAATAATAAATTCATGTATTCGTTTATTAATTCTTTATTAGTCATTATTTTTCGTGTCCTTTATCAATTTAGTAATTATTTTATTACTATTTTTACTTAAAATCAAATAATATCAATGTTATTTAAATCGTGAGAGATGCAGTAGAGGAAAAGTTAAAGTTTTTTATGAGCGGTGAGTAGAAAGATTATAAAATATTACTTTATACATAAAAAACTAATGAAGCCAATGTCTTTTTCAGTCATTATACTATTAATAATTTTATGGTAAAATCTTTTACATAATGAAATAAAGGGGTAGTATTCTATGGGTTATTTCTCAAATAGTTTATTAGTTTTGTTTGTTCTTATCGTATGTAGCTGTATGATTTTCGGTTGATAATATAATGATAGATTGATATAAAAAGAAGGTATCTCACAAAGATGAGATACCTTCTTTTTCTTATAATTGTAATTTAGATTCAGTATTTGGTGATGGTTGAAATGTATATATTTTATACTCACCATTAGTTGATATATTAAACAAATATTAAATAGAGAAATATATATGGTACCAATCTTATTAAGTTCCTTATGTTTTTAAAGAGAAGGAGTTTCATTTTTTCTTATTGAAGTATTGTTCTAGTCAGTTTAACGTCGGTCAAAATTTTTTTGGAATAAAACAAAAAGGATGATAGGGAGTATTTACATGAAAACTATTTTAAATTACACGATTGAACCCCCTAAAGATTTCAATGAATTATTAACTATGTATGAATCTTTAGGATGGAATTCTCTTGAATTATCGGTTAACGAGTTAGAGAAAATGTGTAAACAAAGTTGGTATGTGATATATGCTTTTAAAGAGCAACAATTAATTGGGATGGGACGAGTAATATCAGATGGTGTAATAACGGGCATTATTTGCGGTGTATGTGTAATGCCAGAGTATCAGTCCATAGGCATTGGAAAAGAAATAGTGGAACGATTAATCCGGCACTGTGAACAAAACAAGGTTATTCCCCAACTTATGTGTGTAGAAAAATTGCAATCTTACTATGAATCTATAGGGTTTGAGGCATTCTCTATTGGGATGACAAAACATATTATTAGATAGCTGGGCTTTATATTATCAGTTTACTCGTGCATATTTTCAAACTTTATTATAAAGGAGAATTGCTGTATGGAGATTGCTAAAGGAGTAGAAATGCTGCACATTGAATTTCAAGAATTTATTATTCACCCAATTCTTATATGGGATGATGAAATGGCAGTATTAATAGATACTGGATTCCCTGGACAAATTGAAGATATACAAGTAGAGATGGAGAGAGTTGGGGTATCGTTTGATAAGCTAAAAGTTGTCATTTTGACACATCAGGATATAGATCATATAGGTAGCCTCCCAGAGTTGTTGCAGAACTGTGGAAGTAATATTAAAGTTTATGCTCACGAGCTAGATAAGCCATATATTGAAGGGGATTTACCTTTATTGAAAGATGGAAATATAGAGAATCCACCAAAAGGAAAAGTGGATGATACTTTGGTTGAAGGCCAAGAACTTCCATATTGCGGTGGTATTCTTATTATTCATACCCCAGGGCACACTCCTGGTCATATTAGTTTATATTTGAGACAAAGTAAAACTCTTATCGCTGGGGATTCAATGTATAGCGTAAACGGAATTTTAGGGGGAATTCATGCCCCAACTACTTTGGACGTAAAGGAAGCGCAAAATTCTTTGAAGAAGTATTTAAATCTAGAAATTGATTCGGTAGTTTGTTACCATGGTGGATTAAGTAAGGGGAATATAAATGCACAAATTCAAAAGCTGTAGATAAGAATTTTTTGTTAATCGGTGCTAAAGTATAATCTAATTGCTAGTATATAAATAAAACCCTTAAATTAATAAAGAGCATGTTGGAAGGAATTTCAAACGTGCTCTTTATTAAATATAATCAATTTAATTTTGATGACTTAACCCATTCCAATAAAACGAAACGATTTGTTTTGCTAATTCATCTATATTTGCAAGAATAGGATTGTGATTCTCATCTTTAAAATTCCCGATTGATAATAAAGCTACGAACGCATGGGCAGCTAATTTTGGATTCCCTTTAGGTATTTCTTCAAGGTCCATCGCATTGTCAAGTGCTTTTTCCAATACTTCATACATGTCATCTTCGGCATTTTTTAATTCCTTTAATTGCTCTTCAGATAAAGAGAGTTTTGCATCTTTCATAAAATTATTCATATCAATATCTATCGTTGCGTGTAAGTATACTGTAGCAAAGTCCAATAATCTTTTTTCCAAAGTCTTATTTGTAGAGAGGATTTGATCCATATTTTCTCTGATTCTTATCATCATTTGAATCATAGTAGCGGTAAATAAATCCGCTTTTGTTGAATAGTAATAGTAGACGGTTGCTTTTGTAACACCACATTCTTTCGCGACCTCATCCATCGAAACAACTTGATAATTTTGAGTGAGAAATAACCTAGTTGCAACTTCTAAAATGATTTCTTTTGTAGATTTTGTATTTTTATTTTGACGAGGCCTTCCGAGAGGACGTTGTTTTTGTTCCAAATACATTCGCTCCTGACATTTATGATTGAGATAATTATAACATAATTGTTTAATCATTCTTGATTAATTAACCGACTGGTATATATAATTAATATTGGAGGGAAAAAGGAAGGTGGGTTTTTATGAAAAAGCACCCGTTACATATGTTAGGGAAGCTTGTAGCAGGGAAGAATACGCAATGGATGACTTTATCGATTTGGATTCTTATTACATTAGTACTTTCATTTACGTTGCCACAAGTAAACAGTATGAAAGAACCGAATCCGAAAAATTTACCTGAAACAGCTATGTCACAGCAAGCTGAAGCACTTATGAAAAAAGAATTTCCTAATAATGCAGGAAATCCGTTGTTAGTAGTATGGCATCGAGATGGTGGATTACAGTCAAAGGATTATAAACTCATACAAGACGTTTATAAAGAATTAAAGGCCAGTCCTTTAAAAGAACAATCAACATTACCACCATTTGATACAATTCCAGAGCAAGTATTATCAAAAAGTGCATCAAAAGATGGTACATCATTTGTTACACCAATATTTTTTAATAAATCTGCTGGAACGGATATATTAAAAGGTAATTTAGAAGAGTTACGAAAAATAGTGAATAGTAAAGTGGATGAAGATCCGTTCAAACAAAAAATTACTGACTCTGGTTTACATCTTCGATTATCTGGACCTGTAGGTATTCAAACGGATGCGGTAAGTTTATTCAGTCAAGCTGATGTGAAATTATTAGTTGCTACTGTACTACTAGTATTGGTTTTATTAATTTTACTGTACCGTTCACCGATTTTAGCGATTTTGCCTATAATTGTCGTTGGATTTGCGTACGGTATTATAAGTCCTACACTTGGTTTTTTGGCCGATCATGGATGGATTAAAGTAGATGCCCAAGCGATATCAATAATGACAGTATTATTGTTTGGCGCTGGAACAGACTATTGTCTATTTTTAATTTCGAGATATAGGGAGTATTTACTAGAAGAAGAAAGTAAATATAAAGCACTGCAACTAGCGATTAAAGCATCTGGCGGGGCAATTATAATGAGTGCATTAACTGTCGTACTTGGATTAGGAACATTATTACTTGCACATTATGGAGCCTTTCATCGATTTGCAGTACCATTTAGTGTTGCTGTTTTCATAATGGGAATCGCTGCATTAACAATTCTTCCGGCATTTTTATTGATTTTTGGTAGAGTTGCATTCTTCCCATTCATACCGAGAACAACTGCAATGAATGAAGAGTTTGCGAAAAAGAAAGTTTTAAAAGTAAAAACTACAAAGGGGACCTTTAGTAAAAAGCTTGGGGATATTGTTGTACGTAAACCGTGGACAATTATTATGCTAACTGTATTTTTATTAGGAGGATTGGCTTCATTTGTACCACGTATTCAATACACGTACGATTTATTAGAATCATTCCCGAAAGATATGCCATCACGTGAAGGATTTACATTAATTACGGATCATTTTTCAGCAGGAGAATTAGCACCAGTAAAGATTGTAGTTGATTCAAAGGGAAAAGATTTACCTATTAAACAAGAAATAGAGAAATTATCTTTTGTTAATAAAGTGAAAGAGCCAATGAAGGGAAAAGAAAATAATCAATTGCAAATGTATGAAGTTTCTTTAGCGGAAAACCCATACTCAATTGAAGCACTAGATCAAATCCCTGAATTGAAAAATAGTGTAGAAAAGGTATTAAAAGATGAAGGGATTAGTAAAGCTGAGAATCATTTATGGATTGGCGGAGAAACAGCTTCCTTATATGATACAAAGCAAATTACTGAACGGGATGAAGCGGTTATTATTCCGGTTATGATTAGTATCATCGCTTTACTTTTACTCGTGTATTTACGTTCAATCGTTGCGATGATTTACTTAATTGTAACTGTCGTTTTATCTTTCTTCTCTGCATTAGGAGCAGGCTGGATTTTACTGCATTTCGGTATGGGAGCTCCCGCGATACAAGGTGCGATACCGTTATATGCATTCGTATTTTTAGTTGCTTTAGGAGAGGATTATAATATCTTTATGGTTTCTGAAATATGGAAGAATAAAAAGAAACAAAATCATTTAGAATCAGTTAAAAATGGTGTTATACAAACAGGTAGTGTAATTACATCCGCAGGTTTAATTTTAGCAGGAACATTTGCAGTATTAGGTACATTGCCAATTCAAGTTTTAGTTCAATTCGGTATTGTGACAGCAATCGGTGTACTGCTAGATACATTTATTGTAAGACCACTGTTAGTGCCTGCAATTACAGTCGTTTTAGGACGCTTCGCTTTTTGGCCAGGAAAACTTTGGAAAGAGGAAAAGCAATTACAAAAAGAAGATACTTTATAAAATAAGGTTGCCGATAAGGTCAGTAAAACTGATTTTAAGGCAACCTTATTTTTTATTTATTGGTCTGATAAAGAATGATTATTTTGAATATGTAACGAAAAATATAAAGGAAATGTATGAGGAGGTTTTAAGTGCATTAAAATTTTTCTTATCAGACATAATAATTCGTAAGAAATTCCAATTGAGTGAGGAATTTCTAAAATTATGTCTTGTTATAGGATGATAAAAATGTGGGACAAGATTGTTTTGTATGTACCTGAGTGGAAAGTTTTTATACAAGCCTTTATCGTACTTTTCATTCCATATATAATTTCAAGATTTTTTAGTTGGATTCGCACATTAGAAAAAGAATAATCTAACGAACCATACGGGACATTTAAGTGAGAATAAATATTAGAAGATTAGTATAGGGAGTTTTTTGAGAAAGAGTGATGAAGGTGAAAGCGCAGGATTCAATAGTTAATCAAAGCCAAGAACAAGGAAATACATATGAGAATAACGCGACAAAGGTTTCTGAAGATTATTTTACAGGAGATTTCAACTTAGATTTAGAGGTCATAAAAAAACAAGCTCTTGATAACTCGGACGTTTATTGTCGAGAGTTTAATATCGGCGGGACTAGCATCCGGGCTGTGCTAGTTTTTGTAGAAGGGCTGTCAGATAAAGATCTTATTGATACGCACATTATGAAATCATGGAAAGTAAAATTACGCCCCATGTTAAAGGGGATAAAATCTCTTTCGATGTCAATGTGCAGTCTGTGGGACGGTTATCCGAAAACTGGTCTGAGTCAGAGGAAGCATTTAAAAATACATTTCTCAAAAGAGCGG